>CAWJGW010000085.1:0-37221 GCA_963842405.1 uncultured Isosphaeraceae bacterium | reverse complement strand
AACGTGTCTGACCCGAGCGGTCTCATCTTCCTCGCCAGAACTGCGCCGTGAGCCGCGAGAGAACACAATCAGGTACAAGGCCGTGACGGACTCGGTGCTTGACCCTGTAGGTGATGTAAACGCAGCCATTCTTGAACGCCCTACACTCGCCGCAACTCCAGGTCGATCTAACGGTTCATCGGGTGGAACAGCGAGATGCCCAACCCGACGGCCGCCGGGTGGATATTGAATCCGATCTCGTCGATCAGACCAGCCTCGAAGCCGACTGGGCCAGGTCTCCGACTGCCAGGAGGGAGATGTCCTCACCCGCCTGTCCCTTCAGGCTCTGCGGCTGGCCGTGCGACGTTCGTGTTGCGCCGATGGACGTTGATCCACCTCCTTTAATGGACGGGCGTATCATAACCGTTTTTGTCTCGTGGTGGCTACTCTCTGGCACTCCAAAATCCGTGACGATCCGGGTTTTTCTTGTCAGATTTCGCGCCGGCATGCGGGATAATCTCCTGAGGGATCAGGTGACCATTTCCGGAATAGAGGCGCTGCATGCCTGGGGATTTCGAAGGCGACACTTTCGACGTTAGCCGCGATGCGATCCTCGCCGCCGCCTTTGATCGGCTGCGGCCCCGATTGGTGCCGATGATCCTGCGGCGGGTCAGCTCCAAGATGGCCGCTCGGATCGACCCGGAAGGGGTCGTCCAGGACCCGTTCTCTGGCCCGGCCGCGTTGGCAGTGCTTTCTCCCCAGCCGAAGGAGCTTGACGCCTGGGTCTACGGCCAGGTCTCGACCGGCTCACGGAGCTGATCCGCCGAGCGATGGGAGCGAGCGCGACGTGGATCGGCAAGCGGCTGGGCGGAGGGCTCCGCCGGACCTCTGGCCGACTATCTGGTCGATTCCCACACCGGGCCTGACGAAGCCCTGTCGCGAGCTGAACGTCGCGAGGTGGTCCGCGCGGCCCTCGAGAAGCTGGACCCCTCGACCGCGAGATCCTGGCCTTGCGCTACTTTGAGGGTCTGAATTTTCGCCCAGATCGGCGCGATCCTGGGCCTGAAGGCGAACACCGCCAACGCGCGGCGCCCTCCGGGCAGCCGTGAAATTCCGAAGATTGATCCCGCCCGCCTTCCGTCCCCACGGGGCAAATCAGCTCATGACCACGGCATCGAGCACCTCAGACAGCTCCCGTTCCGCAACCGCTCCAGTGCTTCGAGCAGGAATTGCTCGAGGCTCCTGACCCGCAGGTTGTGCTGGACAAGTACGGGTTGCTTTACCCGGAGAAGGCCGAGGCGTTTCGCGAGCTAGCCGAAGCGGTCCAGATGCTTCAGGAGACCCGTTCCGGGCTGCGGCGGCAACCGCGTACTGCCGGCGGCGAGTCCAACAACCCGACGCAGTTCGGTCCGTACCGGGTCGTCCGTTCGATCGGCCGGGGTGGCATGGGCGAGGTCTATGAGGCGGTCGAGGAGCCGCTCGCTCGTCGCATGGCGGTCAAAACGATCTGCCGAAGCCAGTCGACCAGCGCCACCTCACTACTCCGCTTCGATCGCGAGCGGCGGACCCTGGCCCGGTTGCACCACACGAACATCGTCCCGATCTACGCCACGGGAAGCGAGGGCGAGCCACTCTACTTCGCCATGCCCTATCTCTCAGGCGCGTCGCTTGGCCAGGTGATCAAGACTGCCGTCTCACGCGAGTCCTCGAACTCGACCCGTTCGAACTCGTCGTTCGAGGAACTGCTGCGAGAGGCACATTCGCGAGCCAGTCGGCTTCGGAAAACTCCGTGCCGCCGGGCGACCCGGATCCGAATCCAGCCCCGACCCCGAGCGACCAGGCCGCGGAGCAGGATCGCCGCGGTGTCGCGGCATCGCCGGTTTCCGATCGGAACTCCAGCGTACCGGTGTTGTCGAAGACGTATATTCGCACCGCTGTGGCGGTGATGGCTGCCGTGGCCGAGGGGGTGCATCACGCCCACGAAGCCGGCGTCATTCACCGCGATCTGAAGCCGTCGAATATCATGGTCGAGACGAGTGGACACGCCTGGGTGCTCGACTTCGGACTGGCCGCTCTCAAAGCGGCGACTCAGTGACGGCGTGGCGGCCCCGTTGGCATTCGCCATCCCGGCGGAATCCGATGCCAGCCTGACCGCCGGGCCGATCGGCACGCCACCCTACATGGCCCCCGAGCAACACCAGGATCGGTACGCAAGCCGACGCCCGCGCCGACGTCTGGGGCCTCGGGGTGACCCTGTACGAGCTCTTGACGCTTCGGCGAGCTTTCGCGACGGGCGGTCCGTGCTCGAAGACGAGCCAGTATTCGCCGCGCCAGCTCAATCCTCACCTCGACCGCGACCTGGAGGCGGTCGTCCTCAAGGCGCTGCGCAAGGACCCCGTGCACCGCTACCCGACCGCAGCTGGCCCTGGCCGATGACCTGAACCACTGGCTCCGGCACGAGCCGGTCTCTGCCCGTCCGTCGGCCATACCACGACGGCTCTGGCTCTGGTCGCGACGACGGCCAGGAACGGCGGCGGCCCCGGCAATTGCGGCTCTGGCTCTGTTCACAATCGGTTCGGGGGGACTGTACCTCGGTAATCGCATCGCTGCATTGGCGCAGGCGGAGACTCGCTTCATCCAAGCCGAACTCATCATCGTCCAGCAGCGCGATCAGGCCAGGGAGAGGGAACTCCAATCCCAGGCGATCGAGCGAATACTCCTGGGGCAGCACATCGACGGATGGTCGAGAGAGTTTTTGACACAGGTCCGGGACCTTTCTCGGTCCCGACACGACACCAGCCTTCAGCCCCAAGCCGCTGCCGCATTGGCCGGTATCGATGCCCGCAAGGTCCAGGCGTTCGACTTCGATACTGACGCACTCGCGTTCGATCGCGGGGGGCAACGCTTACTCCTCGGTGGCGAGGATGGGAAGGTTCGTATCTGGGACACTGCGACCGACCAGACGCAACCCTCGAGCAGACTGGCAAGGGTCCATTCGCCTTCCGGCCCGACGGGACTGCGGTGCAGGTCGTGTGGGCGACGAGTCAGCGCGCTCGCTGGAGCTGCGCGACGTGGCGAGCTCGCAGCTCCTGCGCTCTTTCAAACCGCCGATCGAAGAACCCTTGGCCATCCGCGCTGTTGCGATCATGCCAGACGCCAGGCTTGTCGCGGCCATGGCACGGCGGCTGGACGCCTCGGGTCAGTACGATGAAGACGCCTCGATACTGGCTGCCTGGGAGTCGGACTCGGGCCGGTTGGTACGGAAGATCGAAGCCACACGCGTGTCCGTCGTTGCCCTCTCACCGGATGGGACGTTGTTCGCGGCAGGCGACGAGGACGGACGTATCGCGATCTGGCCCCTGCCCGAGGGCGAGCCAGTTGCGATCCTGGAGGGCCGCCGCAACCGGGTGAACTGCCTGCTGTTCGGCCCCGATCCCCTTCGCCGGAACGATGCGCCACGCCCGGGAACTCCTGGCTGCTGGCCGCGGGCGACTCGGGAGGAACCGTGACCATATGGGACATGAGTGCCGGAGCCCGCGCAGCATCTGTCGCGGTTCCAGTTACGATGTCTACGCCTTGGCCTTTCGCCCCGATGGGCAGACCTTGGCGTCCGCGGGCCGCGACGTGGTCAAGCTCTGGGACATCGCGACGGGGCGACCTCTACTGGACTTGCGATCCAACTACAACTTTCTCTCCGCATTGGCGTTCTCGCCAGATGGGAGGTGGCTGGCCGTCGGGGGACACACCGCTTTCGGCAATGCTGGAGGAGCTCATGTATGGGAGTTGGAGGACGATCGCGGAATACAGACGCTCCGTGGTCTGCTCGGGCCGATCGAGAAGGCAATGATTTCTTCGGACGGTCGTCTGGTCGCGGGGTTAGCGAAGACTGGCAAGTCGGCATCTGGGACCGAACCACGGGCCGGCTGATTCACGTATTCGACGCTCCCCGTGGCATTGTGGCGGACAACGGGGCTCTCGGCATTCGGCCCAGATGGTCGCCGATTCGCCTGCGCCGCCGGGGAAGGTGCGGTGCTCTGGGACATCGCAACGGGACGGGCGATCAAGACGTGGAAATTACCCGAGGGCTTTGGGGATAACCTGGCATTCCATGGAGAGCAGCTTCTCTCGATTCGGGTCGAGACCTCGGACGAACGGGTACCACCTTACGGTCACCGCTCGAAAGGCTATCCAAGGATAGTACGCATCCGCGACCTCCTCGGTCCCAACCCTATCACCTCGATCCGCGAACTTCGTGAGTTCACCTACCAAGTCTTCAACTCCCGGTGTCCACCGACGGCCAGTATCTGGTTGTCGAGGGGTTGGGCGGGTCGGAGGAATCGCGTAAACGCATCTCCAAACTCTTCGAGGCGTCTACTGGAAAAGAGATCACCACGATCCCTTCGCAACTCCCGGTTGAGGGCCACGGCGCCTGGTGCCGTTTCGACCCGACCGGACGCGTCCTCGCACACTTCATTCTTTGAAGTCTCGGCCACATCTCCTCGCGATTCCTAGCCTGACATTCCTGGGCGATCTAGACGATTCCACCTGTCCTGCATAGGTGTCGGGGGAAAACGGTGGTTTAGCTCCGTTTCGGGTGATGGCAAGTCGAATCAGCCGACTCACTACGTGAGAGAGCAAGGACGGATTGCTCCTCTGGTGACGATCGCAGCGGATGCACCGCCATCCTCCAGTCACTCGGAATTCAGCCGTGATGGAAGCTTCGTGGTTTGGGGCAACGCAAACGGGACAGTGACCGTTTGCAACCTGATCGAGTTGCAGCGTCGTTTGGCTGACATCGGCCTGGACTGGTGAACGACCACGCGAAGTGGTAACCGTTCACAGTGTTGAATCGCTGTCGCAGGCCCTAATAGACTCTACGACCATGCATACCGACACAATACCTCCATGTGCCAATTGCCAGCGGTTGCAAGCCGAAGTTGACGACTTGCGCCTCAACTCGTGGCTCTCCAGGTCGTCGTCGAGCAGTTGCAGAAGCAACTCGCCGCGGCCCTCAAGAATTCCTCCAACTCGTCCAAGCCCCCCTCCTCGGACATCGTCAAGCCCCCCAAGCCGCAGCCGCCACCCGGCCAGGAGCGGCGCCAGCCCGGCGGCCAGCCGGGACACACCGCACACCGCGCGAGCTGTTCCCGCCCGAGATGCTCACCTCCACCCCCACCGACTACCTCCTCGACGCCTGCCCCGGCTGCGGCGGGCACCTGCACCTGACCGACGCCGAACCGATCCAGGTTGTCCAGCAGGTCGAACATCCGCGACGTGCCCCTGGAGATCCACGAGCACCGCAGTCATCCGACCTGGTGTCCCCACTGTCGCAAGACCCATTACGCCCCGCTCCCGCTCCCGATCCAGCGCGGCGGCCTGGCCGGGCCGCGGCTGACCACCGTCATCGCCTATCTCAAGGGGGTCTGTCACGCCTCGTTCTCGACCATCCGCAAGTACATCCGCGATGTGATCGGCTTGACCATCTCCCGCGGGCAATTGGCCAAGATCATCGGCAAGGTCAGCCGGGCGCTTCAGCGGCCCTACGAGGAACTCCTGGACCAGTTGCCGGACGAGGACTTCCTCAATGTCGATGAGACCGGGCACAAGCAGAACCGCCAACGGCTCTGGACCTGGTGCTTCCGGGCGGAGCTGTTCACGTTGTTCAAGATCGACCCGACGCGGAGCGGCGACGTCCTGATCGAGGTGCTGGGGACGGAGTTCGACGGGGTGCTGGGCTGCGACTACTTCTCGGCGTACCGCCGGTACCATCGCGAGTTCGGTGTGGCCCTTCAGTTCTGCCTGGCACACCTGATTCGTGATGTGAAGTTCCTGACGACGCTCCCCGACGCCAGGGATCGGGCCTATGGCGACCAGCTGCTCGAGGGTTTGCGGTCGCTGTTCGCGGTGATCCACCGCCGCGACGATCTGTCGGCGCCGGACTTCCAGAGCCAACTGGAAGCGGCGCGGGCCCAGGTGTTGCGACTGGGGACGCACAACGTGCCGGCGACGCGGGCCAGTCAGAACCTGGCCAAGCGGTTCGAGGCGCATGGGGAGAGCTATTTTCGGTTCATTACGACTCCGGGGGTGGGACCGACAAACAACCTGGCGGAACAGGCGATCCGGTTCGTGGTGATCGACCGCCTGATCACGCAGGGGACGCGGAGCGAGCGTGGCAACCGCTGGTGCGAACGGATCTGGACGGTGCTGGCGACGTGCCATCAACAGGGGCGATCGGTTTTCGCGTATCTGGAGGCGGCGGTGTCGGCGTGGTTTCAGGGGGATGAGGCGCCGTCGTTGTTGTCGCAGGAGAGTTAGAGCGAAGCGAGAGAGCGGGCTGGCCGAGTCGGCAGGTGCAAGGTTCGTAAGGACCGGGAAGTCTGCAGGTCGAACGCCGCCGTGACCATCCCTCCCCAGAGCCAGGGGCGATCCTGCGCCGGGGGGATGACCGGGAGAAGGCCATCGCGGGAATGGCCAATGCTGAGCCATTGGTGAATGTCCTGGTGCGCAGCGGACTCCATAGTACAAACACCGTCAACTCCATTGTGAACGGCTACGCGAAGTGAGCCTGTGATTTCTTACAAGGGCCAAGAAAACAACATTCTCGAGAGACTCTTGTCAGATTCGACGGCGGTCGCGGGAACCCTCTTAGGAGGGATTGGGGCTCGACCAAGACTGCTCTCGGGGCCGGTGCCCGGGAAGAAATCCCTCCGCGCCGAATTCCGGCCGTCGTGAGGGTAGTTCTTGGAAGGAAATGCTCCCTGGATTTGGCTTCTGAGCCTTCGATGCCAGCCGTGATGTGTGGAAGATCGACCTCAATAATTGTGGATTCCCACCGGCGGCCAACGGAACTGCTCAGATACGCGGAGTGATCGCTGCCCTGATAACTTGCTGCGCTCGATTCCAATCGAGAGCGAGCAGCCCGGAAACAAAACCCGAGGTCTTACTCCAGGATTGACCTGACCCCCGGTTTGACCAGGTCCGATCCTGGATTAGCCGTTGACTCGACTTACGGAGACGTCTCCCACCTTCTGAACGCCGAACCAGCACGTGCAACACTTCAGCTCGAGGGAATCATGAAGCGAACGACACTCCTTGTCCTGTTTCTAGTCTGCAGCGTTTTCGCGCCATTATCCAAGCCGCTTCCGTCACGGTAGTGGCCACGAGCCCGCAACTTGCCAGAATCTTTGGTCTGACGACTGACGGCACGAACCTCTACTACACAAGTGTGGGCTCGGATGCCCAGGTGGGGGCGGTCTCGCTCAGCGGCGGGGCCGTGAGCACCCTGTATGGCGGCCTCACCGGTCCGCTCGGCATCACAACCCTTGGGTCAAATCTCGTCTGGATCGACCCCAACGCTGGACCCGGCACCGGAACCGCCATCCTCGAAGCCCCCACGAACGGAAGCGGGCCGATCACGACGCTCTACAATGCCGGGTCGCCTATCATCGACGGCTCAGGTCTCACGACCGACGGATCCCACCTCTTCGTGGCGGATGAGGTCCAAGGGAACGTCTTTCGGCTGAACATGAACGGCAGCAATGTGGCCCAGCTCGGCGGGAGTCGTTACGGCGGGTTCTTCGACACAGAGCACACCAACTTTATCACCCAATCGGCGGGGACCCTCTACATCGTCGACTCGGGAAAGTCTGGCGTGACCGCACCCCAAGTTGTTTCTATCCCAACGACTGGCGGGACATTCACAACCCTATTCGCCGTGGGCTCCCTTCATCCGCCCGCTGGGATTCGCCGTGGGCGACGGCACGATCTACGTCTCGGACGCCGGAGCGGACGTCATCTGGAGCCTCCCAATCGGTGGCGGGGCTCCTACGGTCTTCGCCAGCGACCCACGGTTCGAGTTGCTCACGAACATGGTATATCTAGACGGCTCTCTCTATGTGGCAGATGTACGGGAACGGAACGACTGGGACCATCTGGAAGGCGACTTCCGTCCCCGAACCCGGCAGCCTTGCCCTGCTCGGCCTCGGCGGCCTCGGGTATCTTGGCTGCGCCTGGTGCCGCCGCCGAAGGTGAAAACGAGTAAGACCGAATTGCACAAGGTAAGTGAGTATACAGGATCAATTGGCCCAGGAGCCGTTTCCGATTAACGGCTCCTCATGACTCCCTTATTTCCCCTCGCCGCCGCGAGTCGGCTCCTGAACTCATTGATCTTGACCCGATCGACATGATCGGGCGGCATCCGCGGAGTGACGAGAAGCCTCTGCTCATCCCAGACGACAGGTTGCATCGCCCAAGTCCCGGGTCGTCCACACTTCTGATCGTGAGAGTCGGAAACAGTTCTTACGCCCCCGCTTACTGTCCTGGGAGTCCTGGATTCGAGCTGATGCCTGGAGGACCAGGGCTTACGCACCAGATTTCTCGGGGTTTTCGGCCACTACAGTCGATTTCTCGGGGATCTGGGCCAGTACATCCAAGAGATAGTCGTTCTTCCAGCCGCAACCAAGCGGCGCGTGGCGATACTCTTGCCCTTGCTGTTCTTCGCCGCCTTGAGCAGACACAACGCCAGCTTGCGGAGCCACCCCAAGTTCTTTGCGCTGTTGCCAGCCCAGTGCCGTTGGTCATCCTCGGGAAGCAGACGTCCAGCACCCAGTGAAGCGCTTCTCGATCCCCCAATGACCACGTACCCAACCCAGCTACGGCTCCGCCGTCCCGGACGCGCTGCCGATGAAGTAGCGGGTCTCGCTGCTGGCCTCACCATTGACCACCCGATGGCTGATCACCATCACGATCGCCGTCAGCCCCACCCAAAGGCCCGCGTTTCGGATCCCCTGAGGGTTGGTGATCACGCAGCAACTTCTGGTCTCCTGGCGACCGCTGCGGACCCCTTCGGTCTGGCACTCGGTGAAGTCCACCCCGGGCGAGCCCTGATCCAACGCTTCGTCGAAGGCCGCGCGATGTCCTCGTAGAGATGCGGTTGGTTCTCCTTGACGGCCAGCACGTACTCGCCACCCCGGTCGATGATCTTGGCGGCGATGTCTTTCTGGCAGCCCATGGCGTCGATGGTCACCACGGCCCCGGTCAAGTCCAGGAGCTCGAGCAACTCGGGGATGGCCGTATCTTGTTAATTTGGCGTCGGTGGCCACCTGCCCCAAGGTCAATGATTCTCGATCGCCCAGGCGCGACGACATGGAGGGCCGATTGGCCGACGGTGCGCCGCGCCGAGCCGCGTTGGGCCTTGCCGTCGATGGCGATCGGCGTCAGTTGGGCGAATCCGCGACGACGGGAGTCAATCCCCGCCGCTGCATCAGCGCGGTCATCCAGGAGGAGAAGCACTTCTGAAAGGCGAGCGAGTCGAGCAGACAGAAGACCCGTCGGAAGGTGTCGTGCGAGGGGACGCCGCCGGGCAAGGTGAGGACGGTCTGGAGCCAATCGATCTTGGAGTGAGCATAGTCCGCGATCTGTACCCCAGTATCGGCGCCGCAGAACACGGCGCAGGTGGCCATGAAGACGATCTCGTCGAGTTGGTGGATTCGTCCCTGTTCGCGGGGGATCGGCAGGTCGGCGAAATGATCGAGGATCGAGACCGGGTCGTGGGCCGGGGTTGCGGAGGTCGTGTCGGAGTTGACGGTCATGGTGTGGACGTCCCTGAAGAGGTCGAGTTATCCTGGCGGTCGATGGTACAAAAGACGCCGGATGCCCGGCCAGTCGGATTGTACAACAGAGGCGATCCACACTCTTTCCAAAGCACCCAGACATCCCAGGCTGGTGTAAGCCCTGCCTGGAGGACTCCACGAGATTGAGGACGAAAAGACGGAGGCTCCTAACCGATCTACAGAAGTCGATGTTGTACAGAGCTCGAACAGGCCGTGGCTCGGGTACGTTCCGTGAGGTTTTCTCGTTTCGCGTCGGGCGAGCCGGTCGACGGGAATCCGGAATGTTTTCCTCGAACCGCGTCGGGCGGTGGCTGCTGCAATTCTTAGTGCGACGTCCCATCATTTTCACGATTCTACTCGCATTCGCGTTCACGGCCGGTTCAGTGGTCCTCCGGACACCGGCAACCTCTCGCGATCTGAAGTACTTAGCCAGGCAGATCTAAAGAAATGCTGACAGATCCTCCAACGGTAGAACACTTATTGCGCCGGATCGACGAGGCACGCCAGGGTTACCGCATCCGGTCCTTCGATACCCCAGAAGTTGATCGAGGTGATCAATCAGGCTGCGCGAGAAAAGACCTCTGGCCAGCTTTCGGAAGCGCTGATCGAGCCGTAGGAGGTCATTGCCGGTGAAGAGCCGCTGGCGATCCAGTTTGTCAACTCCGATACGTTCGTTTCATCAGTCGGCGGCCAGGTCGCTGGCAGGGTCCATTCCCCGGGTCAGGATCGAAGCGACCAATTTCAGAGAAGTGTCTCCCCTCCTGAAGGAGATTCGCGTCCTCATCATCGAGGGCGATGGCTCGGGACGAGGCAAGCTGCGGTTGAGCGGTTATGAGGCCGAGCCGGCGACCATCGTCTTCGACACGCCGTTCCATAAACCAACCATGGAGTCGATGCAAATGGGCTCGGGATAAACCGTTCCATAGAAATCAAGGTGGGCGCCAAAGTACGAGTCGGATCCGCGGTTGATTTCGCCTGATTTCGCCTGCAGATCCGCATGCGTGAGCCGAACTGCGGCTCTGAGTCAGTGCGGTTGGCAGCGCAGTCCGTTCTCGATCCACGGATGGCGATACCGCGCTGGTCAGTCAGTCTAATGCTCACCAGGTGACTCAGCATTACCGGTCCGTCCGGGTCACCTTTTCGTTGATCGACGCCTACGGCACTGTTCCTGGTTGATGTTTAAACGCTTGGCTGTCGAGTCTGTCCATTTCTGATTCCCGAACGGCCGACAACTCCTGAGCGAATCGCGCATCGCCGCCAATTTCGCCGTCCGCCGCACCCTCGAACCTTCGCCCGCCATCGATGCCAACGCTCCGCCTCCATCCGACCCAGAATTTCAGTCTGAGGAAGCGGCAGAACAGCGAGTCGTCCTGCTCCAACACTGTGACAGGATCCTCACTCTCAGGTTCCTGATCCCGGTTCCGCGGCTCGATCCTTGGTTTAAGGAACGGACAGCGTTGCTGGCACTGACCTGTATCGCTGTTCACGAAGGGACGACCTCAACTGGGGTGTGCATAGGCCCGAGAGCATCTTCGGCTGCCAGGCAGCCTACTCGCCCATGAGGCTGAAAATGCGATCTTGCTGGCACGAGGGGCGAGTAACGCCCCCTTCTTTTTATTGGATTTGCCGTCTCTCTTGGCACGCCATTCCGCACTCCACCTTTCTTCGCACCTACTCGCCAATTCATCTCCGAGAATCATCAACAATCACCGTTTTCCAGGAGTTTTTGGCATGGATGCTCAAGATGCCGTCCTCGATGGTTACCCTGCCGCCGAGGCCCGAGAAGAACGACGATCTTCCAGCATGGAGTTGCCGCGCCCGTTGATCGGGGGATACTGGAAGTTTTGCTGGCCCAGACATGTACGACGAGCCGCTCGGCACCGGAAAGACGGAGGCAGAGGCATGGGAGGACGCCGGCGCGGATTTGAAGCGGCCGATGCGGCCGGAATTCAGAGCGCAGCCCAGACCGTAGAAAGCAAGGGAGTCGGAAACGGGGAACACACTTAGAATGGGAAACTAGCTTGCGACCCCGTTGCCATCCCGTACCCCCGTCTCCGTCTCCGTCCCCCGGGCGGAACTTGATATCAGAGGAGGAAGTCCTTACATTCGAGGCGGTTCATTCCGGATTCGTCTTCCTCGGACCGGTGCAGGTTTCTGCGGGTCAGCAGAACCAGGAGTTAGGCCGGTTTCCCGCCCATCAACGGAGACCGAAAGGAGACCGGACATGCTGACGTTCCTGGGACCAATGCGGAGGTGTCGCGGCGAGGTGTCGCGGCGCGACGTGTTACGGGTGGGCGGCCTATCGTTCGCCGGCCTCACGCTGGCCGACGTCTTGCGACTACGAGCCGCCGGCGCAATCCCGCGCCGGGCGAGGGAAGTCGGTCATCATGATCTGGCTGCGGGGCGGTCCCTCGCACATCGACAGCTACGACATGAAGCCCGACGCCCCTGGGGAGATTCGTGGCGAATTCCGGCCGATCTCCACGAACGTGCCCGGCATCCAGCTCTGCGAACACCTGCCCCGGCACGCCCAGATCATGGACAAGCTGGCGATCGTTCGGGGAATCAAGTCGAACGACCTCGGGGATCACACCCCGCACTACATCGTGACCGGGTTCCCGGACTGCGGCAAGCGCCCTGCCCTGGGATCAGTCGTCAGCTACTTTCACCCGTGGTCGGGTGGGCTGCCGCCTTACGTGAGCTTGATGTACCGGCCGGACGGGACGCACGAAAACCCGACCTACACCGGCTCGGCCCACCGTCCGTTCGTACCCAGGGGAGAAGAGGTGGCGAACCTGGGACTGGCCAAGGGCGTCCCGCTCGACCGGCTGCGAGATCGTCGGCAACTGCTTGGGCAGCTCGACGTGCTGAGTCGCGCGGTCGATCACCAAGGGAGAACGGCCGGTTGGGATGCCTACACGCAACAGGCAATGGAGATGGTCACATCGCCCCAGGTGAAGGCAGCGTTTGACGTGACCCAAGAGTCGCCCGAGGTGCGGTCTCGGTACGGCACGTTCTGCAAGAATCTCCTGCTGGCCCGGCGGCTGGTCGAAGCGGGAGTCTCGGTGGTGACGCTCAAGGTCGGCGACTGGGACACCCACGAGAAGAACTTCCGGGACATGCGGGACCAGTTGCCGCAACTCGACCAGGGGTTTCACGCGCTGGTCTCGGACCTGCACGAGCGCGGGTTGGAGAAGGACGTGGCGGTGGTCATGTGGGGTGAGTTCGGCCGGGCGCCGAAGATCTCGCGGGGCGACGGCCGCGACCATTGGCCCCAGGCCGGCGCGGCGGTGATCGCAGGGGGTGGTTTCCGGGTCGGCCAGGTGATCGGCGAAACCGACTCGCATGGGGGACGAGCCAGGCGCACCCCCTACACACCGAGCAACGTCCTGGCGACCCTCTACCGCCACCTGGGCATCGATCCGGCTGCCACGATTCCCGACCTCAGCAAGCGGCCGCTGTACGTGCTGGACGATCGAGAACCCGTGCGCGAGCTGGTCTCGGCCTGACCTCGCGCCGAAGCGGCCCGCCGCGGGACTGGTGGGCGTGAGGGACCTTATCCCGGCGGCCCGGACCACCGAAGTCGATCGCCTGGACAGTCTAAAGATGTGGCCATCTGACGGAGGAGAGCAACGATGAATCGGCGAGGTTTCTTCGGCGTCGGAGGGGCCGTCCTGTACTCAAGGATAGGCTCAGCATCGCCGCAGTTGTCTGCGCCGGCCCGGCGGCCGACAGGGACGTCCTCTGGAGATCGGCTTGGCCCCCCAGTTGTTCCTGGACGACTTCCTGATCGATCGGCTGGAGGGCCTGGAGCGTCGGCCGGAGCCGCCGGAGCGGTCCGAGACGCCCGTGCTGGACAGCGCGAGATTCGGCTGCACGCAGCCGTACGTGACGGTGCTCCGGGAGTCGGAGACCGGGCACTTTCGCCTCTGGTACAACCGCGGGCCAGCCGTCTGGCACGCCGAATCGGACGACGGCGTCCGCTGGGCGAACCCGCGAGTCGCCTGGGACCTGCCCCGCGGCTACGGCGCCAGCCTCGTCGACCATGCCGACCGCGACGATGACCCGG
The DNA here is from genome assembly GCA_963842405.1 of uncultured Isosphaeraceae bacterium. GTDB lineage: Bacteria > Planctomycetota > Planctomycetia > Isosphaerales > Isosphaeraceae > CAVZRC01. The sequence continues at coordinate 23,562 of CAWJGW010000085.1, read as the reverse complement.
CTCGGCGCGACAAGCTGGCCAACTGGCAGGCCACCCGCGCCAAGGAGGATCGGCCCGGCGACGACGCCGGGATGTACGTGGGCTTCTCGCCCGACGGTTTACGCTGGACCGCCTACGACCGGAACCCGGTCCTGCCGACCTGGCCGGAGGGATACGGAAAGCCCACGCGTCACGACGTAGGCGACATCGTGGACGTCGCCTTTGATCCGTTGCGCGGGCAATACGTCGCGGCTGTGAAGCTGCACGCGGTTCCGGAGGACGGCTACGCGCCCGGCCCCCGGGCCGGCGGGTATCCGCCGGCTCGTGGGGTTGTCCACCAGCCGGGATTTCCTCCACTGGGAGCGGCCGCGGCGCATCTTCGCGCCGGATGGGGCGGACCAGGGACTGTTGGAGTTCTACGGGATGGGTGCCATGCATGTACGCGGCGGGTTGCACATCGGCATGGTACGGATTCTCCGCGACGACCTGCCCTGCGACCCCGGGGGCCCGAAGGACGGGATCGGCTACTCAGTGTTGGCGACCAGCCGGGACGGCCTGCGCTGGGAGCGCCATCGCGTGCCGTTCCTGGACCGCAACCCCGAGCGGGGAGCCTGGGACCATGCCATGACCTGGATCGCGCGGCCGTGCCGGTGGGCGACGAGATGTTCCTCTACTACGGTGGCTACGCCCGGGGCCACAAGGTCGAGCCGGGGACGGAGCGACAAATCGGCCTGGCGCGGATGAAGCGCGATCGCTACATGGCCCTGGTCCCGACCCGGGAGGAGGGAATCCTGGTCACCCGACCATTCCTGGTCCCCGGTGGCCGGCTCACTCTCAACGTTCGCACGATGCGTGGGATGGTAACCACGCGGCTCCTCGGTGAGAACGGCGACCCACTGGACGACCTCGGTGCGGTGGATGCGGCGCCGGTCGAAGGTGACGAACTCGCGAGCGAGGTGCGATGGCCGGTGCGGCCGGAGGCCCTGCGCGGACGGACGGCGCGGCTCGAGTTCCGGCTGCGACGGGCGGCACTGTTTGGCTTCGAATTTCGCGTCAGGTCGCGCTGAACTGGTGCGAAGGGCGCAGCTCAGGGCCTATCGAAGGCAACTCCGGCGGGGAGTCCGTCTCGCCGAGTGCAGGCAAGCTCGACCATTGGGCCTGATACCCGCCAACTGAATTGATGATGCGTCAATCCGAATCACTAGGAGTGTGACCGATACGCCACAGGATGCGCATTGAACGAAAGGGAGCCTCAGGATGGGCAATCGTCGAACGAAACATCTTTGGCTCACGATCTCAACTTCGGCAGCACTGGCCCTGGCCGGGCCCGGGCACGCCGACGAACCGCGGGACATCCGAAGTGAGACATGGGTCGCAACCGATGCGCTCGGACGGAGTCTGCCTCTGGCCGAGGAAGTCGGGCCTCCGCGGCCGAACAGGTTCGTTGGGGTCTTTTACTTCCTCTGGCTGGGCCAGGCCGGCGACGCGGGACCGTTCGACATCACCAAGATCCTTGCCCAGGACCCGACCGCAATCCGCAACCCGAATAGTCCGCTCTGGGGACCTGAGCTGGCTCCGCATTACTGGGGCGAGTCCATCTTCGGCTATTACCGATCGGATGATGAGAGCGTCCTTGCAAGCACGCCCAGATGTTGACCGACTCTGGTGTTCAACATAATCGTCTTCGACGTCACCAATCAAGTCACACAGGATAATTGGTGTCAGTTCAATTTTCCACCGAAAAATGAACTGACACCAATTTCGCCCCAGGATAATTGGTCTCATTCCAGATTTTCCACCAATTTTCCACCGAAAAATGAACTGACACCAATTTCGCCCCGAAAAATGAACTGACACCAATTTCGCCCGACACCAATTTCGCCCGCTTCGCCGCTCTGAACCACGCCGCGCTGCGTCGAGCTCGAGCTCTCTCGACCGAGTCCTCCCCGCGGGTCAACACTTCGAGCCCGAACAGCCACGTTGCAAACACGATGAGGGATACGATTGCCTCGCGCATCACTCAGAACTCCTGTTCAAGTATTGTCAGCAGCGGCCAAACCGTGAGCCACTTTCGCAGAGCCAGAGTACCTGCTCGGCAACTTTCCGGGCTGACGCACTCCTGATCGACGGATACGGAAGGGAGTTGGCTCCTGTCCGGTTCGCTACCGGAAGGCCATTACCTTTCTGTTCGACCGCTCCGCCTCGTTCTCGAACCAGCCGCTCAGCGGCTCCGCACCAGCCCCAGTACCGCCCACGCGCTGCCGGCTCCGGTGATGGGAATCAAGCTCTTTGATCCTTCGCCTCCGGGTTTGACCGGCCGCGAAGTCATCGGCCATGAGCCATCGTCGCGTTGCGTCTTGATCAGAAAGGCGTGGCGCATGCGCGACGACAGGCTCCTCGGGCTTGACTCCTGCATGGCCCAGAGCGTAAAGCGTCTGGCCCGTCGCCCAGGCATCGCTCGCCATGGCCTTCGTTTGGCTCCAGCCCCCGTCGGCGTTTTGCCGCTCTTTGATCCGCTGGACCAGCGGTTCCCATTCCCTGGCCGGGCGGCCTAGTCGCTGCCAAAGAACGAGCCGCATCGCGATCGACTGCGGGTCCTCATCGGTCTTCGTTTCCGAGAGCCACCGGATGCCCTTGTCGCGAACGATTTTCGCCGAGGCGTCGCCCGATGCGGCTGCGGGTATCAGAGCCAGAGTTGCGAGCACCGTCATACTCTCATCGGACTTGCCGAAGATCGGCGGCCGGGTTTCGGGCCACGCGGACCACGACCCGTTCTCGGTCTGGTCGCTCTTCACGGTCTCCACCAGGAGTCCCATGCCCTTTCGTGAAATCGCGTCCGGCTTGGGATCGGCGCCCAGGGCAAGGGCGAACCACACCGCTTTCGGATTGAGCGCTCGGGGCGCGCTCGACGGGCCTCGCCAGTCCAAACTTTCCGTCGCCCGACTGGGCAACCCATTTTGTCAACTCGGCCAGGACCGGTTCGTCGACAGCGTGGCCGCGCTGTTTTGCTTCATGCAGCGACCAGATCACGAGCCCAGCATGATGGCACGAGACGCAATTGTGCTCGTTCTTCCAGGCCATTGCATCTTCGGCCAGGAAGGCGAGGCCACGATCGATCGCGGCGCTGACCTCGGACGACTCCTGGCGGAACTCTTGAGCCGATGCCACTCCCGAAAGGGTGACCACGACAATCGTGATGATGAATCGCATGTCTCGAGATTCCAGATTCCGGAACCGTCTCCTTTTTGAATGTTGAATCTTGAATGCCGAATCGAGGATTTCCCAGATGTGCACACGGCATGGATTATACTCCGGACACCCTGGGCGTCACCAGGGCCATTTCACATCGGGTACTACGGTTCGGCCTCCGTTCGAGCACGGCCGTGTCAGGCGGCGAGCAATCTCAACGCGAAGTCGGGGAACGCGGGCGCGGGCCAACCGTTGACAGGTCCCACGGCTCGAAACCAATTTGCGCCGCCGGAGATCCCGGCCTGAGCCGGAAATCGCCGCGTTTCGGGTCCACGAACAACGGATCGGCGGCGCAGGCTGTGCTGATCCTGGCCCGCTGTCTGCCACGCGGAGAAGGTCTTATTGGCAAAGCGGACCGGTTGACCCGAGGCATTCCAGTAGAGATTGTAATTGAAGTCGCAAACCTCGTGGCCCCATTGCCCGCCACCATAGTCCCCGACAGCTTTCCCTTCCGCATAGGAGATGAGGTTGTGCCGGCAAGTGAGCTCGAATCCGCCGATTCCGCCGCGCTCGACTTGAGATCCGCGATTGAAGGCGAAGATGTTGTTCTCCGCCGTGATATCGTGGCTGTGGTGCGCGAAGAGAGCTCCGTCCTGGCAGCGGTAGACGAGGTTTTTCTGGATCAACAGGTCGTGGCTGCCTTCATCGGGATAGATTCCCCAGCCACCGTACTCGCGTCGCATGACATCATGAACGACGTTATATGCGATGCGACTGCCTGGGGTGCTGCATGTGTAGATCCCAGCCAGATCGCTGAGCACGCCTTGGCCGATGTCATGCACGTGATTGTATTCGATGATATTTCCGGTGGCCTGGCTTGGCCCAAAATCCTGGACCGAGCCGACGGATATACCCGAGTAGAACACGTCGTATATGTGATTGTGAATGACCTTGTTGCTGGCATTGTCGCCCACGAATATGCCGACCGCTTCCCGAGTAAACCGCCCGCAGTGGGCGATTTCGTTATCAGACACCGTGATCCGCCGACTGTGCGGGCCTTGCGGCATGGCGGCCTTGCGTTGGCGTCCCCGCTCGGTTAGCCGGCCAGACCCGTCCGTCTCCCACGAGAAAAAGTGACCGATCCGGATTCCCCCCGCGCCGACGTCCGTAATCTGGTTGCGCGCGATCTCGATGTCCGAACAGCCCACATTCACCTGGACGCCGAAGTTGCCGACATGTTCAATGCCGCCGTCCGTGACGGCACATCGTTCGGCGTAATCGAACAGCAGAGCGCCGGGCACTTCGATTCCGGCCTGTAGGGACGAGGCATAGTCAGTCGGAGGCTGCCATTCTGCATGTGCAAAGACGAGCCCCTCAAAACGGAGGTCATGCACCGGGGCGCCCTGCGCCCGACGACGCGCACCACCTGCGACAGCCGCGGTGCGATGATCTCAGTCGACGGTATGTCCTCTCTCGGTCGCGGCAGATAGTACAACCGCCCTTGCGGGCGATCGAGATACCATTGGCCGGGCGAGTCCAGGGCCTCGAAGACGTTCTCCACCCAGTAGACCGAGGGCCGCCCCGAGGTCTCGACGAGGGCAAACAGGCTCGGTCGGTCAAAGCTGACCACGCGCCGCTCCGCGTCAACGCGCTGAATGGGCAGCCGGTTGTCAAGCCACCGCGTGATTCCCACAATTTCCACGTCTCGCAGATTGCGCAGGTCGGCACGATGTTGCCCGCGACATAGACGAACTGCTCCGTCGGACTCCTCAGAAAGTCGCCGGTATAGCCCGGCAGAGATTCGATGCGATATTCCCCCTGTCTGGGCAGCCGAGGCCGAGGCCGGCGTTCGCCATTCACAAAAAGCTGCCGGAAGCGCCATGTTCCCACCTTGACTTCCGGAATGTCCACCACCCAGGCCGTGTGCCCGTTCACCTCACCTCGATGGCCGCCTTCGAGCCGGCGGCCACCGCTCAGCACCACTTTCTCTCCCGCAGCCGCCGTATAGACGACCGGAGCGCCCTTCGAGCCGGAGTCTTCTGGGCCGAATTCCAAGGGCCGGTCGAGATAATAGGTTCCGCCGCGCAGCACGACCCGAATCGGTCGCGACTGCGATTGTGTGCGTCGTGACGCCCGCACGGCATCGCGCGCCCGCGCAACCGTCGCGAAGGGTCCGTCCTTGCCTCCCGGGGTGGCCAACCGTCCTGACCAGGAGTCATTACCTTGCGGAGAGACGAAGAACTCGACCGGAGTCGGACCGGTGAGAGGCTCCTCGGCGGTCGCGGCCCGCGATGGTCCGGGCACGAACACCGCAAGAGCAATGCCCAACGCCACTCCAATAATTTGAGTATACTTTATGATCAATTTCCGATTCCCTCCGATCGCGAGTCGGGCGATCGGAGGCCTCCCTCTGCGCGGATGAGTTAGTGATCCGCCTGGAACTGAGATCCGATGATCCCGACCTTCGCTTTCCCAGGCATGTTCACGGCCTTCTCGACGGTTCTCACCATCCGGAGCGATATTCACGTCTAATGAAGAGGGACGCCTCGGGGCAGTCCTGAGCCTCCATGGCTTCGGCATTCCAGAGGATCTTCCGGCCGGTTCGCAGCGCGAGGTTGGCCACCAGCATGGTCTCGGTCAGTTTGGAAGCGAAGCCATCGAAGCGGCAGAAGGCCGGCGCGCCGCCGCGGCAGGCGGCCAGCCACTCCTGGTGATGACTTTGGCCAGGAGCGCGGGGCTGGGAAGGCCGGGGAGGTTTGAAGTCGTGAAACCGATCCCCGGGCAGCAAGGCCCAATCGCCGCCGGTCCACTCCACGGACGAGAGCGTGCCTTTCGTGCCCACGACGATCGCGCCGTTATCAGCAAGCTTGCGGCCGCCGACCAGCTCCGCCGACGGTTTTTGTCCCCCATCGTACCAATACAGCGTGATCGGCCCGCGGCCACCGCCGGCTGAGAATTCGAGCTTGAGCCGGGACCAGGCCGGAAATGTCTCGGGCTTGAGGCCGGATGTCTGGAGAATCTCGGCCGAGGTTGGCGGACCGAGCTGGAGCGCGGCAAACGGCATCGCCGCGTTGTGGATGCCCATGTCTCCGACCGCGCCGGTGCCGAAGTCCTTCCATCCCCGCCAGGTGAAAGGGCAATAGGCGAGATGATAGGGCCGAGCGGATGCCACGCCCAGCCAGAGGTTCCAGTCCAGGTTGCTGGGGACCGGTGGCGTGTCGCGCGGGCGATCAATACCTTGGGGCCACCATCCGGCCGGGCGATCCGTCCAGACGTGCCATTCCGTGACGTCTCCGAGCACTCCTGACCGGATGACCTCGATGCCGGTCCTGGCCCCATCCCCGGCCATGCCCTGGGTGCCCATTTGTGTCGCCAGCTTCTTCTCCCTGGCGAGGCGAGCCATCCGCCGCGCTTCGTCGATGCTCCAGGTGAGGGGCTTCTCGCAGTAGACGTGCTTGCCCTGCTCCATGGCCGCCAGGCTGACCGGGGCGTGCATGTGGTCGGGAATGCTGACGACGACCGCGTCGATCTGCTGGTGCAGCGCATCGAACATCTTGCGGTAATCGCGGAATCGCTTCGCCTTGGGGTAGCGCCGGAACGCGTCAGCCGCGCGCGTCTCGTCCACGTCGCAAAGCGCGACGATGTTCTCGCCGGCCACCTTGTCGAGGTTCTCAGCCCCCTGCCCTCCGCAGCCGACGATGGCCAGGTTCAGCCTGTCGTTCGGATTCGCACCCCGGGCGATCATGGAGACCCGGCCCGAACCGACGCTCGCAATCCCCGTTGCGCCGAGGTGGCGCAGCACCTGTCGGCGATTCCAGTGGTCTCTCATTAGTGCAGCTCCTCATGCCTTGGTAAGATGATTGGTGTCAAATGAACCGCGGGTTGTGATCCGTTTTTATCCCGACCCCTCCTTCAGGACTTTGGGCAAGTCATGGAGGACTTCCTTGACGTCGGCCTCGGTCATTGCCCCGCGGGCAAACGCGCGGTTGACCCGGACGGTCGGGCCTTTCCACATCGGGATCGTCACCTCGGCGTGAACCCGTGGCGCTGGAGATCATCGAGGTCGCGCCGTAGGAACCCTTCGGGTGCCCCCAGTCCGCCGTAGTAGCTGATGCCCAGTAGAAAAGTCGGCTTGCCGTTGAGGGTGAAGCGGGTGCCCTGGATGCCCAAGACCGTGCGATTCTCGGTTTGCCCTTTCGGGCCCGTAGCGGCGGGACTTCGGTGTTCTCTAACGACAGCCGAGGCCAGGCCCATGACACCAATCCGAATCCAGGTCGGCAGACGATTCATGACGGACCCTTTGCCAGTTGGCTCACTCACTCGAATAGGGCAACCGCAGGACGATCGGCTAGCCGAGGAAGCGGGTTCAAGGGTGGCGACGGTAGACGCTCTGCACGCCATTTCGAAGATGCGTGGCCATGCGCTCCGAGGCCACCGGCCCATCACCCGAGAGGAGCGACGAGAAAACGGCCTCGTGCTCGGACAAGGCTTCGCTCATCCGCGTGGGGAACCGCGTCGAGATGTGATGCATCACACGGTAGGTCTTGTCTCGAATCTGGCCCATCGCACGCGTGATCTCGCGGTTGCCGTGGAACTCGCAGAGGAGCAGGTGGAACTCGGAGTCCAGTCGGATATGCTCCGCGATGTCGCCCTGCCGGACGGCGCGGCGGTGATCGCTGAGGTTCCGCTTCAGCCCGCTCACCTGCTCGGCCGTGAGCTGCCCGGCGAGCCTCGAAACGACGAAGTGTCTCGAGCGCCTCGCGGATCTCGAAGTGGTCCGCGATGTCCTGCGGAGAGATCGCTCGCACGACGATCCCCTGCTGGGCGGTGACGATGACCAGGCCATCTCCCTCGAGCCGCTCGAGCGCCGCGTGGACGGGGGTCTTGCTCATCTTCAGGCTCCGGGCGAGCTGCCGCTCCGAGAGCAGCTCACCCGGCGGCAGGGCACCCGAGAGGATCCGGCCCTTCAGCTCCGCGTAAGCCCGGTGCTTGAGTGACATCGATGCCGCGGCCCGTCGGCGACGGGCTCAACAACGCGTTCGGGGGAGAAACGTCGGTCTTCATGGGCCGGTTACCAAGGGCTTGTGTCCGAGATGGAGCCAGGATAAGATGTCTACGATCTTACTGGTATACCAGCGGTGCGTCAATCCCTGTGCGAGGCAGACCGACATGCCGGCCCCACGCCTCATCGACGAGACATATGCCCCGTATCTCGCAGGCCATCGCGTTGGTTCTGGCGTGCGCCTCGGCCCATGCGGAATCGCCCCGCACCGAGTTCTTCCGGGGGATCAACCTCAACGGGCCGCCGATCGTGATCGACGGGCATCGGTGGGAGGGGGGCGACTCGAAGCACCTGAAAACGCGGGACCGGGCCTTCGAGAATCAAGGGGTCCCGCTCGTGCCGCCGACCGACCCGGAGCGCGCGCGGATGATCCGGTCGAGCCGGTGGAACGGCCAGGCGGACATGACGATCATGGACATCCCCCAGGGGACGTACTCGGTCTTCGTCTACGTCTGGGAGGACAACAACTCCGAGACGTTCAGCATCTTCCTGGATCGGTCGGGAAATGGTGCACGATTTCGTCAGCGGCCCGGCCGGGACGTGGAAGAAGCTGGGGCCGTGGCGGGTCGTCGTCGACCGGGGTACGATCAAGCTGACGACCCGCGGCGGCGCGGCGAACCTCTCGGGGGTCGAGATCTGGAAGGGCGACGGCCCGATCCCGGAGCCCGCTCGCCCCAAGCCCAGGCCGGTTCGACCGCGCGACCCGGTGGCGGCCCGGGTCTTCGACGCCGAGATCGCCCCCATCCTGGCTCGCCACTGCCTGGAATGTCACGGCCGATCGTTCCAGAAGGGAAAACTCGCCCTGTCGACGGAAGACGCCGCCCGGGCTGGCGGGGTGAGCGGGCCGGTCATCTTGCCCGGGCAAGCCGGATGAGAGCCTTCTCATGCGATTATGTCGAATCCGGTGAGATGCCGCGGGATCGTCCCTCGCTGAGCAACGCCGAGAAGCAGAGGCTCAGGCGCTGGATCGCCGATGGAGCGAAGTGGGGGACCTCGGAGATCGACCCGTTTCTCGCGACGACCGAGCGCCGTGCGGGTTACGATTGGTGGTCACTCCAGGCCGTCCGGAAGCCGGAGCCGCCGGACGTCCGCGATGCCGGTTGGACACGGAACGCCATCGATCGCTTCGTACTGGCCCGGCTCGAGGCCCGCGACCTGCACCCCGCACCCGAGGCCGACCGCCGGACCTTGATCCGTCGCCTCTCCTTCGACCTGACCGGACTTCCGCCCGACCCGGAGGAGGTCGACCGTTTCGTTGCCGATCCGAGCGAGCAGGCCTATCGAGAAGCTGGTCGATCGGCTGCTCGGATCGCCCCATTACGGAGAGCGCTGGGCGCGCCACTGGCTGGATGTCGTCCGGTTCGGCGAGAGTCAGGGGTTCGAGCGGAACCACGTCCGCGAGAACGCCTGGCGTTACCGCGACTGGGTGATCGCGGCGTTCAACCGCGACCTGCCCTACGATGAGTTCGTCCGGCAGCAGATCGCTGGCGACGTCCTCCACCCGAACGATCTGTCCGCGCTGATCGCCACGGGGTATCACGTCTGCGGGACGTGGGACCAGGTCGCCCACCTGGAGGGCTCGGCCGAGATGCAGAAGGCGACGCGGTTCGACGAGCTGGAGGACCTCGTCGGCACGCTCGGGCAGACCTTCCTCGGCCTGACGATCAACTGCGCCCGCTGCCACGATCACAAGTTCGACCCGATCTCGCAGAAGGAGTATTACCAGGTCGCCGCTTTGCTCGGGGGCGTGACCCAGGAGGAGAAGGAGCGCTCGAAGATCCCGATGGCCGCGACGCCCGACCAGCCCGGCTTCGCCGGCGTCGCGCACGTGATCATCCCGCGTCAGCCGCCGCTGTATGCTGTTCTGGATCGCGGCGACTACCGGAAGCCGGGCGAAGTCGTTTCTCCCGCGGGACTGAAGGCCCTCTCGGGGCTGCCGGCGGACTTCGGCCTGGCGCCGGATGCTCCCGAAGCCCGACGGCGGGAGGCCCTGGCGCGCTGGCTGACCGACCCGCGCAACCCCTTGACGGCGCGCGTCTTCGTCAACCGGCTCTGGTACCACCACTTCGGCCAGGGGCTCGTCGAGACCCCGAGCGATTTCGGCTTCAACGGCGGCCGTCCCAGCCATCCGGAGCTGCTCGACTACCTCGCGTCGCGGTTCATGGAGGGCGGTTGGAAGGTCAAGGACATGCATCGCCTGATCGTGAACTCCGCCGCCTACCGTCAGGAGTCGCGGGTCCACGGCGACCGCGCCGAGGGCATCGACGCCGACAACCGCCTGCTCTGGCGGGCCAACCGGAGGCGACTGGAGGGGGAGGCCGTCCGCGATGCGGCCCTGGCGGTCGCCGGGGCGCTGAACCCGAGAGTCGGTGGGCCGAGCTTCCAGGACGTCAAGCTCAACAAGAAAGGGGCCAACACCAACCACGAGTTCACCGACCCGACCGGAGAGTTCTCCGAGGCGGTCAATCGCCGGACGATCTACCGCCTCTGGGCGCGGTCGGGGGGCCACCCCATGCTGGAAACGCTCGACTGCCCGGACCCGTCCGTGATGGCGCCGAGGCGGACGCAGACGATCACGCCGATCCAGGCGCTCTCGCTGTCGAACAACGCCTTCATGGAGAAGTGCGCCGCGCGGTTCGCCGCACGCGTCCGCCGCGAGGCGGGTGACGACGTGGATCGCCAGGTCGTGCGCGCCTGGTGCCTGGCGTTCGTCCGATCGCCGAACGATCGCGAGCGGCAGCTCGCCCGCTCGTTCGTCGCGCGGCGGGGCCTCGACCAGCTCTGCCTGGTGCTGTTCAACGCGAACGAGTTCCTGTTCGTCAACTGAAGGGCCGACGATCCCGCACTCGGAGGAGCCACCCATGAATCCCGAGAGTCCAGTACGACGCGCCGGGACTTCCTGCGAGATGCCGTCTTCGGCCTGCCCGCGATCGCGGCGGCCGACCTGCTGTTGCGCGACGGCCACCTGGAGGCGGCGACCGCCGACGCGCCGCGACGTCCCGGCCCGCACTTCGAGGCAAAGGCCCGGCACGTCATCCACATCTTCCTCGGCGGCGGCCTGAGCCAGGTCGACTCGTTCGACCACAAGCCCGAGCTGGAGAAGTACCACGGCAAGGACATGCCCGCGAGCTTCGGCCGGACCGACGCGTTCTTCGGCAAGGTGGGTCGGCTCCACAAGTCGCACTATCCCTTCCGGCGCCGCGGCCAGAGCGGCCTGTGGGTCTCCGACCTGTTCCCGAGTCTGGCGGAGGTCGCCGACGAGCTGACCGTGATCAACTCGATGGTCGCGGAGACCGCCAACCACATCCCCGGCATCTTCCAGGCGAACACCGGGTTCCGTCAGATGGGCTTCCCGGCGATGGGGTCCTGGCTGTCGTACGGCCTGGGAACCGAGAACGAGAGCCTCCCCAGTTTCGTCGTCCTGCCCGACGCGCGCGGCATCCCGAACGCCGCCGGCGGGGCCTTCAACTGGACCAGCGGATTCCTTCCCGCCGAGCATCAGGGAGTCGCCTTCCACACGCGCGGCGGCCCGCCGGTCCTCGATCTCCAGCCCGCCGGCGGCGCCTCGGCCGAGACACAACGCGACCGCCTGGAACTCCTCAGAGCAGCTCGACGCGATCCACCTGGAGGCGCAGACCCAGACCGATCCCCTGACCGCGCGCATCCGGAGTTACGAGCTGGCGGCACGGATGCAGTCGGCGATCCCCGAGGCGACCGACCTCTCCGCGGAGCCGGGCCACATCCAGAAACTCTACGGGCTCGACCGCGACGAGTGCCGCGACACGGCCCGCAACTGCCTGATCGCGCGGCGGCTGATCGAGCGAGGAGTCCGGATGGTCCAGCTCTGGACGGGCGACGGCGTCTCCTGGGACGCCCACGACAACATCACCGGCAACGGCTACAAGAGCCACACCGGCGAGGCCCGCCGCGTCGACCGCCCGATCGCCGGACTGATCCGCGACCTCAAGGATCGGGGGCTGCTCGATTCGACGGTCGTCATGATCACGACCGAGTTCGGCCGCACCCCGTTCGCCCAGGCCGACCGCGGCAAGCTGAGCCGCGGCCGCGACCACCACCCGCAGGGCTTCACCAACGTCCTGGCCGGTGCGGGGCTCAAGAAGGGGATCGCCCACGGGGCCACCGACGCCGTCGGCTATGCCTCGGTCGTCGACCCCGTGACCACCTACGACCTCCACGCCACCGTGCTGCACCTGCTGGGCATCGACCACAAGCGGCTGACGTTCTATCACGACGGCATCCAGCGGCGCCTGACAAACGTTCATGGACATGTCGTCAAGGCCATTTTGTCTTAAAAGAGCAATATTTCGACTTCTCGATCAAACATAGGGTTGTTCCACTGGGTCGTTGGCTGCATCCCGAGGGCCTCCGCTTAGGGGCAACTCGAGGTTGAGGACACCGAGCGCGCCGACTCACAACCCGTGAGTTTCCTTGACAGGAAAACAGGTTGTCAAATCAGTGACAGCTCCAACGATTGACCTGCTTCGCTCGTATATTCAACCGATGGGCGCCTGATACGCCCCCGGACCTGCCCTGATCCCCGCAGCCACACGCCAACCTCCGCCGCTCGCGCCCCTTGGCATGACGCGGTGCAGTCTGTCCCAGAGCCCGACGTTTACTTTACCCCGAAGGGGCACCACTCGCGGCGACACGAGCCTGCCCGTTCATTCATCGATCCTGTCGCCAGACACTACGATCCGAAGGGGTTCGACCATGCGGAAAACGCTGCTGTTGATCATCCTGGCCGGTTGCTGCTCGTCCCGCACGTCCCTCGCGGAGGAACCGGATGCCCCGACGCGCGAAGGCTGGAAGCGGATGTCGCAACTGGGGAACGGCTTCGTCGTCTGGGAGTCGAATCGCACCGGGCGCTGGCGGCTCTGGCGGCGCGAGCTCGACGGGTCGGGCCTGCGGCAGATCAGTCCCGAGGAATCGGGGCGCGACCATTTCTGCCCACACCTCTCGCCGGATGGGACGCGGCTGGTCTACCTGAGCTATCCGGCCGGTTCCGACACGTACCAGGAAAAGGAGCCGAAGGGCGGCGTGCCATTGTACCTGATGCGCGCCGACGGGTCCGGGAATCAACTTTTGACCGGTTCCGCCAGGGCCTATGGCGAGGACCGTGCGGCCGTCTGGCTGGACAACGTCCACCTCGTTTACATCGACGGAGAAGGATTCACGCGGCGGATGGACGTGCGAAACGGCACGTCGTCCCGGATCACGGAGATGGGCCACAGCGAGCAGAGCTTCAGCCAGGGCTTCCTCATCAACGTCACCCAGACCCATGCCACGACCGGAGACCCAACCTTCTCGCTGTACGATGCCTCTCATGCGCGGATCACGGGACAGAGCGCCTTGGGAGGTTGTCAACCCTACTTCTCCCACGACGGAAAATGGGGCTTCTGGATGGGAGGTGCCGGCGGCCCTATTAACCGGATCGACCTGAAGACGCGGCAGGTCTCGCCGATCCTCAAGCTCAATGACCCGCGGATGCCGAAGGATCGCGGCTACCTCTATTTCCCAATGGTCTCGCGCGACGGGCGGATGTTCGCGTGCGGGGCGTCGCCCAATCAGCACGACCACTTCACCGCCGATTACGACATCTTCGTGGCCCTGATGAACCCGAAGACGCTGGAGGTGTCCGGCAAGCCGGTGCGCTACTCGTTCCACCCGGGTTGCGACCGTTTCCCTGACGTCTTTCTGGCCAGCTCGAAGCGGGCGGCACACGGCGGCGCGGCCCCGTCCACTCCCCACGCTTCGAACCGCGAACCGGTGAGATGGCCCAGCAACCGCGAGGGCCTGGTCTACCTGTTCCAGACGGGTGACAAGCCGAACCAGGTACCGTCCATCGATGGCCGGCCTGAGCGCGGCTACGTGATCCGGCCGCGAGGTCGAGCCCGGCTCAACCACGATTACGCGATGGTGCTCGCCGGCGGCTCCTACCTCGTCGAGGAGGCCAACAATGACCTCCTCACCGCGTGTCGCAAGAGCAACCAACTGACCGTCGAGGCGGTGATCCACCCGGACCGGCTCGATCAGTCGGGGCCGGCCCGAATTGTGACGTTTTCCAGCAGCGCATACAGCCGCAACTTCACGCTCGGGCAAGAGCGGGACAAGCTCATCTTCCGGCTTCGGACGCCCAGGACGGGCGACAATGGCGTCAATCCCGAGACGGCCGTGTGCTCCATTCCGGCCGGGTCGCCGCTGCATCGTGGTCGTCACTTACCGGTCGGGGCAACTGGTGGGCTACGTCGACGGCAAGGAGGTGTATCGAGGGGAAAGCGTCCAGGGGAACCTCTCCAACTGGGCTCCTCATCATCTGGTCTTCGGCGACGAATTCGACGGCAACCGCGACTGGGCGGGGACACTCGAAGGCGTCGCCATTTACAACCGTGCCTTGGAACCGGGTGAGATCCAACGCAATGCGGCCCTGTATCGCAATGTGCTGCGGTCGCGCAAGCCGGTTTCCCGAATCGAAGTGGCGGCGAAGCTGGTCGCGAAATCCGCGGTCCCGACGCTCAAGGAAGTCAAGCCGTACCGGGATGCCTTGATGGTCTGCAAGTACCGGGTGACGAAAGTGCTTCGGTGGGAGCCTGAAGGATCGCGAGTTGTTGGTCACCCAGTGGGCCCTGCTCGACGCCCAGCCGCAACCCGTGACATCCCGGCAGCCTGGCGCGGACGTGCGGATGGTCCTCGAGCCGTCCGAGTCCAACCCGCAACTCAAGCGTTTCGTCTGCAAGGACGGCTTCGACAGCGATCGCGAGCTGCTCCTACCGCGGTACTACGATGCCACGCCCTGAACGGGCCGGTCCCGGACGATCGATCGAGACGGTCACCAAGGAGACAGCCCGATGGTCTTCAGCTCGCACATCTTCGTGTTCTACTTCCTGCCACTGGCACTCGCGCTCTACTACGCGGTGCCGCGGCGGGGACAGCACGTGATGCTGATCTTGCTCAGCTACGTCTTCTACGGCTGGGCGAATCCGCTGTTCGTCGTGTTGATGTTCGCCTCGACGCTCACCGATTATATCAGTGGCCTGGTGATCTCGGGCCAGCGTCCCGCCTTCGGGGACGCCGAGAGCATCTCTCTGGAGCCGGGCGGCCCGCGGAGCCGCGCTCCAGAAGGGGGCGTTGACCGCCACGATCATCCTGAACCTCTGCCTGCTGGGCTTCTTCAAGTACTTCAACTTCGGGATCGACTCGTACAACGCGATGGTGGCCAGCCTGGGTCTCGACCAGGCGCGGTGGGAGCCTCTCTTCCGCGTGACCTTGCCGCTGGGGATCAGCTTCTACACGTTCCACGCGATGAGCTATGCCATCGACGTCTATCGCGGCGACGCCCGGGCGATCCGCAACTACATCGATTACGCCTGCTACGTCGCGATGTTTCCCCAACTGGTGGCGGGCCCGATCATCCGCTTTCAAGACGTGGCCGATCAACTCCGGTATCGCACGTACACGGCCGAAAAGTTCGCCCGGGGCGTGGCCTTCTTCTGCTTCGGCATGGCCAAAAAGGTGCTGCTGGCCAACCCCTGCGGCAAGGTGGCCGACATGGCTTTCGACGCGGGCTCGGTCGGCATGGCCGATGCCTGGGCGGGGATCGTCGGCTACGCGTTCCAGATCTACTTCGACTTCAGTGCCTACTCGGACATGGCGATCGGCCTGGGCCTGATGTTGGGGTTCGTCTTCGCGAAGAACTTCGACTCACCGTACCTGTCGCAGTCGATCACCGAGTTCTGGCGCCGCTGGCACATCTCGCTGTCCACCTGGCTTCGCGACTACCTCTACGTCCCGCTGGGCGGCAACCGCAAGGGGTCGGGCCGCACCTACGTCAACCTGATGACGGTGATGGTGCTCGGGGGCCTCTGGCACGGGGCATCCTGGAACTTCGTGATCTGGGGAAGTATCCACGGCGTGATGCTGGGCTTCGAGCGAATGCAGGGCAAGGGGAGCGTCTACCGGAGGCTCCCCGGGCCACTGAAGACGTCCATCACGTTCGCGATCGTCTGTCTCGCCTGGGTCTTCTTCCGTGCCGACACGCTGCCCCGGGCCCTCGCCTACTGCG
Organism: uncultured Isosphaeraceae bacterium; assembly: GCA_963842405.1. Taxonomy (GTDB): domain Bacteria; phylum Planctomycetota; class Planctomycetia; order Isosphaerales; family Isosphaeraceae; genus CAVZRC01. Next base: position 7,252 of record CAWJGW010000085.1, on the reverse strand, counting down.
CGAGCCTGCTCGGCCTCGGGCACGCCCAGACCAGCGCGGCCCTGATCGGCGGGGTGATCTACCAGCCTTACTATATCGCATCGCTCATCACGGCGACGGCCGTCACGTGGCTTTGCCCCCAGACCTGGGACTTCACGCGCCGGATCACCTGGCCCCGCGCCGCGTTCGCGTTCGCCGTACTCTGGGCTTCACTGGTCATGCTCACGGCTCAAGCCTATAACCCGTTCATCTATTTCATCTTTTGAAGCGCGTTCGGGCGACCGCCACGAACTGCTCCGCAGCCCGAGGGGCCGGACGCACTGGAAGGGGAAGACAGCCATGGAGCGACCGGAGCCGCGTCTCAGTCGCGAAGAGATCGCCAAGCGCGAGATCGGTCGGACCGACATCAGTCCGACGGCTGGCCTGGGCCATGGTGGCGGTCTTCCTGGCCACCATCGTGGCGGTCCCGACGATCCAGTCGATCCAGGAGCTCCAGGTCGGACGTGGATCAGCAAGTGAGACGCGCTGGCCGGCCTGGTACGACATTGCGTTCGCCTTCGACGGCGTTTCCGGATCGTACCGGAAGACTGAGGGAGACCGATCGGCGAAGGTCCTGGCGGCGAACGCCCGCCTGCTGAAGAACCTCCACGAGTATGAGGGCCGGCTGGAAGACGAGTCGATCCTAAGCCGGAGGCTACTCGGGCCCACGCAGTACTGGTTGACGCGCCTGGGCGGCCTGGGCAACGAGAAGGCATACCTCGGGCTTGACCGCTGGCTGTTCTTCCGCCCAGGTATTGACTACGTGACCGGTCCGGGCTTCCTCGAACCGGCTTCCCTCACCCGTCGCGCTTCGGCAGGCAACGAGTACACCGCAGCCCCCCGACCGGACCCGCGGCCGGCGATCCTCGAATTCCAGGAACGCCTGAACCAGTCTGGGGTCCGGCTGATCCTGATGCCCACGCCCGCCAAAGCGATGGTCGAGCCCGAGCGATTCTCGACGCGTTATCGGGATTGGCCCGATGTCTTGCAGAATCCCTCTTACCAGCGGTTCAAGACGGAGATGGAAGCGGCCGGCGTGCTTGTCTTCGATCCCGCGCCCGTCTTGCTGGAGCGGAAGCAGCGGACCGGCCAGCCGCAGTTCTTGACGACCGATACCCACTGGACTCCCGACGCGATGCAGGCCGTCGCGGAGCGCTTGAGTGCGTTCATCGCCGAGCAGGCCCCGCTCCCGGCGCGTCCCGCGATCGCGTATCGGGGCCGCTCGATGACCGTCCGTACCCTCGGCGACATCGCGGTCATGATGAAGCTACCCGCCGACCAGGACCTTTTCCCGCTTCAGGAGGTCGCGATTCGCCAGGTCCTCGATCCGGATGGTGAGCCCTGGCAGCCGGCGCCCGCGGCCGACGTTCTGCTCCTGGGCGACAGTTTCACGAACATCTATTCGATGGCCGAGATGAACTGGGGCGAAGCCGCCGGCCTGGCCGAGCAGCTCAGCTTCACGATGGGCCGGGCCGTCGATCGGATCGCCCAGAACGACGCCGGCGCCCACGCCACGCGCCAGGCGCTCGCCCTGGAGCTGGCACGCGGCAACGACCGTCTGGCCGGCAAGCGCGTCCTGATCTGGCAGTTCGCCATTCGCGAGCTGGCCGTCGGCGACTGGAAGCGGCTTTCCTGGAATGAGGTTCGACCGCCCAGACCGGGACCATCGCAAGGCCCGGCCGCTCCCGGCACCGGTCTATCGCAGGTCCGGGGCCGGATCAAGGCGATCTCCGGCGTGCCCAAGCCCGGATCGGTTCCCTATCGCGACGCGATCGTGGCCCTTCATCTCACCGAGGTGGAGTCGATCCGGGGGACTTCGCCCCGCCCCGAGGTTCTGGTCTATCTCTGGGGGATGCGGGACAACCGCCTCACCAACGCGGCCCGGTATCGTCCCGGGCAGAGCCTGACCCTGGATCTCACGCCCTGGGAGCAGGCGCAGGAGCGTTACGGACGCTTCACCCGCGTCGAGCTCGATGACCCGGATTTCACCTTGATCGACCTGCCAACCTACTGGGTGGAGGAAGCCCCATGAACAGGAACACTCCAAATCGCGTTTGCAACGTTCGCCGTCAGGGACGGTGGCCGGTCACGATGTTGATCGTCCTCGCGCTGGCCACTGGACTGTCCAGGCTATCTTGGGCCTCGGCCGACGACGTGCAGGGAGTGGACGCATTCCTCTCCGAACTCTCGGGCCTGGCCGCGCAGGCCGGGAAGGAGGGTCGGAGCGCAATCATCGGCTCCGACGGCTGGCTATTCTTTACTGCGGAATTGCGCGCCCTCAGCGTCGGCCCGTTCTGGGGCGAGCGCGCCGCCGCGATCAGCCGGGCCTCGAACTCGCGGGATGCCGACCCGCTAGCAGCCATCGTCGATTTCCACGACCAGTTGAAGAAGGCCGGGATCGAGCTGTTGATCGTCCCCGTTCCGGCCAAGGCGGCGATCTATCCTGAGAGGATCTCGAAGCGGATCAAGGCCCCCGTCGCGGGGGCATCTCCCCACCTCGATCCGTACCATGAACAATTCTATCGGGTGCTCGGCCAGCGCGGTGTTCCCGTGCTCGACCTGACCCCCGTTTTCCTGAAGCAGAGACAGAGCCCGGGGGTCGATCTCTACTGCAAGACCGACACGCATTGGTCGGGGCGGGCCGTCGAGCTGGTCGCACAGGCCATCGCGAAGCACGTCGAGGACCGCCCCTGGTTGAAGGAGTTGCCGAAGTCGCGTTACGAGACCGAACCTCGCGGTGTTGAGATCACCGGCGACCTGGCCCGGATGATGGATGAGGCCAATCCCACCCGGGAGACGCTGACCGTCACCTTCGTGGGCACCCGCCGCGACGGCCAGCTCGTCGCCCGTCGAGCCGGCCCGCGACAGCCCGGTCCTGCTCATGGGCGATAGCCACACGCTCGTCTTCCACGACCCCGACCTGTACGCACGCGGGGCCGGCCTGCCGGATCATCTCGCGCTGCACCTCGGCTTCCCCGTCGATCTGGTCGGCATTCGCGGTTCAGCATCCACGACGATGCGCATCGAATTGCTCCGGCGGCGCGACAACCTCAAGGGGAAGAAGCTGGTGGTCTGGTGTTTCTCGTGCCGGGAGTTCACCGAGAGCACCACGGGCTGGCGGAAGGTTCCGGTGATCCGCTGACGACGCTGGCAGCCAAGCCGCAAATCCACCCGGACTTCGTGAATGGTTTAGCATCCGGTCCGTTGGCAACCCGGAATTGCCGAACGGAACCTGTTTCACTTGGAAGGTTTAGAGCGGTTTACGGTTGGCTTGCATACACTCGGCGTCCTCAACCGAAGACCCCCCCTGGCGGCCAGGGGGGTTCTTGGTATCGACCAAGAGGCGTGGCGCAACTCAATCGTGAAGCGCTCTAGTCTCTTCTGGTCTCAGCCGTTGGTATGCTTGAGGAGTGTCCCCGTTCTGGTCCCCGGCCCGGCTGCGTCCGTGTTTCGGCCCGCGATTTCGATGTGGAGTGACAAGCGTGACGACCGAAGAGAGCTCGTCCCCGGCGCAGCCCCCTGTGCTGTGCGATTTCTGCGGGCGGAATAGCGCCGAGGCCGGCCCGATGATCGAGGGAAGGGCGCTGATTCCCGTGTCCACGGGCAGGCCGATCGCGCACATCTGCGTCCATTGCGTCGGGGTGTGTGACAGCCTCTTCGAGCAGCATCAGCGGAAGAATGCCAAGCTCGAGAAAATGCCGACGCCCCGCGAGCTCGTGGCCCACCTGAACGAGTACATCATCGGCCAGGAGCGGGTGAAGAAGACGCTGGCCGTCGCGGTCGTCAACCATTACAAGCGCGTGCTCGGCGGCGAGATCAGCGATCCCGATCTCGAGGAGGTCGAGGTCTCCAAGAGCAATGTTCTCCTGATCGGCCCGACGGGCTGCGGCAAGACCGCCCTGGCCCAGACCCTTGCCCGCCGGCTGCACGTCCCGTTCGCCATCGGCGACGCCACCACCTTGACCGAGGCCGGCTACGTCGGCGAGGACGTCGAGAACCTGATCCTCAAGCTCGTGATGGCGGCCGACTACCAGATCCCCGCCGCCGAGAAGGGCATCATCTACATCGATGAGATTGACAAGATCGGCAAGACCAGCCAGAACGTCTCGATCACCCGCGACGTGTCGGGCGAGGGCGTGCAGCAGGCCTTGCTCAAGCTGCTCGAGGGGACCATCGCCAACGTGCCGCCGCAGGGGGGGCGAAAGCACCCGGAGCAGCAGTACCTCCAGGTCAACACCGCCGACATCCTCTTCATTTGCGGCGGCACCTTCGTCGGCCTCGAGGAGATCGTCGGCAAGCGACTGGGCCGCAAGATGATCGGCTTCGGCCGCGGTGACGAGCGCGCCCACGACCGCGAGCTCGAGCGCAACGAGCTGGTGGCCCAGGTCACCCCCGAAGACCTCGAGCGGTACGGCATGATCCCCGAGCTGATCGGCCGGCTGCCCATCATCGCCACGCTCAACCAGCTCTCCGAGGAAGACCTGGCGCGGATCCTGACCGAGCCCAAGGACGCGCTCACCAAGCAGTACGAAGTCCTCTTCCACTACGACGACGCCCGATTGAAATTCGATGACGGCGCAATCCGAGAAATCGCGCGGCGGGCCAAGGCGCGAGGAACCGGAGCACGGGCGCTGCGGTCGATCATGGAAAGCCTGATGCTCGACATCATGTACGACCTTCCCGAGCGTCAGCCGGGCCAGACCTATACGATCACCGAGCAAGTCGTCCGCGGGGAAAAGTCGCTGTTCGGCCCCGAGGGAGCGTGATTCCGGATGGTCTGGCGGATCATCGCCCGTCGCGGTTGAGACCGGGAACCACGATGAATCCGGGGACCGACAATCATGGGCACAGAGAATTGGGTTAAGCTTTTGGCCCCGTCGAACAACCTTGTCTGCGCCGGATTTCGGATTCCTGTGATAACGATGGCCTTCTAGCCATCAGACCACTTCAATTCTGTCGGAGTCTGCCATCCGCAGGCTGAGCCTTGTCGCTCAGATCGCCGCCGCGATGGCCCGGCCGACCTCCTCGGTCGACGCGGTCCCCCCCATGTCCCGCGTCCGCGGCCCTTGCTCGCAGATGTGTTCGATCGCGCGGAGGATCGCGTCATGGGCGTCCTTGTAGCGCGCGGCCTCCGCGCCGGGTGCCTGGCCGAGGAACTCGAGCATCATCGCCGCGGACCAGATCTGGCCGATCGGATTGGCGATGCCCTGACCGGCGATATCGGGGCGCTGCCGTGGACCGGTTCGAACAGCGATGGGAACGCGCGCGTCGGGTTGAGGTTCGCCGAGGGGGCGATGCCGATCGTGCCGGTGCAGGCCGGGCCCAGGTCGGAGAGGATGTCGCCGAAAAGGTTGCTCGCGACGACCACATCGAACCAATGGGGGTTGCGAACGAAGTGCGCGGTCAGGATGTCGACGTGGTAACGGTCGACGCGCACGTCGGGGTATTCTGGCATCATCGCCGCGACCCGTTCGTCCCAGAACGGCATCGAGATCGAGATGCCGTTGCTCTTGGTGCAACTGGTCAGATGCTTCTTCGGGCGAGACCGAGCCAGCTCGAAGGCGAATCGCAGGATGCGATCGACTCCGGTGCGCGTGAAGATCGCTTCCTGCACGACGAATTCGCGCCCGGTGCCCGCGAACATCCGGCCGCCGACGGACGAGTATTCGCCCTCGGTGTTCTCTCGGACCACGAAGAAGTCGATGTCGCCGGGCCTACGATCGGCTAGCGGGCATGGGACGCCGGGCATCAGGCGCACCGGTCGCAGGTTGACGTATTGATCGAACTCGCGGCGGAACTGGATCAAGGAGCCCCAGAGCGAGATGTGATCGGGCACCGTCGCCGGCCAGCCGACGGCGCCGTAGAAGATCGCGTCGTGCTGGCCGATCAGCCCCTTCCAGTCGTCGGGGAGCATCGCGCCGTGCTTCAGGTAATAGTCGCAGCTCGCGAACTCGAAGTGATCGAACGCGAGGGCGAGCTGGAACCGGCCGGCGGCCTTCTCCAGGACGCGCAATCCCTCGGGGACGACTTCCTTGCCGATGCCGTCGCCTGGAATCACCGCGATCCGAAACGATCTCATGGAATGTCCTCCGGGGATGGCAGCACCGTGAGATGAGCAAGCTCCGCAGAAAACGCGACGAATCGCGCTGTTCGTGGAGGACGACATCTATCCCCATACACCACAATTCAGGAGAAGGTCAAGGCGGCCCGGGCCTACGTACGCGGCACCCCGGCCGCGGGTGCCGCGCGAAGGGACCGACTGCGTGCTCCTGGAAGCCTCGGGGCTTGACGTCGCCCCGGGCGGGGCCAGTCGCCGCGGTTGGCCGACATCCACTTCCAGATCCTGCGCGGGCGAGGTGGTCGGACTCGCCGAAAGGACACCTGGGTGGTGCGTGTGACTATCGATTGCCTGCGGACTTGAGGAAGCCTTGTTGACCCAGCCAATCGCCGAAGCGGTCGATCCAGGTGTCCGAAGGAAGTCCTTGACCGCCGAAGCCGTGACCGCCCTTGGCGTAGATGTGCAGTTCAGCGGACTTTCCGGCCGCATTCCAAGCGGAATAGAGGCGAATACTGTCTCTGGAAGGCACGAGGGGGTCATCGCTGGCACAACAGATGAAGAGGGACGGCGCGTCTTTGGGGACCTTCACGCAACCTAAAACTGGGCCGTAGATCGACGCGGCGAAGTTTGGCCGGCTGGCGGCATCGTACTCCGTCGCGACTCCGGTCGCTACCACCCCGCCGGACGAGAAGCCCATGATGCCGATGCGATCCGGTTTAATTCCCCACTCACCGGCGTGTTCGCGCACCACTTTGATCGCTTGCCGGCCATCCGCGACGGCAAGCGCGCTAAACTTCCGCACATCTTCCGGCAAGACCGGCCGCTCCCCGCCTTTCAGGCGATCCTCGATGGCCTTTAGCAGGGCGGCTTGCAGCACCGACTTGTGGAATTCCGCCTCAGTCGCTCCCGTATCCATCAGACGATGCTTCAGAACGAACGCCGCTACGCCGCGGGCACGGAGCCTTTCCGCTTCTTCGATGCCCTCGCCCTTGGCTAGAAAGCGGAAGCCTCCACCGGGACAGATGATCACCGCCGTGCCATTGGTCTTCGAGCGCTCGGGCAAGAACGTGGTTAAAGTGGGGCGAACGACGTTGCGGACGATTTTCACTCGCAACCACGCATCGAGGTGCGCGACCTCCTTCTGCGTCCACTTTTCCGAATCCCGGCGATTCCTTG
>CAWJGW010000084.1:0-35182 GCA_963842405.1 uncultured Isosphaeraceae bacterium | reverse complement strand
TCCAATCGAGCTTTCGGTATTCGTTGGCGAACTCGGTGATCTCGATCGTCTGGTTGGCGGCGAGGTCGTGGAAGACCTGGGTCGTCCCGCTCGTCGGCCAGTGGATCTCCAGCAGGGCGACTGCGCGGCTTTGGCCAGGCCGATGTGTCTGTTCGAGCGGGTTGGCGCCCAAGCTGCTGCCGGAGGAGACATGCCGGTGGACCGTGAGCGGATGTTCGCCCGCCGTGACCACCTTGATCCGGGCGCCGATGGCCGCCCGGTTGGTCTTCTTGCCGACCAGTTTGACCGTCAGCCAGTGGTTCCCCTGGCCGGGGTTCTGGAACAGGACGTTGTGGTACCGGTCGCCGTGACGGCGCCGCCCATCTGGATGAAGATATCGAGGTCGCCGTTGCGGTCCCAGTCGGCACAGGCGACGCCGTGCCCTTTCTGAAGGTTCCCGGTCCCCGAGGACGCGGTGATCTCGGCGAACCGCTTGCCGCCGACGTTCTTGAACATCCGGTTGGGGACGAGCGTGCTCAGGTCCGGGTCGCCGGTGCCCAGGTAGAAATCGAGGTAGCCGTCGTTGTCGAAGTCGCCGAAGTTGCTCCCCATGGCGGCGAAGACCATGTCCAGTCCGGCCTCCTTGGTCTTGTCCTCGAATCTCTTGCCGTTCACGTTGCGGAAGAGCCGATTCGATGGTCCGGCGTGCGGCTCGCCGACATGCCCTTGACCACGTCGTCGAGCGTATAGTCGTAGCAGGTGGCGAAGATATCGAGCCAGCCATCGTTGTCGTAATCCCAGGCCCAGCACGAGAATCCCCGCTTGGGACCGTCGATGCCCATGGCTTGCGTGACGTCGGTGAAGGTGCCGTTGCGATTGTTGTGATAGAGCCGGGCGTCACCCTGGAGATTGTCGATGAACAAGTCGGGATAGCCGTCGTTGTCGTAATCGATCCAGTCGGCACCCTTGGAGTATAGGTTGCCAGGTCTGCGTGACGCCGGCCTTGGCCGTGACGTCCTCGAAGGTCCCATCACCCCGGTTGCGATACAAGCGATTCGTCGGCTGCTCACAGACCAAGTAGACGTCGAGCCAGCCGTCGTTGTCGAAGTCGGCCCAGCGCGAGGAGGTGGAATTGACCGGGCCGAACAGCCCCGCCTCCTTGGTGACGTCGGTGAACTTGCCGTCGCCATCGTTCCGCAACAAGGTCTGCGGCATCGGCAAGAGGAACCAGGCGCCGCGAGAGATGAACAGATCCATCCGTCCGTCGTTGTTGTAATCGGTCTGAACGAGTTACTTGCCGCCCAGTTTTTTGCTCAGCCCTGCCGGCTCGGTGCGGTCCTCGAACGTACCATCGCCCGTGTTGCGGTAGTAGGACATGGGCTCGGCGGGATCGAAGTTCGTGGTGGCGAGGTCGAGCCGGCCGTCGTTGTCGAAATCCTCCAGGACCGCGCCGCCGGCCATGTTGAACCGATTCACCTTGGCCAGGTCTCCGATGTCGCGGAACTTGCCGATGTCGAACTCGGATTTGGTGAAATGGTCGAGCCGGAGCAGGAACCGCGGATCGACCTTATCCGGATGTTCGCCCAGGGTCATGTGCGCCACGTTCAAGAGCCAGCGGACGCCCAGGTCGTCGGGGAACTGGTTGAGGTAATCGGTGAAATGCTGGATCGCCAGCCGGGAGCCGGTGGGGTTGGTGTGAACGGCAGCCGAGACGATCGGGATAATGCACGAGCTCTCGCCCCGGCACATCACGCAGTTCTCGGTCTCGCCCAGCCGCAACGCGGCCACTCCCTGGAAGAAGATGACGGTATAAAGACCGAGCTCGGCGAGTGCGTCGTGCGATTGGACCCAGGAGCGGCGTCTCCTCGAGCAGATCGTAGGCGCGCCTTGGCTCCCCCTGGAACTGGAAGACGCTGGATTTCGACAGGAGGATCTGGAGCCGCTGCGAATCGGACTTCCCGGGAGGGGGCAGGGCCATCTCCAGCTCCTTCATCAATCGGGCGTTCACGGTCCGCCAGTTCTCCCCGATCTCTTCGAGAGTCGCGTCGATCGGCCAGCGCAGATGAGAAAGGGCCGCGAAGAAAATGCTGGTCTCCATGGTTCGGCGCGGTTGGTACTTGAGTCCCTTCTTGATCTCCGGCCTGGGGACGACGGCGGCCGGATCAGCCCCGGAAGGCTGAGCAGCGACGTGATCCGTCTCTGAAGCATGCGCGCCACTGCGGCGGATGGATTCCATCAAGACGATCGCGAACACCGCGAGCAAGAAGAACCCGGCCAGGACCTCACGTCGAGACCGCGCGAGGCCGGTTGGGATGGCCGTTCCATGGATCATCTCGGCAAGGGGGTTAGGTCCGGCGGCGGCTGGGTGCCATCCGCCAGGCGGGAAGTCCCCGGCACGACCTGGGGGTGATGTCGCCATTCTCTCAGCTCACACGGCGGGCAACAACGAAAAAACCGGCCGGGCAACCGAAATTCCTGATTGCGGATGGCAGATACCAGATCGCGGATTGCGGATGGCAGATTGCGGATGGCAGATTGCGGAATCACCCGATTTGGAATGTGGTATAATCCTGCAAGCCCGCGGATGAATTCCTTAGTCCGATCTGTCGAGCCGGCGCCGGGGCCTTGGCAACCGGGTATAATAGCTCGGGTGCCTCCTTGGAACCGCAATAAGTCCTACCGGGTCGCAACAAACCAATTTGACTTACGAACCTGTTAACAATCCTGGGAGCCGCGCTGGGAGCGGCGTGATCGTCATTGGAGCGGGGGTCAGCGGCCTCACGAGCGCCCTCTGTCTGAAGCGGAGGGGGTTCGAGGTCACCGTGGTTGCGGACCGGTTCGCCCCGCGGGTCACCTCGGTCGTGGCCGGGCCCTGTGGGAATGGCCGCCGGCCGTGTGTGGCCACCATCACGACTTGGTCTCCCTGGCTCGCTCCAAGGTCTGGTGCGAGACGTCCTACGAGATCTTCGCCGATCTCGCTGGCGACCCTGAGACCGGGGTTTTCCTCAGGCCCGTGACCTTCTACTTCAAGCGGCCAATCGAGGAAGACCCCTGGCAGATCCAGAAGCGGGACGAGCTCAAGGTCAAGGTCCGGCAGTTCCGGCACGATCCCGCCCTGATCCTGGAGAATGGAGTCAACCCCGAGCTGGGACTGCGGGACGCTTACACATACCTCGCGCCGATGGTTGACACCGACGTATACATGCGCCGGCGACTCAGCGAAGTCCGGAAGGCCGGCTGCCGCATCATCGAGGGAACGATCACCGGTCCGCTCCGAGAGCGGGAGGAGACACTGGCCAGACATTATGGTGTCGATGCCATCGTCAATTGCACCGGCCTGAGGGCCGGGAACTGGTCGAGGACTCGGTGTATCCGCTTCGCGGTGCGCTGATCCGCGTGGCAACGATGGGCGGACCATGCCACGAATCACTCAGGCCCATTGCATCTCCCACGACGGTTCGGAGACGGAGCGGGGCTTCATCTTCATCGTGCCCCGCGGGCAGGACATGCTGGTGCTGGGGGGCCTGGCCGAACCCAATGAGACCAACCTGAACATCGGTCTGCATAACTACGAGCCGATCCGCGAGATGTACCGGCGGTGCCTCGATTTCCTGCCGGTCCTCGAGGATGCCGAGATCGACGCGGCAGAACCGGTCCGCGTCGGCCTGAGGCCGGTGCCGCCGCCAGAACGTTCGCCTGGAGCTGGAGGCGGGCACGCGCATTGTCCACAATTACGGCCACGGCGGATCGGGCGTGACCTTCTCCTGGGGTTGCTCCCTCGAACTCGCTGAGCGCGTCGAGGCCCTCGGGGGTTTGTGCCGGATAACCGGGAATTCTCAGGCGTGATCCGCAGAAAGTGGGATCGATCATTTCCAAAATGCGGTACCCGATCGACCTTTGGAATCGGATCGGTTACGTTGAGCGATCCCGAGGCACTCTCCGACATTCCGGGGCGCGGTGATGATCGCGCTTTGCGCCTGGGTAGAGGGGGACGGCCGTCATGCGGCGATCCACGACCCGTTCGCCATTTTGGCGTGGATGGTACCAGGGAAGTCTGGCCTTCCTGGTGGTGATTCCCCGGCTCTTGGCGGGTGACTTCCCGCAAGGGACTGCCGATGGCGCGGATCAGTCCATCAACCACCCGCCGCTCCGCGCGTGCCGATGTACGTTGCGCCCGGGGCCTACCTCCTGGGCGGCCTGATGCCCTCGGCGGCTTACGTCGTCGAGACGTCGGAGGGGCTCGTGCTGGTCGACTCGGGCTTGCGGAGCGACGCCAGCCACCTCAAGGCCCAACTGAAGGGCCTGGACCTCGATTGGCAGCAGGTCCGCGCCATCCTGCTCACGCACGCCCACGTTGACCATTCCGGGGGGGCCGAGCACTTGCGAGCCGAGACGGGGGCCAAGGTTTATGCCGGACAAGGCGACGCGGCGGTCCTGAGGGCCGGCGGGCCCGTCGAGGCGTTTTTCAGCGCCTTCTCCTTACCGGGGGGAGAGCTCCACGCGACCACGGTGGATGTCGAGCTCAAGGGCGGTGAGTCGCTCGTCTTCGGCGACGTCCGCATCCAGGTCCTGGCGACGCCCGGCCACACGCCGGGTAGTACCTGTTACCTGATGGAGCGCGCGGGCGTTCGCGCGCTGTTCGGGGGCGACGTCATCTCGATGCTGGTCGGTGACGAGAAGTCCCCCGACCGGATCTCGAAACCGCTGGGCACGTACTCGGTCTATCTGCCGCCACGATACCGCGGCAACGCCAAGGACTACCTCGCAAGCCTCCGAATGCTTCGGGCCCTCCCGGCCCCCGACGTCGTACTGCCTGGCCATCCTCGCGCCGACCCGACACCCCAGGACCCGTACCTGTCGAAACGACGCTGGGAGGAGATCCTCGATAACGGCATCGCCGAGATGGCGACCCTCCAGGCTCGCTATGAGGCGGACGGGGCGGACTTCCTCGATGGTGAACCGAAGCGGCTCTTGCCAGACCTCTATTACCTGGGGGATTTCCACAAGGTTTCGGTCTACGGGTTCTCGGCCGCCTCGCGATTCTTCCTGGTCGACGCCCCGGGTGGTCCTGGTCTGCTTCCCTTCGTCAAGAGCGGCCTCCAGCGACTCGGTCTGAAGCCGGTGGACCCGGCCGCCGTCTTGCTGACGTCGTGCGATCCGACCGCGACGGCCGGGCTCGGCGAGCTGATCGCGAACTGCCACCCCCAACTGGTGGTCTCCCCCGCCGGACTCGAGCACCTCAAGAAAACGTGTCCCGCGGGAACGGCCGTCCTCTCGGCCGAGGAATTGCCCTCGCGAGGTTGGTTCAAGGTCGTGCCCAGACCGCTCCGCGGGCGAGGCGTGGCACCGATCGCCTACCAGGTCCAGTGGGCCGGCAAGACCGTGCTGTTCTCCGGGCGAATCCCGATCAAGATCAACTTGCAGACGGATTCCGGGCTGTACGCGGACATCTCAAAATCGAGAGCGGTCACCCTGGATTACCTGAACTCCGTCTATCGACTCGCGGAACCCAGGCCGGACCTCTGGCTGCCCGCGGTCGCCATGAACGGCCAGAACGCCAATTTATACGACAGCGACTGGCCGGATGTCCTCGCGGACAATTACCGGATCGGGTACAGCAGCCTGATGCGACGACGTTGACGATGCAAACGGAGCCTGGGATGAATACGCGATTGCGAGTCGCCCACGCGGGTCTCTGGTGTCTTCGCCTCGCGGTCGTCGGCGGGGTGGTGTTGCTGGTGTACCTCATCGCCACCAACCCCGACGAGCAGACGGGCATTCGGACCGAGGCGTGCCCGACCCGCGGGAAAAGCCCAGCGAGTTGGTGCTCGACCACGATCTGATCGAGGACGGCGGCTTCGGCATCGCCGGCCAGTTCATGGCCCCGATCCACGACCCGCGGTCGCTCCGGGAGTTGCAAGAAGCCATCCGGGTACGCAGCCGGTTGGGGCTGCGCCGTGATCCAGGCGGAGTTCGACCACGTTCGCCTGCCGTTTCGAGCCCCCAGGAACGAAATCACCGAGGCGGGGCAGCTCCTGCATCGGATTGGTTTACTCAACCTGCACGAGGGCCGGTATCCCGAGGCCGCCACCTGTTTCCAGAAGGGCCTCGAACTCGGCCATCCCTGGGACATCCCCGAGCGGGACCGGGCCCAGCGGATGGCCCTCCTCGGAATCGTCGCCATGCGGCAGGGAGAACTGGACAACGATCTCGAGAATCCCGGCCCATCGAGCGGCATCTTCCCCATCGCGCGCGAGGCCGTCCATGAACAGCAGTCCGGGTCGCGCGAGGCGGTCAAGCGGTTCACGGCCTACCTGAAGGTATTTCCCGGCGACCTCGGCGTCCGATGGCTGCTGAACCTGGCTTACATGACGCTGGGCGAGTACCCCGACGAGGTCCCCGGCCCGTACTTGATCCCGCTGGACAGGTTCCGCTCGACGCTCGATGTGGGCCGGTTCGAGGACGTGGCGGCGCGGGCCGGCCTGACCTCGCGAGGCCCGAACCAGGCCGGCGGGAGCATCTTCGATGATTTCAACGGCGACAACCTGCCAGACCTGTTCACCAGCTCGCTCGACGTCGAACGGGGGGCCTCACTGTTCATCAATCGGGGCAATGGCACGTTCGAGGACCGCTCGGCCGTCGCCGGGCCTCTCGGACCAGGTCTATGCCCTGAACGTGACCGGCGCCGACTTCGACAATGACGGCGACCTGGACGTCTTGCTGTTGCGCGGGGGTGGTGAGGAGCCGATGCGGCTCTCGCTCTTGAGGAACAAGGGGGACGGCACCTTCGAGGATGTGACGATCGCCAGCGGGCTGGCCGAGCCGATCGCGACCGGGTCAGCGGCCTGGGGCGATTTCGACAACGACGGGCGGGTGGACGTGTTCGTCTGCGGCGAGTACCTGCCCTCCCCGAACGATCTCGACACCTCCCCGCCCGACCCGCGAAACCGTTGCCGGCTGTATCGCAACCGGGGCGACGGAACGTTTATTGACGTCGCCGCGGCTGCCGGAGTCGTCAACGAGCGATGCGCCAAGGGGTCGGCCTGGGGCGATTACGATGAGGACGGCCGGCTCGACCTCTTCGTCTCGAACCAGGACAGTCCCTGCCGCCTCTACCACAACCAGGGGGATGGCACGTTCGTGGACCTCGCCCCCTCGCTCGATGTGACCGGGGCCGACGGATTCGCCTGCTGGTTCTGGGACTTCGATAACGACGGCCGGCTGGACATTTTCGTCAACGACAGTCGGGTGCGCCTGGCGGACATCGCGGCGCTCGCACTGGGCAAGTCGGTCGAGAACGCAGGCCGTCCCCGGCTCTACCGCAACCTGGGCGCCGAGGGCTTCCGCGAGGTCACCCGAGACGTCGGCCTCGACCGGCCCATGGCGGCGATGGGCAGCAACTTCGGCGACCTCGACAACGACGGCTACCTCGATATCTATGTGGGCACGGGCTGGTGGTCCTTCTCGGCCCTGGTCCCCAACCTGATGTTCAAGAACGTGGACGGTCAGCGGTTCGAGGACGTGACCATGTCCTCGGGCACGGGAAGCCTCCGGAAGGGGAACGGCGTCTCCTTCGCCGACTTCGACGATGACGGCGACCTGGACGTCTTCGTCGAGACCGGGCGGAGCGGTCCCCGGGGATGCCTCGCATAACCTCCTGTTCCGCAACCCGGGCCACGGCCGACACTGGCTGAAGGTCAAGCTGGTCGGGGTCAAGACCAACCGAGCGGCGATCGGCGCCAGGGTCCGGGTCGACCTCAAGTCGGCCGACGGCAAAACGCGGTCGATCTACCGGACCGTCGGCAACAATTCCAGCTTCGGCGGCAACAGCCTCGTCGAGTCGATCGGCCTGGCGGGCTCGACGCGCGTCGACGCGATCGCGGTTTCCTGGCCGACGAGCCGAACGACCCAGACATTCAGCGACATCGCCGCCGACCAGGCCATCGCGATCACCGAGGGAGCGGACTCCTACCAGGTCCTTCGCCCGCGACCGCCCCCGGCTCGTTGAGCGCATCGTGAAGGGCCGTCCCAAAGCTCCGTGAAAATAGGACATTTCTCGCCGAAAACCACCCGACTCGTGACAGTGCAGCACGGTCATTGGCGGGTTCCCCCCTCACCCGGCCGAGGCTCCCCCACCCCGACCCTCTCCCGCCGGGAAAGCCACTCGCGTTCACCAATCTCGGCCCCTAAGCCATCCCTTTTGGGTTGCGGCCGCAGGTCGCCTTATGAGTTGACTTTCCGTCGGGCCGCGATCCGACGGCCGCGACGGGCCCGGCCTCCCCGGACGGCGCCCTGGAAACCAAGATCCGTGGCGGCGAAAAAGAATTCCAAGAAACTCAAACCTGGAGCCGGAGGCGGGCACACGCATCGTCCACAATTACGGCCACGGCGGCTCGGGCGTCACCTTCTCCTGGGGTTGCTCCCTGGAAATCGCGGACCGCGTCGAGGAGCTCGGGGGTTACTCCGGCTAACGGGGAATTGTCAGGCGAGATCTGCGGAAACTGGCCTCGATCGTTGGTGGAGTTCCCGGTTCGACGCTCATTTCGGCGGCGGGATCGGCTTCCAGTCCAGCTTGCGGTAGTGCGTCGGCGAACTCGGTCACCTCGATGGCCTGGTCGGCGGCGATGTCGCGGAAGACCTGGGTCGTCCCGCTGGTCGGCCAGTGGATCTCCAGGAGCGCGACCCGCTCGGCCTTGGCCAGGCCGATGGTTTGCTGCGAGCGGGTTGGCCCCGAAGCTGCTGCCCGAGGAGACGTGCCGGTGGATCGGTCAGCGGCTTGTCGCCGGCCGTGACGACCTTGATCCGGGCGCCGATGGCCGCCCGGTTGGTCTTCTTGCCGACGAGCTTCACCGTCAGCCAGTGGTTCCCCTGGCCGGGGTTCTGGAACAGGATGTTGTGATACTTGTCGCCGTTGACGGCGCCGCCCATCTCGATGAACAGGTCGACGTCGCCGTCGCGGTCCCAGTCGCCGCAGGCCACGCCGTGCCCTTTCTGGAGGTGGCCCGGTGCCCGAGGATGCCGGTGATCTCGGCGAAGCGCTGGCCGTCGACGTTCTTGAACATGCGGTTGGGGACCAGGGTGGTCGAGGTCGGGATCGCCGGTGCCCAGGTACATGTCGAGGAAGCCGTCGTTGTCGAAGTCGCCGAAGTTGCTCCCCATGGTGGCGAAGACCATGTCCAGGCCGGCTTCCTTGGTCTTGTCCTCGAAGCCCTTGCCGTCCACGTTGCGAAAGAGCCGGTTGGATAATCGGCTGTGCGGCTGGCCGATCAGGCCCTTGACCACGTCCTCGAGCGTGCGGTCGTAGCAGGTGGCGAAGATGTCGAGCCAGCCGTCGTTGTCGTAGTCCCAGGCCCAGCACGAGAAGCCGTGACGAGGGCCCGTCGATGCCCATCGCCGCGGTGACGTCGGTGAAGGTGCCGTCGCGATTGTTGTGATACAGCCGGGCGTCGCCGTCGAGATTGTTGAGGAACAGGTCGGGATAGTCGTCGTTGTCGAAGTCGATCCAGGCGGCGCCCTTGCAGAAGAGCCCGGGCGTCGCCTTGCACGCCGGCCTTGGCGGCGACTTCCTCGAACGTGCCGTCGCCCCGGTTGTGATACAGGCGGTTGGGCTGCTGCTCGCAGCCGACGAACAGGTCGAGCCAGCCGTCGTTGTCGTAGTCGGCCCACGCGCGAGACGTGGAGTTGACCGGGTCGAGCAGCCCCGCCTCCCGGGTGACGTCGGTGAAGGTGCCGTCGCCGTTGTTCCGCAGCAGGCTGGCCGGATCGGGATGGGGAACCAGGCCCCGCGCGAGATGAAGATGTCCATGCGGCCGTCGTTGTTGTAGTCGGTCTGGACGCAGTACCAGCCCGCCGAGTTGGTCGGTCACGCCGGCCGCCTCGGTGCGATCCTCGAAGGTGCCGTCCCCCTTGTTGCGGTAGAAGGCCATGGGCTCGGTCGGGTCGAAGGTCGTGACGGCGAGGTCGAGCAGGCCGTCGTTGTCGAAGTCCTCCATGATCGCGCCGCCGGCCTGGTTGAAGCGGTTGACCCCGACCAGGTGGCCGATGTCGCGGAACTTGCCGATGTCGAACTCGGAGTTGAGGAAATGATCCAGGGAGATCAGGAACCGGGGATCGACCTTGTCGGGATATTCGCCCAGGGTCATGTGGGCCAGGTTGAGCAGCCAGCGGACCTCGAGGTCGTCGGGGAACTGCTCGAGGTACTCGGTGAAATGCCGGATCGCCAGCCGCGAGCCGGTGGGATTGGTGTGGACGGCGGCCGGGCGCGATCGGCAGGATGCACGAGCTCTCGCCCCGGCACATGATGCAATTCTCGTTCTCGCCGCGGCGCAGCGCGGTCACGCCCTGGAAGTAGATGACCGTATAGAGACCACTCGGCCAGCGCGTCCTGCTTGCTCGACCCACGATCGGGTCTGCTCCAAGAGCTCGTAGGCACCCTTGGTATTCCCCTCCATATTGAGGACGTTGACTTTACTCACAAGCAACAGGAGCCGGTGCGAATCGGACTTCCCGGGGGGAGGCAGGGTTTCTCCAGTTCCTCGATCATTCGCGGGCCGACGGACTGCCAGTTCTCACGAATCTCTTGGAGCGAGGCTTCGGACGTCCATCGCAGGTGAGTTATGGCTTGGTTGGAACCGCTGGTGTCCATCGAGACGCGGACCTTGTAATCGAGTCGCCTCGGAGTCTTCGAGGCAGGGACAACAACCGACTGAGCCGTCTCCGAAGAAATGCGTGCGACCGCATCCTGGGCCGCTTCCGAAGATTTTGCCGACGATGCCGCGGGGGAAACTCATCACCAGGATAACCGCGAGCCCCGCAACCAGGATCAGGCCGCTCAGAACTTTGGTGACGAGACGCCGAACCGCTGGCCGGGGTGCGCGGACCATGGTGATCTCGGAAAATGTCCGTCTCTGGGAAAAACCGAATCATGACCGGGACTAACCCCGGGGGAATCCGGGACACCCTGTTAGTTTCCGACTTGACGAGGGAAAAGCAACGAAGAAACCCTGGTGCCGCAACTTGCTTGGCAACTGGGCCAGCCCCGCTCCGTCCGGCCGCTTGCCGTAAGTGTCGGCCAGGAGCAGGAAAGGTTGGCACGGGGTTCGGATTCAACGATATGACCCGAAGGGGTGTGGCCAAGACCTGGGCAACCGGCTCTGGCGCGGCCGAGAGCGTCCGGAGAATGGTGAAGACGCTTCCGTTCGTCGCATCCCGAGAGCGACCGGAATGACGGGTTCGGCGAACGATCATCGACCGGTCGCCGTTGGGAGCGGCCGGCGGACGAGCGTCTCGTAGGAACCGGCCCCCTCGGTGATCGCAACCGTCTGGTCGGCGGGGACATCGCGGAAGACCGCACGCTTCATGCTGACCGGCCAGATCGCCTCGACGCAATCGGCCCGCTCCGCCTGGTCGAGGCCGATGTGTTGCACGAAGCTGTTGCCGCCGTAGCTCGATCCGGAGCTAACCTCGCGGTAGATCGATCGGATCGTGGCATCGGGGCCCTTAGTTGACCCGCAGCCGCGCCGATGGCCGCTCGGTTGGTCGCGATGCCGACGAGTCGAGATCCAGCCAGTGGCGGCCATGCCCCGGGTTCTGGAACAGGACGTTGTGCGCCGTCCCCGGGCGCGGCGCCGCCCATCTCCTCGAAGAGGTCGAGATCGCCGTCGGCGTCCCAGTCGGCAAAGGAGACGCCGTGTCCCTTCTGGAGGTGGCCGGCCCGACGACACGCTGATGTCCGCGAACCGCAGGCCCCCCACGTTCTTGAGCATCACGTTCGGATGCAGGTTCGAGTAGTTCGGCAGCCCGGTCCCGAGATAAACATCGAGATATCCGTCGTTGTCCACGTCGCCAAAGTTTGAGCCCATCGTCAGGAACACCAGGCCGAGCCCGACCTCGTTGGTCACGTCGCGGAAGCCCGCATCCCCCAGGTTTCTGTAGAGGCGCAGGCGCTCGCCCTGGTGCGACTGGCCGAGTGCGTCGGCGATCACATCGTAAAGGAAACCGCGAAAGCCGGCGACAAAAAGGTCGAGCCGGCCGTCGTTATCGTAGTCCCAGAACCAGCACGAGAAGCTGTCTTGCGGCTCGGCGACGCCGAGCTCAGAGGCAACGTCGGTGAAGGTGCCATCGCCGTTGTTCCGGTAGAGGCGATTGGGGGCCTTCATGTTGGACACGTACAGGTCGGCCCAGCCGTCGCCATTGTAATCGCCCAGGCGGCGCCCTTGCCGAACCGTTCGTTGCCGACACCCGCCGCCTCGGCGACATCGGTAAAGGTGCCGTTGCCGTTGTTCCGGTAGAGGCGGCCGTTGTTCAGGGTGTCTGGACGCCCCGAGTGCTGCTCTCCCACCACGTAGAGGTCCACAAAACCATCGTTATCGAAGTCCCCCCACGCCCCCGATTGCGATTGGATGGGGATCGCCAGGCCCGCGGCGACGGTCACGTCCTCGAAGACACCTTCACCCTTGTTTCGCAGGAGGGAGAGCCGGTAGGGTGCCTCCCACCCGCCACGGAGCAGCAAGACGTCGAGCCGACCGTCATTGTCGAAGTCGGCATGGCTGGCGTTGGCGGCCAGGCCCTGGCCGGCCAGCCCGGCCGCGGGGCCTCGGTCCTCGAACCGGTCGCCGCGATTGACGAACAAGGCGGCGTCCAGGTCGCAGTCGGCCGAGCAGACGAAAATATCGGGCCGGCCATCGCCCGTGAAATCGTCGAAGATGCTCCCGCCGAACATGTTCGGACCTCTCGTCTCGAGTCCGACCCGGGCGCGACGTTCTGGAACCGTCCGATGTCGAGGGTCGAGGCGAAGAGGTCGGGCGGCAAGCGGAGCCCTGCCGGGACCCCCTCGGGGTACTCGCCCAGGGTCATGGCGGCGACCCTCAGCAGCCAGCGAACTCCCAGGTCCTCGGGCCGCTGGTGCAGGTACGCCGTGAAGTGGGCCATGGCCTCCCGCGAGCCGGATGTCTGCTGGTGACGGGCTTCGGCGGCGATTGGAAAGATGCAGCTCGACGGCCCGAGGCAGGCCACGCAGTTCTCGACCTCGCCGCGTCTCATCGCGGCGACGCCGCGGAGCGCCACCAGGTTCGCCTTCAAGTCCGCCGGGAGGCCCGGATTCTCCGTCTCAGCCTTTTCGAGCCAGCGCGATGCGTCCTGGAACCGACCGTCGTACATGAAGAGCATGGCGATCTTCGCCTGAAGAGTGGCCCGGGCAGGTCGTGGCCGGTCCGGTCGGCCGGAATTTATCGAGCCGCGCAGCTGCCCGAGCAGACGGTGCGGCCCCGCTCGGCCCGCCCGCGGACCGCCGATCGGACCTGGTCGAGCCAGCTCCGGTCCTCGATGGCGGGGTCATCTCGCCCGCCAACTGATAGCCGCTGTCATCGAGGAACCGTTCGCTGACCAGCGGGACCCGCGGCGACGAAGCGTCGCGGGTTCGGCCCGGCGCCAGCCGCCCCAGCGCCTTTCGGCAGGCGTCAACCAGACCCGGGTTGGCCAGGGTCACGGACACCACGCCGGCGATGGCCACAATCGCCAGTCCGACCAGCCCGACGCGGAGCACCGCCTTCATCGAAAACTCCCTCGCAGGAATCGGCGACGGCCGCCCGCGCCCCGACCGCCCTCATCGATTCGCCGGTCGCGGGAACCGGAGCCCGTGCGTTCATTGATCCCCTGGCGGAAATGGGGGCGGGTAGACCCGGGTCGTGTCGCAGCCAAGTCTACCCGTCCCGTTTTCCTCGATCACCTTCCGAGGCACGTACCTGCATCGCGGCTCACCTATTCTACGGTGCCGACGCCTATAGGCCGCCTTCGTCCGATAGAGGTTGGCCAGCCCGCACCGTCCGGCCGCTTCCGTAATAGTCCGCCAGCAGCAAGCAGGTCGGCACGTGGTTCGGATTGTTGGCCAGGATCGCCATCGCCCATTCCAATCCATCCTGGTCGCGACCGTGTGCGAACATCCAGGCCGCGACCTTCGTCCGGGTGTCGTTATCGCCCGGATGGTCGAGGGCCGGCCCCGCATTTTGAGCAATTCTTCCTGGTCCTTCCTCAAGCGATCGAATGCCTGACGATCGGCTCGCGCCCATCGGCATCGCCCAGCATGGCCCGCAACCGGGCACTGACGTGGAGGGCCTCGTCATCGAACGGATCGGTCTTGAGGGCCTGTGCGAGCCGTGCACGGCGGCGGCCAGGTCCCCGCGCTGAAATCGACCTCGGCGTGCGCTTTCAGTGCGGCCCGCTCGGTCGGCGCCAGTGCCAGGGCGCGATCCAGGAGACGGGCCGCTTCCGACAGATTGCCCAGCTCCAGCGGTTCAGGCCCGCCCCGGCCAGGGCGACCGGGTCATCCGGATGACGGGCCAGATAGTGTTTGTACTCCTGGGCCGACTCCTCGTTGCGATGAACCCTGCGGAGCGATTCGGCGAGGCCCTGCCTGGCCGGATCGAGGTCGGATCGCGCCGCAGGGCCTCGCGGTAGTGTCTTCCCAGGATTCGGGTTGTTCAACCTCGGTGCGGCGATCGATTTCCGTGAGCCAGAGGAACGGCCGGCCGTTGGTGGGAGCGTCAGTATCTCCAGCGTTGGATGACGGTCTTCGCACCGGCCAGGCGATAGGTCTTGAGGTAGATCCGGGCCAGCGCTTTGTCAACGGCGGGGTCGGGCTTCGCTCCCTCCCTCCAGAGACGGGCGAGGACCGGCTCCGCCTCGGCGTACTGGCCAATCCGCGACGACCAGATCGCGGAGCCGCTCCAGCTTCTCTTCCGGATAGCCGAGGGAACGGGCCAGGTTGAATTCGGGCTTCACCTGGTCGAAGTCGCCCTCGGCGAGAGCGAGCTCCGCCCGCAGGGCATGGGCCTGGGCGGACCTCGGCCGGGCGGGAGCCAGCGATTCAGCGGCTCGCGAGCCATGACCGTTCGACCGCCGGACACGGCGGCGCGAGCGGCCTGCGCGTCACGCTCGACGGCCCGGTAGTCTCGAAACCACAGGATTGCGCCGCCGATCAACACCAGACCGAGAAGGACACAGAGAAGCCACCGAAACCTCCACCACATCGCCGCTCCTGAGTGACACGACGTGACTCACTCGTCATGTCGCGAGGTTCCTCCCCCAAGCGGGGCCATCGGGGTCGCCGAAGTCCTTCAAGACAATGGGAAGACCTGCTGGCGCTTCGGGCTGGTATGGGGACGATCGATAGTTTTCCGCCTGTCGCCTTACCCGATCGTAGTTCATTTAGGATTGAGAAGCATCGCACTCACCCCGGAGTGAGCCCGTCCTCCGGGCGGTCTTCCGACAGCTTCGGGATCGGCAGGAGACACTGGTGCAAGGGATTCAGCATAACGGTAGACTGGAACCAATTCAAAGTCCAAGAACCTGAACAGGTGCCTCAACGGGTACCGGGGCCGGGGCGGCCACTTGATCCGTTCCCCACTGTTCACCTGGACTCCTTGCTTCGCCGGCACGTTCCATACGTGGGGGCCCTCCTCCCACCGATCCCGACCTTGGAACAGGAGAACACTCGGGATGATCTGGCCTCGACGTCCCGGTCAGTCGGCTAAGACCCCTTCCTCTCAACACAGTCAGTCCGCTATCAGCTCGCCGGTCCGGGGGGGCAAATTTCTCTATCGCCCGCCGCCAGCCTCGGTGTGCTGCTCGTCGTTTATGCGATCGTGTTGGGCTTCCAGTACCTTCCCGCTTCCGCATCCAGGTCATCCCTGGATCCGACAGGCGGCGTACTCTCCGCCCGCCGGAGGATCTGGCCGGGGTGTCGCGCGAACTCGACGGCACGCGTGCCGGTCAGTCCGCTTCCGATTCACCGAGATCGCCCAGGAGAGCCGGCATCGATTTCGTCCATGTTTCGGGGATGACCGAGGCCAAGCACTTCCCGACCGCTTACGGGTCCGGGGTGGCGATGTTCGACTTCGACGACGACGGCAAGCTCGACCTGTATTTCGCAACCATGACACGTTTCTGCCGCTGGGAACGGCGCAGAGCGGTCCAACCGGCTGTACCGGAACCTCGGCGGCGACCGGTTTGAGGACGCCACCCAGACTTCCGGGCTGGGCTACGCAGGGTTTTGCCATGGAATCGTCGTCGGTGACATCGACAACGACGGCGATCCAGGATGTCTTCCTGTGCAACTACGGACCAAACGTCCTTTATCTCAATAACGGCGACGGCACGTTCACGGACATCAGCCAGTCCGCCGGGATCGACCGGCCCGGCTGGTCCTCCGGCGGGCGCTTCCTCGACTACGACAACGACGGCGATCTCGACATCTACGTGGCCAACTATGGCCTGGAAGCTCCCGGACGACGATCGCTACTGCGATGCCGGGTTCCTCGATGAAGGCCCCGGCCGCAAGCAACGGGTCTACTGCTCGCCCAGAATCGATCGCACCGGCCGGCATTTGCTCTATCGCAACAACGGCGACCGCACTTTCACCGATGTGACCGATGCCGCCGGCGTCGGCCGCACCGACGGCCGCGGTCTCGGCGTGGTCGCCGCGGATCTCAACGGCGACGGCCGGATCGACCTTTATGTCGCCAACGACATCTGTCCCAACTTCGTCTTCTCAACCGTGGCGACGGCACGTTCCAGGACGTCACGGAATCATCGGGCGCCGGCTACGGCCCAGACGGACAAATCCGCGCGGGCATGGGAGTCGACGCCGAAGACATCAACGGCGACGGCCGGCCCGACGTGTTTGTCACCAACTTCTGGAACGAGGCGGTCGCGCTTTTCATCAACCTGGGAGAGGGCCTATTTCGAGGACCAGGACGCGCACCAGCGGCCTTTGGCACGATAGTGTACTCTGGGTCGGCTGGGGCTGTGCCCTGGCCGATTTCGACAACGACGGCTGGCCCGATTGTTTTGTCGCCAACGGCCACATCGACAACAACCTCGAGCGGCTGGGGTATGGGACTCCGTACGCCGAGCCGGCCTTGCTGCATCGGAATATGGATGGCAAGCGGTTTCTGCTCGCGACGCGGAAGGCCGGGCCCTACTTCGATTCCGACCATGTCGGGCGAGGGGTCGCCTACGGCGACATGGACAACGACGGCGACATCGACCTGGTCGTTAACCATAAGGACGCCCCGCCGGCCGTACTGCGCAACGATACGCCGACGCGCCAATCACTGGATTCGCCTCGACCTGCGAGGGACTCGCAGCAATCGCGACGCGATCGGAGCCCGAATCGAGGTCGAAGCAGAGGGCCGGACCATCCTTCGCCAGCGCAAGGGGGGAGCAAGTCTCGCGTCCGCCCACGACCCCCGGCTGTTGATCGGGGTGGTGCGGCGATGTCTGCCGTCGCGTGACGGTTCGCTGGCCATCAGGACAGGTCGATCAGTACTCCGACCTTCCCGCCGATACCAGTTTTCTGCTCCGTGAAGCCGCCCAGAAGCCGATCGTACTGCCAGGGCCCAAACGGAAAAGAGGAGACTCCTCGCTCAACACCACCGAAGTCGGGCGGATCAGGGCGTATTGCCGCCCCGAAGGGGCCGCCACAGAACCAGCCTGGGGCAACGCCCCAGGACAACGGCAACCCCTCACCTCCCCGCTAAGCCCTGAAAGGGCGACACATCTCCGGCCATGCTGCCTGTTTGTGCCGCCCTTTCAGGGCTTGATCGGTTGGGGCGCTGCGGTTTCCAGCTTTGGCGTTGCCCCGGGCTGGTTTGTTGCGGCCCCCCTCGGGGCGAATCGTGGTGGTGTTCGGCGAGGAGTGTCGAAGAGGAAAGGGCTTCGCCGTGAGGGTGACGGAACTCGAGCTCTTCCGTCAGCTTATTTCGGTGCCTCCGGTTCCGGTGCCGTTGCGTTCTTCGCTGCCGCATTCTTGTTCTCCGCCTCCTTGGCGGTCTTCGGCCCCATCTTCCCGGTCGGGTTCACCATGTCGCCACCGACCGGTACTCCTACCTTCTGGAGGTGCTCCGCCTCCATCCGGCGGGCCCGCAGCCCACCACGCCAAGCAAAAGGGCGACACCCAGGCCACTCACCATGATGCGTTTCATCGGCAAAGTCTCCTTCTCGATGAAGATGCGGCAAAAGCTTGTCGGCACCGTCTCGACCCGGTTGTGCCGCCGACACCCTCACACAGGAACGTGGGCACGGCTTGACTCGCAAGTAACAAGCTTGATCGTAGTCGCTCAAGAGGATGACGGGATCACACATTCAGACTGGCGACAAACGATCGGAGTGCGAAGGATACTGGCACAGCAATCCTGGGCCAGAAATGGAGTTGACCACCCATCCAAGCGCTTAGGGCTAGTCGGGCTATCAACCGTCGATTATGGTTGGAGTACCGCCTGTAGGCGGAGAGGACCGGCTGAAGCCGGAGCTCTCAACTTCTCAAATCAAGTTTGACAACGCAAAGGGCCAGGGCCTGTTTCACCTTATGAGCCGAAACATCCTGGCCCTGACCGCCCTGAATGGGAATACAAAGTCCGGCTTTTCGGGTGGGTATAGCCGAGTTAATTACCCCGGCGAGAAACTCCCGGAACGCTGGCTCCTACTAACCCGTCGCTACGAGGGTCTGACCTTTCCCCTCGCTAACGCTTCGGGTTAGTTTGTGACCTGCTTCCGTCCGGCGCAGTATCCCATCCGGAGCAATTGATCCGCAATTCCCAGAATCCAGATTCCGAATGAACCAACCTGATGAAGGTCGGAAGCAGTCGGAATCTGGAAGTTATGTACGGAGGATTACGAGGTCTCGATGCGGGTCACTCGCCTCAGTACGGTCGGAACTGACGACATCGCCTCGGTTCCTTGTGCCGAGTGCCCACCAGGTTGGCGGGCATGACCGAGTCTTTGATGAACTGCACGTGGCCGTCCGCGAAACAGACGTTCACGCCGCCAGGATGGTTACTGGTGGCCGTCACGAGGCCGGCCGCTCCTCCCCATTGGCCGCTACCGGTCGACTCGTTCGTGAGAACGCACGTGTACTTGTTGGGCGTATTGTAATGGTCGTAGCGATTGTTGGAGCCAGTGCCAGGGGTATCCCATGGCCCAGGAGAACCCGAGCATCCAACTGGTGTTGCCCGCCGTTAGCCCGGGCTGGCTATTGCAGATTTGCATGTTTTGAACCGCAAACAGCGGGTTGCCGGTGGCATAACCGTTAGCGGCGAGGGTTGCAATCAAATAAACCCCTCGCTTGGCAGTGCGATGAGCCGATGACGGCTGCCGGGTCCGACGTCGAGGCCCCGAGCAGCTTCTCGCTGAATAGCCCCGTGTTCGAGCTGCCGTCGGTGACGCCTTCCAGGCCGAAGTAAGCGAGGTTGCTGTCGGCACCCCACCAGCATTGGCCAACGGTCCAGCCGTTGACCGGCATCCGATTGGCTGGTCACACACGTAAACGGGGTTTCAAAAGTGCCGCTCCAGTGGCGGATGACTCCCGGACCCCCTGGTTGCCGGCGTAGTTCGAGGGGGCCCAGGGATAGTTGGGTGCGCCTTTCTGGTTGTCGGAGGGGCAGAGCAACGTCAAGATGTTGTTGTTAACGATGGTGGACGTTTTGGGGCCTGATCGGGAGTCCACGCTAGTTCATCGCATTGTACATCGGCGTCTGCTCGATATTGGGCAACAGGACGACCGCCCAATTCTGGTTCCAGCCCCAACTGCCTCCCGAGGTCCCGTTCGTCGCCGCCATCCACACGCACTCGGCAGGGATAGCATTGTAAGTCGCAGTGATAGTTGTGAACCGCCAGCCCGAGCTGCTTCAGGTTGTTGACGCATTGAGCCGCCGGCGGCCTCGGGGCCGCCTGCACGGCGGGCAGGAGCAGGGCGATCAACACGGCGATGATGGCGATCACGACCAGGAGCTCGATCAAGGTGAAGCCCCGGCGACTCCGACGCTCCGCCGCGTACATGAATCATGACCTCCGGAGAGAGTAAGGATGAGATCACGCAAAGGCCAAATTACTAAGTACCATAATCCGCCGGGATGGCAAGGACCTGTTCCCGACTCTTTTCACTTTTTGCGTCCGGAATAACCGGGGCCTCGCGGTGATCCCTAGTAGTAACTAAGGCGTCTTCCGCTGACGCATCGTACCAGGTTCTTTTCCGGCGAGCCGGATCACGGGCGGAAACCTTCCAGGGGTTCCACGGCGGGCTTCCCTTCCCGTAAGCGATGTCCCCGGTCCACGCGAACATCGCGATGGTGATCGACTCGTCCCGAGGGCCAGCCTACCTCGACGGACTCCACCCGGTCGCACGATCCGAGCCCGAAAGGGAGTCGAGGGTCGCCGGCCGACGAAAGCTCCGGCCTCCGAACCTCGCCGCAATCCGGCTGCGACCGCCGGCCGTGATGGCGACCACGGCACCGACGCCATCCCGGTTCGACCGAGCCCATTCAAGCTGAAATCTGACGAATTGGAGGTCAACCCAGGTTTGTTCTGCGCGATCGTGACGGCATCCGGCCAGCCGTTGTTGTCGAGGTCTCCGGCGGCCAGCCCACGGCCAACGTAGGGCCGCTGGAACGGAGGGCCGGCCTCGGCCGTGACGTCGGTCAGGGCCCCGCCCGGGCTGCCCATAAACAATTGCGGCGTCATGGAATAGGGAAATAGTGGACGCTGGTCGCCGATGTGAGCGTTGGCCGTGACGAGGTCGAGCTAACCATCGTTGATTGCATTCGGGGAGCTGGTGAATCGGGGATGAGCCGTTGTCCTGGATGAAATCGGCCAGGCCCGCGTCAGGGGCTCCGTCTTCGAAGTGGGGGATCGGACCGCGGCCACCGCCGGGCGGGGGGACGCTGGTAGGACTGGGGGGACGCCACTCCGGCCTCCAGGACCTCGCGAGACTGCCGGAAACCGGGGGGATCGCCGCCCCCGTGCCCGCCCTGAGCCGGGCCAGCGCCGACGGCGCCGCGGCGTTGGAGGGCTCGCGATTCCGGACCAACTCCCAGAAACCACGGGCTTCGAACGTTCGCCCCAACCGCTCGGCCATCGTGGCGAGCTCCGGGAGATGGTCGGAGTATCGATCTTCCTTGTAGAGCCGGAAATAACGGTCGAGCACCGCATCCAGTTCGGCCTTGCGGCGCCTCAGCTCGGCGGCACGTCGCGGATGGCCGGCCTCCTGGTGCAGCTCGGCCAGGCGCGTCAGCGTCGTTGTGCGACCCGGCTCGATTGTGAGCAGGTCCTCCAGGACCTGCTGCTCGGCGCGGGCGTCACGCCGCTGGCGGGCGAACCAGGCACGAAGCTCCAGAATCCGGGCGGAGTCCAGCAGACGGACCGGCACGAACCCGAGCCCCACGAGCCTGCTCGAGCCGGCCCGCGGCGACGGCCCAATCGAGCCACGCCTTCCAGACCAGGGGATCGTCCGGCCATCGCTCGAGGCACGACCGCAGCGCGCCTCGGCGCGGTGGAAATCGCCGGAGCGCGTGGCCAGGTAGGCACGGGCCAGTCCCATGGCACGCCGATCGTCCTCGGCCGTGGCCACCGCACCCCCCTCGAGTTGGCTGAGGTTCCACTCGAGGGGGAACGGTCTCCAGGTCCAGCCCCACGTGCTCACGGAGCATCGCGAGCCGGTCGGTCACATCGAGCAGGGGAACGACCGCCGGGTCATCCCAGAGATCTTCGATCAGGTGGCGGGCCTCGTCGATCCGTCCCTGCTGCCCCAGAAGGACCAGGAGCAGGTGCCTCAGGGCGGGGACCTCCAGGCCCGGGTCGTTCCAGGGCCATTCGCAGGGCTCGCTCCGCCTCGGTGATGCGGCCCAGCGGGATCGCCGCTTGTCGCGAACTCCAGCGCGGCCGGGGCGGCCCACGGCGAATCGGTTGGAATGCGCGCCCAGGCATCCAGTGCGGCCTCGGGTCGCCCCGCGCCGCCTCGCAACGTCCAAGCTGGTAGGCGACGTCCGCCGACTCCGGCCGCTGCTCCGCCAGCCGGGTCAGCCGCTTCCGGGCCGACGCCAGCAGCCCGGCTTCCATTTCTTTCCGCGCCTGCGGCCAGTTCCGTGCGGAACCGGTGTCCCGCCAGCAACCTCGCCCCCACTCCGACCATCATGGCCAGGATTGCGAGGACCACCAGACTGATCAGGAGTTTCCGTCAACGCATACACCCCGATACGCGGGTCTCGGCCGAACCGACTCTGGCTCCGGCCCGCGCCTTTCTCCGATCCACAGGCCCGGGTTCGCCATCTGGACGCCCGCTGACGTGCTCAACGACTTCCCCGGTTGGTCGTTTCCTCAGCCGAAGCGGCCTCGGTGCCTGACTCATTCGACAATAAGTCTCATGGTGCATCCAAGTCAACGACTCAGCAATTCCGGGTATGGAGCGGAGGAGAGCCCGACTCCCGGCCGCGGCGATCGGCCTAGGCGGGAACCAGAAGAGTTCGAGGATTGAGGTCAATGGGCCCAACACGGGGAGCTTGCCTCGGCTGGCCCGACTGCGCGAAGATGGCACGGGTAGGGCGGCCGCTTCGGAGTTCGATCGGAGGACCGCTGGGTCGGGCGTAAGACAAGAGCGAGGGCGGAATGTTTGAACGATGGGGCGGGCTGGTGAAGTGGATTGTGCTGGGGCTGGCCCTCGCGATCATGGCGTCGGCGGTGGTGGCTGGCACGGTCTGGTTCCGCGCACGGTCGCGGCGGCTGAGAGCTGGCCGAGGCGCGCGCGGCGATGGAGGCGGGGCGATTCGGCCTGGCGCACCAGCACCTGGTCGGGCTGGCTGATCGATGGCCCGATGACGGCGAGGTCCTGCTCCTGCTCGGCGAGTGCGAAATGGAGCGGGGACGTCGAGACGCAGCGTCTGCCTCGGAGTTGGACCGAGATGCGGCGGCCGAATTCCGCCGCGGCCGGGAGGCGGCGATGACCGCATGGGCTCGGGTGCCCGCGGCCAGCCCGTACTTCTACCGAGCCGCGTTGCTCCGCGCAACCGAGTTGATGAACCTGGGCCAGTACGTCTCGGCCGAGGAAATCAAGTACGCCTTGGCCGAGGAAATCCTCATCAACGCCTTGGCGTCCGGCCGGCCGAACCCGGTCGATCGGTATGAGCTCGAGCGTGCCTTGAGTCGTCTCTACCGGTGGGAGGGGCGGATGGACGACGTCCAGCGCGTACTCCGCGCTTCGTGGTGTCGATCGCCAGACCCTGCCGGAGTCCTGAGGGAACTCTGGCTGCTCGACTATTCGCCCATGCCCGTCGAGGCCTGGCAGGAACGGGCCCTGGACAAGGCCGACAACGAGGACGACCGTGTGTGGCTGGGCCGGGCGAACCACGCAATCCTTACAGGCCGGTTCGCCGACGCAGGCGCCTGGCTTGACCGGGCGCTCGAACGCCGACCCAAGGATTCCGCCGTATGGCGGGCGAAGCTGGCGCTGGCCCGAGCGACCGACGACGTCCCCGGCCTTCGTATGGCCGCCTCACGCCTGCCTGGCGACAGCTTCCCCGCTGGCATGGTCTATTCGCTCCGCGCCTGGCTGGCGGGCCGCCTGGGCCAGGCGGAGGTCGAACGTCGCGAGCTGGCCTATCTAATCCGGGACGTACCCGGCGACGCCCGAGCGATCGAGCGCCTCGCCGTCCTGACGTTCCAGGCTGGGCAGGCGACTGAGTCTGAGAAGCTTCGCCACCGCAAGGCGGAGGTCGATCGCGCCCAGGACCGGGTGCGGAGGGTCCCTGCTCGATGCCCAACGCCTTCCCGAGCATGCCGAGGAACTGGCCCGGCTCTGCCGCACGCTCGGCCGTGAGTTCGACGCTCGAGGTTGGGCCCTGGTGAACGAGGCCCGGGCCCTTGCGTCTGGACGGCCTCCGAGCGACAGGAGCGGCACCGGAGGCACCCCGGCCCCGGCGATGTCCGGTGCCCTCATGGACCGGGCAGTCGCCTTGTGTTCGCCCTATGTCGCGGAATCACTGGGTCAATCGCCGGTCGGCGGCCCGATGCTCTCCGAGCTTCTGGCGGATATCCGTGAACCCCGCGGGCGCAACTCGCGAGAATTCCCCGACCGCGAGGGACGTCCAGGCCGCCGGACCGGCGCCTCGGTTCGTCGACGACGCCAAGGCCGTGGGCCTTCACTTCACCTTCGACAACGGGCAGACCGTGCGGCATCTCCTGCCGGAGACCATGTCGGGAGGCGTGGCCATGCTCGACTTCGACGGTGACGGTTGGCTCGACGTCTACTGCGTCCAGGGCGGTTCGCTGTTCGCCGGAACCGGTGGCCCCGCATCCCGCCCCGGGCGAGATGACGCGCAGAATGCCAAGGCCACGCCTGGCGACCGGCTCTTCCGCAACCGCGGCGATGGGACTTTCGAGGACGCCTCCGAATCCTCCAAGATCGCGGCGATCGCCTGGGGACGCGGCTACGGGATGGGTGTTGCCGTCGGCGATTACGACAACGACGGCCACCCCGACCTTTTCGTCACCCGGATCGCGACTTATGCCTTGTACCGCAACCGCGGCGACGGGACGTTCGAGGATGTGACGCGGACCGCCGGGCTGGAGGGCCATCGTGACAACCCGACCTCGGCGGGATTCGCCGACCTGGACAACGACGGCGACCTGGACCTGTACGTCTGCCATTACATGCTCTGGGACCCGGAGAATCCACAGACCTGTCTGAACGATCACGGCGACTATTTCTACTGCGACCCCAGCAAGGTCGAGCCGGCGCCGGACCATGTCTTCCGCAATGACGCCGGTCGGTTCGTGGACGTGACCAAGGCTTCCGGCATGGCCGAGTCCGGGGGACACGGACTCGGCGTCATCGCCGCCGACCTCGACGACGACAATCGCATTGACCTCTATGTCGCCAACGACGGGACCGCCAACTACCTGTTCCGCAACCAGGGGGGTTTCCGGTTCGAAGACGATCGCGCTGGAGGCCGGGGTGGCGGGCAACGCCTCGGGCGGGTACCAGGCCGGCATGGGCCTGGCCTGCGGCGACCTCGACGGCGACGGCCGGCCCGACCTGCTAGTCACCAACTTCTACGGCGAAGGAACGACCCTCTACCAGAACCTGGGCCAGGGGCTGTTCGAAGACCGAAGCCGGTCCTCGGGCATCGGGCTGGCCACGCGCTACCTGCTCGGCTTCGGCATCGCGCTGGCCGACGTCAGGAATGCCGGCCGGCCCGACGTCCTGATCACCAACGGGCACGTCAACGACAACCGGCCGTATTTTCCTTATGCCATGCCCTCCCGGCTCTACGAGAACCGGGCCGACGGCCGGCTGGTCAACATCTCGAGGCAGGCCGGCCAGCCGTGGGAGTTGGCGCGGCTCGGCCGCGGCCTGGCCGCTGGCGATCTTGACAACGATGGCCGGCCGGACGCCGTGATCCTCGCGCAGAACGATCCGCTGGCCTATTTCCACAACCGAAGCGAGCGCGTCGGCCACTTCGTGACCCTCCGGCTCGAGGGCACCACATCCAACCGCGACGGGGTCGGGGCTCGGGTCACGCTCACGGCCGGCGGACGCCGCCAGGTCGCCCAGCGCGTTGGCGGTGCCAGCTATCAATCGGCCAACGACCCGCGGCTCCACTTCGGACTCGGCATGAGCGACCGGGTCGAGTCCCTCGAAGTCCGATGGCCCTCGGGAAAAGTCGACCACTACAAGGACCTGCCCGCCGGGACGGGCTACCTGCTCCGCGAGGGCGATCCGAAGCCCCGGCCCTTGCCCGGTTTCACTCGACGCACTCCAGGACAGCCGGGCTCAGACAGCCTCTCAGTGCGGACGACGGCGATTGCGGGCCGATTCGGCAGCACCTCGTGGTGCTGATGGTGGAAACGCGTCCAGCCCTGTATGGCGGGGCCATGGACATCGTCCGTCTCGTATGGCAAGGTGGGAGCACAATCATGCGTCGATTACGCAGTTCGGCCTGTTCCTGGGCGCGATCAGTCTGGCGGCGACGGGCTGCGAGCCCCATGGCTCGTTTTTCTTCGCGGCAGGCTGAGGGGGTTTGCGCGGTGATCGTCTCCGTGCCGTCACGCTACTTCGGTGCCGGGATTGGCTTCCAATCGAGCTTGCGATAATCGTTGGCGAACTCGGTGATCTCGATCGACTGGTCGGCGGCGATGTCGTGGAAGACCTGGGTCGTCTTGCTGGTCGGCCAGTGGACTTCCAGCACCGCAACCTTCCCGGCCTTGGCCAGGCCGATATGCTGCTGAAGCGGATTGGCCCCCCAGCTACTGCCCGAGGAGACGTGCCGGTGGACCGTCAGCGGATGGTCACCGGCCGTGACCACCTTGATCCGGGCGCCGATCGCCGCCCGGTTGGTCTTCTTGCCGACAAGCTTCACCGTGAGCCAGTGATTGCCCTGGCCGGGGTTCTGGAAGAGGATATCGTGATACTTGTCGCCGGGGACGGCGCCGCCCATCACGATGAAGATATCGACATCGCCGTCGTTGTCCCAGTCGGCGCAGGAAACGCCATGTCCTTTCTGAAGGTTGCCGGTCCCCGCGGACGCGGTGATCTCGGCGAACCGCTTGCCATCGACGTTCTTGAACATCCGATTGGGGACCAGCGTGTACAGGTCCGGGTCGCCGGTGCCCAGGTAGAAGTCGAGGAGGCCATCGTTGTCGAAGTCGCCGAAGTTGCACCCCATGGTGGCGAAGACGACATCCAGCCCCGCCTCCTTCGTCTTGTCCTCGAAGTGCTTGCCGTTCACGTTGCGAAAGAGCCGGTTGGATCGCCGGTTATGCGGCTGGCCGAGCAAACCCTTGACCAGGTCGTCGAGCGTTCGGTCCCAGCAGGTGGCGAAGATGTCGAGCCAACCGTCGTTGTCGTAATCCCAGGCCCAGCACGAGAACCCATTGTGCGGGCCGTCGATGCCCATCGATGTGCTGACGTCGCTGAAGGTGCCATCGTGGTTGTTGTGATAGAGACGGGCGTCCCCTTCGAGGTTGTCGATGAACAGGTCCGGAAAATCGTCGTTGTCGTAGTCGAGCCAGTTGGCACCCTTGCAGTAGGCCTTGGGGTCCTGGGTCAGACCGGCGCGGACGGTGACGTCTTCGAACGTCCCGTTCCCCCGGTTGTGATACAAGCGGTTGCTCTGGACCTCGCAAGTGATGAAGACGTCGAGCCAACCGTCGTTGTCGTAGTCGGCCCACCGCGAGGACGTGGAATTGACCGGCCCGAGCAACCCCGCCTCTTTGGTGACGTCGCTGAACTTGCCGTTGCCGTCGTTGCGGAGCAAGCTCTGCCGGATCGGATAGGGAAACCAGGCGCCTCGCGAGATGAACAGGTCCAGCCGTCCGTCGTTGTTGTAATCGGTCTGGAGCAGGGTCTTGCCGCCCAGTTGTCCCGAGAGACCGGCGGCCTCGGTGCGCTCCTCGAAGGTGCCATCGCCGGCGTTGCGGTAGTAGGCCATCGGCTCGGTGGGATAGTATGAGGTGGTCGCGAGGTCCAGCCGGCCGTCACCGTCGAAATCCTCCAGGACCGCGCCGCCGGCCAGGTTGAACCGGTTCACCTTCGCCTGCTGGCCGATGTCGCGGAACTTCCCGATGTCGAACTCCGACTTGGTGAAATGGTCGAGGGAGACCCGGAACCGCGGATCGACTTTATCCGGATATTCACCCAGGGTCATGTGCGCGAGATTGAGCAGCCAGCGGACTCCCAGCTCGTCGGGGAACTGCTCGAGGTACTCGGTGAAATGCTGGATCGCCAGCCGGGAGCCGGTGGGGTTGGTGTGGACGGCGGCGGGAACGATCGGGAGGATGCACGAGCTTTCGCCCCGGCACATCACGCAGTTCTCGGTCTCGCCGCGGCGCATCGCGATCACGCCCTGTTCGAAGATGATCGAATAGAGAGCGACCTCGGCCAGCTCGTCCTGGGTTTCGATCCAGGCCTCGCATCTGCTCCAGGGTCTCGTAGGCACGCTTCGTGTCCCCTTCGGCGTTCAAAATCGAGACTTTCGCGAACAGAAGCTGGAGTCGCTCGGGATTCCCCTCTTCGATCGAGGGCAGGACGCGATCGATCTCCGCGATCGATTGCGGGCCGATCTGCCTCCAGATCGCGCTGATTTCCTCCAGCGAGGCATCGGGCCCCCACCGGGGAACACGGGCCAGGATATCGAGTAAACCGCTGGTCTCGACCGGCTTGCGCGATTGGTACTGGCGGGGGCGCCCGGCATTCGGGCCGCACGGCACCGGACCTCGAATCGTGAGCGCCGGTGCCGCCCTGGAAGGTTATGAGGATCACGATCCCGACGACAACGACCAGGAGTAGGCCG
This sequence comes from uncultured Isosphaeraceae bacterium, assembly GCA_963842405.1. Classification (GTDB taxonomy): domain Bacteria; phylum Planctomycetota; class Planctomycetia; order Isosphaerales; family Isosphaeraceae; genus CAVZRC01. Next base: position 7,088 of record CAWJGW010000084.1, on the reverse strand, counting down.
CCCAGCATTCTCGAGACAAGAGGATTGGTTGCACGGCCCATCGGTTCTCCCCGCTTTCAGGGCGTTCTCAGCGCACCCCCAGGTTTGATGGTGGGTTGCACCCACCCTTCGGAACCCGATCACAGGGGTCCTTACCAATCTCGGCCCATGAGCCAAGCCGCGATTGCATCCGCTGGATTTCGCAAGGGCCTTTCAAAACCAGACCCTTGCCGAACTCAGAGTTTGTGAAAGAATCGGATAGCGGATTCCAAATTACGAATCGCGAATTCGCAAATGCTTTTGAAATCAGGCTTTATATCCATCCGCAATTCGTAATTCGTCATCTGGAATCGATTTCTTCACAGCCTCTCAGCATTGCACTGCGTTCGGGTCTCACTCCCGATGGTACCAAAGGGATTGAGCCAGAGAAATAGGCGATGGCCAGCGAATTCCTGAGCCCGAATGGTTTACGAAATCGAGAGCAAAGGTCCCCGGAGCCGCTCTCGGGCCGGCTTGCTAAGAATCTGGGAACCTGAGTGGGCGTGAGCCGGGACGGAGGCGGCGGTTGACGCGGGTAAGGGAGGATCGATGATCCGTCTCAGCCGCCTCCCCACGATCTCGGCCCAGAGTGCCGCGCCACGGGGAGAAAAGTGATCGTCGTCGATCTCGCGGTTGTGCAGCTCGCTCCGCCTCGAAGGCTTTCCCGCTGCCTTGGCGATCTTCAACAGCCTCAGGTGCTCGTTGACGAACTCGTCGAGCGGATTGCAATACCGTATCGAGCCTGAGTGGAAGTTGTTGCAAACTTGCCCGGGATAGTAAGCGTCCCGGCGAACTCCCTCGATCTGGCTGTAGGTCGGCACAGGGACCAGGAGCAAGAAAACTTGTCGAGCGTCACACCATTGACGGATTCGCTCGAGCCAGTATTCGGCCTCGGCGAACCCGTCGCCTTCGCCGTGTAGAACGGCCTCGCCTTCGCCGAAATCGTTCGGGCAGACGCTCACGACGACGAACTGGGGCCGCATTCGGTCGCCGTACTCGCAGAGCGAGTAATAGTACTGCTCGGGCGAGTAACCGATGTGTCCCGTGTTGAGGATGGAGATCGGAACCTTCCAGGCGGATCGGAGAGAACGCTCGAGGTAAACGGCCGGCGTCTCGCTGTCGCCGTTGAACATCGCCTGCATGAAGGAGTCGCCGAGGATCACTCCGCGGACCTGGGCCGAGGTGTCGGGTTCGGCCCCACGCAGGCCCCAGGAGTTGGTGTTCTGCACCGAGCCCTCGTGGACGATCGCCCCGGCGCGCCGGCGGCGGCACGGTGCGCGGGCGTATCCAGGACCTGGAACATGCCGAAGGGGCCGTTGTGGAGGGTGATCTGCCGCAACCAGACGGACCGCGTGTTGGGACGGAGCCGGGTACCAGCTGCCCGACTCGTCCGGATCGAAGACCTGGGACGAGATCAGGAAGATCTGGTCTCCCCGTCCCCAACGGAGCAGGCCGCGCTGCGGGTCCATCCCGGCGACCCGGAAGAGCTGCCGCATCTCCTCGGTCGTGTCCTGACAGAACCGAGTGAGGAGCTTGCGTGTTTGCTCGACCCCGCGTTCGCGACGCAACCGCCACTGGGCCTCGACCTGCGCCCGCGTGGGCTCGAGCCCGAACAGCCAGATCATGGCCTGGTCGCGGACCTGGCTCGACCACAAGAGCAGGTGGTACCGGCCGGTCGGCGAGGCCCCAACGATGCTGGCGGCCACGAGTGTGGTGACCGCGACGATCATCCACTTGAACCAGCGCCGGCGCCGATCGCTCCGCTCGATGAACGGCAGGGTCTTCTGTTGCTTTCGGGGCTCCCGACTCGCGAACCGGAACCTCGGTTTCGTGCTCATGAAGTCCCCCGGGGGATCGACCCGCCCACGATCGAGAGGGATTCAGGCCCGGTTGGTGAGGGCGGCATCCGGGCCCGCCGCTCGCGGGGCGATGCGCACGAGACGATCGTACATGAGCTCCCGGCATGCCGCAAGCGATGGTGATCGACAATCGCCCCCGGGCGCTGTCATGGACCGTGCCTCGAGAAGGTGTCGTCGATCTCCGTCGATCCCGTCGGTCGGGCGACCGCCACCATCACTTCCGCTTGAACCGTCCCGCGCCATAGATGGCGTCGGCGCCGAGCTGCTCCTCGATGCGGAGGAGCTGGTTGTACTTGGCGATGCGGTCGGAACGGCTGGCGCTGCCGGTCTTGATCTGACCGCAATTGGTCGCCACGGCGATATCGGCGATGGTCGTGTCTTCGGTCTCGCCCGATCGATGGCTCATCACGTTGGTCCAGCCGGCGCGATGGGCCATCTCGACGGCCTCGAGGGTCTCGGTCAGGGTGCCGATCTGATTCACCTTGATCAAGATGCTGTTGGTGCAGCCCCCGGCGATGCCCTTGGCCAGCCGCTCGGTGTTGGTGACGTAGAAGTCGTCGCCGACGACCTGCACCTTGTCCCCCAGGGCCTTCGTCAGCGCCGCGTAACCCGTCCAGTCGTCCTGGTCCAGCGGGTCCTCGATCGAAACGATCATCGGATACTTGTCGAGCCACGAGGCGAACAACTCGACCATTTGCTGGCTGCTATAGACTGTGTCGGGGGCCGACTTCCAGAAGCGATAGCCTTTCTTACCGCCTTCCTCGAAGAGCTCGGAGCAGGCCGAGTCCAGCGCGATGGCGATGTCCTTGTCGCGACCGGGCTGATATCCCGCCTTGACGACGGCGTCCAGGATGAACTTGATCGCGTCCTCATTGTCGAGGTTGGGGGCGAACCCGCCTTCGTCACCGACGTTGGTATTGTGACCGGCCTTCTTGAGCACCGCCTTCAGGCTGTGGAAGACCTCGGCCACCATCCGGATGCCGTCGGCGAACGTCTCCGCTCCCAGCGGCATGACCATGAATTCCTGGAAATCGATCTTGTTGTCGGCGTGCTTGCCGCCGTTGATGATGTTGGCCATCGGGACCGGGAGCACCCGGGCGTTGGTGCCTCCGATGTATCGGTAGAGTGGCAGGCCATGGGCGGTGGCGGCGGCCTTGGCCGCGGCCAGGCTCACGCCCAGGATCGCGTTGGCGCCAGTTTATCTTTGTTGGGCGTGCCGTCGGCCGCGATCAGCGCGGGTCCAGTCCGACCTGGTCGGCCGGGTCCCGGCCGGAGGCGACCTGGGCCAGCACCGTGTTGACGTTGGCGACCGCCTTGGCCACGCCCTTGCCGCCGTATCGAGCCTTGTCGCCGTCGCGGAGCTCGACCGCCTCGTAGATCCCCGTGCTGGCCCCCGAGGGAACCGCGGCACGGCCCAGCGTGCCGTCGGCGAGAATCACGTCCACCTCGACCGTCGGATTGCCGCGGCTGTCGAGGACCTCCCGGCCGCGAACCTGCGAAATCGGAGCAAGCTGCTTACTCATGATCGTCGTCGAAGCTCCAAAGGGATGCGGGGCGTCTTGAAGGCCCCGGGGAGACGAATCGCGGCCCGGTCCGATCGACCGACCGACCGTTTCGCCTTGGGGAGCAAGCCGTTGCCCTCGCCCACGCGAGGAATGGGATGGGGCGAGGAGGATGGTTCTGCTGGCTCTTCTAACCAGATTTATCCGGCGCCGGGGCCGGGGGTCAAGGCTGCCATCGCACAACCGCTCCGGCCCCTGGACAGGTCGTACCCGGATTATCGCTCTAAGTTACTCTGTGCTCTGGAGGTTGCGACGATAGACTCCAGGCCGGTCCGGGCTGAGTGAACGACTGGATGTAGGAACCCGGATGTCTTGAAAGGGATCAAATGCGAGGCGGCCCCGCCCTCCGTTGTGTGGGGCAGGGGGGGATTGGTCTCCCTTGGAAAAGGCGGAGACCGCCGCGCGGTGCGGCATCAAGGTGCCAGTTCTCGAGGGCGCTTGGCTGAGCTCCTTCCCGGAGCTCAACCCGAAGTGATCCCTCGACGACCAGAGCGCCCGGGGCGAAGCCCGATCTCGAGGCCCGAAGGTCTCGGTGGGCGGCGTCCGGGACGCTCGGACCCTTTCCGACCGCAAGGTGAAGGAGGCCACAGTGGGGCAAGTCGCGAGATCCGCGTTGACTGGGCCATATGGATATCGGCGGGGCGGCAGGTCGGCTTGACACCGAACCGCGATTCGTCGCCGAACCGATTGGTTGCGTTTCAGCAGCGAACCGGCTCGCCATCTCCGGCCCGCAGAAGCGGCACGACATACTTTCGCAGGAACATCGGACTATCCGGCCCGAAATGACCGCCGAGATAGCCGGCCGCCACCATCCCGGGCCGCCAGCGGACCTGTCGAAGTTTCGCATATTGGCGAATCCTCTCTGGCTCCGGATCGTCCGGGCGCGGCACGATGAAACTCACCATGCCCGCGCCCACGGTCCGGACGCGATCGATCGTGCCGAAGACACGCGTCCCGGCTCCCAGGATGATCACGTCGAGCGGCGACCAGAAGACGACAACCTCCCCGCGGACGGCGCGGAGCGCCCTGGTGAGATCGTAGCCCGGAGAAAGGGCCGGCGCCAGCAGCACCACCCGTTCCACGCTCTCGGGGTCGAGCTGCTCCAGGGCTTTGACCACTACGCCCGAGCCCCCCGACTTGCCGACGAGGAAGACCAGATCCTCGGGCTGCTCGGCCTGGAATCGCCGTACGGCCTCGGCCACCAACGTGGCTTGGCGATCTCGGTTCGCCACATCGGTCAAGTCGGCGAACCATCGCCCGACTCCGTGGCCCCATGAGAACACCTGGACAGCACAGGCCAGCCGCTCGGCGCCCGCCATGTAGCGCAGGCCGGTCCCGCAGAGGTCCAGGCCGCCGACACCGTCCGCGACGATCACCAGCCCTCGCGGCCGGGCGGCATCACTGTCCACACCATCCGCCGCATCGGAGCCGCCCGGAGCCGGCAATCGGCCGTAGAAGAGCCGGTACAGAGGCTCGACCAGAAGAGTCGTAAACCAGGCCATCGATGGGTCGCCCCCGTTCCTCACGTGGTTGGAAGTCATGAGTCTTGCGGTTCAGGTGCCCCGCTCACACGGTGGAAGCTCCGTGCGGGACGGTTGCACCACGATGCGCGTTGCCACCCTGCCTACCAAGTCTAATGCAGGAACCGCGAACCGGTATGCCAAAAGTCGAGGGAGGGGTTAACGCCGCTCTCGAGGCCGACCTCGGTCGCGGCATTCTCACCGTGTTAGGTTCGCGCGAACGCCAGGCGCGCGAACAGGATCGACCATGAATGGACCTGGATGTGCCGCCTCGTGGTCCAATGCATCGGCGAGAGTTGACGCATGGGAGGATTGATAAAGAGTCGGTCGAGTTGAGGTGGCTGGGGGTTTATTGACACGGCCAGCCGCATTCCCGATGGTCCCGGCCCGAGGTGTTCCCAGCTTGCGACTCACCTGGCCACGCGCTACCATAGGATTGGGGGGAACGCCTACCAACCATGGAAAGCGGAGGATGGGGTGAGAGGATGTGAAGAAATCGATTCCGGATGACAAATTACGAATTACGAATGGATATAAAGCCTGATTTCAAAGGCATTTATGAATTCGCAATTCGCAATCTGGTATCTTCCATTGGATTCTTTCACAAGCTCTGAGGCATAACCAGGAGGTGGATCGATGCATCACATCGTCGTTGATAATCAGCAGGCCAAGCTCATTTCCGAGGCGACGGAAAGCGTCGAGGTCCGCGACCTCCAAGGCCGGCACCTCGGGTACGTGGCACGCGGGCTCACCGTCGAAGATCTTGCTATCGCGAGGCAACGATCGGGATTGGACGAGCCCCGCAAGTGCCGACCCGAGCCGGATCAGAAGACCGGTGTCGAGGCGACCATGGATGACTCCTTTCCGCTTGCGGAGGAGGTGAGAACTTACGAGGCTCACCTGCCGGGGTGGCTCGATCGCGAGGGCCAATGGGTCCTGATCAAAGATCGCGATGTTCTCGACTTCTACCCGAGTTATGAGGCGGCGTTGGAGGCCGGATACAAGCGATTCGGGCCAGGGCCCTTCCTGGTCGAGCAGGCCCTCCGAAACACGCCGATCTATCAGGTCGGCAACATCGAGCTCTAATGCCCCACTTCACCGTGATAATCGGCTCGGACGGGCCGGTGATCGACCTGGCCATCGCGGGGGGCCCGACCTGGAAGCAGCTCGCAGCGCCGGGGGCACTGGCGTCCGCGCCTCTAATCGTCCGGGCCTTGATCGATCCAGGGGCGGACCTCTCGGCCGTTCACCCGCAGATCCTGCGACAGCTCGGTTTGGGGACGAGCGGCAGGGTCCGAATCCGTCGGCCCGGACAGGGGGCCGGCTTCCACCTCGCGGGGCTGACCGATGTCGAGTTAGCGATCGGCGGCGTGGGTCCCAGTGTGCTGTGGATCCCGACGCGCGTGATCGGCGTGGCACCAGCGACACCAACAGTCCTCGCGTTGATCGGCCGAGATGTCCTATCGCATTGCACTCTTTTCTACAACGGGCCGCGCGGCCAGCTAACCCTCTCGTGCTGAGCGTGGCCATCGGATCGGACCTTCCCGGATTGTGACTCGCGGGACCTGACACTGCGATGGATTCAGTGGAACGTCCGCCTGCCATCGGACAGGAAAAAGGGGCAGCAGCCGTTGTTGGCAGAGAACGCGGGTCGGGCAAAGCGGTTGACGATGACTCAGGAGCCCTTTTCCGCTGTGGAGAAAGCGGGCGACAATAGCTCCTGACCGCTTTCCACTTCCCGACTTCTTTCGTGACGCCGGCTTTCTTTCCAGCGGCGAAAAGATGAGCTGACACCGACTTTCCCCTGACACCGACTCGCCTTTTGACACCGACTTTCCCCGCGATCGTTGGAAGCTCCTGGAGTGCCCGACCCGCCCGCCGAAAAGGACAGTTAACGGCCAGGCCCTCGGCGGGAGCGTGAAAGGCGGAAAACAAGGGGTTTGACCGCATCGAATCGGCGAGGGTTCTTGGCCAGGGAGGGCCAAGCTCATGCGTGCCGCGCGTCACGCCCCGCCTGCCATCGCACGATCCTCGCCCGCCGGAACAAGCTCTGCGTCTTCTGCCGGGAAGCCTCGCCGACCGACCGGATGACGACCAAGGAAGGCCGTTGCCGGTCCGCTCGGCACGAT
>CAWJGW010000083.1:0-25462 GCA_963842405.1 uncultured Isosphaeraceae bacterium | reverse complement strand
TCGCGTTCAGCCCGGACGACCAGGCTCTGGCCATCCCGGCGGAGAAGCTCGGGGCCCTGCGGCTCTGGGACGTCGCCGTCAATCGGGAGGTCGCCGTGCTCGATTGCCCGCACGCGAACGGGGCGTCGACGTTCAGCCCGGACGGTCGTTATCTGATTGCCTCGAATGGTGACGCGGTGCGACTCTGGACTCCCTGGATGACGGACGAGAAACTGACCCTGCCGGGGCACCTCGGCGGCATCCCTGGCATCGCCGTGAACCGAGAAGGGACTCGGCTGGCGTCGGCGGGTAAAGACCGGACGGTCCGGATCTGGGATGCCGTGTCGGGGAGATTGCTGAAGACCCTGTCCGATTTCCGCGGCCCGGTGCAGGCCGTGGCGTTCGGACCTGACGCGAATCGACTGGTCACGGGCGAGTTCAATGGAGATCTTCGGATCTGGGACATCGCGATCGGGCGGTCCGAATCCCTTCCCGATCCGGGCCTGGGCCGACTGCTCTGGTCGATCGAGTTCACCCCGGATGGCCGCCACTTCTGGCGCAAGGGTCGCCACAAGCCGCGGTCTGGCGTGTCCGAGACAGCGGGGATGCTCGTGGAGATCGAACCGCACCGACGCTGCAATTATCTCACATCCTCCCGAATATCTTTGGTGGCTGCCTCAGTCCTGACGGGCATTGGCTCGCTTCCTCGACCATGGGGCGGCTTGAAATCTTCGATGTCCCGGAAAAACGGTCGATCTTCTCCGTTCCCTATTCTTATCCGGGGGGCGCCCGTCATCTGGCGTTCGGTCCGGATGGACATCGACTCTTCAGCATCAATCGCCGATACGAGATCGAGGTCTGGGATACGGCCACGGGACAGAAAACCACGACATTCGGCGGCGATCCGGCGAGGGCTTCCAATTCCACGATCGCGCTGAGCGCCGGCGGCGACTGGCTGGCGGAGGCGAACCGGGCCGTGACGATCTGGGATGTGGCGCATGGCCGACCGGTCTTCCACCTGCCCGAGAGCCGCAACAGCATCTGGAGCCTGGCCTGGCTCCCCGGACAGAATCGGCTGGCCGCCGGGACATCCGACGGCGAGCTCGTGATCTGGGACCTGGATCGCGTCCGTGCGACGCTTGTCGACCTGGGCCTCGATCGGTAGCGGCCTCCGGATCGGATAGGCTCGGCGGCTTTCGGCCGGGAGCGAAGGACGGTCGAGGACGAAAACCATTTCTCGCTGGCCTACCCCGACCACGGCTCGGCCAGGTTGCCGTTCCAAGGCACGAAAAGGAATCCTTGAGAGGCATCCTCAAAGCGCACCCTGGACCTCCATGAGCGTGTTGATCTCATCCAGCACTGCGTCCAGGTCATCGATATCGATCTCAAATCGGGCGTTACACTCCCGCATGCTGGTTTCATGCGGAGTGTCCTCGCCGATCTCGGCGGCCTCAGCCCGCACCCAATCGCCGGCCACGAGCCGGACGCGAAACTGAGGGCTACCAGTCCGGCCAACGGAGAGCTCGTCGCCATTTCGAGTGACGGTCAACCGGTACCCGGCAAGGGACCGGACGGCGGCGTCGAGGTCGCAAGTTCCCGATCGAAAGAAAACCATGCAGCTTTCCGACATGAGATATCTCCAGTTTGCCTGTCGCAAGGACACGGCGGACCGACCCGCCGATGCACGCTTCCGTCGGCGTGCGGCGAATTCGCCCCTCATCACTCCTGGACTGGCTTCGACTTTTGATCGAAGGTGGCCTGAAACTCCCGAAATCTGGCCTGAGCCTGTTGCAGCGCCGCCTCCGCCTGAGCCTCTTGCATCTCCGCCTCAGCCTGGAACTTCTCCACCTCAGCCTGGCGAAGTTGCTCCCTGATCGCCGCCCTTTGCAGGAGTACGCCCTGCACGATCACCGTCAGGATGAGGGCCAGGAAGGCGATGCTGATCATCACAGTCCGCAGACGGAAGCGGGGAAGTCGCATGGCTTGGGCCTCGAGAACTCGTGTATCGACTCTCGTCAATCAACCAGGTGTGACCGCCTTCTCACGGTCGCCCGATGGTTTCCGACCCGGCGATGGCCACCCAAAGATACCACGCCGAGGGATCCGTCGCACAACCGGGTCGTGAGATGGCAGAATAGACTGGCCGGTTCCTTCCCATCTGTTGCGGAGCTACCGATCTTTGCCGGCCTGTCGTCCCGGGTCTGCGCCTTCGCCGTTGCAGAGATTTCTCGACCGCCTCCAATCTCCGGGAGTCGAGTATGGCTCCTCCAGCCCAGCCATCCGCACCGATCACGGGCACAGGCCTCGAGAACAAGCGAATCGTCCTCGCGACGCTCGGGTTGCTCGGCGACCTGCACCCGTATTTTGCCATCGGTCTGGCTCTCGAGGCGCGGGGCCACGAGGCGGTGCTGGCGACCTACGAATGTTACCGTCGGAAGATCGAGCGGGCAGGGCTCGGCTTCCAGGCCGTGCGGCCCGACTGCGACTGGGTCTCCGGTCCCGTGGCGACCGGCCGCCAGGGGGGGCGGGGCTGGGTTTGTGGGCGGGTCTAGCCAACGAACGGGTTCACCTGCCGGACCAGGCGGCAGGGAGCCAGGGAACCAAGGCACGACCTGCGTCAACTCAACGCAATCGTGAAGCGCTCTAGCGAGTGGGTTTGGCGCGGGGAGGTGCTTCCCCCGAACCTGCGGCCCGGGCCGGTTCGCCGGGCATGAAGCGGTTACAGCCGCTGTTCCCGGAGACCCGCAGGAGAAACGGCTGAAGCTTCTCGTCGATGCAGAGCCCCAACGTCAAATTCTCGATGGCCGCATCGTGCTCGATTTGCCACCACTTGCAATCCTTGCAGAGTCCCCATTCGCTCTTGGCCATCGTTGTTCCTCCCCGAGGTGTTGGCCAGATTTGAGACGGATCCACGAACTGGCATGAACTCGGGACGTTGCGTGCAAATCGTGCGCCGCGACCTACGTCGAAAGCCGGTCCCGGGCTGACGCCTCTGGCTACGTCCTGCCGCCCCCATTCGGGAGCTCAAAAGCCTTCGAACAGTCTCTAAGAGAGCCTAAAGCAATCCCGACCCCTCACGGCCCTTGACCCTCCTCCCTTGAAGAGTTCAACCACGAAACACACGAAAGACACGAAAAACGAGAGGATGAAGGAAACGGAAAGTCGATTCTCGAACTTTTTCATATTTCGTGTCTTTCGTGTGTTTCGTGGTTAAATTAGGAGTTCTAAGGTTGATCTCGAGTGTCATCATTCGGAATCGCTCCTTTCCTTTTCCTGGAGAGTGACCGGGGAGCCGGCACTGTTCCCGTGGTGATCCTGCGTCGCGACCACCTTGGCCAGCGACCCGGGGAGACGATCAACGCGGAACCATCGAACCAGACAGGATTTCTTGACGTCCGAGGTTTCTGGGGGTTATTCCTCGTTCGGACCTGTGAGATAATGGGAATCCGGCAGTCGGATCACCGATGGAACCCGGACGCGAGAGCGACAGCCTGGACAATTCCGAAAAAAATCCGACGTCGGCTGTCGGGTTGATGGTCGGGGAGTTGATCAGGTCCGGTAAGGGGGCAAGTATGCCCGCCGAGATCCACCGGGCGCATCCGATCGGGAGGATATGTGACATGGGACGGCACGGCTCGGTCACGGGACTGATCCAGCTCCTCCGCTCGGATGACGCGGCCGAGCGCGACCTGGCCGCGCTGTTGATCTGGCGACGCTACTTCCGCGACCTCCTGGAACTGGCCCGCAACAACCTGAACAAGCGGATCCGCCGCCGCGAGGACGAGGAGGACGTGCTCCAGAGCATGTACAAGAGCTTCTGCCTGCGTCAGCAGCGGGGCGAGTTCGACCTGGCGGGCCGCGATGTGCTCTGGAACCTGCTCGTGACGATCACGCTCCGCAAGGCGCGGAACACGGCCAAGAAGCATGGCAGGGACATGCGCGACGTCGCCCGAGAGCAAACCATACCGGATGGCGATGCATCAGGGTCGGCTCACTGGGTGCTCGAACAGATGGATGCGGCCGGCCCGTCGCCCGCGGAGGCGGCCGTGCTCAACGAGGCTCTGGAGCGTCGCCTGGAGGCGCTGGCCGACCCCGAGCTGCGCCAGATCGCACTGTGGCGGCTGGAAGGCTACACCAACCGCGAGATCGCCGACCGACTCGACTGCACCGAGCGTTCGGTCGAGCGGCGGCTGGAGCGGATCCGTAGCAAGTGGATGTCATACGACGACGGTGGATTCTGACCGGGCGAGTTCCTCGTAGGGTGGGTGAGGAACGCTGACGAAATAACTTCCCGATATCACCAACGAGAACTCGTTCCCACGCTCCGAGGCTGTGATTTTTTGGGGGAAACCGGTCTTATGTACGACGTTTGATGGGAGCAAACCCTTGATTTGCAAGGGGTTGCAAACATCAACCATGGCCAATGAGTGGGCTTTTTCCCAAAAAATCACAGCCTCTCCGCGTGGGAATGCCGTCCGCGACGCTCTGCGTCGTCTTCGCGAACGCGTTCCCACGCTCGGAACGCTGACGAAATCCGCTCCCGGTTTCCCCGGGAACGGGTGGTCCGATTCCAGGAAGTTGTTTCGTCAGTGTTCCAAACCCACCAGCATATTATCTTTGGTGGGTTTCACCCACCCTACAGGAGGTATCCATGGCGGAAATCCCCACGTCGGACTGGACCTGGATCAACGACGCCGCCGACCGCTTCGAAACGCGCCTGGAAGACTGGCCCTCGCCCACTCATCGAGAACTACCTGGCCGAGGTCGAGGAATCGCGGTGGCCGCGGCTGCTGGAGGAATTGCTCCGGGTCGAGGGCGAGCTGCGCCGACGGGACGGTGAGAAACCCAGCCCCGAGGACTACTCGCTCCGCTTCTCGCAGCACGCCGCGCTGATCGAAGCCATCTTCGGCCCCGAGCCAGACCAATCCGACGCGACAGGCCCGCGACCCGACCCCTCGACCACCGCTGTCGTCACACCGGGCGGCGACAGAAACGGAGACGGCGAGCCGAGCCCGGCGCCGGGCACCCTGGTCAGTTACTTTGGCGACTACGAATTGATCGAAGAGCTGGGCCGAGGCGGCATGGGCATCGTCTACGAGGCCCGGCAGATCAGTCTCAACCGACCGGTCGCGCTCAAGATGATCCGGGCCGGTCTGCTGGCCGATGGCGACGAATTGCGGCGGTTTCAGAACGAAGCGGAGGTGGTAGCCGCGCTCGATCACCCGCACCTGGTGCCGATCTACGAGGTCGGCGAGCACGACGGCAAGCGCTACTTTTCGATGAAGCTGATCGGCGGCTCGCCCCTGAACGAGGCACTCGATCGCTACACGGCCGATCCGCGTTCGGCGGTCGGGCCGATGATCGCCGTGGCGGAGGCGGTCCACCATGCGCACCAGCGGGGCATACTCCACCGAGACTTGAAGCCTTCGAACATCTTGCTCGACGAACGGAGCCAGCCGCATGTGACCGACTTCGGGCTGGCCAAGCGTGTGGGGCGGGAGGGTGAGCAGACCGTTTCGGGGGCGATTCTCGGCACCCCGGCGTACATGGCACCCGAGCAGGCTTCGGGCCGGAAGCGGCAGGTGACGACCTTGAGCGACGTGTATGGATTGGGCGCGGTCCTCTATGCACTCCTGACCGGCAAGGCGCCCTTCGGAGGCGAGACACACCTGGAGACGCTGGACCAGGTCCGCCATCAGCCGCCGGTGGCCCCGTCGCGGATCAATCCCAGGGCGCCCCACGACCTGGAGGTGATTTGCCTGAAGTGCCTGGAGAAAGACCCGGCGCGGCGGTATGCCTCGGCGCAGGTGCTGGCCGACGACCTGCGTCGATACCGGAATGGTGAGCCGATCATGGCGCGGCCAACGTGTGTCCTGGAGCGGGGCTGGCTCTGGTGCCGGCGAAACCCGAAACTCGCCGCGGTAACTGCCCTCTTGGCGGCGGTGATCGCGATCGGTAGCGGCGTGTTCACGGCTCTTGCAATCGTCGCCCGAAACCAGGCCGAAGTTGCATGGACCCAGACCGGGATCGCGAAGGCCCAGACCGAACTTGCTTTGCGGCGGCTTTATGACGTCCAGATGATTCAGGTTCAGCGGTACTGGGAAGATTGGAACCCCCATCTGTTCCTCGAAGTCCTTGAAGAACAGCGGCCCGAGAACCAGGAGGGCAAGGATCGCCGCGGATTCGAGTGGTATTACTGGCAGCAGAGGCTCTTGAACGAACAGGTGTCACTCCCCAGGCAGAAACGAGCGGTCAACGGATCGTTCGAGATCAGCTCTGACGGTTCCCGTATTGCCACGACCAGCTATGGGACCTTGAAGATCTGGGACACGAAGACCGGAAAGGAACTCCTCTCCTACAAACCGGACGGTCAGGAGGTCATGGGGCTGGCGTTCAGTCCTGATGGCACTCGCTTCGCCACGGTCGGCACGGGCGACACCGAGAAGGTGTGGGACGCGGCGACCTGCAAGCCTCTGTTTGACCTGCCGCCGAGTCATGCCAGGGTCGATGGGGTTATCTTCAGCCCGGACAGTCTGCGACTTGCCTATGTGAATGACCACAAGGTGAAGGTGTGGGACACAAGGGGCGCTCGGGAACTACTCGAGTTCGAAGACCAGGACGCTGGGTCCTTCCTCCCATTAGGGACCGATGGCTTTCGCCTTTGCACGGTCCCCGACCGGTATTTTGGCTCCTCCTCGGAGAAGCCAATAAACGTGAAGATTTGGGATGCGGCCAAGGGGCGAGAGATCGTGCGTCTCGATGGACAATTCACAAAATGGAGCTTCGTCATAGCAAGCCGCGACGGCAGGCGGATCGCCACTTACACTCAGGAATTCCTCGTTCAGATCTGGGACGCAGCCAGTGGGCGGGAAGTCCTCTCGCTCAAGCACAAGAGCCTGGTCGCTCACCCCATCTGGACGGGCCAGGCCCTCGTACCTGGTGGGATTTGGATGGCCCTCAATCACGACGGCACGCGGCTCGCAACCTGGAATGAAGGCCCTCTGCAAGTCTGGGACACCATGACCGGCACGCAACTCTTCGATCTCCGGGGAGCGATAACCGTTGGGCTGTCATTTTCTTTCAGTCCCGATGGGTCCCGGATCCTCTATACCGATAAGAATGGGCTCGTGGCTGCCTTGGATGTCACGGGATCCCAAGGCGCATCGACTGGGAAAACACGCGATTGCTACGACTGATATCGTCGATCGTGGGTGGTTTTCAGCGCGCTTCGATTCCGACGGGTCCCGGGTCGCCTCCACGGGAGATGACGGATCGGTCAAGATCTGGGAAGCGGCGAACCGGGACGAATCGATGACCCTCAAAGCGAATACCGAGCTTCAATGCGTGGCGATCAGCCCCGATGGCTCCCGAGTGGCCGCCGGCGGTGTGGATGGCATGGTACGTATCTGGGATTCGGCGACCGGACGCCTCGTGCTGACGTTCAAGGGACACAAAGCTGAGATCAGGAGCGTTGCCTTCAGCCCCGACGGTTCGAGAATCGTTTCGGGTAGCCGAGACGGAACGCTCAAGGTCTGGGATCGAGATAGCGGCAACGAACGGCTGACCATGGATGGGGAGAAGGAGGTCGTCAGTGTCGCCTATAGTCCCGATGGGTCTCGCCTCGCCTCCGCGAGCTGGCAAGGTCGGATAAAGGTTTGGGACGCGGTCTCGGGTCATGAGATTCTGAATATGAAGGGGACGGCCACCGATGCTCAAAGCGTTGTCTTCAGTCGCGACGGCTCCCGGATCGCCTGCGCGGGTGGTATCCGCGATGCAATGACCGGCAAGCAACTCCTCGAGATCCCGTCCGACCGGATGACTTACAGCCACGACGCGACTCGGATCGCCACTGCCGACCGTCCCGATGGGCCTGCCATATCGAGTGCACCTGTCCACATATACGATGCCGAGACGGGGAGGCAAGCACTAACGCTCCGTGGACATATCGGGTGGGTCAACTGCGTGTCATTCAGCCCGGACGGGTCTCGAGTCGCATCCGTCGGCACCGACAAGACCGTGAGAATCTGGGACGCGGTGACAGGACAGGAAACCCTGATTCTCAAGGGTCATTCCGACATCGTCAACGGCGTGGTGTTCAGTCGCGACGGCAAGCAGCTCGTCTCTTGTGATCGTGCCGGCTTCGTGAAGATCTGGCAAGGTCCTTGTCCCGACCAGAAGCTGGGAATGTGATCGGATCGTCCGCAATACTCGGAGTTCTCGTGAATGGCAGCGGACACGTCAATTTCGCAGTTTTCAATCTTGTGGTCGTTGCCGCCGGTGGTCGATCCTGGCCAGAAAAAGGGTCGCGGTCGGCCGCCGAAGTACGGCAAGGACCGTATCGGTCTCGCTGGCCTGCGCCGCGCAGTCCGTCCCATGCCAATCGCTGTCAGGAGTTACGTCGCGAGGCGATGCGGGAAGAATATTCATCGCTGCCGTCGGTGGCGGCCTTGCGGCCAAAAATCCGCCGGTTCATTGATCGCCTCATGCGCCGGGTCGCATGAGGCTGACACGATCTGGGAAAGTGCAGCTTCACCCCTTCCACTCATTTTGGATTGGATGGGCCGGTGGACGGTCCTTCGCTGTGAACCTCGATTTCGATCGGGTCTCTTAAGAACACGGTCAGGCCGGAGCGGTTATCACGCCTGCGGTATCGGATGGCCCAGACGGCTTGGTCCTCTGAATCGTCCACAGTGACCATAACGTTGTAGTCTCCGAGTCCGAGACCGGGATAAGCCTTCTTGACCGCTGCATGTGCGAACCAGAAGGCCCGGATGTAGTCGGGCGGCGGCGGTTCCGGTTCGAGTGAAAGCCACGGCGATTGGCAGCGGCCTCGTATTTCATAGAGAGGTCGGCATGATAATCGGCTCCTGACGCCGTCAAGACCATTCCATCCTTCCCGTTCACGTCGGCGAAATACACGGTATGGATGGCCGAGGCGTATTCGGCGGCTCGCTGTCGGAAACGCTCGCTTCGGCGTTGCAAAGCCACCAGGATGCCGAGGACTACCGCCATGGCCGCGACCACCAGCAATAACCGTCGTATAGTGACTCGGGGAAATCGCATCGCCTTCTTGCTCGTGTGATCCATGGATGCTTGACGGAGAGTCGTCTGTTGTCGCAAATCTCGTCTCGGATTCAGCCGTTTCCAGTCGCCGACTCATCTCGCGCTCGATCGTCAGCGCCAACTATGGATCACCGCTTCCGCCCAACGGAACGCATTTCGGCTCCGGCGGATCGGGCTCACGGGGAGCCAGGGACGGCCGCGGCCATTGCGTACTTCTCCTCCAGCCGCCCATGGTAGTCGTACAGTTCCCAGTATCGATCGGCGATGCACCGGCTGCAGGATACCCGTCGCCATCTCTATTCAGATGGAACCTCAGGCAACCCCAGGCTGCGTCGGCGTAGGTGAAGGCATCCTGGGCATGGGACTCCGCGAGTCGCTCGAACCATCGAGCCCGCCGCCATATGCCGACCATGGCACCGAGGACTAAGGCCAGGACGGCGACCACCGCCATCCACCGAGCGCCCAGATCATAACAAGCATCGATGTGAGCAACTGAAGCATAATGAGGAACGCCAAGACGACCCAATAGAGCCCAATGAGCCACCCCAAGCGGTCGATCCAATCCGATGCTGCCCGATACCCCCGGGTTAGAATCGAGAAGTCCCAGACCGCCAGGGCGCACCCTGCCGTCCACGGCAGAACGAACCCAAGGTCCAGGTGAGGGTCGAGACCACAGCCTCTTGGTTTCGCGGAAATCACCAGGCAAAACCCGAAGGCCAGTCCACAGAACGCGACGCCGCAAGCCTCCATCCCCGGTCGCCGGAGCAACCGCCCCTGCCGATCTCGTGGAGGGGGAAGCTGAAGGGCCAGGACGGCAATCGTCCACATCGCGGCGACGGGCACCGAGAGCGCGATCCCTACGCTCGACGCGTAGAACACATTGGCGGTCCATTCTCGTGGATTCCTCCGGGCCACCAGATCCCAGAGGAAGGGATGCGGCGACCAAGCGACTCGATCCAGGCGCAAGTCCGACGGCCGTCGCCCCGATGAGGACCATCGCGTCAAGGAGGGAGAATCGCCGGACTGAGCACAGCGAAGTCTCCGGATCAGCGTGCGGAGGTATGAAGAGTTCCATATCCATCTCGTAGCCTATCGGCTGCTTGTGTCCCTGTCAACTATTGATCAGCCGTTGCGCCCAAGCCAACTCATCTCGGCTGCGGCGGATCAGGCTCGACCGCGAGCCAGGGGCGTCGCGAGGCCAGGTCGTACTTGCGTCTTAGCGCCGCGTGATACGGGAGTAGTCTCCGACTCCGCCGCGCGTTGGCGGCCCAGTCCCTCCAGATAGGACCGTCGAGGGGGATGCCCTCGACGGCTTCGACGATGCGGCGGCACTCGTTCTCGCCGTCGGCGTGCAAGGCAGCCAGGGCCGCGTAGGAGCGCGACCTGTGGACGAGGATCAATGCCCCGAAGCCGATCGCGACGATCGCGACCGCGACCATCCACCGCCGCGTCGTCATCCGGATGAGTCGCATGGCCAAAGGCCTCTGGGGCTCGGAGCGTCCGCGTCGTTTATAGTCTATCGTTTGCGCACAAGGAGATTCGTTTGTCAGCCGCGGCGGGCCGGGTCCGCTGCTGCGCGAGGTTAGGCGGCGCGAAGTTGGGGCCATCGAGCACGAGGGTCATTTGCCGTGGCTGACGCGAATGATGCGCCCGTCTGCCTTCGAGATCTCCGCCAGGGCGACCCCGCCTTTCGCACCCTTCGGGAGCGAGCCCTTCACCGTCCAGACCCCCTCGGTCAGCGTCGCCCGGTAGGGCTTTTCATGGGCGATCTTGTCGGCACCATAGATCGGCTCCCAGACGGCGACGGCGATCTTGATGGCGACGTCCTTGGTCGGAACGTATCCATCCTTCGGAACGACGTTGTGTTTCGGGCCATCGCCTCCGTCGACAGCGACGACCAAGGCCAGAAGGTTGACGGTGATCGCCTTCATTGCAGACCTCCGAAAGCCGCATAACAAAAATTCGACAGATTCGATTCCTTCTAACGCTGTCTGGCACACACGTACAAGACATGAAGGCAGATATCTCGCACATCCCAAAGATCGTCCGACTGGCGAGTCTGAGTTCTGGTTCACCGTTTGCGCTTCGCTGCCAGGCCAAAGCCCGAGTGGAAAGTCTCGTTACTGGATCACCCTTTCCACTTCCCGACATCGTCCCGCGCCCAACTGTCCGCGCCAACTATGGTTCATCGTTTACGGTTCCGGCGGGGGCGGATCGGGCTCGACAGGGCGTACTGGCGGGCGAGCGACTCGCGGTTCTCGGCGACCTGCTGCGGCGTGGACTGGCGGACGTAGACAGCCCCGAGGTGCGCGATCGTGCCATGGTTCTCGCCGAATCTCATGGCCGAGTTTCGCCACCCGCGAAATCGAGCGACTGGTGTCAAGTGCCGTCGATGAGGACTTCGCGGGTTCGCAAGCCTTTGAAAAATGTTAAACAGGCTTTCAAACCGGGCCCGAGGCTCGTATAGTGGAGTGAGGCGAGACCTGCATGCATTGGGCACCAAGGGGATCGAACCAGGCGCCACCTACCGAGGATTGGGCCATGGCCCGGTCTTCAACAGACCACGATAACCTCACAGCATCCAGGCGAGCCCGAACGTACAGACTGGCGGCTCGTTTCGGCAAAATCACACCGGATTTCCATGACTCTCAGGTCCCAGACGGTGGACCGCGCTCGGAGTCGCATGTCGACCAAGACGGCGAAGTACCTGCCGCGAAAGCGTCGGCGGGTCGCGAGTGACGTGAAGGGGGAAGGCGATATGGCATCTCGTTCTTGTCTGCGAATCGCGCTCATGGTCTTGATCCTTGGTGGCGCCGGGGCCGTCCGAGGCGATGGAGATTCAAAAGGAACATCCGGCGAGACCAAGCCCAAGCCGCGCCCGGTGGGCTTCGCACGGGACGTCCGGCCACTCCTCTCGGACAACTGCTTCGCCTGCCATGGGCCGGATGAGAAGGCGCGCAAGGCCGGGTTCCGGCTCGACACCCAGGAAGGAGCGTTTGCCAAGCTCAAGAGCGATGGCCGCGCGATTGTTCCGGGTAACCCCGATGAGAGCGACCTGATCCTCCGGATCGAGAGCGACGATCCCGAGCTGCAAATGCCGCCCAGGAAGAGTGGCAAGAAGTTGACGGCCGATCAGGTCGCGATGATCCGTCGATGGGTCGAGCAAGGGGCATCGTGGACGAAGCACTGGGCATTCAAGCCGCCCCAGAAGCCCGAGCTGCCGGCCGTCAAGAACGCCCGATGGCCGGTCAACGAGATCGACCGGTTCATCCTCGCTCGGCTCGAAGCCGAGGGGCTCGCCCCCGAGCCCGAGGCCGACAAGACCGTTTTGATCCGCCGCGTCACCCTCGACCTGACCGGCCTGCCGCCGACCCTCCAGGAGGTCGATGCGTTCCTGAAAGATCCGTCCAGGACGGCCTACGAGACGGTCGTCAACCGGCTGCTGGATTCGCACCGATACGGCGAGCACCAGGCGCGGTTCTGGCTCGACGCCGCCCGATACGGCGACACCCACGGACTTCACCTGGACAACTACCGCGAGATCTGGCCCTATCGCGACTGGGTCATCCGCGCCCTCAACGGCAACATGCCCTTCGACCGGTTCGTCGTCGAGCAGCTTGCCGGCGACCTGCTCCCCAATCCGACCCTCGACCAGATCGTCGCCACCGGATTCAACCGGTGCCAGGTCTCGACCAGCGAAGGCGGCTCGATCGAGGAAGAAGTCTACGTCCGCAACATCGTCGACCAGGTCGACACCAATGGCACCGTTTTCATGGGCCTGTCAACCGGCTGCGCGCGATGCCACGACCACAAGTTCGACCCGATCCGGGCGAAGGACTACTACCAGCTCTTCGCGTTCTTCAACAACATCGACGGACCCGCCCTGGACGGCAATTCGGCCAAGTGGGCGCCGGTCGTCCCGGTTCCAACCTCCGCTCAGCGCGACGACGCTCGCGGCCCTGGACAGCGAGATCGCATCGCTCCACAAGGAAATCGCCGCCGAAGCCGCCCGAGCGGCTGCCGCCTATGACCCCAGGACCGACTCCGCAGCCTGCGCGGAAGTCCGGCGGGCCGATTTCGTCTGGATCGACGACGCCCTGCCGCCCGGCGCCAAGCCCGATGGCAATAGCCCCTGGGAGTTCGTCGGCAAGCCGGGCCATCCCGTTCACAGCGGCCGGCTCTCCGTCCGCGGCACCGCCAGAGGGCTCGATCAGCGCGTCTTCATGACCACCGGGGAGAAGCTCAAGACCGGAGAGGGGGACACGCTCTTTGCCCATGTGTACCTCGAGAAAATCGTCTTCCCAAGGAGGTGATGCTCCAGTGGCACACCAACGCGGGCTGGTCGCACCGCGCCTACTGGGGGGAGAACGTCATCGACTGGGGCAAGGACGGCACGCCCGAGCGGCTGCGGATGGGCGGCCTGCCGGCGTCGGGCCAGTGGGTGCGCCTGGAGGTGCCGGTTGCCAGCCTCAAGATGGCGCCGGGGACGGTCATCGACGGCTGGGCGTTCACCCAGCACGGGGGCACGGTCTACTGGGACACCGCCGGCATCACGACCCCGATCCCCCAGGATGGTCAGCTCTACGACTCGCTGACGGCCTGGACCGCGGCTCAGCGCGGCGTCGGCGCCGCGGGGCTGCCGGCGAACCTCCGGGCGATCGTCCTGAGCGGCGATCGATCGAAGTGGACCGAGGCCCAGGTCAAGGAAGTTTCGCAAGTTCTTCGTCGAGCACGCCTACAGCAAGACGAAGGAGGTCTCCGCGCCGCTGCGATCGAAGCTGGCGGAGGCCGAGCAGAAGCGGAAGGCGATGGAGCAGCAGTTCCCCACGACGATGGTCTTCCGCGAGAAGGCCGGCGAGCCGAAGCCGGCGTTCTTGCTCAAACGGGGCGAGTACGATCAGCGGGGTGAGAAAGTCGGCCGGGGCGTGCCGGCGTTCCTGCCGCCGCTGCCGCCGGGCGCACCGGTCAACCGCCTGGGACTGGCCCAGTGGCTGGTCGCGCCGAATCATCCGCTGACCGCTCGCGTGGCGGTCAACCGGTTCTGGCTCCAGGTCTTCGGGACGGGGATCGTCAAGACGGCCGAGGACTTCGGCGCCAGGGCGAGGCGCCCAGCCACCCCGAGCTGCTGGACTGGCTGGCGGTCACGTTCCGCGAGGACGGCTGGGACGTGAAGCGGTTCATGAAGCGGATGGTGATGTCGGCCGCGTACCGGCAGTCGTCGCGGGTCACGCCCGAGAAGCTGGCGAAGGACCCGGCCAACCGGCTGCTGTCGCGCGGGCCGCGGTACCGGCTCGACGCCGAGATGCTCCGCGACCAGGCGCTGTTCGCCAGCGGACTGCTGGTCGAGCACGTGGGCGGGCCGAGCGTCAAGCCGCCGCAGCCCGCCGGGCTCTGGGAGGCCGTCGGCTACTCCGGGAGCAATACGGTCCACTTCAAGGCCGATGCCGGCGTCGAGAAAGTCCACCGCCGGAGCTTCTACACCTTCTGGAAACGGACCGCGGCGCCGCCGCAGATGACCACCTTCGACGCACCGTCGCGCGAAGCGTGCACGGTGCGCCGCGAGCGGACCAATACCCCGCTCCAGGCCCTCCTCCTGATGAACGAGCCGCAGCTCGTCGAAGCCTCGCGGGCACTGGCCCAGCGCGCGCCTGCGCGAGGCCGGCGCCGAGCGCCTCGACCGAGGCTCGATTGACTTACCTGTTCCGCCTGGCCGCCGGACGTTGCCCCGATGCTCGCGAGCTGGCCGAGCTCCGGGCGGCCCTCGAGGATTTCCGAGCCCACTACGCCAGCAAGCCCGACGACGCCAGGCATTTGATCGCGATCGGCGAGACCAAGCCCGACGCCCGCCTCGAGCCGAGCGAGCTGGCCGCCTGGACCATGATCGGCAACGTTGTGCTGAACCTCGACGAGGTTATCACCAAGGGATAGTGGCTTCGCAGTAGTCAGTAGCCAGTAGTCAGTAGTCAGTAGGCAGTGAAAGCTTCGATCGCAGGCCGAGCCGGGTTCTCTTCGCGTGGTCTTGTCTTCACTGCCTACTGACTACCGACTACTGACTACTGCTGAAGGAGCGACCGCCATGGACCCGATTCGCGAGCAGATCGAAGTGATGACGCGCCGGCATTTCTTCGGCCGGGCGGGCATCAGCCTGGGCAGCGCCGCGCTGGCCAGCCTGTTAGCCGAGGGCGCCGCGCAGGCGCGGACACATCGCCGACGCGTGGCTTGTCCCCGGCGGGCTGGCGACTGCCCGGCTTGCCCCATTTCGCACCCAAGGCCAAGCGGGCGATCTACCTGTTCATGAATGGCGGCCCGTCGCAGATGGATCTGTTCGACTACAAGCCGGCGATGGGCGCGATGTTCGACAAGGACCTGCCGGACTCGATCCGGATGGGCCAGCGGCTGACCACGATGACCAGCGGCCAGTCCCGGTTCCCGATCGCGCCTTCGAAGTACCAGTTCGCCCAGCACGGCCAGTCGGGGGCCTGGGTCAGCGAGCTCTTGCCCTGGACGTCGAAGATCGTCGACGAGTTCGCGCTGATCCGGTCGGTCTGGACCGAGGCGATCAACCACGACCCGGCGGTCACTTATATTTGCACGGGGAACCAGCTTCCGGGCCGGCCCAGCCTGGGCTCGTGGCTGAGCTACGGGCTGGGCACGATGAACCGGGACCTGCCGGCGTTCGTGGTCATGACGGCGAGCTGGACCGGTCGCAAGGAGGCGCAGGCGATCTACAACCGGCTCTGGGGCTCGGGGTATTTGCCGAGCAAGCACCAGGGGGTGGCGTTGCGCTCCGGCGGCGACCCGGTGCTGTACCTGTCGAACCCCGCGGGGGTGGACGCCGCGACGCGTCGCCGGTCGCTCGACGCGATCAGCCGGATCAACCAGGAGGAGTTCCGCCAGTTCGCCGACCCGGAGACCCAGACCCGGATCGCCCAGTACGAGATGGCGTTCCGCATGCAGACCTCGGTCCCCGAGCTGACGGACATCTCCAGCGAGCCGAAGCACGTGCTGGACAAGTACGGCCCCGACGTGCACAAGCCGGGCACGTTCGCCCGATGCGCGCTGCTGGCCCGCCGCATGGCCGAGCGCGACGTCCGGTTCGTCCAGATCTTCCACCGCGGCTGGGACCAGCACGGGAACCTACCCGGCGACCTGCCCAACCAGTGCCGCGACGTCGACCAGGCTTCGTACGCGCTGGTCACCGACCTCAAGGAGCGCGGGCTGCTCGATGACACGCTGGTCATCTGGGGCGGCGAGTTCGGCCGGACGGTCTACTGTCAGGGCAAGCTGACCCGCAACGACTACGGCCGCGACCACCACCCCAAGTGCTTCCCGATCTGGATGGCCGGCGGCGGCATCAAGCCCGGGGTCGTCCATGGCCAGACCGACGACTTCAGCTATAACGTCGTCGCCGACCCGGTCCACATCCACGACCTGAACGCCACGATCCTGCATTGCCTGGGCATCGACCACCGCCGGTTGAGCTTCAAGTTTCAGGGCCTGGACGTCCGCCTCACCGGCGTCGAGGAGCACCATCCGGTCAAGGGGATCTTGGCGTGAGGGCGAAGGGGCGATCGGGCCAGGATGAGGACAGTAAGATACCGGAACAAAGGGAGCTCGATCATGAACGAGAATTCCGTCACCCTCGAACTTGTGACCCGACCCATTCGCGATCGAACGGGCCCTGGCTATACGACCAGCGGCTGAAGCGAAATCTCGACTATCTGAATGCCCACTGGGACGACCTCCTGCCTCGGGGCACGCGAGAAGTTTGTGGCGGTCGCCGGCCAGGAACTGTTCATCGCCGACACCGTACCAGGAGGCCATGGACTTGGCCAGGGCCGCGCACCCCGACGATGACGCCTTCTGGGTGCCGGTGCGTCCCTGGTGACGAACGAAAATCTCCTCATCTTCGATATCGAGACCGATCCGGAGCAGATCGCGCGGACTCATGAACGAGGACCAGCGGGCCAAGCGCAACAGTGACTGGCTGCAAGCCCATTGGGCGGACCTCTTGCCCCAGGCACGGGGGAGATATCCTGGCGGTCGCTGGTCAGGAAGCCTTCATCGCCGACACGCCCGACCAGGCTTGGGCTATGGCCAAAGCCGGCCCACCCCGACGATGACGGCGCCTTGAGCCAGTATGTCTTCCCTATGCACGAGGACCCAGGATCTATGCGAATCGTCGGGGAATGGCTGCTCGCTGACGACGGTGTCACACGTCCTGTCGTCGAGGCCGATGTGCAAGCCGTCGATGGTGGATTCCTACGTGAAGAATTCCTGATCGACTGCGGCGCCGATCGAACGGTATTCAGCGAGACCTTGCTGAGAAAACTCGGCTTTTCCCCAAGTCCGGCGCCCGAAGACCTGGTTCTCGAGGGAGTCGGCGGCGAATCCGGGTTCGTGGTGGTCAGGACCGTAATCAAATTGCCCACCGACGATGGTCGTGTCGCCAATATGCGTGGCGAGTTCGCGGCCTTCACCGATCCCATGGCGGCCGAGCTGAGCATCCTCGGCCGCGACGTCCTCAACTGCTTCGACCTGATCCTGAGCTATCCACGCAAAGAAGTCTTGCTGCTGGCCGGCGACCATCACTATCGCATCGAACGCATCTGAGACCAAATCCCGTAGCCTGGGCAGCAGTCACATCGTGACACATTTGCCTACGCCTTGGTGGCCTGTTGGCGCAGCCGTTGGACAGCGGGACTTGTGACGGCCTCAGCCTTCTCACGCCATTGTCTCCAGACCTCGTCCTGCCGGCGAAGGTACTGGTCGACCTCGTCCTTATTGGCAAGGTAATACGCGATCGCTCCGTAGACCTCTTCCAGGGAGAGCGAAGGGTACTGCTCGCGCGATGGTTTCGGCGGAATGTCCCTGATCGAACGCGGCGACGACGGAATCCAGCATGACGCGAGTGGCCCCCACGCGCAGCACACCGTGTTCATCCGCCCGGACGTAAGACTTGGTTGTTGCCATTGTCTGTCAAATCCCCGCTGGTAGAACAGTCTCTCAATCCTCGACGCCGAGCTGGATCTCGTCCGAATTGGCACGGAGCTCGGGCGCATACATCGCCTGGGCTCGGGCCGGGAGGGCGTGGAACCGGCCGAGGACCTCGGCCCGCAGTCGGTAAGAGACGCTGTGCTTGCCCCGGGCCAGGGTCCGTACGAAAAAGGCCACGCGCTCGTCTCGGAACTCGACGTAAGCCCCGAGCGCGTTGCCGTTGTAGCCGCTCTGGACCTCGACCGGCTCGAAGCCGGCCGCCTTGTAGTCCTCGAAGACCAGGTACTCGTAATCATTCTTGCTCTCGATTGCGAGCTCGACCTCGACCAGGTCGCCACTCTTGACGATCGCCCCATCGGCCAGAGGCTCGCGGCGATGACCGGTCCGGCGGGCGGGTTGTCCTTCATGAGCCGGTAAACCTTGCGGTCGATCTTGATCTCCAGTCCTGTACGCGTGATCGGATCTTCACGCGTGAAGTTGGTCAGGTAGGCGTTAAAGTAGAGCGGGCCTTTTCCCTGCTTGAGGAACGAGACCGTGTGCTCCCCGCTCGCAAGTGCCCGGCCCTTCGATCGCGAACGCGTTGTCGAACGTGAACAGGTTCCCCGGAGTGATCTTCACATCCTTGCGCTTCTGTCCATCGACGGTGATCGCGACGGTCATGTCGGGCCGGTCTTCACCACTGGCCGTGAGGTATTCGGCCAGGGCCTCGATGCAGTAGGCCGTGTCGCGCGTCGAGTTCCAGTAGGTGCCGTGCCGCCGGTTGTTGAGCAGGTACTTCGCCAGCCGAGGCGCCAGGTCGCCCTTGGGGTCGGTGCGGGCCAGCAGCTTGAGATAAAACGCGTCGGTCTCGATCTCGCTGCCATACCATCTCCACCGGTAAGCCTCGTTGGGCAGCTTGAGGTAGGCCGTCTGGTTCTCGTCGTCGCGGACGACGTACTGGGCGATGTTCCGGAGCACGGCCGCCAGCTTGTCCTTCTCGCCGAGCCGCTCGAGGGCCAGGCCAAACATCGCCTTCGCATAGACCGAGAGATGCGTGCGATCGCGATCCAGGAAGGCGAGCATCCGGTCGTTGCGGACGTCGGCGTCGGTCAACACCATGAAGACCAGGGCGTTGACATCGTCGGCAAACGTCTTGAGCGGCTTGTCCTGGCTGGGGACGCTGGCGAGTACCTCGACCTGCCTGGCCTGGTCGCTCTTGAGCCATTCCAGACCCCGTTCGAGGACCCCAGGGGGCAGCTTCAAGTCGTTCCGGCGGGCGACGAGCAGGCCGTGGACGACCAGGGCCGTCGTGTGGGCCGAGGCATGCTCGCCGGTGCCGGAGAACCAGCCCCAGCCGCCGTCGGAGAGCTGCATGTCCGCGAGCCGTCGAAGGCCCGCGCTCGCCCGCTTCGCGACCTCGGCCGGGTCGAAGACCGGGTTGTGCTCGTAACCCTTCCACGAACGGGCCGCCTCGCGCGCGTCGCCGAGCTGCTGGGCGTTGAGGTTGGTGTGCGTGTCGCGAATGGCTTTCAGGTCCAGCCCGAGCTCGATCAGGACCTTCTGCGCGAGGACCGTCGGCAGGAACCGGTTCAACGTCTGCTCGGTACAGCCATAAGGGTAATCGGCCAGGTACGGGAGGGCGTCGACCAGGGCGCCGGCCAGGGTCGGCGAGAAGCGCACTTCGAGCCGGGACCGATCGGGAATCCGTTCGGCGGGGACGCGGAAGACGAACTGGGCTTTCTGTTGATCCGGCCGGATCGTGCCGGCGAAGGACTCCGTCTTGAGCATCCCGTGAACATAGGCCGGGAAGCTCATCTGGGCGGCATCCGATTCCTCATCGGTCAGGGCCTTCATCCGGATGACGGCCTGGCCCTCATGGACGACCTTCACGCGCCAGTCGACTCGTTGTTCCGACCCCGACGCGATCTCGACGACGCGCGAGGTCTCGCCCATCGGCTGCAATACGCCGCCATCGAGCTCCAGCACGACCTGGACGGCTTTCCGGGTCTTGAGCCGGTTGTGGACGTTCGCCGAGAGCACGACCTCGTCCTTCTCGACGAAGAACCGGGGCGCTTGCAGCCGGAGGAGCAGGTCCTTGGTGGTGACGATCTCCGCCTCGGCCTCGCCCACCTTGATGCCGGCGCCCATCGCCCACGCCTTGACCTTCCAGGTGGTCAGGCTCTCGGGCAGGGGGAACTCGACCGCGACGGTGCCGTCCGGGGCGGTGGTCAGGCCGGCGGACCAGAACGCGGTGTCGGCGAAGTCGCTTCGGATGACGGGTAGGACCATCTCCATCCGATGACATCGGGTGGTCCATCGGTGCGTCGGCTCTTGGCGGGGGGAGTCCCAGCGAATACCCGACCATGTTCCTCGGATCCTTCCCTGAACCCTCCCAGCTCCTGCATGCCGACCTCGTTGGGCTTGAGGAGGTTATCGAACCAGAGGTCGAGGCTGGACCTGGTGCGGGAGTCGTACCAGTGTTCCCAGTGGCAGAAGAATTCCTTGATGTCCGGGACGTTCGAACCCCCCGAGATGGATTCGACCGCCTTGTCGTAGACGGCCAGGACCGTCGAGCCCGCGAATCGGCGACGGGTGCGGGTCTCCGGCCCTGCGCTGGCGCGGGTCTCCCGACCCCGCCCGAGGTCAGCTTGAGCTTGACCTTGGCCTTCTGGCCAGGCTTGTAGGTCTGCCGAGACGGCTCGATCGCGACGTCGATGATGCGCGACTCGGGCGGGACGGCGATCTCGCGATATCCTCGTGGATCTTGCCGTCC
Source organism: uncultured Isosphaeraceae bacterium (assembly GCA_963842405.1). GTDB lineage: Bacteria > Planctomycetota > Planctomycetia > Isosphaerales > Isosphaeraceae > CAVZRC01. Next base: position 4,671 of record CAWJGW010000083.1, on the reverse strand, counting down.
GCAATGGTCAGCGCCTCGACGAAGATAGTTGGGCATGTCGCCGGGGACGACGCCGATCTCCTCGACCGCGCTCTTGCCCCGGAGATGGAGCACTCGGGGCGGCTGGTACACGCCGTGTCCGGACGGACGAAGAGCAAGACGGTGGAGTTGACCCGGTCGGTGTTGATCAAGAGCCGGAGCGTCTCGCCGGGCCGGTACTCCTTACGCTCGGGGATGATCTCCAGGTCATTGAAGCGGCAGACTCGCACTGTCGAATCCGTCCCCGATGATGGTGAGCAGATAACCCCCTTCGATCGCGTGGCCCTTGCCGTCGTCGATCGTCGCCGAGAGTCCGATACTGGCCCGGGGCCGAGGCTTTCAAGACCTGGCGGGCGTGGCCCTCGGAGTCGAGCGTCAGGTCCCGCTTCTCCACGAGCATCTCGACCGGCCTGCGCTCGGCGTCGTAGGCGATCTCGAGCAACCGGAGCGTCCCCTTGCCGGCGACCGGCTTGCGGTCGGCCGTCTGCGCCTGGACTCTCGCCTCGATCGGGTCGCCCGCGCGGTAGTAGCCGCGATCGACCGAGGTACAGACCGTGAACGGCTTGCGGCCGACCCGCACGACCCCCGTCCCGACGACCGTGCGGCGCGAGGCGTCGGTGATCTCGGCTGTGATCTCGAATCGATGGTCTCGATCCGGATCGGCTAACCTGGCGATCGCGGTGTCGATCTCGATCGGCAGCGTCCCGTCCGGCCGGATCGGCAGCTCGGCCTCGGCCTCCAGTTTGTCGGGTTCTCCATAATAATAATCATTCCGGCTCCAGCTCCTTGGTCGGGGCATGCCCCAGCGCGACCAGCCGGGATACCATGACGACTCGGCCGCGAACCACCCGTAGCCGGGGCCGAACAGCCAGTCCCAGCGGGCGGCGGGATAACCGCGCCCAGCGTCGTCCGCGCGTCGCGTGATCTTGTACTTGACCCGGGCCTCGGCGACCGGCCCCCCGAAGTAATAATTCGCCTTGATGGTCGCCGGCACTTTTTCGCCGAGCATGCCGGCCGTGGCTGGGCCCTCGACCTTCACCTCGAACTCCGGCTTCTTGTATTCCTCGACCCGGAACCTGCCGCCACCGTGATGCGGAATAAGAACTCGATACACGCCCAGTGCGGCGTCCGATGGGACCTCGAACGAGCCGTCGAAGCCCCCGAAGGCGTCGGCCTTGAAGCTCCTGGTGAAGACCGTGTCACGCCTGGGATTCGTGATCTGGACCGTGAATGTCTTGCCGGCGAGCTCCGCGGCATCCTTTTCGTTGAGGCGGTCGTGCGCGACCCAGAACTTGAACTGCACGGTTGCGCCGGGACGATAGACCGGCCGATCGGTGATCACGAAGGTATTGAATCGTTCAGGGGCGGGGTCATGTCGTTGAAGGTCGGGGTCATTCTGGTTGGAAGGACGCTGGAACCTGAAGTTCATGTGTGCGAAGTGGCCCTTCGCCGTCCTCGCGGTGATGATCCATCGGACAAATCGCCTCTTCGGGTTGGCCGGATCGCGCATCGGCACTCGAAGCTGGCCATCATCGTCGGTCTTGAGTGGCAGCGTCTGGGTCTCGATGCGCGACTCGATCTCTTGCCTTGCACCGGCTCAGTGCGTCCAGCCGAACAGCTCGATCGTCCGCCCGGGGTACGGGGTGGCCGGTGCGGACGTCGGCGACGAAGAAGTACTCTTTGTCCGCGAAGTCCTTCTTGATGATGACCGTGTCGTTGAGCCAGACTACGATCCGGCTCGTGTTTCCGCCCTCCATGCGGGCCGTGAGGAAGTAGACGCCGGCCTTCTGGAGCGGCGTGGTGACGGTGATCCGCTGGTCGAGGTGTCCCGGCATTGGCTGAAGGTCGAGGTCCCATCGGGCGACGACACGTCCCAGGTACTGGAGCTGTTCAGCTCGACCAGTCGGTTGCCGAGCTTCCCGATTTCGGTCTTGTACGACTCGACTCCTTCGGCTCGGGCGGCGATGTAGTCCTTGACGTCCTTGAGCAACTTGTCGAGGAGCACCTCGTGCGCCTCGAAATGGACGCGCCGGCCGTTGCGGAAACGGAAGTCGACCGTGGCTTCTCGGCCGGCGGGCTGAGGCCTCAGAGTCTCGAATTCTCCCCAGGCGCCGAGGATCTGGTCGAGATGCTTTGCCTTCCGGCCGTCGTTCTAAGCAAGCGGTAGAATTCCGCCCCCCAGGGCTGGTCGAGTGGACCTCTGGCTTCCGGGCTTCCTCCTTGTCTCCATAGATGTCCAGGCTTCGCTTCAAGTATTCGGCGGCCCGGTCGAACTGCCGGCGTCGTTCGAAGATCGCCATCAGGACATCGAGGGCCTTTTCACCCAACTCGCTCTTGCCATCGTCGGCGATCGTCCGGTAGATCTTGATCGGATTGAACTCATCGGGGAGCTTGAACCGCCGGACGCCGCTCGGCGAGCCGGGCGATGATCTCGTCTTCGCCCAGCGAGTCGAACGCGATAGGGTCCCGAGCCTTGCGGACCGGCGTCGCGGAATCCGCCCATGGCCGCCCAATCCGACCTGGTCAGGTTGTCGAACTGGCGCTGGAGGAAATCGGCCAGGGCGGAGCGGGCCTGGTTGAGCAGGCCGGGATCGAGCTCGACGGCCTGGGCGAGTGCCCATCGCCATCGCTCGCCGTCGTTCCTGGCCTTCTCGAAGCTCTCGGGAACGCGGTAATAGCGGGGCGTCCCATCGGGCTCGACCGGTACCGGGGATGGTGGGTCGCTCAATATCGGCGAAGGGATCTTCGTATATCGGCCGAGGCCGTCGAGGGGCGTGAGGGCCTGGAACCTCCACAAGTCGCTGCGCTCTCGGTAGTCCACGAGGGCGTCGGCGAGGGTCAAGAAGTAAAGGCCCGCCGCCTTGCGATCGGGGTCGGACCGCACCCGATCCATGCCTTGAATCAGGAGCTGGACCGCGCGAGACCGATTGCGCTCGAGCCTCCAGATGCGCGTGCCATCTCTCCCGGGAGCATGATCAGTCCTCGAACTTGACGGCGACCCTGTAGACGAAAGGTTCCACGTCGTCGAGGTAGCTCTCGGCCGCCGCCTGGAGCAGCCGCCAGTTCTCGCGATGGACCGACGACGACCGCCTCGATGAAGGGCTCGACCTCGTCGCGTCGCCTCGAGCTTCTTCAGGCACTGGATGGCTTTCTTCAGGTCGGTGCCGACTCGATCGGGCTCGGTCCTGGCGTTCAAGGCCAGGCTGCGAAAACCTTCGTACGCCTCCTTGTAGTTCCCGGCCGACAAGAGCTTTTCGAAGCGTTCCCGGTCGTTGGGTCCCTCGGCCTGGACAACCGGTACCACACCGGTAACCAGTAACGCGATGCTCACGAGACCTATGACATTCCGGAGGGGTCGTTTCATGGCAGCCTCGAAAAGTGCGGGCATCGTCGATCGACTCGGGAGCGGATGAGAGAGGGACTCCCTCTTACTATAACGTCGTCTTGGTGCCGTTCTCAGTCCCTGCCGAGGCGAGGTGCCGGGATTGAGGAGAAGGGCTGATCGGGTTAGGATGGGAGGGAGAAAACCGGTGTCAACGGAGCCCATCATGAACGAGAAATCCGTCACACTCGAACTTGTAACCGACCCGGTCGCGAACGAACGGGCCCGGGCCTACGACCGTCGGCTGAAGCGCAATCTCGACTGGTTGAACGCCCGCTGGGACGACCTCTTGCCCGGGGTGCATGGGAGGTACGTGGGGGTCGCCGGTCAGGAAGTGTTCCTCGCCGACACCTACCAGGAGGCCGAAGACCTGGCCAGAGCCGCGCACCCCGAGGATGACGCCTTATGGGTGCAACACGTGCCCGGGGCGAACGAGAATTTCCTCACCTTCGACATCGAGACCGACCCGGAGCAACTTGCCCGGATCCATGCTCAGAACCGGCGGGCCAAGCGCAACAGCGACTGGCTGCAAGCCCATTGGGGTGACCTGTTGCCCCAGGCACGCGGGAAATTCTTGGCGGTCGCCGGACAGGAAGCGTTCGTCGCAGACACGCATGCCGAGGCATGGAGCATGGCCAGGGCCGCCCACCCCGATGATGATGGTGCTTTGAGCCAGTACGTTCTACCCAACCGACGGACGACGATCCCGAGTTTCCGGCAGTCACGTTGGTCCGCGCTCATACTCAGAAAAACTGATGGGATCTCAATGATGTCTGCTCCCTTGCTTACGAAATGCTTGATCTGCCGTCAGCGGGCCGTCTCTCCGACTACCCTGGCATCCTACGCAACGGAGATGGAGCACGATGGCCGGAAGTATACGATTTCCGTCGCCGACTTCCAGATCCTTCAATGTCAGAACTGTGGCGATATCCTTCTGGATCAGGCTGCGGATGAGAGATTGAGCGACGCACTCCGTGCCGCGGCGGGGCTGCTCTCTCCAACCGAGATCCGTGAAAAACGCGAAGGGTTGGGGTTAACCCGGGAACAACTCGCCAGCCTGCTTCGAATCCCGGAGTTCACCTTATCTCTCTGGGAGGCCGGTGGGCAAATCCAGCAAGGCTCGATGGACGCGTTTCTGCGCGTCATTTTCCAATCGGCCGAGCGCGTCGTATCCTGGATACCCAGGACGTCGAATGGTTGGGGACCAGCGACCATCTCAACGTTCCCGCGGGAACTCCAACAGTCGGATAAACAATTATTTATCAATGTGA
>CAWJGW010000082.1:0-110031 GCA_963842405.1 uncultured Isosphaeraceae bacterium | reverse complement strand
GCCTCGGCGAAACGTCCCTGCTGGTGGAGCTCCCCGGCCTTCTCCAGTTGCTGGAGGGCCGCCGCCATCTCGGACTGGTCTTTGCCTGGCAGGCCGGCCACGCGCGCGCAGACCTGCTGGTTGGTGCGGGCGTTGACCGTCTGCCAGTGGTCCTCGCCCTGAGCCCGGACGCGGATGGCCAGGACTTCTCGCGCAGGCACGACCGCCTCGGCAAATTGACCCTTCGTTTGCAATTCGCCGATGGTCTTCTCCAGCGCCTCGACCCGTGTGGCGTCGTCGCCCTGGAGGACGCGCTGCCAGGGCGGCCTGCGAGCTTGCCGGGGTTGCCCGCTCCTCGGGTACCTGGGCCAGCGTTGCGACGGTCGCGATCAGCAGGAGGGCACTCGCCGCGGCGACGCCGAGAAACTTGTGGGAAACTTGTGGATTCATGACGGACGTGTCCTTCGAGGAAACCTTGAACTCGTTCCCACGTTTCGCGTGGGAATGCCGTCTGCGACGCTCTGCGTCGTGGTGGCCCGGATCGCGGTCGAGAATCCGTCGGGACGCGGAGCGTCCAGGACGGCATTCCCACGCGGAGAGGCTGTGATTTTTTGGGAAAAAGCCCACTCATTGGCCATGGTTGATGTTTGCAACCCCTTGCAAATCAAGGGTTTGCTCCCATCAAACGTCGTGCATAAGACCGGTTTCCCCAAAAAATCACAGCCTCGGAGCGTGGGAACGAGTTGGTGCCAGTCGCAGCCAATGGGATCTTAAGCGCTCCAGGCAGTTGCAGACTCCAACGATGTTCACCGCAGTGGTCCTGAGACTCGCGCCGAACGGAGGCGCGACCGCCCCGCGAGGCTCAACCGTTCGGCCGGACCGGGAAGGCGATGGCCTGGATCGCGTCGACGCCGGCGAGCTTCGCGAGGTCGTCGCAAACCGCTCGGAACCGTCTGAGCGATGCGGGTTCGGAGCGGTTCTCCAGCGCGCCGCGGGAGGCGCTCGAGATGAGCGTGAGCTTGCCGTCCTTGTACTCCCAGACGCCGGAGACGGCGTCAGCCTTGACGTCTTTCCAACCCTGCCGGAGGATGTCCCTCCCCGTCCATTCCTCGTACGGCGGCAACGGTTGGTGCGATGCGATCGCGACGAACACTTGCAATCCGGACCCGTCGGTCAAGGGGAAGTAGGTCGACTCCTCCAAGCCGATCTCCACCGATCGTGGGGGCCGCTCGCGATGGTCCGATGGGCGACACAACTGGTCCTTGCCGTCGGGGTTCAGCGCGATCAGGTAGCCATACGCCGGTGCCTGGAGCCGGGCCGACACGTGTACGCGATCGTTCTCGAGAATCGGCTGCGTGGACCAGCCGATCCGGCCGAATGCGTCCTCGTGGTCGTCGCGGAACCGGAAGTGCGTGACCTCGAACGTATCGATGGGTAGCGGCCGCGGCCTGGGGCCGATCAGGGTGGCCGCCATCAGGGAGAGCACGATCAGGACGGCCGCCACGATCCAGGGCCGGCCGCGGAACCGCCGCAGGGCGCGTTCGAGCTCGGTGGCCGAGCGGTATCGGCGCTCGGGATCGGCCGCCAGGGCTTTGTGACAGATCCGCTCCAGGGCGCGCGGCACGCGCCGGTTGAGCTGCCGGACCGGGACGTACTCGGCCTTCATCGCCTGCCGGAACACGGAGGTGCGCGAGGCCCCCCGGTAGAGCGGGAGGCCGGTCAGCAGGTAATACAGCAGCCCGCCCAGGCCGAAGACGTCGGTGCGGGGACCGATCTCCTCGACGCGATTCATCGCCTGCTCGGGACTCATATAGGCGGCCGTGCCGCCGGACCGGTCGGCCGCGTCGTCGGACCAGGCATGCTTCCATCGGGCCAGGCCGAAGTCGATCAGCCGGGGCCGGCCCTGGGCGTCGATCAGGACGTTCCGGGGCTTGATGTCCTGGTGGACGATCCCCCGATTGTGGATGTAGGCGACGGCCTGTGCCAGCTCGGCCACGATCCCAGCGACCCATCGGGGGCCGGGGCGGTGCTGGTTGACGAACTGCCCCAGCGTCAGGCCGGGCACGTACTCCATGACGACGAACGCCTGGCCTTCGTGCACGTCGAGGTCGACGACCCGGACCAGGTTGGGATGATCGCACTGGGCCAGGAGCCGCCCCTCCTCGATCAACCGGTCGCGCACGGGTGTGTCGGCCTGGCCCTCGCTCCCCTCAGCGATCGGCCGCTTGGACAGCTTGAGGACGAAGTCCTTGCGGAGCACGGCGTGCATCACGCGGAAGACCCGGGCCTGGCCACCCGAGTCGAGCATCTCGATCACCACGTACTTGCCGATCCGCGACGGTGGCTCGATGCCGAGGTTTGAGCTCCTCTCGACCGGCGCGAACGCCGTCGGTCCGGAACTGTCCCCCTGCGCATGGGCTTCTCGTTCGCTGGAGACCAGCCCGCCCAGGGGATCGCGATCGCCGGCATTCTCGCCCTTGCGTTCGCGTGCTTCCGGCCGGTCCCTCACCGGCGCTGGCGACTCCGGGCCCAGCTCGAACGGCTCCAGGGCCCAGACGGTCGGGTCCTGCGATCCGTCACCGCTCGCCAGCTCCGATTGCTGGAGCCGGTGCAGCCGGTTCAAGACCTCGAGGTCCCGGGCGAGCATCGGGTCGGAGGAATCCGGATCGATCCGCCCTTGCTGCGAGTCCGGCGCGGACTGCCGTTGCAAATCCTCCCAGTAGCCGTCCAGCAGCGAGCAGTACGCCGGCTCCGAACGGTCGTGCTCAGGTTCATCGTGGTCGGATGGTGGGCGATCCATCATGACCGGTCCTTGGCGATCGCGTGGAAGACGGGCTGGGCCTCGGCGATCCACCGCGCGACCAGCTCCTCCGGCACCTGGAGCCGGCTGGCGATCTGCCCGGGGTCCGCCCCCTGGAATCGATGCACGCCAATCACGTCTTGCTGGAGACTGCTCATCCCGCGCCGGGTCATCAGCTCGAGCAACTGCATGGCCTCGCCGACGCGGCGGACGGCGCGACAGTATCGCTGGCGCACTGCCGCGGGCGCGACCGCCAGCTCGCCGGCGATTTCCTCGTGGCTCCGGCCTTCGAAGAGGTGCTTGGAGATGACCGCCAGGTCGTCCTCGCGGCACCAGCTCGCGGCCAATCTCAGGCGGTCGCATTCCTCCTCATGGGAGAGCCGATCGAGGATCGACGTCGAGGTCTGGACCGGCTCGCCGTGCGCGCTCCAGGCCGGGCTCAGGGGCTCTTCCCTCATCCGGTCGCGCCGCGGCTCCCCCCAGAACCGTAGCGACCGCAGGAGCCGGCGGTTCAGGATGCCCGCCATCCAGGCGCGGAACTCGCCGAGGCTCCGCCCTTTGAACGCGGAGAACCGGGCCGCAGCCCGATACTGGACCTCCTGGACCAGGTCCGAGGCATCCACTTTCCGGTCCATGTCCCGGGAAAGGCGTTGTCTGACGCACCCCCGCAGCCATGGGCGGTGCGACCTCATCAACTGATTCAGGGCCGACTGGCTCCCCTGACGTGCCCGCACCAGCAGCCGATCCAGCGATTGGGAAACTGTTGTCTGCATGGGATCACCCCCGGCCCCAGCGACGGCAAGAGCGCTTCACGCATAATCTTGCGCACAGCTCGAAGTGCCTGCCGCTCATACTAGCCCGACGCGCCAGCGAGGGGAAAGGCGTCGGACCCTCGCTGGCGCGTCGGGCTAGTATGATTCTTGCTGCGCAATTCAATCGTGAACCGCTCTAGCCTGTGCCACACCTCACCAGCCACAACCAGTACCGATCCGCATCGATTTGGTGACAGGACCCGACCGGAGCTGGTGCGATCCGGGCCCGGCTCCCTTCCCTGTCCTCGTACCTCGATGCGATCTCCTCACATGAGTGGGAGAACCATAATCCACAATCCATGATCTCACCCTATTGTTCCAGGATCGGCGGCGATTGCAAGGAAATTATACCGGCCCTGTCACACCCTGGGCGAGAGGGGAACTCATCCCGGGGAAGAGATGACATCTCGCCCCGATGATCCGGTCCGGTCCGCGACGTGAGCGCGTTCACGGCAACCGATCGATTCCGCGATCGAGGGCTGACGTGTCATCCCGGGTCAATGCGGTTTTCTCATCGATGATTCAGGAGACGAGGTACACGATGTTGACACCACGACTGCGACACTGGCTGAAGGACGGATACCGAGCGCGGTGCGAGGCTGGGACCTCGAAACGCCGGGCGTGCCGGTTCAAACCCGGGCTGAGACTCTGGAAACGCGGGAGCTGCTGGCGACCTGGTCACACCCCATGGCGGCGGCGGGGCCGGTGTGCCGCAGCAGATCGGCAATGTGAGGATCGAAGACATCTTCTGGGGATGGCCGGCCGGGACGGAGCCGGCCGTGGACACCATGGATTCCTTCCTGAGCCAACTCACGTCCACCGGGAACGGTTGGATGAGCGGGCTGTCTCAGTATCAAGTCAACGTGGGTTCCCCGATCGAGCCCCCGGCGGACGATATCGACGGCGTTCTGGGCAATGATGCTGGTGCCAGCTCGATTCTCCCAAATGCTGTTAAAGGTGTCATCTCCCTCCCTCAGAAGACAATCACGGACATGATTGACGGTCAGATCAATAGCAAGGACGTTCTGAAACCGAGCCCGGGCAACGGTGTTACCAGTCTTTACGTCGTGTTCACACCTCCGGGAGGAGTCGACACGATCACGGGTGCGGGCGGCGCCAAGTTGTTCTCGAGCGCGACGACATGGGGGGGCTACCATTTGTGGAATGCCGCCCCTGGGGCTGGCATTGCTCAGTATGCGTACGTCGTGGTTCCGTTCCCCGACCTTGGTCCATCGACCGGCGGATTCCCCGCCGCGGTGACCAAGGCTTTCGCGGGCGATTTCGGGAACGGTAGAGGACAAGTGAAGAAGAGCAACGCCGCTCCACCCAATTCCGGCACTCTGTTGAACGCCCTGACCATCTCGGCGTCGTACCAGCTCGCCAACGCGCTGACGAACCCCTACGTCGTGGTGAATGCCGCGGCCAAACCTACCTCGAACTATCAAGCCGGTGGTTGGTTCCTGGCCGCTGCGAACAACAAGGCCATTCAGGCACTTCCGCCGAATTCTCAGATCGCGGACCTTGTCCGGGGTTCTTATACGAACGTCCAACTCCAAAAGCCCAATGGCGCGGCCGGGACGGACACCTTCAAAGTTCACCAGTACTACTCCAACTTCATCGCTCTGTCGAACCAGCCGCACATCCTTCCGTTTGCCCCGGGTGCCAATCCGGGTGCCAAGCAGGGCAACAATCCAGGCGCCAATGCCGGCAAGAATAAGCCCGGTGCTCCAGCCGGCGCCCAACCGAAAGGCACCCCTCCCCCCAAGACGGCTCCGCCGGCTCCGAAAAAACCGCCTCAACCCGGCCAGCCGAAGATTACCCCCACTCCGTTGCCGAAGCCCACACCGAGGCCGACGCCGACGCCCACACCATCGCCAACGCCGACGCCCACACCGACGTTCCCGTCCATCCCCGGCGGAAACAGCCTGGTCCAACCGGCGATCGCCGCCAGCGTCTACAACCCGGCCGACCTGGCCGTCGCCTCGCAGAACAAGCTGGAGATCTCGACCAACGACGGCGTGTCCTGGGGCACGGTGGACACGTTCCCGACCGCATCGAGCGGCGACTCGAGCCTGGTCTATGACAACGACGGGCAGCTCTTCTGGACCAACCTGAATGCGGCGACCGGGGGCATCTCGATCGTCGAGCTCAACCCCAGCACCGGAGCCACCGCCGCCGGCCCGTTCACTATCGATACGCCCGGTTCGCAATCGACCGACGTCCAGCAGGACCTCGCCGCCGATAATCCCGGCAACCCCCAGAGCAACAACCTCTACGAGGTCTGGACCCAGCTCGGCCCGGGCGGTAGCTCCGAGATCCTGCTGTCGCTCTCGACCAATCTCGGCAAGACCTGGCTGGCGCCGGTGACCGTTGCCGCGTCTTCCTCCACCTACCTTTACGGCGCGACCGTGACCGCCGGTCCGGATGGCACCATCTACGTCGCCTACCACGCGCAGCCCGGCTCCACCACGCCCAGCGATGGCGGCATCCAGCCGGACGGCAAGAGCGGTGCAGACACTCGTCGCCATCTACACTTACAACGCGGCACGCAAACCCTTGCCGAGCAGGGGAGCCCCATCACCGCCTTCGCCGACGGCCAGAGCGACATCACGTTCAACGACCAGTCGGGAAGCCGCACGATCGCCGGCACCCAGTTCCTCACGCAAGGCTCGGTGATCCCTCAGGTCCTGGTCGACCCGACCCAGCCCGGCGTCCTGTACGTCGTGACGGTTCAGGATCCCGATGCCGGCACAGCCAAACCGCCGTCCTCGGAGGTGGTCCTGGCGACCTTGACCCAGAACCCCGACGGCACCTGGAGCACGTCGACGTCGCCGATCTCGCCGCCCACGTCCACCTCGACCTTCCAGCTCTTCCCGACCGCGTCGATCGACCAGAACGGCGATATCGCGGTGAGCTGGTACACCAACCAGAACGGCCAGACGAACGCCTCGGGACACGCCTTGCTCGACGTCTACGGGACTTACAGCACCGATGGCGGCCAGACCTGGGCCGTTCCCTTCCAGGTCGACACCCAGGCGTTCGACCCCGACGCCGGTGCGCGCCGACGTCCTCAATGGACCGCCGCCCACCACGGGGATCGGCAACTCCTTCGGCCTGGCGATCGACGACGGCACCGTGTTCGTGGCGTCCGACGGCAACACCTATAACGGCACGACGCCCGTGGGTGAGCAGGTGGCCGTCAACTCGTTCGCCATGCCCGGCGTCCTCTCGGTCCAGACCAATCCGGGGAACAACGTCATCACCATCAGCCAGACGTCGACCAACTCGGGATTTGACGTCGTGCTGGTGAACGGGGTCACGGTCTTCACCGGCCCGATCCTGAGCATCGCGGACGGTATCCAGATCGATCCGAACAACGTCGGATACCCGGGGGAGGGAGTGCCGCCCGACATCGAGAACGACACCCTGATCCTCGACTATAGCAACGGCGACCCGGTCCCCGCCGGCGGTGTGACGTTCGACGCCAAGCCGGGCGGCACGAACCTGATCGAGGTCAACGCCGACGCGAACGAGACCCTCAGCAACGACAGCCTGACGATCGCCGGGGCCAGCGGCACCGACACGATCGCGCTGGCGAACGTCGGCGCCGCCCAGTTGACCGGCGGGCCGAGCAACGACACGTTCACCCTCAGCGGCTGGAGCGGCACCACGACGATCACCGGCGGCTCGGGAACCAATACGCTGGTCCTGGCGGCCGGGACGGTGAACACCTCGCAGTTGACGGTCAGCAACGTGCAGACCCTGGAGATCGCGCCCACCACCGGTACCATCTTCACCGATGCCGGCAACGGATTCACCGGCTACTCCGGCGATAGCGGCCTGGCCCCCCTCGCCACGCTCGACGACCCCTCCGGCGTGGCCATCAACGCGGCGGGCGACCTGTTCATCGCCGACTCGGGGAACAACGTGGTCCGCGAGGTGACGCCCGCCGGCATCATCACGACCGTCGCCGGCACCGGTGCGGCCGGCTACACCGGCGACGGCGGGCTGGCCACCGCCGCGACGCTCAACGATCCCACGGGCGTAGCGGTGGACGCCGCGGGCGACCTCTTCATCGCCGACTCGGGGAATAACGTGATCCGCGAGGTGACGCCCGCGGGCATCATCACGACCATCGCCGGCACCGGTGCGGCTGGCTACACCGGCAACGGCGGGCTGGCCACGAATGCGACGCTCAACGATCCGACCGGGGTGGCCCTGGATGCGAAGGGCGACCTCTTCATCGCCGACTCGGGCAACAATGTCATCCGCGAAGTCTCCGGCGGCAACATCAGTACGATCGCCGGCACAGGGACGGCCGGCTATACCGGCGATGGCGGCTCGGCGACCACCGCGACGCTCAACGATCCGATCGGCGTGGCCGTGGACGTTCATGGTGATCTGTTCATAGCTGACTCGGGCAACAACGTGATCCGCGAGGTTTCCGGCGGCACGATTACCACGGTCGCCGGCAGCGGCACGGCCGGCTATACCGGCGACGGCGGTTCGGCGACGGCCGCGACCCTCAACGATCCCACCGGCGTGGCCGTGGACGCGAAGGGCGACCTCTTCATCGCCGACGCGGGCAACAATGCCATCCGTGAGGTTTCCGGCGGCACGATCACGACCGTCGCCGGCACCGGGACGCTCGGCTTCACCGGTGATGGCGGGCCGGCCACGGCCGCGACCCTCGATCTCCCGACGGGCCTGGTGGTGAGTGCCTCGGGCGAGCTGTTCATCGCCGACTCGGGGAACAGCGTCGTCCGCGCGGTGACGGGAGCCACCCTCGACGTCAACGCCAACTTCACGTTATCGAACGTGCAGGTGCTGGGTCCTGGCGTCCTCGAGCTGGACAACGGCGTGACGTTGACCGCCAACGTGGTCAACTCGGGCACGGTCACGCTCGGCGGCTCCCAGGTCGCCGGCGCCACGATCGCGGGCAACTACACCCAGACCACCGCCGGCACCCTGGACATCAAGCTGGGCGGAGCGAGTGCAGGCCAGTATGACCAGCTCCACGTCACCGGCAACGCGTCCCTGGCCGGCACGCTGAACGTCAGCCTGGTCGGCGATTTCAACCCCGGCCCGGGCGACTCGTTCCAGATCATCACCTATCTGGGCACGCTCGCCGGCGACTTCACCACCGAGAACTTCCCGACCCTGAGCAACGGGAACACGTTGAAGACCAGCTCCGGCGGCGGGAGCTACACGCTGACCGTGACATCGACCGCGACAACCTGACACGGTCCGGTCACAGCCCGATAACCCGTACCAGTCCGCCCGGTGGTCCGGACCCTTGCCCATGGCGCCCGATGTGATCGGGCGGCGGGGTCCGGACCGGGCGGGATCGTTCTTCCTCTGCAATCTCAACAATTCAGAAAGTGAGAGCTTCAAGATGAGAAACAACTCCATCAATCGTTCATTGATCGCCGTAGTGATCGCGGGCCTCATGACCTGGTCCACGACCGCACAGGCTGGCAGCATCCTCTACAGCCAACCCTATGACGAGGTCAGTCCAGGAGTATCCTCCCAGGTCTTCACGGACTACCCGACCTACTCCACCAAGGCGTTCGACGACGTCACCGTCACGGGTGGCGGATGGCTCGTCCAGGGCGTGACCATCTACGGCCAGGAACAGGGCGATCCGACGCAGAACGTCTCGGTCAACTTCCAGTTCGCGAGCTCGCCCAATTTCAACGATCCCTCTCCGGTCTATACCGGGACGGAAGACGCCAGCGGCAACCTGGATTTCAGTGGTCTGAACATATCTCTGAGTCCCGGGACGTACTGGATCACGGCGTGGGTCGTCCGCCCCGAGCTTTCCACCGGCGGCCAGTGGTTCTGGTCCATGACCGACGCCGGGAGCCCGATCGGAAGTGAGTTTTACGTCCAGAATCCCGGGGGCGGCCTGATTCCCGGTGCCACGAGCGCCGTGGCCGGGAGCAGCGTCCTGGGGACGCTGCCATCGGACCTGGCCTTCACGATCACGGGTCAGTCGGTCCCCGAACCATCGAGCTTGGTCCTCCTGGGGTCGGGGCGCTGGGCCTGCTGGCCGTTGTCTGGCGACGCGGAACCTGGCCGGTCCGATGGGTTACTCCGACGATGGGGGTGATTCGCCTTCCGGCCGGAAAGCATCTACGTCCTCGAGGATGGCCGGCAGTTCCTGCAAGGCGAACTGGGCCTTGACGGCGCCTTCGAGGAACGCGGCCTTGTTCATGCCGTAGACGACCGAGGTCGGTTCGTCCTGGCCGAGGGTGAATCCGCCCGCGGCCAGGATGGCCTTGCAGCCCTCGACGCCGTCGCGGCCCATGCCCGTCATGATGATGCCGACGGCGGCCGAGTGATACACCTTCGCCGCCGACTGGAACAGGACGTCGATCGAGGGCCGGTGTCCGCTGACCTCCGGGTCGTCGTTGAGCACGACCCGCACCCGGGGCGGATGGCCAGCCAGGGTCAGGTGCCGGCCGCCCGGGGCGATCAAGATCTGGTCGGGGAGCACGATGTCGCCTTCCTCGGCCTGCTTGATCTTGATCGTGGGAGCCGTGTAGCGATCGAGCCGTTCGGCGAACGTGCCGGTGAACTCCGCGAGCATGTGCTGGACGACCAGGATGGGCGGGAGCGGCGGTTTCAGGAGCGGGAAGACCTGGCTGAGCGCCTGCGGGCCGCCAGTCGAGATGCCGATGACGATGGATGGCAATTGAGGTCCCGACGCCAATTGAGGTCCCGACGCTGGACCGGGCGCCGGGACCGCGCCGGATGGCCGGCTCGGCCTGCGCCGGGCCGGTCGCGTCGTCGCGGCCGTCGGTGCCGATGGCGTCACTGGCGGCGCGGCGGTGCGTCGTGGGCGTCGGACGCGGCTTTGCGACGCGGCCAGCACCTTGGCGACCAGCAGGTCGCGGCTGTGCGCGCATCTCAGCAAGCTGGTTTCGCTCGGGCTTGGGAAAGTAGTCGACGGCGCCCAGCTCCAGTGCTTGCAGGGTCACCTCGGCCCCGGCCTTCGTCAGGGCGCTGACCATCACCACCGGCACCTCGTGAACGGCCAGGATCGCCGGCAGGGCCTCGAGGCCCGACACCTCGGGCATCTCGACATCCAGCGTGATCACGTCCGGCTTGAGCCGCAGGGCTTGCACCACCGCTTCGCGGCCGTCGCGAGCCACCCCGACGACCTCGATCTCCGGAGTCGAGCCCAGCAGGTCGGACAAGAGCCGGCGCATCAGCGCCGAGTCGTCCACGATCAGGACGCGCACCCGGCCGGGGGTCTGCCGGCCGCTCTCCGGTTCATGCTCTGAGTCGCGGGTCGCCACGGTGGGCCTCGTCGAAATGGGATGCGTGCCTCGTCAACGGAACCAGGACCGGCAGGGGAACCACGCCCCGGCTCAGGTCGGCGCCGCCCGGGGGGCCGCGCCACCGCCCAGCTTGGCCAGCAGCTTGAGCACCCGCTGGCGCTCGAACGGCTTGACGATGAAGTCGATGGCGCCTTCGCGGATCGAGTCCATCAGCGCCTGCTTCTGGTCCAGCGCCGTGACCACGACGACCTTTGCCTGCGGGTCACTGGCGCGGATCAGGCGGAGGGCCTCGAGACCGCCCATCTCCGGCATCACCAGGTCCATGGTCACCAGGTCGGGACGGAGCTGCTTGTAGAGCGCGACGGCCTCCACCCCATTCCCGGCCTCGCCCACGACTTCCCAGCCGGCCTCGGCCGCCACGCCGCAAATCATTCTTCGCATAAACAGTGCGTCGTCAACAACCAGGAGTCGATTCATGGGTTTGGTCCTTGGTCCTTGGTCCTTGGTCCTTGGTCCTTGCCGGAATCCCCCCTCATCCGCCCTTCGGGCACCTTCTCCCCGGAGGGGCGAAGGGAATGGAGGCCTTGGCCGGGCAAGCAGACCGTGAACCGGTCGTCAAGCGGTCGCCCTCGCCCCAACGGGGAGAGGGTTGGAGTGAGGGGGTCTCGGCGTGTGCCAACCAATCGTGAAGCGCTCTAGCTCCATTTCGCTGCCCCTTTCTGTGAAAGGACCAAGGACAAACGACTAAATCGAATAATCCGCTCCGCCCGGGACCTTGATGGATACGATGCCCGTCGTGGTGTCCAGAGTCAGTCGCCGGCCGGAGGTACCGCCGAGGTCGCGGGCCAGGACGGGGACCTTCAAATCCGCCAGGATCTGCTCGATGGCCTCCTGGTTCCTCCGGCCGATATTGAGCGTGGAATCGGGGTCGGGCGAGACCTGGAACATGCTGGCCCCGCCCGCGAGCTTGGCGGTCAGGCGCGGTCGTGCCCGGACGCCCAGCCGGCGCTCGAAGTCGGCGATCACGGCCGGGATCGCCGTGTCGGCGTACTTGCCGGGATGGTCGACGGCCCCGCGTGCCGAGGGCAGCACGATGTGGGCCAGGCCCCCGAGCCTGGCAACTCGATCGTACAGCACAACGCCCACGCACGAGCCCAGGAGCGTGCGGATCTGGGTCGGCGCGACGGCGACGGCCCATTGCCCGATCGCCACGGAGACGACCGCGACGGATTCCGGTGAGCCGGTCGTGGTGGGGATCGACATGGTCGCCGCCTCACTTCGATTCGTGGGATTCGAGCCGGGCCAGTGACGCGGCCAGCTCATCGAGCGCCGCACGGCTGGGGATGAACAGCAGCGTCCAGTTGAGGTTCAGTCCCGGCCGGCCGCCGGCGAACTCGCTCCGGATCAGGAGGACCTGGTCCAGCTCCAGGGCTTGCTCCATCAGGGCGAACTCGAGCAGGCTACCGGCGAACTCGTGCAGGAACGTCGGCGGCGTGGGGACCAGCTCGCCGCTCTCGGCCGCGACGCCCCCGGGGCCGGCGTCCGGCAGGTGCGCGGCCAGGGCGTTGACGTACGCGCAGCCAACGATGTTGGTCGTCTCCTTCGCGGCCGACTGCTCGAGCTCGCCCCAGGCCGTCGTCGTACCCACCGGCTGGTGCAGGAGCAGGTCGACCAGCGCCAGGCCCGATCGGTCTTCGAACACCAGGAGCAGCGACCCGGTCAGCCGGCCGGTCAGCCCCATCGCGCAGGCGGCGACCAGGGCATCCTCCGGGCCGAGCAGCTCGGACGCCCGTTCCAGCTCGGCCAGCTCGACGTCGCTGATCGCCAGCCGGACCTCCTCGCCCAGCCACTTCGACAGCGCCAGCGACGCCGCCCTCGGCCCCCCGGTCGAAAATCATCCGCAGCAGGCGGCGATGGGCGTCGGTCAGGATGTGTTGCATGCGTCAATCCTTCACGTCCGGAAATCCCTGTGTTGCCTCATTGTCGTGAATCGCGCCGGGTTCGTCGATGGCGTGTCGATCATTCATTCTCGGCGGTGGGCCGGCTGCCTGGCGACCATGTCGATGACCGTGTCGAGATCGAGGATCAGCGAGACGCGGCCATCGCCCAGGATGCTGGCCCCGGACAGTCCGGGGATCGACTGGAAGTTCTTCTCCAGCGACTTGAGCACCACTTCCTGCATGCCGATCAACTGGTCGACCACCAGGCCGATCGTGGTCTCTCCGTTCTGGACGACGACGACGGTCCGCTTGTCCGAGCCGTCCTCGGCCGCCGGGTGGCCTCCGTCGTCGCGCCGAGGGGTGCGGCTGGCCGCCCCACTGGAAGACGTCGCCGAGCGACACCAGGGCGACGATCTTCTTGCGGATCTCGATGGCCGGCCGCCCCTGGACCCGGTAGATCCGGTCGGGCCGGACTTCGACGATCTCGTCGATGTGGTCCAGGGGGATCGCGTAGATCTCGTCGAAGATCCGCACCAGCAGGCTGGACATGATCGCCAGCGTCAGGGGGAGCCGGATGATGAACGTGGTCCCCTGGCCGAGCACGCTCCGGACGTTGACGGCCCCGTTGAGGTTCTCGATCCGGCTCTTGACGATGTCCATGCCGACGCCGCGCCCGGAGATCTCGGTGATGGTCTCGGCCGTGCTGAGCCCCGGGTGCCAGATGTACGCGATCAGGTCGCGGTCGGTCAGCTCGCGGGCCTCGGCCTTGCCGACGAGCCCCTTGGCGACGATCTTGTGGCGGATCCGCTCGCAGTCGATGCCGCGGCCGTCGTCGCTGACGGTGATCACCACGCTGTTGCCCCGGTGCGAGGCCAGCAGCGATACGTTGCCCCCGCGCAGGCTTGCCCGCCGCCTCGCGCTGGTCGGGCGGCTCCAGGCCGTGGTCGACCGCGTTGCGGACCATGTGGATCAAGGGGTCCGAGAGCTCGTCGATCATCCGCTTGTCCAGCTCGGTCTTCTCGCCGCCGATCTGGAGCGAGCGACCTCCTTGCCGGAGGAGTGGCTCAGGTCGCGGATGACCCGTCGGAACCGCTCGAAGAGCGGCCCGATCGGCACCATCCGGGTGTCGAGCACCCCCTTCTGCAAGCTGTCGGAGACCCGGCCCAGGCTGTGGATCGCCTCGGACAGCGCCTTGAGCTGCTCGCGCGCCTCGCGGATCAACACCAGCTCGTCCTGGATGGCGCGGAAGTTCTCGCGGAGCCGGCGGACGTGGGCCGACCATCGGTCGGGCGAGCCGCTGGAAGAAGAGGAAGCGGGCTCGGGACCGGCGGAGCCGGTCTTGATCTGGGCCAGTCCTTCGAGCCCTCGGGTGACGCTGTCGAGTCGCTCGCGGGTGTCGGAGGCCAGCGCATGGGCATTCGAGCCGCGGAACAGCTCGTCGAGCCCTCGGGAGATCGCCACGAACCGGGCCTTGGTGATGACCAGCTCGCCGGCCAGGTTCATCAGGTAGTCGAGGCGGTCGCTCTCGACCCGGAT
Organism: uncultured Isosphaeraceae bacterium; assembly: GCA_963842405.1. Lineage (GTDB taxonomy): Bacteria > Planctomycetota > Planctomycetia > Isosphaerales > Isosphaeraceae > CAVZRC01. The sequence goes on along the minus strand of CAWJGW010000082.1, from coordinate 95,678 downwards.
CGTCTCGGCGATCCGTGCCTTCTTCGGCCCGCCGGTCTTCGGGCCGCCGGGAATCGTCGCCACCGTCGGAGCCGCGGCGGCCGCGGCGCCAGACCGTTCGCCCTGAGAATCTCCACCGGCGTTGGGACCTCCATGGCGATCGGCGTCACGGCACCGGTCCCGATCTCGACCGGTTGGTCGATGGGTGTCGGCGCCTCGGGGACGACATCCGGGGGAGCCGGCACCACCTGGGCGGCCGGCGCGGGCGTGGCCTCGGGCGAAGGGATGGAGGCCGCGACGGCACTCCCGGTCTCGGCCTCGGCCGCCGGCTTGATCCGAACCTCGACCACTCCTTCGACGTCGGCCAGGGCACGCAACTCCTCCGGGTCGCAGTCGGCCACCAGGAACACCGTGAACCGCGACAGTGGATCGACCTCGTCGAGCCGTTCGGCGGGCGGGTCGGTGCCGAGGACCCTGGCCCTGGAGGACAGGCGGTTCAAGACCAGCCGCGCCTTCATGTCGGCCAGGGGTAGGTCGGCCTCGAAGACAACGGTCAGCGCGATGCCGCTCGGCTCTACGAATAGCTCTGCCTCCGCCGCGGGCTGTGACGGCTTGGCGCGTGGGCGCGGGCGCGGGCGTGTGCAGGGCGGCCTCGACCAGCGCGGTCAGCCCCGAGAGATCGACCGCGCTCTGACCCTGGGCGCGGAGGTCACGATGGTAATCCCGCAACTCGTCGAGGCAGCGAAACGTCAGGTCCAGCGCCGGACGGTCGAGTGCCCGTTTCTTGCTCCGGAACTGTTCGAACAAGCTCTCCATGTGGTGGGTCAACCGGTTGACCGGCGTGAACCCCATGACCACGGAGGCGCCCTTGATGCTGTGGAACATCCGGAAGGCTTCCTGAAGCGCCTTCGCGTCGGTCGGGTCTTGCTCGAGCCGCAAGAGCGCAGTCGTTGAGCCCGGCGATGTGCTCGTCGGTCTCGTCGAGGTAGAACGGCATCAGCTCGGCCAGATTGAAACCCGACATCGGGGCGGTGTCTCCTTCTTTGTGGTGGCGGGTGGGGAGGGCTTCCAGAACCGTCGCGGGACCGAACTCCTCCTAGATACCTCGATTGGAGAAACGCCGTGGTGATGTAACGCCCCGAAGGGGCCAAGACAGATCAGCCCAGGGCAACGCCCTGGGGAGGGAACAGACGTTCTCATCCACCCCAAGCCCTGAAAGGGCGGTACACGAGAGATCAAGGCGGATGTCGGCCCTGTTTCGCCCTTTCAGGGCTCGGAGATTGGTTGTCCCCAGGTCCCCAGGGCGTTGCCCTGGGCTGGTATGTTTCGGCCCCTTCGGGGCAAAGAGAAACGTCATCTGATCCCAGCGGCTTATCATCACTTTACCTATTGTGTAAATCTATTTAGTTTCTCGTTAAGAATGAAGGTGACTCCCACCACTCGCCGCGATCATGCCTTCTGATACAGCCAGGGCTTGAGCTTATTGAGTGGGTCCAGCATGGAATAGATTCCCTCGGTAGGACCGACGACCAGGTATCCTCCCTTGTCCAGGGCATCGATCAGGTTGCGGACGACAGTTTGCTTGGACTCCTTGTCGAAATAGATCAGCACATTCTTGATAAAAATGCAATCGAACGGGCCCTCCGCGAGGGGGAGAGGAGGTTGTGCTGCTTCCAGGTGACCATCGCCTTGAGGTCGGGCCGGACGGTCCAGCGTTGGGCCGCGGGGTCCTCGTTGAAGAAGGCGAGCAGTTGGGCGGGCTCGACGAGTCGGACGGCGCGGGCGTCGTAGCGGCCGGCGCGGGCCTCGGCCAGGGCCGCGCCGCTCAGGTCGGTGCCCAGGATCGTGGTCCGCCACCCGGCGAACATCGGCTTCTTGCCCAGGAGTTTCAGCGCAATCGAGTAGGGCTCTTCGCCGGTGCTGCACGCCGCCGACCAGATGCGCAGGGTCCTCGGTCGCTTCCGCAATGCGGCGTTCTGAGCGATCTCCGGGAGGAAGGTCTCGCTCAGCCAGTCGTAGTGCTGGATGTCTCGGAAGAAGTAGGTCTCGTTGGTCGTGATCTCGTCGAGGAAGAGGGGCATCTCGCCGTTGCCGGCGGGCGAAGTTAGAAAGGTGTAGTATTCCGCGAAGCTGCCGATCCCGGTCGCCCGGAGTCGACGGCGCACGCGATTGCTGACCATCACCCGCTTGTTCTCGGCGATCCGGATGCCGGAGAGTCGGTAGATCAGGCCGCAGAACTTGTCGTACTCGTCGTTGGTGAGCTCGGTGGTCATATACTCTCTTAACGGTTGGCTTGCACACACGAGGACGGCATCGATTGAATACAAGCTCGAAGCGCCAGCGAGTGCATTCCGGCGGAAATCAGCCACTCACTCGCTGGCGCTTCGGGCTTGTATGCGCAACCCAAGCGTTAAGGCAACCGGCAGAATTCTCTTACCCGGGATGCGGGCGGCGCTGCCAGCCCGACGCGCCAGCGAGGGTCGCCGTAGTTCCTTGCAGCATCTTGGGAAAGACCCTCGCTGGCGCGTCGGGCTGGTATGCGTTGTCCCCGCGCCGACGGTGGCTTCGGGTGCGTTTCCGCCCACCTGTCGCCTAAGCGCTCTACACCTTGAATCCGGAGATCACGTTCTTGAGGGCGGCGGCCTGGGCGCCGAGCTCCTCGGAGCTGGCCGAGAGCTCCTCGGAGCTGGAGGCGTTGGTCTCGGTGATGCTGGAGACGTTCTGGATCGCCTTGTTGACCTCGGAGGAGGACTCGGTCTGCTCCTTGGTGGCCCGGGCGATCTTGGCGATGCTGGCGGCGGTCTCCTCGACGCCCTGGACGATCTTGGCGAGCGACTCGCCGGCCTTCTCGGAGAGTTGGGCGCCGTCGGCGACCCGGCGGGTCGATTCCTTGATCAGGGCGGTGATCTCCTTGGCCGCGGCGCTGGAGCGCTCGGCCAGCTTGCGAACCTCGTCGGCGACGACGGCGAAGCCCAGGCCGTGCTCGCCGGCCCGGGCCGCCTCGATCGCGGCGTTCAGGGCCAGCAGGTTGGTCTGGCTGGCGATCTCGCTGATCACCTGGATGATGTCGCTGACCTGCTCGCTCGACTTCTTGATCAGGACCATGGCCTCGATCGACTGCTCGACCGACTCGCCCCCTTGCTTGGCCAGTTTCGAGGTCGTGGTGGCCTGGGAGCTGGCGGCCGCGGCGTTCTGGTTGATCTCGACGATGGAGGTGCGAGAGCTGCTGGATCGACGCGGACATCTCCTCGACGGTGGCCGCCTGGTTCTGCGCCGAGTCGCTCAGGTAGCTGGCGCTCTCGGCGACGACCCGCGAGCCCTCGGCGAACTGGCTGGCCGATTCGATGACCTGGCTGATGACGTGCTTGATGTCGCCGATCATCCGGCCCAGGGCGTCGCCCAGGCGACCCATGTCGTCGTCGCCCTTGACGTCGACCTTGACGGTCAGGTCCCCCTCGGCGGCGGCCTTGGCCACCTTCATGAGCTGGTTGACCTTGTTCTCCAGCTCCTTCTTGGACTCGTCGAGCCGGGTCTGCTGGTCGACCCGCTCCAGGGCCGAGGAGACCAGCCGGCCGACGTTCCGCAAGGCGTCGAGCCGGCTCTCCGACGGGCGATCTTCTCCTCGGTGAGGAAGTCCATCGTGCCGAGGACCCGGCCGCCGATGAGGATCGGGAAGCAGACGCCGGACTTGAGCCCGCTGCGGCGGGCGACCGGGCGCGCGCGAACAGTCTTCATCTCGCCCAGGTCGGGGACGAAGACCAGGTCGCGGGTCTGCCAGGCCTGTGCCGTTGAGCCCCTCGCCTTCGCGGAACCGCGCCTCGGAGCTGACGCGGCGGAACTCCTCGCTCACCGAGCCCGAGTCCTGGACGAATCGCAGCGCCTGATCCTCCGGGTGGACCTCCCAGTACGACCCGTAGGACCAGCCGAACGCCTCGCGCACGCTGGACAGCGCCGCGGTGACCACTTCGCGGACGGACCGGGCACCGCCCCAGGGACAGGAGCAACTGGTTGACCGCCCGGATGTCGGCCGCGGTCTCCGCCTCCCGCTTCGCGGTCTCGACCTTCTCGGTCACGACCTCCCAGGTGATCATCGGTCCGATGAACTTGCCGTGCGTGGTCGGTCATCCCGCTGACGCTCAGCTCGAAGAGCTCGGGGCCGACGTTGATCGTCGCGGTGCGCGGAGGTTGCGGGGGTCGGCCAGCAGCCGGCGCTGATACTCGGGCGCCTTGTGGAAGACGTCGATCGAGTGGCCGACCATCTGGCTGACCTTGATCGGCAGGTGGGCCTCCAGCCGCTTGAGCGTCTGCCTCGGCCTTGGGGTTCATGTACTGGATCTTCAGGTCGAGGTCGGCGTACATCAGGTTGATCGGCGCGTTGTCGACCATCTGCTTGATCCGGGCGAGGTCGCCCATGCCGGGCCAGTGCGGAGAGCTTGTTGGAGGCCGTCCGGCCGATGGTCCGCAGCGCGTCGAGCCGCGCCTGGGAGATCTCCACGGACTCGGTCGAGAAGAAGTCGAGCGTGCCGACGACCTTGTTGTCCTGCATCATAGGCAGGGCGATCGCCGTCTTGACCCCGGCGCGGCGCGCCAGCGGTGCGCGGCAGCAGTCGTGCAGCTCGCCGAGGTCATCGACGTGGACCAGGTCGCGGAGTCGCCAGGCCCGGCCGTTGAGGCCCTCGCCCTCGCGGAACCGCGCGGTCCGGGTCAGCCGCTGGAACTCGTCGTCGACGCGGCCGGACTCGAGCGAGAAGACCAGCGCGTCCTCGGCCGGGTCGACCACCCAGTACGACGCATAGGTCCAGCCGAACTCCTTGCGGATCGTGTCCAGGCTGGCGCGGACGATCTCCTCGATCGTCTCGGCCCGGATGATCGCGCCGAGGGTGTCGATCATTGCCTGGGTATTGGCGTTGGCCTCGGCCAGGAGCGCCTGCGCCTCCTCGGCGATGGCCAGCCCCGCGGGCGTGCTCCGCGCGGACCGGTCGCTCACGATCGACCTGACCGTCTTCTTCCGGGCTCCTCGGTCTTGGCCTCCGGCGGACGTATGGCTGTTGCTCTTGCTCATTATTCGCATAGGTCGGTATTCATGGGTTAGTATGATGGTGGATGAGGTCGAATGCTTCCGGCGAATCGATCGGTTCCGGCTCGGGAGTCGGCCTTCTCTTGCCACTGGCCGCTGACGACGGGGCTCTGGTCGTCGAAGAGCCGCTCGATGTCGAGGATGATGAGCAGCCGATCGTCCAGCCTGGCGAGGCCGGAGATGTATTGATGGGCGACCGCCAGGACGGACAGCGGCGGCGGCTGGATCTGATCGCGGTTGATCCGCATGACCTGGGTGACCGCGTTGACGATGCAGCCGACGGTCTTGTCGTGGATGTTGACCACGATGGTCCGGGTCTCGTCGTCGACGTCGCGGGGCGCCAGGCCGAATCGCTTGCGGAGGTTGATGATGGGGATGACCGAGCCGCGGAGGTTGATCAGCCCCTCGATGAAGTCGGGCACCTGGGGGATCCGCGTGATCGGCTTCATCAAGATGATTTCCTGGATCTTGGTGATGGCGATCGCGTAGTCTTCGTTGTCGAGCCGGAAGCCCACGAGCTGGATGACCGGGTTATCGCCGCGGCGCGCGGCCCCTTCCGCGGACGGGACGTTCCGAGTTCCGGCGACCATAGTGGAAAACCCTGGTGCAGAAGAAGAATCGAGGTCGTTCGAACGAAACGAAAGGATTCACCCCGCGGACCGGTTGCGTGGTCCCAGCCGCGCGACCGCCGCTCGTGGCCACCGCGAGGTCATCGCCGGGCTGGCCGACTCATCGCGATGCCACGGTGCAGCGTTTGTATCTTACATTCATTTTCGAGTTTTTGCATTCTATGTCCCTTCGAAATGATTCCGGATCACCGATGGGGTCGAGTCGTCATATACGGAACAGCCCAGCCAGGCTTCATGGTCGTTGCAATCATTGCCGCTGGGATTGTTCGGTGGATTCTCAAATCCCGGATTTCCCTCATCCCTGAGTGGCCTTGGGTTCGTTTGGTCGATCTCCGCTGCGCGGGTCATTCGGGAGCGGTCCTGGGTTCGTTTGGTCGATTTTCGACACGCCGGTCATCGTCGAGCGGTCCTGGGTTCGTTCGGTCGATTTTCGATGCGGCGGTCACCCTCATCCCCAGGAGGCGGCCTCCTGACATGATGGATGTCGAACGTCTCGTTGAGCCCTTCCTCAGCGCGCAGAATCACCGCATCTATAGATTATAGGATATTGCGACGATCGCGCGCCTGGCCGCCTGGGGGTATTAGGCTCAGAAGTATTTGGTACTACTACATGCAATCGTGTCAGCCTCCGACCGGCCCGATCTGTGGGAGCGACCCTATTGCCCGCCGCGCGGCTTGCTCGACGAGCCGCGGTTGGTGGCCTTGTCACCCTGGTCGGGTGCGGAGAGGAAAGGCGGCGGCGCGCCGAGCCGCCACGACTCCTCCAGGAGGTCACGGAGGTCGTCCTGGTCGATGGTCGTGAGCCGCAGCATCCACGATTAATTGAGGTAGCTCCGCGGCGTGTCGGTGCATGGTAGGGTCAAGCCGTGTCTTCAGGCCCCGATCCGGCGAACAACCTTTGATTGGGACTGTATCGCAATTGAGATACGGTCGATATACTGGGGGTATCCTGGGAATCCATGGAGGTGAAGACCATAAGGAGGCCGCGCATGCCTGGAAAAGGGGTTGTCGAGAAGTCGAAGGGCAAGAAAAGGCCGGTCAAGGCGAGAGAGGCGGGCGCCAAGAAACCGGCGACGGCCATGGTTCACGCCGGCGCATCGATTCTTCTTTGAAGGCCGAGGCCGAGAAGATTCTGGCCGAGCTCGGCCTGAATGCCAGCGATGTCGTTCGCATGCTCTACTCTCAGGTCGCTCTGCCAAGGGCCTGCCTTTTGAGGTTCACATCCCCAACGCGGAAACCGAGGAGGCGATCCGCGATATCGAGGCCGGCCGGAATGTGGTCCGATACGGTAGTACGGCGGAATTGTTCGAGGACCTGGGGATCTGATGTGGCCAAATCGAAGGCTAAGGCCAAGGAGCCGGAGCCGGCTCCGCCGCCTCCCCTGCGCCCCGTTCGAGGAGCGGCGTTCGAGAAGGACGTCAAACGCCTCAAGAAGGGTGGCAAGGATATGGAGAAACTCCGCACGATGATCGATCGGTTATGCTCTCACGGGCCATTGGACCCGAAACATAACGACCATCCCCTCAGCGGTCGGTGGAAGGGATTGCGAGACTGCCACATCGAGCCCGATTGGCTCCTGATCTACCGGAAAAAGGGAGGCGATCTCGAGCTTGTCCGTACGGGCAGTCATTCCGAGTTATTTGGGAAATAATGAGACTGTCGCAAAGAAATTGGGTTCGTGGCGGGAGTTTCGGGGTTTCCCCCGGAATTCCTGGAGGCGCCTCCAGGAGTGTCTTGCGAGTTCGCGTTCCCAGCAGAAAGCGCGACTTCAATACCCACGCTTCGGGTTAGTGTGTCCGGTCTCCTCGGTCCCGGTCTCTCTGCGATCGCTCGGAACCGATCGATGTCTGGGTGAGTTTCGACCTGCCGGTCGCCTTATTGCCCGCCGCGCGGCTTGCGCGACGACCCGCGCTTGGCGGTCTTGTCTCTCGGGTCGGGAGCGGAGAGGAAACGCTTGGGCGCGCTGAGCCGCCACGACTCCTCCAGGAGGTCACGGAGGTCGTCCTGGTCGATACTCGCGAGCCGCACCAGCATCCACGGATAATTGAGGTAATGGTCCGTGATGTAGAAGGTCTCCGGGGCGGCCCTCATCCTCATGGCGCGCTGGTCGTGTTCGATCCGGACGACGAGGGATTCGCCGTCCTGGTGCTGTCGGACGAACAAGGTTTTCCCGGCCCGGAACGCCGGGGTGCCGTACGACGTCCCCTCCACCACACCAGGCAGTTCCCGGACAAGCTTTCGCACCGTCTCGAACGTGACAACGGGGCTTCCTGACCTCAGGGCTTCCCCGGCGCTTCCTCGCGATGGCTTGGGCATCGGTCACGCTCCGTTACCCTTGGGCCTGCCCTTGCCCTCGGTCGCTTTGCGGCGGGGGAGCAGGCTATCGACGGCGATCGGGGGGAGCTTCCGGCCGCCGATCGTGACCGGGACTTGCTCGCCGGATGCGAAGATCTTGTGAGACCGGTAACCATTCTTACCCGGCCGTGAGAAGACCTCGACCTGTCGGTTGACCAGGTTGACGATCCAGTAGACGGGGATCCGGCCCTTCGCGAAGGCCGAGAGTTTCTTGCCGCGGTCTTGGGAGAGCGTTGACTCGGAGACCTCGACCAGGAGCGCCACATCGGCGGCCACGGGGAGCCGGAATTCGTAATCGGCGTCGGAACCTCGAATGATCGCGACGTCGGGCTCCGGCTCGTCGTACTCGGGGATCCGCACCGGCTCTTCTTTCTGCGACGTCCAACCCGGTGGCAATCGGCTGTCCAGGGCCTTGAGGACTTCCTTGGTGGTCCACCGATGTGCCGCGTTTTTCCCCATTTTGTCCACCATGTAGCCGTCGATGAGCTCGACCCGGCTGGGATCTTCCAGCGCACCCGCCTCAATGATCCGTTCGTACTCGTCGACGCTGATCCTGCGCGGGGACGGAGAGGAAACCGTCGGTCGAGTCGTGGTGGCCGTGGACATGGGGTTCGCCTCCGTCTCCGGAATGAAGCCGCGGTTTCTGCCCGGACTGCCATCTTGTTCGATTCGGCCGTGGCTCGCAAGCCGGCCTTTCCAAAGAACATGGTTTGACACCGGGGTTTCCGGGAAGTCGCGTTTTCCCGTCCGAAGTCGTGGTGCGAGGCGCGGATGCGGAGCTCGAACCCCCCGGAATCGCACGGCCCCGCATTCCTAACCTAGCGAGCCGTCCGGCAACTCGAAACCAAGTTTGACACCACGGCTACTGACACCGCGGCTTATTTGGCCTGGCTGGCAATTTCATTCTCCAATAGAATCAATCGTGGAGGGTCATCATGGCTAACGTAGACGAACAATCGTCCCAAGCGGACCTGGAACAGGTCTGCCGCCTCGTAGCGGAAGGCAAGCGAGTCACCGACCCTGATTTGCTGAAACGCATCCGGGGACGCTCGGAGCAGGCAACACGCGAGGTGTTCGAGAAGCACGGCATCCTGAACGTCGCTGTCGAGCTGATCCGCGAAGGCCGCGACGAAGAATGAAATACGTCCTCGATTCGAACGTGGCCTTCAAGCTGGTGCTTCGCGAGCGCGACTCGGACAAGGCCCGCCAGCTTCGGATCGATTACCAGCAACAAATCCACGAATTGCTGGCACCGGACGTCTTCCCAATCGAAGTTGCCCATGCTCTGGCTCGATCTGAGCGCAGAGGAATCATCACCCCGGCGCAGGGACCGATTTTCCTGGCAGACTTCTTGTCCAGCCAGCCCCAGCTCTATCCTTACATCCCCCTTCTATGGCGAGCGTATGCCATCTCCTCTCAGGCCCGCATCGGCGTATACGATTGCCTCTATGTGGCGTTAGCCGAGCGGGAGGGTTGTGAACTCCTGACGGCGGATGACAGGCTGGTCAGGGCCCTTCAGCCGACCTTCCCGTTCATCAAGCCGCTGGCGACGTTGCCTTGAAGTTCAGCGACAAGAAGCCCACACCACGTGTAGTTCGGATCTAGAGCAATTCACGATTGCATTACTCATACTCATACCGAGCCCGAAGCGCCAGCGAGTGCATTCCGGGCGATCATGCACTCGCTGGCGCTTCGGGCTTGTATCAAGGTGTGCGCAACTCAATCGTGAAGCGCTCTAGAACAATGGCCGGCGACGAGCAAGGCGGATCGGTCGTTGAGATGTCGGGAGTCGGTTGACGACCGATAATCGTGGAGTGAATTCTGACTACTGGCTGACCGAGACGACTTGCCAGAGCTCTTCGTCGCCTCCTCTCGGGAACAGTTGGACGATCGGGCCGGCGGCATCCGACTTATCGGGCGCGGCGATGACGAGGTTGTTCTGGCGGGAGGCGATGCGGAACGCCTGCCTATCCCTGTAGAAGACCCAGGATTGGTTCGATGCCCCCTCCGCGACCGTCCACTGGATGAGCGGATGGCGATTCGCGTTGCTCTTCCGCGGGATGTTGATCGAGTGGCCGCTGTGGACGTTGACGATCAGTAGCGAACCCTGGGCCGATCGGACGGTCCACAACTGGCTCGGCCGATCGGAGACGGGAGATTGCACGATCGCCGCGCCGGGTTTCGTCGAGCCGTCCTTGACATCGAGGGCCTTGCCGGTCTTCACGTTGACCAGGCGGAAGGTGATTCCTTCCGGCGGTGACGCATCGCGGGGATTGTCCGCGTGAATTCCGGCGTTCACCGATCCCGAAGACTGACCCGGCTTCGATGGGATGATCCGGAGATTGCGAAACCGGACGTCCGAACCCTGGGCCAGCAAGGCGATGTGGCAGGGCCAATACTGCTCCAGGCCGACCTGGTTAACGACCGTGCCGTTCAGGCTGAAGGTCAATTTGGACCCCTCGTAGCGGATCTCGATCTGGTTCCACTGGCCCGCGGGCCGCTCGGCCTCCGCCCGCCGAGGCAAGGTCATCGGCTGCCAGGCAACCGCCAGCCCGCCGGACTGGCCGGGTTTGAGCTGGTATTCCAGATGTCCGACAATTGAGGTCCCGTCGATCTGGAACGCGGCCGTCAGGTTCTCCGGGATCAGGGCGACGCCCGCGCCGAGGTCGCTCACGGCGCCGCCCTCGGGGAAGAGGTATTCCAGTTTGAGGATGAAGCCCGGGTAGACCGTCGTGGTCTGGAGCCGTCCGTTCGTCGAGGCCGGGCAGACCAGCTCGCCGCGATCGGCGACGAGGTTCACTCCCGGGCGTGCCGGCCGTCCTCGCTGGAACGCCTCCCAGCCCGAAAGGTCCCTGCCGTTGAACAGGGGAATCCAGTCGCCCGCGATCGGTTCTTCGAGTGGAGTGCCGGCCTTCTCGCCAAAGAGGTCCCTCTGCTGTCTGAGCAGCCGGTAGAGCCGGAGGTACTGCTCGGCGTCCTCGGGTTGTTTATCGGCCGGGGCGAAGAGCAGGCGATACTTACGCATGAACGCCAGGAGCTCGCCGACCGTCTGTGCCCGGTGGTTGTGGGTGTCGGCGATCATCTCCTGGGCGAAGCCGACCGTGGAGGCATCGAACATCCCCGTGGCTTTCTTCATCCCGTCTACGGCCTCGACGGCGGCCGCGCGGAAGTTCCGGGCCGCGGGGACGGCCGTCCTGGCCCTGGCATCGAGCGCATCCACGGCCTTGTCGAATTCGAGGATGGCGCCCAACGTCAACCTCCCCTCGCGGCTCTGGTCCTTCACCTTGCCGTACGCCTTCTCATATTCGTGACGTTCCCGGGAGAGTTCACCGATCGCGAGGTAGGCCGGCCAGCGGCCCGCCACGTCGAGGCGTCCCAGGGCGATGAGGCTCTTGGTCAGCGTCTGGGAGTTCTTGTCCCCCGCCTGGGGGCGAACTGGAAGATGAGCCGGGGGATCGAGAGGCTCTCGGGCAAGGGCACCTTGGCGTAGCGCCATGCCGACTCCGAGATGGAGGGGTCGGACAGGTCGAGCAGGAGTGCGTTGAGGGCGTCGCCGCTCTGTACGTCATCGAGGGTGGGCTTGGTCCGCAGCCGCTGTTCCCGCTCCGCCAGGCGCCGCTTCGCATCGGCCAGACGTTCGTTTCGCACCGACCGTCGCCGAGCGGCGGACGCGGCGAGCTCGCGCTGATAGGCTTCGTAGACCTCCCGGTTCCACTGGTCGAGCTCGCGGGACGTCTTGGCATCGAGTTCCCTCGCCCTGGCGGCGTTCAGCTCGTACCAGGCCATTCCCTTGAGGAACTGCCCTTGCCCTCGGAGGATGTCGCCCTCGACCGTCGAGCCCGGCAGGACGACGTCCTGTGCACGGATCGAGAAGGAAGACATCGTGAGGGCGATCAACAAGGCGGTAGCCGAAATAGGCTTGCCCATGGGTCCACTCCGAAAAGAGTCAATGGCCTGATAGCAGGCTAGAATTCCGTTGATTGCTTGCGAGCATGTAACAAGGATGAGCACTCTTGCATTTTGCCCCGAAGGGGCCAAAACAGATCAGCCCAGGGCAACGCCCTGGGTTATGAACGAGCGTTGTCATAAGAGCCCTGAAAGGGCGAAACAACTCCCTACTACCGACGATTGTGCCGCCCTTTCAGGGCTTGAGGCGCACTGGCCTTCGTCGTCCCAGGGCGTTGCCCTGGGCTGATTTGTGGCTGCCCCTTCGGGGCGAAGACACGAGGTCTCCGCGTCAAATCCGCCGATCCTTAGCTCCATGTCGGGTCGTTGAAAAGAACCGCTTCGACAAGGCGTGAACTGTTGGTTTCAGGCCGTCTGGTTGAGTCAGGCGCGAGGCACCTCCCGAGGCATCCGCAGCATCAGGATTCACCGGACCGTGGACTTTGGCGGAGTCACCGGAGCCGTCCAGGATTTCGAGCATCCGCTTGACCGATTCTCGGAGGTCGGGCCGCCTGGGAGCGGTTGTGAAGTCGAGCATTAGTCCTTGCTCCCGGGCGTAGGAGACGAACTCCCAGTGATTCACGAAGCGGCGGCCGTATCGATTGGACAGATGATCGAGCACGACTCCCGCGCCTCGCCAAAGCATGTTGGCATCTTTAGGAGTTCGACCAAATCCTGCGTGGCCAAACGGCAGGGTAGCGGCTTGCTCTGACGCTGCTGATCTCCTGCCAGTAGGACAGAGGGCCCCCCCGGTTTAATCGGATGATCCCGTCTCGCTCTGTGAGGATCTCATCCAGAGTCTGGGCGTCGATGTCGCTCTGTGCACAAGCCCATAGTGCCAATTCGGTGGCCAGCCTTCTCGCTGTCCTGGACTCGAGCTGTGAGATCAACAGGATAATCGACAAATCGGGACGTTGGAGCTTCTCGGAGAGTCGGAGCTTCTTGAGAACGGAACGGATCACTTGCCGGCAGATCGTGTTCGCCTCCTTCGGGTCCATCCGACTGGCGAGCAGATTAAGGGCGATTGAATCAAGAGGGATCTTCTTCGATCGCAACGGCAACCACGCGGGCCGCTCGACTGCACAACCGGGCTGCGTCCTGCTTGGTCATCTTCTTGGTCACGTAGACAAGGCCGACCGCCAGAAAGCGACAGCTCGCGGGTTGGTGTTCACGTTCGAGGACCGCGAGCAGCATCCTCGGCAAGATCCGCCGTTGATGCGGCTCCTGCCGTCGTCAACTCCGTGGCCGACTCGCAACTCCGTTGCCAGGAACTCCCGGCTGTGAGGCTCTTTCTCGCGATCGAATAATTGGCTCATCGACCTGTCGATATCTTCCAGGCCGGGCGCGGCTGCTCGCGAATGCGAAACCCTGATTCAGAGTCTCTCGTAGATCAAAGTCCGCCCCTCTTGCTCTCGAGGGCATCGCCCAAAATCCGCACGGGCACCGCGCCCTCGGGTTGGCTCCAATGCCAAGGTTACTGCTACGAGACCCTCTGCCATGTACCTGTAGAAGCTTGCATCGTCACGATTGAAAGCCGCGATCAGCTCGGGGAGGTTCCCCCGCAGGAGCGAGCGGCCTCTCTAGGCCCCAATCTTTGCGATACGAGGAGCAGTCCGCCGCGAGGGACCCAACGCGCGTGCGGGTCAGTTTCCTGCTTGAGGGCCGCCATCAGCACGCGAGCGGCCTTCGGCATGGCGAGGGATTCATCGTCGCGGTGAAAAGTGTGAAGAGTTACATGATCTCCATAATTCCAGTCGGCGGCGGCGAGGAGGCGAGCCACCTTGACGGCTTCGTCCTGGCCAAGCCGGACAGAAAGAGATGCCAGACCTCGAACGAATCGTTCATCGTGCCTGGTAATCTGCTTTGCTGAGTGCGGCACTCAGGGTCCGCGGCCGCGCTGCAAAGCCTCTCGGCTTCCGAAGGGTCGATCCTTCCGGAGACCGTCGTCAGGTCCAAAGCGGCGGCACCAAGCTGATCGGAGGGAGTTTCCTTTTCAATTGCAGATGCGATTGGTTCGGGCCACGGGGCTGCAAGACCTTTTCCGCCTCGGCTGGTTTCAGGCGCTCTGCGATGGCGGCAAGCTCCGAGACAAGGGTCGTCAAGGCTTGAGGGGCTGTCACCTTCCCAGTGGCCGCGGCGAGGAGTTTCGCGGCCGATGTGGGCTCCCCTTTCGCCGCGACAGTCGCCAGGGCTGTTGCCAAAAAACCTTTGACGTCCGAATCCGTTGCCCGCTCCATGGCCTTGAGCAGGAGCTGCGGGCGTCAGATTCAGGTTTCATCTTCGCCGCAGCTTTAGCCAAAGCTGTTGACGTCTGGACCTTGATGTCCCAATACGTAAGGTCCCAAACCGCTTTCTGTTCCATGGTCCTAAGCAGAGCCTGCGCGGTGTCAGCGGGCGGCATTGTCTCTACGAGCGAAATTAACGCACTCGCAAGAATTCTGGAGTGGTGTGGCTGATCATACTTTACCAGGGCCGCAACGATAACTTCGAATGCCTCGCGACAAACCGTGGTGGCCTCTTGCCCGTTCGTACGCTCGGCGACGGTTTTCAATCCCGCAGCCAGCGTTGAAACAGCACCCGCGTCGTCTGCCCGCCTAGAGCGCGCTCAGGTGCATCGGTGCAGCCTGGGTGGTTTCCGTCTTCGCCGCGATTGAGGCGAGTGCGGATAACAGGATTACAGTGACGTCTCGCGGCTCTTCCATCTTTCCCATCCCGTCACCCTTCATACGCGAATTGCGGGAGGAAGACCCGGATACCTTCGCTCTCGTCAGGGTGTCGGTCAGGAGTTTGACGGCTTCATCCGGATGGATTCTGGCTGCCAGTGCGGCCAAGCCCTGCGCGAGGGCGGGGTCGATTTCCCTTGCCGTCGCCAACGTCAAGACTTCTTCGGCGACGCGCAGACTCCATCCTCGGGGTAGCCTCCGCAAGAAGCTCGCTCCACTCGGAGCTTAGAGCATGGCTCTCCAATGCTGCTGCGGCCATCGCAGCCAATGCGTGCGTCGAAGCATCGGGCTTGTCTACGAGTTGGAGCGCGAGCAGAGCAATGTCGGCCTGTTGTTCGGCGACCTCAAGGTTCGGTCGGGCCTGCGAGGCCCCGGCGTCCCGTGACCCTGCAGCCGTGGTGATCCTGGGCAGGCACTGCGTGCTCGGTCCGCTGGGATGCCGGACTGCCTCGGTATCACTCCCTAGCTGGTGAAGACGATCTGCCAGCAACCTGGCCGCTTGGCGCGCTTGTCGTTATCGAGGCCGACGATCGCGATGATCACAGGCTCCGACCGCACACCGAGTAGACGCGAGGTCGTCAGCGTACGCGTCCCCTTCGTCGAGGAATCGTCCCCAAAGTGGCTCCTCACGGAGTTGGGCCAGTTCCCATAGGGCCTGCACTTCAGGTTCGTTGAGATGATGAAAGGAAGAATCTTTTCTCTCCAACATCCCCATCATCGCCATCCCGCGGTTGGATATCGTCCTCGTCTCCGGTTCCGACATTCCGCCCCGCAGGGTCGCCGCTTCGGTGAAGGAATGTCGCGAGTCACCTCCGGATTCAGCGGCCCAAAGAGGCTGCGGGCGAAGGTGCGTTCGGTCTGTTCGTTGGCTTCGGTCGCGTCCTGTTCGGCTTTCTCGGCCCGGATCCGACCCCGCCGTTCCGCCAACGCAAAGAAACTGGAGACCACCGCGCCAAGAAGGAGTGCCATGACCATCGACGCGGCGAGACCAGCCACTGTCGGGTTGCGCTGGCACCAGCGCCAGAATCGTTCCGCCTGCCCTACGGGCCGGGCCTCGATCGACTCTCCTTTCAACCACCGGTCCAAGTCATCAGCCAACGCCTCCGCCGACGGATACCTCCGGTCCGGCTCCTTCTCCAGGCATTTGAGCACCACCGTCTCCAGGTCACGGTCAAGTCCCGGCCGGATCGTCGACGGCCGCGGCGGCTCGGACTCGCGGGCTTGCCGCAAGAGGGTGAGCGCATTGTCGCCGGTGAAGGGTGTCTGTCCGGTGAGGCGTTCGTAAAGGATCACACCCAGGCTGTATACATCGGCCGCGACGGTCAGATCCTTCCGCCCGGCGGCCTGCTCGGGAGCCATGTACTTCGGCGTGCCCAGCACCTGGCCGGTCTCGGTGAACGAGCTGTTGGCCTTCGGCCAGCCGTTTCGCCAGGCCGAAGTCGGTGACCAGCCGGGTTCCCCGGGCATCGACGAGCACGTTCGAGGGCTTCAGATCGCGGTGCAAGACGCCGCGCTGGTGCGGCGTGGTGCACGGCCCGGGCGACGTCGACCAGTCCCGCCACCTCGATACGGACCTCGCCCCGCGGGTGTCCCGACAGCGAGGTCCCCTCGATGAATTTCATCGAGAAGTATTGCTGGCCCTCGTGCTCGCCGACCTCGTGGATCGGCACGATGTGCGGATGGTCGAGGTTGGCGGCCGACTCGGCCTCGGTGCGGAACCGCTGGACGTCTCGGCTCGAGGCAAAACTGCCAGCCAGGATCATCTTGAGCGCGACCAGCCGATTGAGCGACCTCTGCCGGGCCTTGTAGACGACCCCCATCCCGCCCCGGGCGATCTCTTCCAGCAGCTCATAGTCGCCGAAGTAGCGCACGGTGGGCAGAGTAGTGTGGCCATTCGGTCCGACCTCGCTCGTTGCATCCGGCCCGCCAGCCATGCGCAGAGGGGAGGCAACCCGATCCATGCGGTCGAGATCGGCAAAGAAGGCGTGGAGGGACTCGGCGTGTTCGGGGTGACGGTCGAGCAACTCCTGGCGGTTGGGGACGTCACCGGCCTCGACGGCCAGCATGTAGCCTGCGATGACCGCGTCGAGCGAGTCGTGGGACATCGTGGGGTCGTTCGGCGTCGTCACAGGGCGGTCCTCCGGCTCTCGGCCATCAACTGGGTGTGTTGCTCGCACACAAGCTTGTTGACGCATGAAGAATGGTGGGTTTCACCCACCCTACTTCAGACGGTTTCGCAACTCTACTTCAGACGGTTTCGCAACTCTTCGAGGCCACGACGCAAGAGCGAGGCGACGGAGGGGACACTTCGGCCCATCCGCTCGGCGATCTGCGGGAGCGTCCAATCCTGGCAGTGCTTGAGCACGACCACCTCGCATCAGCTCGGGCAGTTCCGCCAGGGCTTCGACCATTCGCAGCAGCTCCTCGTTCCGCTCGGCGCGCCCGCTGGGCGAGGTCTGGTCGGCGGCCAGCCAGGCGGCGAACCCCGATGCCGAACGGTCCAGATCCGCTTCCAGCGACCGCTCCAGGGCGACGTCCCGCTTGTCTCGGTCGTAATGCTTGACCGCGTCGGCCAGGGTCCGGGCCAGGATCCGTCGCAGCCAGGCAACCAGAACTTCCGGCCGGGCGTCGCGCACTTCCGCCAGGGCCGAGTAGGCGCGGAGCATCGTCTGCTGGACCACGTCGGAAGGGTCGAGCTTGCCCCGAAGTTTCCGGTCGAGGTGCAGCTCGGCCAGCACCTTGAGGTACTTGCGGAATGGTTCCAGGAGTTCCGTCGCGTCTCGGGTCATGGTCGATCGTCGTTTCTCCTCTTCCCAAGAAGACGACGTCTTCTCGTCGATGAACCAAGAATTTTCTCGTCAGACATCGATTTTGACATTTCCTTCCCGCGAGCATACATGGTGGCATCTAAAAACTTGAGCACCGAGTCTTTGTGACTGTGTGGTGATAAAGTGTGTCCCTGAGGGAGTGGCGTCCCGGAAACGTCCCATTTCGAGGCGTCTTCCACGGATAAGTTGAGGTCGTGGTCCGTGATGGAGAAGGTCTCCAGGGCGGCCCTCATCCGCAGGTCGCGGTGGTCGGGGTCGATACGGACGACGAGAGATTCGCCGTCCCGGTGCTGTCGGACGAACAAGGTTTTCCCCGCCCGGAATGCCGGGGTGCCGTACGACGTTCCCTCCACCACGCCCGGCAGCTCCATGGCGAGGTTTCGCACCGCCTCGAACGTGACTGGTCCGTCCCCGCTCGAGGGGTTCCGTTTTTGTTTCAATGATCCGATAGACAGCTAGAACCACGGGTTTCCGTAGGTCAGGCTTTCCGGCCTGACAGGGTAAGAGTCAGGCCGGAAAGCCTGACCTACAAAGATCTTAGACCCGGTTCCGACCGTCGATGGTTCTAGAGCGCTTCACGGTTGGCTTGCGCACACTTCGTGCACCGGTCGCGCTACAAGCCCGAAGCGCCAGCGAGTGGATTCCGGCGGGGACCAGCCACGCACTCGCTGGCGCTTCGGGCTCGTATCAGCCACTTCCTGGCCGAAGGTGTACTCCATCCAATCGTGAAGCGCTCTAGCCCTATCTCGGATCGTTGTTTGTTTCCGTTTCATAGTAGCTCCCGCCTGGATCTCGTTCCGCCCGATTGATCCATGATACGCTGCCTCGTTGCTGAGTGCTGCAGAACGCGATCCATGGTGGACGTGGCGCGATCTGCGGAGCCTCCGCAGTGGATCTGGGGACGGCAGGGATGCCGACCCTCTGGAGCTGGGCGGTGGCCGGCCCCGGACGGGCCGGCGGGACCAACCGCACTTGACGATCAGTACCGTCTGATGATACTATCGGGTTGTTCAAGCGCTGTCCGCGGCTATCCCCGGCGGCGGCCCCACTCTGATGAATGATGTGACAGTGATTCTCTCGGTTACTGTACCGGGAGCGGATTGGAACATCTCGGGGCAGCGAATGTCCTCCCTGGAGGTGGACTCTTGCCATCGGACCGATCCGGTCCGCGTCCGGGTCTGAAGCGCCCGGGGATCTACCGGTCTTGCGGTTCTCTCCATATCATGGACGGGAGCGGCTCGACACTCCGTTTTGGGTCTGTCATCGGTACGATCTCCTCCCCGTGCGCTCATCTTGTGTGGATCGCGTATTGCAAATTGCGGATTCCGAATTCCAGAGTGGAGAAATCCCGAAAATCCGGAATCGGGAATCTGCAATTCGGAATCTGGTTGCGGCTCTGCCGCGTTGAGGAATCGATGATTGAATAAAAAACAAGTAAGGACCCTTGAGGGGATCTTTGCGGATCCTGTGCGCGCCAATATCGATTGGCATGACGTCGAATCGCTACTTTCGGCTCTGGGGGCCGAGCTCAGCGAAGGAAGAGGTTCCCGAGTGCGCGTCGCTTTGAACGGGGTCCGAGCGACGTTCCACGAGCCTCATCCCGAGAAAGAAATTGGGAAGGGGGCGGTTCGCGCCCTGCGGGATTTCCTCATCAGCGCCGAAATTCGACCCCCCGACGGAGAAGCTGTTCGTTGAATTCAATGAAATACAAGGGCTACACGGGAGTTGTCGAGTTGGATGAGGAATCGGCGGTGCTCTTTGGCCGCGTGATCGGTCTCCGCGATGTGATCACGTTCCAGGGCAGTTCCGTCGCCGAAGTGATCCAGGCATTCCACGATTCTGTCGATGACTACCTGGAGTTTTGCGCCGAGCGCGGTGAAAGCCCGGAGAAGCCTTACTCCGGGCAGTTCGTTCTGCGCAGTCGATCCTCGTCTCCACGGGGCGATGGCTCAGGCGGCCGAGGCGCAGGGCGCGAGCTTGAACTCTTTGATCGAGGATACGCTTGAAAGAACGTTCGGCACTTCCAAACCGAAAGACCAAGAGGGTCCGGCCAACAAGGCCGCGCCACGCCTGACAAAAAAACGCACCGGCCAGTCCCGCCGGACAACTGTGCAGAAATCGACGTCCACTACGGCTTTTACCACTCAAAAGTCAGGGGAGTCGAAGGGATCCAAGTTCCCGAAATCCAACAAGACGGGTAAGGGGTAAATTGAGAATGGGCTTGGGCATGGTCAACTTCCTTCAGGGCAGGATGTCGGCCACCGGGATCTCTCCCGCTTCGACGCCATCGATCATCACCCGCAGCACATGGCCGGGCGCCAGGACCTCGTGCGTCTGATAGCCGGATGGACCCGGGTCGGAATAGACCTCCACCTGGCCGTCGACCAGGTTGACGATCCAGTAGACCGGGACGCCGCCGGCGGCATAGATGTCCGCCATCGCTCGGTCTTCGTCCCGGCTCGTAATGGCCACCTCGACGACCAGGGCGGTGTCGGCCGGTTCGGGGTACCGGTTCAAGTAAGTCCGCCACTCGCCGCGGACTACGACGAGGTCGGGGCGCGGCATGCTGACCTGGGCGGGGATCCGCAACCCTTTCTCGCTACGGGTATGCCACGTGGCCAGCAGGATCGCCTCGATGGCCAGGCGGATCGCTTCGCAGATGGCGCCATGCAAGGGCGATTCGGCCATCCGGGTCACCAGGTATCCGTTGATGAAGTGGACGTCGTCTCGCTTGGGGAAGAAGCCGGAGGCGATCAGCGACTCGTATTGCTCCAGCGTCATGCGGTAGAGCGGCGACGGTATCCGGGTCGGACCCGCCGGTTGAGCCGGGATCGCCGGCAACGCCATCGGTGGCGTCGACGCGAGAGTCGACATGGGATTCACTCCGATTTACTGGGTGTCATCTTCCTTCGTGGGAGCGATGGTCCGCAGGTAAGTGTGATTGACTCACAGGTCGCCCAGGGATGTCAACCTCGTCCGGCGCACCTTGAACCCTCGGCCTGCGATTTTTCCACGCCTCGAGTGGCGTGGCCCCATTGAGGCCGATCGCTATCGGTCAGGCTCCGTTACCTTTAGGCCTGCCCTTGCTCTCGGTCGCTTTGCGGCGGGGGAGCAGGTCATCGACGGCGATCGGTGAGAGCTTCCGGCCGCCGATCGTGACCGGGACTTGCTCGCCGGATGCGTAGGTCTTGTGAGACCGGTAACCGTTCTTACCCGGCCGTGAGAAGACCTCGACCTGACGGGCGACCAGGTTGACGATCCAGTAGACGGGAATCCTGCCCTTGGCATAGGCCGAGAGCTTCTTGCCGCGGTCCTGGGAAAGCGTTGACTCGGAGACCTCGACCAGGAGCGCCACATCGTCGGCCGTGGGTATCTTGTATTCGTAATCCTCATCGGTACCGCGGACGACGGAGACGTCCGGTTCCGGCTCATCGAAGTCGAGGATCCGCACGGGCTGTTCCGTTCGCCATGTCCATCCCGATGGCAATCGGCTATCCAGGGCCCTGAGGAGTTTCTTGGTGGTAAAGCCATGCGCGGCGCCCTTTGCCATCTTGTCCACCATCTCGCCATCGATAAGTTCGACCCGGTTGGGATTTTCCAGCGCACCCGCCTCAATGATCCGCTCGTACTCGTCAACGGTGATCCGGTGCGGGGACGGAGAGGAAACCGTCGGTCGAGTCGTTGTGGCCGTGGACATGGGGTTTGCTCCGTCTCCGGAATGGGGCCGCCGTTTCTGCCTTGCCCTGCGCTGACTGCCATCCTGTTCGATTCGGCCGCGGCTGGCAAGCCGGCCTTCCAAAAGAACACAGTTTGACACCGGGGCTTTCCTCGGCCGGCCCTCCAAGCCGGGTGCCGAAAAACTCGAGAGGTTGATGGAGCGGCTCCAAGGAGGCCCAGGAACTCACGGAGATGCGATCCGAACCCCGAGATGATCCCCCTCTGTATTTCCGTGCGGTATTCGACCTGGGCGATTGCTCATCCAGTCGGGAAAGCTCGCGCAATAACGCCTCGATGTCCCTGAAGGGACTATCGCCGACATAGGCCCAGCGGACCAGGCCGTCACGGTCGACGATGAACGTGCCGTGCAAAGGCTCGCCGTCGTCCTTGTCGGCGCCTGGACAGCGGCTTCCAGACGCCGTAAGCCAGCGCGGTCGCGTGATCGGGGTCGCTGAGCAGCGGAACCCGGAAATCGCCGAAACGATCCAGACGCTGGCGTGAGGACTCGGGCGAGTCGGCACTGATGGCCAGCACCCGCGCGCCGCGGTCGCGGAACCGAGAAATCGCGAAATCGAGCTCGACCAGGTGGGTGACGCAAGCCATGCAGGTCTGGCCGAGATAGAAAACCAGGACGACCGGTTCCCTCGCGACTGCTTCGTGCGGCTTCCAGGTTTTTCCCGTGGAATCCTTCAACTCAAACGGTGGGGCGGGGCGGCCGAGCAGCGGGTGAGATTGGCTCGGGACGCGGTGCCTGGCCTGATCCCCCTGCTCGGCGGCCGCGGGCACGGCCCGCGCCCGGTCGGCCATGATCTGCCGCATCAGATCGACCTGCACGATGCCTCGCGAATGGCCGCCGCGGTCGACCGTCGGATCGACCGTCGACCGGTGGAGTAAGCCGGCGAGCGGCAGAGCGGGACGCTGTCTGTAGAGCATCCACCCCGTCCAGGCCGCTGAGAAGGCGATGACGGCGACCAGGGCCGAAGCAGCATGCATCGGCTTCAACACGGGACGAGCCTCCTCCGGTCACTTGAAAAACGGCTTCGACTCGCGAAGTTCATAGGCCTGTTTCTCGGCCCCGCCCCAGTCGCCGGCCTGGGCCTTCTTGATGATCTCCTGGAGGTCCTTGTAGCTGTCGTCGGAGAGCTCGCCCGAGGTATGGCGGTCCTCGATCCGCTGGATGTCCTTGTCCAGCTCTTTCTGGTTCTTGAGCGAGATGGCCGTCAAAAGGGCCTCGAGCTCGCGGCGATTCTTGAGCTCGCGAACCGACGGCTCGCCGCAGCCGGTAAGCAACAGCACGAGCCACACAAGCAAGGTCCTTCGCGATTGATGGCCGCGCGGCTGGAGCCCATTCGTCGCAGCAGGCTGCGGTTCAGTAGGAATCGGCACTGATCACCTCCCCGTTGCTGCGGCTACTCAGAGCCTGCCAGGCCAGCAAGTTAATCGACTGCTTGACGAACCGAACGGAGCCGTCCCCCATCAGCACGTTGGCGCCCGCCGGGGTGCAGCGAGTAGAACTCGTCGGTGTGACCGAGGGGGCTGTTCGGCGGGTGGATCACCACCGGGTCCTCGTAGAGCGATGGGCCGCTGTGGGACGCGAGGATGGCGCCGGGGTAATCGTAGTTGACCCCCAGGCCGCCGGTCCCCAGGCTGGCAAAGGCGCCGTAGGCGAAGTGCCGGTAGCCGGGAATGATCCCCACCCAGCTGGCATCGGCCAGATAAGGCGGTCTTCTCACTCGCGAAGACCGTGTTGCTCAGTCCGTCGGTCACCCCGGCGTAGGGAACGCGGCTATTCCGGTAGAGCGGACCGTTATCTCCCAGCACGGGATCGTCGTAATTGACATTGGACGGCGTCATGCTCGTGTCGTTCCAGCCCATGTTGTACTGGTAGTTGGCGCGGGCGAAGTACTGGTTCGCCACCGGCAGCAGGTTCAGGTTGGCGTCGACCATCGGGCACGTCGGGGTCGGGTTGTTCGCCGACGGGCAAAGGAAGATGTTGATCTGAGTGATCACCACCGTGCCGTTGCCGGCGACCCAGGTGGGAAGATTGACGTTCATCGCCGCATACAGCGGCGCTTGCTCGGCATAGGGCAGCAGCATGGCCAGCCAGCCCCATCCCGGGCCGCTGTCCAGCGAGTGCGGGTCCGGATTGTAGCCCGGCACCGCAATCTGTGGAGGCAGGGTCGCCGCCGCGGCCGAGTTGCAGTTGCCGCTGTTGCAGTAACTGATGTATCCCGGCACGATGCAGCCGACAGCCGACTCGTAGTTGGCGATGGCCAACCCGATCTGCTTCAGGTTGTTGACGCACTGCGCCCGCCTCGCCGCCTCGCGGGCCGCCTGGACGGCGGGCAGCAAGAGGGCGATCAGGACGGAGATGATCGCAATCACCACCAGCAACTCGATCAGCGTGAATCCTCGTCCTGGACGATTCATGGGCAAGTTCAAAGGAATTGCCTCCTGCTTTGTTGGTCTCCGCCGGATGCCCAAAAGCCGCGTTCCGGAATATAGCGAACGACCAGGATGACCGCAATAGATTTTTTTGGGAACCCAAAAAAATTTATCTGGCATGCCAGTCATTTCCGTTTGGATGCTATGGAATTCACGGCAATGGGGCTGCCAAAATCGGTGCGTGTGCGGCTCGGCTGAAGTCCGCCGCGGCTGAAGATCGGAGTTGGCGCAGCGAAGCCCGAGGTAGCGCCACCAAGATCGAGGAGCCTCGCCGATGTGGGGCGGTCACGTCCGGTGAGCCCAATGACATGGGCGCTCCTCGAGTCGGGCTTGAGTATTACCGATAGCGGTAATAGTATGGACAAGGCGAGACTGGCGGTCTGGAGGTGTCGATGAGATTCCACCATGATTTTGAATGGGATCCCGAGAAGGCCGAGATTAACGCAAAAAAGCACCGCGTGACGTTCGAGGATGCCGCCGCCATCCTCGCGGATGACCAGGCCGATCTCTATCACATCGAGGGGTATGACGACGAACACAGCATGGGTGAGGATCGATTCATCACCATCGCATCCGACCCGACGGACCGCCAGATCATTTTACGCATCTGCTGGACCGAGAGGCGCAAGAAGGAGCATGTTGTCACCAGAATCATCAGCGCACAACGCGCCAACCCTGGGGAAAGGAAACAGTATGCCAAGGCCATCAACGAGCGGTAAGTTTGTCCGGATTTCGGCGGACGAGGTCCCGGTGCGTACGCCCCGGGATATGGCCCGTCTCAAGGCCGCGATGGATATCCCCGTCGAACCGTCCGAGGGCCTCGAGTCCAGCCAACTCGCCGGTCCCGGAGTGCGCCGGGATGCCTCGGGCAAGATCTTGAAACGACCCCTTGGGCTCTTGCGCACTGCCATTCTGGCCGCGCTCGATCGCCACGAGATGACGCGATACGAGCTTTGGAAAAAGGCCCATGCTCGTTGCGAATCCCTATCCGCGTCCGCGGTCTATGAGTACCTGAGAGGCGACAGGGAGATAGGGTCCGAATACCTGGAAGCCTTGATAGAAGCCGCGCGTCTCAAGATCATCAATCAAGGTGGATCTCGAGCAAAGAAGTCAACGGCCGTGCCGCAGATCGAGGAGACACTCAAGAGAACTTTCAAGGCTACACCGCCCGTGCCACCTACCCCAAGGGCGGCCAGCCAGACGCCAAAGACCACGAAAAAGCCAGCGGGCTTGAAGGGCCCCCGAAGCCCCAAATCCGTCAAGGTCGGAAAGCCGTGAACAAGCCCGGTGGTTCATGCCCGCGACGGCCGACGGGCGGGCAGCAGCCGTGTCCGGCCTCCGGGTCGCTCCATCAAACCCCGGGAGGGATGCAACGGGAGATCTTCTGGAGGAAAAGTCTACGGCTTGCTCTCGCTCTCGTGCTCGAGCACAGGCAGTGTGGCGGCCGCGGCGTCCTTGACGAAGCGTTCCTTGTCGTTGAGCAGTGCGCGGACCTTGGGGATGGCGACCGCGGCTTTGGGCCCGAACTTCCCCAGCGCCAAGATGGCCAGGACCCGGGAGTCTGACCAGTCGGACTCGAGGACCGCCATCAGGGCCGTGACCGCCCGATCGGCCGATGCCGTCCCGGGTGCGATCTGGCCGAGCGACCGAGCGACCGATGCCTCGCTGTGGCGGTTCCTGGTGGGCTTGGGGGGCGTGTTGTTCTCGAGCAGGTTGAGGAGGACGGGGACGGCTTCCGCGGCGTCCGGCCCGAATTCGCCCAGGGCGTAGGCCGCGTAGCCGCGCCGGATCGGAAGCCCGGCACGTACGACCTCGGTCAAGGCCGCGATGACCGCTTTGGTCGCGGTTGACCCGCGCGATCCGAGGCAACGCCAGAGCGGCTGCGTTGGCCGGGTCATCGTCCTCGATCATGAAGCCATTCTCGGGGCGGCTGAGCTTCGGGTCGAGTGGCTCAGTCAAGACGCGGAGCAAACTCGGGATGGCCGCCCCCGCATCCGGCCCGATCCGGCCCAGGAGATACGCGACCTGGATCCGGAGCTTTGCGCTGCGGCTCCCCAGGCCGGCGATCAAAGCGGGGACGGCCTCGGCCGTGACCGCGGGCGGCCCGATCCTGTAGCGTAGGGCGGTCATGCACGCCTCGCGGACCGAGGGATCGGGGTCGTGCTCCGCGAGCCGGACCAGAGCGGGTATCCAGGGATCGAGGCCATGCGAAAGCCGGCCAGGCGGAGAACCGTCACCCGCCGGTTCTCGGGCGACTCATCCTTCAAGCCCACGGCGAACGCCTTGGGCGGGTCGACCGGAGGGCCCGAATTGACCGAGGCCAGGGAGGCAAGGACCGCACCGCGGATCTTGGGATCCTTGTCGTTGATCGCCTCGACCAGGGCGTTCAACACCGATGTCCGATCGACCGGAGAGACGAGCACGACCGCCGGCACCGGCGGCGGCGGCGCCGCCGCTTTCTTCCCACGGGGCGGGCGAGGGCCGGCGGGGCCTGCTGGCCTCGCGGCGTTGATCTCCCCGACGGTCCGCGTCGCCGCGAGCCGAACCTCCGGATTGGGGTCCTTCATCGAACCGATCAGAGCGGTCGTCGCGGCGCGGACGGCCTCGGAGCCGGAGCCGGACCGGATCGCATTGGAGACCAGCCGGCCCAGGGCTTCGGCCGCCGCGGCGCGGACCTCGGAGTCCTCGTCCGACAAGGCACCGCTCACGGGGCGAATGGCGATCGAGCTGTCCCCAAAACCGAGTCGCTCCAGATCGTGGATCGCAGCCAGGCGCTCCCCGGCCTTCTTCGACTCGAGTGCGGCGATCGCCCGGCCCTGGATCGCCCGGGCTTCCGCCTGCATCGGATCGCGGTTCTCCCACAAGCGCCGCCCAGCGCACAAGATGACAGCGGCACATCCGACCAGGACGATCAGAGTCCGCACGTTCGCCTGGAGCCGCCGTACCGGCTTCGGCTTGATGACGTCGGGCCCCGATGGCCCATCGTCGCTCGTACTCATGGCCCGCTCCTGAGCTAATGATCGACGGGAGTCTTCCGGTTCCTGTAGAGCGAGGGGTCCACGGTCCTGGCCATGCTCGCCGCGTTCGCCCGGCCATCGAGGAACGCGCTGACACGCTCGGCCTGTCCCTCCGGCCGTTCCACGAGCTCGTTGTAAGAGACATAAAGGGTCTCGATGTTCGGCTGTCCCGAGACCCACTCGCGCAGCTTGCGGAGGTGCTCGCGGAAGGCGCGCTCGATCGCGGCCCGAGGGGCTGTCGGTTTATTGAGCCGAGCCAGCATCTTCTCCTGCGAGACCAGCATCTCGTCCATGTCTCGTTCCATGAAGATGATCCGGTATTTCTGGCTCGAAGGCAGCTCATAGAGGAGCTGGGAAACCATCTTGAAGGCCTTGCCGCGCGTCTCCGGCAGCCAGGAGACATCCTCCTTGATTTTCTTGACCTGCTCGAACTCGTAATAACCACGGGGATTGTCCGTGTCGGCGGTGCGGATGTTGTCCGTGACGACGGGTATGCCGCCGTTGTCCAGCATCTGCATCATGAGCGAGGTGCCGGAGCGTGGCAGGCCCGAGACGATAATGATCTCGTTGTCCATGTGCGATCGGTCCTCTCGGGAAGCGTAAGCCCTTTAGACGCAATACCGTTGAATTAGCGTTAATCAGTAAATCTGAAAGGGATTTGCATCTCCTCGTTCCCACGCTCCGAGGCTGTGATTCTTTGGGGGAAACCGGTCTTATGCGCGACGTTTGATGGGAGCAAACCCTTGATTTGCAAGGGGTTGCAAACATCAACCATGGCCAATGAGTGGGCTTTTTCCCAAAAAATCACGGCCTCTCCGCGTGGGAATGCCGTCCTGGACGCTCCGCGTCCCGACAGTTTCCCGGCCGCGAACTGGGCCCAGACGACGCAGAGCGTCGAAGACGGCATTCCCACGCAGAGCGTGGGAACGAGTGTCAAATCCTTCGTTTTCTTCGGTTTATGGCTAATTCAACGGTATTGCCTTTAGACGGCGACGTTCAACGCACGGCGGAAGCACAGGGCGGCGACCATGGAAACGACGAACCAGTAGATCACCCACGAGTCAGTGCCGCTGGTCCACGAAGAGCGATGCGGATAATCGATCTCGATCGACCGGACAGGGTCGTCGGGCCGGAACGGTTCCTCCCCGGGGTTCAAGAGGATGGCCGACCAGTCCCAGGGTGGTCGTTGCGTGCTGACCCGCATCAGGCCGTCGCCGATCGCGAGCTCCTTGGAGCGAGTTCGATCGCCGACCTGGAACACCAGCCGGTGGCTGCCCGGCTCACGGGCCTTCAGGTTCCAGCAGACCTCCCGCTGGCTCCGCACGCGGACCGGGCCGACCGTCACCTCCACGGCATCCGTCGGCTGGAGACTCACGGCGGGGAAGGTGGACCCGGCATCGCCGTTGAGCTTGAGAGTGACCACGGTGTCCTCGCCGACCTGGAGCGGCCGAGCCTGGTACCAGAGCGCGAGCTGACCCAGCAAGAGGGTTACCGGCACCGCCATGACCAGCATCGGCACGATGGCGAGGACGAAGAGCCGCAAGGCGCCGTTCAAAATGCGCCCCTGTGCTCGCAGGGAGACCGATGCACTGTCCTTGAACAGCTTCAGGGCCAGCAGGTGAGCGTTGATATCGTTCCGCACGCGCTGGATCGCGGCCTGGTTGGAGGTGTACTTGAAGACGCCGAGCAACAGCACGCCCGTCGCCGCCGCCACGACCGTGGCCGAGAGCCAGCCCGGCACGAGGCCCACGGGCGCGAGCAGGAACCACCCCAGGGCGTTCGCCGCGGCATTGAGCCAGGCAGTCGCTTGCGCGAGGACGTTCGTCATTCGATGTACCCCAGGCCGCGAAGCTGGTCCGAAACGTCGCCTTCGTTCTCCTCGATCTTGAGCCGCTGGATCTCCTTCTCGATGCAGTCGGCGATGAACTCCTCGACACTGCTGTACCCGGCGGTCTCCGCCGCGCGTTTTGCCCTGTCAAAGAGGGCCGGTTCAATCTTCACCTTCACCACGAGCGTTACCCCCTTACGCGGCCTTCGGCCACAACCAAATTGCGGATTCCAGATTGCGGATTGCGGATTCCAGATTGCGGATTGCGGATTCCAGATTGCGGATTGCGGGATTGCGGGTCATATTCTTTGTGCGTCGCACAAATTATGAGAATAAGAAAGAATTTTCAACCACGGAATTCACTGAGATACACGGAAAAGACGTCCGGATTGATTTCACTTTCCGTGTTCTTCTGTGTTTTCCGTGGTTACCAGTTTGTGATTATCTTTCTTGCCCGAGTCACGCGGAAAAGACGTTCTTGCCGACCATTTGCGATGGCGTGGGCAGCCCGAACTCGGCCAGGATCGACGGGGCGATGTCGACCAGCGACGGCGACTTGCCGCCGACCAGCCGGTTGCAGAACAGCACGCCGGGGACCTCGAGGGCGTCCACGCAATGGTCGGCGCTCCAGGCCGAGTCGTTGTCGAGGAGCACCTCCTCGGTCAGATTGCCCTCGCACGTCGCCCACGAGGCGCGGTAGCCGCGCGCGTAACCGACGATCAGGTCGGGCGCCAGGGCCGTCGCGTTCCCGGAGTAGATCTGGTCGGAGCGGTAGACGCCGCGGATGACCCGCTCGCCGTTGAAGTCGGTGATGGCCTCGAGGCGCTCCTTCAGCTCGGTCAGGAGCGCTTCTCGCTCCTCGCCGGGCTCGACGATTCCGTCGCGCTCGCGCCCTTTGAGATTCAAGTAGAGCCCGTTGATTCCCAGGCCGTAGGCCCTGGTGCTCGACCAGTCGACGTCTTGCATGATCGACGCACACTCGCGAGGGCCGAGGTAACCCACGTCGCGCAGCCAGGAATTGAGGTTGAACTGTTTGCCGAAATTGGCGAAGCCGTGGTCGCTCATCACCACGATCGTCGCCTTGCCACCGTAGCGGTCCATGAGGTCGCCGATCACGGCGTCGAGCTTCTGGTAGAGCCGCCGGACGTGGCCGAACTGCGCCTTCGCCTCGAGCTCGGAACGGATCGGGTGCTTCTCGTCCGAGTCCCACCAGAAGATGTGCGACTGGAGGTCGCTGCTGGAAAAATAGAAGAACATCAGGCCGTCATCATAGTTATTGATGGCGTAGTCGAACATCGCCAGCCGCTCGTCGAGGACCATGCCCGCCTGCCTGGCGAACTCATCGTCGGAGAAGATGCCGTTGGACCGCGCCTTGTGGTCTTCCTGGAAGCCCGTCGTGTAGAACGGGCCCAGTTGCCTGGCGACATCCTGAACGAACGATTTTGGCTCCGACATCTTCTGCGAGGGAGCGGAAGGGTCCATGTTCAGCGGTGAGACGTAGAGCCGGAAATTGGGCGCGACCTCCTGGAGGTAAAACCGGCAGATCCCGCTGGCACTCTGCGACGGCATGAAGGAGGGCAACGGAGAGCTTGAAGTCGAGCTTGGTCCAGCGACTCCACTGGCCGGGCTTCAGGAGGATTCGCCGGCCCTGGATTTCGAGCACCGCCGCGTTCGCGTCGCGGTCGCGGTGGACGAGGAACTCGACGATGATCGGGACCGGATTCTTGAGGAGACTGTTATCCGGCCCGACGATGCGGGCCCTGGCCGTCTCGTTCTCGAAGGTCAGTCTGGACCGTTTCCCGC
The DNA here is from genome assembly GCA_963842405.1 of uncultured Isosphaeraceae bacterium. Classification (GTDB taxonomy): domain Bacteria; phylum Planctomycetota; class Planctomycetia; order Isosphaerales; family Isosphaeraceae; genus CAVZRC01. The sequence continues at coordinate 65,332 of CAWJGW010000082.1, read as the reverse complement.
CTGCTTCTTCGATCGGCTCGGCGGAGGCGTCCTCGGCGAAGAACTGGTAGGTCCCATAGGTGCCGAGCATGTCGGGAGTACCCATGCCGCAGATGCATCGGTGGTGGCCGTGGTGGGACGGGCTGGCCGGGTAGTTGGAGGGCAGGTCGTAGAACGTCGAAGGGATTCCCGCGGCGTCGAGGTAGTCCCAGAACGGGGTACCCTGGCGCCGAAGCACGGTCTCCGGCGGCTTGTGGTTGAACGGCCAGAAGTCGAGCGGGACCCTGTGGTCGCCCACCTCCCAGGCACCCTCGCCGGGCAGGGTCTCGGCGGCCGAGTAGAAGGGTTCGCATTGCTGTTGCGGGTGTCGGTGGATGAAGTCGAAGATCCCGTGCGAGCCGGGGCCCGCTCCGTTGATGAAATTGGCCCAGGCGACCGGGCTCTGAGGCGGCGTGCTGGTGCCCAGGCTGGTGAAACCGCCGCTGGCTCGCAGCTTTTCGAGGTTGGGGAGCTGGCCCGCCTTCATCATGCTTTCGGAGAGGCGAGGATCCATCCCGTCCACGCCGATCACGATCACCTTCTTCCCGAGGCTGTTCGAGACGTGGCTGCCGCGGCCCAGCCAGTAGTTCCCCACGCCCAGCCCGGCGGCGCCGACCGCGGCGGCCGCGGCCGAGCCCTTCAACAGAGTCCTGCGGTTCAGCTTCGGAGCGGATGCATCAGACATTACACTACCTCTGCAAGAGACTCTTCTCGTTCGGTGGGGGCCTTCCGCGGACATCTCCCACCACCAGGGCCTTGCCGTCCATGTACTCGGGGACATCCGCGCCGAACATCGAGAGCACCGTGGGGCCGATGTCGATCAGGCGGGGGTTGGGGTTTTCCACGAGCCGGTTGCAGAAGAGGATGCCGGGCACGAGCGAAGGGTCGACGCAGTGGTCGCCGCTCCATGCCTTCTTGTTGGAGTGGAACACATCCTCGGTCGTGCGGCCGATCGCCGTCTCCCACGAGACGCGGTACCCGCGCTGATACCCAACGATCAGGTCGGGACCATTTTCGCGATAGGGGCCTTTGTAGAACCTGGAGGCATTATAGACGCGCTTGACGGCGCTGGCCCTGTTCTCGGGGTCGATCAGCCCGGTCAGCCGCTCGGCGATTTCCTCGCGGAGCCGGTCCGTTTCGCCGACCGGGTCGACGATGCCTTGCGCGTACTTGTCCTTGATATTGATATAGATCCCGGCCAGTCCGATCGCGAAGGCTCGCGTCCGGGACCAGTCGACGCCCGCGAGGTGCTCCTCATTGCGACGGCCGTCGTGCAGCGTCAAGTAGCCGTTCTCCTCGAGCCAGCGGTTGAGGTCGATCCCTCTGCGGAAGGGGCCGAACCCGTGGTCGGAGATGACCATCAGCAGCGTATGCTTGTCCCGGCACCGGGCCATCGTCTTGCCGACGAGGTCGTCCATGCGCCGGTAGAGGTCCTCGATGACGTTGCGGGTGTCGAGGACCTCCTGATCCGGCCGGGCCGGGTGCTGTGCGTCGATGTCGCGCCAGAACGTGTGCTGGAGGCGGTCGGTGCCGTCGAAGACGCAGGCGATCAGGCCGCGCGGGACCTTGTCGATCGCGTCGAAGAACATCTCCTCGCGCTCCCGGTCCATGTCGAGGCACTGCTGGATGAACTGGTCGTCGTTGATGACGTGCTCGTTCAAGGCCCAGGTGTCTTCCGCCAGGCCGAGGGTCGCGAACGGGCCTTGCTTCTTGGCCAGGTAGATCGAGTACACCGACGGGTAGCCGACCGGCATCGCCGGGTGTTCGGGATCGAGGTTGATCGGGGTGACATAAAGCCCGAACTCGGGCCCGGTGGCCAGCAGGAGGAACTTGCAAATCCCGCTGACCTTCATGCCGGGCACGACGCGGAAATGGATCGTGATCCAATCGGTGTACACATCCTTCTTTCAGCTCGTACTTCGCGCCGTCGATCTTGAGAATCGCGCGATCCTGGTCCTCGATCGTGACCACGAACGGCAGCTTGAGGTCCTCGGGGTCTTCGAGCATGGGGTTCTGTGGACCGACGAGGTGGGCGCGGATGGTGTCACCCTCCCTGGTGACGTGATGGACCTCGCCGCCGATCTTCTCGCCCTCATCGCGAACGCGGGTGGTGTAATAGGAGAACATCCCCTGGGTGCCGCGGAGGTCGGGCACGCACATCGCCGACAGCAGGACCCCGCGCAGCTTTTCGGGGGGGAACGTGATCGGGACGCGGAGGATGCAACTGAAGATGCCGTACTTGCTCAGGACGTTCCAGAAGGGCTGGCTCTTGCGGAGCAGCCGAACGCTGGCCTTGCCCAGCGGGATGCGATACCGGCCGATGCGGATCGACCGGCGCGGCGGCCGGATCTCGACCGAGCTCAGCTTCGCGTGATAGGTGCGGAGGTCGGGCGTGAGGAAGTCGAAGATGTTGTGCTTGCCCGGGTTCACGCCGGTCTGGAACGTGGACCAGGCAACCGGGGAGATCGGTGGGACCGTCGAGCCCAGCGGCCGGAAACAGCCCTCGTCGCGGAGCGCGGCGAGGTTGGGAAGCTTGCCCTCATCGAGCATCTTCTCGGACAAACCATGATCCATGCCGTCGAGGCCGAGGATCACGACCCGCTTCACCCGACTGCGACGGAGCGCGCGCCAGCCGAAGAGGACTGCGCGCCAGCAGCCGCACCGGCCAGGTGAGGAAGGTGAAGAACGCCGAGAAGATCGCGGCGAAGACGGCGAAGAACGAACCGGCCAGCGCGAACCCGGCCCCGGGACCGATGTAGGCCAGGGCCGGGCGCGGGGTCAGGACGATGAGGAGCACAACCAAAAGGAACAGGCGAGAGTATGTACGCATCTCACTCACTTCTTAGCGGTTTCCTGCGATTTCTTCGTGGCGTTCGCCTTCTTCAGCGCTTCCATCTCTTCAATCGACTTGCCCGGTTTCAGGGTCTTGCCGGCGAGTCCCGGGAACTCGGGACCGTACCGATAGGCGCGGAAGAGGGTATTCCCCATGATCGGTCCGCCGGGCCCTCTCTGGACTTTGAGCTGTGGACCGCCCTGGCCTTTCTGCGGTGGACCTCCCTGGACTTTCGTCACGGGCCCGCCGCCCCCTCCTGGAGGCCCGTTGCCGAATGGGCCGCCTCGGCCGAAGTTCTCCTGCGCCTCTTTCAACTGCTTCATCTGGCCGGCGTTGAGGACCTTATCGAGCTTGGCATCGACTTCCTTCTGAAGGTCGTCGAGCTGCTTCTGCTGGTCGGCGGACGGCTTGAGCGCGGTCATTGTTGTTTTCGAGAAGAGCTGGCCTGGCAAGGGGAACACCGCGAAGCCCGCCGGGCCGAAGGGATTGATCTCCCGGACCTGTTTCTTCTGGGCGTCGTTGAGCGTCTTGTCGAGCTTGACTTTGAGTTCCTTCTGGAAGTCCTCGATCTGTTTGTTCTGGTCCGGCGACAGGTCGAGCGGACCGCGCACAAACATGGGGAGGAGATCGATACCGCCGGGAGGGCCGCCGGGACCGCCGGGACCGCCCGGGTTCCCCATGACGGGGTTCGCGTACTTCCAGACCACCTGCTTGTCCGGGGTCACCTCGAAGATCGTGCCATTGGCACCCGAGCAGATGAGCGTATTTCCATTCGGAAGCCGTTGGGCCCCGGAGATGAAGAAGGAGTAGAAGTCCGACTTCTTGGGCGCACTGTAGGACCAGGCCGCCTGGCTCGGTCCATAGGGACCTCGGCGGTTGCGGGCGTACTGGCCCTGCGAGTCCACGGGGAGGACGATCTCGTCGACCGAGGACGAGTCCCCGCCCGGCCGGCCGCTGCCGTTGTTGAAAACGAGCATGTGCCCTTCACCGGGCAGTCCGTGCGGAATCCAGTGGGCATTATGCTGGTTGAACAGGCGCTGCTCCAGCTTCGAGCCGTTCCGATAGGCGCGGGGGTTGCCCCATCGGTAGAGGAGGTCGCCACCCTTGCCACTGCGGCCACCCTTGTGGCTGGCCGCTTCGGCGGTCGTCGTGCTGTGGTCGATGATCCAGAACTCGCTGAAGGCGTGCACGCTCACGACGACCTGGTCGAGGTCGGGGTTGTAGGCGACGCCGTTGAAGTGGGTCCAGTCGGCATTCGTCGGCGAACGACCCCCTTTCGTTACAGCTTTCCCGGTATCCTTTGGCGCGGGCTTCGCGGTATCCTTCGGCGCGGGCTTCGCGGTATCCTCCGGCTCGGTCTTGGGCGCACCCTTCGCCTTCGGGTCGGGAGCGCTCCCGAGGTAACCGAGCGACCGCAGCTTGGCGACGCCGTCCTTGGTGGCCATCATCGGGGCGATCGGGCCTTCGCCGGCCCCGAAGTTGAGGTTGACGAGCTCGGGGTGGTCGGAGACGTTGCCGAAGTTCGGCTTCGAGCGGTCGTGGTCCTGGACCAGGTGGTCCCAGAGGTGCCATTCCCAGACGATCTCGCCGGTGTTCTTGCCGGTCGGCTTGACCTCGATGAGGTAGTCGGGGTGCAGGCCCGCATTACCCGTCAGCTCGGGCCGGCGGCCGGCGGCGAGGACCTCCTCTTTCTTCTTCTTCTCCCAGACGATCATCACAACGTTTCCGTTGGGCAGCCTGGTGATGTCGTGGTGCGGTAGGATCGTGTCGCTGCCATATTTGAAGTCCCAGAGGAGCTGGCCATCCCAGTCGAAATCCTGAACCCGGCCGCCGGCGCCCGGGCCGAACCCGGAGGGGGCCGGTTGCTGGGCACCGGGACGAAGCAGGTGCCCGTTCTCGAGGAGGTACGCACTCACGCCGGGGGTAAAGTCACTCTCCCAGGTCCGTACGACTTTCCCCTGCATGTCGATCAAGTAGGTCGTCTTGGAAAACATGGGCGCGAGCAGGGTGTAACCCTGGAAGGCGCGGGAGTCGTTGAGGATGAGCCCGACCTTGGCCGGAGCCGGCTTGGACGGCTCGCCGCCTCCTTTAGCGGTCTTGACCTTGACCGACGCCGGCTCGTCGGCCGGCAGCAACCCGGCGCTGACGTGCGGCAGCACCACTCCGAGCATCAACAGGGCCAGCGCGATCAAGGCCGCCGCGGCTGATTTTTGTGGCAAAACGAGCCATTCGCTCGGTCCGAGATCTCATGAGGGCCGTCTTTCTGGTGTCGAGGGGCTGGTCACTGGGAAGGTTCTTAACGCCTCGCTCGCCGAGGCTCTGTTGAGTTTTGTCGAGACCGCCGACGATCCGGTTGAGACGTTTATTGGAGCATCGTTCCACGAGGCGGGCAAGACCCTTCCGCGGGCCTCTACGAGAGAAATCGGAGTCGCGGTTGCCATGCCATACGCGCTTGCCGAGAAATCCGATTTTGCCGATCGGATTGATTGACAAGGGATCCCTGGCCGGGCTGCTTCCGGGCCTGTTCGTGCGCGGGTCTCCAGACCACTGCGGTGAACATCGTTGCAGAAGCCCTTACTCCGGGAGGACGGGACACATGACCACGCACGTAAGTGCGTGGTTCGGACGGGACGAACGTCCTCCAGCCTCGGGCGTCAGCCCGATCCCACGCGAAGATCGCACTGACGTGCGAGGTTGGTTGGCCAAAGGCCCCGTCCGAACCACGGTCTGACGACCGTGGTCAAGCACGGATTCACGGGCCTCTTGATATTTGCCGCAGTGGTCTCTCGACCCCGCCGTCTGCGGGACCGAAGGTCTCCGGCTGCCGCCGGGCTCGGAGTTGGAGTCGCTACCGTTGCCGGTTTTGCCGGGGAATAGGCCGATGGCCGATTCAGAATTCACCAAACCGTCGAAGAATGCGGAAGCGCACTCGGACTTGTTCTTTCTTGTCCACGAAGGTCTGGATCGTCGTCTCCAGATCCACTGACTCGCCAAGCGACAGGTATGGTCCACCCGGCTTGGCGAACTCCTCGATCTCGTGCGTGCCATTCTGGGATGTCACTGTGTATGTGACAAGCTCAAGGTCGTCTCTTTCAGAGGACGGTGCGCTTGGCGTGCGACCCTTCCCCGCAACCTCAGTCCGCCGAGCAATCCCCACTCAAGGGGGTCGGGACTTTGGCCGGGCTCGGTTTGTTCCGTCGCTGGCTTCTCTGGCTGTTGATCCACGTTGCCACGGCTTGCACGGTCACCCTGCCGCATCCGGGTCGCCTCCCCAGGTCGCTGTAGAACGCGCGAACGACCTGCCGCGACGAGTTCAGGCCGTTGCCCTTGAGAATCCGAACCACTCCCGCGCTGAGTCCCATCGCTTCGACAGGGCAGTCCGGGTAACTCGACTCACTCAGCAAGGCCCGGTACTCGGACTCATCGAACGGTGCGTTCTTCAGGTGACAATAGTGCATCGCCTTGCACACCCGTGGCGCGCAGCGCATGGATCGCCTTCGACTTCCCGCCGCGCGACTGTCGCCCCAAGTACGCCCGCGCCCAGACCGAGAATTGACAACTCGGGGCGTGCCTCAACATGGCGCGGGCCGCGTTCCGCAGGGCATAGTGCAAGCGGGCATTGCCCTTTCGTACCTTGGTATCGACCACCTTGCCGGCCGAGATCTCCCCGGACGGATCCAGACCCGCGTAAGCGATCAGATGGTTCACAGTCGCAAAGCGGGCAATGTCGCCGACCTCTGCCAGCCAGACGATGGCTGTCCACGTCCCCACCCCAGGGATACTTTCCAGGCTCTTCCTCAACTCGGACCCACGCGCCTGGCGGCCGCCGCCGAGACACCACTCCCGGGAATCCACCAAGTTGATACAAGCCTGTTCAATCGTCTTAATCTCGCGATCGATCTCATCGATCCGCTTCCAGCGCTGGTCGAACACCAGCGACACCCCGGGTGGGATGGCGAGATCGCTGAAGAATTCCCGGTGAAGTCCCACCTTGCCATGGCGGCAAAAATCTTCAATCAGGGGGCGGACGACCGAGCCGTTGATCTGGCCCACTTGGCCAATGGTGTGCCCGAACCGGAGCATGTCGCCGTTGATGCGGTTGCTCAGCCGGGTTCGTTCCCCAATCAGTTTGCCCCCTTGAATGGCCAGGACCCGCAGTTCTTGGATCCCATCGGGGGCCATCCAGGACTCCCGCCACAGCCCGTTGAGGCTGTGTTGGGCTAGCTTTTGGGCGTCCAGGCGATCGGACTTTCGCCGGATGTGGCTCGTGTCCGACGGATTGATTACGGACGGACGGCCCTTCCACCGCAGGCACAGCGGCATGTGATACTGGCCCGTAGACTCGCAGGTATAGCGGAGTTCGTTGGGGGCCACGTCGATGCCAGATTCCCGCAGGGCACACAGGACCCATGCGTTTGCGGTGCGCAGCTCGTCCCAGAGCGCCGGGACCTTTCGCTCAAGCTTCTGGTATTCCCGACCGCTGGGAATCAGGATGCAGATTTGGAAGAAACCCGAATGGCAGTCGACGCCCACGCCGTATTGATTAAGCTCTAGGCTTGGTTGTCCCTTCCCGTCGCAAAGGGGGAAGGTCAACAATTCTCCTGTCGGTGCTGTGTGCGACACGGCCAACTGGAATCCCCCTGGCACAAGACTCCAATAAGTAGCCTCAATGGGCTAAGAGACCTTCTGGTGCTCTGGAAGAAATGTAGGATTGCTATAAAACCGAGTCCAACTCGTGGCGTTTTTTCAACGACTGGGATCGCACCATTCTTGGGGAATCAACTCTCTGCAAGACTTGAGGTTAAGAGCTTGGGCGATCTCCGGCAGATCATGCAATCTCGGCAGGTGTACCCCCTGAAGATACTTGTAAATCAAGACTTCCGTTCGGCCCAACAGCGCCGCGAGATCGGCCGGATCTAACGAAGCCTCGGACAAGAGCCGGTTCAGATGACGGGCGAATTGGCGGTTTCGTTCGGGTACCCTGGATGAGGGCCATTGACGCTTGCGTCCCATGATGAGCCTCCAAGACGATCCGTGGAGGATAGCCAATTGGAAGCTTCGAGGGATAGTGAAACCGCCGCATGAGACGCACTGTGGAACGATGTTCACTATGCCTATACAGGAGACCTTCGGTCCCGCGCCGTGGCAAGGTCAGGAGACTTTGCCATAACGAGGTCGGGCTGCTTCCTTGAGGCGGCTCGACCTGTTGGTTAGAATTCATACAATTGTCAGACATTGTTCCGCCAGGTTGATCGTCGCTCTCGTCGAACCCGACTCGACCCAGCCCGGGAGGTCATCATGAGGTCCGCTGTCCGCCTCGTTCTGCTGGTTGCATTAGCGGGACTCGTCACCCTGCCCGTTCGGGGTGGGGAGTCGTGGTACCTGGAACTCGAAGAAGGCCGAGCCGCTGCGAAGGCGCAGGGGAAGGAATTGCTCATCGACTTCGGCGGGAGTGACTGGTGCTTGCCCTGCAAGCGACTCAAGGAACGGGTCCTCTCCAAGGCGGAGTTCATCGAGCGGGCGAGCGGCCAGTTCGTGCTCGTCGATATCGACTTGCTACGGTCTGGTCGGGTCCCGTTCCCGGCCGATCGGAAGCGTCGGTACGAGGAGCTCCAGGAGCGTTACGGGATCGCGTCGTTCCCGACGGTCGTGCTGGCGGCGGCCGACGGCCGGCCTTACGCGCGGACGACCTACCGCGAGGCGTTCCAGACCCCCGAGACCTACTGGAAGTATCTCGCGCCGCTCCGCGAGCGCGGCCCGCGGCTCCGCGCGGCGCTGACGCGGGCGGAGGGGCTCAAAGGCAAGGCGCGGGCCGCCGAGCTGGCCGAGGGGCTCTCGGAGGTCGACCCGCGGTTCATCCATCGGTTCTACGCCGACCGTGTGGCCGAGCTGCGGGCGGCCGATCCGTCGGACTCGACCGGCTATCTCGCCTTCCTCGACGGCCGTCGGGCGCTCGACGAGTTCCAGGCCCCGCTGGATCTGCACAAGGCCGCAATCGACCCCGTGGCCGTTGACTCGTTGATCGCCCGGGCGAAGCTTCGTGGCGAGTCACTCCAGGAGGCCCTGGTGCTCCGCGCGGCGGGCGAGGTGCTGGCTGGTGAGGACCGCAAGGCCCTCGGTACGTTCCAGGCCGTGCTCGACGCGCAGGCGCTCGCGCACCCGGTTCGACCGCGGCGACTACGTACCGCTCGACGCGGCCTCGATCGCGACGGTCCGGCGGCGGATCGCCGACGGGGAAGCCGACCCGGGCACCGGGGTTGCCCTCTATTATGCCCTGCACCGGATCTTCCAGTTTGACTTGCCGAACCCTTACGAATGGTCGTGCGGCGAGGTATTCCAGCCCAACGTCCGGGTTCGCGAGACGCTCGGCGACCGGTACGGCCGCGCCCTGATCCGCTCGACCGAGGGGCTCAAGGGTGAGGCCCGCGCCAGGGCCCTGGCCAAGGGCCTGGACGGCACGTTCTTCGCCGCCCGAGGGTCGATCCGGGAAATCGTCCTGGAGCTCATGCCGAGCCTGGTCGGCAAGCCGGCCACCAAGGCGCTGCTGCCCGGAGAATTCTACCCCCGATGGATTGACTGATCCGGTCCGGTCCAACTGAATGGACCGTGTGAGTTGTCAGGCCGTTATGTGTAAAATCCGAGAGAGGTTCGCCGTGACAAGTCGACGCGGGAAGGGGAAGCGATGATGAGCGATCTCGAAGGGTTGCCCAACATGAGTCCCGACGACGTGCCAGGTATTCCGTCGATGCCGGACCGTGCGCCGGGACCGCCACGGAAGATCAATCCGATCGTGATGATCCTGGCCGGGTGCGTCTTGATCCTGGTTTGCGGTTTCTTCCTTCTCAGCGTCTACGGGCTCGCGAGCATAGGCACCAAGACTCAGGACGAGCCCGGGTACTGGTCCCAGGTGCTGGGCAGGATGTTCGGGGTCGAGGATGGCGGATGGGTGGCGATCCCCTCATCAGTCGGTGTGTTGCTGGGCGTCGCCCTCGTCGTGTTCGGAATGGTCAAGGCCGTCAAGCGTCGCCGGGGATCGGGTACCTGATCGGCGTGGGTGGGTGGCCATGGGCGGACAAACGCGTTTCCCGTCAAGCCGATCGAGGTCCCGATTATGCGATGGCCCTGTCCGCGGTTCACGGTGCGGCGAATCATGGTCGCGGTGGCCGTGCTGGCGCTGATTCTTGGTGGCTCTCTCGAAGCGATCCGACTCAAGCGGTACCGCGACGAGTGCCTGACGAGGGCGGCAACACACGCCGAATCGGAGCGATATTCTCGCGGCATGGAGCACATGGCTCGCGAGATGGCTGAGACGGCTGAGTCATTCTTGGCAATACTACAGCGATGGACCGTGAGTCGTGGCTCTTTCCTCCGGATGACAACGATCATCCGGGAGGCCGAGCGGAAACGGGCCGAACTCGCGGAGCAACAGAAGAGAAGCGCTGCCGACGAGCGCGGCCAGGAGGCGCGGTACGCCGAGTATGCCGCCTACCACGAGGCTTTGAAGCGGAAGTATCTCCGGGCCGCTGCCCGTCCCTGGCAGTCTGTCGAGCCCGACCCGCCTCCGCCCGAGCCGCAGGCCCGAGGGCCCTACTGGTCCGAGCGGGGCGAATACCACCAGGCCCTGACCGCATACGAGGAAGCCCTTCGGAATCATTCGGAAGAGGTAAGGGTACTCAACGACCTTGCCTGGTTCCTGGCCACCTGCCCGGAGGCAACGCTCCGAGATGGAAAGCGGTCGGTCGAACTGGCGACTCGAGCTTGTAAGGGCACGGGCAATACCCTTCCGGCCTATCTCGATACGCTGGCCGCCGCTCATGCTGAGGCCGGGGATTTTTCAACCGCGGTTGAGGTGCAGCACAAAACGATCGGGATGCTTTCTCCAGGAGACCCGAACGCGGAGTCTTATCGTCGCAGGCTGGAAGGGTACAAGGCGAACAAGCCGTACCGAGAGATGGCCATTGGGTCAGAATAGGAGAGACTCCTCGCCGATCGCCACCGTGATTCGGCTGTACGTTTACGATCGAATGTCCCCGGTAATTCGTAGGAGAACCTGGTCATGTTGCGATGGACGCGCGGTTCGACAGCGTCGCCAAAGGCTCGCGGTGGCAACGATCTTGCTCGCCGTGGCGATCGCGGCGGTTCCTTTCCGGGAGGCGGTCGCCTTGATCATGGGCGGGGAAGGAAACCGCCCGATCGCGGACCCGGGCTGGCCGAAGGCGCGGCCGCGATCTTCAACAACCCGGCCCGCATCGCCTGGTGGGAAGGGCCGCCGTTCGGCGGCGGGCAGTGGCACGCCGAATGTCGCGGTGACGCCAAGACCCTCAGCGCCGTGCTGGCTGACTTCGCCAAGCTGGACGTGAAAACGAAACGGGTCATCGTGCATGACGGCGTCGGGGCGAGCCTCTGGCTCAACCTCAACAAGGAGCCAGCGAAGAAAGCCGCCGCGCGGATGGATTGGATGTTCATGGTCTGGCGACCCGCGAACTGGGAACACCTCCGAAAACTGCCGGCCGATCTCAACCCCACCGATCCCGGTGACGCCGGTAAGGGCCCTCCCTCGCAGATCGATGTTTACACCGGCAATCTTCGATGGTCCGACGTCACCGTTCCGAAAGGACTCGAAGTCATCGACCAGCGCCTGGAGGCCCACGGATTCACGCTGGCGGACGGTATCGTGCTCGAGGGCAAGGTCGTGGATCTGGCGACGAAGCGGCCCCTTGCCGCACGGGTGCGATTGGAACGCGTCGAACCACAGGCGAAGGGTGGGTATCACTACCCGGTCGTGGCCGAGGCCGTCGCCGATGCGCGAGGTCGATGGGTCCTGAAGAGGACGCCGGCGGGGTGGTATCGCCTGGTCATCGAGGCGGACGGATTCGTGCCGAGGATTGTGGGTCACGCTCGGTTCGACGACCAGCCCCTCTGGCAATCCTACGATTCCGGGCTATCGCGCCCTGCGCCGGTATCGGGTCGGATCACCGACCAGGCCGGTCAGCCGCTGGCGGATGTCGAGGTGCAAATCCGAGACGTCGTGTCGGACGTGGGCGGTCGTTACCAATCGCCGCGGGAGGATGCGGTCCGCACCGGCGCCGACGGCCGCTTTCGTGCGGATCAGCTTCCTGTCGGAAAGGCCACGATCTGGCTGAGCAAGTCCGGCTATTGCCGCCTGGGATTGGGCAAGCCGATCACGCTGCCGACGACGGATTTTGAGCTGACGATGATCAAGTCGGCCCACGTTCGAGTCACGGTCGACTTCATGGGGATCGGTCGTCCCCAAGGGTACATCGTGGAACTGAAGCCCGAAGGCGGCGAGGCCGTTGGAAAATGGTCGGGATCGGGGAACATCGATGCCAAAAATCAGATCGAGTTCAACGACGTTCCGCCGGGCCGGTACGTCCTCCAGGGACAACCGAACCCTTCCGGGAGAAGCCAGCAGACCGCGCCGATGCCAATCATCCTGAATGGCGGTCGAACGATCGAGGTCACGCTGCCGGCCAAGTAACGAGTCAAAGTCGGATTCGAGATCTCATCAATGGACACGAACGAAGTTGAAGCCGAACCCGCTGGGATCGCTCCCGGCGCGACGGAGGCCGAGGCCAACGCCCCGCGGCCAAGCGTGCTGCGATCGTCGTGGCGCGGGGCAAAGAGGGGATTCCGGTGGGTGTCGTATGTGGTCGGGCCAATGGCCGCCGCGTTGCTGGGGCTCAGTCTCCTCTTCACTCAGTTTGGCCTGGCGACAGGCGGCGTCTTGGACCTCTTGACGCTCGTGTTCGGCGCGATCGGCTTCTACGTGGTCTCCGTCCTGTGGGGTGTCGTCATCGGGGCGGTGCTCGGGCTGATCGGGGGCTTGGTCCGGCAGGTTTGGCCGGGAGCGTTCACATTCCGGGCGTCGTGGTGGGGCGCGTTTCATCGACCGATCCACCTCTTCGGAAAGGGGCGGGATACGGCCGCCCCCGTCGCGGCCGCCCGCTCGGGATTCCGGCTCTGGCATTGGCTGGTCATCGTGCCGACGCTGCTGATGCTGGTGGCCGCCCTCGGGGCCGGGATTTACCTGTGGCGGATCGTCAACCGCCGGCTCACCGACGCCATCGCCGCGGCGGACCGGGACGATCCGTACTGGCGTCTCGATGACTTGATGGCCCATCGCGAGCCCGTGCCCGATGAGGAGAACTCGGCGCTCATCGTGGCCGAGGTGCTCGCTCTGCTGCCCGCGGATTGGCTTTCTGCCCCCAAGCCTCCGCCCGGAGTGCCGACGGGGTCCCCGACTGAACTGATGAAGGCTTACGACCGGATGAGCGCGACGGCGGACAACGTCCAACTGGACGACGCGACGGCCGATATGTTGCGTGATGCGCTCGAGACGTACGACGAGGCGGTCAAGATCGCCCGGACCGTCGCCGGCTATCCCCGGGGCCGGCACGAGTTGGAACTCGGACCAACTCTCATCGACACGCTCCTGCCGGAGACGCAGGCGTCCCGTAACGTGGCGCGGCTACTAATCGCAGACGCAGCGATCCGGATCCACGACGGCGACCCTGACGGTGCACTGGAGTCGTGTCGCGCGAACCTTTGCACCGCTCGTTCGATCGGTGACGAGCCGTTCGCGATTTCCCAGCTCGTCCGCGTTGCGATCGGCCTGGTTACGATGCAATCCACTCGCCGCGTCCTGAGTCAAGGAGAACCATCCGACGCGGCGCTGGCCCATCTCCAGGCCCTGATCCTCGATGAACTGGGTCCGCCCCTGCTGCTCTACGGCATCCGAGGTGAGCGGGCCACGTTCACCGAGCTGATACGGCGGCTCGGGACCGGCGAGGTGCCGATCTCCGCGCTCGGCGAAGGCGGTACGAAGGTCGATCCGATCACCCAGCGCGCCGCGATCTCTCCCTGGGGCAAGCTCTGGTTCGATCAGCAACGAGCGGTCTCGCTCGAGTGGATGAACACGGCCGTGGCCATCGCAGGGCGGCCGGATGCCGAGCGTCCCCAGCTCTGGCAGGCGTTGGATGCCGAGATCGTCCGGGTCAAGCGGAGCCGGCTCGGTATCTACACCGCAACACTCCCGCTCTTTCTGATGCCGGTCTTGGACACATCCAGTTCGGCCCATTCTCGACACCAGTGCGAGCTGGGCGCGACGGCCATCCTGCTGGCCGCCGAGCGGCACCGCCGCAAGGCGGGCGACTGGCCGGCGTCGATCGCGGCGATTGCCCCGAGTATCCTTCCGAGCACGCCGGTCGACCCCTTCTCAGGCCAGGCATTCCGCATGGAGCACCGCGACGGGCAAATCTTCATCTACTCAATCGGCCCGAACCGCCAGGACGAGCACGGCGCGTACGATCCCAAGCGATGGATGAAGGGCGGCCCTGACGACGCGGGCGCCGTTGCGTGGGACGTGCCCCTGCGCCGGCAGACATCCCCGCCTGAAGAGGAATCTGTCCGATCAGAATCCACGCCTTGATATCCCCATCCTGCACAGGCGAAGCACGATAATTCGCGCTGAGCTCGACGGTTCGAGACAAGAGTTGCCAATCGAGATCAGGGAAGCCCGGGTCATGCGAAAGCTCCGCTTGCGGTTCACGATCGGGAGTCTCATGATCGCCGTCGCGGTGGCGGCGGCCTTGCTCGCCCTGCCGATCGATGAGGGCGTGAGCGTGCTCGTATTGGCCATCCCATGTTTGTGCGCTGATCCCAGCCCGGATCGCACCCGGCGCGGCGGATGCCGAGGCGGACTCCTCGAGGCCGAGCCTGCTGCGATCGTCGTGGCGCGGGGCAAAGAGGGGATTCCTGTGGGTGTCGTATGTGGTCTGGCCGATCGCCGCCGTGATCCTGATCCTCAGGCGCAGGACTGATCAAGTTTGACCTGGGTTCGGGCCGCGACTGGAGTGACTTGAAGATCGTACTCGGCGCGTTCGGCTTCTGCCTTGTCTGCGGCTTGTGGGGTGCCATCCTGGGAGCGGCGATCGGGCTGATTGGAGGCTTGATTCCGCAGGCTTGGCGGAGAGTGTTCCGGTCTTCGAGGTGGGGCGCGATCCATCGGCCGGTCCGTCTGTCTGGAAAAGAGCAGGCTACGGCTGCATCCGGCGCGGCCGCGCGCTCGGGGTTTCGGCTCCGGCTTCCGCTGGCCTGCATCCCGACGCTGCTGGTGCTGGCAATCGCATTCGGGATCGGGATTTACGTGTGGCGGATCGTGAACCATCGGCTCGCCGATGCGATCGCCGTGGCCGACGGCGATGATCCCTACTGGCGGCTGGATGACCTGATAGCCCACCGCGAGGTCGTGCCCGACGCGGAAAACTCGGCGCTCGTCGTGGCCAGGGTAGTCGCGCTCCTGCCCGAGAGCTGGCCCGCAGCCTCTCGGCTTCAGGTCGGGACGGCGGCGCCGTCAACCGAGCTGATGAAAGCTTACGAGCGGATGCAGGCAGCGGCGGATAACGTCCGGCTGGACGATGAGACGATTGAGACGCTCCGTCGTGATTTGAAGGCCAACGGCGAGGCGGTCAAGATCGCCCGGACCATCGCGGGTTATCGTCGGGGCCGGTATGAACTGAAACTCGGCTTGGACCTTGATGACACCCCAGTGGCGCACCTGGAGGGAGCCCGACGTGTGGCGCAGCTTGATGACCGTGGACGCGGCGATCCGGGTCCACGATGGTGATCCGGACGCCGCGCTGGATTCGTGTCGCGCGATCATTTACACCGGTCGTTCGATCGGCGACGAGCCGTTCGCGCTCTCTCAGCTCCTGCATATCGCGATTGGCTTGCACGCGACGGATTCCGCGCGCAGGGTGCTAGCGCAGGGCGAACCGTCGGACGCGGCGCTGGCCCGGCTCCAGATCCTGCTCCTCGACGAGCTGACCCAGTCTCTCTTGCTCGACGCCGTCAAAGGAGAACGGGCCAAGTTCGTCGAGATGATGCGGAGGATCGGGGCGGGCGAGATTTCCGTCTCCGCTCTGCTCAACCGGAACTCCAGCGTCGATCCCAACAGCCCTCGCCCGGCGATTACCCCGTGGAAGAAGCTCCTGTTCGACAATCAACGCGCAATTGCGCTGGAATTGATGAACGAGGCTGTGAATATCGCACGGCGGCCGGATGCCGAGCATCCCCAGCTCTGGGAGGCCTGGGATGCCGAGGTCATCCGGACCAAGGTGCGCAGCACGTTCGGCATTTACACCGGGACACTTCCCGTCTTGCTGAGGCCGCCCTGTTCGGCAACCGGTTCGGCCTACTCCCGATACCAGTGTGACGTGCGCACTACGGCCATCCTGCTGGCCGCCGAGCGACACCGCCGCAAGTCGGGCGACTGGCCGTCGTCGATCGCGGCCATTGATCGGAGCATCCTGCCGAGCGCACCGGTCAACCTTTTCTCGGGCCAGGCTTTCCGCATGGAACGCCGGGACGGGCAGCTCTTCATCTACTCGATCGGCCCGAACCGCAACGATGAGCACGGCGCATTACGATTTCAAACGATGGACGAAAGGCGGGCCTGACGACGTGGGCGCGGTCGCGTGGGACGTGCCCTTGCGCGGCAGCCGCCTCCGCCTGAAGATCAACCTGTTCGATCAGAAACCACGCCTTGAAATCCCCTAGACTTTATCAGAAATAAGGAATTTGCCCCGAAAATCCCAGGGAAATCGAGACTGTAGCAACGGAGCCGGGTTGGTGTGAGAGTGGGTTGCGGAGCCCCCGGAAATCCTCGCTCCCACGCTCCGGCGTGGCAGTGTCGGCTTGCGACGCTCCGCGTCGGCTCGGCCCTCACGCCGCGGTGGTGCCAGGAAAGCCGTGACCACGCCGGAGCGTGGCAACGAGGCCGCTTCCATGGGACGGCGATGATGGTGTCGCGGAAGACTTCGACAGGATGAACAGGATTGACAGGATCAAATCACCGCTTCCAAGGGGCGGCGACGATGGCGTCGGGGAAGAATTCATCCTGTCCATCCTGTGAATCCTGTCAAGAATTGCTTCCATGTCGCGGCAACGATGGTGTCGGGGAAGACATCGACAGGATGAACCGGATCGACAGGATCAAATCACCGCTTCCATGGGGCGGCGACGCTGGTGTCGCGGAAGACTTCATCCTGTCCATCTTGTTCATCCTGTCAAGACTGGCTTCCATGCCAGAGCATGGGAACGAGATTAACCGGTATCTTTGCGACAGACTCGGGAAATCGCACGGAAATCCTAATTTCTGATAAAGTCTCCTTTCTGCACAAGCGAAGCACGATCATTCGCGCTGAGCGCGATGGTTCGAGACAAGAGTTGCCAATCGAGATCAGGGAAGCCCGGGTCATGCGACAGCTCCGCTTACGGTTCACGATCGGGAGTCTCATGATCGCCGTCGCGGTGGTGGCGGTCCTGCTCGCCTTGCCGGACGGGTGGGGTGTGATCGTGCTCGTACTGACGATCCCGTGCCTCGCTCTGGTCGGCGCCCAGTGGCTCGTATTCCGGGGGCACCGGCGCCTCGCGGCCGTTGGTTTCTGGGGCCTGGCGTTCTCGATCAACGCCTTGTACGTGGTTGCTGGAATTGCTCCGGATCTCTACCTTTACTACGCCCTGTTGTTCGAATGGTTGGTCATCGTCGCCCCGACGCTCGGTGGTCTTGGGGCGGCCTGGGCCGTCTTGGCGAGCCGAGAAGGAGCCGTTCCACGGCGACGTCGGGAGATGCGGCCTTGATCTCGGTTGTCGTTCTGACGATGCTACCCATGCTGACGCAGGTAACGCTCTGGCCGCTCCATGTCGCTTTCCTCACCGCAAGGCCGGCCCTGGACATCCTGGCCGATCAGGTCGCCGCAGGGAAGCCGGTGAGCTTTCCACAGCAGGCCGGTGTGTACCGGGTGCGCCGCGAGCCGTCGATCCCGTCTCGGGTCACGTCGGCCTGATGATCGACCCGAACCCGGACGGATACGCCGGGTTTGTCCGCGGCGCACCCGCAGGCCCCGGCGACCCGATCTTGGGGACAGACCTACATGTGGACCTCGGAGGGGGATGGTCGTACCGTGCGGACGACTGAGGCCCGGTCACCGGGATGCCTGAGAATTCGCTGATGAAGGACCAGTTGATGGGTGTCACCGCGAGCGTCATCCTGGCGGATTGGGGCGCGTTGCAACGGCAATGGCGGGACGATCCCGATGCGCTGCAAGCGCCGGGCTTTTCGAGGAGGGCTGGCCCGAGCGGTTCAACGCCGAATCCTGGAGGCCCGAGGACTGGATTGGTAGCTGGAATGCCGCGTTCCAGGCCGCTTCGGCATACGACCGGGTGCGCAAGCTGCTGGATGTCCGGACGCGCGACGCCCTCGATCGGATTCTGAGTGCCTTCTTCTGGGAGGGCGGAACGGTGCCCCCAGACCTCGTCGGTCTCGAGCCGAGCGAAGGAATCTCCAATGTCCTGAGTCCCGGTACCGTCGCCGGGATGGCGGACCTCGCCGATTCGCTCGACCTGGAAACGCTCCGCGCACCGTTTGCGAAGCGATGCCGTCTTGACCAAGATGGCTGGCTCAGAAGCTTCGAGGATTTCCGGGATTATCTCAAGCAGTGGCTGGATATGCTTCGAGGCGCACGAGACTCGGGTAAGGCCGTAGTCCTCTGGGTCGCGTAGGTTTGGCCAGGCGCAAACCGGATCGACTGTGTTATGATTCACGCTCGATGCAACGGGTCGAGTCGAAACGAGGCTTTTCACCGAAGGAATCCTGTCGCGCCGGGACTGCCGAGCCACGAATGCTTAATGGGTGTTGACTTTGGTCGTTCACGACGCAACGCGGGGATCGCTCTTGGGGGGGCGCAATCGTGATGGTTCTCAGCCGCAAGCCAGGCGAATCGATCGTGCTCGGGTGCCCGGCGTTCTCGACGATGGCCGAGAGGGCGTCGTCGCCACCGGTTCCCAGCGACGTTGGGGAGTCTGGCCATGGAGAGGGAAGTCCCCCGCCGTGTCTGGCACTCGCGGCGGCTTTGAGTCCTTGGGCCGAGGGTCGGGGCCGCTCAGGAGGGAAGCAACGACACGATCGGCCGCCGGATTTGGATTGTGGAAGCGTCGGAGTGTAGTTCGCGGGTACGGTCGGGCTCATGTTCCCCGGGGCGAGGACGCGATGGGCCTGGACTGACTGCAAGGAGCGTGGAGGGCGGTCCGAATTGAGCTGAATCGACATCTCCCCATTCTCGCGCCAACTGTCTC
Source organism: uncultured Isosphaeraceae bacterium (assembly GCA_963842405.1). Classification (GTDB taxonomy): domain Bacteria; phylum Planctomycetota; class Planctomycetia; order Isosphaerales; family Isosphaeraceae; genus CAVZRC01. The sequence goes on along the minus strand of CAWJGW010000082.1, from coordinate 46,326 downwards.
TGGGCCGATGCTCGAATGAGTCATCTCCGCGGAGAGGCGCAGATCGTCGTTGCTGATCTCTCCCGATCTTCTTATGCTGAATCGATCGAATTGGTGAGAATCGCCGTTGCCGGCTCCCGTTCAGCCAGGTCCGGCTGTCCGGCGCGCTTCGCCGGGGATCGTCCGAAAAAATTTCGCCGATGCAGTGGACGTTCGCCGGCTCGGCGCAGTCTCTATGGTATGAGACCTCTCATGGTGAACGAGCCCCACAAACCGCGTGAGAACCCCGAACCGGCCCCTCCAGCCGATGTCGAGGCACTGACGGCGCTGTTCATTCGCCACCGCGAGCGACTCAAGCGGATGATCCGACTGCGGTTGGACCGACGCCTCCTGGGCCGGGTCGATCCTTCCGACGTGCTCCAGGAAGCGTATCTCGACATCGCGCAACGGGCCCAGGAATACCTCGCTAACCCGACCATGCGTCCGTTCCTCTGGCTCCGGTTCCTGACCGCCCAGAGGTTGATGATCCTGCACCGCCAGCACCTGGGAGCCCAGGTACGCGATGCCGGTCGTGAGATCTCCCTGCACCGCGGGGCCCTCCCACAGGCCACCTCCGTCTCGCTGGCCCAACAGTTCCTCGGCCGGTTGACGTCCGCAAGTCAGGCTGCCATCCGCGCCGAGTTGCAAACGCGCCTCCAAGTCGTCCTCAACGGCATGGACCCCATCGACCGGGAGTGGCCTGGCGTTGCGACACTTCGAGGAACTCAGTAACGCGGAGACCGCCGAAGTGCTCGGCCTCCAGAAGTCGGCCGCCAGCAACCGCTACATTCGGGCGCTGAGGCGGCTCAAGGATCTCCTGGAAGCCTTGCCAGGCGGCTTCGAGCTCTAACGCTTCGCGTTGTCGCGAGACAATCACGCTGTCCCCGCGGACGGCTGGCGTCGATCGGCAGCTAACTCGCTGGACAAGGAACGTCGTTCAATCGAGCGACCTTCTCATGAATCGTTGGGATGCCGCTATCCGATTCGGCTTGATCCTGAGCCTCGCCGCGGCCTTGGCGGGCTGCCAGGACCCGGCCATCGGTACGATCAAGGCCGACCGCGCGGCGGTCGAGCAACTCCGGCGCGCCAATTCGGACCGACCGACCAAGCCCACGCCCAAGCCGCCGAAGAACACTCGCAAGCGTCCGGACACCAATGATCTTTCACCCAAGTTACGAAGCGGGGAGGCCCCGAGATGAGAACCGAAGCCAATCCGACGAAACGACCGGGATTCACGCTCATCGAGCTCCTGGTCGTCATCGCGATCATCGCCATGCTGATCGGCCTGCTCTTGCCCGCCGTGCAGGCGGCGAGGGAGGCCGCGCGTCGGCTCCATTGCACCAACAACCTCAAACAGCTCACCCTGGCCCTGCACAATTATGCCGATGTCAACGGCGTCTTGCCGATGGGCTACGCGAACCAGTGGTGCGAGCACCTCGTTCCGGGTGGCATGTGCATCTCCTTTGGTCCTTTCGTCGCCCTGCTCCCTCAGCTCGAGCGACAGCCGCTGTACAACGCCATGAACTTCCACCGCAATCTCTATCTCCCCCCGAATACGACGATCTTCGCCGTGGGGGTTGACACCCTCTGGTGCCCGAGCGATCCCACGATCGCACAGCCCGTCACCTACGATCTGTGGGTGACTTCCCAGAATACGATCTATCTCAGCAGCTACCTTGGCTGCACCGGGACCTGGTACAATTACGGCCGCAACCCGGTGCGGACGGCGGCAGAACAACGGCCTGTTCTGGGGAGCCAGCTCGGTGCGCCTCGCCGAAGTCACCGACGGCCTGAGCCACACGCTCGCCCTGGGAGAGAGGGCCCATGCGTTGTTGACCAAGGACTCGGCCTCCTACTGGAGCTGGTGGGCCGACGGGGACATCGGCGATACGGATTTCAGTACCCTGTACCCGATGAATCCCCAAAAGACGATCAAGGATGGTTCGCTGCCGTTCACGGATTCGCTGTACTGGTCGTCGTCGGCTTCGAGCCTCCACCCCGGCGGGGCCAACTTCGCGATGCTCGACGGCTCGGTCCGGTTCATCAAAGAGACGATCGACTGCTGGTCCATCGACCCCGCGACCAACCTGCCGCCCGGCCTGAGCCAGGGAGGTGATCCCGTCCTCTACTCGTGGGGTCCCGACCTCCGCTTCGGAGTGTATCAGCGGCTCGCCACCCGCAATTTCAGCGATCTGGTCAACGACGGCGGTTTTTGACCGACGCCGGTCTGTCTCTGCCCTCGCCCGCCTTCTGTACAAAAGGGGCCCGCTCCCATGGCCAAATCCAGCGACGATCGCAACCCGGTCGAGCGGCTCGCCGAGGAGTTCCTGGAGCGGCGCGGCAGGGCGAGCACCCGGCGTTGACCGAATACGTCGACCGCCATCCCGAGTGGGCCGAGGAGATCCGCGAGCTCTTCCCCGCCCTGGTCATGATGGAGCGGCTCAAGCCCGCGGTCGGTGATGCCACGGGGAGCTTTATCGGAGATGGGCGACCCCAGACCGGTGGGGTCCCCGAGCGCCTGGGCGACTTTCGCATCTTGCGCGAGGTTGGCCGGGGCGGCATGGGAATCGTCTTACGAGGCCGAGCAGGAATCGCTGGGCCGTCACGTGGCCCTCAAGCTCCTACCGTCGCACGCCCTGCTCGACCCCCGGCACCTGCAGCGGTTCCTCCGCGAGGCCAGGGCCGCCGCCCGGCTGCACCACACCAACATCGTGCCGGTCTTCGGCGTCGGCGAGCAGGACGGCCTGCACTACTACGTCATGCAGTTCATCACCGGCTCGGGCTCTCGACGAGGTCATCGACGAGCTGCGACGCCTGAAGTCAGTCCGACCAGTCCACAACCGAGGCCGGGGCGAGCCCCTCGCCGACCCGCAGCCTCCGACGAGATCGCCCAGGGCCTGCTCACCGGCAGTTCGCGGCGACTCCTGCCGACGTGGCCGACACGGCCGACACCCCCAGCGGTCCGCCGGTGCCGGCCACCACGGACATCCTTGCCGGGAGTTCGATCCTGTCGCGATCGGGCCGGAACTTCGCCAAGGAGGTCGCGCGGGTCGGTCTCCAGGTGGCCGAGGCCCTGGGTCACGCCACGGCCAGGGGGTCTGCACCGGGACATCAAGCCGTCGAACCTGCTGCTGGACGTCCAGGGCACCGTCTGGGTCACCGACTTCGGCCTGGCCAAGGCGATGGCCGACAGCGACAACCTGACCAACGACGGCGACATCCTGGGCACGCTCCGCTACATGGCCCCCGAGCGGTTTCGCGGCCAGTCCGACATCCGTAGCGACCTCTACGCCCTGGGCCTCACGCTCTACGAGCTGCTGACCCTGCGGCCGGCTTCGACCAGGACGACCGCGATCGCCTGATCCACCAGGTCACCACGACGTGCCGCCGCGCCGCGTGCCCTCAACCCCGAGATCCCGCCGCGACCTGGAGACGGTCGTCCTGAAGGCGATCGAGCACGACCCGGGCCGCGCTACCAGGATGCCGAGGAGCTCGCCGACGACCTGAAACGGTTCCTGGCCGACCGGCCGATCCGGGCCCGCCCCAGTCGGCGTGCTCGAGCGCACGGGAAGTGGGCCCGGCGAAAGCCCGCTGTCGCCGGACTGCTGACGGCCTTGGCGTTGGCCGTCGTCGTGGGCTTCGGCGGCATCACCTGGCAGTGGCGGGCCGCGGTCGCCGCCCGCAACTCTTCGGACGCCAACGCGGCAAGAGCCCAGACCAATTTCGACCATGCCCTGGAGACCGTCAACACGTTCTGCACCCAGGTCAGCGAGGAGCAATTGCTCGACCAGCCCGGGATGCAACCCCTGCGCCGGAAGCTCCTCGAACTGGCCCTGCACTACTACCAAAGGTTCCAGCGGGAGCAAGGCAATCACCCCGGCCCATGAATGGCCAGGCCGACGACCCCAGACTCATGAAAGAGCTGGCCCAGACGTTCATGAGCGCGGGCATCATCTCCAGCGAGCTGGGCAATGCCGCCGAGGCCCATCGGGCGCTGCTTCGTGCGAAGGACATCCTGGAAGACTTGTTGCGGGTCGACCCAGAGGCCGTCGGGCCGCGAATCCAACTGGCTCGATGCTACATCGAGCTCGAGAGTGCGGAGACGACTGAGCGAGTCAATCCTTGGAGTTACTAATTTATCTTCCCTCATAAATCAGTGGAATTAATGAAACCGTTGGTCGCCGACCAGCCCGAAAACCTCGAATACCTCAGACTGCTCGGGACGAGCTACGACATGTACGGCATTCGAGAGTTTCAGAGAGGTCAATACCCGGCCTCGAAAAAATCCTTGAAGAAGGCCATCGCCATCCTGGAGGGGTCGACCACGCCTCACCCGAGGACGTCGAAGCCGTGCACTGGCTGGCCCTGGCCTACGCCGACCTCGGCCTCGTCGTTCAACAGACCGGCCATCATACCGAACGCGTTCGAGTGCTTGCGAAATGCGCTGGCCATTCTCGAGGCACTCGAGGAACGCTCCCCGAAATCCCGCCGCCATCAGATCGACCGCGCGCGGTGCCTCGTCAGCCTCGGCGTCGCACAGATCGACATGGGCCGGTGCCATGAGGCGGAGACCAGTCTCCGCCAAGCCGACCAACGACTAGGCCGACTCTCGGGAGAGGACACCGAGGCGGTCGACGTCTGGTACTGGTTGGCCGTCGCGAAACAAGGGCAAGGCCGGGTGGCACTGGCTCGAGGACGGATCGACGACGCCGGCAGATTGCTGCGGGAGGCGATCGCGACGCATAAGCACGCCCCGGCGAGGAAGCTGGCCACGCGGACCTGCTCGCGATGGCGTGGTCCGACCTATGGCTCGGTCAGGCGGAACTCCTCGCGGGTCGCCGCAAAGAGGTCCCAGCCCTTCACGATCGAGTCGTCAACGCCCTCAAGGCATTCCACGGGCTACTGCTGAGCGGGGTCGCGTTGCCCTATCAGTCCCGCGACCTCGATCAAGTCGAGCATCTTAATGAGCTGATGCTCGCCTCCGCCTGCGCGACGACCATGGCCGAGCAGATCGCGACTCAAGGCGCGAGGTCGAGGCCCGGAGAGTCTGGGCCGGTCAGCAGCCGGATAACCCCGCCTTCGGATTCGAAGAGGCGTGGAGCCTCGTCGAGCTCGCCGACCTGCTGGAGAGGGACGGCCAGGCGGACAAGGCCGGGGCGTCCCTCGCCCGCGCCCTGCCGGTGCTGAGAGACCTGGCCACGGCCGAACCCGAAAACCTCCGATGGCGTCAGGGCCTCGCCCGCGCCTGGGAGACGCTCGGCCGCGTGCAGGCCCGGACCGGCCGAGCGACCGAGGCACGCGACGCGGCCGGACGGGCCGTCACGATCGCCGAGGAGCTGGCCCGGATCGATTCCGCCTACTTGTACGATCTGGCCTGCCTGTTGAGCCTGCGCGGCGTGGTCACCTCGTCCGAGGCCGACGCGGCTGCCGCCCTCACCGCCTTGCAACGTGCGATCCAGGCCGGATTCGCCAACGAGACTCTGCTCCGAACCGACCATCGGCTCGACGGACTGAGGTCGCGACCCGGCTTCCCGGCGCGAATCGGCGGGGCCCGGTGACGGCGTCGATGGCACCCATCGACAGTGGCGATCCCGATCGGAATCGTCCGATGATCGACGGGTTACTCCAACCGAAACTTGGCACAACCTGAAGCTCTTCCCTCCAGATTGAGTTGCGCACCCCGAGGCCGTATCGGCCACCACACTATCGCTCCCATGCTTCTCGTGGGCGTGCCGGCATTCGACGCTCCGCGTCGCCTCGGCCCTCAGGCCGCGGAGCGGCCAGGACCGCCGTTCCCACGCGGGATCGTGGGAACGAGATCGCCCGGTGTCTTTGCGACCGACTCGTTTTCCTTCTCGATTTTCCCGGGCGCCAGTGGTCATCGCCGGGAAGCCGTAATATTCTTGAAGGAAATCCCGGAACTCTCCCTTATCATCACTGACCCGCGATCGAGGATGAGCGTATGAGCACGACTGGCGAAGTCCCATCGAATCCCGAAGTCTCCGAAGGTCGTGCCAGCGGGCCGCGGCGCCTGCGGGTCGTGGTGCGGGCGGGACTCGCGCTGGCCGTTTGTGGCGGCGCGCTCTTCTGGTCGTGGCGGGTCATGTGGGACAACAGCCATCCGGTGCTCGCCGCGGCGCGCGGGCTTCACGCCCGAGCCCCATCGGATCGGCTCGCCGCGGTCGCCGAGGTCCAGGGCCTGGGATTCCAGCAACAGCGCAGAGGTGCTCCCTTGCCTGGTCCCGGCGCTGGGGGACCCGGATGCCGGTGTCCGCGCCGCGGCGGCCAAGGCCATGGGGCTGGTCGGCAATTATGCGGTGAGGGGCGAGGCCGAGGCGGACGCGCTGGCCGAATGCCTGGACGGGCCTGCTCGGGTTATTGAAGGATCAATCGGCCGCGGTCCGGGCGCGGCCGCCACCTCCCTGGGGATCATCGCCGGGTCCGCCCCGGCCGGGTCGGGACGACGGGGCTCGGGTCGGGCCGCGAAGAAGGCCGGGCCCGACCTCGATCTCAAAACGGCGGCCGACGACATCACCGGCTTGCTCGAGGATCGCGACGCCGGAGTCCGCCTGGCGGCTATCTCGGCGATGGGTTCCCTGGCCCCGAAGGTCTCGGGAGACCCGCCGAAGTCGCTCCTGGCGGCGATGGAGGACGAATCGGTCGACAACCGATCGGCGGCGGTCACGGCCCTGGTGAGTTACCGGAGCGGTCTGGATCCCTTGATCCCGATCCTGCTCAAACACGTGGAGCACGACGAGGTGCTGGTTCGCTCCGCCTGCAGCGGACGCACTGGGCCGGATCCGGCCGCCCGCGGTCTCCGCGGCCGTCGCGCCGCGCTGATCGCGGCGATCGGCAACCCCAACCGGGAAGTCCGGCTCCACATCCTCACGCTGCTCGGCCGGCTCACCCCCGATGACCGCCTGGTCACCCCGGCCTTGATCGCAATCGTGAAGGAGCCGATCGAATCCGACCAGCGCGTCGTCGATCGGACGCCCTACGCCTCGTTCGCGGGCCCCGCGCACGCGGCCATGCAGGCGCTGGGCCGGATCTGCGCCCGGACGGGGTCGGCCGGCGCGGCCATGGCGGCCCTGACCGAGGTCGTCCGATCCGGGCACCCGCAACGGAAGCCCTCGGCGGCCAATGCCCTGGCCCAATTCGGACCGGCCGCCGCGCCGGCGGTCCCCGCCCTGATCGCCTTCCTGAACGAGGCCGCGGCCAGCAAGGTCCCCACTCGCGACGGGGCCGCCGCCGCGCAAGCCCTGGCCCGGATCGCCCCGAGCACGCCCACCGCCGGCGACGCCGTCACCGCCCTCAAGGCCGCCCTCTCGTCCCCCGAGCGACTGACCCGCGAGGCCGCCCTCAAGGCCCTGTCGTCCTTCGGGCCCAAGAGCCGCCTCCGCGGTCCCCGCCATCCGCGAGCTCAAGGACAAGGACCCGGCAACCAACGTGCGCGAGGCCGCGACTCAAGCGCTGGCCAAGCTCGAAGCCGGACCCAAATAGCGGGCGATGACGCTCGATCTCGCATATTGTCGCGATTCGCGATGAGGCCGATCCGGACCGGATTCGGCCCCGATCACCGTACCAGGCCCTTGTTGCCGGATCAACGAGCCATTAGAGTCCAGGATGACCGGCGCTGAAGGAATCGACGACCGGGCACGACACGGAGGTGAGAAACCGACCTGAGTGTGATCTTCTCGAGGGAGGTGGTGCGATGTCTCGAACCGGACCGCTCACGAAGACGATGCTGAACCGGCGACAAGTCTCTCAAGGCGATGGCCGCGGCCGGTGCGGCCTGCATGATGCCGACGATCATCCCGGCCTCCGCGCTGGGACGGGGCGGCGCGGTGGCACCGAGCGAGCGCATCGTGCTCGGGGGCATCGGCCTGGGCCCGCGCGGCGAGTTCGACCTGAAGTGGATGCTCCGCGAGAAAGACGTGCAATTCGTCGCCATCTGCGACGCCCGGAAAGTCCGCCGCGAGGCCATCAAGCAGATCGCCGACCGCCACTACGGCAACTCCGACTGCAAGATGTATCCCGAGATGAAGGAGTTCCTCGCGACCCGCGACGACATCGATGCGGTGCTGATCGCCACCGGCGACCGCTGGCACTCGCTGGCGACCATCACGGCGATGCGGGCGGGCAAGGATGTTTACTCCGAGAAGCCGTCGTGCATGACGATCGCGGAGGGCCGGGAGGTGGTGGAGACGGCGCGTCGCTACGGCCGGATCTACCAGACGGGCGTCCAGCGGCTCAGCGAGGCGCCGTTCGTGATGGCCATCGAGATGGCCCGCGCCGGCCGGCTGGGACAGGTGCATACCGTCCGCGCCCATATCGCCCCCTGGGACGCCGCCGAGATGAGCCACGCCTGGCTCCCCGAGGAGCCCCAGCCCTCCAAGGAGGAAGTGGACTGGGACGCCTGGCTCGGCCCGTGCCCCTGGCGCCCGTATAACTCCACCTATGTGACGGGCGGCTGGCGGGGTCATTATGACTTCCATACCAGTTGCATCGGCGAATGGGGCGCGCACACGCTTCGCCCAGTCCCAGGCCGGGATCGACGCGCTGACCACCTCGGCGGTCGAGTATCAGTACGTCAAGAATGCCACCGGCGACGGCATGGTCGCCAAGTTCGGCAACGGCGTGAAGATGGTCCTGTCGCGCGGCGACAAGTACTGGCACGGGTCCTGCGGCATGCGGTTCGAAGGGACCGAAGGCTGGGTGGCCGTGGCCGACGGCTACAAGAAGCCCGAGGTCTCCTCGGACGGCCTGATGGACGTCGGCGCCAAGCTGCTGGCCGACTACATGGACCGCACCCAGCGCCCCATGAATCACGTGCGCAACTTCTTCGACTGCGTCAAGTCGCGCCAGCAGACCGTGGCCAACCCGGACGTCATGCACCATACCATGAGCACCGTTCACGCCGCCAACATCTGCATGTGGCTCAAGCGCGACCTGAAGTACGACCCGCTCAAGGAAGAGTTCGTCATCGACCCCGAAGCCAACCGACTCCGCTCTCGTGCGCAGCGTGAGCCGTGGATTTATTGACGGAGTGCTGCGTCACGATTGCGCCGTTAGCGGGACTACACGCGGGTCTCATGACCCCGCCGTGAGCGGACCGTCCGGCGCGGTCTCCTGACCCCGCCGTAAGCGGGAGTTGGCAGGGTCTCATGACCCCGCCGTGAGCGCGTTGGCGAGTCTCATGCCCCGCCGTGACGGACCGGAGGTCTCCTTTGGGATTGGGATTGGAGACCTTCGGTCGGCGCAGTGGCAAGGTCGGGAGACCTGCCACAACGGGGCGTTCGCACGCTCCTACTGCCGACTCTCACTGCTCCAACAGGAGAAACCCATGGTACGAACGACCCTGAGACTCGCTTGCCTTGGACTCGTCGGGCTGCTCCTGGCCGGTGGCGCAATGGCCTTCGGACAGGACGCACGGCCCGCGGCGAATAGCCGGGAATCCAAGCTGATCGCCGTCTTGAAATCCGACGCACCGCTGAAAGACAAGGCGGACGCCTGCCGCGAGCTGTCGCGCATCGGCACCAAGGATTCCGTCGCGCCGCTGGCCGCGCTGCTGGGCGACGAGAAGATGGCGCACATGGCCCGATACGCGCTGGAACCGATCCCCGACCCGGCCGTCGATTCCGCCCTGCGCGACGCCGCTGGGCCGGCTCAAGGGCCGCCCGCTGATCGGCGTCATCGGCAGCATCGGGGTGCGTCGCGACGCCAAGGCCGTCGATCGGCTGGCCGCTCTGCTGAAGGACAAGGATGCGGGCGTGGCCCAGGCCGCCGCACGGGCGCTGGGAAGCGTCGGCACCTTGATCGCCGTCAAGGCGCTGGAGGATGCCCTGGCCGCAGGCACCCGCCGACGAGCAGCCCGCGATCGCCGAGGGCCTGTTCCGGTGCGCCGAAACCCTGTCGGCCCGCGACGAACGCAGCGCGGCCATCGCCATCTACGAGCGGCTGGATCATGCGAAGATGCCCAAGAATGGTCCGAGACGCGGCCGTGCGCAAGGCCCGCTTCCTGAGCCAGGAATCCGGGCCAGACGTTGTAAACAGCCGAGAGCAGTATTTGAGGGACCCTTAGCATGATCATGACTCGACGCGACGTGCTCGGCCTGGCGGTGACGACCGCCGGGCTGGGCATCGCCGGCTCGCGCCCGGCGCGGGCGCAAGCCGACGCCCCGCCCCGGCGCTGCCCGACGCCACGCCCCAGCACCTGCCCCGATGGCGCGGGTTCAACCTGCTCAACAAGTTCATGGTCGACCAGCAGAAGCCGTTCGCGGAGCGCGACTTCGCGGACATCGCCGAGCTGGGCTTCGACTTCGTCCGGCTGCCGCTGGATTACCGATGCTGGACCGACCGCGCGAACCCCCGGACGCTCAAGGAGCCGATCCTCAAGGAGATCGACCAGGCGGTCGAGTTCGGCCGTAAGCACGGCATTCACGTCCAGATCAACTTCCACCGGGCACCGGGATTCACGGTCGCCAGGCCCGCCGAGCCGAAGTCGCTCTGGACCGACCCGGAGATCCTGGGCGTCTGTGCCCACCACTGGGCGAGCTTCGCGACGCGGTACCACGGCATGCCGAACAATCGCGTCAGCTTCAACCTGTTCAACGAGCCCGACGACAAGGTCAAGCCGGAGGACCACCGCCGCGTGGTCGAGCGGGTCGCCGGCGCGATCCGCGACCGCGATCCGAACCGGCTGATCGTCTGCGACGGCCGGTCCTGGGCCACCAAGCCGCCCGACGAGCTGATCGGCCTGAACGTGGCCGCGGCCATGCACGACTACAACCCGATGCCGCTGACCCACTACAAGGCGTCGTGGGCCAACTGGGACGAGAGCTGGCCGGAGCCGATCTGGCCGCTCAGGAAGAACGATGGCAAGTACGTCACCCGCGGGACGATCGCCCGCGAGCTGATCCAGCCCTGGAAGGACTTCGAGGCCAAGGGCGTCGGCGTGATGGTCGGCGAGTTCGGCGCGCACAACATGTCGCCCCACCGGTTCGTCCTGTCCTGGATGCACGACACGCTCGAAGAGTTCAAGAAGGCCGGCTGGGGCTGGGCCTTGTGGAACTTCACCGGCAGTTTCGGCATCTGCGACAGCGGCCGGTACGACATCGCCTACGAGGACTGGCACGACCGCAAGCTCGACCGGGCCATGCTCGAAGTGCTCCAGGCGGGGTGATCTGAGACGTTCACGTGAAAATGCCTCGATTTCAATTGCGGACGGCTCTATTCCTCATCGCCGTCCTTGCCATGATCATGGGCATCGCTGCCGCTTTCCAGCGTCGGCTCGCGGCGAGGGAAGCGGCGATTCGAGCCGTTGACAAGAAACACGGCACTTACGGTTTCAAGATCACCGGCCCTGATTGGTTCCGAAGGATGGTCCTCCGCCTTGGCGGCGACAAGCGGATGTTCTTCGACCCGAAACGTGTGTCCCTTGGACCTGGGAACTTAGGCTACGATGATGCCCACCCAATCCGGGACACGGACCTCGCAGAACTATCCGACCATTTAGCCCTCTTCTCGAATTTGGAGATTTTGGATCTCCGGTATAATCGTCAGGTAACGGATCAGGGTATCGCGTCCCTCCCGCAACTTCCGAAGCTGAAGCAGATCGCCCTTGAGGGTACGGCAGTGTCCGAGAAGGGGGTCACGTACCTCCGCCGCCGATATACTGGATGTAAAGTCGTCCGGTAGGGACCGTGAAGAGTCGAGCAGACCAGACCCTTACGCCGTTTGTCGCTACCCATGCCCCTGGCACGCGCGTACAATAAGAAGTAAGCAGGCGCCCTGCAACCATTCGTAGAACGGAATTCATTCCGTTTCCCGTTGAACGGAATGAATTCCGTTCTACGGGATTTCGCTGGAATCCGTGGAAAATGGAGGGAAGTGACCATGTCCACCATTACGTTGACACAAGTCGACGACTTCGCCGGCTATACTCCCGGGTGCAGCGGCGGCATCCCCACCAGCATCCCGGAGATCTATCGATTCTCGGTCGACCAGTACGAGCGGATGGGGGACGCGGAGATCCTGACCGAGGACGACCGGGTCGAACTGGTGGAGGGGTTGATCTACCGAAAGCCGATGAAGAAGGGTCCGCACTCGATCGCTTGCCGGCGGGCGGCCAAGGCGCTGGCGGGCATCGTCCCGGCCGATGGCTACTTCGTCACCCGGGAAGATCCGGTCGCCATTCCGGGCCGGGCCAGCATGCCGGAGCCGGACATCTCCGTCGTGAGGGGCGACTCGGACGATTATCGCGAGCAACCCAGGGCCGCCGACGTGCCAATGGTCGTCGAAGTCGCCACAACCCGGGGCCAACTCGCCTATGACCAGGGCGACAAGCTGGCCGTTTATGCCAGCGGTGGGATCTCCGTCTACTGGATCGTCAACCTGGTCAACCGCCGGGTCGAGGTCAACTCACGGCCGGGGAAGAAGGGTTACCGGTCTCACAGGCCTACACATCCGGCGAGCAAGTCCCGGTCACGATCGATGACCGGCAGTTCCCCCCGATCGCGGTCGATGACCTGCTCCCGCGGGAAGCCACCAAACCCAAGGCCAAGGGATGACCGGCTCCCTCGGGAAGCGACTGGAGTCACCCGGACGGCTGATGAACTTGGCCAAGTTGCGCGGGCGTCGAGCGACTCGTCATCAACGGGAGCTCAATCCCAGGGGCATGATCGAGATCCTATCATGGAACTGAAAGACGAACGCGAGGTCGAGGTCACTCGAGAAAAGCTTCACTCGCTCGAAGCACGCTATCAGGCGGTCAAGCAAGATCCGGGAGAGGATTCCCATATCCAGGAGCTGACCTTGCGATCACTCAAGCGCATGATCAATCAAATGACGGAGGAGGTCGCGCGATTCGAAGCACGCCGATCTTCAGCGGCCTGAAGGGCCGCAGGAGCCCAGCCCAGGGTGAAACCCTGGGGACCGGGATGGCCGGCCCCTCTCCGGTGCACCCTGAAGGGGTGCAGGAGCCGGTGCCACCTGCGGCCCTTCAGGCCGCGGCCGGATGGGGGTGGCCGTTGGTTCCCGGGGATTCTCCCCGGGCTGGGCTCCTGCGGCCCTTCAGGCCGCAGAAAGAGGGTTGGAGGTCGCTCGGTCTCGCTCTCCCGGGGATTCTCCCCGGGCTGGGCTCCTGCGGCCCTTCAGGCCGCCAGGAATCTCTGGTAAATACGAGAGCTCCTTCCGCTGTAGAACTAACAGCGTGCCAGCTTGACAATCTCATCCTCGGGAATCTGCCGGGGCTCGACGGCGGAAGGAAGCGTCTTCAAGGCCGTGACGTCGCCATCGCGGATCAGGTGGAACTCGCCGGTCTCCTGGGCGGGTAGCCGGGCGGCAACATCGACGCGGCAGTCGCTGAGCATCGGCTTCATCTTGGCGATCGAGTTGGCCTCCTTGACCTGGCCGACGAGCCAGGTCCGGATGTTGTCGCGGCACTTGTAATCGAAGTCGCCGGGGCTCTGGGTGGCCAGGAGCAGGCCCAGGCCGGCCGACCGCGCCCGCTTCAGCAGGTGCTCCATCGGCTCCTTGGTCGCCGGTTGACGCACTGCGGGCAGGTACAGGTCGGCCTCGTCGAAGAGGATCACGGCCTGGAGCGACCCATCCACGGCGGGCGACTTGCTGATCCATCGCCCCAGCGTCATCAGGAGCTGGGAGACCCAGAACAACACGTCCTGGTTGGTACCCAGGAACTTGGTGCTGATGATGGTCAGCCGGGTCTTGCCCGGCGTCCGATGCGCGCCCAGGCCCAGGAGCGCCTCGACGTCGAGCGGCTCACCCTTGGCGGCCAGGAGGTCCCCCTGGTTGAGCCGCAGGGTCTCCAGGTCCTGGACCAAGCGGTCGAAGAGCTTGACGTCGAGATGGCCGACCTCGTTGATCAGCGCGGGGTCCTTCTCGGCGATGAAGTCGACCAGGGCCTGGATCGGGACCGCGGCCTGCGGCGACTCGCGGCTGAGCAGGTCGATCGCCCGGAACAGGATCGCCAGGCAGGACTGGTCGCGCTTGTTGTCCCCATAATTCATCATGTCAGCCAGGGCACCGGCGGCGAACTTGGCGGCCTGCTCGCGCTCGTGGGACGGCAGCGCGCCCCAGTCCGGCGGGCACGGCCGCGATCGAGAGCGGACGGCCGTCGGGCCGTCGCGGCGTGTACAGGGCGACTTCCACCGTGGCACGCAGCCGGTCGGCACGCTCGGCCAGCTCGCCGTCGAGCCCGGTGCGCAGGCCCATGTCCGGCCGGGCGTAGGCGCACAGGTCACCCTTGCGATCGACCAGGATCGCCGGGACCCCGCGGACCAGGAGCTGCTCGACCACGCCCAGCGCGGCCGTCGTCTTGCCGCTGCCCGGCGCACCCAGGAACGCGGCATGCCGCGTCAGCTCGGCCGGCTCGATCGCCACCGGCTCGCCGCGCCGGTCGCTGGTCGTGCCGATGATGATGCGATCCGGCCGGGGCGGAGCGCTCGGCGCCGGAGGCAGTCGCCGCCGGACCCGGGACGGTCGGTGCCGGTTGCCGGTTGCCTTGGCCACCGGCTTGCCGGTCGTTTTCTTGCCGGTCGTCGGCTTCGGCTCGACGGGCCGATCGAGGGCCAGGATCGCTCGCAACGATGTGAGGCTGGTCAAGGGTCGGGTTCGCTTGAGCCAGGCCGCGAAGCCCGGGTCGGCACCGTTTCCGTCTCCCGATCGGAACCGAGCCAGGGCCAACATGGTCCGCCAGTCGGAGTCCTCGATGACCACGCGCCGGCCGCCTCCGGCGATCAGCTTGCCGAGCTGCTGCGAGACCGCCGCCTTCGGGCTGCCCGGGAACGCCGTCGAGCGGACGATGACCGGCGTGTGCTTGCCGGCGCGCTGCACGACTTCGTCGATCTGCCGGCCCAGGCCGCCTCCCTGGGCCCCCTTGTTGCAGATGCCCACCAGCATGCGCTCGACCGCATGATCGCCGGCATGGCGCTCGACCGGGACGAAGCGGCCGTCGCGTCGTCGCCTTGAATTGATCGCCCGTATCGAGCTCGGCCGAGCATGCCCCGATCGCCTTCGCCAGGATCGCCGCCAGCTCGCCCTCATCGGACGGGACCACGATCGTGGACGTCGAGCGGAAGTCGTTCCAGCCCTGCTCGATCTCGATGACCTTCTGCTCCAGGCCCTGGTCGAGCGGCGACCCTTCGGGTGCTCGGAGACCCGCGCCCAGCGCCGGCGTCGCCATCAAAAGGGTACTCCGCCATCTTCCCTTTCTCGACGCAGCGCTCGCGGTAGATCTGGATCGCGCCAGGACGTCGCGGGCGCGGAGGCCGACCAGCTTGCCGATCATCGTGTCGGGGAGCGGGAAGGTCGGCTGATCGGACCGGAAGGGGACCTCCATCGATTCGTAGAGGAACTTCAGCCGCTGGGCGATGAGCCGCTCGACCTGGTCGCGGTCGCAGGGCGTCGTCAGGCCGACCGGCGGCGGGTCGCTCTCGACCCGGTCCTTGATCGGCCGCGTGAGGAGCTGCTTGAGCTTTTCGTAGTAATCGTCGAGGCAGGCGATGACCACGATGGCCGACGGAGCCGGCTGACGATGTCGCAGAGCGTGGCCATGGCGCGGCGGAACTTGACCGCCGCATCGTCGAGGTCGAAGACGTCCTCGAGCTGGTCGACGCAGAGGATCAACGGGACGTGCTCGACGGCCCACATCAATTGTCCCAGGCGCTCGATGATCCGGTGCGGCGCGTCGGAGTAAGTGCACGGGACGATCCCGCCCAGCAGCCGGCGGTCGTGGTCGGTGAGGTCCTCGCAACGCAGATACTTGAGCACGCGGGCCTTGATCCGCGGATCGTTGCACTGAAGATATAACAAAACCTGCACGAGGTAGACGTCGATCGTGTTGAACCGGTCGTCGACGATGATCCGGTCGGCCATCTCGGCGACCAGATTGTCGAGGCTCGGCTGGTCCAGGCCCCCCTCGCGGAGCCGGTCCAGCCAGTCGCGTGGAACGTCGCGCGAGGTCTCGGCCAGGGCATTCGAGAGCCGCATCAGCCCGGTGGTTTCGGACCGGGCCTCGTCGTACGGCTTGTCGAGCGAGTCGATGAGGTTGTTGAGCACATATCGGCCATACTCGCCCGTGAATGCGGTCATCTGCAAGTAGCCGCAGTATCCCGACGACCGGGCATGGACCTGGTTGCGAAAGGCCCGCATCAGGTGGGTCTTGCCGCAGCCGGATTCCCCCAGCAGGAGGAGGATCCGGCCTGCCGGCAGTCCCGAGGACTCGCGCACCCGGCCCACGATCCGCTGGAACGTCTCCGCGGGCGCCCGGGTGGATCGACTCCACGTCGAACGGGTCGTGCCTCCAGATATCGTTGGCGTAAGCGAACGCGTGGAACAGCTCGGGGAGGCGGCCCGAGCAGAACGCGGCGACGCGCGGATCGACCTCGGCAAGACCGCCCGGCGGTCTCGGAGCCTGGTTTCGCACTCATGGTGGCTGTCGCCATGATAGGTTGCTTTCAAATTCGGACAAAATGAAATGTGGCGTTGAGGTAGTTCACTTCGGACAGGCGGACGTCGTCGGGGTCCATGGCCTGGACCAGGTCGGCCCGGCTCAGGTCGAGCAGCCGGGCGTTGTTGGCCACGGCGAGCAATCCTTGAAGGTGTCGAGCTCCATCCCCGCGAAGTCCGGGTCGGACTGGAGCATCCTCCAGACATGTGCGATGAAGACCTTGTTGTCGCCGTATCGGCCGGTCGGGCAGGCCCTCGCGGCCGCCTTGACGCGCTCGGCCAGCTCGGCCATCGGGAGCGCCGGTTTCTCGGCGCGGCGGTTCGGGCGGAGGTCCGTAGCTCGAGACCGTTCGGCTGATAAACCGACAGTGGCGGGCGAGCTTCCTCGCCGGATTCCGCCGGTCCGCTGTTCCGGTCGATCCAGCCGCGGAGGACCGCGTCCCTCAGCTCCTTGGGGTCGTCGCGCCGTGCGCACCGCAGTCTCGCGCCACCAGGCGGCTGGCGGCCTTCTTGAAGTCGGTCGCTCGGCCGTCGCCCAGCTCGCGGTTGAGCACCGCCGTCTTGACGTTCGTCACATTGAACTTCCGCGTCTCGCCCTCGAAGCCGATCAGCTTCCAGGCCAGGGCGTCGATCGCGTCGTCCAGCTTGGGGACCTCGGCGGTGGGAAGGTTGTATTGCCGCTTGAGCAACACGGCCTTGAAGATGGGGTCGGACCCCATCGCCTTGAACCGGGCGTCGCTCGACGCCGGCAGGCCCAGCACGCTCGCCGGCAGATAGGTCTTCCTCGAGCACGCCCCAGGTGGTCTTGGGCTTGAGCGTCGCGACGCCCAGGATATCGAGCGCCTCGCTGGCGGCCCTCCGCGGTCAGGACGATCTTCGCCGCGGCCTTCTTGGACTTGCCGAGCAGGAACGCGACCAGCCCGTCGGCCTTCAGCTCGTCGACCGCCTGGTTCAACGCGCCCGCCATCGGCACGCCCGACCATCGGTGCGCCAGCAGCGGCTCGAGGTCCTTCTGGATCTTCGTAGTCGTATTCCCCCTTCTCGCCCGCGGCCAGCAGCCGGACCAGGACCAGGGGGCCAATCGCGGAGTGATCCGTCGTGGAAGTCATGTGCGATTACCTCGATGCCAGTTGATGCCGGCAAAACGCGACCGCCGAGAGCACGGTCTCCAGCAGCTCCTCGAGTCGCTCGACGACGTCGTCGGCGAGGATCCGCAGGACCAGGTATCCCCGCTTCTGAAGCTCCAGGTCCTTGCGACGGTCGCGGCGATAGGCTTCGGGGTCCTGGAAGTGGTAATATCCGTCGATCTCGATCACCAGCTTGAGGGAGCGGGCGAGGAGGTCGACCTCGATCGGCCGGCCGGCTCCGAACGGGAAGTCGAGCGTGGCGTTGAGCTCGAACAGCCCGGCCGTCTCGGGCAAGGACGTCGAGCAGGTCGAAGAGGAACCGCTCGGCCGCGCTGCGGGCGGGATCGTCTTCGGATTCCGGATGGCGGATTGCGGATTCCGGATTGGGGATCGCCGCGTCCGAATTGGCGAGCTCTGCCGCCTCCCGCTCCTCGTCCCCCGCTTCCTGCACCGCGATGACCGATCCCCGAAGCAGGGCCTTGGCGCGCGACTCGGGCGCCTGGTCGAGATAGGCATCGAACCGCGCGGGCTCGACGATCAGGACGAGGGTGGCCAGGGGCCGGGCCTCGGCCAGCTCGGCCAGCAGCCGCGCGAGGCCCTCGAGGTGCGGCACATCTTGCCGGGTGGGCGCGACGATCAGGACCGGCAGGCACTCCTGGGGGACCAGTTCGCCCAGGGCGCGGAACAGGCGGATCCAGGGCCGGCCGCGGCGCGTCGAGCAGGGCGTTCAGCTCGGGCGCGAGCCCCGGGTCGAACCCTCGCTGGCCCTGGGCCGCCAGCTCGATCAGGCGGAATGCCACCAGCTCGACGCCCGTCTCCGAGACCCCGTGCACCGTCGAGTCGAAGAGGATGGCCACCTCATAATCGGTCATCGCGCGGAGCTTGCGGCCCAGCAGGCCCGCGGGCTGATTCAGCCGATGCGCCAGCCAGGCGACCGCCGAATCGATCAGGTCGCGTCCGGCCGCCAGCCGGTTCACCCAGGGGACGACCATGCCCTCGGCATCCGCCTGCTCCGGACGCACCAGCACCATCGGCCGCTCGAGGTCCGCCGCCCAGCCCTGGGTCGACTCCAGCGCACGGGCCGATCGGACCGGCCAGGACCGAGACCGTCGGCACCCCGGCCCGCCGCCGCTCTTCGTGACGGTCCAGTCCCTGGTCCTTGGTCCTTGGTCCTTGGTCCGTTGTGTCGAGTGCCAAGCCCATCATTGCTGTCCTCAGCTTTGGTCTTCCGTGTCCCGGTTGCCAGTCCTGCCCTTGCATGATGTCCTGGCTCGTGATAGCCTTCGCCGCTCCGTCGCGCTCGAGTTCGATCGGAGCTAACGACCAATGACCAATGACAAAACCCTATTGTCCGCCAGCGATGTGCGATTGTCCACGCGCCGGGCCGCTTGGGTGCGGAATTTGCTGGGAACTCTTCGTTGCTCGCCGGAGAATCTGCGCAAACCGCTCCGCGATGTATCGGAGCGGCCCGGCATCCGCACCGGAGCCGACAGTGCCTTCGTTGGATACGTCCCGAACGGCTCCGCCCGAGGCGAATCGCCCGGTTCCGAGAAGCCTCTTGAGAGCCGATCCCCGGCAGGCTAAGGTGCATCGGGCGTACCTGGAATTGATTTGACTGAACATCAAGACGCACGCAACCAAGGAGACATGACATGCCGATCAAGAAGTGCATCGCCGCCCTGGCCGTCAGCTCGCTGATTTGCTTCACCGTGCTGGGCCTGCGGACGCAGGCCGCCGCGCCGGACAAGGCTGCAGGCTGGCAGCCGGTCACCAAGGCCACGGGCCAACTGATCCCGACGACCAAGACGCAGAGCACGGTCAAGGGCACGGTGACGTTCACCAAGACGTCGAGCGGGATGCACGTCCATGGTGAGATCAGCGGCCTGACTCCGGGCGAGCATGGTTTCCACGTCCACGAATTCGGGGTGTGGAACGAGGACGGCACGGCCTCCGGGGGCCATTTCAACCCGACCAAGGCGCCGCACGCCTCGCACGCCAGCGAGAAGCGGCATGTCGGCGACATGGGCAACATCAAGGCCGACGAGAACGGCGTCGCCATCGTGGACCTCGACGACGACCAGATGAGCTTCGAGGGCCCGACCTCGATCATCGGGTCGCGGCCTGGTCGTCCACGCCAAGGCCGATGACCTGAAGTCGCAGCCCTCCGGCGATGCCGGCGGCCGGCTCGCCGTCGCGATCATCGGCGTGGCCAAGCCGTGAAGTGAGGGCGACTTCCTTCTGCGATACCGTCGGTTCCAACTCCCGTTGGGCCATCCCCACTTGACCCGACAAGAGTGGCAAGGGGGGACGATCAAAGACGCTTCACGCATGGCTTGCGCCACGCGACCGAGCCTGATGCGAAATCCCCCTCATCCGCCCTTCGGGCACCTTCTCCCCACGGGGAGAAGGCGACGGGATGCCTTGGCCGAGTCATCAGGTCGTCAAGCGGTCGCCCTCGCCCTAACGGGGAGAGGGTTGGGGTGAGGGGGGCCTGGGCGTGTGCCAACCAAGCGTGAAGCGCTCGAAGGTCTAGGCCTCCCGACGATGTGCCGGGGCACCCGACGACGCCAGGACTGGCCTGGAATGCGGTCATCGGGGCGCTTCGCCTTTGGCGAGACTCTCCATGAGCTTGCGAAATTCCGGCCGGTCGCGGATGGGTGCGAGGGCCTCGGCCTCGTCGGCGCGGAACTGGCCGAGGTTTCGGTAGCCGTGGGCCACGGCGTCCTTCAAGGTCCGGATCGCCTCGTCAGCGGTGCGGTCCGCTTCGGGCTTTTCGAGCATCGGGATGCACATCGAGAGCTCGCAGGCCGTGTTGTAGAGCATGATGTCCTCGAATGCCCGGATTCCCTTTCGGATCCGGATGGCCCGACGGAACGAGTTGAGGGCTTCGGCCTTGCGTCTCAGCGCGGCCTGGAGTCGGCCCATGTTGGCCAGGGTATCGGCCAGGTCGGTTTTGAAGAGGGCGACGTCCCGATTCGCCTCGGCGAGCCCCTCCCGGATGACCAGGGCCTCGGACAGAGTGACGAGCGCATCCACGTTCTGTCCGGCCGTGCGCTGAAGCGTGGAGAGATTGTCGAGGATCGCCGAGAGGTCGCTACGGTACTGGACGACCTCGTCGTGGGCCTTGGCAAGCGGCCGCTGGATCTCGAGCGGCTCGATCGAGGCGCTTTCCCCGCCTCATCGAGCCGCCGGGCGTTGAGGTGGATGAGGCCGATGTACATCCAGGAAAGTGCCTGGTCGGACTGGATATCGGAGCTCGTTGGGATGAGTCTTGACCAACTTGCCCGCAGCTCGGCCGCTCGGTTGAGGGGATCGAGGGCCGCGTCGCCGTTGCCGCTCGTCAGCCGCATTAACCCGAGGTTGTAGAGCGTCTTGCCGAGCCGCTCCCGGAGTGCGTCGTCCGCGGGCGTCTCGTCACTCAGGATTTGCTGGATCGCCCTGGCCTGGTCACAAGCCCCGATTGCCTCGCCCTGGCGCCCCGTGCCGAAGAGGAGAACGGCGATGTTGCCCAGGGTCTCGGCCAGCTCGCCCCGGACCCTCGCGATCCGACCGATCCGAGTCGGCCAGGCCGCTGCGGATGTCGCGGGCCGCCTGGAACGACGACAGGGCTTTTTCCGGCTGGTCGGTCGCCTTGAACCAGTTGCCGATGTCGTTGTGGCTCGTCCCAAGGTCCCGGAGGACTCGGCGGTCGGTCGGCCGCGATTGGGCCAGCGCCAGGCGCTCGTTCAGGGCCCGATCGTACTCGTGGAACGCCTGGTCCGTCTGGCCCATGTCTTCGAGGACACGCCCGGCGCTGTGGCGGAGCCGGGCCAGGGTGAGGCGGCGTGTCGACGTCGAGGGGGCGGCGGGCGGCGCCGGCTTCGAGGAGTTCGATGGCTCGACGGTAGGCATCCAGGGCTTCCGGCTTCCGGCCGATCTCCTCGGTGACGGCCGCGAGTTCCCAGTAGTTCCGGGCCAGGTCGATCGACGAGGCCGAGTCAGCCTCGCGGCGGGTATCGAGGTTGACCGCTAGCTTCTTGTAGTTCTCGAGGGCTGAACCCAGGAGCCTGGGCACGTAGCTTGTCGAAACCCGGTTGCTTGAGCAGGAGCTCCTCGGTAGCCCCCTTGTGGAGAGATCGAATCGCGTCCCGGGCCAGCTCATACCGGGCCGTGGCATGGGTGTTGGCGACGGTCAGGACTTTGTTCGCTTGATTCCGCTCGTAGGCCAGTGCGCCCAGGCCGAGGATGGCGAAGGCCATCGAGGCAACCGTGCCGGTCACGGCCGTCCGGTGCCCACGCAGCCATCGGCGGGTTCGGTCGGCGAGTGGCTCACGGTAGGCCGAGACGGGCTCGCCCGCCAGCCAAAGCTCCAGGTCGTGGGCCAGCGTCCGGGCCGAAGAATAGCGGCCCTTGGGCGCAGCGGCCATTGCCTTCAGGCAGATAGCCTCGAGCGCGGGTGGGACGTCCTTACGCACCTGTCGCGGCCCGGGGAAGTCGCCCTTGCGGGCCCGCTCCAGCATCACGTCGATGTGATCCTTCTCCACCGGGGGACGGCCCGTGAAGATCCTGTAGAGGATGGCTCCCAGGCTGTAGATGTCGGAGGCGGGGCCGATCCGATCGGCATCGACGCGGGCCTGCTCGGGGCTCATGTACTGGGGGGTTCCCGAGGGGGCTGCGAGTCGGATTCCGTGCCGGCCGCCTCAGGGCGGAGGATCGGCTCGGGAGTGTCGGCGGCGGAGGCCGGCTCGGCCGGTCCGCGCGGATCGTCCCGTCCGACCACCTTGGCCAGCCCCCAGTCCGCGACGAGGGTCTCGCCGAAGGGCCCCAGCAGCACGTTCTCCGGCTTGAGGTCGCGGTGGATGCACGCCCCGGCTATGGGCGTAGGCCACCGTGTTGCAGACGGCCACGAATCGGCCGAGCAGCTCGCGGAGCTCCAGCGAATGCCAGCGCTCGCCGTGCCCGGCGCGCCCGTTGTCGGCTGGTGGAACCGCCGGATCGCCTCCTTGAGGGTCTTGCCCTTGATGAAGCGCATGGCGTAGTAGGGGCGGTCATCGTCGTCGCGGCCCAGGCTGTACACGGGGACGATGCCGGGGTGCTCGAGCCGGCCGGTGATCTCGGCCTCGAGCAGGAACCGCTCGCGGCTGACGGTGTCGTGGGCGTAGGGTTCCTTGATGGTCTTGACCGCCACCTCGCGGCGGAGCTCCTCGTCGCGCGCGCCACGTAGACCGAGCCGAGACCGCCTTCGGCATGGAGCCGAACGATGCGGAACCGCGACCCGGTCCGGGCACGCTCCGGCCCGACCGGAAAGTGAGGCCCCCGGGTCGCTTCGACCGATCGGCCCGGCCCCCGCGGTCTGTCCGACTGTCTCGTGTCCGACGCACCGATCCGTTGGGAAAGTTCCGGATATCGGACATGATACTCTTGCAGGCCCGGGGCCTCGCCGTCCTGGTGCCGCAACTCGATCTCCAGCAGTACGAGTTCGGTGAGCAGGTCCAGCCGCTCGGACTGGGGAATCTCCCACAAGAACTCGTCGATCCGCGGCCGCCGCCGGGCCAACCAATCGGCCTCGAACCGCCGGCAGATGGCGTCCTGTCGATGGGCGTGGGAGGGCAGCGCGCGGTCTTCGCCCACGGCGCCATGTCCGGTTCGATCGGTGCTCATCCCGCCTCCAACATCCAGGCATCTCGGATCGTATTCAGTCGCCGGATAACGGTCCGCCTGGCGAGACCGAGCCGCGCGGCGATCTCCTCGTTGGTATAACCCTCGAGCTTGAGGATGACGACCAGTCGGAAATGGTCGTCGCCCAGGGCCCCCACCCTGCGCTGAATCTCATCCGCCAGGGCCAGGGCCAGTTCCGGCGGCGGCTCGCGTCCGGGGACGTTCGCGAGGGCTCCCGTGTCGCCCTCGCCGGTCTCCAGGTCGGATTCCGCTCTCACCTGTCCGCCGCCTCGCTTGGCCCACCCGTTCCCGCTTCTTGAGGTCGGCGACCTTGCGGACCGTGATTTTCGCGAGCAGGCTCCACAGGTCTTCCCGGTCTTCCAGCGCCGGGAACCTGGCACGCGGAGCTCCGTCGAACAGGTCGCCAAAGACGCTGAGGGCGACGTCTTCCTCGTCTCCGCCCAGCAGCGCCGCGGAACCGAGCTTCGAACGCGCCAGGGCGAGGATCCGGGCGTTATAGCGTTCGTACAGACGCTTGCCCGCGTCGGCTTGACCGTGTTTTATCCCATCGATCCATTCCGTGATCGAGCCATGACTGGCGTCTTCCATGACCGGCTTCCCTCCAGGGGCCAGAAGATACAGACGACTGTCGCCGGTGTGCCGTTGAGGGTGAATTCTCAATATCCGTGAATTCCGCGGGTCGGCGGTCTGGTCGAACTTCTCGGAAAAACCCGAGCCGATGTCACTCTCCGAACGATCCCTGTCGATTACCGTGCGTGCTCGTTGAGGCCCCGGCGGAAATGACCGCCGCCGCCATCGCCGCGAGTCATCCAGATCCTCCGGTACCGAACGAGCGAAAGATGTGTAAGTTCATGATGGTCCTGGCTTTCTTGCCGATGCTCGGCACGATCGCGGCCGACGATGACTTCGTCGCGGTCGTCGCGGTCGAGAACCGGGCCCGGGACGTCATCACCTACCAGGCGTCAGATGGAGACGGGACGAATGAAATGTGCACGAATTGTTGGGATTGCCATTTACGGCCTGAGTCTCGGTTTGACGGGCTGTGCGAGCGATCCGGCGAGGTATGTTTATCAGGATCGCGAGTCGGGTGTGATCGCGATCCCCAGAAATACGCCGAAGATGATGGCCTATGCCGAAGAACTGATGGAAAAGCACTTCCCCGGCAAGAATTATGAGGTCGTGCGTACCGTTGAGGTTGAGACAGGCGGGTCGCGATCGATATACGAATCCGACACAACCACCGCCGAAGCCACGCCATACGGAACGGAATCCTCGCGCGTCCAAGCTCAGCCACGATCGGGACCGAAAGCAGGCCGAATCGACAAAACTGTTCGAGACGCGAGTGATCTACCACAAGCATCTCTCCGAGGGTCGCACGGGTTTAGCCTTCGCTCAGTCTCCGGATTATACCCCTAAGGTTTACTCGGATGCGGTCGCGGAAGACCTGCTCGGGGCCGCCAAGAAGTCTACCCAACTCGCCAAGTCCCACACCAACCGTACCAAGGATGCCACCGTCATCCCGACCGCAGGCCCGATCAAGCCGTTAAGCCCCCCTAGCCTGGGAGGCAAGGGGGAGTAAGTGGTTGTCTGAGGATCGACGTGCGTCCCGCAGCCCCCTCATCCGCCTTTCGGGCACCTTCTCCCCGGGGGGAGAAGGAAGAAGAGCGGTCGGCGCCGGTTTCATCCCTTCCCCCGAGGGGGGAAGGTGGCCCGCAGGGCCGGATGAGGTGGCCGCGCCGCAACGAGCGAACGGATTGCCAGACCGAGCCTAGCCGGTTCCCACCACGCTTGAGTCGTGCCTACTGAGACCTAATCTTCTGATATCCGAATGCCCTGGGCGCTGTCATGACCGTCACCGGGCTCCATCAGGTCATCTCGATCGTCGAGCGAAGTGAGCGGGAATATCTAGAGTTTCGTCATTTCCGTCAATGCGAATCGAGAACAATCTCAGTTTCACCTCGAAAGACGACTTCGGTCCCACTCCCACGCGGGAGCGTGGGAGCGAGGATTTCGCGGGTGATCCGCCACCCTCCCTCACGCCAACCCGGCTCCGTAGCTTCAGACTCGAAAGTTCTCGGGACGTGTCACTCGCCGGGCGCAGTTTTGTCGAGCTACTGATATCCGCCGCCTGACGATGCGAACGCCAGCGGCCGGACCACCAGACGTCGAGTGGGGGTGAGTTGCCGTGCGGGGCCGAGGTCGGCGCCCGACAACCCTCGGGGCAGTCTGGTCATGAACGTTCACAACACAAATGGGTGATCTATGAACTTGTTTCGGATTCTCAAACACCGGATGATCTCCCGGCAGGTTCATCGGTGCGGCCGTCGCCTTCGCTTCCCTGAGCGTCTTCATCCCCGGCACTGCCCAGGCTCATCCGTTGCTCCGGGGCAACTGGAACTGGATCAACGGCGGCAATCAGTTCGACCGTCTCGAGTGCGAACACGGCGTCGAGGTGGCTCCGGGGATCTGGGAAGGACGGTTCCGCAACTACAGGAATGGCGGAACGTGTCAGGGGATCTACATCTTGAACGCCAGCACCGGGGCCCTGACGTTCCGATGGCCCGGTGGGGCCGAGACTTCGCACTTCGTTGATCTCAACCAGGGCGTCATGCGGTACGGTGCGGCGATCTACCGCCGCGACTGGTAACCCCGCCGCAAGCCGTCTCCACCCGAGAATCGTCCAGAAGCTGAGCTTCACGGGAAGGGCCTTGTGCTGGTCAACTGCCTTGGCGAACGACGTGTCGAGAATGCAATCGACCAGCGAAGACCGCTCACCGTGCGGAGCTCATTCGAAAGCGCGATTCGCTCACTGGGCGAACGCATCCTGCGGGACCGGGAACTGCTTGGCGTAGCTCGGGAGGTTGCCGCCGGCCGGTGTGATGATCTTGGCAAACCATGAACAGGCGCAGAGCGCGTCGGCAATGTCACGGACGAGCCCCGACGGGAAGAGAGTTGACGGGCATCCGAGGGATCGCCGCTCCTGGGCCGACCGAAATCCACCGCAGAAGCGCATTCGGGGATAACATGGCCGGCATCGGTGCAGTATTCTACAGGGGGGTCAGCGCAAACAAGATTTCTGCCACGGAGCCCGCGGACATGACCAAGGTGACAACACCATCGGTGGTCCGGCAGATCGGATCGCTCTTCGAGGGCGGCGCCGTCGCCGGGCTCTCCGACCGCCATCTCATCGAGCGGTTCGTCGCCGCCGGGATGCCACCAGCGAGACCGCTTTCGCCGCGCTGGTGGCGCGACATGGCCCGATGGTCCTGGACGTCTGCCGGCAGCTCCTGGGCGACCGCCATCTCGCCGAAGACGCCTTCCAGGCCGTGTTCCTCGTCCTGGCCCGCAGGGCCGGCTCGCTCCGCGATCCTGACCGGCTCGGCGCCTGGCTCTACGGAGTTGCCCTCCGCACCTCGCGACGGGCCAGGGCCCGACTCACTCGCCGCCGTCAGAACGAAGAAGGCGACGCCTCGATCGGCCCTGGCATGGTGATGGCCGTTGAGCCGACGGTCCCGCCGGCCGATCAGCCGGCGATCGACCGCGAGCAGGCCGAAGCCCTTCACGAGCGAGATCGACCGCCTGCCGGGTACCTTCCGGATGCCGGTCGTGCTCTGCTACTTCGAGGGCCTCACGCTCGACGAAGCGGCCCAACGGCTCCGATGTCCCGCGGGCACACTCCGCAGCCGGCTGGCCCGGGCGCGCGACAAGCTCCGCCATGGCCTCACCCGCCGCGGCGTGGTCCTGCCCGCCGCCGCCCTGGCCGCGGTCCTCGACACCCGGCCCGCCTCGGCGTCGGTCTCATCCTCCCTGTGCGACCTCACGACCCGGGCCGCGTTGAACTTCGCGGCCGGACAGGCCGCCGCGCCCTCAGCGGCGGCCCTGGCCCAGAAGGTGCTCCGGACCATGTTGATCCACAAGCTGAGATCCATCGCCCTGACCTTGCTGCTCCTCGGCGCCGTCGCCACAGGCGCGGGCTATCTGGCTCACGCCCTGGCAATCAACGATGAGCCCAGGACTTCTCCAGCGGGCCGGCAACCGCAGGCCGCCGCGAAGCCCGATGACGCCAATCCCAAGCCGGCGCCGGGCCGGATGTTCGTCGTCGGCCGCGTGCTCGACCCGCAAGGGAAACCGGTGCCGGGCGCCACGATCGCGGCTCATGCGCGGAGCCTGGCACCCGGGCTGGTACTCAACCGGGTGCTCAGGGGCCCGATCCCGATCGGGCAGGCCCGCGCGGATGGCTCGGGCCGGTTCCGGCTCGATGCGCCGCGGACCTCATCGGCTCGCTACGATCTGTTCGGCGTCACCGCCCTGGCGCCCGGCCATGGTGCCGGCTGGGTCGCGCTCGACCCCGACGACGACCAGCCTTCCGCCGACATCACCCTCCCACCGGAGCAAGTGATCCACGGGCGACTCTTCGACCTGCAAGGCCAGCCCGTCCCGAACGTCACACTCTCGGTGGCGTTGATCTATCATGTCCTTCCGCAGGACCCGGCCAGGGTGCGTCACCAACTCGATAGTGTCTCTTACTGGAGTGCAAAGATTAACGACTTTCCGGCCTGGCCCAAACCGGTGATGACCGACCCCGAGGGCCGCTTCACCCTGCGCGGCGTGGGCCGGGACCTGAGTGCGATCCTCATCGTCCATCACCCGCGGTTCGCCCGCCAGAGAATTCCGGTCGAGACGGATCGCACTTCGAAAGCGAAGTCAATCACCGCGGCGCTGGTACCGGCCCAGGTCATTACCGGGCGCGTGACCTATGCCGACACGGGCGCGGGAGTTGCCTCATGCCTCGCTCGAGGCGGGTGGCGCCGGGGTCGAGACGGATGACGACGGACGGTTCCGCATCAACCCCGCGCCGAGCCCTGGTTACAACGTCCGGGCTTATCCTCCTGCCGGCCAGCCCTACTTCATCGCCTCGCAGGGCCTCACGTGGCCCACGGGCGCGATCGAGCAGTCCCTCGACATCGCCTTACCGCGCGGCGTCTCGATCCACGGCAAGGTCACCGAGGAAGGCACTGGCAAGCCCGTCCCGGGTGCGGCCGTCGAGTTTGTCTCTCATGCGGAGCCGCACCAGGGGCAAAGGACCATCGTCATCGTCACCGCATCCGACGGCTCATTTCAGCTCGGGGCCAGGCCCAGCACGGGTCACCTCTTCATCAGGGGGCCCAGCGACGATTACCGGCTCCAGGCCATCGGCTCTCGGATGTACGACAAAGGCCAGCCAGGCGGCCGCCCGACCTACTCGCACGCCGTCCGCTACCTCGACCTGAAACCAGGCATCGGCCAGCCAGGAAGTCAACCTGGTGCTCCGCCCCGGCGCGACGGTGACCGGCCAGGTCGTCGGGCCGGACGGCCAGCCGGTCCGCGATGCCTGGTTCTTCAGCCGGGTCACCCTCGCTCCGACCGGCGTGTGGAGGCAGTGGACCGGAGCGAACCACGGCAATGTGCACAACGGTCGTTTCGAAGTCCACGGGCTCGACCCCAAGACCGAGGTCCCCGTCTACTTCCTCGACCCGAAGCGCAAGCTGGGCGCCGTCGTCAAGCTCTCGGGCCAGTCGGCGGCCGGCGGGCCGGTCACCGTCCGGCTCGAGCCCTGCGGCGCCGCCAGGGCGCGGATCGTCGGTCCCGGCGGCAAGCCGGTCGCGGGATATCCACCCCGACGCGTGCGCGGTGTGTACAATGGGCTGCTGAGGTGCTCGATGGTCGTCACCCCCGGTCCACCCTACAGGACCGCGAAAGGCCAGGCCGACACTCCTCGCCGCCGACGAACAAAACGTGAACGACGTTGACACGGTCAACTACGATATCCAGACAGTCTCGGATGCCGACGGCCGCATCACGCTTCCCCGCCCTGATCCCCGGCGCGACGTATCGCTTCATCGACGACACCATGGTCCGTAGCGGCGAGATCGGCCCCGAGATCCGCAAGACATTCACCGTCAAGCCGGGCGAGACGGCTCGACCTGGGCGACCTCCGGCTCGAGAAACCGCCCGCTTCGTAGAGCGCGTTAACGATTCGATTCGGTGCGCGGGAAACCCCCCTTCGTAAGGGGGAAGAGAGCAAGCCTGGCTTTCTCGCCGAACACCACCGAACTCGTTATGGTGAAGCGCGGTCATCGCTGGCGTCCCCCCTCACCCGGCCTCCGGCCGACCTCTTCCCGGAGGGGCGAGGTCAAGAAAACCTTTCTCCGCGATCACCCTCCCGCAGGGTGAAGCGCGGTCATCGCTGGCGTCCCCTCTCACCCGGCCTCCGGCCGACCTCTCCCCGGAGGGGCGAGGTCAAGAAAACCTTTCTCCGCGATCATCCCCCCCGCGCTCGGCGAGGTCTCATGACGCGCTGGGCGGCGGTCTCCTGACCCCGTCCTCCGACAGAAAGTTCGCCCAGAACCACAGCCTGGGATAAAATGGCCGGCATCCGTGACACTCCTTTACGGGGGATGAGCGCAAACAACGACTCGGCCACGGAGCCCGCGGACATGACCAACCTGACGACACCCGCGCTGGTCCGGCAACTCGGTTCGCTCTTCGACGGCGGCGCCGTCACCGGGCTTTCCGACCGCCAGCTCATCGACCGGTTCGTCGACCGCCGCGATCCCGCCTCCGAGGCCGCGTTCGCCGCGCTGGTGGCGCGACACGGGCCGATGGTCCTGGGCGTCTGCCGACAGCTCCTCGGCGACCGACATCACGCCGAAGACGCCTTCCAGGCGGTATTCCTCGTCCTGGCCCGCAGGGCCGGCTCGATCCGCCATCCCGACCGGCTCAGTGCCTGGCTCTACGAGGTTGCCCTCCGCACGGCGCGGAGAGGCCAGGCCCGGCTCGGTCGCCAGCGACGGACTGAAGCTGAAGCGGGCGACGCCCTGAACGGGCCGGGAGCCGGGTCGATCGAGCCGACGGCCCCGCCGGCCGATCAGCCGGCAATCGACCGCGAACAGGCCGAAGCCCTGCACGACGAGATCGACCGGCTGCCGGGCGCCTTCCGAACGCCGGTCGTGCTCTGCTACTTCGAGGGCCTCACGCTCGACGAGGCGGCCCGACGGCTCCGATGTCCCGCGGGCACGCTCCGCAGCCGGCTAGCTCGGGCGCGGGACAAGCTCCGACGCGGCCTCACCCGCCGCGGCGTGGTCCTGCCAGCCGCCGCCCTGGCCGCGGTCCTCGACTCCCGGCCCGCCGCGGCGTCGGTCTCATCCCCCCTGTGCGACCTCACGACCCGGGCCGCGTTGAACTTCGTGGCCGGACACACCGCCGCGCCCTCGGCGGCTTCCCTGGCCCAGGAGGTACTGAGATCCATGCTGCTCCACAAGCTGAAGTTCCTCGCGACGACCTTGATGCTCCTCGCCGCCGTTGCCACCGGCGCGGGGTATCTGACTCTCGCCCTGGCCATGAAGGACGATCCCAAACGACCGCCGGCCGCTCCGCAACCCCAGATCGCGGCGAAGCTGAACGACACAGTCCCGGCACCGGCCCCGGGCCGGATGTTCGTGGTCGGTCGCGTGCTCGACCCGCAAGGAAAACCGGTGCCGAACGCGTCCGTGATGGTCTACGCGCGGTCCGTGGCGGCGGGACGTGGGATCTCCGATCGCTTCTACCCGACGGAGATCGGCCGGGCGACCAGCGACGACTCGGGCCGGTTCCGGCTTGACGCCCCGCGCACCTCGTCGTCACGTCATACCGACTTCGGCGCCGTCGCCCTGGCGCCGGGCCATGGCACCGGCTGGGCCGTGCTCGACCCCGACTCCGATGTGCCCACCGCCGACGTCGCGCTACGACCCGAGCAGGTGATCCAGGGGCGGTTGTTCGATTTGCAAGGCCAGGCCGCCCGTGGCGTGAAGCTGTCGGTCACAGCCATCCGACGCGTCCTCCCTAAGAGGCCGAATACCGTTCGCGAGGAGTTCGAAGGTCCCACATTCTGGTGGGCCCATCCGGACGACCTGCCCGGCTGGCCCAGCCCGGTGACCACCGGCGCCGACGGACGATTCACCTTGCACGGTGTTGGACCTGGGCTCCGGGTCTCCTTGTGCGCCCACGATCCAAAGTTCTCCAGCCAGAGTATCGAGGTCGAGACCGACCCTGCTTCGAACACCAAGTCGTTGAGTATCGCGCTGCAACCGGCCAGGATCATCAGCGGGCGCGTGACCTATGCCGACACCGGCAAGCCCGTCGCGCATGCCCGGGTGAGCGTCACGGGGAACGATCTGTCCCAGCCCGTTCGCGAGCCCCGCCCATTCCTCTCCGAGACCGATGCCGAGGGGCGGTTCCGCACCAATGCGGGGCCGGGGGACACCGTCAACGTAGCCGCGAGCCCGCCCGAAAGACAGCCCTACCTGCTCGCCATCAAATTCATCGACTGGCCGAAGGGGGCGATCGCGCAGACGGTCGACCTGGCGTTGCCCCGGAGCACAGTGATCCGGGGCAAGGTCACCGAGCAAGGCACGGACCAACCCGTGTCGGGCGCGATGGTGAGCTACATTGTCCCCCCAAGGCCGGACGAGGATCGCCCGCGCCCGCGCAGCAGGCCCGTCCAGACCGCGGCCGACGGATCATTCGAGATCGCGGCCGAGGCTCGCTCGGGCCATCTCGTCGTCCGCAGTGCCACGGACGATCATGTGCTCCGGGAGATCAGCTCCAACCGTCTCCATGTTGGCGGGTCGGGCGGCCGGCGCGAGTACGCCCACGCCTTCATCGCCTGCGACCCGAAACCGGGCGGAGAGAGCCTCGATGTCCACGTTGTGCTCCGCCGGGGCGTCACGGTGAACGGTCGAGTCCTCGGGCCCGACGGTCAGCCGGTCCAGGACGCCTGGTTGCTCAGCCGGCTCCACTTCGGACCGGCACGCGTTGCATTGCGAACCTGGCGCGGCGAGCTGCACGGCAACACGCGCAACGGCCGCTTCGAGCTGCACGGGCTGGATCCCGACGCCGAGGTCCCCGTCCACTTCCTCGATCCTCAGCACAAGCTGGGCGCGACGGCGCGATTCTCGGGCAAGTCCGCGATCGGCGGGCCGATCACGGTCCGCCTGGAGCCCTGCGGCACGGTCACGGCGCGGCTGGTCGGGCCCGACGGCAAGCCGCTCGGCGGCCTGGCCCAACCGCAGTTGATCGGGATGGTCGTGACGCCCGGCTCATTCGTCGGCGCCCAGGCACAGAAGGAAGGCGCCCTGCTCGCCGACTACGGTTTGCTGGTCAAAATCGACCCTCTCAACTACCCGACGGGTCCCACGTCGGATCCGCAGGGCCGGGTCGTCTTCCCCGCCTTGATCCCGGGCGCAACCTATCGCGTCGTTGACCCGACCGTCCGCGATCTGTCCGGCTTCCCGATCCGCAAGGAGTTCACCGTCAAGCCCGGCGAGACGGTCGACCTGGGCGACATCCGGATCGAGAAGCCGCCCGCTTCGTAGGATAAGTCGCGACGCGATTCCTCGCGCCCAGGCCCCCTACTTTCCGGAGGGCAAGACACGTGACCACGGTCGTGAGACCGTGGTTCGGACGGGACGAAAGTCCTCCAACCTCGGGCGTCAGCCCGATCGGCCTCGGAGATCGCACTGACGTGCGAAGTTGGAGGTTCCCCATCCGAACCACGGTCTCACGACCGTGGTCACGCGGGAATCCCCCGGGTATCTTGATGTTCACCGCAGTGGTCTCCTGACCCCATCCTCCGACGGAAACTCCTCCCAGGACCACAACCCGGGATAACATGGCCGGCATCGGTGCAGTATTCTACAGGGGATGAGTGCAAACAACGCTTCGGCCACGGAGCCCGCGGGCATGACCAACGTGACGACACCATCGATGGTCCGGCAGATCGGTTCGCTCTTCGACGGCGGCGCCGTTGCCGGGCTCTCCGACCGCCATCTCATCGAGCGATTCGTTGCGCGCCGTGATGCCACCAGCGAGACCGCGTTCGCCGCGCTGGTGGCGCGACAGGGCCCATGGTCCTGGACGTCTGCCGGCAGCTCCTCGGCGACCGCCATCACGCCGAAGACGCCTTCCAGGCAGTGTTCCTCGTCCTGGCTCGCAGGGCCGGCTCGCTCCGCGATCCTGACCGGCTCAGCGCCTGGCTCTACGGGGTTGCCCTCCGCACTTCGCGACGGGCCAGGGCCCGACTCACTCGCCGCCGTCAGAACGAAGAAGGCGACGCCACGAGCGACCCTGGCATGGTGATGGCCGTCGAGCCGACGGCCCCGCCGGCCGATCAGCCGGCGATCGACCGCGAACAGGCCGAGGCCCTGCATGACGAGATCGATCGACTACCGGGCGCCTTCCGAACGCCGGTCGTGCTCTGCTACTTCGAGGGCCTCACCCTCGACGAGGCGGCCCGACGGCTCCGATGTCCCGCGGGCACACTCCGCAGCCGGCTGGCCCGGGCGCGGGACAAGCTCCGACGCGGGCTTACCCGACGCGGCGTCGTCTTGCCCGCGGCCGCCCTGGCCGCGGTCCTCGATTCCCGGCCCGCTGCGGCGTCGGTCTCATCCCCCCTGTGCGACATCACGACCCGGGCCGCGATGAACTTCGCGGCCGGACACGCCGCCGCCTCATCGACAGCGGCCCTTGCCCGGGAGGTACTGAGATCCATGCTGCTCCACAAGCTGAAGTTCCTCGCGACGACCTTGATGCTCCTCGCCGCCGTTGCCACCGGCGCGGGATATCTGACTCACGCCCTGGCCATGAAGGATGAGCCCAGACAGCAACGCGCGGCTCCGCAGCCGCAGATCGCGGCAAAGCCGGACGACCCAATTCCGCATCCGGCCCCAGGCCGGATGTTCGTCGTCGGCCGCGTGCTCGACCCGCAAGGAAAACCGGTGCCGAATGCCATCACGATGGTCTACGCGGCGATCAAGCAGCCTGGGCGCGGCGACGAGTACGATAAGACGAGGCCGTCGGCGATCGGCCAGGCGCGCAGCGACGGCTCGGGCCGGTTCCGGGTCGATGCCCTGCGCACCTCGTCGTCCCGCCATCACCTGGTCGGCGCCGTCGCTCTGGCACCGGGCTACGGCGCGGGCTGGGCCGAGTTCGACCCCGATCTCGACCAGCCGGCCGCCGACATCGCCCTGCGACCGGAGCAGGCGATCCACGGTCGCTTGTTCGACCTGAATGGCCGCCCTGTCCAGGGCGTCGCGGTCGTGGTCCAATCCATGGGCCGCGCCGTCTCGTTGAACCTGGGCCCTATCCGTCGTGAGAGCCGCGAGGGGCCCTCGTTCGGTTGGAATCCTGGGAGCAGTCTACCGGCCTGGCCCCAGCCGGCGATCAGCGACGCCGAGGGCCGGTTCACTATCCGCGGCGCGGGCCAGGCGCTCAGGGTCGTCCTCGTGATCGATGATCCGCGATTCGCCAGGCAGCGGGTTCCGATCGATACCGACGGCGGTTCGGATTCCGAAGCTGCTGACGCTGGCGCTGGAGCCGGCCAGGACGATCAAGGGCCGAATCACGGATGCCGAAACTGGCAAGCCGATCCCCCATGCCCATCTCGTGATCTTGTCCCACAAGGAAGGCCGAGGCACCGTCAACGAATTCGACGCCGACGCCGAGGGCCGGTTCCGCGCGAATCCCTTGTCGGCCGACCGCTACAGCGTCTCGGCCTCGACTTCCGGCGATCAGCCCCACCTGAATGTCTCGAAGGGGTTCGATTGGCCCAAGGGGGCCCTGGAATATTCGCTGGACCTGGCCTTGCCCCGTGGCGTGGTGATCCGCGGCAAGGTCAACGAGGAGGACTCGGGAAAGCCCGTGGCCGGAGCCAGGGTCAGTTTCGGAGTCAGTCGGACTAAAGACCCGTCGGGCGCCTGGAACGGCCACACGGCGACGGGCCCGGACGGCTCGTTTCAGCTCTCGGTGCTGTCCAGCCCGGGATATCTCATCGTCCTGGGCCCCAGCGACGATTACGTGCTCCAGGTGCTCGGCGACGGGATGCTTCGCCAGGGGCGGCCGGGTGGCCGACGCGTCTACGCCCACGCCTTCATCGCCCGCGACGCAAAGCCGGGGGCCGAGGGGCTGGACGTCAACATCGCGCTCCGCCGGGCCTCCACCGTCAAGGGCCGGGTCGTCGGACCGGACGATCGGCCGATCCAGGATGCCAGGATGATCAGCCGCATCTTCTTGAATCCGTCGCCCGGGGCATATCTGAGCTCGTTCTATCAATACCAGGGCAACGTGAGGAGCGGCCGGTTCGAGATACACGGGCTCGACCCCGATGCCGCGATCCCCGTCTACTTCCTGGACCCGCGGCATAAGCTGGGTGCGACGGCCGATTTGTCGGGCAAGTCCGCGGCCGGCGAGCCCGTCACTGTCCGGCTCGCGCCCTGCGGCACGGCCAGGGCGCGGCTGATCGGGCCCGACGGGAAGCCAGTCGAAGGGTACGCGGGTTGGCAGAGGATCAGGATGGTCCTCGCGCCCGGCCCGTCCTCCAACCGCGCATCGCAGAACGATGCTCGTCTGGCGGCCGATGAGACGATCTTGTCTCAGATCGACTCGATCAACTACGGGGATGGCCCGGTGTCCGACGCCCAGGGCCGGATCGCCTTCCCCGCCTTGATCCCCGGCGCGACCTACCGCTTCCACAGCCACGATACGACCGGGACCCCGATTTACAAGGACTTCTCCGTCAAGCCCGGTGAGACGCTCGACCTGGGCGACATCCGGATCGAGAAGCCGCCCACTCGGTAGGGTGGGTCGCGACGCGATTCCTCGCGCCGAGACCTCTGCGCGGTGCGCGGATTCCATGACCACTGCGGTGAACATCATGCAGGGACACAATTCCCACGGAAACCGAGGGATTCTCAAGGTTGGAGTCCCGCCTTCAGGCGGTCCGGCGATCCGACCCGGATTCCGCCTGAAGGCGGGACTCCAACAAGAACGGGCGGAATGTTCGTTGGAGTCCCGCCTTCAGGCGGTCCGCTAAGCTGGAGACGATGTTCACCGCAGTGGTCCCATGACCCAACCCTCCGACGAAAAATCCTTCCAGAACCGCAACTCGGGATAGAATGGCCGAGATCACGGCAGAACCTATCAGGGGTTGATGGCAAGCCATCGTCTCGTGCGCGGAGCCCAACGGCATGACACACGTGACGACACCTTCGCTGGTCCGGCAAATCGGCGCGCTCTTCGACGGCGGCTCCGTCGCCGGATTATCCGATCGCCAGCTCATCGACCGGTTCGTCGCCGGCGCGATGCCGCCAGCGAGACTGCGTTCGCCGCGCTGGTGAGCCGGCACGGGCCAATGGTTCTGGGCGTCTGCCGGCAACTCCTCGGCGACCGCCATCACGCCGAGGACGCCTTCCAGGCCGTCTTCCTCGTCCTGGCCCGCAGGGCCGGCTCGCTCCGAGACCCCGACCTGCTGGGCAACTGGCTCTACGGGGTGGCCCTCCGCACGGCGCGAAGGGCAAGGCCCGGCTCAGTCGTCAGCGACGGAATGAAGACGGCGACGCCACGAACGGTGCGGACATCGAGCCGATGGCCCCGCCGGCCGATCAGTCGGCGATCGACCGCGACCAGGCCGAGGTTCTCCACGACGAGATCGACCGGCTGCCGGGTGCCTTCCGAACGCCGGTCGTACTCTGCTACTTCGAGGGCCTCACCGCTCGACGAGGCGGCCCGACGACTTGCGATGTCCCGCGGGCACACTCCGCAGCCGGCTGGCCCGGGCGCGAGACAAGCTCCGACGCGGGCTCACCCGACGCGGCGTCGTCTTGCCCGCCGCCGCTCTGGCCGCGGTCCTCGACACCCGGCCCGCCTGCGGCATCGGTCTCATCCCCCCTGTGCGACCTCACGACCCGGGCCGCGATCCACTTCGCGGCCGGACAGGCCGCCGTGCATCGACAGCGGCCCTTGCCCGGGAGGTACTGAGATCCATGCTGCTCCACAAGCTGAAGTTCCTCGCGCTGACCTTGCTGTTCCTCGGCGCCGTCGCCATCGGCGCGGGGTACTGGAATCACGTATCGGCCATGAAGGACGAGCCCGGGAAGGCGCCGGCCGGTCCGCAGCCGAAAATCGCCGCGAAACCCGACGACGCGCCGGCCCCGGGCCGGATGTTCGTCGTCGGCCGGGTGCTCGACCCGCAAGGCAAGCCGATGGCCGGAGTGCCGGTCGACATCGTCGGACGGTCCCGGGAGCGGTTTCTTGCCGTGCAGTGGCCTTTCCAGTTCCCAGCGCCTGCTCGGCCGCGGCGCGACCGACGGCGATGGCCGCTTCCGATTGGATGCGTCGAGGACCTCATCCGAACGGTTCTTCGAGGTCCATGCCCTGGCTTCGGTCCCCGGCTTCGGACTCGGCTGGGCTCAGCTCAATGCCGACGCCGGACAGCCGGCCGCCGAGGTCCGCCTCCAACCCGAGCAACTCATCCGTGGCAAGCTGGTTGACATCAACGGTCAGCCGGCCGCGGGGGTCGAGCTGCAGATCCGGAGCGTCGGCCGGCCCAGCGATATCGGGACGTTCGACGGCGTCAACATGGGGAATTTCCCGTTGCCCGAGGGACTCCGCGCCTGGCCGCGACCGGTCAGCACCGACAACCAGGGCCGGTTCACGCTCCCCGGGATCGGCCGCGACGTCACGGTGCACTTCAACGTCCGCGACCTCCGTTTCGCCGCCCAATGGTTCCGTGTCCAGACCGATGATCGAGAAGGCCCGAAGGAGATCACTCTGGCGCTCAAGCCCGCGACCATCGTCGAGGGCCGTGTCCTCGCCGCCGACACCGGCCAGCCGATCCCACACGCGGTCGTCAACGTGTCCTCCGGTCAGGATGAATTGATTCTGGGGGGCGCGATTTCGCGCCGACGATCAGGGGCGTTACACGGCGAACGTCGCACCCGGTCAGTTCTACCGAATCGAAGCATCTCCTCCCGAAGGCCCAGCCGTACCTCGTCACCAGGCACGATTTCACGTGGACCAAGGAGGCCGTCAAGATGGCGATGGATATCAAGCTCCGACGCGGCGTGACGATCCGGGGCAAGGTGACCGAGCAGAGGACCGCCCGGCCGATCGCCAGGGCCACCGTGCAATACTTACCCGCCCGAGGCCCCAATGACGTGACTTCACGGCTACACGGCCGTCGTGGCCAGCAAGGACGACGGCTCGTACCAGATCGTCGTCCCCCCCGGCAAGGGGCACCTGTTCGTCTACGGCCCGACTTCCGACTATGTCCTCGAAGCGATCGGCGGACGGATGATCCACTACAGCCAACCCGGCGGCCAGCGCTACTATGCTGCACGACATCATCGCCTACGACGTCAAGGCCGGCGACCCGCCGCACGAGCTCATCGCCGCGCTGCGGCCGGGCAAGACCATCAAGGGCCGCCTGGTCGGGCCGGATGGTCAGACGGTCGAAAACGCCGAGATCATCGCCATTCTCCACTTCAACTACTTCCACCTCAACTGGCGCGGCGACCTCACCCGCCACGCCCGCGACGGCTCCTTCGAGCTGCACGGGCTCGACCCGGAGAAGGCCACGCGCGTGTCTTTCCTCGACGCCGAGCACCAGTGGGGCGCGACCGTCGAGCTTTCCGGCAAGCAGGCCGGCGAGGAGCTGACCGTCCGGCTCCAGCCGTGCGGGACGGCCAAGGCGCGGTTCGTCGGACCCGACGGCAAGCCGCTCGCGAGGATGGCCTCGCACCTCGAGTTGCTGGGCACGTCCGGCCCGCATGAATGGGACCTGAGGCCCGGATGCGAAGTCGCAGCTCGCGGCCGACGCGGTAGGCGTGATCAACCTCGATCGCAAACACTACTGGAACGGGCCGCTTACCGACGCCGAGGGCCGCATCACCCTGCCCGACCTGATCCCGGGCGCGACCTACCGCATCTACGACTCATCGACGATGAACGTCGAGAACCTGGGAGTCCAGGTCCGCAAGGACTTCACCGTCAAGCCCGGCGAGACCCTCGACCTGGGCGATATTCGGATCGAGAAGCCCAACCCTTGATGACGAAGTGAAGCCTCGTTGTGGCAAGGTCTCCTGACCTTGCCACGGGGCCGACCGAAGGTCTCAAACTCCCAGGTCGGCGGGGTCGGAGCCTTCGGTCCCGCGGACGGCGGCGACCTTGTGGAACGCTCGATCCGCGGAACCCGCGACACCATCGAAGCCGGGCGAGATACCTCGTCTAGCAACATGAGGCGATCCGAGACTGATCCGGCTCTTTGGTACTTCGCGCACCGTGGTGATTCGGCCTGGGCCGTGCCACGCGGACCGCGATTCCGTCCACGGTTTCCGAGACCCCGATGTACGGAGTTCGCGTACGGGATCATGCGGATGGCAGTACCTCGCAGGGATGAGACGACGCGGGCCCACGGGCCTCTTCGCACGCTCGGGAGTCCCGGGCATGGCGTGCTGGCATCGTCGGTGGTCCGGCAGATCGGGTCGCTGTTCGATGGCGGCTCGGTCGCCGGACTCTCCGACCGCCAGCTCATCGAGCGGTTCACCGCCCGCCGCGACCCGCCGGCGAGGCGGCCTTCGCCGCACTCGGTGACCCGCCACGGCCCGATGGTGCTGGGCGTCTGCCGGCAGCTCCTGGGCGACCGGCACCACGCCGAGGACGCCTTCCAGGCCGTCTTCCTCGTCCTGGCCCGGAAGGCCGGTCGATCCGCGACCCCGACCTGCTGGGCAACTGGCTCTACGGCGTGGCCCTCCGCACGGCGCGGAAGGCCCAGGCTCCGGCTCGCCCGCCGGCGCAAGAGTCGAGGAAGACCGCTCGATGAGGCGTCCGGATCCGGCAGTTCGACCGTCCCGGCCGAACAGCCGGTCCTGGCCCGCGAGCAGGCCGAGGCCCTGCACGACGAGATCGACCGACTGCCGGGTGCCTTCCGCCTGCCGGTCGTGCTCTGCTACTTCGAGGGCCTCACGCTCCGACGAGGCGGCGCGACGGCTCGGATGGCCCGCACGGCACGCTCCGCAGCCGGCTGGCCCGGGCGCGCGACAAGCTCCGCCGCGGCCTCACCCGCCGCGGCGTGGTCTTGCCCGCCGCCGCCCTGGCCGCGGTCGCTCGACTCCCGGCCCGCCTCGGCGTCAGTCTCATCCCCCCTGTGCGACATCACGACCCGGGCCGCGATGAACTTCGCGGCCGGACAGGCCGCCGCGGCTCACTCGGCCGGCGGCCCTTGCCCAGGAGGTGCTGAGATCCATGCTGATGCACAAGCTGAAATTCACCGCGATGACCCTGCTGTTCCTCTGCCGCCGTCGCCACCGGCGCGGGGTATCTGACCCACTCC
This sequence comes from uncultured Isosphaeraceae bacterium, assembly GCA_963842405.1. GTDB lineage: Bacteria > Planctomycetota > Planctomycetia > Isosphaerales > Isosphaeraceae > CAVZRC01. The sequence goes on along the minus strand of CAWJGW010000082.1, from coordinate 5,874 downwards.
CTGGCGATGAAGGAGGAACCCATGAGAACCCGGCGGGCCAGGTCTCACAACTCGCGCAGTCCGAGCCGAGTCCGCAGAACGACCCCAGCCGGCACGAAGCCGGCGACCGCCGATCCCGGCCGGATGACCGTGACCGGCCGCGTGCTCGACCCGGCGGGCAAGCCGGCGGCGGGCGTGCCGGTCGACATCATCGGCCGCGCTCGTCGCACGCCGAGGTCGGCGCCGATGTGCGAATGTCGCCCTACGACTTGCTGGGCCACGGCGCGACCGACGGCGACGGCCGCTTCCGCATCGAGGCGTCGCGCACCTCGATCGGCATCGCTTCTACGAGGTCTACGCCCTGGCCGGACCGGCAGGCCCGGCTCCGGCTTCGGCTGGACCGCGCTCAACCCCGATGCCGAGCAGCCCGCGGCCGACATCCGCCTCCAGCCCGAGCAGCTCATCCGCGGCCGGCTGGTCGACGTCAACGGCCAGCCGGCCGCCGGGGTCGAGGTCCAGCTCCAGTGGTCTACGTCCCCACCGGCGCCGGGAGTCTACGATCGCTATCGGCCTCCCGTGGACGGGGTCCTCTGCCGAGGGATCCCGGCCTGGCCGAAGCCCGTCACCACCGACGCCCAGGGCCGGTTCACATTCGCCGGCATCGGCCGCGGCTATCGTCTGCCTCCACGTCCGCGACCCCCGCTTCGCCTGGCAGCGATTCGACCTCAAGGCCGACGAGCGCGACGAGGCCAAGGAGGTCACGCTGGCCCTCCAGCCGGCGACGATCATCGAGGGCCGTGCCCTCGCCGCCGACACCGGCCAGCCGATCCCCAACGCCGTCATCTCCGTGAGGGCCAGCTACGGCGTGTTCGGCGGGATGTTCACGACCAAGTTCCGCGCCGACGATCAGGGACAGTTCAAGATCAGCCCCTACGCGGGCGACTATTTCCGGATGCGCGTCCATCCCCGCCGAGGGCCAGCCCTACCTGGTCCGGCAGGATGAGTTCGCGTGGACCAAGGGGGCGGTCAAGAAGGAGATCGATCTCAAGCTTCCTCGCGGCGTGCTGATCCAGGGCAAGGTCACTGAAGAGGGGACCGGCCGGCCGGTGGCCGGGGCCAGCGTCCAGTTCTTCCCGAGGGAACCGCGTGAGGACATCCTCGGTGGCTCCGAGGCGATCGTGGCCAGCAAGGACGACGGCTCGTTCCAGGTCGCCGTGCCGCCCGGCAAGGGATACCTGCTCGTCCTGGGACCGAACGCCAACTACGTCCCCAAGGAGATCGGCGGCCGGATGCTCTACTGGATGCGGTCAGCCCGGCGGGATGCGCCACTACGCCCACGACATCATCGCCTACGAGGTCAAGGCCGGTGAAGCGTCGCACGCGATCGACGCCACGCTGAAGCCGGGCAAGACCCTGCGGGGTCGCGTGGTCGGCCCGGACGGGCAGACGGTCGAGCGACGCGGTGATCCTCACAAGGCTCGACATCGATCCCGTGAATCTCACCTGGCGCGGCGCATACTCCGCTCCACGCCCGCGACGGCCGCTTCGAGCTGCACGGCTTCGACCCGGAGAAGGCCACGCCGGTCTACTTCCTCGACGCCGATCATCAGTGGGGCGCGGTCGTCGAGCTCTCGGGCAAGCAGGCCGGCGAGGATCTGACCATCCGCCTCCAGCCGTGCGGCCAGGCCAGGGCGCGGTTCGTCGGGCCCGACGGCAAGCCCGTCGCCAAGCTCGACATGTTCCCGTACCTCCAGCTCCTGATCACACCCGGCACGCACTCGTTCTTCAAGCCGGACCCGGTCGAGCTGGCCAAGCTGGAGGCCGACGCGGCGTTCATGCCCAACATCGATCCCAAGCACTACCAGCGGCCAAACGGCCCCGTCACCGACGCCGAGGGCCGCATCACCCTGCCCGACCTGATCCCCGGCGCCCTGTACCGGATCAGCGACTGTTCGACGAGGAACGACCAGGACAAGGGCGTCCAGATCCGCAAGGACTTCACCGTCAAGCCGGGCGAGACGCTCGACCTGGGCGATATCCTGATCGAGAAAGCCGCAGTCGTGGGCCTGCCGCTGGTCAACTCCTGAATTCCCACAACTCGGCGCCTGACCCTCCGCCTGGGGAGATCGCCGATCCGTGGGCATTCTGTCCGTGTATTTCCCACACGTACCGGCTTGGCGAAGCGGGACGGGCGTGCTAGGTGAGGATAGGTCATAACTGCAAAGGAAAGCCCATGATGCTAGCGTCTTGCGCACGAAGCCGATCGAAAATGAAGTCACGATCCTGGCCCGCTTTCTCGAGCAACGGGAACGGCCTGTCCCCAAAAACCGTACCCGCTGATATCCTCGATATCACTATCAGGAGTAATACAATATCTTGTATGCATGACACTGGCCTGCGAATACATGGACGCCGATCGCCGCCGAGAAGGAGGCTAAGATGCACGCCTTCGGCAAGGCGGCCACCCTGTTTCCATCACTCAAATCTGAAGAGCGCGCGCCCGCTCGGCATCAAACTCGAAACGCGTACTCGCCCCTGAACACGCCCATCGTAATTTGTTTGACTCAGACTCGAGCCCATTGCCGCCTGCGAGTGGAACGCGCGGAACGATTCACTCGCGGGCGCGTTCGGGCGCGTATGAGGATCGCGGCAGTGCGCACCAACATATCAACGACTAGTACCGCGTGAAACTCCGCGAGCCCTCATCGAGGAAGGCTCCTCGCCTCAATGACGCCGAGCGGCGTTTCGGAGCACAATCTCGGGATCACGATGGTCGCATCGGGGCAGTATCCGGCGAAGGGATGAGAGAGCATCGGAGTTCGTAGGGCGGACCGAGCCCACTCCCAGGGAGCGCATGGCACTGCGCAGATCATCACAACGGCTATCGTCCGGCAGATCGAGTCGCTCTTCGAGGGCGGCTCGGTCGCCGGCCTTCCGACCGCCAGCTCCTCGAGCGGTTCGCCGACCGTCGCGATCCGCGCCGCCGAGGCCGCCTTCGCCGCGCTGGTGGCCCGCCACGGCCCGATGGTCCTGGGCGTCTGCCGGCAGCTCCTGGGCGACCGCCACCACGCCGAGGACGCCTTCCAGGCCGTCTTCCTCGTCCTGGCCCGCAAGGCCCGCTCCGATCCGCGACCCCGACCTGCTGGGCAACTGGCTCTACGGCGTCGCCCTCCGCACGGCGCGCAAGGCCAGGGGCCGGCTCGCCCGCCGTCGCCAGATCGAGGAGGACGCCGCCGATGAGCCGTCCGAGGCCGGTCCGGCCGTCCCGGCCGACCGGCCGGCGATCGACCGCGAGCAGGCCGAGGCCCTCCACGCCGAGATCGACCGCTTGCCGGGTCCTTCCGGCTGCCGGTGGTCCTCTGCTACTTCGAGGGCCTCTCGCTCGACGAGGCGGCGCGACGGCTCCGCTGCCCGGCCGGCACCGTCCGCAGCCGGCTGGCCCGGGCGCGGGAGAAGCTCCGCCGCGGCCTCACCCGCCGCGGCGTCGTCTTGCCCGCCGCCGCACTGGCCGCGGTCCTCGACGCCCGGCCCGCCTCGGCGTCGGTCTCATCCCCCCTGTGCGACCTCACGACCCGGGCCGCGATCGAACTTCGCGGCCGGACAGGCCGCCTCGCCCTCCGCGGCGGCCCTGGCCCGGGAGGTGCTCCGATCCATGCTGATCCACAAGCTGAGATTCATCGCCCTGACCTTGCTCGCTCCTCGCCGCCGTCGCCACCGGCGCGGGCTATCTGACTCACGCCCTGGCCATGAAGGACGAGCCCGAGCCGACGGCCGGCCCGCGCCGCCGGTCGCCGCGAAGCCGGATGACGCGAACCCGAAGCCGGCGCCGGGCCGGATGTTCGTCGTCGGCCGCGTGCTCGACCCGGACGGCAAACCGGTGCCGGGCGCGACGGTCATGGTTTATGCGCCGAGCCTGGCAGCCCGGCGGAGTCCCCACCTCTCGCGACGGGGCCCAGGTCCCGATCGGCGACGCCGCGCCGACGCCTCGGGCCGGTTCCGGATCGATGCGCCTCGGACCTCGTCGTCGCACCACGATGCGTTCGGCGCCGTCGCCCTGGCGCCCGGCTACGGTGCCGGCTGGGTCGAGCTCGACCCCGACGACGACCAGCCCACCGCCGACATCGCACTCCGGCCCGAGCAAGTGATCCACGGGCGACTGTTCGACGTGCAAGGCCGGCCCGTCCCGGGCGTCACGCTCTCGGTCGCGTCGATCCGCCGCGTCCCCCCGCAGGCCGCGGCCGGGCTCGCGAGCCGCTTCGATGGCGTCATTTTATGGGCTGACGAACATCAACGACTTTCCGGCCTGGCCCAGGCCGGTGACGACCGACGCCGAGGGCCGCTTCACCCTCCGCGGCGTCGGCCGGGACCTGCATGCGACCCTCACCGCCCATCACCCGCGGTTCGCCCTCCAGAGGATCGAGGTCGAGACGGACGACGCCTCGGAATCGAAGCCGATGACCGCGGCGCTGGTACCGGCCCAGATCCTCAACGGCCGCGTGACCTATGCCGACACGGGCGAGCCGGTCCCTCATGCCCCGCTCGAGGTGATGGCCAGCCAGGGCAGGGTCGGCCTGCCCGCCGAATTCGAGACCGACGCCGAGGGGCGGTCCCGCGTGAATCCTCCGCCGGCCGACCGCATCTACGACGTCTGGGCCTATCCCCCGGAAGGCCAGCCCTACCTCACCGCCCGCGAAGCGCATCGAGTGGCCCAAGGGGCCGCTCGAGCAGTCCGTCGACCTCGCCTTGCCGCGCGGCATGCCGATCCGCGGCAAGGTCACCGAGGCGGGCTCCGGCAAGCCCGTCGCCGGGGCGGTCGTCGCGTACTACTCCCGGGCGAGGCAGCGGACAGCCGGGACTCAGGTGAGCATCCCCATCGAGACCGCGTCCGATGGCTCGTTCCAGCTCGGGGCCCAGCCCAGGCCGGGATGCCTCTTCATCAAGGGCCCCAGCGACGACTACGTGCTCCAGGCCATCGGCTCTCGGATGGTTGACGAAGGCCAGCCGGGCGGCGTACCGGATCTACGCCCACGCCCACGCCCTGCTCGACCTGAAACCCGGCGGCGGCAGCCAGGAAGTCAACCTCGTCCTCCGCCGCGGCGTGACGGTCAACGGCCGGGTCGTCGGGCCGGATGGACAGCCCATCCGCGAGGCCTGGATCTTCAGCCGGATCATCCTCGATCCGAGGGCTCGTGGCCTGACGAGTCCTGGACGGTCGCTACCACGGCAACGTGCGCGACGGCCGCTTCGAGCTCCACGGGCTCGACCCCGATGCCGAGGTTCCCGTCTATTTCCTCGATGCCGAAGCGCAAGTTGGGCGTCGTCGTCAACCTCTCGGGCAAGTCGGCGGCCGGCGGGCCGGTCACCGTCCGACTCGAGCCCTGCGGCGCGCGCCGAGGCGCGGCTCGTCGATCCCGCCGGCAAGCCGGTCGCGGGGCCGCTTCCCGGAGACCTGATCTGTCTCGATGGTCGTCACCCCCGGCCCGCACCCGTCATACCGCAGACGACCGGCCGCCCTCCTCGCCGCCGACGAGGACAGCCTGACCAGCGTCGACCCGGTCAACTACGCGAACGAGCCGGACTCCGATGCCGACGGCCGCATCATGCTCCCCGTCCTGATCCCGGTGCGCGACCTATCGCGTCATCGACTACACCACGCCCCGGGCCGACCGGCCCCGGTCCGCAAGGAATTCACCGTCAAGCCGGGCGAGACGCTCGACCTGGGCGATGTCGTGATTGCGAAACCGCGGTCGTAGGTCCTGCCGCTGGTCAACTCCTCGTCTCCCACAACTGGTTGTTCGGCGAGGGTCTTCCGGACCACTGCGGTGAACATCATGCTGAATCAAGGACAGCAAAGCTGGGCTGCCAACCCCGGATTCCGGCCGCTTTGTTGGAGTC
>CAWJGW010000081.1:0-76224 GCA_963842405.1 uncultured Isosphaeraceae bacterium | reverse complement strand
CGGCATCCCGAGCAAGGCGGCAGTGAGAACGATCCACTTGGTGTACGTCTGCATTGGTTAATCTCCCTTTGGATTACCAATGAAGATACCCCAGTCTCCGGCGATAGCCAGTAGGCTCTCGGAAAAAGCGGGACCGTCCAGACCACTGGCCTGTCCCCTTATGTCCCGTTTCCGCCCACTATCGAGGGATTTCCCGGTTTTGTGCATTCGGCGGCCTAGCACGAATGTCCAAGCAATGACCCAAGGCACCGCCAATACAGGCGAATACCAAGGTGCCTATCGAGTAGACGGTGTGCGCCATGAACCAATTGGCTTCCAAATCCGCATTTGGTAGATAATAGTGCAGGATGATTAATTCAATTAATAATGGAACAGAAATATATACCGAATTATAATTAGTATAATATCGACTTGCAACGAAGTAGGCGAGCCCGAAAATTGCGAAGCCCAGACAGGTTTTCCTGACACGCTCGGGCCCGGCCAATGCGAGGAGACATGCCAAACTGAATGAGACTACTTCGAGCGTGCAGAGGCCGCTGGCCCACCAAATTGTGGGATTCATCAGGGCGGCGAAGCCAACTGCGATAACCACGATACCGACCATCAAGCCGGAGATACTCGTTCGCAGCCACATGGCTGGCTCCCCAGCCGTCTCAGAGCCGATCGAGACCCAGGGACAGGGGGCGGGCGGAAATGCCACGAGATCAGAGCCGGTCCACCCCAGCAAGCAAGCGCTGCCCGCATCAGATCCCCTCGAAGCGTCCGGTGGAATCGCCGTGGCGGTCGACGCCCTGGATTCCCACGCGATCGAGCATGCCGAGGAACAGGTTGCTCATCGGCTGTGCCTTGAGCTTGAGATACCGACCGGGCGACAGGTTGCCGCCCCCGCGGCCGGCCATGAGGAATGGCAGGTTGTTGTGGTTGTGGCGGTTGCCGTCGCCGTTGCCGCTGCCGTAGACGATCATCGAATTGTGGAGGATCGAGGTCCCGTCGGCGTCCTTCGCGTCTTCCAACCGCTCCAGGAATCGGGCGAACTGGGTCATGTACCAGAGGTCGATCTGCGCGATCTTCTCCAGGTTGACCTTCTTGTTCTGGTGATGCGACAGGTTGTGGTGGCCGTCGGTGATCCCGATGTCGGGGAAGGTCCGGTTGCTCGACTCGTACGCCAGCAGGAAGGTCGCGACACGCGTCGAGTCCGTCTGGAAGGCCAGGAACATCAAGTCGTACATGAGCTGGACGTGCTCGAGGAAGCTGGCCGGGATGCCGGCCGGTGTGTCCTCGGCGGGGTTGGGGAGGTCGCGGAACTTCTCGGCCGCCTGGATGCGGCGCTCGATCTCGCGTACGCTCGTCAGGTACTCGTCGAGCTTCTGCTGATCGCGGTAACCCAGCTCGCCCTGCAAGGCTCGGGTGTCGTCGAGGACGAAATCGAGGATCGACCGCTGCTGCTCCTGGCGGAGCCGCAGGTTCCTGGTGCGTTCGCCCGAAGGGCCGGCGCCGAAGAGCCGCTCGAAAGCAAAGCGGGGATTCGGCTCGGGTGCCAGCGGCAGTGAAGGAGACGACCAGGACAGGTTGAACTGGTAGGCGCACGAGTAGCCCGAGTCGCAGTTCCCGGATTTCCGGGCGGCGTCGCAGGCCAGCTCCAGTGAGGGGAACCGCGTGAGGTGGCCGATCCGCCGCGCCGCGACCTGGTCGATCGAGATGCCCGCGTGGATATCGGCTCCCGCGGTCTTCTTGGCCCGGACGCTGGTCAGGAAGGTCGCGCAGGCACGGGCATGGTCGCCCGGCCCGTCCTTGCCGCCGGTGGCGTTGATCTGGTCCAGACCGGAGATGACCTGGACCTGGCTCTTGACCCGCTCCAGCGGCTGCATGGTGCGGTTCAGCTCGAAGTCCTTCCCCTCCTTCTTCGGCCACCAGTTCGACAGGTTGACCCCGTTGGGGACATAGACGAAGGCCATCCGGATCGGGGCCCCGGTTGAGCTGGTCGCCGGCAAGCCGGCTGTCCCGGCGGCGGCCGCGCTGGCCCCTCGCGATAACAAGGAATCGAACGCGGGGAGGGCCATCGAAACCCCCACCCCCTTGATGAAGTGGCGACGGCTCAGGCTGGCGTGCCGCTGGGCGAGGACCGATTCGTCATGCGGATGGTCGGATTTCATGGATTTAACCGTGGGGGATGAGGTTGTCCGGAAGACGCCGTCGTCTCGGCCGCCGCGGCGGAGACAGTCCGCCGCTTCTGGAACGGTGCCGATTCGATCACTCCCATCAACAGGGCGGAGAACCGCCCACCGTCCTGGTCCAGACGCTCGACGATGCGGTCCACCGTCTCCACGTCATAATACTCCAGACCGCGCCCAAGGGCATAGGTGAGGAGTTTTTCGGTCAGACATCGGTAGAAGTCAACACCATGCCGCTGCTTGAGGGTCCGCTTCAGGTCGCGGATGTCCTTGAACGGCTCGCCGGTGATCAACTGGCCCGAAGCATCGATCTTCTGGCCGTTTTCGACCTCGCGCCAGGTGCCCAGCGGGTTGAAGTTATCCAGCGCCAGCCCCAGGGGATCCATCCGGGAATGGCATGCGTTGCACATCGGCTTGCTGCGATGCAGCGCCATGAGCTCACGCGTCGTCGGTTCGCGATCCTTGAAATTCTTCTTCGATTCCTCGAGGGCCGGGATGTCCGGCGGCGGCGGCGGCGCGGGGGTGCCCAGGATGTTATCGAGGATGAACTGGCCGCGCTTCACCGGCGAGGTCCGGGACGGGTTCGAGGTCACCGCCAGGACGGTCCCATGCGTCAGCACGCCGCCGCGCAGGCTATCCTTGGGCAGGGTGACCCGGCGCATCTCGCTCCCCTCCACGCCTGGAATCTTGTAATACTTGGCAAGCTTCTCGTTGAGAAAGGTGTAATCGCTGTCGATGAATTCCAGCACGCTACGGTTTTCCTTCATCACGTACTCGAAGGCCAGCTCGGTCTCGCTCCGCATGGCCCGTCGCATATCGCGGGTCAATACGTTCCGCTCCGTGTCGGCGCCCCTGAGCCGGATTCCTTCGCGACGGAGGATCGCCCGTTCGTTGAAGAAGATCCCGTCCAGATCGCGAACCTCGAGCCATTGACCGACGAAATTCTCCGTCAGGGCCCGGCCACGATTATCCTCGAGCATCCGCTTGACCTGCCGCGGCAGTTCCGCCCGCAGCTTCCTCGCCGCGGCCAGCCCGAACAGCTCATCATCAGGCATGGTTGACCAGAGGAAATAGGAAAGCCGCGACGCCAGGGCGAACTCATCGAGCAGGGCCGCGGACTTCGCCGGCTGTCGGGGCTCCACGGACTCGATGCGGAAAACAAACCGCGGCGAGGCCAGGACTGCCACCATGGCCTGGGCGATCCCCTCCTCGAATCGTTTGCCGGGAAGCTTGTAGACCTTCTCGGCGATCGCGATCAGACGATCGATCGTCCGATCGTCGGCCGGGCGCCGGAAGGCATTCCGCACGAACCGGCCCAGCACGTCGCGAGCATACTGGCGGCGCTCTGGATCGGTAGTGGGTGGTTCGTCCTTGGAGAAGAATCGTCCGTAATTGGACGGTCGCGACCAGTGCCGGGGATCCATCGGCCCTTCGATCCGAACCGAGACGATCCGGAAGTCCGGCACAACGCTTCGCTCTCGGAGGCGATCGATCACGATCTGGAACGCTGAGCCCGCCAACACGGCACGGGCTTCCAGCACAGGATCGACCACGGCTGGGGAGGCCGCCGCGCCAGGCTCGGGCTTCTGAGGTTGAAGCTCGAAGCTCAACCGATGGTTGTCAGCGGTGAAGTTCTGCTCAAATAGCATAGTAGAAGGTCTTGCTCGTCTTCCGGTTATAAGTCTCTCGCAAGACCTCGCGATCATCTACCTTGAAGACGACCGTGCAACGGCCAGGATCGGGCTTGGAATTGTTCTGAACGGCCATTTCGATCGCAAGTCGATAATTGCCCGGATGATCGGCACTGTAAGATCGCGAGACCTTTGCCGGCTTGGAGAAATCCAGCCGGTCACCGTTCAGGCCGCGGTCTGTCGCCCCGGAACTCGACCCCCCGATAGGTCCGCTCCGGAATCACCTTCGAGACTCTCGGCACGGCCCTCTTGACGATCGTTTCCGCTGCCTGGAAGTATTTCTCGAGCAGAAGCGGAGAGACCGTGAGCACATCGCCGATGTTGTCAAAGCCGTAACCCGTATCATCGGGCGGGAATTCTTCCTCCGCCTTGAATTCGATTCCCATCAGGTCGCGAATGGTGTTGTGGTATTCGACGCGATTGAGCCGGCGGATCGTCACCCGGCCCGGATCCGGCTCTTTGGGATCGCTGCCAAAGACGTCGTGCTTGATCCACTCCGCCAGGACCCGGACCTCTTTCGGATTGGGATGGGGCTTCTCGGCGGGAGGCATGATCCCGGCGCGAACGTTCTTGAGCACCGCCCACCAGAGGTTGCGATTCTTCAGGAACGCCTCGTCAGTCCCGAACTCGTCGAACGTCACCCCGCCCTTCTTCGTCCCCTGGGCGTGACAGCGATAGCAATAATCCATCAGGATTGGCTGGATCTGATCCTCGAACCGCGCCACCGCAGGGTTCTCCGCCCCACGGCTATCGGGCGCGAGAGTCACCAGCGCAACGAGAACCACAACACCCGACAACGCAGGGCGACGAGACCATTCAGTCTTTATATACATTCGGATACTCAATCGCCGATTCCTCAAACGCCAGCATGCATACAAGGCCCGGCCGACAGGCACAGCAGGCTATTCTACTGGATTCGCCCCGACTTTAAACAAAAATTATACATTCGCCGTCGTCTCGAAGAAAGCGGGTGGGTTCGAGCCGGGCGAAAAGCACCGCAAATGGGTCACGACGATGCCCCCAGCAGGATTCAGCGGCATCGGATCGCCGCCCGGCCCATCTTATTCCAATTATCGATCTTTCCCGTCGGGCCGGGGAGCATTTGGCCCAACGGCTTCAGCCGAGCAGGATGGCTAGCGTGACGGGTGCGGGGTAAGCTCTGGATGAGAAGTCCAAGTTTGCAAGGGCGAACCAATGCGAATGCCTCGGATGACGAGGCGGCGGTGGATGGTCCTCGTAGCACTCGCATGTGGAATCTAATCTTCGCGATCAGGCGAATCGGACCCACGAGGAGTGGCTCTCGGACTGTCGAGAGGTTGACAAGCGGAACGAGGAAGTTTCCTCGGGGCGAGGACGAGGCTGGGGACAGGCTATGCTCCTCCAATCCTGATACGGCTCGCTGATGGGCCGATCACTTCGCTCGGCTGAGCAAGAAGGACGAGCGAGCCAGTTCCTTTCTTGGCTGCCCATCGGACCCGATCCGCCCGTGCCATAGAGCACGTCGAGTGGATCATGGCTCGCTCTATGGTTCGTCGTAGGCCTTGATCGGCCGGACCCAGATGTTGCGGAACCGCACGGGGTTGCCGTGATCCTGAAGAACGAGCGGCCCCTTGGGTCCGTGTGGCGTGTACTTGCCGACGGCACGATAGGCCATCGCGCCGATCGGGGCCGTATGGTTATGGACGAGCACGCCGTTATGGAGCATGGTGAAGTAGGCTGGAGATTCCACCGTGCCGTCGGCCTTGAACCGGGGCGCGGTGAAGATGATGTCGTAGGTCTGCCACTGACCGGGCGGGCGTGAGGCGTTGACCAGCGGTGGATACTGGCCATAGATGGCGGCTGCATGGCCGTCGGCGTAGGTCAGGTTCTCGTAGCAGTCGAGGACCTGGATCTCGTATCGGCCGAAGAACATGACACCGCTGTTACCACGGCCCTGATCGCTGCCTTTTGGAGGTACGGGCGCGGCGAACTCCAGGTGGAGCTGACAATCGCCGAACTCCTCGCGGGTCCGAATCTCGCCGGCCCTCGCCTTGATGACCATCGCCCCCCCCTCGACCGTCCAGCCGGCTGGTCCTCCTCGACCGCTCTGCCACTGAGAGAGATCCTTGCCGTCGAAGAGGACGATCGCGTCGGATGGTGGACGCCCGGGCTCATCCTGCGTGCTGCAAGTCCCCGGCGTGATCACTTTCGGCAGCGGCCGATCGCTGTCGTGCACGTGCCAGCGACCCCCCGGAAGCATCGGCGTGTCCTTGAAGCCGACCTTCGGTTTCTCCTGGGCCTGCCCGATCGCGAGCGAGGCTGGCCACGACCACACCCATCACCGCCAAGGGGAGAATTCGCATGAGTTTTCGTCGATTCATGATCGCACCTTCCCAGGGTTTCGCACCATCGGCCGCGACCCTCATGGGCCGTCCGGTCTGATCCTAACCCTGATCATCCCCATTCGCCAGTCACCGCCCGGTAGCGACGCCCGAGGCAGACCGATCCGAGCGACTTATTCCTCTGAATTCCAGGATGTTTGTCCGCAACGGCCCCCGAATAGTCATATCCCTTATAGGAGAACTCGATGACAGAACGATCCCGAAGCGGTTCCGCGGGAAATGTGCCGTCCAGAAGGAGCGATTCCCACAAAAATGATGTCCCGCGCGTCCGATTTCTCGTCGAACGGACGTATTAAAAAGAAACGCCTGAGAGGAGGTGATAACGATGGACGCAACACGAGCGAGACGAACACGCGATCAGGCACGACAGGCTTGGTATGCGCGATATCGCCAGTGGCGATTCGCCCGGTACCTGGGATTCGGCGTCGGGCCGGAAGTCTTGAAGTCGCGGCTTCCCTATGTCGCGGATGAGAATCCTGGGGCACCCTCCCGACAGGGGGAGGCGAAGGTCGTGCACGGGCACGGTTCAGGTCGATGCCATCGCACTCGCTCCGCCAGGGCGGCGGCGATGCGGTCGAAGACGGGCTCCCAGCGGCCGAGCTCGGTCTGACGGAACAGCCGGGCAGTGGGATACCAGGGGCTATCCTCTCGATCGAGCATCCAGCGCCAGTCGGGTCCCAGTGGCAGTGCGAGCCAGATCGGGACTCCCAGGGCCCCGGCAAGGTGGGCCACCGCGGTGTCCGGGGCGATGACCAGGTCGAGGCCCATCATGATGGCCGGGGTATCCTCCATCATCGCCATGTCCGGGTCGACCTCCTCGCCGAGGTCGATGACGGAGAAGCGTCCACCCGAGCGCGCGGAGCTGCTCGACCCCGGCACCTCTCTGCAAGCTGATGAGCCGGACGCCCTCGATCCCGGCCAGTTTCTCGAACTGGGCGAGCGGGAACGACCGATCGCGATCGCGGCTATGATTGGGGTTCCCCTGCCAGGCGATGCCGACCTTGAAGCCCGGCCAGGCGGCCAGCCGATCGCGCCATCGGCCGACCCGCACCGGATCAGCCCGGAAGTACGGGATCGGCGCGGGGATCGCGTCCACGGACCTGGTGAGCAGGCACATCACCCGCGTGAGGGTCGAGTGGACGTCGAATTCCGGCATCGGGTCACCCTGCGTGATGACCCGATCGATTCCCGGACAGGTCTCCGCGAGCCGGACCAGGGGCTCCTGGCACGCCACGATCACCCGCGCGCCACGACGCCTGGAGCATCGGTGCATATCGGATGAACTGAATGGTATCGCCCAGGCCCTGATCGGGGTGGAGGAGGATGGTTCGCCCTTCGAGTGGCTCACCCATCCAGAGTTGCTGAGGGCGCAAGGGAGCGTGACGGTTGCGGTGTCGCACCTGCTCTTCGAACCCCTCCCACCCCCGCTCGAAATCGCCCAGGGTGAGCCAGGCCGCGGCCCGGTTCCCCCGGGCCTCGTAGTAGTCCGGCTGCCAGCGGAGGGCCTCGTCGAAGGCTGTGATCGCCTCCGGGTAACGGGCCAGTTTCACCAGGGCGACACCCCGGTTGAGATGTGTCTCGGCGTGTCCCGGGTCCCGGCGGACGGCCTGGTCGTAGCTGGCGATTGCGTCCTCGCAGCGCCGGAGCTCGTCCAGAAGGACGCCGCGGTCGCGGTGCGCCTGGGGGTCATCGGGCGAGAGCCGCAGCGCCCGCTCGGCGGACTCGAGCGCCTCGTCGAACCGGCCCAGGGCGCGGAGGGCGCGGGCCAGCATCGTATGCGACTCGGGCCGGTCCGGAGCCAGCTCGGCGGCCCGGCGGAGGCTGGGTAGCGACGCCTCCGAGCGCCCGAGGTCGAGCAAGACCATGCCGAGGCCGAGCTGCGCTTCGGGCAAGTCGGGAGCCAGCCCGACCGCGACCTCGAAGCAACCCTTCGCCTCCTCGAGCTGACCCAGGCTGACCAGTGCCTCGCCCAGCCGGAGGTGCGCCACCAGGTGACCCGGCCGGATCCGCGCCAGCGACCGAAACACCTCGGCCATCTCGGCGTACTTCCCCTGCATCGAGAGGATGAACCCCAGCGCCGAGGGGGCCATCGGATGGTCGGGATTGCAGCGGACGGCCTCTCGAAGGCTCGCGACAGCCTCGTCCCGGCGGCCGAGCCGGAAGAGCGCCCCGCCGAGATGGTTATGGGCGTCGGCCGAATCCGGCGCGAGGGCCAGCGCGCACCGCAGGGACGCGACGGCCTCGTCGAGACGGCCCTGAATCGCCAGCACCGCCCCCAGGTCGACATGAGCCTCGGCGAAGTCGGATCGCGCGGCGAGGGCGCGGCGATAGCTGGATTCCGCCTCCCCGTGCCGCCCACGGCCGAAATGGACCGCACCCAGCAGGTGCCAGGCTCGGGGATTCTCCGGATCGGACCGGAGGACCCTGCGGCAGGCCTCATCCGCCTCGGCATGCCGGCCCGCACGGTGGTGCTCCCAGCCGATTCGTCAGCGTGTCCATCCGCACGTCCCTCGCTCCCTCTCCTCCCTGTCACGATCGATCGGGCCGTTATTTTCCATCAAAGCACGCCCAGCCCGCAAGTCGACACGATCCGCGTTCTTCAGCACAACATTCTGGACGAAAATGAGCCCGGCGGAGATAATCCGACGTGAGATACCCGACATCTTCGAATAGCAATAAGAGCCCAATGCCGATGCGTCTCCCTCCCCGGACGCACCTCGGTGAAAGCATCGTCCCGGTCCGACAATTCCGACGCTATCAATATCAGACCGATCGATGAGATCGATAGCCGCTCCGGGATTGGCCGGTTCCGTGCAACGCCGGCCGACCGAGAAGATCGGGCGCATCCTCTGACTTCCTCCTTTCATACGGATTTGGAATTCGACGATTTGTCTTGGACGCTGATGGGGGGTCTCATGGATCACTTCGTCAAACTCGACAAGCTCCCGGACGGTTACCAGTTCCCGCCCGATCTGGAGGAGCGAATCTACTTCGACGCCGCGGCCCACAAGCTGGTGTTCCGGGGCTATATGAGCAAGTCCGACTTCGATCGGCTCAGCCAGCGCACCAAGGACTGGGGCTTCCGCCGCAGCCTGGAAGAGCTCTTTCGCCTGAGCGTCCCCGAGATCGACCCTCAACAGGCCGGAAGCCGTCGCTTCCTCGGTGCATTCACGAAGTTGTTTTCCCCGAAATGAGGGGGTCGACGTCACCCAGCTCCGGCAGGCCCAGGGCGAGCAATCCCGCGGGGACGAAGAGGCATCCGGCGGCGATCAGGGCCGTGCGGTAGTCGTGCACGGTCGAGATCAGGCCGAAGACGATTGTCCCCACCGCCGAAGCGACGCGGCCGATATTGTAGCAGAAGCCGGCGCCCGTCGTGCGCAGCAGGGTGGGGAACAGCGGCGGCAGATACATCGTGAACAGCGCGAAGAAGCCCGAAAAAACGCTGATGCGCCGGCAGCAGGACCATCAAGCTGGTGTGGTCGCGGGGCGTGGCGTAGGTCGCGACCATCGCGAGGAAGTAGCCCAGGCACATCGCACGCGATGGTCCGGCGATCGCCGAGCCGGCCGGGCCAGCCAGGCCGCGACGAAATTGCCCGCGATCGAGGCGAGCATGACCAGCACCATCGCGACGCTCACCAGCTTGCGCCGATCGGACTCGGGCCAGGCGGCCAGGTCGGGCAAATTATAGAGGTGCAACTGCGACCAGAACATGAACGCCCAGTGGGCGGTCAGCGAGCACGAGCAGATGAGGATGACCAGGATGGAAATGCCGCGCAGGCCGGGCTGGAACAGGTCGCCGATCGTGGGCGGCCGCGAACCGGCCGAGTCGGCGGCCTTCTTCCACTCGTCCGGCTCGGGGACCTCGCGGCGGATCCAGAGCACCAGCCAGGCCGGCAGCACGCCGACCAGGAAGACCAGCCGGGGGTTCGCGCCGGCCATCAGGTAGGCGGCGACCGAGGCCAGCAGGATGCCCACGTTCACCCCGGACTGGAGCACCGCGGCGATCCAGGGACGCCAGCGCCGGGGCCAGGTCTCCGAGAGCAGCGACGCACCCACCGCCCACTCGCCGCCGATCCCCAGCGCCGCCAGGAAGCGGAAGATCAGCAAATGCCACCAGGTCTGCGCGATCGACGACAGTCCGGTGAACAGCGCATAGGTCAGGATCGTCAGGCAGAGCGCGCGGCTCCGGCCCATCCGATCGCCGATCCGGCCGAAGAGTCCGCCGCCCAGCGCCCAGCCGAGCAGGAACGCCGCCTGGATCCACGAGCTGTACACGCGCACGCGCGGATCGTCCGGGTCGGACGAGGTCGAGCAAGGCCGCGACGAACGGCGTCGCGACCAGCGTGTAGAGGTGCATATCCAGGCCGTCGAACAGCCAGCCCAGCCACGCCGCCAGGCCCGACTTCCACTGCTGGCCAGAAATGTCGCGGAGATGAGGATTCTCCGGTTCGATCGATGTCGATGGTCGCGGGCGCGGTCATGAAGGCTCCTGGCGGGTGATGATCGCGGCATCGGCCGGGTTCCACGAACGCGGGCCGGGTGATCCGTGTCCAGGGAAGGCGATCGTCGAAGACCGGTCGCCAGTCGATTGGGCCTCGGGTAGAATGAGCGGTGATCCATTCTGTCCGTTCAGGAGGCTGTCCGGCAATGAGCATGGTCTGCATCCAGTTCGTGATTTCGAGCCGAGAGCTCGCCCGATGGCTGGACAGCCAGCCCGATCGCTGGTGGTTCGTCGGTCGGGATGTATCGTTGGTTTCGCGAAGGTCACTTTCCCTGCCCGGGCGACGAGTTGGCCGAGCGTGTTACGGGAGATCGACAAGAACCTCATCATTGATACGGACAAGGCAGATCGGAATCGAGGATGGCCGAGCAAATCTCCGGCGACGAGCTCCCGCTGCTTGCCGACACGCAGAACCGATACCAGAATCGGGACTTCCTGGCCTCATGGGAGGGCGATCCGACAAGAGTGGCTCATCTCCGAGGACAAGTGGGCGGCCGAAGCGTTCTCGCGAACGATGCGACGGAGGACGAGGATGGCGAAGCCGAAGACGGATCTGAACCGGAAGATTGAGGAGATCGTTCAACACACGAGCCCGTTGCCGGCGGAGTCGACTTGCCCGATCCTCCATTTCGAGCAGATCGGCCAAACGCCAGCACCGGACCTCCTGAGATACGTCGATTATCACCTGGCAACCGCCGGGTTCTCCGCGATCGGTCTATGACGACCACATGTCTCATCTGCGCCGCATGGCCTTGGCGAGCCTGATCGAATCGTTCGAGCGATTCCTGAAAGAGCTTGCCTCCGTGTGCATCGATGCCCTGGTCCGTCATGTAGGTGACGATCGATTCGAGGAGTTCTCCGCCGAGGGAGGCCAACTGGCCTTCCACCTCTCGGCGGGTTCCGTCGGGAAGGCGCTTTGTGAGTCCGACACCTGGCTGACGAACCGGACCATCAACGACCGATTCAAGCGTCTTCTTGAAGTCGCCGTTCGGCGACAACTGGGAGAACCTGTTTCCCGGAGGAGAATCAACAACCCCATGCCGAACGGAACAAGGGCCAGGACGCTCTCGATCCTCTGGCAGATCCGGCATACGATCACGCACAATGTCGGCGTCATCACCGGCTCCGACGCCGCCAAGTTCCGGATGCTGATCAAGGGAACGGTGAGCCCGGATCGGGTCTTGAGGTTAGCCAAGAGAGATATCATACGCACTGATAAGTTCTTATTTGAAAGCAGTCGAGCCGTCAACGATCGCGTGGGCAAGCGACTCGAGGCCCTCCTGGATGGCCTTCACCGGGACAATCCAGCCCTCTTCGACGCCCGGGACATGGCGGATCGTGTTTCGCGTCAACTCGGCTTTTCAATCACGATCAATGGAAGCACGGGAACACCCTGATCCCCGGGGAGCACCATGGCCAAACGCAAGACCAGCAGCGAAGGGGCTTCGGCCCCGGGCAAACAACCAGCGAAACGAGGCCGCCAAACCCAAGCCCAAGGCCGAACCCGTCAAGAAGTCGGAAGCGGTCTACCAGCTCAAGATCACGCTCCGGGATAGCCGGCCGCCGATCTGGCGGCGGGTCCAGGTCAAGGACTGCACCCTCGCCAAGCTTCACGAAATCATCCAGGTGGCGATGGGATGGGAATTCTCCCACCTGTATTCCTTCAAGGTGGATGGGATCTGATTATGCCGATCTCGACATGACCGGCGACGAGCTCGACATGGAGGACGACCGGAAAGTGAAGCTCAGCCGACTTGGTCCGGGGTGAGAAGTTCAAGTTCCGCTACACCTATGATTTCGGCGACAACTGGCAGCACGACATCGTGGTCGAGAAGGTCCTGCCGCCCGAGGAGGGAAAGACCTATCCCGTCTGCGTGGACGGGAAGCGGGCCGGCCCGCCCGAGGACGTCGGCGGAGTTTGGGGTTACATGGATTTCATCGAGGCCATGCGCAACCCGAACCATCAACGCCATGCTGAATTCGCGGAGTGGTTCGAGGACGAGTTCGACCCCGAGGCGTTCGATATCGAAGCCGTGAATCGCCGCCTGGGCAACCGGAAATGATAGATTCTAATACTAATTATTATTTATAATAATTTGAACACTGTTTTTCGGTGAATACCTAATTGGCGATGACTTGGGCTTGGGGGTCCGCCCGCTGGGCACCAACCCACAAACGCCGCACACGGGCGAACAGAGGCTCGCGCCAGGCCGTAACCGGCTGGTCGTCGCGCCACCGATGGCCATCCACGGCCAGCTCCAATGCCATCGCGTATCGGTCCTCCGGCCGTTTCGCCATCGCCCGGAAGAGGATTCCGCGCAGAGTGAAGAGATCACTGGCCGGGCCGGCGAAGTCCCATGGCGCCTCGGGCTGCTCCGGAGGCATGTAAGCCGGAGTCCCCATTACGCCCCCATTTCCATGCGGTGATATAAGCGATTCCGACTCGTCGGACTGACCTCCACGATCGAGATCCGCTCGAACCTCATCCCGCAAGGAAAGAATTTCCACGGTTTTGGCCCCCGGGCGTCGCGGCTTTCGCTTAGCAGGGTGGAGGGAGGCGCAGCGAGCCTCCAACTCCAGTCGGTCGCACGACACACCATCACCCCCTGGTGATGGGTTGATTCGTGTCCGGACCGATCCGTCATGGACTGAAATCCACTGAGCTTGCCAACCCATTCCTGACCAATGCGACAGAGGAGGAAATGATGAGATTCCGGAAACATCTCGCAGTCAATTGGTACGCGGCGCTGGCGATGGCCGCCGGGCTGGTCCTGGTCACTCCCCGCACTGGCCGGGCGGGACAAGTGACTGTGACGGAAAACCTGCCTAACACGGGCTTCACGCAGTCGTTCATACTCGGGGCCGGTGCGAACACACCCTTGAGTCCCGGTCAGTCCTACAGCGTCGCGATCCCGGCCTTTACCACGCCGGACGGTCGTTTCGAGTTCTTCATCAATAACATTTCCGCCGCGGACACCAAAGGCTTTCCGAGCCTCACCGGGTCGTTGAGCGTGGTTGACGTGAATGGCGGCCAAGGAAGCTTGTTCCTCGATCATCAAGCAGTTCTTTGTACCTAACGCCATCTTCAATAACGGCTGTTTCGATGGAGCAGCCCTCGTCGGTTCGTTCACCGAATCGCGCACCACACGGAAATAACGTGGTCGGGGTGGGCATCATCGGAGGCCAAGCCTTGCCTCCGATCTCGGCCAGCGACTTCCAGCGAGGGGCCTTCAACGTCAACACCGGGTACTTCTTCCTGCCCTCCCCGAGGGAATACGAGGGCCAGGTGACGCTCAACTTTGCCGCGGGTGCTCAGGCAGGCGATGCGATCACGCTTCCGTTCACGATCCTCACTCCCAGCCTGAGTTCCGTCCCCGAGCCCGCGTCGTGGGTCATGATCTCGACCGCGGCGCTGGCCGGCCTGGGATTCTGGTCGTACCGTCGCCGTCGCGCGGCGGCTTGACGAGGAGGATCAAGGCGGCTGGAAGCGAGGCCCAGGACTCCCGCTCAAGACCCTCGGGGCGGCGCGGCGGGGGCTTGGGCGTCGCGTGCCTCCTCCTTCCTGGGATCGGCGAGTTGCGGCGGTCCTGGCGGGAGCTGCCTCCGCCACTTCTCAGCCTCGGCCGGCTTGTCCCAGAGCTCGTAGAGTTGGACCAAGCGATTCACGGCGCGGCGCAGGGCCTCCTGACGATGATGGGGCGGGATCTTTGCAGACCGGTCGACCAGCTCCCGCTGACCGGAGAGGAGGAGCCGTTCCGCCTCCACGAAGGACTTCTGTCGGGACAGTGCCTCCCCGAGTAGGCTCCGACAGCTCGCTGTGGTCCAATCGTCCGGCTGGGTATTCTCCATGAGCTTCAAACACTCGCCGAGGATGGACACCGCCTCCGCGTGCATTTGCTGGAGGCTCAGGCAGCGACCGAGCAGGGACAGCGAATCGTAGTAGAAAGGATCGTTGCGCGGCTTGCTCCGGCCGACGGCTTCCACGAGTTTGCGGCATAGTGTCTCGGCATCCTGGTAACGCTCCGCCTCCAGGTAGGACGAGGCCAGGTCCCTTCGAGCGCGGAGCGTATCAGGATGATCCTCACCCAGCTTGTCACGCCGCGCCTGACCACCTGCTCGTGGATCGGGATCGCACGATCGCGCTGTCCTGTCCTCTCATAGACGTTGGCAAGGTTGCTCATCCAGGTTAGTGTGTCGGGATGATCCACGCCCAGCTTGGATTGCTGCGACCGGACCGCCTGCTCGCAAAACGGAATGAGACGGTCGAACCGACCTGCAATCAGGTAGGCCAGGGCGAGGTTGTTCATCGAGACGAGCGTGTCGGGATGATGCTCGCCGAGCTTCGACTGCCGCACCTGGACGATCTGCTCGCAGAGCGGGATGAGGCGGTCCAACTGACTTGCAGCCCAGTAGCTCATGGAGAGATCAATCATCGAGGTGATCGTATCGAGATGGTCCACACCCAGCTTGGCTTGACCGCGCCTCGACCACTTGCTCCTTGATCGGGATGGCGCGGTCGCGCTGTCCCGCCTTCTCATAGGCCGCGGCAAGGTTGTTCATCGAGGTGAGCGTGTCGGGATGGTTCTCGCCCAGCTTGATCCGCTGCACTTTGAGAGCGCGCTCATTAAGCGGGATGGCGAGGTCGAGCTGCCCGGCAGCCCAGTAGGCCACGGCGAGGTTGGTCATCGAGTCGAGCGTGTCGGGATGATCTTCGCCCAACCTGGCCTTCCGTCCCTCGAGTGCCTGTTCGTGCAATGCGATGGCCCGGTCGAACCGGCCCACGCTGTAGTAAGTGGCGGCGAGGTTGTTCATCGAGGTGAGCGTGTCGGGATGGATCTGCACCCAGCTTGACCTTCCGTCCCTCGAGCGCCCTTGATGGAGCTCGACGGCGTGGTCGAACTGGTGCGCACCCCAGTAGGCCGCGGCGAGGTTGCTGATCGAGGTGAGCGTATCGGGATGATCCGCCCCCAGCTTGGTCTTCCGCCGCGCTCGAGCGCCTGCTCATGGAGCTGGATAGCACGATCGAACTGACCGGCGTCGTAGTAGGCCACGGCGACGTCGTTCATGGACATGAGCGTGTCGAGATGGTCTTCGCCCAGCACCTCGTGCCGGATCGCAAACGCCTTCTCGGAGACCTCCAGGTTCTCCGGCACCAACCCGAGACCGCGATAAGTCTGGCCGACGGCGCTCAGGATCGTGGCCCTCGTGCTCGGCGCCATCTGCTGGTGCCCTCCCAGCTCCGTGACGGCACGGCTCAACACCTCGGCCACCTGTAACTGCTGTCGCCCGTCCTGAGCCGGATCTGGTTTGCGGAAGCTCGATACCAGGAACTCCGTCACGTCCCTTGCCTGATCCCGCTCCCGTTCGGCCTCGGTACTCTTCTGGCGGATGGTGCGGTTCGCGGACGTGACCACCAGTACGAGCGCCGCCAGCGCGACGATCCCCACCACTACCGCCGCCGCCGCCCCCGTCACCAGCCGTTGATGCCGCTGGACCCACCGCGGCGCAGCCCGCGCCGACAGCGGCTCGCTGCTAGGCCGTCACCGGCTCATCCGCCAGCCATCGCTTCACGTCCGCTGCCAGCTCCAGTCGCCGTCGCATACCGATCCTCCGGCTCCGGCGCCATCGCCTTCAGGCACACCGCCTCCAACGCCGCGCGACACCTCCGGCTTCACCTGGCGCGGCCGGGGAAACTCGCACCGCTTCACCCTCTCCAGGACCTCGCCGGCCGTACCACCCTGGTAGGGAGCACGGCCGGTCAGGATCGCGTACAGAATCGCCCCCAGGCTGAACACGTCGCTCGCGGGTCCGACGAGGTCCCACCGCGCCTCCGCCTGCTCGGGACTCATGTACGCCAGCGTGCCCACCATGCCCACCGTCGGCGTGTCCGGACCGGTACCACCGGAGCTCGAGCTAGGCGTCAGCATCTCCTCGCTCGAGGCTGGAAGTCTGATCCCGGTCAAACGGCTTGGCCAGGCCCCAGTCCACGACCAGTGTCTCGTCGTACTTGCCCAGCATCACGTTCCGCGGCTTCAAGTCGCGGTGGAGGATCCCCCGGCTGTGCGCATAGGCCATCGTGTTGCAGATCGACACGAACCGGTTCAACAGCTCGCGCAGGGCCAGCGATCGCTCGATCGGGTCGCGGCCGGACCGATCGGCGGCGTGGAACGCGTCGATCGCGTCCTGAAGCGTCTCGCCCCGGATGAACCGCATGGCGTAGCAAGGTGCCCCGTCGGCGTCGGTCCCCAGCGCGTAGATCGGCACGACGCCCGGGTGCTCCAGCCGGCCGGTGATCTCGGCCTCCGGAGGAAGCGGCGCAGGCTCTCGGGGTCGCGAGTCCGGCCAGGCTTGAGGAACTTCAGCGCCACCTCGCGATTGAGCTCGGCGTTCCTGGCCAGGAAGACCTCGCCGAGTGCCGCCCGCGGCGTGGAAGCGGAGATCGCGAAACTCGGCTTGGGCCGTGGCCGACTCCCGACTCGACCCGCCGGTCGAACCGGGGCCAGGTCGGATGTGCTCTCCGGGACCAATCCCCGTGTCGGTCGAGGAGGGGGTCGAACTTGCGAAGCAGCGCGATCCGGCGGGCGAGCTCCCCGGCCAGCTCGGGGCAGGTGGAGCAGAGCTCCTCGGCGGAGAGGCTCTGGCCCTGCTCGCGCAGCTCCTCCCAGCGGAGTAATAACTCGTCGAGTCGCGGGTCCTCGCCATCGGTCTTCGCGATCATCGGACGTGCTCTCCATCGGTGTTTGGGGTCAAAAGCCGGGCATCCTGCCTCCCAGGGTCTGGACCAATCGCAGCCGCGCCGATTGCCAGCGGCGCTTGATCGTCCGCTCGGAAACATCCAGCACGGCGGCCGCCTCGGCCTGTGACAGCCCCTGGTAGAACAGCAGGTCGAACGCTTCGCGTTCTTCGAGGGGCAGCGTCTCGACCTCGCGATGGAAGTCGGTCCAGGCGGCGAGCCGATCGGGGTCGTGGGTGGTGTCCGCGGGGTTGGGTCCCGCCGCGGCCGAGGACGCTGTCCCCGATCCGGCGAGACTCGCGTGATGAGCTCCCAGCCCCTCGGCGCCGGAGTAGCGCCGGGCCAGGTCGAGCAACTCGCGGCGGATCTGTGCCGCCGCCAGCCGGAAGAAGTCTGCGGCCGTCGGCGGCTGGACCTCGCCCAAGCGCGCGGCAAAGCCGCAAGGCGGCGTTCTGGAGCACGTCGTCGGTCTGCTCCCAGCGATGGACCCCCGGGAAGTCTCGCAGCATCTTCCGCGTCAGGCGGGTCAGCCGATCCGCGGCGTGGGCCAGCAGCTCGTCGCGCGCCGACGCGTCGCCCGAACGCATGCGGTCGATGCAACTCTGGATCTGCGTCGATTGGTCGCTCTCGGACATCGACCTACCCCATCGATTGGCCACGAAAAAAGCATCGATGGCACGATGGTAGCCGAGCGCAAATCGGAATTCAACCGTGTGAATGGAAGGAAATCGAGATTCTGTCTCGAGACTCCTACGTCGATCACCTCGCGAGGGGATGTTGGCTGTCGGAGAACATGTCACATACGACCGTGAACTGGGCTCGACACACCGGGCAGAAGCCGGTGTCAGTGTCTATGCATTTCCGCGGATGGAACCACGGTTGGCGCAGGTGTCAACAGGAGACCCTGGGCTTGCTCGAGCCGGACTTGCTGAACCTTCAGCTCGGTGACCTCGTCGATCCACTGGCTCTCGGCCGCGAAGAGATCAAGACGAGCGTTGGAAAGCTCCAGGCTGGGTGTGAGCCCGCGACCAGCCTTCGCCAGCAGGCGGTTGAGCTCCTCGGCGCGAAGTCTGTATTGGTCCCGTGCAACGGACACCATGTGAACGTGGTAGATGATGCCGAGAACGGCATCGCGGATCTCTGCCTCGATGGCGCGCTCGCGCTCGGCGAGAATCGCACGGGCCTGCTCCCGGAACTGCGATACCGCCTCTGGTTCTTCGCAGTGCACCTTCGCGGCGATTGCCATCGTGGCGAGAGCAACCTGCGACCCCTTGGGGGCCATGATGCCCAGGAGCGGGTGGATCGTCGCCACGAGTTGCACGGCCACGGCAAGCGATGCCGGATCGACTTCCAGGATGATGGTCCGCAAGAGGCGCAGTTGAGCCCGGTTCGCCAGACCGACCGACACGGCGTGGTCGGCGTCCGGGATGTCGGGACTCGACGCCCAGTTCGACCAGCGGTCGAACGAGCCAGTCGTCGTCGTCGGGGGCGAGGACCAGACTCTCCCGGAGCCCCGAGCTGTGGCGGGCGATCGTTTCCCCCAACTTGATCCGCTTCCCGCGGAGCTCGCCCTCCTGCCGGCGAAGCTTGTTGTGAATGTCTTGCACCGACAATCCGCGTTCCATCTGGGCATGGGACGCGGCGATCGCCGCGCCAACCTCGGCCTGCGATCGACGCACGATTGCCTCCTGCGCCTCGGCTTGGGCGAGGTGGAAGAAGCTTCCGCAGCCTTGCCGGCGTCCTGGTTGCGGACCTCCTCGGATTGGATGCGCCAGGGCCGTTGCCAGCAACTTGTTCGCCTGGTGTTTGGACGTGTGGTGGGCTCCGGGTTGGTCGCATGGCAGGGACGACCGTTTGTCGTCGAGTGAATTCGCCAAGGGGGAGTTGCGGGCCGCGAGGGCCACGCATACAGTCGGTTCAAGAACACGATAGATTCGGCCGGCCGGATCACCCCCCGGCAAAGGCACAGCCGGGGGCATGGCGGAACGCCGCAGAAGATCGGGTACCAGGTCATCCGCCGGTACGACCCGCAAAATGGTCGGCGCGGGGGGGGCGCGCTGAACCCCTCTGGGACCACTCGCGGCTGTCCCTGATGGCATCCCGCGGATGCAAGCACAATCAGGAGATAGATCGATAGAAACAGCCGCGGGCTCACCATCGATGTCCTCGAAGAGGGAGCGGGGAGATCGCTGGATCTAGATCGCACCGCGAACAGGTTTTTCTTTAACCAATCCTCCGATTATGGGGATCGACCGGTTTGTTCGGGACTGCGGAACCCTGTCCGCAGTCGGGGGGCTGGCCCCTCCGGTTGTGCCATGCTTCGGCACCGACCCCTTTGAAGCACCACGTGGGATAGGAAACGGACGCCGACGCCTCAGAGTCGGTATGCCAGGACACCCTGGAGCTGCTCTTGAAATCCTGAGCGTAAACTGAGAATCTCGTTAAATTGGGATCGTTGCAAGACAAAGAGTTCAACGTCCGTTTTGGCGACCACGGTCGCGTTGCGCGTCTCGTTGCGGATCAGGGCGACCTCTCCGAAAAACCCCCCTTCGGCGATCTCGTCGTGATGCCACGAACCGTCGCTCAGCGGACGCATCACCTCGACGACCCCCTCCTGGATCATATAGAACTTGTCGCCCTCTTCCCCTTTGCGGATGATCACCGAGCCGGATGAGAACGACTCCTCGGTCATTCGGTCGGCGATCGCCAGGTCGAACTCCGTCAGCATTCCGGACAAGAGTTCCTTCAAGACCTTGCACTCTTTCAGGAACTTGCAGATCTTCTTGGCTCGCTCGACGTCGATGTTCGAGACGATCTCACCGTATCGCATGTTGATGATCCTGTGGGCGGATTCGAGGATCTTGGTGTCGTGCGTAACCACGATCGCTGTCCGGTCGCCCGAACGGACGGTCTCTTTCAGCAGCTCAAGGACGATATCGGCGGACTCCGCGTCGAGAGCGGCCGTCGGCTCGTCGGCCAGGATGAGCCGGGGCTGGTTGGCCAGGGCACGGGCAATCGCGACGCGCTGCCGCTGGCCCCCGGAGAGCTGTTGCGGTTTGTGGTGGATCTTCTTGCCGAGACCGAGCCGACCCAGCAGGTCGATGGCCCGTTGCTGAACCTGGGCGTCTGTCTTGGGGGACGCCCCCGTATCACCGCCGAGCTCGAGTGCCAACCGAACGTTCTGGACCGCGGTGAGCGAGCCGAACAGGTTATGTGCCTGGAAGATGAAGCCGATGCGGCGGCGGATGCGCATGAAGTCGTCGGCACTCATCCCGGCCAGTTCGTGCCCCAAGACCTGGATGT
This sequence comes from uncultured Isosphaeraceae bacterium, assembly GCA_963842405.1. Lineage (GTDB taxonomy): Bacteria > Planctomycetota > Planctomycetia > Isosphaerales > Isosphaeraceae > CAVZRC01. The sequence continues at coordinate 55,444 of CAWJGW010000081.1, read as the reverse complement.
TCCCACCCTTTTCTTGCAGTCGCCGCAGGCCGCCGATGAGGGTGAGCAGCGTCGTCTTGCCCGACCCGGACTGGCCCGTCATGATCACGATCTCGCCCGGGTAGAGCTCGAGGTTGTTGTTCTTGAGGACCTGGTTGCTCAACTCTCCCTGGCCGAAGGTATAGGAGACATCGCGGACCCAGACGAGCGGGGCTTTCGTGACCGGCTCCGGGTCCGCGGCGGGTTGGGTCTCAGTCGCGATGCTCATCATCGGAACAGCTCCGCCGGGTCGGCTTCGAAGAGTTTGCGAATCGCGAGGTAGGCCGAGATCAAGCACATCACCAGAGTCAGGATCAGGACGAGTCCAACAGTCCAAGGGGCCAACTGCATTGGCAGACCGGTCTGGGTGCGGAGCATCCAATAGACGGCCCCGGCGAAAAGCGTTCCGGGTGCGAAGCCGAGCAGCGCCAGCCAGATCGCCTGGCGACAAACCACCTTCATCAGGTACGTATTACCGTAGCCGACTGCCTTGAGTGTCGCGTACTCGGCCAGGTGATCGCGGATATCGCTGGAAAGCACCTGATAGCAGATGACCACGCCGACTACGAAGCCGAGAATCACACCTAGCCCGAAAATCTGGCCAATCGATGTCTGGTACTGCCAGAACGCCTGCTCCTGGCCGATCATCTCCTCGACCGTCAGGAAGCGGAGCCCGGCATCGGCCATGCGGCTCCGTTCGAGCCCGGCCCGGACCGCCGCCGCGTCGATCCCTGCGGCCAGCCGAATCACCCCAATGTCGACCGTCGGCGCGTCCGGCTGGTCGACCCTGGCAGAGGGAAAAGTGCGTCGAAGGTGCGGAATCCCACGAGCAAGTTGCCGTCATTGACGAAGTCCGTCCCCAGCTCGAACGTATCGACGAGCCGGACCGGCTTACGGGCGACCCAGGCTTCCCTGGCCGATCCCGGCACGGTCGTCCCACGGCAGCTCGTCGACCCGAAGGCGGTCTGCGACCGCTCGTCGAACAAGGCCGTTCCCAAGGGCCGAAGCCGCGTCCCGGCCTCGACGCCAGGAGCGAGATCCGAGAGCAGCCTCGGAGTCGCTCGAGAGGACCCGGATCTTTCGCGACCTGTCGGTCTTCGGGTTGTGGAAGTCCGACGAGGCCGCCTCGAGATAGACGGCGCGGGCCCACAAGACGCCAGGTACCGCCTCGGCCTTGACCAGCCACTTGGCGGCGAACCGCCGAGTGTCGGCCAGCGTCTCCTTGTCGCGGTTAACAACCAGAAGCGTTCCGCCAGGCTCGGACCTTTGCAGCTTTTCGAGCGGCGCGACGGTGGCGCGGAGCATCGCGTTCAAGAAACCCAGCTCGGTGAAGATCAGGACGACCGCAAAGCCGACTCCGGCCAATGACGCCGCAAGCCGCTTCATGTCGTGCGTCAGGTTCAACCAGGCCAGGGGTGTCTTGCGGATTCGGCGGCTCATCGGAAGAGATCGGCGGGATTCGCCGCACGGACCTTGCGGATCGAGAACAGCGCAGACCCGCAGGAGATGACTAGCCCGAGCGCCAAGGGCTCTCCCAGAATCTTGATGTTCCAGAGCAACATCGGCATTCGGGTCATCGTCTCGACGAGCCAGTAAAGGCCCCATGCCACCACCAGGGCGACGGCGTAACCGACCAGGCCGAGCAGGACCGCCTGACCAACCACGATCGAGCTGACCCGGCCATTGGAGTAGCCGATCGCCTTGAGCGTCGCGTACTCAGAGAGGTGGTCGGCGATGTCGCTGGAAAACACCTGGTAGAACACGACGAAACCCACAATGAACGAGATGCCGACTCCCATGGAGAACAGGATGCCGATGGGCCGCTCGCTGACCCAGTAGTAAGTCTCATTCCCAATGATCTCGTCCCGGCTCAGCACCTTGACATCCGCACCCGGTCCCCCGGCTTGGTCTGAGATCGGCAGTGCTTTCCGGAGCCGCTCCAGGATTTCGCCGGTATCTCTGGCGTCGGTGAGCTTGACCAGCCCGAGAGTAGGGAAGTCGAGGGCGTCGCCACCGTACTGCGCGTGCGAAATTGTGGTGGTTCATCAGGGCCGCTCCGTCGGCGGAAAACCCGGTGCCCATCTCGAACTCGCCGGCGATGTGGAACTCCTGCTGGTTCAGCTCAACTCGGGAGCTCTTCTTCTGGGGGCCGAACTCCCGACTGCTTCGGCGGTCGATCAGGAGAGCCCCGGGCTCCTCCAGGTCGGCCGGCCCGCGCTTCCGACCTGGGATGCCGCCCGCGAAGATGAGGTTGGGCTGGTTGGAAGCCAGGACGAGGATCGCCCGCTCTTTCCAGTGCGCCTCGGGCGCTTTTTGCCCGCCCTCGGAGTGCCGGCGCGGGAGCCAGCCCCGGCCCTCGGCAGGCAGCACCTTGCTTCGGTTCTGCCAGATGCCCGTCCGGACGTACAGAGGCACGGCGCGAAGGACTCCCGGGACCGATTCGGCCGTGCGGATCCGGGCGATCGGGAAAGTTCCCGGGTCGGCGAGGTACACATAGCTCTTCGAAACGATGAGGATGTCGAAGTCGAGCTTGCCCAGCACGATAGTGGCGGTCTGCTCGACCGCCTTGCTGAAACCGAGCTGCATGAAGATGACGACCAGGGCGAAACCGATTCCCGCCAGGGCGAGCCCCGTCTTGGCCAGATCGTGGACGAGGTTTCTCCAGGAGATCGCGGTTTTCCGGACCATGCATCCGTCCGTTGGTTAGGACTGCCCTTCGGCGCCTGGTCGGGAAGGCAGTCCGCTGTCAATCTGAATCTTCACGTCAACAGGTTGGAGAATGAGCTTCCGGATCTTTTCGTGAGTCTTCTCATCGAGTTTGAGCTTGATCCAGACCTCGTAGACCCGGGCATTCTCGCGGTAGGTCGGGTCGAGGGGAGACTGCGTGTGACCGCCGACCACGGGGCTGATTCGCTCGACGATCCCGACGAGGTTCAGGGGGAGACCACGGCCGTGGATCTCGGCCGGCTGACCGACCTGAACGCCCTCGCGGTCGTCGGTGTAAACCTCCGCCATGACGTAAAGACTGCTGGTATCTCCCAACTTCAACAGGGGCTTGCCGACCGCGGACTCGCCTTCCTGAGTGGTGATCTCGAGGACTGTTCCGTCGCGAGGGGCGACCACGGTGCAGCGATTCTTCGCCGCCTCGGCGAGCGCCTTCTTGCCAAGCAGCGTCTTGATGGGGAACTGCGCCTCGCCGTTCCGCCAAGAAACGCACCTTGCGCTTCTGCCGCTCGATCGCCTCCGCGCTCGTCGTGATCTCAAGCTCCTTCTGCTGCCGCTCCTTTTCCGCCTGGGCATATTTCAGCTCGCCCAGACTGAGCTCCTCCTGGACCTTGAGTTGTTGGTATTCCTGGTCGGCGATCGTGTTGTTCTCTTGCAGTCCCTTCACGGCTTCGAACTGCTTGCGGGAGAGCTCGTACTTCTCCTTGAGGCACTTGATCTTCAGTTCGACCGATTCGAGTTGCATCGTCCCGAGCCGGACGTTTTTCTCCAGCTCCCGGTTGATGTCAACAAGGGCCAGCCGCTCGTTATCATCCTCGCCTTGCCGATTTCGCTCGGCCGCCTTGATCTCCTCGTCGATGACATTGGCTTCGCACAGCCTTTCGTCGTAACCGTCCAGGTAGGCCAGGATGTGCCCCTTCTTGACCAGGCCGTTCACATTGACCGCCTCACCAAAGCGGAGCGCGCCGGAGGCCCGCAGGGACGGCGACCTCGATGACCCCGCCGGAGGGCTGGATCGATCCCAGAGCGTGCACGGAACGTACGTCGCCACCTGGCAAGTGGGATGGCTCTATCGCGACGACCGAGTTCTGGCTCCAGGAACGGTCGACGGCGATTCCAACGACAGCGCCGATGATGCTCACGACGGCAAAGACCGTGACTGTCAAGATGGTCTTCATGGTCGTACAGCTAGCGTGCCTCGAAGGTGCGAGGATCAGATCACCACCGGACTCAAAGGCAGGATTGCGAAGCGACACTCCCGCTACATACCAGCCGGCGGCTCAATGCCGGCTCGACTATCAGTTTCTTCGATCCGTGGGAACATTTCAAGTGCGCGTGCCAAGGTTTTCCCAAAACCCCCAGTCATGTCCAGTCCCATGTCAACTTCCTATCTTAACAACACTCTACCGTAGCGGGTAACGACAAGAGGACCATCGCGTATCTCGAAAATAATATGACACATGATTCCGTGCGACGGCCACTCATCCTTGACTGACCCCGATCGAAGGTCGCTACGAATCTACGAATCCGAACCTTTTCCCGAACTGGACCTGTTGTTGATTGCAGCCGTTCAAGAGGTTAATCTAACAAAACAACGCAGCAGAGAAATGGTACGGAAATCCGTTGGTAGGGGGAGACTTCGTCCCAGCCGACAGCCGGAAGAGGCTCGGATGGAGCCTCGACCTCCCGAATTCGATCCCGCATCCCTGTGGGCTGTACTAAGAATAAGAAGTCGTTTCGCTCTTCCGGTGCGTCGGGGGTTGTGACGTTAGTTTCGCTGCAACTAGTCAGGTTGTCAACACTTAGACCAGTGCGGCGGTCCGTTCCACAGCCGAGAATTCTGGCTGGCCGCGTGCGACCAGGAGGCGTATACCCACGCGTTTCACGACCCAACAGAGAACCGGATGTTTCTGGCATCGACCGCCCTCACCCAGAAGATCAACTGGTGGGCCGTCATCGTGCGCGATAGGGAAAAGGCGTTGATGGCCGGGTCGGGGTAGTTCTCTAACTGGATGCTTGGGCGCCGCGAAACGCGGCGATGGGATGCCCGATGCCGAACCTGACCGCAACCGGGAAAGCCCCCCAGAACCGCTGGGAGAAGGGAATCCCGAACCGCCCGGTGACGCTCGGCCGCCTCGCCTCCGAGAGCGAGTGGGTGGTGGACTGGGACGTGCAGATCTCAAGGAGGCATGCCACTCTGGAGTGGCAAGGGGGTAAGCTCCTGGTCCGCAAGGAGCCGAATGCACGGAACCCGATTTCCTACAAGGGCCAGGACACCGACGAATTCACCGTGGGAGTCGGCGAGCAGTTTTTCATCGGCAACACGAAGTTTGAGGTCTGTGAGGAACAGCCAACTCAGGTCCCGACCCCGTCGACGTCGGTGACCAAGGCCTGGTTCGAACCCGCGGACCTGCAACAGGTCAAGTTCTCCGACGCCGAGACCCGGATCGAGATCCTCGCCGCTCTGCCCGGGGTGATTCGTACCGCTCCGAGCGTTGAAGAGTTGCAGTCTCGCGTCCTCGACGTCCTCCTGGACGGGGTGGCGCGCGCCGAGTCGGCCGCCGTCGTCCGCGTCGATCTCGAGGAAGACGGGGGGGAGCCGAAGATCGAGATCCTTTGCGAGCGGCACCGGAGCGAGGAGGCGGAGGCTTTGACGCCGAGCCGGAGCCTGATCACCGACGCAATCCAGCGGTTCCGTCGTAGCATCCTCAACATGTGGCAGGCTGGCGGCCTCGACCCCGGCTTCACTCCCAATCCGATCTTCGACTGGGCGATCTGTTCCCCCTGCCCGACGAACCATCGCCGGGGATGGCCCTCTACCTTTCCGGCCGCTTCGAGCCGATGCCCTTGTCGATCTCACGTGACGACCAGAAGGAGAAACTCAAGCCGGACGTCAAGTTCGCGGGACTCGTGGCCGAGATCTTCGGCGCTCTGCTCCAAGTTTTGAACCTGCAACGCCGGGAGGCTCAGTTCTCGCTCCTGCTCTCCGGCCAAATTCGCGAGGCACTAGTGGGACGCGACATGGAGACCGTCCTGTCCCCCGGGAGACCGACGTGACCGTGCTGTTCTGCGACTTGCGTGGGTCGAGCCGGGTCGCCGGCGATCATCAAAGCGAGTTGATGATGATCTGGGAGCACGTCAGCTCGTTCCTCGGCATCATGACCGCGAGCATCAGCGATCAGGGCGGCGTCATCGGCGACTTCCAGGGAGACGCCGCGATGGGTTTCTGGGGCTGGCCCAAAGGGCGACGGGGCGCATGCCAGTCGGGCAGCCCGAGCCGCCCTGATCATTCGTAAGAAGTTCCTGATGGAGGCCCAGAAGAAGGACCGCACGCTTGGCCGGCTTCCAGTGCGGTATCGGCATCGCCAGCGGCCGCGCAATTGCCGGCCGCCTGGGCGTCTACGAGCAGGCCAAGGTCGGCGTCTACGGCCCCAAGGTCAACCTCGCTTCCCGGCTCGAATCGATGACCAAGGACCTCCGCGTCCCGATCCTGCTCGATGATGCCACCGCGGACCAGATCCGGTCCGAGATCGGGAGTATCCCTTGGGCACGGCTCCGCCGAGTCGCCAGGGTCAGGCCCTATGGGATGACCGCAGACTTCATGGTCTACGAGCTGCTCCCGCCTGTAAGTGAGCCTGGCGTCCTCTCGGAACAGAACCGCAGGGACTACGAGGCGGCCCTCGATGCCTTCATGGACGGCAATTGGTCATCCGCCCGGGACCTGCTCTCCCGCCTGCACCGCGACGGACCGAGCGAGTTCCTCTTGAAGTACATGGAAGCGAACCACGGATCATCTCTCGGGAAGCTGGGACGGAGTGATCGAGCTGGATCACAAGTAGTTGTACGACCCGCATCGCTGATGCGATTCACCGTTCTGGTTCGGCTCACCGGGCGAGCGGATCGGCCGGGAAGCCGCAGTCGAACAACTCCGCCAGGATCTGGCGAAAGTCCTCTCGGTCGCGGAGCGGGTTCAAGTCGGGATCCCGGCTTGCGTGCTGAGCATTGGTCCACCCGGCGGCTATGGCCTGTCTCAGCAGTTGGACCGCCTCGGCCGCCAGGGCTTGCTGTTGCTGCACTCCCCGAGTGAGTGGGACGCTCGATCGCCAAGGCACAGGCCCCGTTGTAAAGCTCGGTCCGGTTACCTCGCGACAGCGCCGTACGTTCCCGCGTCAACTGAACGAGTTCGGCAACGACCCTGGCCGCCTCGATCGGTTGATTCAGCGCCTGGTGGACCTTGGCCAGTTGGAACAGGTGGGTTCGAAGAGACTGCTGATAGATACCATTGGCCCGGCATGGCCGCGAGCGACTTTCCGTTCGAGGTCGATGGCTCGATCGAGCCGCTGCCGAGCCTCCTGTGCATCGTCCCAGGCTCATTTCGATCTGAGCCAGATTGCCCAGCGTCAGGCCGAGATCGGTCTGGTACTGGATGTCGGACGGAAGATCGCGGACCAGCCGCTCCCGGATCGCCAGCGCCCGCCCGGTACGACTTCAGCGCCTGGCCGGCTGATGCATGTCGTAGAACGTGGCCCCGATGTTGTTGTGAGCGACGGCCAGACCGCGTTGGTACTCAGCTGACGGCGGGGTTATCGCGGACCAGCCGCTCCAAGGTCTCCAGCGCCTGCCGGTACGACCGCCAGTGCCTCGGCTGCGATGTCCTGTGTCGCCCATTAGGTTCGCCACGTTGTTGCAGGCAACGGCCATATCGCGCAAGTACTCGGTTGACGGTGGGGTGGTCGTGCGCCAGCCGCTCATTGATCGCCAAGGCCCGCCGGTGCGACTCCAGCGCCTCGGTCAGATGACCCGTCTGGCCGAGCAGGACGCCGATGTTGGTGTGGTTGCCGGCGAGGTCGAGCCAGAAGTCGGTGACGTCGGGGTGGTCACGCACCAGCCGCTCATCAATCGCCCGGGCCCGATGGTACGACTCCAGTGACTGGGCTGGCCGGCCCATTCTGTTGAGCATGACGCCGAGGTTGTCGTGGATCGCGGCAAGATGGCTCTGGTACTGGATGACGGATGGATTCGCCTGCGCCAACCGCTCATGAGATCGCCAAGGTCCGCTGGTGAAACTCCAGCGACTCGGTCGGATGACCCATGTTGACCAGCAAGACTCCCAGGTTGTTGTAGCTTGTGGCGAGCTGAGTCTGGTAGTCGTTGTTGGCGGGATGGTCGTGCGCGAGCCGCTCTTTGATCGCCACCGCTCGCCGGTACGACTCCAGGGCCTCGGTCGGGCGGCCAGTGGTGCGGAGCTGGTTGCCGAGGTTGTTGAGGGTCTTGGCCAGATCGTTCTGATACTGGATCGAAGTCGGGGTGGTCGCGTACCAGCCGCTCCCGGATGGCGAGCGATTCGGAGTAGGAGCGGATCGCGTCAGGGATGCTGCCGATCTCCGACGTGAGCGAAGCCAGGTCGAAATTCGCAGCGGCCAAGTTGGACAAGGCGGCGGGCCGCGTATCCCGGTCGGCCTGAAGCTGATCGCGGAGCTTGCTGAAAGAACTCCAGCGGCTCCTTCAGCAGCGCCTTGCGCAGCGCCTCCAGCTCGTGGCGGTTCTTCAGCTCAGCGTTGGCCTGGACGGCATCGCGGAACTTCTTCACCGCATCGATGGCCAGCTCCTCGCCTGCGCTCTTCGGCTCGCTGTCGCTGCCGGTCCAATTCTTGATTCTTGTTCGCCAGCTCCAGGTTCTTGGCGTCGAGCTCGCGGTTCTTCCCCGCCAGGACGGTCGCGAAGCCCGCCAGCCCGATCAGACCGAAGAGCAGCACGGCCACGGTGCTGATCACCAGCGTCCGGTGCCGACGCATCCACCGCCGGGCTCGAAGGGCCAACGGCTCCCGCCAGGCCGAGACCGGCTCGTCGGCCATCCACCGCCGGACGTCCGCCGCCAGGTCCAGCGCCGTCGCGTATCGGTCCTCCGGACGCATCGCCATCGCCTTGATGCATACCGCCTCCAACGCTCGCGAGGCCTTCGGCTTGACCTGCCGTGGTGCGGGGAACTCGCACCGCTCCACCTTCTCCATGACTTCCTCAATCGTGCGGCCCTGGAACGGGGCCTGCCCGGTCAGGATCGCGTAGAGGATCGCTCCCAGGCTGAACTGGTCGCTGGCCGGGCCCACGATCTCCCACCGCGCCTCGGCCTGCTCCGGGCTCATGTAGGCCGGCGTGCCAACCACCCCCACCGTCGGCGTGTCCGAACCGCCGTCACTCGAACCCGAGCTAGGCGTCAGCGTCTCCTCGCCCACCGACCGCGCCGACTCGTCCCGGTCGAACGGCTTGGCCAGACCCCAGTCCACCACCAGCGTCTCGTCGTACTTACCCAGCATCACGTTCCGCGGCTTGAGGTCCCGGTGGAGGATTCCCCGGCTGTGCGCGTAGCCCATCGTGCTGCAGATCGACGTGAACCGGTTCAGCAGCTCGCGCAAGGCCAGCGAGCGCTCGGTCGGGTCGCGGCCAGGCCGCTCGGCGGCGTGGAAGGCGTCGATGGCGTCCTGGAGCGTCGCTCCGCGGATGAACCGCATCGCGTAGCACGGCGCCCCCGTGGCGTCGGTGCCCAGGGCATAGATCGGCACGACACCGGGGTGTTCCAGCCGACCGGTGACCTCGGCCTCCTGGAGGAAGCGGCGGCAGACTCTCGGGGTCGCGAGCCCGCTCGGCCTTGAGGAACTTGAGCGCGACCTCGCGGTTGAGCTCGGCGTTGCGGGCCATGAAGACCTCGCCGAGTGCGCCCGCGGCGTGGAAGCGGAGGTCGCGGTAGTCGGCCCGCGCCGTGGCCGATTGCCGGCTCGAGCCGACGGCCGGCGCGGGACAGGCTCGGTCGGGAGCGGCGATCTCGGTGTCGCCCAGGAGAGGGTCGAGCCGGCGCAGCAGCGCGATGTGGCGGCCCAGCTCCTCCGCCAGCTCGGGACAGGTCGAACAAAGCTCCTCGGCGGAGAGGCTGCGCCCTTGCTCGTGAAGCTCCTCCCACCGCGAGAGTAATTCGGCCAAACGGGGGTCGTCGCCCTTGGTGTTCGCGATCATGGGACCTTCTCGGAGTCGAGGCTGAGTTCAGAGGCCGTGCCGATGGATTTGATGCATGCTACTCGAATTGAGACGGGTTTTCCAGCGATTGATTCTGCGTTGAAATTCGGAAACGGTCGCATCGAAACCCTGACCGCGGTGTCCCGATACGAACCCGGTAATCTCGCTGACTCTTGCCCTGTGCCATCAGGGTTGCGCTCGATCGAGGAGCGTCGCCACGTTCATCAGGGCGCGCGAGCGTATGATAGTTGGCCTTCCATGGGTTGGTCTTGGCGCCGTCGCCGATCAAGGTACCGTCGCGAGTGGTCTGGGCGAACCAGCCGCCGTGGACCGGGTCGATCAGGTGCTTTTCGATGAAGCCCCATTGCTTCAGGAACGCCTTCGAATAACGGTCGGTGCGCACGCCGAACTTCTGGTGCATCAGGAGCAGGGCGTTGAGGCCCTCCGCCTCGGTCCACCAGACTTTCTTTCGATCCCACGCGGGGCCGCCGAACGACTCGCCCTTGTCATAGAAGCCACCGTGCTCGTCGTCCCAGCCCCAATCCAGGGCATGATCGACCAGGCGGCGCGCGACCTCCCAGGTCCTGGCATCGTCGGGCATCCCCAACGCCTCGGCCGCTTCTACCAAGAGGTAGGCCGTCTCGACGTCGTGGCCGAACGAGTCGTGAGCCGGGATCGCCCGCCAGTCGGGCGTCAGATACAGGTTCAATGCGCCCGGCTCGACGGCGATCTTGTCGCGGACAATGGCCAGCATCTCCCGCAGCCGCTCCTTTACCACCGGACGCGGGTCAACTCGCGATAACGCCGACAACGCCTCCAGCAGATGGATGTGGACGTTCATCGTCTTGAAGCCGTAGTAGATGCCAACCCGGTCCGTTCGCCGTGCGATCGGTACACCCTCGTCCCAGCTCCGGATCGGCGTCCCATCCCGCCGCAGTGCCTCGAAGTAACCGCCGTGCTTCGCGTCGTGCGCGTGCTGATCGAGCCAATCGAAGGCGTCTCGGGCCACTTTCGAGGGCCAACTCGTCGCCGGTCACCTGCCGGACCTCGCTGGCCGCGTAGATGACGAACGATATACCGTAGGCGTGCTTCTCATCGCCAAGCCTGGCATCGAGCCGGCCCTTCGGATCGAGGACCCAATGAAAGCCGCCGAACTCCTTGTCCCTCATGACGCTGTCCAGGAACGCGACTCCATGGCGGGCGTATCCGGCGAACTCATCCCGGTGCGCCGGGGAATACCGGGCGAACGCCGCCGCCGTCCAGGTGAGCCGGGCCTGGTATACGAGGAACGTATCCCCGATCCGGCATCGGCGACCAGTCCCGGGCGAATGACTGGTGGAATCCGCCACGATCGCGGTCCACAGCCCGCGGATACCAGTCGCGGGTTAGCTCCTCACGAAGAAGGGCTTCCATCCTTCCACGAAGCGCGGAGAAACCCTGCCCGGCAACCGAACGCTCGCTGCCACAGGAGCCGACCAGGAAAAACACAACCGATGCAACGATCCTGCCAAGAGATTTCCGCACCACGTCGCCTTCTTTTTGGTTTGTTTCGTCTGTTTCGTGGACTCTACCCGCTTTCATACCGTTCGTGGTCACTCCGATCCGATCCTTGGTGGATGAAGTTACCGAATTGTCGATCGTGATTCAAGGAGTCCCATCTGACTCTGCCGCATGCCCCTTCCCGACTCGGCCGGTGGTGGCCGTCGCAATCACATTCGACTCGATGCGCCGAGTCCCCGCGAGACCCGATCCGACCGTCCCAGCTCGTTCGCCGGACCAGCTTGACTCTGCTTTCAATAAATAAAAATTTTTCATAAATTAAAACTCACCGATTTCATTTTTGTCCACACTTGGTATAATGAACCCGATAACGTTGTACCCCGATGTCCCTCATAACACCTCGCACGGCGTTTCCGCCGTAGAGAAACCGGCTACTCTTATGAAACAATTCTTGGACAAGTGGTTCCTGCCTTTCCTGTTCGTTGCGATCGGCAGCGTCATGGTCTGGGCACTCATCCGCAGGTAGAATCTCAGGCTAAGATCAAAAAGATCTTCGCCTTTCAATCTGATTTGAACCGACTCGACCTCTCTGGCCACATCAGTCCCGTCCTGCGCGGGCCTGCGGACACCCGAGAAGCCGCTGCTGAAACCGACAACCCACGGTCTCCAGGGGAGGCAATGCAACCCACCACATGGCCAACCTGAACCTCCGCCCATTGCGTGTCGGGTTGCCTGACCGTCCGTCTCGCGAGGACGTTGCGATCCAACCGGAACGCCTACCGACGAAACTCCGATCCTTCACGCACCCATCATCGAAGTGCCATCCACAAAGATCGGCTGGGAAAGAGCCTCGAAAACACCGATCTCTACGGACAGGCCGATCAGAGCGGACTGATCGACGGCCGTGTACGCCGTGTTGTGTCGCGATGGAATGCGACGCCCGACAGGTCGGTGCATGGGCTCATCCCGGCGCCGCGGGATGCCGATGGGGGGGTGGGCGATGTCGAAGGTTGTGATCGGCGGGCTCCTGGCGGGGATCGTGGTGTTCTTCTGGGGGGCGTTCGCGCACATGGTACTCCCGCTCGGAAAGATGGGCGTCCACCAGATCCCCAACGAAGAACCCGTGATCGGCGCGATGCGCGACACCGATCCGTGAGCCGGGGTTCTACTTCTTCCCCGGCAAGGACATGAGCAGGCAGGCATCGGAATCGGAAGAGCAAGTCTGGCTGGAGAAGGTGAAGCAGGGCCCGGTGGGCGTCCTCATCGTCCGGCCTTCGGGCGGCGAGGCGATGTCGCCCCGGCAGTTGGGTACGGAGCTGGCGACCAACGTCGTATCCGCCCTGCTGGCGGCGATTCTGCTGACCTCCGTCCGGTCCGGCTACTGGGGACGCGTCCTGTTCGTGACCTTGCTCGGCGTCTTCGGATTCCTGACGATCAGCGTGCCGTACTGGAACTGGTACGGTTTCCCCGCCGACTTCACCGTCGCCGAGTCCATCGATCAGGTCGTCGGCTGGTTCCTCGCGGGCCTCGTGCTGGCGGCCATCGTCCGCTGTCGCAAGGTCGCGGTTCCCGAATGATCGACCGGTCCGCGAGACGCGAGCGAGGCCGGTCAACGGCATCGGGTGGAGCTTCTCGGTTCCGGCCGGCGAGCCGAGCCTACTGGCTCGCCGGCCTGGCTTCCTCGGCCGAGGTGTGATCGTGCACGATCTTCCACCCCTCGGGTAGCTTGCGGAAGATCACCGTGAAGAGGCCGCCCGGCTTGGTGCCGTCGGGCATGGTCAACCGCCATCGTCCCCGCGCCAGGACCGCCTCGGGCCCCAGCGGCTCGATGTCGAGCGATGAGAACTCGAGCCGGCCCATCGCCCGGCCCTCCGCCTGGTATCGACGCCGATATCGGTCCCGCATCGCCTCCCAGCCGTCGTAGCGCTGGCCGCCGGACTGGAAGACCACCTTCGGCGAGTTCCAGTAGCCGCCGAGGAACCCGTCCAGGTCCCCCTTGTTCCAGTCGACGACCTGACGATCCAGGACCGCACGGACGGCCCGCTCCGGCTCCCCTCGATCATCCTGGCCCCGCACCGAGGTCGTCGCCAGGCCCACCAAGATGATGACGCCGATTCCTCTGCTCATTCTGGCGATCCCCATGCTCGCTCTCCTGGTTAGAAGTCGAATCGCCGATTGGCGGAGTATGGCCCCGCAACCTTGATCCGCTATAATAGGCCATGGGATCCATCATGAGAAGGGATCAGGAAATTGCGAATTCGGGAGCCGGGATCATGCCATCGAGCCGGGTGTTCGTTTCAAGCGTCGCTCTGCGATTGGTCGTCGTTGGTACGCTGATGCTTGCGATGGCATCCGCGGGCGTCTCGCAAGTGCCGGGACCCGAGGCGCCCCGCGGCCCAGGTCCAGCCATCCTCGACGCCCGATCCACTGTTGACCCTCAACGACGCGTTCCGCGCGGCTTACCAGAAGGCCAAGGAAGCGACGCTGGCGAGGAGCGGGCCGGTGATCCTCGCCGAGGGGGACAACCTCGTCCTGAAGAAGGGCGGTCAGCGGGTCGAGGCTCATTATACCCCGGCGGTCTATCATGTCCTGAAGTCGTTCGCCCACATCCCCCTGGCGCTCGACGTGATCCTCGAAACCCGCGCCGGCGCGGTGCCCCTGGATGACTCGGTCGTGGGCGAGCTCCAGCAGTTCCGGGGGCTGATCGCGGCCGTCGAGGCGACGATCGCGTCCCACGGGCTGGACGCCGAGCAGGTCGAGCGGCAGCGGAAGATCATCGGGGCCTCCGTGAAGTTCCTGGATTCGGTCGTCGCGTCCCGGAAGTGTACCCGGGAGGATCGCGTGGGTTTCACCCGGCGGATGACCCCTCTCGTGATGGTCAACGCCGCCGAGGCCGCCCGGGCCGAGCTCGACGCGCTCCATCGACAGGTCATCACCTGGAAGTCGCAGATGACCGAGGAGGAGTGGAAGGGCCTCTCGGTGGTGATCCTGGGATCTCAGTTGCCGCGGAAGCAGAACCTGGCCCTCCAGTACTTCGCCCGGCTCCTGGGCGAGCCCGGCGAAGGGCGGCGGATCACTTACGCCGAGTCGATCCACGACGAGTCCCAGGCGCTGGACCTCATGGCCACCCGGATCGTGGACACCGGCATCGGCGTCGATTTCTTCAACGATCCGCTGCGCATGCATCGCGACCTGCTGTCCGACGCGGCGAAGGACTATCTCCCGCTCCTCATCGACCGGCCGTGAGAGATGAGGCGTCGAGGTCGAGGTCGGTCCACGCGCCGACGGTCGCGTCGGCCCACCGGCGGCAGGGTGAAGGTCTGGACGGTCGCCAGCGCCAGCACGCCCAGCAGGACCGCGAAGACCCGACCCATGCCGTACCCATCCCCCAGGCGGCCCAGGAGCGGCGCACACATGCCGCCCACGCTCACGGCCAGGCCGAGCGTCACCCCCGAGGCCATGCCCACGCGGTGAGGCAGGTACTCCTGCCCGAGCACGACGAGCACGCTGGTCGGCATGAACATGAAAACGGCCAGCGGGACCAGGATCGCCCGCGCCCAGATCGGGTCGGAGATCTGCAAGAAAAGCGTCAGGAACACCGTGGCGCCGACGAACCCGGTCCGGATCACCGTCCGCCGGCCGAAGCGGTCGGCCAGCAGGCCGCCCAGCAGCGTGCCGACGATGCTGGTCCCCAGGAACACGACCGTGGCCCGGCTCGCCTCCGCGGCCGGCTGATGCCATCGACTCATGAAGTAGATCGCGAGGAACGTATTGATGCCATAGAAGACGATCGAGCGCGAGATGGTCGCCCCGCTGAGGAGCCAGAATGCCCGCCAATCGTCGCGGCCCTTGAAGGATGTCTCGCCGGCCTTGGCGGCGTGACCCGCGGCGGGTGCGGGACTGAAGCTCCCGGCCAGCAGGGCGGCGATGATCCCGGTCGGGATCAACAGGGCCAGCAGGCCCGCGGTGCCCAGGGGTACGACCAGGGCCAAGGTCACCGCCGGCGCCACCGCGAAACCCAGCCCGCCCCCGATCGAGAAGATGCTCATGCCGGTGGTCCGGCGATCGCCGCTGGCGAGGTTCGCCTTTCGGGCCGCCTCCGGATGGAAGGCCGCCACCCCCAGGCCGCTCAGCCCGAACGCCAAGAGCACGATCCCGTAGTTCGTCGCCTGTGCCCCGAACGCCAGGGCCGCGCCCGCCAGCAGGATGCTCGCCGGCAACA
The DNA here is from genome assembly GCA_963842405.1 of uncultured Isosphaeraceae bacterium. GTDB lineage: Bacteria > Planctomycetota > Planctomycetia > Isosphaerales > Isosphaeraceae > CAVZRC01. Next base: position 39,972 of record CAWJGW010000081.1, on the reverse strand, counting down.
GCCAGGCCATCGCCAGGCGGTCCGCGAGCTGGCCGAAGACCGGCTGCACAACCGAGGAGGTCGCGCTGATCGCGAACACCAGGCCCGCCGCCGCCGCCCTCGAGAAATGACGCCCCTCCACCAGGAACGGCGCCAGGGCAGGGACGACCCCCTGACACAGGTCGATCAGGAAATGTCCCAACGACAGCTCCGCGAGGGCCCGCCGGTTCATCCGCAGTCTCCTTGATTCGTCGGCAGACGTCGCCACCCGCTATGGCGGCGACAACATTTTCGCCATGATGTTAGGATCGGCGGCTTTCTGGCAAAGTCAAGGTGACTCGGCTGGCGGACCCATGTGCCTGGTCTTCATCGCTTACCGGATCGACGGGTGCGCCCCGGTCATGATTGGTGCCAATCGCGAGGAATCGCGGAGCCGGCCGGTGACTTCGCCGGTCTGCTGCCGGGTCCGGTCGCTCCGCTGCCTGCTGGCGGGGGCCGACCACGGTCCGGACGGGACGTTCCCGGCGATGGGGACCTGGCTGGGGGTCAACGAGGCGGGGATCGCCGTGGCGGTCACCAACCGTCACGACGGCGAGCTCGCCTGGGAGGACCAAACGCGATCGCGGGGACTGCTGGCCGTCGACCTGCTCGGGTTCGACGATGCCGATCCGGCGTCGCGATTCGCCCGGGCCGAGCTCGGCCGCGGAGGCTTCGGCGGCTGCAACTACCTCATCGCCGGCCCCGATGCGGCCTTCGTCGTCCAGGCCCCCAGTACCGGCGGGTCTCAGTCGTCCGGCTCACGCCCGGAATCCACGCGATGACCAACCTCGACCTCGACGACTCCGACGACCCGAGGATCCGGTTCGTCACCGCGAAGCTGGAGCCCCGCGACTTCCCGAGCTCGGCGGGGGACATCTGCCGCGACGAGCGGATCGTCATCCCGGGCGCCGACCGCGGCACGGTCTCCTCGAGCCTGATCCTCGTCGGCGAGGCGATCGCGATGGACCACATCCTGGGCGACCCCCGCGAACGTGAATATCAAAGGTTCCGACTGCCGGAAGAACCCAGTCATTGAAGTGATTGGCTGGATCATACAGGAATCGACTCAGTGAAGACGAAATTCGAGATCGTGAAGGACTGGCTGCCCCGGTACACCGGCCGCCCGCTCGATGAGTTCGGCAAGTACATCCTGCTGAGCAATTTCCATAACTATGTGGACATGTTCGCCGAGCGGTTCGGGGTCGAGGTGCTGGGCCGGTCCCACCCGATGCAATCGGCGACGGCAGAGAACTTGACCATCCTCAACTTCGGCATGGGCAGCGCGATGGCGGCGACGGTGATGGACCTGCTCGCCGCGATCGAGCCCAAGGCCGTCTTGTTCCTGGGCAAGTGCGGCGGCTTGAAGAAGACCAAGGTGGGCGACTTCATCCTGCCCATCGCCGCCATCCGGGGCGAGGGGACCAGCAACGATTACATGCCGCCGGAGATCCCCGCGCTCCCGTCGTTCCGCCTCCAGAAGGCGCTCTCGGCCATGATCGTCAAGCACGGCCTCGATTACTCCACTGGCACGATTTACACCACCAACCGCCGGGTGTGGGAGCACGATGAGTCGTTCCGGAACTACCTCAAGAGGATCCGGGCCCAGGGGATCGACATGGAGACCGCCACGATCTTCATCGTGGGTTTCGTCAACCACATTCCCAAGGGGGCCCTGCTGCTGGTCTCCGACAGCCCGATGACGCCCGAGGGCGTCAAGTCCAGCCGCAGCGACAAGACGGTGACCGAGAAATTCGTGCGGAAGCACCTGGAGATCGGCATCGATTCGCTGATCGAGCTCCGCGATTCGGGCGAATCGGTGATGCATTTGCGGTTCGAGTAAGAGAGCTGAAGGCTCGATCGTCGTCGCCGAGAGACCACTGTGCGTCTCTACGAGCGACGCTGGCCCTCCCGGACGCGGTGCGCCGCGAACGCCGCCAGGGCCATCGCCATCACCGCCCAGGTACCGGGCTCGGGGACCGACGAGATGCCGATCGGGGTCAAGAGCAGGAGATCATCGGTGTATTGACCCCCTGATTGATGGTTCGCCCACACCAGGATGCGCCCGTCGTCGTCGATCCGGGGCCCCATGAGGTTGGAGTAGCCATTGTTTACGAGGGCCGGCAGCGTCGACAGGTCCGTGTACGTTTGCGTATTGACATTATAGACGCCCACAATGTTCCCAACTGAGGTCACTGGAAGATCAAGCGTGTTCTCGAGGACGTCGCCCGATTTGCTCAGTGTTGCACTCACATTGGGCGAAGTACCGATGGGTGTCCCGACGTTCGTCGTTGATTCCATAAGTCCGACCGGTTGGCCCCACGATCCGTCCAGATTCGCGGTACGTAGTAGAGGTCGTATCGCTGCCAGTTACTAGCACCGACATAGTCGGTGGCTATCGCGCTCCCGTTGGGGTACAGAACCACACTGGAGACCCAACTGAAACCTTGGGAATTACTTGAAGCGGCCGGTACGGGATCCAGAAGAGGAAAACTGGCCGGCGCCGGTAGCGACATCCCCGTGCCTGCGAAGGTCTGCGGGAAAGGAGATACGGTCTGCCCGCTGGCGTTGATCACAATGCTGTTGCCGTTGGCGTCCGTCGAGAGACCGCCACCTTGACTCCCGAGGTCCGTCACGGTGTACGATGGCGTGAGCGCATCGGCGCGGGCCGTCGAGACCACGGCGCCGAGAAGGGAACTCGCCATCACGAGGCAGGAGTACGTCCGGAAGTTGGCATATCGCACGGCGGTCGGCCCTCCCTGGCCGGGTCATTCTGATTGCGATCATCGGAAAGCCTCATCCTTGATCGCCCGGCATGATATGGCGATTGTAACGTCTAGTCAATCGCGATTAAGTGCGGCCAGTCCACGACGGGTGCCGGGGTGGTCCGGTTCGAGGCGGAGTGCCTCAGTCAATTGCGCGGCCGCCGCGTCGCCCCGGGCGTCCCGAGCAGGTTGTAGGCCGAGCCGACAGTCTGACCCACGTCCTCCGTCCAGGCCTTGGATGAAAGCCCGCTGGTGGTCGTCGAGAGACCGCTGTGGTACGATAGCGCGATTGTACCAGGCATAAGGAGAAAGCCATGTCCCAAGTGGTGGCGGTCGACCTGGAGATGCCCGACGACCTGGCGCGCTTCCGGTTGCCGCCGGCAGTGGACGCCCGACTGCAACGATTGCTGGACCGCCAAGATCGAGGCCAGATCCTTTCCGACGAGGAGCGGGAGGAGGCCGAGGGCCTGGTCGATCTTGCCGAACTGCTGACGCTGCTCCGATTGCGCGCCGAGCGAGCCGCGAGACGGTCATGAGCGAGGTCTCCGGCCGGCTACGACGCCTCGTCGTCAATCGGGCGAAGGGCCGCTGTGAGTATTGTTGTCTCTCACAAGAGGGACAAGAGGCAGCCTTTCACATCGACCATATCGTACCCAGGGTTTCTGGCGGACCGACGGAGATCAACAATCTGGCCCGGGCTTGCGTCTCGTGCTCGCTTCGGAAAGAAGCGCGGCGATCGGCCCGAGATCCCGAGACGGGCCGTAAGGTCCCTCTGTTTCATCCCCGCCGCCAGCGATGGGCCGACCACTTCCGCTGGGACGACGTTCTGGTCGTCGGGTTGACTCCAACGGGTCGAGCCACCGTTGCGGCTTTGCAGATGAATCGGGCCTTGATCCTGGCAATTCGTCAAGAAGAAGCAGCCCGAGGCCGCCATCCACCACACGACTAAAGCTCGACTCCGTCATATCGGAAAGCCGCGCCGTCACGGTCCACGAGCCCTGTTGAAAGAAGGATGAAGATGGACAAATCGGCGAAACCCGGCTATCTCGGCTTCAAGGTGATCGGCATCCTCAAGCTGGTCAGCGGCGCGATGGCGATGGCCGTCGGGATCGGGGTCTTCCGCTTCCTCGGCCACGACCCGGGCCCGGCCGCCGAGCGGATCGTTACCCACCTGGGTCTCGATCCCCACAACCAGATCATTCATGAGGTGCTCTTCCGTATCACTCGCATCGATCGGGCCCATCTCCGCGCCCTCGAGGCGGGCACATTCTTCTATGCCCTGCTTCACATCATCGAGGGGACCGGCTTGATCCTCCAACGCGACTGGGCCGGGTATCTCGTCATCGTCGCCACCTGTTCGTTGATCCCATTCCGAAATCTATGAAATCGCCCGCAAGTTCACCTTCCTCAGGATCGCGCTCTTCCTTCTGAACGTCGGCATCGTCATTTACCTGATCGTCGCCCTCCGCAAGGAGCACCAGGCCCGGACCGATCATTCCACTTGATTCTTCGGCATGAGTAGTGTATACAGACGCACAGATTGGATGTCGATGGTTGGTGCCCGATGTTTGGGAGGATGGCCCATGAAGAAGCTGACGCCGGTATTCGTGGTCGAGCGGATCGAGCCATGCCTGGATTTCTGGATCGGGAGGTTGAATTTCGAGAAGACCGTGGAGATCCCGGAGGGGGATGGCCTCGGGTTCGTGATCCTCTGGCGGGGCAACGTTGAGATCATGTACCAGAGCCGGGAGAGCCTCAATAAGGACTTTCCTGCGCTCGCGGAGGCGGGCTCGGGAGCGCCGTCCCCCAATGCCATCTACATCGAAGTTTCGGACATTGACGACGTGGAACGGCGGCTCGCGGGCTGGGACGTTGTTGTACCGAGGCGAACGACTTTCTACGGGGCGACCGAGATCGGCATCCGGGAGCCCGCGGGGAACTTGATCGTCTTCGCCCAGCAGTCGCAGGGCGGCGAGGCCGGGGGGTGAGATGAACGCGGCTGTCCGGGTCTTCTCCTATGGACCCCGAGCGGGGACGCTGCTGAAATTGAAGATGCCAGAGCAACCGGGATCCCACGAACTCGAACTCGATGGCGTGTACCGCCACAAAACACCAAGGAGACGATCGACCGTGATTCGAGACACTTCCCAACCCGACCCCGGCATCGTCCTCGAACTCCTCGAAGCCTTCCGGCGCTCCAAGACGATGTTCGCCGCCGTCTCGCTGGGGATCTTCGACAACCTGGAAGAAGAGCCGAAGTCGCTGGCCGGGCTGGCCGAAGCGCTCGACCTCAACCCCGACGCGCTGGAGCGCCTGCTCGACGCCTGCATTGGTCTTCATCTGCTCGATCGTCAAGGCGATGCGTTATCAAAATACGCCCGTCACATCGGCGTACCTCTGCAAGCGGAGCCCATCGCGGCTGACCGGCTACATCGGCTATTCCAACGACGTGATGTGGAAGCTCTGGGCCAACCTCGAGGACGCGGTCCGGGAGGGCACTCATCGATGGCAGCAGACGTTCGGCTGGGACGGCCCGATCTTCTCGCATTTCTTCCGGACCGAGGAGGCCCTGCGCGAATTCCTGATGGGGATGCATGGCTACGGGCTGATCAGCTCGCCAGAACGTTGTAAAGGCTTTCGACCTGGGCCGGTTCCACCGACTGGTCGACCTCGGCGGGGCGACCGGCCACCTGGCGATCGCCGCCTGCCAGCGCTACCCGAACCTTCGCGCGGTCGTCTTCGACCTTCCCGGTGCCGTCCCCCTGGCCCGGGAGATCGTCGGAGAATCGGCGGCGGCGGATCGGATCGACGTGACGGCCGGCGACTTCTTCTCGGACGCCCTGCCCGAGGCGGACCTCTATGCCCTCGGCCGCATCCTCCACGACTGGTCGGAACCCAAGGTCATCCACCTGCTGACGCGCATCTTCGACCGACTGCCGACGGGCGGGGCCCTGCTGATCGCCGAGAAACTGCTCGATGAAGACAAGCGCGGTCCCCGCTGGGCACAGATGCAGAACTTGAACATGCTGACCTGCACCGAAGGCAAGGAGCGGACACTCTCGGAGTACAAAACGCTGCTCGAGCAGGTCGGATTCTCCCAGGTATCGGGGGCGAAGACCCCGGCGCCGGTCGATGCCGTCCTCGCGGTCAAGGAGTAGCCGGGGTGGCGCAGGCGTCCGGCCCGTGGGCCTCCAGACACGGGCGGGACTCCCCTGCCACGATCGGAGTCAGGCCCATTGTGTCCTCCATGCGATGCTCATTTCACCCGCTTCCACACTTCCTCGGCCGCGCCCCTGAGCGCCAGGCCCTCTCTTGATAAGCCACCGATCGCCATCGACCTGGAAACCGTAGGCTTTCGACTGGCCGCGGGCGCCGCGGCATTGTCCGTGGTGAATGCGACGGTCTCCTCGTACTCGTCGCCCTTCAAGGACCAGGGCCCTCCCATGGCGTCCATCACCATCTTGTTCTCGCGATCGTAGATCACCCAGGTCCAGTGGGTCGGCGTGATGTGCTTGACCATTCTCAACGCCTTGGGGGCCCTCGCTCCCAGGTCCGTTTCCCACGTGCCCAGCAACTTTTGCCCAGCCTGTTCGATGTTTTTCTTCTGGTCCTCCTGCGGCTTCAGCCGGTTCCAGACCTCATCGACCTGGATCTCGGTACCGGGCACGCCCTTGAGGTCCCACTTGTCGCCAACGAGGTCGATTGCGAATGTGAACGTCTTGCCCCTCACGTGCTGGTGACTATCGCTGGCGAACTCGCAGGTCTCCTGGTACTTGCCGTCCTGGAGGGACCATGTCCCTCCCGATACGGACTGGATCGCATTCGACTCACGATCGTAGGTCACCCAGGTGTAGTGGGTTGGCGTGACGTGTTTGATGTGGCTGAGCTCCTTGGGAAAGTTCTCCACCGGGACACAATCCCACGTGCCTCGCAGCTCGCGCTTGATCCGCCGAGTCTCGGCCTGGGCGTTCGGATCGTCATCGCCGAGGATGAGGGACGGGGGCAGAAGCAGTGTGAAACAAGAAAGGGCGATCCACTTCTTCATGATGAGAACTCCCTGAGTTTCGGGCGCGGTGCCGATCCGCATTGAGGAGTGCAACGACAGCATTGCTCACGGCCAAGGGCTCCTCCTCAGACCGGTCCAGCCTTGCACTTTCCACGTTTCAGGCTATCCAGTCCACAGGGAGTGAGGAAGGGGCTATTCCCGAGAAATCACGGCCCGAAGGACATCCCGGAAGTCGTCGGTCCCGCGACAATCGCCAGTAAAGGCTGGCTTCGGCTCAAATGAGGGCGTTTGTCCAACGAATAGAGTCGTAGCGAGGTTTGCGGGGCGAGCCGTGGTCGCCTATGGTGAGGGGGTCGTGGTGACAACCGTTGTGTCCGCTCGACGAAAAGGTTCCTATGGGATCGACGCCCCGTATCTGTTGCCCATCCCCGCGGTGCTGGTCGTCGCCAACATCGTCGATGGAGTGGTCTCCGGGACGTGCTGGTCCTTCGTGACTGCCGGGGTCGTGGTAGCCTGTACGGGCTGTGGCCTGTATGCCTCGCGTCGAGGCAAGTTCGTGGTCTGGGCCGAGTTGCTCAACCAGCTCGGGCTACGAGGCGATGAGCAGGCCCTGGATCTGGGGTGCGGACGAGGTGCCGTATTGTTGATGGCCGCCCAGCATCTGACCACCGGCCGAGCGGTCGGTGTGGACCTTTGGAGCAGTAAAGACCAGTCGGGCAACACAGCCGAGGCGACTCGACGCAACGCCGTCGCCGAAGGCGTTGCCGACCAGGTCGAGCTCCACACCGCCGATATGACTGCGCTGCCCTTCGAGCCCAACAGGTTCGACCTGATCCTCTCCAGCATTGCGATCCACAACATCAAAGGCCGGGCGGGCCGGGATCGAGCGATCGAGGAAGCCGTACGGGTGTTGCGGCCGGGTGGCCGGCTGCTGATCGCCGACATCTGGGCCACCAGCAGGTATCGCGCACGCCTCGCCGAACTCGGCATGACCGCAGTCGCACGCCGCGGGCTGGGGTGGCGGATGTGGTGGAGCGGCCCCTGGCTGCCCACCCGTCTCGTGACCGCCATCAAGCCGCCCGCTGAAGCATCCATCGGTGTACAGCGCGAGTGAAAGGAGCGAAGCGAACTTGCCAGACCGATCTCCGTCTTGTGAGAGTTCTCGTGGATCGCCACCCCGCAATCCGGGGCGGGGGTCGTTCGGGGTCCAAGTACGAGCGGGTGGCAAACGGGAATCTGGGGCCGTTACCCGCTCCAGCCGCACACCGCATCCGTTGCATCGGTCTTCGTATCGTGGCACTATTCGGCACTCGTCAGTCACATTTCGGCGCGTCGCATCCCCGATCTCCAGGGCCAGGAGTGAGTTGACGACGAGCCCCGAGATGGGTCGGACGGGTCGCGTCCCAGGCGGCACGGGTCTCTGTTCTCGCGGTCCGTGGCCGGCGATAACTCGACCATTCCGATCGGTTTGGTGCTGGATTGCTTGTCATCGGCGGTCGGTCCCTGTTGGATGTGATTGCGCACCCTCTCCTACTATCATTATAACTCGGGTTTGGAATTTCATTAACGCTACGAGCGCGAATCCGGGCCGCCGGTCTCCCGATCTCTCGACCACAATGGCAGATGTGAATTTTCAAAAAAATAATTATTAATGCGCTGCGCACCACTGTGAATGTCCGAGCCGGTGTAACGAAAGCGGACACTTCCTAAAACACGCTCGAGAAACGTGTCGATTGCCCATTCGCATCGGCAAAGACTCATGGTGTCGTGTCTGACCTCGGCTCTGGACCTTGGAGACAGCCAATGACTCGGCCCCGCTTAACCATTGTGTAGATGATGGCGATCGTGCTTCTTGTCGGGTTCGGTCTCGCCGTCCTGCGGAACAACGACAAGAAGAATGCCGAGATCGCCATTCTCTCGAAACGCATCCAGCAGATTGAAGGCGACTACGCCCGGGAGAAGGACACGCTCACATCGATCATCCGGGAGCTGCGCGACTGGGTCGAACGGCGAGGAACCACGCTCGACCTTCCAGACGGCCATGTGACGGCCGTCGATAGCGAGCGGCGGGAGGTCCTCATCGACATCACGAGTCGCCAGGGTGCACGTGCCCAGTTGAGGATGTCGATCTTCGACGCGGCCTCCCCCGGCATCCCCAATGAGAAGCCGAAAGGCACGATCCAGGTCACCCAGGTGGGCGAGTCGTTCTCAACCGCCCGCATCATCAAGACCAACAACCCCAATGAACCCATCCGGGTCGGCGACATCGTCTATTCGCCGGTCTGGTCGCCCAATCTTCCGACGCGGTTTGCCTTGGTCGGCATGATGGATGTCAACCGAGACGACAAGGACGACCGCGACGAGCTCAAACGTTTGATCCAGGAAGCGGGCGGGATCGTTGAGTTCGACCTTCCACCGCCGGAGGTGGGCCAGGAAACCGGGACGCTTTCGCCCCGGATCGATTGGTATGTCATCGATGACCGGCCGCGTCAGCAGGGCCAGTTCGCGCAGCGAATGGGCCAGGTCATCAAGGAAGCGCGGCTAGACGGGATCAGGCCCCTGCCGATCAGACGATTGCTAGCCTTCCTGGGCTATGGCATGAGCCAGCCGGTGGGGAGCCGACCTTGAGAGGCTACCTCAAACATCAAGGTGTCCGGCAGGGCGAGGCTGAACTGATGAAAACTTGGGGTTGACTTGCCGGAACGATCATTTCAATTCCTCTGAAGAAGGCTCCTCCGTTCGACAAGGTATCCCAACCACGCCGGAAAACCAGACTTGGTCTGGCGTCTCGCCAACGACTCGGTCCACTCCAACGTTATTGACAGTCTCCACAGAGGCTCTTAGAGTCGAACTGCAACCTGCAATGCAGGTTAGGGCGTGCGGGACTTGCCGTCAACCACTCGAATGAGGAGGTTCGACCATGAAGACCGCCCGGGGGATGACGCTGATCGTCAACGGCCAACTCGTGGATGGGACGGGGGCACCTCCCGTCCCGGACGCGGCCGTGGTGATGAAGGACGGCAAGATCGCCTACGCGGGGCCGACGCGAGGCGCTCCTGAGGTCCCGCCCGATGCACGGCGGATCGACGCCCGCGGCGGGACGATCCTGCCGGGCCTGGTCGAGGCGCACTTTCATCCCACGTATTTCAACGTGGCCGAGCTGGCCGATCTCGATATCAAGTATCCGGTGGAATACGTGACCATCCTGGCCGCGTGCAACGCCCGGCTGGCGCTGGAATGCGGATACACGTCGGCCCGGAGCGGCGGCAGCCTGCATAACATCGACGTCTGGCTCAAGAAGGCGATCGAGGAGGACCTGATCCCCGGTCCGCGGCTGGCCGCCAGCGGTCGCGAGATCTGCGGCGCCGGCGGGCTGATGGACTGGAACCCCGAGCACCTCAAGCTCGGCATGGAGGGCCTGATCCTGCTGATCAACGGTCCCGATGAAGGCCGCAAGGCGGTCCGGAAGCTCGTCAAGGACGGCGTCGAGTGGATCAAGACCTATCCGACCGGGGATGCCGCCGCGCCCGATACCGCCGACCATCATACGCTCTGCATGACCTTCGAAGAGATGGCGGCCGTGGTTTCCGAGGCGCACAACTACCATCGCAAGGTGACCGGCCATTGCCGCGCGACCCAGGGGATCAAGAACGCGCTCCGCGCCGGCTTCGACACCCTCGAGCACGGCACGTTCATGGATCGCGAGGCGCTCGACCTGCTGCTGGAGCGCAATACGCCGGTCGTGCCGGCCCTCCAGTTCGAATATGCGAGCATCGAGCGAGGGGCCGGACTTCGGCATGCCGCAGGTGGTCGTCGACGGCCACAAGGAGACCCTCGAGGGGGGCGCCGAGAGTGCCCGGATGATCCTGAAGGCCGGCGGCCGGCTCGGCATGGGGGGCGATTATGGGTTCGCCTGGAACCCGCACGGCGACTATGCCAAGGAGCTGACGTTCTTCGTCCGCTCCGTCGGGTTCACGCCCATGGAGACGATCGTCTGCGCGACCAGGACCGGCGCCGAGATCATGGGGCGCGCCCACGAATTCGGCACGGTCGAGGCCGGACAAGCTGGCCGACCTCCTGGTCGTCGACGGCGACGTGCTCGCGGACATCGCCGTCCTGGAGGATCGCTCGCGGTTCCTCGCGGTGATGCAGGGAGGGATCGTCAAGGCGGGTCAGCTCGCGGCCGGTCCCATGGCCTGCGTCGGGATTGGCTGAACGCGCGGTCGCATCTCCTTCCCGACGTCACGGCCGAGCCTGACTCTTTGAGGAAAGCATGATGGCCGATGCGTTCGCGGACCATCTCAAGGCGGGTAACGAGTGCTACGAGCGGGGCGAGCTGGAAGCGGCCCGGGGGCATTTCGAGCACGCGCTGATGCTCGCACCCGGATCGGTACAGACCCGATATAACCTGGGCGTCGTCTACCGGGACCTGGAGCTGTCCGAGGCCGCCTGGGTCGAGTTCATCGAGGTCATCGCGCGCGATGGCCGGATGGCCGGCGCCTACAACAACCTGGCGATCCTGGAGGAACGGCTGGAACTCCGCGGCGCGGCCGAGACGCATTATCGCAAGGCGATCGCGCTGAAGGAGCCGTTCCCCGATGCGCACTTCAACCTCGGGATGCTCTTGCTCCGCCTCGGGCGATTCCCGGAGGGTTTTGCGGAATGCGAGTGGCGATGGCAGACGAGCCGGTTCACTCCGTTCCGGGTCCCGCATCCCCTCTGGGACGGCGGTCGGCTGCACGGGACCCTGCTGGTCCACAGCGAACAGGGCGCGGGCGATGCGATGCAATTCGTGCGCTACCTTCCCATGGCGGCCGAGCGTTGCGATCGTCTCCTGTTCTTCTGCCCCGAGAACCTCTTCCCGCTCTTCCGATCGATCCCCGGATTGGCCGAATTGCGAGGGCCGGGTACGGTTCAGGTCTCCGAGTTCCACGCCTACCTCCCGCTCATGAGCCTGCCGCACGTGCTGGGCACGACGCTGGAAACCGATCCCGGCGCAGGTCCCCTACTTGCAGCCGGAACGCCGGTCGTTGGACCTCGGGCCGCCGCCGATCCCGAACCCGCGGCTCAAAGTGGGGCTCGCCTGGGCCGGCAGCCCGACGCATCTCAACGATCGGCACCGATCTTGCACCTTGCGGGATCTCGGTCCGCTCTTGGAGCTCCCCGATGTGGCGTTCTACAGCCTGCAAGTCGGCCCGCGCGCCGGCGACGTTCGTGACCCGGGGATCCGGCCGGTCGTCGTGACCGACCTGAGCGACCGGCTGGGCGACTTCACCGATACGGCCGCCGCCATCGAGCAGTTGGATTTGACGATCAGCGTGGATACCTCCGTCCTCCACCTCGCGGGCGCCCTGGGCCGGCCGGTCTGGGGGATGATCTCAGCCCGGAGCGACTGGCGCTGGATGATCGGACCGCGACGATAGCCCGTGGTATCCGACGCTTCGCCTCTTCCGGCAGTCTCGACTGGACGACTGGCACGAGGTCTTCTCGCGAGCCGCCGCCGCGTTATCCAGGTGGGCCCCCGGCCGAGAAAACGCATGAGAGTCGTGCTCAGCACGCGTCGCCTTTACGGACTCGCCGACCTCAGGTACGGAGTCGGGTCTTGTCTGGCTACGACTCCGATGCCATGATCCTATGCTGATCGTCGTGAAGAAGGGGGCTGACAATGGCGGACGAGTTGAAGCTGAACAAGCCGTGGCTGGTCGCGGTCTGGCCGGGCATGGGGCACGTTGCCATCAGTGCGGGTTACTACATGGTGACGAAGCTCGGGATGCACATCCTGGCCGAACTCTCGGCACACGAGCTCTTCGACGTGGAGCACGTCGAGGTGAAGGGCGGCCTGATCCGGACCGGCCGATTGCCGCGCAGCCGGTTCTTCGTCTGGAAGGACCCCCTCGGCCTCACGACATCGTCGTGTTCATCGGCGAGGCCCAGCCGCCCAAGGGGCGATATGCCTTCTGCCATCGGCTGATCGAGTTCGCGCGCAGCTCGGCGTGGAACGCGTCTACACGTTCGCCGCGATGGCGACCCCGATGCATCCCGAGCACGCCTCGCGCGTCTTCGGCGCCGCGACCGACGAGGAAAGCCTCGCCGAGTTGACGGCGGATGGAGCTGGAGGTCCTCGAGGACGGCCAGATCGGCGGTCTCAACGGCGTGCTCCTGGGTGTGGCGGCGGAGAGCCAGCTGCGCGGGGCCTGCTTGCTCGGCGAAATGCCGCACATTTTCGCGCCAGCTCCCCTTCCCCAAGGCGTCGCTGGCCGTGCTGGAAGCCTTCTCGAGGATCGCGAACATCAACATCGATCTCAAGGAGCTCGCCGAGCAAGCCAAGGAAGGCGAGGAGAAGCTCAGCGAGCTGCTGGAGAAAGTGGAGGAGGCCCTCGAACAGCAGCAGCCAACAGGCGAGGAGGAGTCGGCCGAGTTCGAACCGAGCACCGATGAGGCGGAGGAAACCGCTCCCGAAGACCGGGATCGCGTCGAGCAGCTCTTCCGCCAGGCCATTTTGGACCGCTCCAAGGCGTACGAGCTCAAGCGAGAACTGGATCGGCTCGGACTTTACAAGGAATACGAGGATCGGTTCCTCGACTTGTTCCAGAAGCCGGAGTGATGGCGCGGTTCCCGTGCGAGGGACACGATGACGACACCCGCTCAAGCTGGGCCAGTGGCCGTGCGCGCTCGGCTCCAGACCGACCGCCGGTCGATCGAGCCGACCGTTCCTCACATGGGGGATCGCCATTGCGATCGGCCTGGCAACCGTTGAGGCGTTCCTGCCGATCCTCAACAACCGGTTTGTCGACCAGTGGGACGACGGGGTCAACTTCCTCGAGAACGAGGCTTTCCGGGGACTCGGCTGGCCGCAGGTGCGCTGGGCGTGGACGACCCTCTGGCAAGGAGTGTATCAGCCGCTGGGCTGGATGCTCGCGGAAGCGGAGTACTGCGTCCTGGGTCTGGCACCGTCGGGCTATCACCTGGTGAGCCTGATCCTCAACGCGGTCAATGCGATCCTATTTTATGTGTTGATTCAGACTCTGATCTCGCGGACGATGCCCGAGGCAGAACCGGGACGCCGGTGGGTCATCCCCGTGATGTCGGGGTTGGCCGCGGCGTTGTTCGCAGTCCATCCGCTCCGGGCCGAGGTGGTCGCCTGGGCCTCATGCCAGCCTTATCTACCCTGCGTCGGCTTCGCGATCCTATCGGTACTCGCGTATCTGCGGGGTTGTGGCGAAGGCCAGCGGCATCTCGGCTGGCTCGCGGCCTCGATTGGGTTTTATGCCGCGGCGCTGGGCTGCAAGGCGGCCGCGATCGGCTTGCCGCTGGTCCTCCTGATCCTGGACGTGGCGGTCCTCCGCCGACTGGGCGCGGGGCGGTCGACTCCGGGCGTCTGGATCGAGAAGTTTCCATACCTGGTCCTGGCGATTGCCGCGGCGTACTTTGCCGTCAAGGCGAAGACGATACCGGGTCGCTTGCTCGATCCGAGCACTGGAGGCGCGCCGATCGCCGTCCAGCGGGTGGCGTCGGCCGGGTACGGATTGGCCTACTACCCCTGGAAGACGGTCTGGCCGGCGGGTCTGTCGGCGTACCACTACCGGCCGTTTCCGATCGAACCGGCCGAGCCGCGATTTTTGTGGAGCCTTGTGGCCGTGGCGGCCGTGGCGGCCCTCGCCTTGGCGCTGCGACGGCGTCACCCGGCGATTCCGGCCGCGTTGCTTTCCTACGCAGCCCTGCTGGCGCCCAACGTCGGCCTGGTCTCGTCCGACTTGATGCTCGTGGCCGATCGCTATTCCTATCTCGCGACCATGCCGCTCTTCGTACTCGCGGCCGGCGGTCTGGCACGTGGCGTTGTAGGCTCCCGTTGGCCCAGGCTCGTCGCCCTGGGGATCGTCGCGATGGGCCTGGGCCTGGTCGTGGCATGGTCCGCGATGAGCCGGGTGCAGTGTCGGACGTGGCGGGATTCCGAAACGCTCGTGGCTCATGGTCTGAAGGTCGGCTCGGGGCGCGACGCATTACTGGTGAGCAACTACGGGCTGGACCTGATCGCCTCGAGACGGTTCGCGGCCGGCATGGCTCAACTCCGCAAGGCCATCGCGATCGACCCGGCCGACGCCGACGCCCGGGAGAACCTCGGCGTCACCCTCTTCCAACGAGGAGACCTCGCGGGCGCGATCGTCCAGCTTGGCGAGGCGGTGCGGCTGGCACCGGGCCGTTTCGAATTCCGCTACTTACTGGGCGTGGCGCTGGCCAGGAGCGGGCGACTCGATGACGCCGCCGAACAGCTCGCCACGGCCGTGCAGCTACGTCCGGACAGAGCGCAACTCCACGTTGCGCTCGGCGACGTACTCGCCGCGCTGCGACGTCGCAAGGAGGCAGCTACGCAGTTCACGGAGGCGCTCCGCCTCGATCCCGAGCACCCCGGAGCCCATCGCGGACTGGCCGAACTCGAACGCGATTGACAAGCCATTACAATCGCCATATCATGCCAGGCTCTCAGGGATGAGGCTTTCACGCGCCCGCACTCAGAATGACCCGGCCAAGGAGGGCCGACCACCGTGCGATATGCCAACTTCCGGACGTGCTCCCGCCTCGTCACGGCGATTGCCCTGCTCGGTGCCGTGGTCTCGACAGCCCACGCTGATGCGATCACGCCGTCGTACACCGTGACCGACCTCGGAACGGGGACTGTCACCGCCACGGCCGCGAACGGCAGTGCGATCGCGATCGACTCTGTCCAAGGAAATCAGATGCTGTCCGCCGCAGCAAACGGCAGCCAGATCTTGACCGTCTCGAACGGGCAGTCGGTATATGCCTTCAACCTATCACCGGTTACCGTCCTGAATCCGAATCAGCCCAGCATGGCCAATTTTCCGCTGATCGAGTCCGCGCCGGTGTGGGAGCCTAATACTCATGGGAATCCTAGTAACGCTTTCAGCATTGTTACGAGTGCCGCCGAGAACGCGAGTGGGATTGTAGTGGCAACCGACTACGCTGGGGTCTATGGGTACACCAGTCAAGGCGAGGCCTACTACGTCCAACAGAGTGGCAATGGAACTTGGGGCGTTCCGGTCGCGATGTGGGGAGGCAACACGCAGTTCTTTAGTCAGACTTCGGGCGGCATGTCCGTCACTGGCATTAACAATCTGAATCAGGTTCTCGGCACGATGGGAGTTGATCCCCAATACGAAATCGGGACCAATGCGGTTCTTTATAACATTAATACTCACAGTCTCATCAACCTGTCGAATTATCTGTTGTCACTGCCGCAATCCCCGATCTATAACAACCTTGCTCCTCTCGCCATCGACGACCAAGGGCGAATCCTCTTATCAGCCACGAGTTTTTCCTCCGAGACTGGTTTCTCTCAGGTGACGCTCCTCCTGACCCCCGATGGCGTGTCGTCCGATCCGATTATCCTGTCCACTCCGGAGCCGGGTTCGTGGGCGGTGATGGCACTGGCCATGGCGGCCTTCGCCGCGCACCGCATCCGAGAGCGTCGGCGACTCTCATAGGCGACCTTGATCGATTTGGTGTTGCCGTTTGCGGCCGATTGGCCATTGGACTTTGACGAGTCGTCGTCAGGCTCTGTCAAGTACCGATACCGGGTATCTCTCTGTTTTCCTGTGCTGCTTCATCCCAGGCTCAGTGTGACGGCGACCATTGCGAGCCACCATCATGGATTGACGATAACTTCACCAATTGGACCGCGGAATAAGATCTCCAAACGATTCAGAACATCGCGGCCCAGGATGCGTTCGCTGCCGACAAAGTCCGCTTGCAGTCGGCACGGATAATCCTGCCCGTCAAGCTGCGCCCAGATCTGAAATGCGAGTGTCGCCGCGGAACTCCCTGCAACACCACTGATCAAGCCCTGGACGCCCGAGACCGGATCCAGTTGCAGGAGTTGACAATCCGCCCAGGGCAAGACGCTGGCGTCTGCCCCAGTATCGGGGATGACGCGATCCAGGACGACTCCCGGCAATCCGCTGGCCTGCCGGAACTCGACGTCGATCAACGGCAAGGCTTCGCCGGCATAACTGGCGTCGTACGGGAAGGGAACGCGACGGATGCGGCACGGTTCTTCTTCCCTTCCAACGCAGATGAAGAACGGATGCCGCCCCGACGCCTCGGCCGCGTGAAACACGGTCACGGGACTACTGCCCGACGCGATCACCATGCCATCGGCAAAGCCGATCCATTGGCCGCGATACGGATCGAGAAGTTGGTCGCGGACCGCCCAGTATGATGCTTCGTTCTTGCGACGGTCCGGATGGATTTGCCGGGCGATCTCGGGAGGTAGCTGGTCGGCTATGTTTTTCATGGGACACCTCAGGGCATTGGTCGAGTTATCGTCATTCTACTCGTCATTCGCTGGGTCAGTCGAGCGCCCTGGGCAGTTGCAGCGCCTGGTTCGGCGGCAGCCGACTGTTGGTGAGACGGGTTTGTTCCCACTCCTGGAATCAGAGTCGTCCGCGCACGAACAAAGGACCTGGTGCTTGGTCCCTTGAATGATATGCCGGGCCAGATGGTCCTCGATCTTGCGAAGCCGAGGGAGTGCCTGGGAGATTCCGGTAGTCGCGTTTCGGTACCAGTCGTGCCGCCCACCATGCTGGATCAAGAGGCTCCCGAACTCCGCGGTAGTCCGGACCAGGTCGACCCGTTTCGCGGGATCACCAGTTCATCAACCTTGCGGATACCGAGCAGTTCGCCGCTCGTGAGATCCCGTTACAGGTCGGCCAAGTGGTCCTTCAGGTCGTCCAGGGAGTCGCCCTGGGTCCGATAGTCGGGGTAATCGAGCAGATATCCGAGGAAGGCGTCCCCGTCCTGCCAGTGGACGAACTTGATGGTCTGCATGCGGAGCCTCCGGGGCCGGCAAGTAATAGAGGGATTGTAGACCGAGACGGCGCTCTCCGGCAAGCACCTTTATGCCGCTTAACGACATCGCTCAGCGGCCCGCACCTGCGAGCAACCGGCGATGATTATCCCAGAAAACCGCTCCGGGGGATCAGGTCCGCAACGGCGCCCGGCCAGGCATCAGTTCCTTCGCCCAAACCAAGTTGTCGGCGAATGATTGTGCAAAGAGTATCGGCAATCTCTCTGTGCTGAGGCACCGGAGCCTGCTGCCCATTGGCCGGGTTGGTTGCGGAAGCCGTCGTACCGCTTACCGTGCCGGGGGAGCATGCACCCAGCCGCTTCCAACTCGCGGACCAACTCTCGCCGCTTCATACCTCCAAATCCAGGGGCAGCCGCTGGGCAGTGGCCGGGGCCGGCGGCCGTTCCTGGGAGACCATCAATTCGGAGGCGTCCTGGATGTTGTCGTTGAGCTCGGCCAAGGTCTTGCCTTGGCTGAATACCCCGGGCACCTCGATCAAGCGGCCCACATACCAACTTCCATCCCGCCAGAACTCAAGCGTGAACTGATGTCGCATTGCACCCCTCAGCGGTCGGATACTGCTATCACGGCGCGTCGAATAAAGATGATGATAGCCGGTTGAGAGGAAGGGGACAACGCCGTCCCTTCAATGAGGATCGACACGGAGGGATGGTCGTCGCGGCCTCCTGGAAGGCCCGACGCGCGTGACGAAGCCACCAGCCGAGGTCTCGGGAGTTCTTCCGCAAGGGCAAGGCGTGTGACGATCACAGGACCACTGGCGTAAGCCTCGGTGCGATCACTGTCCACGCCCGGCGGGATGCTCAGGAAAAATCGGTCGGAGGGCTTGATGCTTCTCCGCTCAGCGCGGTCGCACCGGCAGAACCTCATAGGTGAAGCCACGCCCGGTCAACACCTCCAGATGAGCCGGCAGGACTTCGTAGACGGGATCATCCTGGATCAGTCGCACCGGCGCGACCTCGATCATCGCGCGCGAGGCTTTGGCCGATTCGGCTTTTGAAAGGCGGATCGTCAGCACCGCTGCCACCGTTTTCGGTCGCTATGTCCCCGTTTTCCGTCCAAGAACCGCCCGGCCGCCGAGCCAGCCCCCGAGCAGGCCAACCGGCAGAGATACGCAGAGGGCTATCCACATCCCGAGCATTGACCGGGGGGCGCATCGCTGAGAAATCCACTCCGCGGCGCAGGCAGCGACCGTACCGATCACGGCCCCGAAGGCTGCACCGAAGATCGAGCTGAGAACTACCGGCCGACGGACTCGACTGCTCGCGGCCCCGATCGAGAGTGGGCCGACTAAACCGCCGACGAAGCTCCCCAGCATAGAGACCATAAAAGCGGTGACAGCGTATTGCCCCCACGCCTTGCGCATCATGACCTCGGAGGCTCGAGAGATGTCCCCATACGCCGCAGCGGCGAGGCCCAACCACCCCCCGATGACGACAGAACTCCAGACCCAGCCCCAGAAGAGGCCCACGATCACTCGCTCGAACCACCGCGCCGCTGTAAGCCGCGGTCTTTCCTCAAGTTCGGAGCTGTGACGGGAAGAATAAAGGCTATCCATCCGATTGGCTCGTCCGCAGGCTAACCATAGTTTGGACGCCCCACTAGGCATAACCCTGCGATTGAGGGATCCGAGGGCAGCTTCCTTTCCACCTGGCTCGGCGTATAATCCTGATCACTCTCATATTATCGGCGACGAGAAAGCGCCTTGCAAGTCAAAACGCATGAACAATCCAGACTCATCGCGACCAGTGAACCAGTCCCGGGCAGTCCTCGAATCAATGTCCGAAGCTGCTCGATTCGGTCCTTAATACGCTCCGATCCTTGGATCACGGCATTGTCATTCTGAGGGCTTCATGCTTCCTCAGACCTTACGGCGCGGGTGGTCACAGGAGTCATGGGTGCTGAGAGGAGCCAGGATCCGATTTCAATTTGCCCCCTGTTCCTCCGGCCGATCGATGGCACGTCACCGAGGCCTGCCCATCCTTCATGGGTCATCGTGGAGCTCTCCCTGTGAGAAACCAGCTTATTCGCTCTGGATGTCAATCTTTCGCGGAGTGGCTCCACTTTCATCGACACCACCCAAGGTATTGATGGTTGCGACAACCGTGGGCACGCAATACTCCGACAGTTCGTTCAGGATCTGAGCCGTCGTGAACCGCAGCACTTGCCACCCAAGCATTTTCAGCGCATTATCCCGACGGTTGTCCTTGGCTGCCTTCTCGGGGTTGGCGTGCCAGGTGTCGCCATCGGTCTCGACATCAAGCCTGCCATGAATGCAATATATGGCAAAGTCCAGTGCATAGTGTTGCTTCCCGGTGAGAACGAATTCTTGCCGTTCCGCTTGGATCATCCATCGCTTGAACGCTAACCAGAGCCGATCTTCGAGAGGGCTCTCGTCGAAGAGGTCATTGATTTCCAAGGCGTTGGCGAATTTCTCCCACGTGGTCGGAATGAAGACGATTCTCCGCAAGCGACGACTGAAGATTGGAGCCGGTAAATTTTCTAAGCGGTCGAGCACCAGTTGGTAATACTGCTTACCGCTTGCGGCATCACGAGGTTGGTCGGGGAAGAGTTGCCACCGCGAGACTCGTCGGATGTCACGGACCTGGGCGAAGTAGTTGATCGCGTACGCTTCCCGTCCAAAAACCTTGGTCTGGTACAGGGCCAACCAGCGCGGCGGCCAGCAGTTATCCAGCCACTTCTGGGCGCTCGAGACGGGAATGCGATACCAGTGATGGTCACGCGTGATGGCGAAATCTCTGGGGTTATTCACGATCGCCGCCAAGACTTCGCCGCGCGTGGACATCGGGTTTACCTCCAAAGTGCGATTCGATCCCCCGACGGGAGCTCTGCTGCCCATTTGAACGAACGCACAAGCCGCACTACTGAACTAATTATCAGTATCCTCGGGATCTTGCAATAGGGATCCTCTGAATCATGCAAACCAATCCTGAGAATCAAAGGTGCCCGATTCCGGATCACCCTCCGATCAACGACCCGAGTAGCTCGACCGCGTCGAGGAATCCCTTGTCTGCCGGGCACGATTTCCGTCATCGTAGCCGTACAACCCACGGCCCGCTCGGAAAGTGACCGGCGAGACCTGGGAGATCTCCACCGATGCCCCGAGGGCTTCATGCTTCCTGAGACCTTACGTCGCGAACGGCCGTTGATGCTGGCGCTCGTCCTGGTCGGTACGATCCTGGGCGGGCTGCTGGTAGGTTACGAGCCGGTCGGCGGCGATCCGGATCGGATGTATCGCCCGCTCAAGAGCGAACTCGCCCGCGCTCTGGACGAGGGCCGGCTCCCGTTCTGGAGCCAGCGGTTCGGGCTGGGCGTCCCGCTCGTCGCCGAGAGCCACGTCGCCGCGTTCTATCCCCCGAACCTGGTGCTCTACCGGCTCCTCGACGTCCCGACGGCCTACCGGCTCTCAATGTGGCTCCATTACCTGGCACTGGTCGCCACCACGTACTTCTACGCACGATGCCTCGGCATCGCGCCCTGGGGCGGCGCGATGGCCGCGGTCACGTTCACCCTCTGCGGGTTCCAGGCGATCCATTCGAGCCACGAGCCGTTCTATTGCCTGATGCCGTATCTGCCGCTGGCGCTGGGGCTCGCCGAGCGGTTCCTGGCGACCGGCCGGCTCGGCTGGCTCGCGGCCTTGCCGCTCACTCTGGGACTGCAATGGACCCTCGGCCATTTCCAGATCCAGACCTGGACCGGAGGATTGGTCATCTTGACCGGACTCTGGCGGTCCGCGTTCGATCGCCGGCCCTGGCGGCGGGCCTTCGCGCTGGTCCTCTCGGTCGTCTGGGGAGTGGCCCTTGCCGCCGTCCAGCTTGGACCGACCTGGCAATTCTCCGAGCTGGTCAGACAGACCCAGCGCCCGGTCAGCGACCTGCTCTTCTATTCCCTTCCCCCCGCGCACTGGTTCGAGCCGGCCCTGCCCCGACTGGTCCGCGAGCTGCGACTCGGGCCAGAGGATCCCTACTGGTTCAGTCAGCAGACCACGGGGTATGAAGCGGTGCTCTATGTGGGGACGATCCCACTGATCCTCGCCTTCGTCGGCGCACTCGCCAGGCCGGCCGGCCGAGCCACGCTGCCCTGGCGCGTCCTCATCCCGATCAGCGCGGCTCTGGCCACAATGCCACGATGGTGGCCGCAGGGTTATCTTTACCTGTTGAACCTGCCGGGGCTCGGGTATTTCCGCGTCCCGGCGCGGTATTCGTTGCTCACCTGCCTGGGAATCGCCCTCCTGGCGGGGGAGGGATTCGATCGGTCGGTCTCGTCGGTTCGGTTCCGACTGGGACTGGCCGCGGCGATCGGCTTCGGCGGGTGCGCGGCGGTCGCCGCAGTGTTCTGGACCATGCGGCCGGGCGTGAACCTTCGATCCACGTTCGGCGGTGTCGCCGACGGATTTCTCTGGGCGGCCCTGGCCTGGTCGGCCGGCCTGCCGATTGTGCTGGCCTGGCGGTCGAACCGGCTCGGGGCGTGGGCTCCCCTGATCGCCGCCGCGGTCGAGCTGGGAATCCTCTACTATGCGGGGACGACCCAGTGGGGCTGGTCGATCGCGATACCCGGGCAGAGTCCGGTCCTCGACGAGCTGATTCGCACGCCGTCGGTCGGACTGATCGGCGGCGAGCTCGATAACCTGCCGGTCCGGGCGAACCTCGGCACGGCGTTCCCCTACCTGGGTTTTGCGCACACGTATCCGGACAAGATCCTCGTGCTGGCGCAGGAGCAGCTTTTTCGATCCGGTTCTCCCACCGCTCCCGACCAGACCGACACGGCCACGCTCAAACGATGGTTCCGGCGCTGCCGGGTCACGCACCTGGTCGACTATCGAGGGATCGCCGCCGCGGTCGGGAAGGAACTAGGACGCCGTCGCGACCGTGCCCTCGATCGAATCATCTATCACGCGGCGGCCGAGCCGGCAACCCGGGCCTGGTCGATCGTCGAGCTGGACCAACCGTTCCCCGAGGCGCGCGTGGCCTTCCGATCGCGGACGATCGACGACCGTCGCGCGCTGATCGACCGCCTGTCGCGGTCGGACGACCAGGACATCGCCTGGTTCCTGGCCGAGGACCAGGTCCCCGGTCGTCCGGACACGCAATCCGCCCGGCTGCTCGGCTGGGACGGCTCGGCCGCCACGGTCGAGCACGACGGGTCCTGCGACCTGGTGGTCGCGCGAAGCTTCGATCCCGGCTGGACGGCCCGGATCGATGAGGGACCGGCGCGGCCGGTCTTCCCCGTCGACGGCGGATTCCAGGCCGTACGCCTCGACGGCTCGGGCGTCCATCGTGTGACGTTGCGCTACCGGACGCCCCGGCTCTCCTTCTGGGCCGCGATCACGATCGTCGCGGCCATCCTCGATCTCGGCGCCGTGGCCGCAGCATTCCTCCGGGCCAAGACTCACCACTCAGCAGTGGCTATATAAATCCTCGTAACAGGGAAAGTGATTGACTCCCGAATGACATCGTGAGAAGCGTGTCGAGACTGGGCCGATTTCGCCCCGAAGGGGCAGCCACAAATCAGCCCGGGGCATCGCCCCAGGAAGGGAAGCACCCCACCTATGGCCAGCCCTGAAAGGGCGGTAAAGGCGAACGTCCTGACCCGCTCTGTGTCGCCCTTTCAGGTCTCGGTCTGGGGTGGTCGTCGCGTCCCCGGGGCGTTGCCCCGGGCTGGTTTGTTGCGGCCCCTTCGGGGCGAGGAAAAGCCGAACCCGACCCCAAATCTCACCGTCGCTTTCCCTGTTGCGTGCCGTTATTTAGTGGTTAGACATTACCAATGCACTCTTCTTTGCTTGCCACTCCGACTGTGTGTTCCAAAAGCCCCGCAGGGGCTCAAATTGATTTCGGAGCAGACACTGAAAGTCAGGGACTGAGCTTGTCGAGCTGCGTGCGGATGGTCTCCATCAGGGAGGCGATGAGGTCGTCGCCGAAGTCGAATCGGATGCCGGCGGCTTCGAAAAGCTGGGGGAGCGGCCGGGAGCCGCCGAGGGCCAGGGCCTTCTTGTAGTCGGCAACGGCGCCGGCCCGGTCGGTCAGGGACCGCTGCCAGATCTGCAAGGCCCCGAGCTGGGCGATGCCGTATTCGATGTAATAGAACGGGTAGAGGAAGATGTGGAGCTGCCGGTGCCAGGAATGGTCGCGGGCCTCCTCGTAGCCGGACCAATCCACCAGCCCGCCGAACCGGTCGAGGAGTGATTTCCAGGCCGCCTTGCGCTCGTCGCGGGTATGGTCGGGGTGGTTGTAGATCCAGTGCTGGAAGGCGTCGACGGTGGCGATCCAGGGCAGGATGAGGACGATGCCCTCGAGGAGCTTGCGGCAGGACCGGTCGGCGTCGGGTCCGTCGTAGAACGGGCCGAGCCGGCGCGCGCCGAGCAATTCCATGCTCATCGAGGCCACCTCGCAGAACTCGAGCGGGCTCTCGCGGTAGGCGGACAGCGGTTCGCCGCGACAGGCCAGGGTGTGGAAGGCGTGGCCCCCCTCGTGGAGCAGGGTCCGCACGTCGGAGTCCAGGCCGACCGCGTTCATGAAGATGAACGGGCAGCCGCTTATCCTCGAACGTCGTCTGATAGCCGCCGGGAGCCTTCCCTTTCCGGTTGGCCAGGTCGAGCAAGTGCTCGGCCCGCAGGAAGGCGAACTGGTCGCCGAGCTCGGTGTTCGACCTCGCGAAAGACGGTCTCGGTGCCGGCGGCGAGCTGCTCGACGTCGCGGAACGGCTGGAGCGGCGGCCGGCCCAGCGGGTCGACGGCGAGGTCCCAGGGCCGGAGCGTCTCCACCCCCATCGCGGCGCGATGCTCTTCATGGATCCGCCGCGCCAGCGGGACCACGACGCGCTCCACGGCCTCGTGAAAGCGGACCGACTCCGCGATGCCGTAGTCGAACCGCTCGCGGTTGCGGAAGGAGTATTCCACGAAGTTCGGGAAGCCGGCCTCGTGCGCCACCTCGATGCGGAGCTGCTTCATCTGGTCGAACAGCTCGTCGAGGGTCTCGCGATCCTCGAGCCGTCGCGCCGCGGCGAGCTCCCACGCCTCCTGGCGGACCGCGCGATCGGTCTCCTCGAGGAACGGGGCCATCTGGGCCAGCGTCCGTTCCTGGCCGCGATAGGTGACGGTCATCGCCCCCATGATCTTCTGATACTGCTGCTCCAGCTCGGCGAGCTTCGTCTCGCCGAGGATGTTCGCCTCGCGGAACAGATTGCGGCGATTCTCCAGGGCCCGGTCGAAGACGAAGTAACGGTCGCGCGGCAGCTCCGACCGGCGCGACGAGTCGAGGTATCGGCTCCGGATCTCATTCTGGATCGGCTTGAGCTTCGGCTCGATGTCGCGGACGAACGCCAGGTAGGCCGCCTCTCGTTCCGGGTCGTCGGTCTGGCAGGTCATCGCGATGTAACGCTCGACCCCCTCCTGCCCGACCGCCGCGTTCAACTCCCCGGCCGCGAGCACCCAGCGCCTCCAGGTCCTCCGCCGTGTCGACCGGCTGATCCATCAATCGGCGATACCAGGGCTCGATCTGCTCCCAGGTCTTCAGCTCGAGGCCCTCCGGGAGCCACTGGTGGGGGTAGGTTTCGGGAACGTAGGCGGTCAATGTCCGTCTCCTCTTTGCATTCGTCAGGCTTTCCGGGCTGACAGGACCGGACATCGGGTTCTGAAGCCTGACCGATTTTCTCGCCACGATGACATCATGGTAACGACGCCTGGACCAGCCATGCGCCGACGAAGAGCCAGGACGACATGATGGCCGTCGCGATGACGAGGACCAGGGTCGTGGTCGCGACGGCCTCCGCATGCGCGACCAGCCCCTTGGCTTCCCCGAGGGAGCCGATGGTCTGGAACAGGGCCATGACCGCCGTGGTCCCGATGACCACCTCGCCCGAGCGCCGTGAAGAAGACGATCAGAGCGATCCGGCCCACCGGATCGCGGATAATCGCGAGGACCACGCCCAGCGCGATGATGAAGACGAAGAGATGCCAGAGCCGCATGGGAACCTGGTACTCCCCTTGACCTTTTCGATTTTCGAGGATCGATCACTGACCCGCCGCCGGCCAACAATTCTCTGGATCATGACGCGATTTGGTGCCTGCTGTCAACGGCTGCGGGCGGTCGTCGCCAGCGAAGGAAAGTGGTAGATTGAGCGGACCTTCCGCTTCGGGTATCTCTGTGGGAGATCCGACCCGTCCCGAGGCGAGCCCGGCATGCGCCCGTTCGCACCCTCGGGATCGACTTCGACGCTCCAAGGAGACCGACGCGTTATGAGCCCTGCCGCGACACCGACCAAGTACCGCTTCTCCTTCGGTCCCTGGAACATCAGCACCGGGGCCGATCCGTTCGGCCCGCCGGTCCGCAAGGAGATGGAGTATGCTCGTAAACTCAAGGCTTACAAAGAGCTCGGGTTCGACGCCGTCCAGTTTCACGACGACGACATCGTCCCGGCCGACCTGGACTGGCCGAGCACGCTCAAGGGGGTCGCCGAGGTCAAGAAGATCCTCGACGGCGAAGGCCTCTTCGTCGAGATCATCGCCCCCCGGCTCTGGGAAGATCCCGCGGACGATCGACGGCGCCTTCACGTCGAATAACCCCGACGACCGCAAGTACGCCATCGACCGATCCAAGCGATGCGCCGACCTCGCCCGCGAGGTTGGATGCAAGAACTATGTGCTCTGGCTGGCGCGGGAGGGCAGTTACATCCGCGAGGCCAAGGACGCCAAGGCGGCGGTCGGCCGGATCGTCGACGCCTGGAACACCATCCTCGAGCACGACAAGGAGATCCGCGTCCTCGGCGAGGCCAAGCCCAACGAGCCGATGGATCAAGCGTATCTCCCCACCGTCGGGCACATGATCGGGATCGCCTACAAGACGATCGACCCGAGCCGGTCCGGCGTCCTGATCGAAAGTGCCCACTCGATCCTGGCCGGGCTCGACCCCGCCGACGACATGGCCTACGCCCTCTATCACGACAAGCTCTGGAGCGTGCACCTCAACGACCAGAACGGCCTGAAGTACGATCAGGATAAGGTTTTCGGCTCGGTCGACCTCCGCCGCGCCTTCAACACCATCTGGACCCTCGAGAAGAACGGCTACGGCCGCAACGGCGAGAGCGTCGGCCTCGACGTCAAGGCCATGCGGACCACCACCTTCGAGGAGTCGATGTTTCACCTGTCCCATTCCAAGACGGTGTTCCTCCGCCTCCTCGACATCGTCCGCGGCGTCGACGAGAAGCAAGGTCGAGGAGCTCCGCGCCCATCGCCAGTACGAGCAGTTGGAGATGCTGATCCTCAACACGCTCATGGGACGCTAGCCTCGGTTTCCACGAACGGCATTCCGTGACGTCTCGGCGATCGCCGAGACGTCGCGTCATTTCCCTCCGGCGGGACCGGCCTGGAGAGTCTGGACGTCGACGCCCAGGCGGCGCAAGGTATCCGCCGCGAGGGCTCGCACCCAGTCAGTGGCAAACGGCGACTTGACGATCAACTCCAGGTGTCGGCGGCCCTCCTCGGCTTTGCCGTGATTCTTCAAATAGCAGCCGACGATGAAATCCATGTCGCCTTGTCTTGGTGGAGCACCGATGTCATCGACGATCTTCTCGATCTCTGTCAAGTCGGCAGGATCCAGGCGGCCCTGAGCGTTGGCTTTGAGGGCGATCTGGTAAATCCGCGTGGATTTTGCTGCTTGGCCGGGGTACTTGGTGAGAAACGTCTGGATCCACTCGTCGAAGGCCGCCGCGTCGCCGAGCTCGTCGGCGATCAGGATCAGGTTGAGGCAGTTCTGGATGGTGGGGTTCGCGTCATACGCCTTGCGAAAGAACGACATCGCCTTCTTCATATCGCCGCTGAGCCAGTAAAAATAGCCTAGCGCCCAGTGAGCCGCGATGTCGGGGCGGTTGCCAATGGATTGGAGATAGTGCTCGGTGAAGGCGCGGGCCGATTCGGCGTCACCATGACCGGTTCGCTTGCAGAAGAGCAACCACATGGCCCAAGCACCATTGGGATACCGCTCGGTTAACCGGCGGATCCAGAGTTCGGCCTGCACCCAGTCTCCCCTGCCCTCGGCGCAGCGCCAGGCGCACTTCATCGCCCATTGGGCCCAGGATCCCGCGGCGGCCTCGGCGTACGGCCACGCCTTGTCCCATTGTCGCAACCCCATGAAGTGGTTCGCGATCTCGACACGAACCTGGGCGTGGCTCAGCCCGTGGTCCTCCGTCTTGTCGAGGAACTCGTCGAGGGTCGCCTGCCACCGCTCCATCTCGCCACGATCCTTGTAGCTCTTGGCGAGCAGCTCGTAGGCCCAGTGGTCGGGCGAGAATGTGATGTAACGCAACAAGGCGCGGCGGGCCTCGTCGACCTTGCCGAGCGCAATGTACCGCTTACCAGGGCGACCAGCAGCACCGGAGATTGGTTCGCGTCCTTTACCCACTCGGCGAAATGGGGCCTGGCTCGGGCCCAATCCTTCTCGATGATGACGGCCTTGGCGTAGTGGGAATGCGGGCTGATTTCGATCAGCGACTGGACGCTTTTCGTCTGGTCGAGCCCGGTGGTCCAGTGCACCAGGTTGGCAAGTTCGTTCGCGGTGTTGTCGAGATGCTCAAAGCCGAACGCCCAGGCAACCCCCGACTTGGGGTGCTTGGATTGGTAGATCGTGACGAGCAGGTGGTAGGAGGTGTCCTGCACGTTCGCCACGTCGAGGTGCTCGATCAGACTCTTGAGCGCCGGTTCGCCTTCTCGGGGGGCGAGGCGAGGTACTCCAGGAAGGGTCGGTAGGGGTGGTTGGCGACCACGGCGGCCGACTCGGCCCAGAACGGATCGGTCGGCACCGCCAGGTCGGCGCAGGAAGCGGAGGCGGCGGTAGACCTGCACGAAGCGGGTCTCGCGGAGGAGCTGGCCGAGGACGGCCCACGAGGGCTCGCCGGTGTCGGCACCTGGCCCGCCCGCCTGAGTGAGTGAACCGTAGAGGCCCATCTCGTCGGTCGCCGGTTTGTCGAGGTGCTCCCGCACCGCTACGGGAAGCCCGTCCAGTGCCCGCAGCCTGTCCGGGAGGGTCCGGGCGAAGATCTCGGGTCCGGCCGTGGTCGCCTGGTGGAGGTTGGAGACCCCACCGAATCGGCACATGGCGTCGTGGACGCGGTAGCATTCGGGCTCGAGCGTCAGGACGTCTCTCGCGGCCAGCAAGGATAAGTCCGTCAGCTCAGTGGGCTCGAGGGTGAGCAGGCGGAGCAAAGCCGCGAGCGGCGCGAGCGGCCCCTCCGGGACCGTCATGCGTACGAGGTCCCAACTGGCGTACGCCTCGATCAGGTCTGCCCAGGGGGGAGGAACGGCTCACCGGCGGCCTTGGCCCGTTCGCGCGCGCCTGGACGATGTCGGCCAGGGCGTGCTTGTGCAACCCCAGCAGGGACTCGGCATAGGCGCGGTGCCAGAGTCCGTAGGAACCCTTCGGGTCCCGGACCGTCATCCGCTGCGCATACAACAGGGCGCGGGCCTTGAATGCCTTGTGGGCCGGATGCCAGAAGTGCTCCGTCAGGATGCCCAGCAAGGCGTAGCTGCGAACCAGTCCCGCGAGACGGGTGGGCGATTCGCCGTCGGTCCGGATCGCCTCGTGGAGAGCTCGGACAGCCGCGAACGGTTCGGTATAGCCAAGATGCGAGAGCCGCTCCTCGACCCCGACCGGAAGGCCTGCGTCGGCGCGAAGGGCATTCGGCCGACCCTCCAGGCCCAGCTTCCGCAGCACACCGGGGAACTCGGTTCGCGAGAGCAACTCAGCGGCCTCCACGAGTTTGTTCAGGTCGCCCATGGGCGGTTTTGTCCGGGCAGGTCATGCTTGAAAAGCATCTCCGGGTTAGCCCCGTCGGTTCGACGGATAAGTGCCTGGTTCGGCTTGTTCGGCCCGAATCGGAAGACGGTGACGAGCTCGACGTGCGGCCCTCCTTCCGCGACGGCGGGCGGGGAGTCGCCGAGCA
Organism: uncultured Isosphaeraceae bacterium; assembly: GCA_963842405.1. Lineage (GTDB taxonomy): Bacteria > Planctomycetota > Planctomycetia > Isosphaerales > Isosphaeraceae > CAVZRC01. The sequence continues at coordinate 10,355 of CAWJGW010000081.1, read as the reverse complement.
CCTCGTCACGGGTCGCCAGGCCCAATTCGTCGCGGGCGGCGATCAGGATGGCCTGCCGGAAGAGCTCACGAGCGAGGATGCCCTGAAGGGTGCCGTCGATCGGGGCCGGGTCGTTGGTGCAGGTGGGATTCGCCAGGGCCACGATCGGCCGACCCTGACCCTCCTTCCCCGACCGGATCACCACGAGCCGGGTATGGGTCGCAGCCGGGTCGAGAACATCCGGGGCGGCCACTCCGTCGGCGGCGATGACCAGGAAGGCCGCCGACGTCACGGCGGCCGTCAGGATCGCGCGGCGGGTCGCCGAGCGAGGTCTGGCCAGCCACCCCTTGTCCGGCAGAATCGAACTGTCGCAGGCGGTCGTGGATTCAATCATGGCTCGCTCCGCGCTGGCGGTGGCCATCATCCACGGATTTCCTGCGTCCCCGTTTTGACCCGATCCTACGAGTTCTCGTGGAGATGCCAGGGGATGATGGGATTTCGCCTTCCCAGGGTCAAATATAGGGTATGCTGTTGATGAGAATCCAGGGATGCGAGCAGATCGCTTGGATTCAGGCGACGCGATAGAGCCCTGCGCGAGCGTTGCCCGCGTGGTTCTCCGGCTGTCCAACCGTTCTCCGCTTTCGCCGGAACTGTCATCGGCGCCGGTCCTGGGTTGATCGATTCTCGTCCATTTCTCGGCCGGGAGGAATGCCATGCAGGTCAGCGTTGTGATGGTGATGGCCCTCAGTGGTCTGGGCTGTCAGAACAAGGGCGACGATGCGTTCCCTGCTCCGCTGATGTATCAAGCGAGGCGAGCACTCAGGCGCCTCGAACGCGTACCCCGGCTCCGTCGCCCCGTCGGGTTATCCGGCATATTCGCCGGGCGGTAATGGCGTCGCCACCCCCTGGACTATGACTGTCAAGGTGCGGTGCGTTCGACTCTCTGGAGCTTCATTCTTGGCCGCGATCCCGATGTGGCCTCAGTGCGCGAAATCGAAGCGACGTTCTATTCCGGCGGCTACGGCGCCTCCAGCTATCCCGGCGGCTACGGCCGCATACAAAATCCGTGATGGTCCGCAATAATTCTAAATGAATCCGATGGCCCGGCCGTAATTGAAGAGCTTGGTCAACACGTAGTTGGCGATCTCCGAGCGGGTCGTATCCGTGCGCCACATGATTTCGAGGCGAACGGGATCGATATGCGGGTTACAGACCAAGTCGCTCTTGCGGGTCAAGCCTCCGCCGAGGTCCACCTCTTGCTCGAATCGCTCGATCAGGTCGCAATCGACCAATGCACGGCCCACGGATCGGTTCAGTGCCTCGTCGTTGGTCTGGGCGATCACCATGATCGCATCGAACGGCGACAGCCGCTCGGCTTTCGGCTTCGGGCCGCGCCTCAAGGTCCCAACCGGCTCGCCCTGGAAGGCGCTGGCGAGGTCACTGTCCAGGAGTCGGTCCTTGCCGTGGGTCGCGCCGGCCACGGAGAACCCGTGTTTCCCCAGCTCGATGCGGAGCGGATCGTCGGCGTAATCCTGAATGACCTCGATCGCCGTCAGGGCCGGTAAGTAGAGGATCTTGGCGTCGATGGTGGTGGCGAGCAGGCCCAGGCGCTCCGGGTGTTCCTTGATCTCCTTGACGATGTTCGCGTCGGTGGACGCCATGAGACGCTCGATGTCGGCCGTCGAATACTGACCGCGCGTCAGGACGCCGACCTCCGGCTCAGGGTCGTTCTTGGCGACCACGACGACCCACATCCGGCACTGTTCGCGCGTCTGAAGTTTGCTGGCGAGAACCTCACGATTCTTCCGTTCCTCGACCTGGATGAGATTGAGGAACTTACCGATGGTCTCGGCCTCGCGGGCAAGCTGCTCGGCGCGCATCTTCCGCGATCCCCAGGTCGGCGAGCGAGGCACCGGAATTGAACGTCGCGATGGTATTCCGCGCGATGCGGCAGGTATTCACTCCGAGGCGGGCCGTGATAGCGAAACACCGGTTCCTCCACGCTCCAGGAGGGCTTCGCCTCCGATCTGCTCGGCGGACGCGACCAGTTTCTCGGCGATCGGCTCGGAGTTGCAGGGCCAGACCACGACGGTCCGCTCGCCGGCCCTCGAACGAACGAACGCGTTGATCTCCAGGATGATGGATTCGATCTCGACGTCGGAAGTATCGCTCAGGGCCTCCCGGCTCTCGATCACGACCGCCCGAAACGCTCTACCAGAAGGGCCCAGACTCCGGAGTGTCTCCCGGACCGACTCGTCGCGACGAATCGAGACCGTCTGGACGTCCTCCAGGAAGAGACCCAGGGTATGCAGGAGTGTCGTCTTTCCCGAGCCCGTCTCACCTCGGAGGATGAGGAAAGCTCCGCAAAGAGAGGACATCATGTCCTCGAAAATCCGGTTGAATCGTCTCAAGCCCTCCTCGACGGGGACGATCAAGGATTGCAGGTCATGACCGTTGACCATCTTCTCGACGCTCTCGAACCGAATCGGCACCCTCGGTCTCAGGACAGGCATGGCGAATTCCTCTCTTCCGCTCGAGGCTCGACCCCTCAGCCATTCGGTTACTCCCACGTCCCCATCTGGCTTTGCCAGTCTCTCTCAGGCGTGGACGATCCCTCCAGTCTACCGGATCGCATGCCCCTCGTCGCCGAGGAGCTCGCGACCGGACTTCCTTTCGGCAGCGTGGATCCCTGGCGGGAGTACCTCGTTGGGGTCGGTCCCGCAATGCACTGTTCCCGATCGTGCTCTTCTGACGAGATCGAGGACGAGGAGCAGGAGTCTGGAACGGCTCGCCCGGTCAGGATACGATCGACGGATCGAATCGTGCGTACTGCGAGCGTCCGTCATCGGAGGCCCTACCATGCCCGAGCATCAGGAAACGGTGCATCAGTTACCGGTCAGGCTCAGTCTGTTGCAACGGAGATCCATCGCCGAGCTCGACGCGGAGTTTTCCGACCGGCTCAAGTTGAACGAGCAAAACCAGAGGGTGATCGCCTTAACACTGCCCGAATGGAAGATACTCCGCCGGAAGATCCGCTCGGCGATTCATCCTCACGCCCGGGGCATGAAGAGACGTGCCCTCCGCGATGCGATGGGCTTGATCGACATCATCATTGAGGAGGGGAATGGCATCGGCAGGATCCCGCGCGCTCAGCGGATCTACCAGTTCCGAATCACGTTGCGGGATACCTGGCCCCCGATCTGGCGGCGAATCCAGGTAAGGGATTGCACCCTCGACAAGCTTCACGAACGCATTCAGACGGCGATAGGCTGGACGAATTCCCACTTGAACCACTTCCTGATCAACAATGTGCACTTCGGCGATCCGATGCTGCTAGACGAGAACTTCCTGGAAATGTCGTTACCAGGATTCCACGACCACGAAGATCCACGAGGTTCTTCCTCGAGATGGGGGACGGTTCGTGTTCGAGTACGAGTACGACTTCGGGGATAGCTGGTCGCACGACGTCCTCTTCGAAGGGTGCCTGCAAGCCGACCCCGGTTGCCGTTATCCCCTCTGCCTCGAAGGCGAGCGGGCCTGCCCCCCCGAAGACGTGGGCGGAACCCGGGGATACCTGGATTTCCTCGAAGCCCTGGCCGATCCCGACCACGAGGAGCACGATACGTTTCGCCGGTGGGTCGGCCGGAGGTTCGATCCGGAATCATTCGATCCCGCGAAGACGACCAAACGCATGAGGCGAGGGCTGCCGAACTGGAGGAGCATGCTCTGAAAGAAATCGTACAACCCCTTGCGCCTGACTCGAGCCCTGAAGTTTTTCAGGAAACCACTTCCGTCGAATCGCGGTGGGGTTCAGCGAGGAGTGTCGATCTTCGTCAACAGTCCGCTCGCCGTCGCCGACCGTGAACAAGGCGCCGGTCACGCGGCCCTGAGCATCCCGATGGAAGGTGAATCGGGCATCCGTGTGAGGCAGGACGAACTCGGTCGCGGAGACGGGCTGCATGACCAGCGGAGTGGGCCGAGAGGGCAGCTTGAAGGTCAAGTATCCATCACCTCGGGCGATCGTGACCCGCGGGGCATCCGGTTTCTCCCCCATGGCGTATTGCCCCGTGAAGGCATCCAGAGCTTCCGCCGAAAGGGAAATGATCTTCGGTCGGGCGAGGTCCTGCGCCGAGGGCGCGGGGCGTTCGGGCAGGTCGCGGACCCAGATATTGCGGAATCGCACGGGGTGGCCATGGTCCTGGAGCTGGATCGGACCGCGATCGCGCATGGGCCTCGTAGGGGAGTCCCTCGAGCCAGGAGGTCTTGCCGAAGAGCTCCTCATTGTTCTGGACGAGAATGCCGTTGTGGAAGAGGGTCACGCGGGCCGGCTCGGTGAGCTTGCCGTCCTTGTCGAAGCGAGGGCCGGCGAAAGGCGATGTCGTACGTCTGCCACTCGCCGGGCGGGCGTGAGGCGTTGGAGAGCGGCGGAAACTGGCCGTAGATGGCCCCGGCCTGCCCGTCGGCGTAGGTATCGGCCCGGTAAGAGTCCAGGACTTGCAGCTCATACAAGCCCATGAGGAAGATGCCGCTGTTGCCGCGATCCTGGCCCTTGCCGACCGGTGGGTTGGGCGAGGCCCACTCGACATGCAGTTGAACATCCCCGAATTGCGACTTGGTCTGGATCGGTCCGGTTCCCGGGGCGACCTCCAGGAACCCTCCCGCCACCTTCCAACGTGCCGGCCCTCCCTCGGGGGTCTGCCAGCCGTCGAGGTTCGTCCCATCGAACAGAATGACGGCGTCCTTCGGGCGCGGGGGCCGCGACCGGACTGCCCGCAGGCTCGACGACGGCCGGTTTGGGACGGTGGTTGTCGTGCTGTTTCCAGCGGTCGTGGGAAACTATGTTATGCACCTCGTCGGCAGCCAGGCAGGCGAAAAGCCCGGCGGTCGCGATCAAACCCAGGAATGCGAATGGGTAGAATCTTGCAGGCATGGTCGTCGATTCCCTTGAGAAGGATGCGTTGGAAGCCAGAGTCGGGTGAAAATCGATATCCACAGTTGAAAGAGGACGTGGCGCATGACCCCTTCTGAAAAGAGCTGCCCTCATCTCGGCCCCTCGGAATTGACCTCGGTCACCACAAACAACGAATCTGGGAGAGAGCCGTGCAATTCGGGGTCGCGCGTCAGCACGACCGCGTTCGAGCCGTTTCGCGGCGATGGCGATGAGCCGGTCATGCATCTCCGGAATCTCGGGGAATGCCGGCAGTTGTAGGACGTCGTCCCACGATCAACGGCTCGAGTCGATAAGCAGCGGCCTCACAGACGTATTGGAGATACAGGGGGGCGTCTGACTCAAGGTTCTCTTTGCGGAGCACATAATAGAACTCGGCGAGGACGATGGGAAGGAGCACCGCCACCGCTCGCCCCGCCTCAACCTCCCTCGAAGACTTCCGCAACCCTCGGAGGTAATCGCTTTGGGGCAAACTCCCGCCAGTAGAGCGCGTGCGTGTCTACGACATAAACGGCTCAGCGTCACGATTCGCGACCCAGATCCTGCAGCTTGGCTTTCCATTGTGAGTTCATTTCATCAAGGGCCGCGTCGATGTCATAGTCTTCCGGCAACTTACCGAGAAAAAGCCCGCTACAGGTCTTGCTTCGGGCCTCCGGACCTGCCGCAGGAGTCCGTGCGTCGAGTGGGTGGGCCAACTCCGGCTTCGGTGGATGCCGCTTCCGGAGGCTATGCTTCGAGGGATCGGCTGGATGGTCAGCTTGATCTCGGCCGGTCCGGGCGGCAGATCGCTGGGGATGTCCAGGTGAATGGTCCCATTCGGGCCGATTGTGGTCTGGAGAATCATGGTTTTCATTGCGGATTCCTTGTCGCTCACTTCGACTTCAACGACTCCAGATAGGCCAGCAACGAGGCGAAGTCCGGGATCGTCAGGGGGTCGGCCAGGCCGGTGGGCATGATCGAGACGTCGCCCTTGGCGCGGGCGTCGATGTCCTTCTTGGGCAGGACGGTCGCACTCCCCTGGATGTCCCGCAGCTCGACCTCGTCGCCCGACTCGCGGACGACGAAGCCCTCGTACGTCCGGCCGTCGACCGTGGCGAACTTCTGCGGCTCGAACCCCTGCGCGATCTTGGCGCTCGGCTTGAGGATCGACTCGGTCAGCTCGGCGCGGCTGTATCGGGCCGCGATGCCCAGCAGCGACGGGCCCTTGGGAGCCTCGCCGGGCGCGACGGTGTGGCAGGCGATGCATCCCTGCCGCAGGAAGAGCCGCTCGCCCAGCCTCGGATCACCCTTCTCCTTCATCGCCGTCGGCGAGGACCGACTCGAAGGGAATCGAGGCGATCGTCGGGCCCCGGCCAGCCCGCTCGATCTCGCGGTCGAGGTCCAGCCGCGCCGCGGCGAAGACCGCCGCCGCCTTCACCTCGCGGTCCTCGTCCTTCAAGCGGTTCCGGACCTGAAACGCGTACTTCACCGAGTCGGTCCGGCCGATCGCCCTCAGCAGGCTCGCGGCGCTCTTCGGCGTCTTCCACGCCGACTCGATCGCCCGCTCGGCCTCGGCCTTCGCCCGTGTCGGTGCCCTCGGGTTGGCGTCCAGCGTGAGCAGCACGGCGTACCCCAGCTCGCGACGCGACGGGTCCTCGTCCTCGGTCAGCTTCCGGAACTTCGCCGACCCGCCGCGCATGGTCGCCGCTGCGGAGGTAGTCTCGCCACGCGTCGAGCAGCTCCGGCGGAACCGCGTCCTGGTGCCCGATCGCCGCCATGCACGCCGGTCGCCGACCGGCGATGATAGCGGACCAGGCCCTTCACGACCCTGGCTCGCAAGCGCGGGTGCTTCTTTCTCGGAGACCGCCACGCTCTCCAGGAACTGGATCGCCCGCGCGGGCAGCGACGGCCGGACGATCAGGATGTCGACCACCGCGGCGCGGGCCGACGGCGCGAGGTTGGCCAGGTCGATGTCGACGGCCGACGCCCCCTCGAGCTCGACCTTGTTCCGGACCAGCTCGATCAGGAACGCGCCGGCCGACTGGGAGTCGGCCCGCTTCAGGGCGTCGCCGAGCGCCCGCTCGATCTTCGGGGTCTGATCCCAGGCGACGGGCTTGTAGTAGGGGCCGCTGGTATCGGGGCGCGTGGTCCACCAGTCGCCGGTGTAGTCGGCCTCGCGGTGGTCGAGCCGGCAGAGCGCCTTGAATGCGAGCCGGCGGGTGGATTCGTCGCGGGACTTCTTCGAGCTTGGCGATCAGGCCGTCGACGGCCTCGGGACTGTACATCGCCTGGAGGGCGCGAGCCGCCCGGGGCGAGCTTCGGCGTCGCGGGTCGAGCGCCGCCAGGCAGGCGTCGACGGCGTTCGAGGGCGACCAGGGCCTTGACCGCGACGTGGGCGACCAGCGGGTCGGCGTCGGCCGTCAGCGCGACGATCGCCGGGGCCGCCTCGACCTTGCCCAGCCGGCCGAGGCCGACGACCGCCTGGAGCCGGACCCGGGGATTGGCGTCGGTCAGAGCGCGTCGACGAACGGCCCGGCCGGAATGCGTGCCGCGTCCTCCTTCCGGTCGGCCAGGGCGTGCAAGGCGAACTCGCGCACCTTCGGGTCGCCGGTGAGCTTCACGAGGGTGTCGATCGACTCGCGGCCGAGCAGTAGCTCCAGCGTGAAGATCGCCGCGACCCGGGCGCCAGGGGCCCGTCGGCGCGGGCCAGTGCCTCCAGCCTTCTCGCGAAGGCGGGCTTGTTGCCCCGTCTGCAGGATCTCGCGCTGGGCGGCGAGGCGAAGGACCTGGCTGGAGGCCGCGAGGTGCCCGACGAGCTGCTCGTCGGTCGCGGCCTTCAGGTCGGGGAAGGCGGGCCGCGTCGCGGCCGGATCGGTCACGCGGATGACGTAGCCGGCGTTCGGGCCGGCGTAGGTGAACGTGGCTCCGCGCCAGGACGAGATGAAGATCCGCGACTGGCCGTCGACGTCGATGTCGGTCGGCCGCGGCAGCATGACGAACGGCTCCTGCCCGGCCGTGAACCCGGCGCCCTTGGGCTCGAGCGGGTGGCGGAAGACGCCTTCGCGGCCCCACTCGCAGGTGTAGAGCGCATCGCCGTAACGGCCCGGGGAGGCCCGGCTCCTGGAGGTAGAGCGAGCCGGTCGGCGAGCCGCCGCCGTAGTCGGCCAGCGGCTGGACGATCTCATCGGGGAAGTTCTTGAACAGCGACGGATAGCCCAGGTGGCCGGTCGGGACGACGTGGCTGAGCCGCACGTCCCAGCCGTCGCCGTCGTTGGTGTTGTCGCGGGTGAAGAGGTTCATATAAGGGATCGACGGCGACGTCGTAGATGTTGCGCTGGCCGCGCGAGACGACCTCCAGGCCGGTGCCGTCGGTGCGGACGCGGACCACGCCGCCGCCGCGATACTGGAGCGTCGTGCCGTCCTTGCCCACGGCCTTGATGAAGCCGTAGTCGCCGACGGCGACGTAGATGTAGCCGTCGATCCCCAGCCGGATGCCGTTGGTGGTGTGGTCGGCGCCCCGGAACTTCAGGTCGAAGCCGATCCCCTTGACCAGCGTCTCGGAGCGGTCCGCGACGCCGTCGCCGTTGTCGTCGTGGTAGGCGGTCAGGTCGGGCGGGTGGAGGACGTAGAGCGTGCCGTCGTCGTAGATGACGCCGCGGGGGCTGTCCATCTTGGCGAAGACGTTGAACTTGTCGGCCTTGCCGTCGCCGTCGGAGTCGATGCAGCGGACGACCCGGCCGCGGCCGGGCTTGGCGTCGAGCGAGCCGTTCTCGTCGACGCCGACGAACAGCTCGCCGGTCGGCGCCGCGGCCAGGCAGGTCGGATAGCGGACGTCCGGCGGCCTGGCGAACAGCGTCACCTCGAACCCGGCGGGCGCCTTGATCTCGCCCAGCAGGCCGTCCTTGCCGGCCCGCTCGAGCGGCGCGCGCGGCCGCCGACTCGTCGTCCCGGCCGGCGCGGGACCTTGTTCGTCCCGTAGACCTGGACCTCGAAGATGCTGGCCCAGCCATCGCCCTTCACGCCGGTGACGGTCACCCGGACGTACCGGACGCCCCTGGCGAGGAACTCGTGCGTGCGGTCCTGGTCGCGCGCGTCGCTCTTGGTCTGGTCCGAAAGCATCGTCCAGGACTTGGCCGTCGTCCGAGCCCTCGACCTTGTACTGGTAGTCGACCCCGTCTTGCTCCCAGAGGATGCGGACGCCGGTCAGGTCCTCGGGCTTGCCGAGGTCGACCTGCCACCACTGCGGGCTCGACGGGCCGTCCGCGCACCATCGGGTCGCGGGATCGCCGTCGACGGCGGCGCCGGGGGAATGGTCGGGATTCTCCGTCGAGGAGGCCGTCGCCGGCTTCCCCTTCGCGAGGTCTTCGGGAACGAGGTCCGCGCCGGTCTTCAGGTACCGGTCGTCGAGCTTGTCGACGGCCCAGAGCAGGCCGCGGGTGACGAGGTCGAGGTAGCGCGGATCGGCGACGGTCGCGTTGTTGTGGCCGAGGGTCGTCCCGAAGACCCTGGTCTTGCCGTTGTAGGTGTTGGTCCACACGACGATCGACTCGGCCGTGCCCTGCTTGCCCCGGGCGAGCGCGTGCGCGGTGGGCTCGAGCTTGCCGGCGGCGTTGTTGTAGAGCTCCTCGTTGACGGTCGTCCAGTCGCTGAGGGGCGCGGTGATCGGGCTGCTCTTGTCGATGTACGTGACGGCGATCGGCTGCTGCGGCCCGTGCCCGGTGGAGATCAACCCGGTGAACTGCATCCAGGGCGTGGCGAGCTTCGGATAGCCCTCGGTGCGGTAGCAGTGCATGCCGCAGTGGAGAACGACGCCGGGGAGCCCGTCCCTGTGGGGCTTGAGGATCGTGTCGATGTACGGCCTTGTCGTTGACATCGCGACGAACACTCGTCGTGGACGATCGACGTCGAAGCCCTTGGCCCAGTCGGGGTTGTCGTAGACCGGGTTCTTGTGCGTGGTGGTCGTGTCGGGGTCGTAGGCGATGGTCCACTCGACGTGGGCACGCTGCGACGATGCCCCGGGCGAGGATGTCCTTCTGGCGCGCGTAATCGTGGCAGCACCCGCCGAGGACCAGCAGAGCCCGGATCGGCTTCGGCGGCTCCTGGGCCTCCGCCAAGGTCCCCGGCCGCGACAGCAACCACGGCAGGACCAACAACAATCCGACCCATCTCTTCATGATCAGCGCTCGCTTTCTGAGAAGCCCGGCCGTCCGGCGGGCGGCACGCCATGACATCGTCCGGTGGGATGAGGCACGAACGGGGACCTCGCGATCCGCCCGGGATCCTTGACGCGCGGTCCCCCCATGTTGCGAAGCAGTTCCATCTTACTGACCCGACGGGCTGAGTCGAAGGGTTGGACGATGAGATCCAGGTCATCGCACGCGGTGCCCGCTGATGGTACAATGCGAAGTGCCCACCAAGATAAGAGATTGGTTTCCATTAGCAATACATC
>CAWJGW010000080.1:0-69501 GCA_963842405.1 uncultured Isosphaeraceae bacterium | reverse complement strand
TGCTCGCCGGAATTCAGCGGCTTGCCCAGCACCACGATGAGGACGGCGCTGCGGCGCTCGGTATACTGGGCCACGCCGTCCTCGGTGACCGAAGCGATTTCGAGCGCGCCGACGTCGAGTTCCAGGGCTGCTGCGGCGGTCGATGCGGCTGTGGAAGCGGATGGAAACCTCGCCCGCGAGGCTCTTGGCGGCCAGGTCCGGCTGGAGGGAAACGTCGTAGTGCTCCACCGCGAAATTGCGTTGCAAGGGAGCCGCCAGGAGGGCACCGGCGGCGGCCAGGCAGCAGAAAATCGCGCGGAAGCTCATACTTCAGGATAACCGGCGGCGGTTCGCATCCTTCGATGTGTCTTTGCATCGAATATCTTGATGGAGAGAGAAGTGAACGTTCAACCTCGCGTATTGGTGTTTGCCGGCAGCACTCGCAGCGGATCGCTGAACCGCAAACTGGCGCGCGCCGCCGCCGCGGCACTGGAGCGCCATGGACTGGCGGTGACTTTGGCCGACCTGCGCGATTACCCCATGCCGATTTACGATCGCGTCTGGAGGCCTCGGCCGGGATGCCCGAGAGCGCCAGGGCTTTCAAGAACCTGATGCGCGAGCACGACGCACTGGGGATCGCTTCGCCGGAATATAACGGGTCGTTCGCGGCTCTGCTGAAAAACGCCATTGACTGGGCGACCCAGCCGGACCGGCGAACCGCGGCTGGCGGCCTTCCAGGGCAAGAAGGCCATCATCATGGCGGCATCGCCCAGCCCTCAGGAAACCAGAGGGGGTTGCGGCACGTGCGCGAACTGCTGGAGATGATCCACGTGAAGACGCTGCCAGCAGCTCCGGTGGCCAGCGCCGCCCAAGCGTTCGATGCCGAAGGCGGACTGGTGCGAGCTGAGGACCGCGCCGCGCTGGACCGGCTGGCGGAGGACCTTGCCCGGGCGCTCGACGCCGGGCGGTTTGCGGCGGCTTAAAGAAGCGGGGCGGGCGGGCCGCTTACAATGGAGGAACTGGATCCCGCGTCCCGCATGCAGACTTCCGGCCGCATCGCCTTCACCTATCCGAATTTCCGTGCGTATATGCTGGCGCGGTTTCTGGCCACCGCGTCTTCGGAGATGCAGGCCGTGGCCGTGGCGTGGCAGGTGTACGGGCTGACGCATCGGCCGCTGGACCTGGGTCTGGTGGGGCTGGCGCAGTTTCTGCCCGGCATCTGCTTTTTCTGGTCGCGGGCCAGACGGCGGACCGGTTTCCGCGACAGCGCATCCTGGAAGTCTGCCTGTGCGGGTTTCGCGGGCTCCTCGGCGCTGCTGCTGGCGCTGACGCTTTGCGGGGCGTGGCCTCCGTCTTTCCGATCTACGGCGTGCTGCTTCTGAACGGCGTGTGCGCGGCCTTCAACGGTCCGGCGAGCCAGGCGTTTCTGCCGCTGCTGGTGCCGAGAGCGGGACTTCCCCAAGGCGGTGGCCTGGAACTCCTCCATTTTCAGGCGTCCACCATGCGGGGCCGGTGGCGGGCGGGCTGCTCTACGGCTGTCCGCCGGAGCCCGGTGCCGGTGTATGCGCTGGCGGCGCTGAGTTCCCTGATCGCGCGGCGTGCTGGTCTGCGCGGGCTCCGCGCTGGCGAACCCGCAGCGGCCGCGGCCTGCGGCGTCGTAGTGGACCGTGGCGCTGGAGGGCCTGCGCTACATCGGGCGCAACAAGCTGATCCTGGGCGCCATCTCGCCTGGACCGTTCGCGGTGCTGCTGGGGGGCGCGGTGGCGCTGCTGCCGGTGTATGCGCGCGAGATTCTTCAGATCGGGGCGATCGGGCTGGGGATGCTGCGCAGCGCGCCCGGGGCTGGGCGCCGTGATCATGGCGCGCTGGTGGCGCTCCGGCCGCTGCGGCGGCGACGCGGGGCCATCATGCTGTGGTGCGTGTGCGGCTTCGGGCTGTTCACGGTTGTCTTCGGCATTGTCGCGCGATCTGCCGCTGTCGCTGCTGGCATTGCTGCTGATCGGCGCCTGCGATATGGTGAGCGTGGTGGTGCGCCACACGCTGGTGCAGCTTCCCACGCCGGATGAAATGCGCGGACGGAGTGAGCGCGGTGAACGTGGTGTTCAACGACTCGATCAAAAGGTGGATGGGTCGGACCGATCGCCGCCGACCAGCTTTCGCGAGCACGGCGTGTATTATAGTCATCATCCCGAAGACCTCGCCGCGACGGTCTTCATCGCCGGACTTCGATCGAGGACATCGCCGACGATCGGACTCGGGAGGACTTGCCCCGGTTGATCGAACGCCTCGGGCCGGAGCGCCCGGTGCTGTTCCGCAACCTGACCCCGCCGGCCGTGGCCCAGGAGCCTGGCGACTGGTATGTCCTGAAGGTGCTGGTGCCAGGACTCCAGCCGATGCACGGCGACCATCGGCTCCCGTTCCTGGGAGGTCCGTTGTGGGGGACTCGCAGCCTGTCGGATTGGTGGCGCATGCCGCCTCATCCGTTCCCTTGAATCGGAATACGACCATGAGCGACACCGATGGCTGCCTCCGCCGGACCGAGCTCGATCGCAGCACGTTCCCTGAGTTTCGGGAGCGGATCGCTCGGGCCGATCATCGAAAGTCGAGGGATCGGGACCCCGGGCTCGGAGTTATCCGGGTTATCCCCGATGGACGCTGGAACGCGTGCGGCCCGGTCGGTGGAAGCCCAGCCTGGAGACCGTACTGGCGGCGCGTCGATGCGCGCCGGCCCTGAGCACCACGACGCCCGACCGGCGCCAGTTGAGCCGGCTCTTGCAGTCAGCCCATGGGATCACCGGGACACTCGATCGCGGGCCGAACCCCTCGGCCGGCGGGCTCCAGGCGATGGAGCTGTATCTCGTCCACTGGTCCACGTCGTGGCTTCCATCGGGGTTGTATCACTACGACCGGGGCGGGCATCACCTCTCGCAGATCGCCGACGGGGCCGACCGCGCCGCCTGGCAGGAGATCGTCCCATCGCTTCACCTGCTTGACGGAGGCTCGATCCTCTGGGTCCTCGTGGGCGATGTCCCCCGCGTGGCCGCCCGGTACGGCGACCGCGCCGGACGCTTCCTCCTGCTCGAGGCCGGACACCTGATGCAGACGCTCTGCCTCGCTTCCACCAGCCTGGGCCTGTGCACCGTCCCGCTCGGCGGCTGCTTCGAACGCGAGGTTGCCCGGCAATTCGTCCTCCCCGCGACCGATGCCGTGCTCTATGTCGGGGCGTGTGGATTCGTGGTGAGCGGGCGATGGTGATGTAACCGTCGAAATGTTTAGGCGTCGGCTGGATCGGCCGAAAACCGGCGGAGTCGAGACCGACTCGCGGCGAAGCATCTTCGACTGCCGGAGTGCATTCTGGCCGCGGCGCGCGCATGGCGCGAGCCAGCTGGATTCCGCCGAGCCCGCGGCGCCAGCAAGTGCATTCCCCGAGCCCGCGGTGCCAGCAAGTGGCGGATCCCCGAGCCGCGAGAGTGCATTCCGCGAGCCCCGCAGCAAGTGCATTCCCCGGCGCCGCAAATCGCCCAGCAAGCATCCCGGCGGAAAAGCAGCAGGATCGCGGCGGTCTGCCACGACCCTGGCCAAGAGATCCTGATCGTTCTAACCGATCTCTGATCGATCAAGGCCGCGAGCTTGGGGGAACAGGCGGCCTGGCCGGTGCGGGCTTGGTGGGTTCCTTGGCTTTTGCTGGTTCACCACCCGGCGCGCCGGGTTGCGATCGGCGGGCCTGGCTGGCTCCTGGGAAGCGAGGGGGGGAATCGGGAAGACGAAGTCGCCTGCAAGGTTGCCGAATCGTAGAGCGGGTACCCCGTGGTTATCTCGGCCGTCTAGCCCGATGCTATAGAGGAGCCGTGTCTCCGGCAGTATTTTCGTCCCTTGGAAATAGACGCTCCAAGGAAGAACGGACATCCTCAGAAGAGAACTCGGGGGTCCGAAGTGCCTGGACGTAAGTGACATAGCCGAAGGGTTTGCCGGAATAGGGGTCGGTGGGGAGGCTGGGCAGCTCGTCGGGGACAAGGTCGTCGAGGCGGCCGGGGAATTGTCCGTCGTGACGGAGTTGCCAGGCCCGGATGGCCAGGACTTGCACGAGTCCTCGCCGCGCGGCCTCGTTGCGGCCCTCGGCCCCGATACAGGCTCCGGTATTCGACGCCAGGTATCTCGCCAGAGGGGTGCTCTCCAGGTCGCGGGCGATTGGCAGCCGCGGCCCGAGCTGTTGTTGCCACGGTTCGAGGGCAGCCTCCCGGGTGAGGAACGACGCGAGCTGGCGGTTGACCCGCCGGGCGCGGGTGCGCTCCCACGGTGTGGTGATCATGTCCATATACAATGCAGCCCAGACCGGGACATTGCCGTTCGCGAGCATCCTTGGGCCGACCATGACCTCCAGCAGCGGCCCCTTGAGGTCGTCGGTGGGGAGATCGAGTGTCCGCTCGAAGAGGATTCCTTCGCCCCGGACGACCTCGGCGGCCGGGGTCAGCCGGGGCAAGTCGCGGTAAGCGGCGATCGCCGCGCGGAGCCGATCGGGCGTCTGGCCCGGGGCGGTGGCCCAGTCCCTCGCGAGGTCCAGCGTCTCCTGCTCGATCGCGAGGGCCAGGAGATCCTGGAACATCGTGGCTCCCTCGCTCACGTGCCGGGCCATGCGGAGGAGGACCACGATGTCGTCCCAGGCGCCGGCGAGGTCGCCTCGATGGATTCGGTCGCGGCGCATGTTCCATTACGAGCCCGGCGAGCTCGCGCGATCGGCGGCAGGTCGGGACCGTTGAGCAAGGTTGAGCCGCTCGGATTGCTGGAACCGGCAGTCGGGCCGCGCCGCGGCCTGACGGATCAGGTCGAAGGCCTCAGGGTGCCCCTCGAGGAAACCCTTGCTCGCCCTCTTTCGTCGGGCGATCGCCCCAGGGCTCATATCGAGAGTCCTCCGACGAGCTCGTAGCTTGAGCCGACCTGCGGCCTCGCGATAGAGGTCGGCCGCGTTGCGGTCGGCCGGGAGCGGGGCCGCGGTCCAGGTGCTGGGCGGGGCGATCGACCCGGGGTCGGCGATGCCCCAGGCACGGACGCCGGCGTATCCGCCCAGCAGCACTCCGAAGGTGCCGGCCAGGATCAGGCCCAGCCGGAGATAACGGCCGAGGGCCGGCCGGTCCAGGAACCAGTCGCCGCTCCAGGCCCAGGTGACCACCAGGAACGCCACGGGCAAAACCAGCAGGCCCCAGACCGGCATCATTTTCCCCTGGCTCAGGGCTTCCTCCGCGGCCACCAGGGCTGAGCGTCACCACCACCGCGATGACCCCGGCCGTGATCCCGCGTGGGATCGCCATCCCGCATAACTGCGAGGCGGCGAAGGCGAGCGGAAGGTAGTAGGCGAGCCGGAGCAATGCCTCCCTCCTCTCGAGCGGGACCACGTTCGAGCCGACGGCTGTGATCGCGAGGATTGGCACCCAGATGATCGCCAGCCCCAGGCACCACATTCCCAGCTTCGTCCAGCCAGACGGTCCCCGGCCGCGCTCCGTGATGGACCAGGAATCGGTACGTCCGCCGCTGGTTCTCCAGGCCGAAGACGCTGACTCCCGCCACCAGGGCCACCAGTCCGTTCCAGGGCAAGGCGAAGGTCATATCGCGCTGGTATGCGATGGGCATCGTGACGAGATAGAGGGCTACCGGAAAGATCAGCCCGAACGCCAGGAGGTAGAACCAGGTCCTCCATCCCTCCCGCAAGGTCTGCCACGCCAGGTACCGGCCTTCGGTGAACGCCGATCGAGGCCGGGGCTGGTCGGCCGACCAGGGCCGGGTCGTCACCGTGCTCGCCGCGAACGAGATCGGCACCGGCACGGGTGCGGGGGTCAGCGCTTCCGGGGCGTCGGGTGGTAGGATCGGCGCCGCCGCCGCCCGGCTTGCGCGAGGCGTGCCGCTCCACGACATCGCGATGGGCGACCGGAACCGGATCCGTAACGGCAAACGACGGGTGCGTCGCTTCCAGGTGAAGGCGATGTACGAGGCGATTGTGGCCGTCAGCACGATCCCGATGTGCCAGGCCAGATAGGCGCGCATGTCGTCGGAGCGGCCATAGAACTGGTCGAGACTCGTCAGCACGCTGAAGCCAAATCGCTCGTGAGGCCGATCGCCGCCAACGCGGCGAGCAAGGCATTGCCCATGATCGCCGAGCAGAACAGCCCCAAGGCCAGCGCTTGCAGCAGAATCCGACCACGGAGAGGGCATCCTCGAGCTCGCGAGCTCCCCACACCGTCACCCACGGCTCGCTCCCGAGTGCCGCCATCACGAGGAGAATCCCGGCCAGTGCCAGGGTCGAGACCGAAGGCGAAGGAGACCTTGCCCGACCCAGACGACCGGCCGCGAGGCGGGGAGGATGTCGAGGAACCGCAGCGTGCCGGTCTCCCGCTCCGCCGGCGAACGCCGCGGCGCCCACCGCCAGTGCGTAGAGAGTCGTCCAGCACAACGCAAACCAGCCCAGGATGCCGCCGCGCGGCACTCTCGGCATCCGCGTAGTGCACCACCAGCCCCTGCGTGAGGGCCGCGACCAGGACCAGGAAGAGCCAGATGGGCCAGAACTGCCGTGCGTCCTTCCACCATAATCGCATATACATGGCGGCTCGTCCCATTGTCATTGGTCATTGGTCATTGGTCATTGGTCATTGGTCATCAGCCAGGCGAAGGGTGGGCGACCGTGGTGGAATCGTCTTCGCCGTACGGCCTCGGCGTTCACGCCACGTGCACGACCCGCGGCGGCGCCGTCGGCGTCGGGACGCCGGGCACGCATGTATCCGATGTAGATCTCTTCCAGGCTGGGCGTCTCGATCTCCAGGCTCTCGACGCCCGGCAACGCGCGCAGGGCCTCGCAGGCCGAGCGGTCGGAGGCGCGGACCAGCCAGCGCGCCTGGCGCGGGGCGTCGGACGCGTCGATCAGCTCGAGGCCGCGGCCTTCCGGCGGCGCCTCGGGGTGGTCGCGGCTGGTGAACATCACCGAGACCACGAACGTCCGCGCCTTCAGGTCGTCCAGCGGCTCGGCGAGGATCAGCTTCCCGTGATGCAACAGCGCCACGTGGCTGGCGACCCGCTCCACCTCGCCGATCTGGTGGCTGGAAAGCAGCACGGTCCGGCCCGCGCCGGCCAGGTCGACCATGCTCTCCAGGAAATCGCGGCGGACCAGCACGTCGAGCCCCGAGGTCGGCTCGTCGAGGATCAACAGCGACGGGTCCGACGCCAGCGCCAGGGACAGCGACACCTTGGCCCGCATCCCCTTGGAGAGGGCCTTGATCTTCCGGTTCGCCGGCAGCTCGAAGGTCTGCGTCAGCTCGGCGTACCGCGCCTGGTAGCCGGCGGTGGACCGCTGAGCGTCGAGGTGGAACGCCGCGGCGAACCAGCCGATCTCGGCCACTTTCATCCAGTCGTAGAGCACCGGGGCCTCGGGCACGAAGCCGACCCGCCGGCGCACCTCGAAGCCCTGCCGCGAGGGGTCGAGGCCCAGCACCTCGAGCCGGCCCGCGTCGGGCTGGATCAAGCCGAGCATCGCCTGGATCGTCGTCGTCTTGCCGGCCCCGTTCTCGCCCAGCAGGCCGAAGACCGAGCCCGGCGGCACTTCCAGCGACAGCCCGTCGACGGCCTTCTGGCCCCGGTACCGCTTGATCAGCCCATCGACCCGGATCACCGCCCCTGAATGTGCCATGCTCCGCCCCTTCGATCGATCTTGGATTTCGGATTCGGGATTTCGGATTCGGATTTCGGATTCGGGATTTCGGATTTCGGATGGAGTCGAGAAACAGGACCGATCCGCCTGGTGTCGCGTCCCTCTGGGATTGCCGGGTTGGAGTCCCGGCTTCAGCCGGTCTTTTCCGCCTGAAGGCGGTCCTCCAACCGGTCCATCGAAGCTTGACCGATCACGAGCTTCGCGGCGGCGTGCCGGCCTCCCCGTTGCCCAGGCTGGCCGCCCGGGCCCACTCCTCCCGGAAAATGGCCTCGATCTCGGACGGGTCCATCCAGCTCTGCCGGGCTTCCTCGATGGCGCGTCGCAGCCGATGGCGCACCAGCTCCCGACGCGACGCGCGGCAACGGTCCACCGCGCCCTCCGCCACCTGGAGCCCCATCCCGCGCACCGATTCCAGCAGGCCCTCCGTCTGAAGGTCCCGGTAGGCCCGCGCCACCGTGTTCGGGTTCACCACCAACTGCTTGGACAACTCCCGCACCGAGGGCACCAGGTCGCCCGGACGCAACGCTCCCCCGGCTACCGCGAACTTCACCCGGTCCGCGATCTGGCCGTAGATCGGCCGCTCGTCGCCCGTGTTCAGATCGAGTATGATCATTGGTCCTGGTCCCCTAGTGTGTTACTTGACTAGTTCACTATATCGGCGAGGCCGCGGCGGGTCAAGTCCCTCTTCGCAAAAAATCTTCGCCCTTCTCGGGCCGGATGGACTCAGAACGCTTCACGATGGGGTTGCACACACAAGCCCTCCCGCGGCCTGCAGGCCGCAGGAGCCCAGCCCGGGGAGAATCCCCGGGACGCCGAGACCGACTGACCCGCCCCCCTTCTCCCGCGGCCTGAAGGGCCGCAGGAGCCCAGCCCGGGGAGAATCCCCGGGAATCGGTCGCCCCGCGCCGGCTCGTGCACCCTGAAGGGGTGCCGGAGGGGGCTCCTGCGGCCCTTCGGGCCGCCGGGATCCGGGGGGTGCTGTGGACCCCGGGTTTCACCGGGGCTGGGCTCCTGCGGCCCTTCAGGCCGCTCGAACGACCGCGCATCCCTGCGGTCATTGCGTGCCAACCCAATCGTAAAGCGCTCTAAATTAGACCCAACAAAAAGGGAAAGTGTGGAGCAGCCGCCCTCGGCTGCTCTTTGCCAGCCGAGGGCGGCTGGCCCACATTCCCGATGGCGGGTCGCTATTTAGAACGCTTTACGGTTGGCTTGCAGACGCGCGGACCCCCTCACCCGGCCTGTCGGCCGACCTCTCCCCAAGGGGCGAGGGGGAAAAACCTTTCCCTTCTCCCCCCGGGGAGAAGGTGCCCGAAGGGCGGATGAGGGGGGGATTTAGCTTCCGCCTCCGGCGTGTGCGCAAGCCAATCGTAAAGCGCTCTAGCGTGCCTTCTCGCGCCCCAACCAATACTCGGCCTCGGGTATGGCACTTGTCCCGGATGACTCCCGCGCACAAAGCAGGTCAGGCTTTCCAGCCTGGCAGGCCCTCGAAATGAGGCTGGAAAGCCTGACCATCATCCGTTCTCAATTGCCCGGGCAATCCGCGAGTCCCGGGCGGCGCAACTTCAGGAAGGGAAGATATCGTTGTTGCTGGTCGAAGCGTGATTCTTGCGAATGACCGTCGCGGTATCGGCGGTGAACGTGCCGAGGTAATAAACCCCGCCGCCGATTCCCTGGCCCTCACTGCCCCTACCGACGCCGTAACCACCGATGGCCTGGTTGCGGGTGATCGTACTGCCGGTGACACCGGCACTGGAGCCGATGTCCACGTAGAGGCCGCCGCCGAAGCCGTTACCGCCGTTGCCGCCGCCGAAACCCGAGCCGCCGGTGGCCGAGTTGGAGTCGAGTACGCTACCGCTGACGGCGGCGGTATCCTCGCCGTTGACTCCAATGCCGCCGCCCAGGGCGTTCCCTCCGTTCCCGCCCGAGGCGCCGGCGCCGCCATTGGACTGGTTACCCGAGAGCAAGCAGGCGCTGAGTGAGAGAGCCGAACCGTCCGGGTTGAACGGAGGGTACAGGAGTCCGAGGAGGCTGAGCGAGATGCCGCCTCCCAGGGCGACACCGCCGCTGCCTCCCGAGCCTGCCGCGCCGCCGTTGGCGCTGTTGCCAATCAACGTCGATCCGATCAGGTCTACGATCGAAGATGATTCGATGTCGATCCCTCCGCCCCCGGCGCCTCCCCCCTGGCCGCCCGGGCCTCCCTGGCCGCCACGCGCCGCGTTGCCGGTGAGCGTGCTGCCCTGGAGCGTGAGCGTTGCGTACGTGGACGCGATGCCTCCACCGATGGCGAATCCGCCAACACCCACCGAGCTGGAGCCGCCAATGGCCTGGTTGCCGATGAGGATGCTGTTTGTGATCGCGTTGGAGACGCCAGCGAGGTTGATGCCGCCTCCGTCCGCGTAGCCGGAGAAGATGCCCCGCCCGCCCGGGTTGGAACCGCCGCTACCCCCGATCGCCGCGTTGCCGATCAGGATGCAACCGGTGGCGGTGAGATCGCCGTAAGCATCGATGGCGCCCCCTTCGCCATATCCCGCGCGGCCGTCGGCGGATCCCCCGATGGCCTGGTTGCCGATCAGCGTACAGCTCGTGAGGCTGAGCGCGCTGCCCGCATAGATGGCACCCCCCTGCCCCACGCCACCAACGCCGGCCCCGAATTCTCCGTCGGTCGCGGGCTCCGCGATGGCCTGGTTGCCGACGAAGCTGGAATCACTGAAGCTCAAGCTCCCACCGAGCACGCCAAACAGGTTCCAGTTGACCGCGCCACCATAGGCAAAGTTGGCGAACCCCGGGGCGAGATCCGGATCACCGCTGGCTACGTTGCCCGAGAACGAGGAGCCGACTACGGTGAGGTTCACGTTCAACGGACTGGTGAAGGCGGAGGCTCCATTATCGATCGCCCCCCCATCGACGTACGAGCTGCCGTCGGCAGTGGTCGGTGCCATCGCGATCGCTTGATTCTTCGCGAACGCACTGCGGATCACCGTGATGGTGGTTCCGGCCAGGTCTTCGATGGCTCCGCCGAACGCCCCTTGATAGCCGTTGCCCAGGTTGAGGCCGGCGATGGCCTGGTTGCCGGAGAATGTGCTGTTCATGACGGAGACCGTCACGCCCAGCGAGGCGGATGCCGACTCATTATCGATGGCGCCTCCCAGCGCATCGCCGCCGGAACCGCTCTCGGCAGCATTGTGAGCAAAGTC
The DNA here is from genome assembly GCA_963842405.1 of uncultured Isosphaeraceae bacterium. Lineage (GTDB taxonomy): Bacteria > Planctomycetota > Planctomycetia > Isosphaerales > Isosphaeraceae > CAVZRC01. Next base: position 58,638 of record CAWJGW010000080.1, on the reverse strand, counting down.
GCTCTGGCTGACGATCATGGTCGCGCCGTCGTCGTTCATGATCGCGCCGCCCAGGCTTCCACCCGGTAGGTACACGATGGGTCCGCCCGGGGGCCCTCCCAGTGTGCTGAAGGACGTCAGGCTGCCCAGGGCCTGGTTGGCCGTGAACGTGGAAGAAAGAATCGTGGCACTGCCCTGGTTGTAAACGGCGCCGCCGTAGCTCTGGTTGCCGCCGTCGGTCTGGTTGCTGGCCAGCAGGGTCTGGACGATGCTCAGGCTGGCGCCGACCTCGTTCATGATGGCGCCTCCGAAGGCATTGCCGCTGACGTCTCCAAGGGCCTCGTTGTCCGTCAGCGTGCACTGGGTGATGTCGAGAGTGGAACCGGTCTCGACGAGGACACCGCCCCCAACGTTGGCGGAGCCGCCGGTGATGGTGAGTCCGGAGAAGGTCACCGTGGCATCGCCGTTGATGTCGAACACGCGGCCGGCGTCGTGGCCGTCTGACGGTCAAGCTCTTGGAATTGAACCCCTCGATGTTGAGGCTCTTGTTCACCACCAGCTCGCCGCTGGTCAACGTGATGGTCTGGCCCTTGAGCTTGCCGGCGAAGATGATCGTGTCGCCGCTCGCGGCCGCCGCGATCTCGGCGCGGAGCGATCCGGGCCCCTTGTCAGCATTGTTCAAGACGGTCAGCGTGCTGAGGACGATCCGTCCTTCGAGGGGTTCCAGCATTGGCTGACGGCGGCTCCCTTGCCGGAGAACACGGCGCGGTCGATTTCGCATGAGCATTGCACCTCCTGTTGTCGTGGAGAGAATCAAGGATGACCGAGTTCACTGGATGCATAACTGCCGACCGGGTTCCGGAGTACACAGGGCGTCCGCAATATTTCCTGAAGATCGGGATCGCCCTGCGCTTCAGTCCTCGATCACTCTCCACTGAGCAAGCGCTCTGCTTCGGCGCGGAAGCGTTTATTTATGCCATCTCCGGGATACTCCGGTCTCCTCGATCGTGCCGATGATGGCGTGGGCATGCGGGTGGTGGGCCGCGCTCGGGGCGATTCGTGACTTCAGAATCTCGACTCTGCCGGTCCGATGGCTGCCTCGCCGCCGGTCCAGCCTGGCTCCCTGTGGAAAACGATGGGCCGGTCCGCACGATCCGGCCGTCTGCGCCCTGGCCGAATCCCTGCATGTGGGACCGATCACGAAATCAGAGCCAATTTCGATCGTGAAGCCCGAGCCACCCGTGGCGGCTGGACGAGGTCCAGGATGCCCGGCGGGTACAACCAAATCGCTCGGCACGCAGGGGAGTGCGCGGAGTGCCGTGGAGAGCGGGATGGGGCGTGGCGGCGGATCACCGCTCGGTTCCGGGGCACGGACGATCCCGGTCAAGGCGGTCGTCGTGGGCAGGGCCACCGCCGAGTCGCCCGGTGCAGGCCGCGTCCCGGGCGAGGGAGGACCGACCCTGCTCGGTGAGGACCTCCCCGAGCAGCACGAGGGCATCGGCCGCCCCCCAGGCGTACTCGCACTCCGGGTGCTGCGCACCGGGAGCGACCAGGTCGCCGAGAGGCAAGTCCGGCCGGGAGGCCGGGGCACCGTCCTCCGTCAGGATCCCATTGAAAGCCCCGAGCTCGCCGACCGCTCGGCGGCCTCCAGGAAGGCCCCTCTCTGCGGGGAGCCTCGGTCGGGGATCGAATAGGCCCGGGCCAGGGCGAGGCGGGACCGCAGGTTGAGGAAGTCCACATGGGCCAGGCCGAGCCCGCATTGCCGGGCCAGGATCAGGCCCTCGCGCGACTCCGAATCGGCCGCCGCATACTCCCCCCGATCGGTCATCGCCCGCGAGCGGATCAGGTGATAGAGGCAGAGGTGCTCCACCGACCCCGATCGCAGGATCCAGGGCGCCTCGCGTTCGAGGCCGGCCAGGGCCCGGTCGGCATGCCCCTCCCGTCGATCGACCTCGGCCAGGACCAGCCGCGTCCGGACCTGCTCGGGGACGTGCCGCAGGCGCCCTTGAAACCCTCCAGGTCGGCCGCGGCCACCGCCCGGGCTCGGGCGAATTCCCCCTTCATCAGCGGCAGGTCCGCGTTGACCAGAGCTTCCCCCCAACCCAGGTCGAACGGAACATCAAGGGCATCCGGCCGCCCCATGAGGAAGGCCGCGATCGCCTGCGAGTGCTGCCAGCCGACCTTGTCGCGCACGACCCGAGGCAGGAATCCCCGGAGGCAGAGGACCGCCCCCGACCAGATCGGCCGGACTTTCGAGAGCAGGTCGAAACTCGCGCGGAGGTCGCCGACTCCCCGCAGGTACCAGGCCAGGTCGAGGTCGTTCGGACACGCCCGGAAGTACCGGAGAATCCGCGCCCTCGCGCGAACTCCCCGAGCACCTTGCCGAGGTGTTCCCGGCCGCCCATCCGCATCGAGTAGAGCCCATAGGCCTCCGCCTCGTTCCCCGAATGGACGGTGTGGTAGATCACTTCCTCCAGGACATCGAGCAGAGCCGGGTCCTCCGGATTGGCCGATCCCGGGCGGAAACGGAGGGTCACCCCGGGCGTGTTCGGCTCGAGGTCCGGGCAGCTCAAAATCTTCGGACCCGTCTTCGAGGGCCTGGATACAGTCGTCGATCCGCCCCACGCTCGCCCGCGACAGCCGCTGCTCATGCCGCGACAGGAACCCGCGGAGCTGGTCGATCAGCTTCTGCCGGGCGCCGAGAACGACCTCGTAGTCGAGTAACAACAGCCAATCCTCGTGCGGTTGTCTCGATCCCGCGTCGCCGATGCTCGACCAGGATAGCCTCTCGACGTGCGGTCGCCTCGGCACTCTCCCTCGGCTGTAGGAGCAACACCGAGAGTACTGGTACGACGGAGGCATCACGCCCTCGCACGTGTCCGATTCGCCGTCGCTCGTGCTGAGAGCGGATCGGTGCTGCCATTGCTGCCACGAAAACCGCAACTCGTCGTTGGTGTAGGACTGGCCGTCGCTCAACTCCAGATCGGGTAGAGCGATTGCCTCGGGCCCGTCTTCCAGGTCCCGGATACAGCCGTCGATCCGCCCGCGCTCGCCCGCGAGAGCCGCTGCCCATGACGCGACAGGAACTCGCGGAGACGTCCCGAAAAGTCAGAAAGGTTAAGACATTCGACTTTGAAGTGACATGCACGGAATTCTTGCAGGAAAAAATCCTGGAGACGCATGACCTTGGCCTTTGACACCTTCTCCCACTCGTGGGCCATGTCCAGGCCGCAGTCGAACATCAGCTTCTTGCCGACGACGCGGTGGCGCGGCTGAGGCGTCCGTGAAGATCCGGTAGAAGTGGTCGCGGACGGCCGGGTGGGCGGTGTAACCGCCGCCCGGCTCGGGGAGCAGCAAGTGCAGCCGGGTGAGCCGCGTGGCGAGCCGCCCGAACTCGGCCTCGGTGCAACCCGACAGGTCACCGCAGAGAGCGGGCACGTCGGTCCGGGAGAAGATGGAGTGGAGGGCCTCGCTGGACGCACCCGTGCGGAAGAGGCAGAACCGCACCAGCAGATCGAGCTCCCGGGAGGTGAGGGACTTCTCGTAGGCACGGAGGACGCGGGCGAGCTTGCGCTCCTCGAGGGTGTCGGAGTCGAGCCGGGGCTCCTCCAGCCGGGCGGCCGCGGCGGGTTCGCCGTCGCAGAACGCCGCGAGGTAGGCCCCCACGTGGTCGAGGGTTAGGGCATGCGACCCGTACTCGTCGAGCACCACGTCGAGCGCCCGATCGTCCCCCCGGACCCCGTGCCGTCGCAGGAGCTGCCCCGCCGCCTGACGGTCGAGCCGGTCGACCTCCCGGCGGGCGTACCCGCAGCCCTCCCAGCGGTGGAGGTCGGGGACGGGGAACCGGCTGGTGATCAGGCATCTGGTCCGCCCAGCCCCCGCGGCCAGCCGGGTGACGGCCTGCCGGAGCAGCGGGTCCTCCAGCTCGCCGAACCCCCGCTTGAGGTCGCCGGGCGGCCGTTGGACCCGCTCCAGGCCGTCCAGGACGAGGAGGTTCCTCCCGCCGTCGTCCAGCATCTCGGTGAGTCGGTAGAGCAACCCGGCGCCGGACGATTCAGGCTTCAGCCCGCGACTGAAGTAGCGGTACGCGTGCCGCAGGAAATTGCTCACATCCTGGTTGACGTAGAAACTCCAGACGAATAGCCCGTCGGGCCGGTCCGCTCCGGCCGCGGGATCCAGGAGTCCCGACACGAAGGCCGAGGCGATCGCGGTCTTGCCTGCGCCCCCCAGCCCGATCAGCGCCAGGACGTGGCCATCCGCCGCACCCCGCCAGAAGCCCCGCACGGCGTCGAGCTCCTCGCCCGCCCCACGAACAGGGGAGCCGATGGGAGCGGATGGACGATCCCCTCATGGAGATCAGCGAGGCGGTCAGCCCCCGCCGTCGGCTCGATGCCAAGTCCAAGGCCGGCCGCAAGTCTGTGCTCGTGCGAAGAGGAGACCTCGTTGACACCATCGTCGATCGGCCGGACGAGGGTCAGGAAATCGATATCCGGGCGGTCCATCCGGGCCACCCGGGCGAGGTCCCGGAGCCCGGTCTTGGACTGACAGGCGTCGCGGAGGATGCTCATCCAGACGTCACGTATGTCGCCGGCGCGGGAGAGGAATCCGGTCGATAGGCCGGCCTTCTCCGCGACGACACGAGCGCTCGCGGGGTCTGGGTAATTGCGGACCAAGAGGTCCAGGAGACCGGTCAAGGAGTCGTCCCAACTCATAAACTCGCACCGAAACACGCGTGATTCATGGGCGTCCCGCGTCAGCAGAACGGGTCTTACGCGAAAACACGACCGACATCTCGTGAGAATGCCCTTTGATTCAAATCCGCATTCTTCCTGACGATAGAGGGTTTCGAGAGATGGCCATTGTCCCGCGCGAGGCGACGCGACGCAAGCGCGTCAAGGTCCGCGACCACAACCGGAGACACGTGCGATGATGGCCGCGAAGGCTCCTCGACCGCATCGCGGATCGCCCCGCATCCGAGCGCGAAGACCCGATGATCACCGCCTCCGACTCCACTACGAGTCGGGCCAGCACGTCCAAGGGCGTCCGGTGGCGGCCTCGGCGCCCTGCTCCCGGTGGCAGATACGAATGGCACCAGCCTAAGCGTAACAACTTATGTCATTTGAGTTTAAGCGCTTATATAAATACATATATTTAAATTATTGTATACATTAAAAGGTTGCCTGATACCGGCTATTCCACTCCGTTAACGGTTGTAGCATCACCGGATAAACTCCGAGTTCCGCGGCCGGCGGAAATACCGAACTTTCCTGGAGTCGTGTCGCCGTTGATCGGGTTGCCCTCCAGGTCGGTGAGACCTGGGCCAGGGTTCGACTGATGCCCTGGCCGGCCCGAAACCTTTGTCTGGTGCCCCTGGGTCACGATGATGTCGGCTGAGTAGGTAAGCTTTCGCTTGGGGACGAGCGTTACGGAGCTCGTCGCGGGATCGTATTCGGCCGCCCGGAGCGGCACGGTGTATGTGGAGGTGGAGTACGAGATGCTGATTGACTTGCCATAATGGAGGAGCCCGGTAGGTTTGTCGAATGAGGCCCAGGAACGGGTTGTCTTTCATCGACGTCTTAGTCGCACGAACGGCGTAGTTATTCACGTTGGAGGCCCCGACCGGGTCCATCGGTTTGCTGAAAGTCAGCACGATTCCTTGGGGTTCGCCCTGTACGGAGACGATTTTCGGAGGAATCGTGGCATCCGACGCCAGGATCCTCAGCTCCAACGGACCAGAGATACTCAAGTCGGGCGGCGGATCGATGGGCGTGATGGTCAAGTTGACGTCCACTTCGCCCGGGTTGGGTGCGCCCGCGAGAATCGGGACTGTCACGGTGGCCTGGGACGAGCCATTGGCGAACGTGACCGTCTGATCCACAGCACCCACGTTCACTCCTACGGCCGGCGAGGACGGATCGGTCGCCACCACGACCTGCAACGTGCCCGTGCCGGGTTGGATATACCCCGACAACGACACGGTGGCTTCGCCGTCTTGCTGCATAACCACCTGAGACAACTTCGTCGTCCCCGGGATCGTGGTGCCTTCGAAACCAACAGTCGGAGGAACATTAATCTGGGGTAAAATCGCCAGCAGCAAGCGCCCCTCGAGCGCGAAGGACTCAGCCCTGAATTCGCGGCGCGGGCGACACATGGGGGAGAATTCCTCTGAGTAAGACCGAGGGGGATCGCCCGCGGCACCATTGACGCGGGACGTGTGCTTCAACCTGCATCGACCGCGGGACGGGTCATACTTAAAGATCAAGAGGAGGTCAAGGTCATGCGACCTTTTTTTTGCCCGCGACTGTCGAGGAGGCGGGCGTTTCTGGCCCTGCTGGGGGCTTTGCCGGCGGCCCATGGCGGCCTGGGGCGGACTCGGGGGCAGGCCGACGCGCCGGCGCCGGATCGGGGTACTGTCCTAGGCGCAGGGAATCGCGCCGTACATGCTGCCGCGTTGGTCCGACGACACGAATGGCACTAGCTTAAAATGTTTGTGTACACGACCTTGTGCGTGGCTTACGGAGGGTATGTCACGGCGTGGCTGGCGCGCGGTTCCAAGGTTCGGCACGCAGTGATCATGGGCGCGATCCAGATGGCGTTGACCGCATTGGCAATGATCGAGTTTCGCCACAAAGCCCCTCTATGGTTCTGGATCGCGGGGTTCGCCGTCACCGTGCCGGCGGCGTGGTGCGGGGCCATCTTCCGCGTGACATGGGCGAAACGCCCTGCAAAGTGCCTGTGACACTTACCCGAGTTTGAGTCGCCAAGAATGCTTCCTCTCGCTAAGCCTTAGTTATGTTATTATGATTGCATTTAACCACACGGTGGTATCTTGTCTCCAGAAGATGCCCGGAACTCCGTCGGATGCTAGTCTCGGCGGGCAGCCACCCATTGCCGGGCCGCTGCCTTGACCCCCTCGGCGAAGTTGGGAAAGGCATGAATGGCCTCGGCCAAGTCGCGCACCGTGGCATGCGCCGCCATCGCCGCGACGACCTCGTGAATCATTTCGCCCGCCGCCGCCGCGGCGATATGCCCGCCGAGAATCTCCCCGCTGCCTGCGTCGGCGACGAGCTTGACAAGGCCCTTGGGCTCGGACTCCACCAGTGCCTTCCCCAGCGTATCCACCTCGACCAGCGCGCAGCGTACGTCCCGGCCCGTCGCGTGCGCCTGTTCCTCGGTCAGGCCGACGCCCGCGATGGGCGGCTCGGTGAAGGTGACGCGTGGGACGACTCGGTAGTCCGACCGCACAGGCGTGCCCGCGAACATGTTGGCCGCGGCCACCCGGCCCTGGTAGTGAGCGAAGTGCGTGTACAAGAGCGGGCCGCACACGTCCCCCGCGGCGTAAATGTGAGGTCGGCTCGTCTGGAGGAAGTCGTTGATCCGGACCCGCCCGCGCTCGGTGGCCACCCCGGCGGCCGGCAGTCCCAGCTCGTCGGTGCGCAGCCTCCCGGCCCGTGGCGACCAGGATCTCTTCGGCAACGAGGTCGTGCATCTCCCCCCGGACCTCGGCGCACGCCTTCTTCAGGGTGCCCTCCTTGCGGAAGTGATTCACCTTGGCCCCGGCCAAGAGAATCACGCCGTTCTCCTCCAGCGCGTCCTGGACGACCCGGCTCAGCTCGGGCTCCTCGCGGGGCAGCAGCGTCTCCCCCTTGTGCACGAGCACCACCTTGACGCCGAAGGTCGAGAACAGGTGCGCGAACTCGCAGCCGACGGGACCACCGCCAATGATGATCATGCTCGGCGGGCAGCTTCGGCAGGCTCACCGCCTCAACGCTGGTGATCGGCTTCACTTCGTCCAGCCCGGGGATCTCGGGCCGTGCGGGCTGGCTGCCGGTAGCGATCAGGATGCGCTCGCCGCGCAGCACCTGACCGGCGACGCTGAGGGAGTGTTCGTCCTGGAACGAAGCCTTCCCCTGGAACAGGGCGATGCCCTGCCGTTCAAGCTTCTCGGCGGCCCCCCCTGCTCCTGTCTGCCGGACGATATCTTCCTTGCGGGCCATCACCTTGGCCCAGTCGAAGCCGATGGTTCCGGGCTCGATGCCGAAGGCATCGGCTCGTTTCAGGAGGGAGTAGATCTGGGCGGAGCGGAGCAGCGCCTTGGTGGGCACGCAGGCGCGGAGGGGGCAGTCACCCCCTGGTTGGTCCATCTCGACCACGGCCACGGTATGGCCGTCCGCCCGCAACCGCTTGGCGGCTGTGGTTCCCGCCGAACCGCAGCCGAGGATCAGGGCGTCAAACTGGCGGTCGGCTTTCGAAGAAGTACCCATACACCCTCGCTCGTTGCGGTGCAATCTCTTCTGTTCAGACTGTAAACAAGTAGTACGCCTCTCGCTTGGCGATTTTAAGGGGGTTGTGCCCTGGAGTCCCACATCACTTTGTATAAACTTACGAAAATCGGGCGCCCTTCGGCGCAACTTCCTGACCCGTAACCATATTATTCAAAAACAGCTTCCTTATAATTACGAATGATCCGGGCCCAGGGGACCGGTCATCATTTCTTGAGGGTGCCTTCCGCCTCGGCGCGGGCGGCGTTCAATTCCGCCGTCTGCTCGACGCTGAAGATGGTCTTCTCATGCAGTCGGAGGGCTCGCTCGAGGCATTCGCGGGCCGTCGCCGACTCGCCGGTTTTCTGGTAGCTCATGGCGAGGAAATAGAGGTCGTATGGGAGGAGCCGCTCCTGCTGCTCGGTCAGGTTCCGTTCGAAGCACGCGATGGCCTCGGCAAGACGGCCGAGCCGGTAATAGGTGATGCCGAGAAAACTGCGATGAGTCGGAGTGGGTAGGGCCTCGACCAGCTTGAGGGCCAGGGGCAGCACCTCCTCGGGGGGGACGAGACGCTCGGGAGTGACGACGCATCGCCGGACCAGATTGCGGATGAGCCGGCCATCGAGGGCATTCGGGGAAGTGCCCGGGGGTGTGGGCAGCCGGATGGCGCGCGTGAGGGACGCGAGGGCTTCCCGGTGACGTTCGAGATAGAACTGGATCTCACCCATGAGAAGATAAATCCGCTGATCGGTGGGTGCCAGTGCCGCGGCCTTTCGCAGGTCGGCGAGCGCCTCCTCGGATTGTCCCAGCCGTGCCTGGGCAAAGCCGCGCTGATAGAGGGCCTCCGGATTGGTTGGCTGCCGGCGGATCTCCGCGTTGCACCGTGCCAGAGTCTGCTGGGGGTCGTCCAGGATCGGTCGTATCGAGCCATAGTCGGCGACCAGGCGAAGGGGCTGGTCCCCGGCGTGAGGAGGCTCAGGCGGGTAAGGGGGAGCGTCCCAGTCCAGGTCCAGCTCGGCCAACTGGCGGCGGATCAGGCGGAGGTCCCAGATATGGATCGAGCCGCCATTGTTGGTCGTGACCAGCCGGGTCCCGTCCGGGCTGAGCGTCTTGTTACTGCCGTCGTCCTGGTTGGGGTCCTCCAGCCGCGCCAGCTCGCGGCCGGTTTGTGCTTCCATCAAGATCAGGGTACCGCCGGAACCGGATACCAGGAGTGCACCGTTGTCTGAATGGGCGTGGAATCCGTGTCCGATCTCCGGACCCTGTTCCCAGCCGTTGAACCGCCCAGAGGTTTGTTTCCGTGGCCAGCCAACGGCCGTCCGGGCTGAAGTCAACCTGACCACCCGTCGAATCGTCCAGCCGTTTGACGAGCGCTCCGGAACGTGCATCCCAGACGTTGCGGTTCTTCCCTCCATCGTGCGTCCCCGTGGCGATCCAATGCCCATCGGGGCTGACCGCCACATAGCGGCAAGCGTCTTGCCTGAGCCAGAGCGGCCGTCCGGGTCGGTCGCGGCGCAGCACGAAGGCGCCGTCGTTATTGGCGAGGGCGACGACCTGGCCATCGCGACTGGCGTCGATCCAGAGCTCGTGAGTCATGAACGGAGCGATCGCCAGGGTCTCGGGAGGTCCGACCCGCACCGTCCCGGCGGATTCGAGCCGAACGGGCCAGCGGAACGCGCCCGTATCGTCATACGTCAAGAGGCTCCCGGACCGTTCGAAGCGTGGTTTTCTCAACTGGCCCAGGGGCAAGAATCCCAGTTCCGCGCCGCTGGCGATGGCCCAGACGCTCAGGCCGCTGGACCGGCCCACGGCCAGCAGCCGGCCGGTCGGGTCGATGGCTGGCATGTTGAAGTCTTTGGCTGCTTGCAAGCCGCTGACCAGGGTGCGATACTCCGGCGCGGTTGCGACCTCGAGCAACTCCCGGCGGGACGAATCGAGGAGCAAGCCGGTCGTCGGGAACAGGTCCGGGAAGCCGAATTGCGAATCGCTCAGGAGGAGCTTGCCGGTGCGGGCATGCCAGAGTCGCATGGTGCCAGCCGATTGACTCCCGGTGTAGATGACTTCTCCGGAGGGGTCGAAGGCCACCCAGAGTCCACCTCCCGGGTGCGAGAGTTGGTGGACCTTCTCGCCGTTGGCCCGCGCCACACCGTGACGCCATCGCGGCTGGCCGATGCCAGCAGCGACCCATCGGGATTCCAGGCGATGGACTCCGCCGCGCCCTGGTGGGGCCATTGAAGATCGAGATGGCCCGATCGGATGTCCCGGATCTGAATCGTCAGCCGACTCCCCACCGCCAACTGTGGCGCGGAGGGGTGGAATGCACAACCGGCCTGGAAGCCCAGGTCCAGCTTGAGGGCGCGCTGGCCCGTCTCGAGGTCGTGGATGTGGAGGGCGGCGTCGCGACGGCGGCACGGCCATCAGGCGGCTGTCCGGGCTGAAGCCGCCGAGCTCGAGCTGCCCGGCGTCCTGGACAATGATTCGCGCCGGTCGATCCGTCAGGCGCCAGACATTCATCCGGGAATGGTTCCAGTTCGCCAGAAAGCGGCCGTCGGGGCTGAGTCTCAGCCCGGCCCCGTCGCCGGTGAGGCCAGCGAGTCGATGCGTTTCCGTTCCGTCTCGGACCCTCCGGACGCCGATCATGCCCTGGTCCCCGGTGTAATAGGCGGAGACCTGGAGGGCCTGGTCCAGGGAATGCCAGAGACCATCGGGATGCTCTACGGCCCCCGGGGGCCGATAGGTCCACGACGCGAGCGGCCGGAGATCGGCCACGGCCAGGCTGGCGATCGCCTCGTTGCGCAGCTCGTCGAAGACGGCGGACGGTTTCTTCAGCTCGCGGGCCAGTCCGACGGCCGACCCCAGGGCGTCCAGGCTGGTGAACCGCTGGCCGAGGCGGCGGCTGTACCGCCGGGCTCGCGCCTCGGATCGGTGTGCACGGAACCGGCTCTCCTTCTCCTCGAGGACCTCGCGGCCAAGGTCGGCCCGTGCGCTCTCCGACTTGTCCAGGGCATCTCTCAGCTTCACGGACATCACCGAGGTGACGAGGGCGATCGTCAGGAGAAGCAGGAGGGAGAAGGCCGAGAGCCGCGCCACGGCCGGACTCCGCCGGCACCAACGCTCGAACCGCTCGTACAGCCCGGCGCGGCGACCACGGATCTCGCGGTCCTCGCGAAAGGCGACGAGGTCGTCCGCCAGCTCATCGGCCGTCGCGTACCGACGCGCCGGGTCCTTGTCGATCGCCTTGAGGATGATCGTCTCCAGGTCGCGCGGGATCTCGCGGTCGATGGTCGCGGCGGCCTGGGGTGGCCGTGCTCGATGAGGTGCATGAGCTGGGGCGAGTCCGAGCTGCGGAAGGCCGGCTCCAAGGTGAGCAGCTCGTAGAGCGTCAGGCCCAGCGAGTAGATGTCGCCCTGGGGGAGCGATTGCTGCTTGAACCGCTCGGGCGGGATGAAGCGGAGCGTGCCCACGACGTCGCCGCGGGAGAGGTCCTCGGCATCGGCCTGGTAGGCCAGCCCGAAGTCGGCGACCCAGACGGTGCCCTGGAGGTCCAGCAGGAGGTTGGCCGGCTTGATGTCGCGGTGGAGGACGCCATTGCGGTGAGCGCTGGCCAGCGCCCGCGCGGCCTGCTCGCCGATCCGGGCGACGCTCCTGTAGAACGTGCGTCCGGAGGGCTGCTCGAGTCCCGAGCGGCTCGTGCTCGAGCCTGAATCCGTCCCATCTTCGATACCGGGCTCCGCCTCGCCCGGGAGTACGGCCGGCGCCAGCCGGGCAGGGGGAGTGGTCGGGACCGTCGACATCATCGTCGGTCGAGCAGAATGCGGCGATCGAGCCGGGCTCTCCGAAGTTCCCGGCCCAGAGGCCTTGCGAGATCGACGCCAGGGTGGTGCCGAGGGGGCCGTCCTCGCCGGCAAGGGATCCGGTCCTCTTCCGCCCAGCATCGCGGATGCGTCGGAGGTCGGCGATGACGCGTTGGAGCGACTCGCCGTGAATGAACTGCATGGCGTAGAAGTGCAGGCCGTCGCACTCGCCAATGCCGAAGATCGGGATGATGTTGGTGTGGTGTAATCGGCCCGGCGCCTTGGACTCGCGGAGGAATCGGGCCAGGTGCTTGGTGTTGAGGATCTCGGGCTTGAGGACCTTGAGGGCGACGTGCCGTCCCATCGACTCCTGCTCGGCCTCGAAGACGTAGCCCATGCCCCCCTCGGCGATGAAGCGGAGGATGCGGTAGTCGCCGAGGCGTTCGGGGATGGTCCTGCGAGGATGTGGCGTGCGGCCGAGGTCGAGCCCGCTGGAGTCGCCGGCCACGGGCTTGAGCCGCTCCATCATGACGATGGCGGGGAAGGCCCTGCGGATGTCGTCAGCCAGCTCGGGGTACTTGTCGGTGTACTCCGACAGCGGCGGACGCTCGCCGCGGCGGACGCGCACGCGCGAACTCCTCGGCCAGGCGATCGAATGGGTTGCGGTCCGCCGTCGAACTATCCATTGGGTCGATCCTGGGTCTCGCGATCAATTCCAGGGGCCGCGCGCTCAGCCGAGGAATCCGGGCATTGTCGAGAGGATGTCGGTGAGCCGCTTGAGGGCGCGGACGTACCGGTTGCTGGCCGCGGCCTTCTGGAGGCCGAGGATGGCGGCCGTCTCGCTGTTGCTGAGCTCCTCGAAGTGCCGGAGCACCAGCACCTCGCGGTCGACCGGGTCCATGGTGTTGAGGACGTCCTGTAGTCGGACCTGCATCTCGGCCCGCATGGCGGCCAGGCTGGGGGTCGTCAGCCGGCCGAGCAGCAGGTTGGCCAGCGACAGCGAGTCGGCCTGGGGCAAGGCGCCGGCCTGGAGCGAGACCTCGCGGCCGGCCTCGCGCATCTGGGCACCCAGGTGCCGGCGGTGCAGCGCCAGGAGCCGCTGACCGGTCAGGAAGCGGAGCCAGAGGAACGGCGGCATCTTCGGGTCGGCGAGGTATTCCGACTGCCGCTGGTAGACATCGAGGAACGCTTCCTGGAGCACGTCGGAGGGGTCGATCCGCCCCTGCAACCGCCGATCGAGCCGCAGCCGGACCATCCGGCGCAGCCGGTCGCGGTGCTTGCCGAAGAGCTCGGCCAGCGCCTGCGCGTCGCCCGCCTTGATCCGGTTCACCATGCTATCATCGCTGTCGTGTTCGTCCGCCATGATTCGTCGCTGTTCGAGATCTCGGATCGTCGTCGGTCTCAACAGATGATAACTGCGGCGCAAACGGGTTCGTACACAGGATGGACGGGTTTTTACGGCAGGCGGTAGCCGGGGTGCCAGGCCGAACTGAATTTTTCGGCGACGACCGCCTCGCGATGGCGGGGCGGCGTGACCAGGATCTCGACCATCTTGAAAAACCCGGTGTGCTTGAGGTGGACCTCCTTGGCGTTCTCGAGGGCGGCCAGCTCGGCCTCGAACACCGCCTCGGCCTTCTTGAGGTCGACCAGCGCCCAGGCTGAGAGCCACTGATCGCCGGCGATCCTGGAAAGAGCGACGGGGTCCAATCCGCTCCGGTCCTCGATCTGCTGGAGCAGGACCCGCGTCGCGCCCGGGTCGACCAGGGCCAGGGGGACCGCGGCGATCGTGGCCGAGCGGACATCCGTGTCGGGATCGTTCCGGGTCCCGCCGGGCCGGGTCGCCAGCGCCCGCATGACCACGCTGTCCATGTCGGGGTAGCCGATGTCTTTCGCGCTGGCGGCGATGCGTGCGGCCGTCGCCGTCGCGGCGCCGAAATTGGACCAGCTCTCGAACGGATGGGGATTGTCGATCGGCGCGGCCAGGGCGCGGTCGATGAGGGCGAACGCCCGCGGCCGGTCGCGGCGGGCGACGGACCGGGCCAGCCAGCCGATCGCATCGGTCCGCAACTTGAAGGCTGCGGGGCTTTTCATTCCTTCGAGGACCTTGACCGCCTCATCGGGCCGATCGGCGCCGATCCGGTAGGCGACCACCGTCCTGATGAACTCGCCAAGGGTGCCGTTGTCGGACGTGGCATCGGCCATGGCGACAGCCCAGGCCGGGTCGGTCGCGGCGATGGCCTCGGCGACCATCGCGGTTTCCGTATCACTGGCCTTGCACGGCTCGATCAAGGCGAGGGCCCGCTTCAGGTCGAACGGGGCCAGCGCCCGGGCGACGAGCCCGCGATGGTGTGCCTGGTCGCCGTCGGTCCCCAGGCGAGCGGCCGCCTCGACGGCCTCGTCGAACAGCTTGCGTCCGGCCTCGGCGCGGTCCAGGCGGGTGAGTACCGCAGCGGCCGCCGCCAGGGCGCTGGATCGCCAGGGCTCAGCGAATGTGCGGGCACGCACCACCGCTTCCTCGGCGAAGAGCAGGGCCTTCTGGGGATCGGTCGCGGCAAACCGCTCGGCAACCTGATGCAAGGTGTAATGGTTATTGCCGTCCTGGACCAGCAGCTTCAGCGCGGCCGGGCCATCGGTCTCGGCCAGCTCCTCGGCGACCGCCCGCCGGACCTGGCTGTCGTACCGGTGTCCGTTCTCGGCCGACCACCGGAAGGCCAGCTCCGGGTCGAGCCGGGCCATGTCCGGGATGCGATAGACCGCGCCGTTCTGCATCGGGTCCTTGCCATACTTCTCCCAGAGCCGGGTCAGGACCCACTTCGCGAAGGCGCTGGTCTTCATAGCTCGCGGTCGCTCCCGGCTTCCATGCCGGGGACGGCTCATTGGGCTTGAGCAGCCTGATCGTCAGGTCGTCGGCGTCGGCGTCGCACTTCACGCCGGTGAATCGATAACCGTCCTGACGGATGAACGCATATTTGACCCCTGAGTACAGCCCGTCCAGGCGGAACCGGCCCTGGGCGTCGGTGTGGACCTCGACCGGCAGCGGGCCGTCGCCGCGGTTGAACACGAAGGCGTTCACGATCGGCCGGCCGTCGGTGCCGACCACGCGGCCGGCGATATGCCCGCTGATGCTGATCAGCGCGATCTTGCCGAAGTCGAAGGTCTGCCCGGCCTGACCGTCGAAGTTTCCGGCCTCGACCTTGCTGTGGCCTTTGGCCTCGACCGTGAGCCGATATTCCTGGCCCGGCCAGAGGTCCCGGAAGACGAACCAGCCCGCCTGATTGATCGTAAACGCCTCCAGGGAACTGCGGGTCACCACCCCGCGCAAGTCGGGTCGCTCGCTGAGGGATCGGCGGCTCCACGACACGGTCACCCTGGCCCCCTCGAGCCGCTTTCCGCGCCGGTCGGTCACCAGCCCTCGGATCCGGAAGGCGAACTTGGGGTCGATCGTGAGCGTGAGCTTGCCCTTGACCTCCCTGGGCCGGATGACGATGGCCCCGTTGGTCGTCGCCGACCTGGTCCGGGCCAGGAGCGGCATCGTATCATCCGGGTCGAGCTGATCGAGGTGGAACGTGCCGCCGGGCCCGGTCCGGACCGGGACGTCTCGCGTGCCGAGCCCCATGGGATCGGGCGCGAGCACGAACACCTCGGCCCCGACGACCGGCTGGCCGTCCGGATCGACGACGATGCCGTCGAGCTCCATCGCGCGGGCGAGCTTCAGGTCGGGCCAGTTCCGGTCGGCGGTCACCTCCAGCCTGGGGGATTCGCTGGACCAGTAACCCAGGTAGGTCTTCGGCACCGCGACCGGCTGGACCTCGATCCGCCCCGGCCGGGCAGCGATCGTGTATCGGCCCTCGGCGTCGGTCTGGGCCTGGCCGATGGGTTGGAGGTGACCCTGAGTGGTGATCAGGAACGAGCGGAGGCCGATCCCCGCGATCCCCTTACCCGTCTGGGCGTCGAGGACGCGCCCCGAGATCGTCGGGAGCCGTTCGAGCGGGACCTCGAGCTTGGCCTCGCCGATTGGGCCGAGCTCGATCCGGACTTCGTTCGCCTCCACGCTGGGGCGCCAGAGCGTCGTCAGCCAGCCGATCCGGCCGTCCGGGGCGCGCGCGAACAGGCTGAGGTCATGAAGACTGGCAGGCCCGCCCTGACCCCATGCCTTCGGCATCAGGAAGCGGCCCTGAGCGTCGGTCGTCGCCTGCGCGGCCGGCTTGGGCTCCTCCCAGATGCCGCCGATGGCCCAGACCTGGGCCCCGGAGGTCCCCGCGCCGGCCTTGTCCACGACCCGCCCGGCGAGATCGGTCTGGGCCGTCACAGCGGCGCGGGAATCCGACGGCGAGCACGATCAGACCCAGCACGACGATCGCCAGCCGAGCCGCGCAGGCATGGGTCCGCGGACGGATATCAGGAAGACGCATGGGTAGGACTCCGCTGATCGCAAGATCGGCAAGGCTAACCGGAAATCCCCCGGCATCAGCCGTGGGGAAGCTTAATGCATGACCGGGATGTCGCTCCGCTCGGCGATCGCGCCCGCCAGGCATTCGGATCAGAGGCGGTGTCCGGGGTGCCAGGCCGCGCTGTATTCGCCGTAGACGGCCGCCTCGCGACGGTGGAGCGGCGTGGCCAGGATCTCGACCATCTTGAAGATCGCGCTGTTCCAGAGGTTGACCTCCTTGGTTTTCTCCATGGTGGCCAGCTCGGCCTCGAACAGGGCCTCGGCCTTGTTGAGGTCGACCAGCGCCCAGGCCGAGAGCCACCGATCGCCGGCGACCTTGGAGAGCGCGACGGGGTCCAATCCGCTCCGGTCCTCGATCTGCTGGAGCAGGACCCGCGTCGCGGCCGGGTCGACCAGGGCCAGGGGGACCGCGGCGATCGTGGCCGAGAGGATCTGCGTGGCGGGATCATCCCGGGTTCCGCCGGGGCGGGTCGCCAGCACCCGCATGACCACGCTGTCCATGTCGGGGTAGCCGATGGCTTTCGCGCAGGCGGCGATACGTGCGGCCGACGCGGTCGCGGCGCCGAAATAGACCCAGCTCTCGAACGGCTGGGGATTGTCGATCGGCGCGGCCAGGGCGCGGTCGATGAAGGAGAAGGCCCGCGGCCGGTCGCGCGGGGCGACGGCCCGGGCCAGCCAGCCGAACGCCTCGGCCCGCATCTTGACGTTCGCGTGGCCCTTCATCCCCTCGAGGACCTTGACCGCCTCGTCGGGCCGATCGGCGCCGATCCGGTAGGCAACCTCGGTCTTGATGAACTCGCCATAGGTGCCTTCGCCGGGCAGGGCATCGGCCATGGCGACGGCCCGGGCCGGGTCGGTCGCGGCGATCGCGTTGGCGACGAACGCGGTATAGCGTTCCTTATCCCCGGGGGCCTTGCAGGGCTCGATCAGGGCGAGGGCCCGCTTCAGGTCGAACGGGGCCAGCGCCTGGGCGACGAGCCCGCGATTGTAGGCCTGGTCGCCATTGGCCGCGATGCGATCGGCCGCTTCGGCGGCCTCGTCGATCAGCTTGCGACCGGCCTCGGCGCGTCCCAGGCGGGCGAGCACCGCACCGGCCGACGCCAGGGCGGTGGATCGGCCGCGCTGATCGAGTGCGCGGGCGCGCACCGCCGCCTCCTCGGCGAAGAGCACGGCCTTCTGGGGATCGGTCGGGGCGAACCGCTCGGCGAGATGCTGGATGGCAAACTGGGTACTCCCGTCCTGGTCCTGGGCCAGCAGCTTGAGCGAGCCCGGGCCATCGGTCTCGGCCAGCTCCTCGGCGGCGGCCCGACGGGCCTTGCTGTCGTACCGGTGGCCGTCCTCGGCCGACCACTGCAAGGCCAGATCCAGGTCGATCCGGGCCATGTGCGGGATGCCGATGACTGCGCCGTTCCGGTTCGCGTCCTTGCCGTACTTCTCCCAGACCCGGGTCAAGACCCACTTCGCGAAGGCGCGCTGGTCTTCATAGCGCGCGGTCGCTCCCGCCTTCCAGGCCGGGGGCGGCTCGTTGGTCTTGAGCAGCGCGATCGTCAGGTCGTCGGCGTCGGCGTCGCACTTCACGCCGGTGAATCGATAACCCTCCTGACGGATGAACGCATATTTGACACCCGGGTAGAGTCCGTCCAGGCGGAACCGGCCCTGGGCGTCGGCGTGGACCTCGACCGGCTGCGGGCCGTCGCCGCGGTTGGACACCGTCGCGTTGGCAATCGGCCGGCCGTCGGAGCCGACCACGCGGCCGGCGATGTAGCCGCTGACGTTGAGCAGCGCGATCTTGCCGAAGTCGTGGGTCTCCCCGGCCTTACCGGTTATGTCCGAGGTCTCGGCCTTGCTGTGGCCCTTGGCCTCGACCGTGATCCGGTACTGGTCGCGCGGCCAGAGGTCCCGGAAGACGAACCAGCCCGCCTCGTTGATCGTGTACGCCTCCAGGGCACTGCGGGTCCCCGTCCCCTGCATGTCGGGCCGCTCGCTGAGGTATCGGCGACTCCACGACAAGGTCACCCTGGCCCCCTCGAGCCGCTTTCCGCGCCGGTCGGTCACCATCCCGCGGACCCGGAAAGCGAACTTGGGGTCGATCGTGAGCGTGAGCTTGCCCTTGACCTCCCTGGGCCGGATGACGACGGCCCCGTCGGTCGTCGCCGCCTTGGTTCTGGCCCAGAGCGGCAGCTTATCATCCGGGTCGAGCTGCTCGAGGTGGAACGTGCCGCCGGGCCCGGTCCGGATCGGGGCCTCCGGCGAGCGGAATCCCACTGGGATCGGGCGCGAGCACGAACACCTCGGCCCCGACGACCGGCTGGCCGTCCGGATCGACGACGATGCCGTCGAGCTCCATCGCGCGGGCGAGCTTCAGGTCGGGCCAGGCCCGATCGGCGGTCACCTCCAGCTTGGGGCATTCCCGGAAAGGGAGCCCGAGATACGCCTTCGGCACCGAGTCCGGTTGAACCTGGATCGTCCCCGGGCGGGCACCGATCGTGTATCGGCCCTCGGCGTCGGTCTGGGCCTGGCCGATGGGTTGGAAGTAACCCTGAGTGGTGATCAGGAACGAGCGGAGGCCGATCCCCGCGATCCCCTTACCGGTCTGGGCATCGACGATGCGGCCGGTGATGGCCAGGAGCCGCTCGAGCGGGACATCGAGCTTGGCGACGGCGTTCGGGCCGACCGCGAAGTCCTTGACCGGCTGGGCGGCGAAGAGGGTGCCCGGCCCGGCCTCGATGTCGATGGTGTAACGGTCCGGCGGCAGGTCGTCGAACCGGAAGGTGCCGTCCGGATCGGCGGTGATGGTGCGGAAATAGAGTCTTGAAAAGGATTCGGGGGCCGGCTTGTCCGGCGATGCCCATCGGGTCAAGGAGACCGAGAATCGGCCCGAGAGTCCGCGGGCGTCGGGCGGCTTGAGCCGGCCCTGAATCTGCCCGATGCGGCTATCCAGGGCGATCGTCACCGGCCGGGTCGTGTCCCAGGAGATCCGGGGCTTGCCGAACCCCTGGGCTACGATCGTTGCCTGGATCGCGCCGCCTTGTGGGGTGCCCTCGAGCCGGAACGAGCCATCCGCGGCGGTCGTCGTCCGGTACCGCGTGGCCACATCGGGGCTGAGGCGGATGTAATCGTTGGAGGCCAGGTCGGCGGACCGGATGAATAACACCGGCGTGACCTCGGCCCCGGCGACCGGCCGGCCGTCCTGGTTGACCACGCGGCCCCGGGCCTCGCCGACCGGGCCGAGCTCGATCCGGACGTCGTTCGCATCCACGCTGTTGCGCCAGAGCGTCGTCTGCCAGCCGATCCGGCCGTCCGGGGCGCGTGCGAACAGGCTGAGGTAATGAAGACTGGCGGGCCCGCCCTGACCCCAGGCCTTCGGCATCAGGAAGCGGCCCTGAGCGTCGGTCGTCGCCTGCGCGGCCGGCTCGGGCTCGTCCCATCGACCGCCGATGGCCCAGACCTGGGCGCCGGAGATCCCCGCGCCGGCCTTGTCCACGACCCGGCCGGAGAGGCTCTCGGCCTGGGCCGCACAGCGGTGCGGGAATCCGCCGGCGAGCACGATCAGAGCCAGCACGACGATCGCGAGACGAGCCGGGCCGGCATGGGACCGCGGACCACGGCGGATCCCCTGGGGGCGTCGCCCTTCGGGCGCCGACCCCAGCCACCCCAAGCTTGGGTCCGGGAGCATCGAGGGTGGCTGGGGTCGAGCCGGCCTTGCCGGCACTGCCCCCAGTCTCGCCGTCGTCACGAAGATCGGCACCACAGTCGTCCACGGACGGATGTCAGGAAGACGCACGGATGGAGAAGCGGACATGTCCAGACCTCCCGGAGAAAGATGCCTCACGATGAGTGCGGGATGGCGATCGAATCATCAATAGGAGAGCACCGGCCGGCCGCGGCGTCCATCTGGAAGACCTGCTCGTCGCGTCGGTGGGGCGGCAGGACCAGGAGCTGGGTCATCCGGAAGAACCCGGCTTTCTCGAGCTTCACGTTCTTGGTCCCTTCGAGGGCGGTGAGCTGGGCTTCGAACAGGGCTTCGGCCTTCTGGAGGTCGACCAGGGCCCAGGCGCGGAGCCAGTCGCGGCTGGCGATCTCGGCGACCTTGGCGGGGCCCAGGCCGCTGCGGGCTCTCGAGCTGCTGGAGCAGCACGCGGGCCGCGCCGGGGTCGATCAGCGCCAGGGGGACTGCGGCCATCGTGGCCGATCGGATCTCCCAGGCGGGGTCCTGGAAACGGGACCCGGACGGGTTGGTGCGCGTCGTCATGACCCGCATGATCACGCTGTCCATGTCCGGATAGCCGAGCTGCCGCGCGGCGGCGGCCATGTGGGCGGCGGAGGCAGTCCCGCCCCCGGAATTGATCCACCTCTCGTACAAGCGCGGCCGATCGACCGGCGAGGCCAGGGCGCGGTCGATCAACGCGAACGGCGCGGGCCCGGTCGCGCGGGGCGACCGCGATGGCCAGCCAGGCGAACGCCTCGGCCATCATATAATCGGCCGCGAAGCTCTTCATGCCCTCGATGATCCGGATCGCCTCGTCGGGCCGGTCGGCGCCGATCCGGCAGGCCATCTCCGTCTTGGCCTGATCGGAGGATGAGGTCTTGCCGTCCATCGCGTCGGTCAGGGCGACGGCCCGCGCCGTGTCTTTCTCGGTAAGGGCGACGGCGACGAAGCCGCTATAACGGTCCTTGTAATCGGTCGATTCGACGAGCGCCACGGCGCGGTTGGCGTCGAACGGGGCCAGCGCCCTGGCGACGACGCCTGGCGTATAGCCGTCCATGAGCTTGGTCCCGATCCGGTTGGCGGCCTCGGCGGCCTCTTCGATCAGCTTGCGGCCGGATTCGGCGCGGCCGAGCCGGACGAGCAACTCGCCGGCCCGCGCCAGGGCGGCGGCGCGGCGGGGCTGGGGCAGCGCCGCGGCGCGGACCACCGCCTCCTCGACGAAGAGCAGGGACTTCTTGGGATCGGTCGCGGCGAACCGATCGGCCAGTCGCTGCAAGGTGTACTGGCTCTCGCCCGGGTCGGCCGGGGCCAGCATGCCGAGCGCTTCCGGGCCGTCGAGCTCGGCGAGCATCTCGGCCGCCGCCTGGCGGATCCGCCCGTCGTAGCGATGTCCGCGATCGGCCGACCACTCGAAGGCGAGGTCCGGGTCGATCCGGGCCATGTCCAGGATGCAATGAAATGCGCCGTTCTGCTCGGCGTCCTTGCCGAATTTGTCCCAGAGCCGGATCAGGACCCGCCGGGCGAAAGCCCGCTGTTCTTCGAAGCTCGCCGACGCGCCGGGCTTCCACGCGGGGGGCGGCTCGGTCGTCTTCAGGAGCGTGATGGCCATGTCGTCGGCGTCGCCATCGGCCTTCATCCCGGTGAAGCGATAACCGTCCTTGCGGACGAACGTGTACTTGGTCCCCGGGAACAGGCTTTCGAGCCGGAATCGGCCCTGATCGTCGGTGAGCGTCTCGACCGGCCTGGGGGCATCGCCTCGGTTGAACACGGTCGCGCCGGCGATGGGCCGGCCGTCGGAGCCGACCACGCGGCCGGCGAGGTGGCCCTCGATCGCGGTCAGGACGATCGAGCCGAAGTCGTGCGTCTCGCCGGACTTGCCGGACACTTCGGGCGGCTCGGCCTTGCTCCAGCCCGGGGCTTCGACGACGACCTTGTAACGGTCGCCCGGCCAGAGGTCGCGGAAGACGAACCAGCCGGACTCGGTGGTCGTGTCCGCTTCCAGCACGCTGCTGATCCCCCGACCCAGCGCCTCGGGTTTCGCGGAGACGTAGTTGCGAGTCCACCAGAGCTGGGCCTTGGCCCCCGCGATCCGCTTGCCCGAGTGGTCGGTCACCAGCCCTCGGATGCGGAAGGCGAACCTCGGCTCGATCGTGAGCGTGAGCTTGCCCTTGACCTCCCTGGGGCGGATGACGACGGTGCCGTCGGTCGTGGCCTCCTTGGTCCGGCGCGGAGGGGGAGCGTATCGTCGGGGTCGAGCTGATCGAGGTGGAACGTGCCGCCGAGGCCGGTCCGGGTCATGGACTGGGACGAGAAGAACCCCCTGGGGTCGGGTATCATCGCGAGGACCTCGGCGCCGACGACTGGCTTGCCATCCGCGTCGACGACCACGCCGTCGAGCTCGGTGGCGTGAGCGAGCTTCAGGTCGGGCCAGGTCCGGTCGGCCGTGACCTCCAGACTGGGGCATTCGCCGGACCGAAGTCCCAGGTAAGCTTTCGGCACCGCGTCAGGCTGGACCTGGATCTTCCCCGATCGGGCACCGATCGTGTATCGGCCCTCGGCGTCGGTCTGGGCCTGGCCGATGTACTGGAGGCTATTCGGGGGGATGAGCATCTTGGAGCGAAGACCGACCCCCGCGATCCCTTTGCCAGTCTGGGCGTCGAGGACCCGGCCGGAGATCGTCAGGAGCCGCTGGACCGGAACCTCGACCCGAGCGACGGCCTTGGGGCCGATCTCGACCTCTCTGGACTGCTGGACCGCCAAGGCTGAATCCTGGCCGAGGTTGGGGACGATCTCGTAACGGCCGGGGGGCACGTCGTCGAATCGGAACTGCGCCATCCTGGCCGGCCGGGACGGTCTGGCGGTAGAACACGTGTAACGATCCGGCAGGGCGGTCCCCGGGCGTGAACTTGCTGCGCAAGGTGACCGAGAGCTTCCCCGAGGGCCCGCGGGCATCCGGCAGCTTCAACCGGCCGTCGATCCGCCCGAGGCGGCCATCGAGGACGACCGCCGCGGGTTTCGAGATGTCCCAGGAGATCCCGGGTTTGCCGAACCCGTGCGCCGCGATCGTCGCCTCGACGATGGTGCCCGCCGGCATGCCCGGGATCGCGAACGAGCCATCGGCGGCGGTGCTGGTCCGGAACAGGCCCGCGAGATCGGGGGTGAGCCGGATGGCCTCGTAACCGGGGATGTCCTCGTAGGGCTCGAGGATGACGTCCGGCGTGACCTCGGCCCCGGCGATCGGCCGGCCCTCCTGATCGTGCAAATGGCCCTGGGCCAATCTCACCGGGTTGAGGACGATCTTGACCTCGTCCGCGCCCGCGGTGTTCCGAACGAGCGTGCGCCGCCGAGCCGATCCGCCCGTCGTCGGCGCGGGCCAGTACGCTGACGAAATACGGACCCTGGGGGCCGGCCTGATCCCGAGTTCGCGACATCACGAAGCGGCCCCCGTCGGCGGTCATCCCCGTCGCGACCGTCACGGGGGTCTCACCATCGACGTGGATGGCCCAGAGCTTGGCCCCGGGTACTCCCACGCCGGCCTTGTCCACGACCCGACCGGAGAGGCTCCTCCGTCTGGGCTGCACAAGGGCGGCGGGAACCCGCAGGCTAGCCCGACCAGGCCCAGCACGACGACCGCCGGCCGCGCCGAGCCGGCAGGGGTCCGTGGACGGATCTCAGGAGGACGCAGGGAAGGAGAAGCGGACATGTCCAGACCTCCCGAACGAACGAGGAGACCGCCCGATGGTTGTGCCATGGCGGCCGGATGGCATCCCAACTTGGTCTTCAGCCTAGCCCGTAACAATTAGGGGCACAAGGAACACCTCCTGAACTCCATGGCCGATCACGACCTGCCGGACATGTTCATGGCGGGAGACTTTGCTCAGCGCACTCGCGTGTAAGGAGGGCGGCCGAACTTTCGTAGAACGGAATTCATTCCGTTCAACTGGAAACGGAATGAATTCCGTTCTACGAAAGTTTCATTGCGCAAATCGGGAGCTATTTCCAACCTGTTCCTTAGTGCGGGACATCCCCCATGTAGCCCTTCGCCTCAGCATGAGGAAGCGCGTCGGCTGCAAACGTAAAAGTTCCCTGGTCTCTCACTTCGGCGCCGCTCGCAGGAAGGCTCCGAGGGCGGCGCGGGCGAAGGCCCCGCCCACGCTGATCCGCTTGACTCCGACAGCAGCCAGCTCCTCAACGGAAAAGGTGGCGCCCTTCAAGCCCATAAGGACGTTGACAGGCTTTGAAACGGCCGCACAAACCGCACGGATGGCTTCGAGGCCCGGCAGCCCCGGTGCATACAGAACATCCGCGCCCGCCTCGTCAAAGGCTTGCAATCGCTTTATGGTGTCGTCGAGGTCGGGGCGGCCATGAAGGAAGTTCTCGGCCCTTGCCGTTAGCAGGAACTGACACGCGTGAGCCGCCTCCGCTGCCGCTGCGACCCGCTCCACCGCGAGGTGAAACTCATAGATCGGATCGTTCGGATCGCCGGTCGCGTCCTCGATTGAGCCGCCGGCCAGGCCGATTTCCGTCGCGAGTCGAATGGTGGCCGCGCACATTTCCGGCGATCGACCGAAACCGTCCTCCAGATCAGCCGAAACCGGCAAATGCGTGGCCTCGACGATGGCCTTCGCATTGTCCAGAATCTCATCGCGCGTCAGCCCTGCCGACGAGTCGCGGCGTCCGACGGCGAAGGCGTAGCCGGCGCTCGTCGTCGCGAGCGCTTCGAAACCCAGCGCCGTCAGGATTCGGGCTGTCCCCGCATTCCACGGATTCGGGATCACAAAGGCCCCTGGTCGTTCATGGAGCACCCGAAAGGCATTGTGTTTTTGGTCGCGTGTCATCGTCGTGATCCTTGTATTCGAAAACTCGAATGGCGGCAGGGAGCCGTGATTACATCATCCGAACTCGATTGAAAGAGACGTATCGCAGGGCCTTGATCTCTTCCATCGTATAGCTGTCGGCTCCGACGACCTTGCTCTGATTCAGCCGAAGCAGGGTCGCCGTCAGTTCCGGGATGTTGGGAAGATCGGGGTTCGCCAAGTTCAAAGCCAGGTAGCGTCCTCCTCGAAGTCGCAGGAGAATCGCGGTTTCACGGAGAATGGTTGCCAGCCGATGGGCCACCCATGAATTGAAGTCAAGATGGACCGTCCGCTTCCACCAGACTGGTTTGGGTGGAAGCGGAAGACCGACGACAATCGACTCAATCTCGTCGAACTCGACGATCGTCTGCGCGGGCTCCGGCCGATCTGCAACGAACTGGGCGAGACAGCGAAATAGAGAGCGCCTTTCCCAGAACCACTGGAGAGTGAGCACGACTCCGGAAACGAGGACCCATGCGGAGAGGACCCTCGCGCGTGTCGATCTTTATCCCGAGAGGCTCGAGCAGATACCCGAAGCCCATGGCCGTGAGGATGATGCCAAGAATGGCCGCGAGCACCAGGCGTGACAGCCAGCCGCGGGGAATGGTCGGCAATTGAGACTCGACCAGCACATCAGGACGAGCCAACATCAGGGGCTCCGGTACGAGATGCGCCGTGCGCTCGCGACGACCGGCGTCGCACCACCAGGGGATGGCCGTGCTGGAACAGCGTCAGGTGGTCGGTGTCAAAGAGGTATCGGTGCATTCACTCGGTTCCGAGGTCTCGGCCTCGCGGCGATCCATCTCTTCGCGGAACTTGCGGATTTCTTCCCGGTATTCTTCGAAGTAGGGGTCATCTTTCAAATGACCGGCATAGCGCATCACAGGGTCTTGTTGCGGCAGCTCGATGGCCAGGAGCTCGTCCATGTTCACGGGTTCCTGGAGCCGGGTGCGAAGCCGCTCCACGGCCTCTTCGCGCGTCGCCCCCGTCGCCTGGAAGTCGGGGGCGCCGAGGAGCTGCGCGGTGAATGTCCCGTCGGGCTCCTGGCGGACCCGGACGAGGCACGTTGGAGCGGAGGAAGAGGATGGGCTATCCTTGTTCATCGTACTACTCCCGAAGCGAGTATCGCGATGGTCACTCAGCTCTTGAAGGTGGATCGCACGGCCAGGCGGCCCGATGGCCGCTTCCTGGAATTCCGGTCGGCGATGCGGATGCGGATCATAAAAATCAGTCTATCGATCCCGGCCACCGTTGACAAGCCGAGCGGAAGCGAGGGAGCCTGACGCCGGAGGAACGCGGAGCACAGCAGCGAGGACCGAGCGAAGGCTCGATACTCCGGCCTGGAACCGGGGCCGGACTGCCGGGTGTCACCAGAACGTCCGAAGAGCGTATTCCGGCTGTGAGGAATTGCGGGCGGGGAGGTGTGAAATCGAGGGTCCTCCAGAAAACCGCACCGTCGCAAAACGCGCGTCTAGCGATTATCATCGATTGCACTCTCCTTTGTTCTCAACCCACCGAGGATACGCACCAATGAGCCCGGTCATGACCGCCCCCGACTTCAAGCATCTCCGCCTGAGCCTGGTCGAAGACGTCGTGCTGGTCGAGATTATGAGCAAGGATGTGCAAGGCCCGGATCGAGCCCAGGAGTTCAGCGCCGAGCTGGCCGCGGTTGTCGGCCATGATTCGGTTCAACCGCTCCTGGTGGACTTGTGCCGGACCTCCTACCTGAGCAGCATGGGATACTCCGCCCTCTTCAAGATGGTGAAAGAAGCCAAGGCCCGGCAGCGGCTGATCAAGTTCTGCCGCATCGATCCGGACGTGCGCGTTGGGGCGGATGCCATCGGGCTCTACAAGGTCGTGGACCTCTACGATAGTCGAGAGTCGGCCCTCGCGGCCTTCGCGAATGCCTGAGACGTCGAGCCTGGTGCGCTTCTGGATCGGTTGGCACACGCCCAGGCCCCCTCACCCCAACCCTCTCCCCGTTGGGGCGAGGGCGACCGCTTGACGACCGGTTCACAGTCTGAGGGCTCGGCCCAGGCCGCCACCATCCCCTTCGCCCCGCCGGGGAGAAGGTGCCCGAAGGGCGGATGAGGGGGGAATTCCGAATCCGCTTCGGAGACGTGCCTGATCCAAGTGTTAAGCGCCTATCATGTCATGGCGCGGCTCGCCTGGCTCGTCGATTGGGATTGGGGGCAGACCCAGTGCGCGTCTCGACCTCCTCGGCCGTGACCGCGAGGCGGCCGAGGGTGCGTCGATAGAGACCGGCAACGCGATCGATCGCCTCGCCGCTCGCTTCCAGTAGAGCACCGATGTCGTCCTTCTCGGGCAGCACGGCAGGGAGTGCGAACTTGGCCAGGCTGACGTTCTCATCGGCGTGCTCGAAGGGATAGTCGATCGCGTCGCCGACCTTCCAGCGGAACTCGTCGAGCCGGTCGCGGAGGCTGGCGGCGGCGCGGAGAATGGCGTTGATCAGCGGCTGGTTCTTGGGGTCCTTGCCGGCCTCAAACGCTTGCAACGCGCCGAGAGAGACCTGTCGGGCCTGAGCCAACCGGGCGATCTGGGGCGTCACGTTGGCGCCGAGATGGGCCGCGCATCGGTAGAGGCGCGGGCCTCCTGACGGCGGTCGCCGCCGTCGGGGACTCGACCGGCAACGGGCTCGGCCTCGAGGAGCGCGAGGGCCTGGATCAGCCGGCGGACGGCGGCCGAGGCGAAGGGCTCGCAGACCCCGTCGAGCTGGCGGAGCTCCGCCTCGGCCTGATCCCGGCGGACTCGGCGGCGCGGGGCGTGCGCGGCCTTCAGTTGGAAATCGGCCGGCTTCACCTTGAACCCGGTCTTGAAGTACACCATCGCCAGCTCGGCCAGGTAGAGCCGGCGCCGGACCTCGTCCGCGCGGCCGTTCGCCGCGAGGGCATCAGCGCGCGTGGCCTCGTGGTCCTTCCGCGCCTGCACGAGCGTTCGCTTCGCGGCCGACAGGTCCTCGGGAGTTCCGGGGTACTCCTGCGGCATGGGGAGCTGCTGGAACACGTTGACCGCGCCGAGGAAGAATCGGCCGGCCGCCTCGTCCCCTTCCTGGGCGGCCGTCTGGGTCTGGACCAGCTCCGTGACCTCGTAGAGCTGATCCTGCGTGATTCCCGGTCCGACCACCGATTTGTACATGTCGAGCGAGGTGGTCCTGGCCAGTGCGTCGAAGTTCTGGAAGACCTCGGTCGCCGCGCCGTCGAGGTGGAAGATCCCTGTGTCCGGCGCCTTCGCGACGGGTGCGGGCGATCCGGTCCTTGTCACCGGGATGGGTGTCGAACAGGCCGGTGCGGGTTGAGTCCATCGCCACGCGGTAGGCCGCGATCACCGGCTGAGGGATCTGGGGGATATTGGCCATCACCAGCTTGGGGAAATTGTTGGGGAGCCGGCGCTGCTGCCAGCTCGACTGAAGGTCGGCGTAGGCGCCGCTCTCGGCGAGGCTCATCACGCGGAACCGCCACATGGTCTCGGCGAAGACCTCGGCGCCGACCATCCGGGCCTCGTATCGGTCGGCGTCGAACTCCATCTGCCGCGAGAGGAAGCCGCTGACGAGTCGCCCCACCTGCATGAGCACCCAGAGGATGCGCCGGGTCAGCCAGACGGCCAGGCGGGCAACGAGGGCCAGAAGGATGATGAAGACGTGCTGCTCCGACGACCAGGCGGCGAGGGTCTCGTCCCACTCGTCGCGCTGGTAGACGACCCGGGCGAACCAGACGTTGATCCGCATGATCAACGTGTAGAGCCGCATCCCGGCCCCTTGCGCGAAGTGGCCGAACTCGTGGGCCAGGACGCCGGCAAACTGCTTGAGCGTCACCCCGGCCACGAACGGCAGTCCGATGGTGAGCACCAGGTCGCCGCCAACGACGCCTAGGAGTCCGCCGTCGCGGTGCGCCGAGGCGTTGACCCGGCAATCGACCTCGATCCGGGCCGGCCGCGGCGCGCCGACCGAGGCGCAGACCCCGTCCACAAACGCGTACAACAGGGCTCGGCCCCCGGCTCCAGTACCCGCTGCCTGGGCCCCCGCGCAGGCTGGGCGAACAGCGGCTTGAGCATCAGCGCGACCACCACCGCGCCGGCAATCAGCGGGCCGATGTAGATCAGTGCCACAACCTTGAGCATACTGCCCCTGGCACCCGAGGCGTGGAACATCGAGATGTTGTGGACCGCGTGATACACCAGCCCGGCCACGACCCCGGCGATGATCCCGACATAGAGCACCGGGAGCAACACCATCACCCCGGCGACGATCGCGACCCAGAGCCGGTACACGATCGTGGGCCGGACCGGCTCGATCTCGCCGCGGAACGCCGCGAGGACTGCTTCGGGGTCATGGTCCTCCGCGTGGGGGCGATGGCCTCGATCACCCCCTTGGCACTCACCCCCACGCCAGGCAGCCCATCTTGCCGCACCCGTACCGCCTTCGCCTTCTTCGCCGACGCGTCCACCAGTGCATAGCCCGAGTCGTTCTCATCCTGGTCCACCGCCGGCCCCGGTTGCGCAGGGATACCGAGGCCCGCATCGTCGAGCCGAACCGGCTCGGGGACGAAGCCCGATTCAACTGGGGCCGGCGCCGGCGCCGGCGCGGAAAACACCTCATGGCAGCGAGGGCACCGCCCTCGCTTGCCGGCCTGCTCATCCCGGACCCGGATCGTCGCCTGACACGACGGACATTCTACCTGCATTGGCATTCAATAGCCTCCGTCGCGTAGAAAAGGGCGCGGGCCTTGCCCTCGGCCAAGATACGTACAAGGCTAAACCGGCGACGAGTTGCATACAATACCGTCCCGGTATGATGGCAACAGCATATTGGATTTCAAATACAATATCATGAACTCATTCCCACGCTCCGCGTGAGAATGCCGTCTGCGACGCTCTGCGTCGTGGTGGCCCGGATCGCGGCCCAGAATCCGTCGGGACGCGGAGCGTCCAGGAAGGCATTCCCACGCGGAGCGTGGGAACGAGTTGCTGCCACTCGCAGCAAATCGGATCGTTAACGCTAATACCACGGTATTGCCCCCAAGGGCCGCCGCATTCGCGACAAAGCCGTAGGTTTCCCGTCCTCCGGACATTCATGTTGCAAAAATGCGACAAGAATTTACACGTCCTTGCTGAACTGTTCAAATTGGATTACAAACGGGATAGTCGAGATCCTCCACGCCAGATTACCGCCGCGTTCCATCCTCCGGGAAAGGGCCTCCATGAGTCATCCCAGGTTCGCTCACGGTTCCGTGTTGCTCTCCATGGCTGTCTCTCTCGGAGAGATCATGCCCCGTCTGATCCTGGCGGTTTTCGCCGCCGTCTCCCTGACCCTCGTGCCGACCAACCAGGCCAGGGCCGGCGAAACCGCGCTGGTGCCGGCATATTTCTATCCAGGAACGGACCCGTCCGACTGGACCAGGTTGGACGCAGGCCGCCCAAACGATCCACCTGGACGTCATCGTCAATCCGGCTAGCGGTCCGGGGACGGTCACCGATTCCAACTATGTGAGCGCGATCGCGAACCTCAACGCAACGCCCTACGGCCAGGCGTTCGGCTACATCTCAACCAGCTTCGACGACGGAACGCGGACACTCGCCGACGTCGAGAAAGATATCCAGGGATACCTCACCCTTTACGGGAATCACTTCGCAGGCTTCTTTATCGACCAGATGAATATCCTTCCCGGTACCCTTTCTTATTATCAGAGTATCTATAATTATATCAAGAGTCTGGACCCTTCCTACACGGTCATCGGCAACCCCGGCAGCCCGTTTCTGAACGGACTGACTCCCAGCCAGTTCATGTCGACCGCCAACATCATGAACGTCTTCGAGGGGCCGAACACCGCCCCGAGCCCCGGTGCCCCGGGGTTCGACGCTTATCCCTATGGCTTGAATTGGTTCCAGAGTTTCTCTTCCAGCCAGATCGCCAACGTCGTCTACGATGTCCCGGCTTCGGCGATGCAGGCCGACCTGAACAAGGCGATTCAATTGAACGCCGGCACGGTTTACTTCACCGACGGAACAGGAGGCAATGCCTACAGTGCCCTCCCCTCCTACTGGGACCAGGAAGTTGCCGCAATCAAGTCGGCGTCCGTGCCGGAACCCGGTACGTTCGTTCTGCTGGCTTCGGGATGCCTGCTCGCGTCGGTGGCCGTCGGGTTGCGGCGCCGGGCTCAACGGCTCGACGGACGCTTGATCCGTTCGGCAGCCGCTTCCAGGGATTTGCGGAGCTGATCCAACTGGCGGTCGTCAATGCGGCGGGCTTGTCCCTTGACGATCGAGAGGAAATGGTCGATCTCCTTGGGCGCGGCCGGATAGCCGATATTGCCGCCGGGTCCGTCGGAGGTCGCCAGCGCCTTGCCCTTGGTGTCGAGGATCGCGTACCAGGGGATTCCGCCCGAGGTGGCGGGCTGGTAGTGCTTCTGCACGTCCTTGCCGGCCGTCATGCGGTTGACGTCGACCTGGGCGATGATGAAGTCGCGGTCGAGGATGGCGGCGATCTCGGGCTGAGCCATCCAGTCGTGGAGCTTGTGGCACCAGCCGCACCAGGGGCGCCGAAGGTCAGGAGGACGCGCTTGTCATCGGAGGACGCACGCGACAGGGCTTCTTCGAGCACGAGCTTGGCGTCCTTCAGTGAAACCTTCCAGCGGTCCAGGAACTTCTGGACCCGCTCCGGGTTGTGATGGTCACCCTCCTCGAGCGGGTCGGTGCGCTGGGCCGTGACGACCTTGCCCTCAGCGTCGAGCACCGCCAGGAAGGGATAGCCGACGCCCTTCTGCAACTCGTCCTTGCTCAGGGCCGCCTTGCACGTCTCGAGCAGCTCGGCCGCGTTCGGTGAGACCGTGTCGATCGTAACCAGCACATATTCATTGGACAAGGTCTTTCGGATTTCGGTGTTGCTGGCGAACAGATCGTGCAGCTTGTGGCACCATCCGCACCAGTCGCCGCCGAACATCAGCAAGACGCGCTGATCGTTTTTCTTCGCCCGGGCGGTCGCCTGCGCGACCATGGACCTTGGCGTCAGCCGCCTTGTCGTAGATCGAAGCCCGCTTGGCGGTGGCGGGACTCACCGGCTTCGCCGGGGTCTTCGCCGTGTCCTGAGCGAACACCGCTCCCGCGCTGCTGGCCAGGATGCAGACGATTCCCGCCAATCTCCGAAGATCGCCACTCATGACTGTCTCCCCTTGATGCGAATCGATATGGCCGCCGAACGTTCAACCTGACAGAGACGTTCAACCTTAACCGAGACGGTAACCCATTTTCCCTGGTTTGGCAACGACTCCGACCGTTCAGGGTGCAGTCACGTTTCTGCGGTCGGGCTGCCGGGCTCTGTCGGGACGGTGGCCGAGTGCCATTGACCCGACGACCTGCAAACGAGTCGAACGGCTCGGATCGCCGCACGTTCCTCCAGGCCGCGCACTGCCTAGGCCCTCCTCAATGCCCAGGATGTTGCCCCGAAGGCGGTGGAGCTGCCCAGGCGGCCCTTGGGCAAGACGGGTGTCGAGATCACGATTCTGGATCAGGGCACCGGCAAGGGGCCCGACGTCCACCGGCTCCTGCGGGACGTTTCGAAATCACGGGCATTTCCTTGTCACGATTCGCGGCTTGCCTCCGTTTCTTTCCGTACAAGACAGAGGAGAGACGCCAGGATTCCTGGGCTGCGAGATTGGCCTGGGGAGCAACCTGGAGGCTCAGGTCAGGCTTTGTTCCTGGTCCTTCGCCGGATGGAGTGTAGAGAACACCCAAGAACGAAGTCTGCCCGTCCTGTGCCACCTGATCCGTTCATAACCACCGCGAAAACCAGAATGTCCCTTGCGTTCACCTGGGAGGTTGCAGCGATGAAGTTGGGGATGCGGAACAAGGATCAAGATGCCGAGACCCTGCCGTCTTATGATGATAAAATCAAGACGGGAAATATGGGTGATTGCGTTTGTGTTATCGTCATGTGGAATTACAATGGCGTTAACCGACAATACGCACAGGTGCGAGGCTTCCACGGAAACGGCGGCATCCGTGCGGTGAACTTGACGAGCCTCTTTGTAGGAGTGACTGACAACCAGGATACCCTCGTCTGGATTGTCTGTGGCCCGAACAACTCGCAGTACGATTGGTCCCTTGAAGACACGATGCACGAGGTCCGGTGGGAGGCCCCGCAGCAGGCCATGTTCGTTATCTATCACGGCATCGCCTCAGCGACTTTCAATCGTAGTGGGTATGCACAGATTGTTCGGGAACTCCTCAGCGGATGAAGGTTGTCGGGCGGAGGCATCAGTTCACGACCCCAGGCCCTAAGCCCATACCGCCACCTGGCCAGAGCGGCCATGCAAAAACGGTGGACACCGCCTGGTCGCGTCGGCGGCTGCCCCCCGACCTCTTCAAGAAGTCTCCAGGCGGATACAACATTTTGGACTAGAGCGCTTCACGATCTGACTGGCGAACACTCGAAGTCCTCTACCGAAAGCACCCCCCTAACCCCAATACCGTGGAATGGGAGACCTTCGGTCCCGCGGATCGGTGGCGACCCTTCGGGCGCCCGCTTGCCCGAGGCCGGAGAGGCCGGGGAGTCGGCCGAGCCAGCCGGTTTGCCGGCTGGAAATCGGGAACTGATTCCGGTTCTCCCGCACTCGCGATGAGGTCAGCCGATCTCCGGTTCCCAGCGACCGGGAATCCCGCGGAGAATGGCACCGAGGCAATGGTCGGCGGGCCAAGATCATCTGAAAGTGCGGAAGAGCCGCTATTTGGCACGGTTTCTTCGGAACCATCCAGCACAATGCATTCAATCGATTCGAGCACTCCATGGGCCGAATGGCCCTGATGGCGGCCCTTCGTTCGGTCAAGGCGTCGCCGAGCGAGATTGCGCTTCGACTTGCTCCTTGAAAACATCGGGCGGTGGTGATTCCCATGGCCGGTTCATCGCACGCCTATAGCCTTGCGCGGTGGCCTCACGCTGCTCGTCCATCATGCGGAACAGGTCCACATTCCCGCGGAAGACCTTGGACCAGTGGGCCCACTCTTGAGGCGTCAACATCCGTGGAGGATTGTCGTAGAGGAGCCCCTTGGTTGTCTCCGATGGGACGCCCAGCGCGCGCGCGACGCCGCACTCGATCGAAGCCATCTCGTTGATCCGCATAACCTCTCGTAAGTCACGGGCCCCTGCGGTATGGAACGCCACGAAACGCCGCATCGACCGCTTCCTCATCTCGATGGGGATGGCCATGACAACGGCTAGCGTCGCGGTCGCGATCATGAGCGTCTTGACCCTCCAACGAAACAAGTGCATCGTCTCACCTCCCATCCGTAGACCGAGCGGCCGAGCGAGTGGCCTGGCCCGTCGAGCTGAGGATGATAGCACGAACCAACGCGGGTGGGCCTTTGCTCCCCCCGAAAACGGCGACCGATCATGGAAAGGGTCTGTGCCAACTGGGCCAATCACGGTCTTCGGCCTTCAAGTATAATCCGCATGGATGTTGACATGGCCAGTGGCGACTTGACTGAGCCGTTCCGGCGTGCTGGAATTTCGTCAGATGATCCGGCGTCCGACCAAATCGGTTAGCTCGCGGCGCTCGATCTGAGAAATATCGGCTCAAATCAATGAGATACGGTTCCATCCAATCAGAGGTGTGCCATGCCGATGCAGGTGGTTGGATTTGGGGTACTCAAATCGCCAGCATTCAGGTTCCCCACAACACCGTGTTCACCAGACTTGGGGCAACCGGGATGCGTGCGGTGCATGATGGGGCGAGTCCCACAATCCTCGGTGTGACTGGCCTGCTGCAATGCACGGGACTGGCGATCTATTATCGGCCAAACGGTGCGCGGCATGTTGCATTTCGGACCGGACTGGGGTGGCGAGCTGGAAAACGGTGACCCCCGAATTACGAGGAAACTTGGACCCACACGCGCAGAATTTGACTACGTTTTTTCAGAATCTCACTCAGCAAGGGGCGGTCCTCAACGCCGTCGAGATGTCGATCTCGGGCGGACTGACCAACGATACCGCCCAGTTGCTTTACAATCGGCTTCAGCGTGTCGAGCCCACGCTCCCCTTCGGAGCGATGGTCATGTATCAGGGAGGCCAGGACTTTTATCTCATGCCGAATGGAACGCTCGCCAACGCCCTGCTCGTTCAGCCTGTGCCCGTGCCCGTGCCCGTGGGCTGGAGGGCCGCCCCGGTAGGACCGGGTGACATGGGCTTGCCGAACATTACCATCGGCAATAGATAATGGGACGATACTCAGTGTCGCCTCGAGATAGCGGTGCACGATCTGGCGTCGGTGGGGTGACCTGCTTCTGTGCCGGCATAATGTCCAGGAGAATTCGCATGTTGACCCAGAGCCGAACGAATCGTCTGAGTGCCCTGAGTGCCACGCTCGTCGCCGGACTTGTCACGCTTCCGCTCGTCGTTGCCCTGGCCGTCGACCCGGAACAGTCGAGCAAGACCGCCCCCCAGGGCCAGCAATCCGCCGGCGCCCGAGCCGCGATTCTCCGCGGTCGCGTGACAGACGAGGCGGGCGCTCCCCTGGCCGATGTTCGCGTGCGTGTGGCCATTCCCGCCGCCGATATGCGATTCGTCGATGCCAGCACAGCATCACAAGCAACTGGAAGCCAAATCCGATGCCAAAGGCGACTACCGGCTGGAGATTCCCGGGATCATCGAAGCCCACGACGATCTCGATCGATGCGATGAAGCCCGGCTATCGCAGGTTAGTGGGAACCTTGAGGGCCGGCGGCGACGCCAAGAGCGTCGAAGTCGGGCCGGGCACGGCGGCGGAAGCCTCTCTGATACTCAAGCCCGCACTCTATTTCACCGGCATCGTCGTTGACGAACAAGGGAGGCCGATTCCGGCGGTCGAGATTGCCGCCAATGTCCGCTTTGGCCGCGGTTCGGGCGGAGTCGAGAGAACCGCGAGCAAATCGGATGGGTCGTTCGAACTATTCAACTATCCCGTGGAACCGCCCGCTCCTCAGAGCGAAGCGAGCAAGGGAGTCGTCTCTTTCTTTCATCCAGATTATATCGATCGTAAATTGAAGATGTTTACGCGATTGCGCCGAAAAAGCGCGAAGCTCTGCGGATTGTCCTCGAGACGGGTTACAAGGTGACGGGCACGGTGTTCGATGTTGCCGGAAAACCGGTTCCCAATGCGATGGTCAAAGTCATTCGCAAAGACAGGTCCCATCGCAAAGCGACCATGACCGACGCGAACGGCAAGTTCGCCGTGCGCGGCCTTAGCAAAGGCCTGACGAAGTTCAGCGCCCGCGCCCTGGATATCAAGCAGAAGATCTACCTGCCGATGGCGGTCAACAGCGATCAGAACGACCTCGAAGTCCGACTGAAAACCATCTCATTGCCCACCGACCTGAAGAAGCACGCCGTGCTCGGCATGCAGCTCGCGGACGTGACTCCGGAATTAAAATCCGCCTACGACCTTTACGATGAGCGCGGAGCGTTAATCCTCGATCCGGGCAAGGATTCCGATCGCTTGAAAATCGGCCGGCTCGCCGAAGGCTACGTTTTTTTCATGGTCGGCAACAAGCGCATCGGCAGCGTTCGCGAGTTCGTAGACCAGATCCTCGCCGAAACGGCCGGTCAAGACGCCGATGAATACTCGGTCCGCGTCGTTTACAGCTTCAGCAGGGTCGACTTCGACGGGACCAGATACGCAATATCTGAAACTCACGAAGGACGACCTCAAGCAGTTGCAAATTGTGTCGGACCAGCTCACGCCCGAGCCGCAGTGATATCCCGCGGCGGGTCCCGATGAAAGCTGGCCCGTGGCTGCGGGGCGAGAGGCCAGAACGGCCACCGAACCCGCTCATCATCTCACCTCAATACGCCGGCTCCAGCTTGCCCGCGGCCCCGAGCTTCCACGGCGTCCAGGCCAGGACGACCTGTTCGATGGTGATGTCCGCCTTCCTGGGTCGGAGCGGCATCGGCTCGAGCTTGGCGGCCTCGGGCCGGTCCGGGGCCGTGAGCGCCTCCACCTCCGCCTGGAACTTGGCCTCCAGCTCGGCGTACTTCTGCCGCTGTGGCGAGTATCGGGCGAACTGCGGTTGCTGCCCCACCTTCCGCACACGCCGGCTGGATCGGGGCCAAGAAGGAGACGATGGTGGTCGACTCAGGGTTGCGTCCCGGCCAGTCGATACTTGCGATCGGCGAGCCGCGGGCCTCGCGCAGAACTCGACATCGCCTCGACGCCATAGCGTCGCCTCTCCCGGCTGAAGAGAGCGACAAAGACCGACTCGCCCGGACGCCTCGTGACCGCGGCCGCGGCCAGCTCGACCGCCACGCCCATCGCCGTGGCCGGGTCGTCGGGCGAGAGGGCCTTCCGTTCGCGGGCCAGCTCGACCGCCTCGCCCGGTCTCCCGAGGGCCTCGAGGAGCCAGAAGAGCTGTCGCAGCCGCTCGTCGAGGAACTTGCGACGCTTGATCTCACCCGGCTCGCCGGCACACACCCGGCGCTGGTAGACCAGGCATTTCTGATAGGCATCGACCGCCTCGACGCTGCGTCCCAGGTACTCCAAGTGCCTCGCCCAGCCGATGCCAGGAGCCTGCGCAATCGCTCTGCCAGCGGACATCATTCGGGTCGTCGCGGCTCATCGCCTCCCGCAGCGCGATGGCGCTTCGGTAGGGCTCGAGCGACTCGGCGGGATGGCCGGTGTCGCCCATCAATCGCCCCAGGACGTGGTAACTCGTCGCCAAAGGCCACTTGATGTCGCGGTCGTGCGGCCGGACGCGCATCAGCTTCTCGAAAATCGCGATCGCGCGGCGGAAATCGCGAATGGCCTCGGCCATCCGGTCCGTGCGATCTTCCAACGTCGCGACCCAGTAGACGTAAACCCCCAGGTCCTCCTGAACGCCGAGATCTGAAGGACGCTCGCGGGCAATCGGTTCGATGAGCTCAGAGGCGCGTCGATACGACGCGATCGCCTCGCTCGGACAATCCTCGCGTAACAAGCTCGCCAACCGCCCGTGGACGTCCGCCAGCCTCCTGCGGGCGTGCTCGCTGCCGGGTTGCTCCCGCGTCAGCTCCTCGGCGCCGCCAGGGCTTGGCGACCGATTGAGACGGCTTCGGACCTGTGGCCGAGGCGAGCTTCCGCGTCCGCCAAGTTCAGCTCGGTCATTGATCCACGCCTCGCGAGCACTCAAGTGGCCCGAATACGCCTGCGTCTGCCCCACGGCCAACGCCTGGAAAACCTGCCATTGATCGACCGATTGCCGGAGCCGCGCTTCTCCCTCTTCGAGGCGACCCATCCGGACGAGCAACCTCCCCTCGGCCGCGAGACATCTCGCGACACAGTCCCGACCGGCGAGATACGTCGGATCGCGGCGGACGAGGCTCTCGAAGGATAAGCGGGTTTTCTCATACGAACGGAACGCATCCTCAACCGAAGCGGTTCGATCGATGATGTTCAGCGCGGTCATCGTGGCCGATGCCAGTGGCTCACGCAATTCGGGATAAACCCGGACCTGGTCCAGGAGGGACGTCCGAGCCGAGTCGAGGATCGCATCCCTTCGACGCTGCAAGTCGTCGGGATGGCCCGAATCCCGCAAGGCAAGATCCAGCGCACTTCTCATGGTGTCGATCCCGGAATTCAGGGCATGGAGGGCCTGGTCGCGCTGGGCGTGGGCCCTCCGCCAAGCGGTGGTCACCGCCGCGAAACCCAGGACGATCGCCAGGACCAGTGCCGCCGTCAGGCCGGACACGACCGGCTTGCGACGACACATCCGCCAGGCCGCGCCGATCGGTCCCACGGGGCGGGCTTGAACCGGCTCGCCGCGCAAGAAGCGTCGCAGGTCGGCCGCGAAGTCCGCCGCGCTCGGGTAGCGATGCCCCGGAGCTTTCGCCATCGCCTTCAGGCAGACGGTCTCCAGGTCGCGCGGGATCGACTCGTCGAGCCGGTGCGGCGGGCGCGGCTCCTCCTCCTCGATCTGGACCAGCAGCAAACGCCCCACGCCGACGAACGGCCGCGTACCGGTCAGCAGCTCGTAGAGAATGACCCCCAGGCTGTAGACGTCGGTCCGTGCGTCGACCTTCTCCGCGTCGCCCCGGGCCTGCTCGGGGGCCATGTAGGCGGGCGTACCGACCAAATGGCCGTCGATCGTGATCGTCGCACCGCCGGCGTCGCTCTTGGCCAGGCCGAAATCGGTCAGATAGATGTGGCCCTCGCGGTCGATCAGGACGTTCGACGGCTTGACGTCGCGGTGGATCAGCCCCATTCCATGCGCATGTTCGAGCGCCTCGGCCAGCGCGGCGACCCATTCGGCGGCCTGGCGGAATCCGGGACGTCGGACGTCGAGTTCGTCGGCGAGGTTCCGGCCCTCGACCAGGGTGCTGACCAGGTACGGCTCGCCGTCGCATTGGCCGGCGTCGTGCATCGTGACGATGTGGGGATGGCGCAACGTCGCGGAGCTGCGCGCCTCGCGCAAGAACCGCTCGACGGCTCCGCGTGCGTCCAGCGTCCCGGGCCGGGGCCGCTTCAAGGCCACGACCCGCTTCAGCGTGGTATCCCACGCCCGGTGGACGACCCCGAAGGCACCCTGGCCGATCACCTCCCGCAGCTCGTATCGGCCGATGCGGGCCGGCGGCCGCGACGGACACGCGGCTTCTTCGACCGCGACGGCCGGCTCCTCGCGAGCCTCGGCCGTGATCCGTAGCAGCAGTTCCGACTCGGCCGCGACCAGCTCGCCGAGCGCGTGTGGATCGGCGGCGATCTCGGGGAAGCGAACCGGGTACGAGTCCAGTCCCGAGGGCTCGCCGGCCTTGACCTTGAAGTCCATCTCCTCGTGGATCAACTCGAGCAGCAACGCCTTCCGGTGGCCGTTCCCCGCCGCGAGATACGCTTCGATCGCCGGTCGCTCCCCGCGCAGCAAGGCCCGGCGGAACGACCGGACGACCTCCTGAATCCCTTCCCAGTGGAAGCTATCGAGTTCGGGAGATGGGCAAGGTTTCAACTGCATGGCGCGACCCTCATACTGTCGCCGCTCGCCGGCTTGCAGTCCCACCACATGTTGGGATCTATTACCCCGGCAAGGAAGATCCG
The DNA here is from genome assembly GCA_963842405.1 of uncultured Isosphaeraceae bacterium. GTDB lineage: Bacteria > Planctomycetota > Planctomycetia > Isosphaerales > Isosphaeraceae > CAVZRC01. The sequence goes on along the minus strand of CAWJGW010000080.1, from coordinate 18,548 downwards.
CACGCTGGCGCATCAGCCCGATGCGCCAGCGAGGGTCCCCTGCGATTTCCCTCGCCGGCGCGTCGGCCTGGTATCACGAGCGAATCTCGCGGGGAAGATCTCGCATCGAGCACATAATGGATGACCGCTTCCAGTCCTTCCTCGTCGTTGATGAACAATCCGCTGCCGCGTTCGGTCCACCACTTCTCACGGATCAGTTCCTCAGGTGGGGGTGACGGATGAGCCGAGCCTGGCAGTCTCCGCTCCTGTTCCAGACCTTTCAGTCGCCGGGTACACCGCCTTGAACTGTTCTCGGACGTCCTTCGGGTGCCGATTGGGCGGCGACGACGACATGAACGTGATTCGAGCGACAGTTGACGGCGTAGAGATTCCAGCCCCGAACCCGGCAATGGTCCGTGATGGTCGTTTCCACGAGCCGGCGTTGTTCGTGATCAAGGAGACAGGCGTCCTCGGTCATGCGTGCGGCGGCCTCCCTCTCCACGATGGGATCGGGTAGCTGCATCCCATACCTGGTACTGGACCCACCCCCGTTCGTCACCGGGCAGCCATGTCCCATAAGTGGTCCATGTCAGGAAGTAGGCAAGAGCCTCGGGCATGGGAGGTTCGCATTCGCGGCCAGACGCTTCCGGCGACCGAAGCTCATCGGATCTCCTCATCGTGCCTCTGTCCCCGACCCACAGCGAAAATGGATGATTCCTCCATACTAACAGTTTCACCAGCGCGATAGCGTCACCTTGCGCAATGCGGAAGGAGGAAGGAAGTGACGAACAGCGGGGATTGACCGGCGGACCCTCGCTGGCGCGTCGGGCTGGTATGCGCGCAGCGTGCGCGATTCATCCTTGCCGGGGTAATAGCAAATTCCCCGGCGATGAGTTGCGTTCGGGAATCCGCAATCCGCAATCCGCAATCACTCAACTCACCTCCGCGTCGGCGCCCTCGAGCTCCATCAATCGATGGAGGCGCTGCTTGGCCCGCTGCCGGACGCGCCGGACGGTGCGATCCGAGCAATCGAGCTGACTCGCCACTTCTCCGGCCGTGTAGCCCATCAGGATTTGCTCGACGATGGGCCGGTCGTCCGGCGTCATGGCCTGAAATAATCGCTCGACGGTCTCGGTCAGGATCGCCGCCTCGTCGGGCGTCGGGGCTCGGTCGAGCAGGAGGAGCCGTCTCCCCGTCCCCCGCCGGCAAATCGACCTGACGGCTCGCATCGCGGCGGGCCGCGCGCAGGTGCTTGCGCCGCTTCGTGCATTTGCGGAGGGTCATGACCGCCAGCAGCGACCAGAGCTCATCCCAGTCGGCCAGGTCGAACTCGCCGCGTCCGTTCCGGAGGAAGAAGCTCTTGTACGCGGAGAGCACGACGTTCTCGACGTCGGCTCGGTCGCGATCCACGCGTCGAACTGCCGGGCCGCCAGGGCGATCAGACGTCGAACATAGCGGCGGAAGACGAGCGTTTCGGCCGCGTCGTCGCCCGAGCGGAGCCGGGCCATCAGATCATCGAAGCCATCCTCTTCCCGCGCCATGGTCAGACCTCTTCACCATCCGCGTCCGATAACGTCTGGAAACCCTCGAAACACGGGCGTTGTTCCGCACCCACGACGATCGCCCGCCGATGCCTTTGACCGGCACAGCAGGCGGTTCATCCCAGCCCTACGACCCATCGGATCGTCTTTCCTCATTTCCAGGTACGAAGAAATCGCAAGCTGTTACAGAGTCACCAGACGGAATCCGGCAATCGTTGCCAAGGTGATTGAAGGGAAAGCTTTTACGTCGCTTGGGCCTTCAGCCCCGGAAGCCGGACATCCCGCTCGGTGCCAACCTCGCAAATCGCCCCTGGCGACTCATCGCCAGGCCCGCCTCGAGGGCCGCCTCCGGCGACCATCCCGAACGCGCTGAGGCTCTCGTATTCTCCAACAAATGGCGCGATGAATTCAAGCAAGACGTCGAAAAGACAGGTCGATTTTCCGGCGCCGTGGTTTTTTCGCAAAGATTATTGGCCGGACCCCAGCCTCGTTGGGCCTGTACCAAGATAGACCGCGACAATTCCGCCGAGTCGCTGAAAACGTGGATCGAACAGCAGTCGCAACCGATCCGGCGGGAGATCTCGACCTCGATGCTTCCGGAACGCGGTCGATGTCGACTCGAAGATCGTACTCCCTCAGCATTCGTCGGGCGAGTCATCGCCAAGGGCTCGACGGTCCGATCGTCGTGACGATCGGGAGGTCGCCAGCGGGTGCCGAGGCCCGTCCCGTGGAGGTGTTGACCGAAGCGGTTCGATTTTTTCACCGAATCCAGAACCTGGCTTGTAACAGTTTGCGATCCCGCCGTATGTGCGTGTAAGCCGTGGATCGGATCGGGAGCCTGGGAAGCTCGCGTGGAGAAGACTTTCCGGACCCCAAAGCGAATCGTTCAACGATCCTTGTCGGTCCCCAAGCGTCTCTGTCATCACAACCAGGAGAACAGCCATGTCTCGACGGAAGATCTTCGAGGGTGTTCGGCGGAGAACGGTGGGCCGGCATCGTTTCCTACTGGCCGCCGAGGCGCTGGAAGAGCGGACCCTGCTCAGCAGCATTTTTGCCATCCCCAGCGGCCCCGTGGGCGTGACCACCGATTCGGCAGGACACGTCTACGTCAGTTACAACGACTACAACAGCTTCTTGGGACAACAGCAGGCGGTGGAGGAATACACGTCCCAGGGTGTTCCGATCAATGGTAGCGTTTTCCTGACGAGCGGACCGAACGCTTTTCCCGGCGCCACTGGTAACCCTCGGGTCCTCCGAGTCGCTACCTGGCCTCATCCCCGGCGACATCCTCGAAATCCAGCCGGACGGCGAGTCGTTCTACTACTTGCCCTCGACCGGAGGCTCGGGAAGCTACAGCCACTTCCGGGGGAACTCGTTCGACGCGTCGTCGGTCTACGACCCCCAGACCGGGACGTCTCTCAATCTTAACAGCTCGATCAGCCTTTCCAGCGCCACGTTCGGTGACTTCGGCGTCGATGGCAGCAACATCCTCGTCTCGGGCTACGCGAACGGTTGGGATTTCGTGATGCGGGCGACCTACTCCGGGAACAGTAGCCTGTACTCCTGGACGGATAAGATCCTGGTCGCGGCCCCCGCGAGTGACAACGAAGCCGTGCCCAAGGGCGTGGCCGTCAACGCCCAGGGGACCGTCCTGACGGTCCTGCCGGATGCCCAGAGGGACTGACTTGCCACTGTCGTTCAACGCTCTAGGAAGCTCGCTCTCCCCGATGATCCCCAATCTCGGCCTGCCTGTGACCCCGACCATCGACACCGTGGGGATCACCATCGACAGCGCGGGAAACTTCGTGGTAGCGGCCGGATCGAGCGGATTGTTCAATGGCGCGCCAGGCTATGTGACGATCAGTCCCGGCTCGAACGTGTACGCGGCGCACCTGAGCACCCCGCTGGTGAACACCTCGTTAGTGCCGATTCCTCGGGGGATTGCCATGGCCCCCGCAGGTGGGGTGCTCGCGACGGTCCCCTCCGGGAATGAAGTCGTCAGCGATGCTTACCAGCCAGTTCCGTTGACCGGCTATAAGCCCGGCCAGATCCGGCACGCCTATGGTGTCGACCAGATCAGCTTCATGGGTCCCGGCGGGGCGACCCTACAGGGGGATGGGACCGGGCAGACGATCGCGATCCTCGACCTTGGCACCGACCCCACGATCCTGTCCGACCTCGAGCAGTTCGATCGGACCTTCAACCTACCCGACCCGCAGTTCCAGCAGATCAACAATGAAGGCGCCCCGTAGTCCCGGGTGCCATCGCCGAGACGACGCTCGACGTCGAATACGCCCACGCGATTGCCCCGGCCGCGAAGATCCTGCTGTTCGACGTGAACCCGGGAAATGGCAATAGTGCGCAGTATGATACCAACTTCTTCAACGAAATCTCAGACGCCGCGACTACGTCGGGAGTCACGGTGGTCTCGATCAGTTATGGTTGGAGCGAGCCGGGTCTTGCCGCCGACGGGATGAACGAACAGGCATTGGACGCCGAGTTCACAACTCCCGGGGTGACATTCCTGGCCGCCTCGGGCGATACCGGAGAATATCCCCTCGCGAACGCTCCGATCGGGCCGGCGTATCCGGCCACATCGCCTAACGTGGTGGCCGTGGGCGGCACGACCCTGCCGGGCCTCGACGCCGCGGGGGATTATCCGGTCCCGGGCCCCAGCGGGGAAATTGGCTGGAGCTACGGCAGTGATAGCTGGAAGCCGAACGGGGCCAGCGGCGGCGGCGTCAGCTCGGTCGAGTCCCAGCCGACCTGGCAGAAGGGCGTTGTGCCCTCGAGTATTACCACCTCCCATCGCGCCGTCCCGGACGTGGCCTGGGATGCCGATCCCGCTACGGGGTTCTATGTCTACTACAGCACACCGGACCAGAACGGCAATGTCGGCTGGGTTATCGAAGGGGGCACGAGCATCGCCGCACCGCAGTGGGCCGGCCTGATCGCCATCGCCGACCAGGAGCGAGTGCAAGGCGATGGCGGCACGACACTGACGGGCTACACTCAGACCCTGCCGGCCCTCTACTCGCTACCATCGAGCGATTTCCACGACATCGTCAACGGCAACAACGGCTATCCCGCCGGCCCCGGCTATGACCTCGTCACCGGCCTGGGCACCCCGGTCGCCAATCTCCTGATCCCCGACTTGGCCGCTTACGGAATAGTGGCCACCAAGGTGGCGATCACCGTCCAGCCCCCGGCAGCCTCACGGCCGGCAGTGGCTTCGGGCTCACGGTTGCTGTCGAGAATAGCTCCGGCAACGTGGTCACCAACTACAACGGCAAAGTGACTATCGCCCTGGCGAACAACCCCGGCGGTGGCACGCTCGTCGGCACGCTGACGGTGACCGTCGTCAACGGTATCGCCACTTTCTCCGGCTTGACGCTGAACACGGCTGGTACTGGCTACACGCTCACGGCCACCAGTGGCAGCTTGACCTCGGCCACGACCAGTGCATTCAATGTCACACCGGCCGCGACCACGAAATTGATCGTGGCCACTCAGCCGCCCGGCACGGTCATCCTCGATGACGCGTTCGGCCTGACCATCGACGCCGAGGATGCGTACAACAACCTGACGACCTCGTTCGCGGGCAGCGTGAGCGTCGCCCTGGCGAACAACCCCGGCAGCAGTACCCTGGGCGGGACGGTGACGGTGACGGCGGTCAACGGCGTGGCCACCTTCTCCGGCCTGAACCTGAATAAGGCCGGCAGTGGCTACACGCTCAAGGCCACCAGTGGCAGCTTGACGGCAGCGACCACCAGCGCGTTCAACGTCGGTTATCCCGGTTACCTTCCGAACCAGATCGCGACCGCGTACGGAATCAACCAGATCACCTTCGGGACCACGTCGGGAACGGGTGCGGGCCAGACCATCGCGATCGTCGATCCTTACAACGATCCCAATATCGCCGGCGACCTGGCCCAGTTCGATCAGCTTTTCAACCTGCCCAGCATCAACCTCACCGTGGTCAACGAGCAGGGCAACGCCTCTCCCTTGCCCGCCGCGGATACGACCGGCGGCTGGGAATGGGAGGAAGTCGTCGACGTGGAATGGACTCACGCCATCGCTCCGGGGGCCAACATCATCCTGGTCGAATGCAACAGCAACTACTACAGCGACCTCCTTCCCGGCGTGGCGGAAGCCGCCGAGTCTGCCCGGCGTCTCGGTCGTCTTGATTGGCGGGTCGGTACTCCAACGAATTCAGCGGCGAGTCGTCCAATGACAGCTACTTCACCACGCCGAGCGGTCACCAGGGTGTGACCTTTGTGGCCAACGCCGGTCAAGGGGGAACGACCGCCTATCCGGCCGCATCACCCAACGTGGTCTCCGTCGGCGGCACGAGCCTGTCTCTCAATTCGAACAATTCTTACCAGGGCGAAGTCGCCTGGTCTAGCACCAACGGCGGCACGAGCCTTGTATGAGGCCGAGCCGTCGTATCAGGAGGGCGTTCAGAGCACGGGGCGAGGACCATTCCCGACGTCGCCTTCGATGCCGACCCGAACACCGGGATCACCCTCTACAATTCGTACGACACCGCAGGCTCACCCGTGCAGATTGTGGCTACACCGCCTTTGCCGCGACCGCATGGGCCGCGTCTGATCGCGATCGCCGACCAGGGCCGTGTGGCCGCTGGCGGGACGACCCTCGACGGCCCCAGCCAGACCCTCCCGGCCCTCTACGGCCTCCCCTCCAGCGACTTCCACGACATCACTTCCGGCGGCAACGGCACGTACAGCGCCAGGCCCGGCTACGACGAAGTCACCGGCCTTGGCTCGCCCGTTGCCAATCTGCTGGTCCCCGGCCTGGCCACCTTCGGTCTTCCGACCCAACTGGCGGTGACCGCCCAGCCGCCTGCCAGCGTCACCGCCGGCAGCGGCTTCGGGCTTACCGTTCCAGTCGAGGATAGCTCGGGCAACGTGATCACCAACTATAACGGCAGCGTCACCATCGCCCTGGCGACCAACCCCGGCGGCAGTATGCCTGGGCGGCACGCTGACCGTGACGGCGGTCAATGGCGTGGCCACCTTCTCCGGCTTGACCTTGAACAAGGTGGGGACCGGTTACACGCTCAAAGACCAGCAGCGGCAATCTGACCACGGCCACCACCAGCGGCATTCAATGTCACCCCGGCTGCGGCCTCCTCCCTGTCGTTCAGCGGATTGCCCGCCACCGCCACGGCGGGTACGGCCTTCGGCTTCACGGTGACCGCCTACGATGCTTACGGGAACGTCGCCACCGGCTACACCGGCACGGTGCATTTCACCAGCAGCGACACCGCCGCGACCCTGCCGGCCAACTACACATTCACCTCGGGCAACGCCGGGACTCACAGCTTCTCGGCAACGCTGAACACGAGCGGGGCCCAGACGATCACCGCCACCGACACGGTCACGTCGAGCATCACGGGGCAGGGCAGCGTGACCGTGTCAACCGGCAGTAGCACTACGTCGGCGACGTTCCTCAAGCAGGACACGACGACGGAGGGCAACTGGATCGGAGTGTATGGGACCGACGGTTACGATGTGATCAACAATCCCAGCACCACTAACCCTAACTCGCTCCCCGCGGGCGTGACCGTCACTCCGGCCGGTGCGACGGCCTATACCTGGGCCAACCCCTCGACCGCCACCCCGGCGCTGCAGGTTCCGGGAGGAACGAGCCGGATCGCCGCCACCTGGTATGCGACCAACAGCTTCACGGTGGACGTGGACGTGACCAACGGCCAGTCCTACAACCTGGAGCTGTACGTCCTGGACTACAATGGGGGTAACGCCCGCAGCGAGCAGATCCAATTGAGCAACGCCGGCACGGGTGCCGTGCTCAGCAGCGAGACCGTGTCGAGTTTCGCGAACGGCGCCTACCTGAACTGGACGATTTCGGGGAACGTGCTGATCACGATCACGAAAAAGGCCGGTGCCAACGCCGTCCTCAGCGGTCTGTTCTTCGATCCGGCGCCAGCGTCGAAGTCCACGCCGACGATCACCTGGGCCAACCCTGCGAATATCGTCTACGGCACGGCCCTGAGCAGCACTCAGCTCGACGCGACGGCGAGCGTGCCCGGCACCTTCACTTATCACGCCGGCTGTGGGCACGGTCCTCAAGGCGGGCAATGGCCAGACGCTGTCGGTCACCTTCACGCCCACGGATACGACCGATTACACCACCGCCACAGCCACCGCGGTCATCAACGTCTCGCAGGCAACGCCGACGATCACCTGGGCCAACCCCGCCCCCATTACTTACGGCACGGCACTGTCGGGCACCCAACTCGATGCCACGTCCTCCTGGACGGTGGGCGGGGTCAATGGGAGCGTGGCGGGCACCTTCACCTACACGCCCGCCACGGGGACCGTCCTCGCCGTCGGCAACAATCAGACGCTCTCGGTGAGCTTTGCGCCTACGGATACGACCGACTACACGTCCGCCACCGCCACGGTGACCATCAACGTCACTGCGGCGACCACCTCGGCGACGTTCCTTGAGCAGGACACGAAGACGGAGGGGAACTGGATCGGAGTGTATGGGACCGACGGTTACGAGATCATCAACAATCCCAGCACCTCCAACCCCAACGCGCTGCCCGCGGGCGTGACCGTCACTCCGGCCGGTGCGACGGCCTATACCTGGGCCAACCCCTCGACCGCCACCCCGGCACTCCAAGTTCCGGGAGGAACGAGCCGGATCGCCGCCACCTGGTATGCGACCAACAGCTTCACGGTGGACGTGGACGTGACCAATGGCCAGTCCTACAACCTGGAGCTGTATGTCCTGGACTACAATGGGGGTAACGCCCGCAGCGAGCAGATCCAGTTGAGCAACGCCGGCACGGGTGCCGTGCTCAGCAGCGAGACCGTGTCGAGTTTCTCGAACGGCGCCTACCTGAACTGGACCATTTCGGGGAACGTGCTGATCACGATCACGAAAAAGGCCGGTGCCAACGCTGTGCTCAGCGGGCTCTTCTTCGATCCGGCGCAACGTCGAAATCCACGCCGACGATTACCTGGGCGAACCCTGCGAATATCGTCTACGGCACGGCCCTGAGCAGCACTCAGCTCGACGCGACGGCCAGCGTGCCCGGCACCTTCACCTATACACCGGCCGCGGGCACGGTCCTCGAGGCGGGAAACGACCAGACGCTATCGGTCACCTTCACGCCCACGGATACGACCGATTACACCACCGCCACCGCCACTGCGCTGATCAACGTCTCGCAGGCAACGCCGACGATCGCCTGGGCCAACCCCGCCCCCATTACCGCCGGCACAGCACTCTCCGGCACGCAACTCGATGCCACGTCCTCCTGGACGGTGGGCGGGGTCAATGGGAGCGTGGCGGGCACCTTCACCTACACGCCGGCCGCGGGCACCGTCCTGGCCGTCGGCAACAATCAGACGCTCTCGGTGAGTTTCACACCCACGGATACGACCGACTACACGTCCGCCACCGCCACGGTGACGATCAACGTCACCGCGGCCACGACCTCGGCAACGTTCCTCGAAGAGGACACGAAGACACAGGGCAACTGGATCGGCGTGTATGGGACCGACGGTTACGAGATCATCAACAACCCCAGCACCTCCAACCCCAACGCGCTGCCCGCGGGCGTGACCGTCACTCCGGCCGGTGCGACGGCCTATACCTGGGCCAACCCCTCGACCGCCACCCCGGCGCTCCAAGTTCCGGGAGGAACGAGCCGGATCGCCGCCACCTGGTATGCGACCAACAGCTTCACGGTGGACGTGGACGTGACCAATGGCCAGTCCTACGACCTGGAGTTGTATGTCCTGGACTACAATGGGGGTAACGCCCGCAGCGAGCAGATCCAACTGAGCAACGCCGGCACGGGTGCCGTGCTCAGCAGCGAGACCGTGTCGAGTTTCTCGAACGGCGCCTACCTGAACTGGACGATTTCGGGGAACGTGCTGATCACGATCACGAAAGCGGCCGGTGCCAACGCCGTGCTCAGCGGGCTGTTCTTCGACCCGGTGGAGAGTGGCTCAGCGCATTTGCAGGTCGAGTCCCTGCCTCAAGGCGAGGTCGCGGGTCAATCCTCGATGATCGGGGCGGCTTCGGTCGACTCGCCGCCACTCACGGCCAGCTCCATCGGCAACACCGACTCCCCGGCCATCGCGTTAACGCCCGGGGGACAGGTCGTCGGAATCTCGCGCGGCGAGCCCGCGGTCAATCTCTCGGGAAGTCCGGTCGTGACCGTAGTGGGCATCGTATCCGATGACGTTGATTCCTCGGTACCGCCTGCCAGCTCGCCGATCCATGACCTGGCGTTGGCACAACTCGCGGATGCCGCATGGGAACGGCCGATGAGCCGTCGCCCAGGCTACTGAGCCCGGCGGATCGGCAGAGGCACCCGTGTCGGTCTCTAGCCGACTCATCCACGCCTCGTTCCCAGGCTGTCCATCTGAAAAAGCGAAAAGGGGACAAAAGCGAAAAGGGAACAGTGCCACCTGGCAGGCCACGTGACTCAAGCGTGAAGCGCTCGTAGCCACTTGCCACTCTCTGTTCGGCGCGGGTCTCACGACCCCGCCCAACAGAAGGGCACCGCCGGCGGGGTCAAGAGACCGACTGCGGTGAACATCATGCAGGGCCACGATTCCCACGGAAACCGAGGGATCTCAGGCCTTGGAGTCCCGCCTTCAGGTGGTCCGGCGATCCGACCCGGATTCCGCCTAAAGGCGGGACTCCAGCGAGAACGGCCGGAATCCGCGTTGGAGTCCCGCCTTCAGGCGGTCCGCTAATTTGGAGAAGATGTTCACCGCAGTGGTCAAGAGACCGGTGCCCAACAAAATCCGAGCCGGCAGCGACAATAGGCTCGGACGAAGACTCGCCCTTCCAGCGCCGGACCGAGCCAGCTCATCATCTCACCTCAATACGCCGCCTCCGGCTTGCCATCGGCCCCGACTTTCCACGGCGTCCAGGCCAGGACGACCTGCTCGATGGTGATGTCCGCCTTTTTGGGACGGAGCGGCATCGGCTTGAGCTCGGCGGCCTCGACGCGGAGGATGGGGTCGAGTTGATCCACCTCCGCCTGGAACTTGGCCTCCAGCTCGGCGTACTTCTGCCGCAAGACCTCGAGTGATTCGCCGGCCTGGTCGACGTCGCCGTGCTGCTTGACGGCCCGGCCGGCGGCCTTCGCGGCGGACGTCGCACGGCCCACGTTGGCCTGGCTGATCGTCTTGCGGCCCAGCAGTGCGCCCAGCACCGAGCTGCCCATCGCGATCGTGGCGTCCCAGGTCGACCGGTTCGCCTCGGCTTGCTCGCGCTCCAGCCGCTCGCGGGCGCGTCGGATCTGGTCCTCGAGGGCGGCCTGCTTGGGCGCGTACTTGTTCCGCAGCGCCTCGACGTCCTTGTCCCGATGCTCGCGCGACGCCTGGCCCAGCCGGAGCCGGAACTCCCGCTCCGATTCCATCGGCCGGGATGTCTCCTTCAGCGCGGGATAGCTCCACAGGTCCAGCGTCCGCTCGCGGTAGAGGTAGTTCTTCAGCGCCTTGGTCCACTCGGTGTAAGACTTGGCCCGGGCCAGCTCGGAGGGCAAGGGGGCGAAGCGGGCGCCGGCCTCGGGGGCCTTGTCCAGCTCCGGCACGCCGTCGTCGTACGGCTCGCTGCCGGCCCAGACCTCCGACGGCACCGCGTCGTCGATCCGATCGAGCAAGGCCAGGGTCTCCCAGTGGTCGATGCCCGCCTTCTTGTCGGCGTAGTGGAGCCTCGCCACGCCCAGAATCGCAGGGCGATAGAGCAGCGATTCCCCGGGCTGGAGCGGTCCGCGACGCGGCACGAAGAAGACGGGCACGTCCGGCGGCACCACGGGGCGGTCACCCCCCGCGGCGGGATCGGTCGTCGAGGGAGACACGGGCGCGGATGAAGGCCGGCTCGCGGTGGTCGCTTCCGCCGCGTGAGAAGCCCGGGGCGCGGCCTGCTTGCGGGGTGCCATCAGGGTCTGGATCTGCTCGCGGGTCAGCGGGCCGCGGAGGTAGGAGAGCGTCCATCGGGTCTGGAACACCACCGGGCGATCGTCGTGCACGTTGTTCATCACGAAGACGCGCTGGCCAAGGCCGGAGAGGACCTTGTCCATCGCCGGGCGGTCGAAGGCGTGCCCGGACGCGGTCGATGCCCCCTCCAGGCCCTCGAGCACGCGGTCCTTGTCGCGCTGGGTCTGCAAGCGGCCGAGGAACCAGGTGCCGGCGTTGGAGAGCCCCTTGTAGTCGAGATCGACCGGGTTCTGGGTCGCCAGCACGACCCCCAGCCCATAGGCCCGCGCCTGCTTGAGCAGGGTCAGCATCGGGACCTTCGACGGCGGGTTGGATGTCGATGGGAAGTAGCCGAAGATCTCGTCCATGTAGACGACGGCGCGCAGGCTCGACGTGCCCGGCTGCGACCGTGCCCAGGCCAGCACCTCGTTCAGCAGGATCGTGACGAAGAACATCCGCTCGTTGTCGGACAGATGCGCGATCGAGATGATCGACAGCCGCGGCTTCCCCTCGCGGGTGGAGAACAGCCCGGCGACGTCCAGCGGCTCGCCCTCCATCCAGGCGGCGAACCCGGGCGAGGCGAGCAGGTTGTTGAGCTTCATCGCCAGGGCGAAGCGGTCCTTGGCCGGGAAGAACGACTCCAGGTCGAGCACGCCGACCTTCTGGAACGGCGGCGACTGCACGGCGTGGATCAGTGCCGCCCATGTCCAGGTTGTGCCCCGCGCGCCAGGCGTGGTCGAGGATGTTCGAGAGCAGGATATGCTCGCGGCTGGAGATCGGGTCGGCGTCGATGCCCACGAGCGCCAGCAGTCCCGAGACGGCCGAGGCGATCCGCTCGCGATAGGCCTCGGCCTGTCCCGCCAGGCCCGGCGGCGGTGCGTCGAACGATCGGAGCACCGTCAGCGGCAGCCCGGCATTGCTCCCCGGCGTGTAGATCGAGAGGTCGACGGCGTCGCGGAACCGCGCGATCCGCGCGCCGTCCTCGCCCCAGGCGGCCAGCCCCTCGCGCCATTGCTCGGCCGTCTTCGCGGCGAATTGCTCGCGCGTCAGCCCCTGTCGCGACGCCTCGTCCGGGTCGACCCACGGCAGGAAGTCCTCGGGACGCAGCTCGGGGAACGTGAGCAGCAGGTTGCCCAGGTCGCCCTTGGGGTCGATCGCGATCACCGGGATGCCGTCGATCGCCGCCTCTTCCAGCAAGCCGATCCCCAACCCCGTCTTGCCGCTGCCGGTCATCCCCACGCACGACGGCGTGCGTGGTCAAGTCCTTCGACTCGTAGAGCAGCAGGTCCGGCGTGACCTGCCGATGGCCCACGTCGTACGCCTTGCCCAGATAGAATAGGCCGAGCTTCTCGAAGTCCTGCATGGGTTTCCCTGGTCCTGCGGGTGATCGGTCGTGAACCTTGACGCGGCCTATTGTGTCGAGAATCGATCGTCGATGCTAGAATTCCGGATTGTGCCTCGCTCACCGTCCTGAAGGGGAGCCCACGATCATGGCCTCCGAGAAGAAACGGCGGAAGCTGTCCTCGATCGACCGGCGGCTGAAACGCCCGGCTGCCGCGAAGCCGAAGGACGGCGACCGACGCCATCGCGGTGTCGGACCTCGCCCGACTGGAACAGCAGTCGCAAGGAGGCCGCGCGGCAGTGGAACCTCGATGTGGGCTGGACTGATGCCCCGGAAGCAGTCCGATAAGCTACGGACCGCCAGCTCCGAACCTCGATGCGAGGCGATCTCATGCCAAGCGGACCGCTCTTCAGCCCGCGCTACGATCTCACGCACCGGCCCAGCATTTGATCGCCACTCCCGCTGATCGTTCGTTGGAAACGGACGCTTACTTCAAGCTGGGCATGCCCGCTCCCGACCGGACATGGACCGGCTCGGACCTTGTGAAGGTGGCCAAGGTTCTGACTGCGCTCGTGGAGAAAGATCCCAACCAACTTCCTCGCTCAGGGAGCAAGCGTTCCGGGAACTTCTTCGACCGGATCACTTCAACCGAAAGCCTCAAATTATTCCAGGACCGATCACTTCCCGTGCAACCCCGGTTCGCTGCAGTGGGTTCGTACTATCAAGCCCTGAACCAAATCCTGAAATTGTACGTCGGTGCGTTCGCGAAACGAGCCGTCGGTGATACGGAGGTCATTGCGATCCTCGGCTCGGCGATCCAAGCCACTTCCGTAACGCTCATGCTGGCCAATGAGTTTCTCCTGACCCTGGACAAGGATGACCCTGATTACGCCGTCCGGCTACAAGGGCTCGAACGGATGAGACGGGGTCTCGGCGAGGTCGCGCTGATGAGCACGAGCTCGCGGCACATGGCACGCGATACGAGAACACTCGCCTGACCTACGTCGTCAAAGGCAACGTGTGTCGAGTACCTCCAGGCCCGATATCATGTATCGACCTCCGAATCGGCCGGAGCTGTCCTGCCCTCTCGTATCACTTCACCGCCGCCAGGACCTTGAGGACCAGGTCTTTCTCGAAGTCCTTGGGGAACTTATCGCCGTTGCCGAGCCGGACGAAGATCAGGTCGAGGCTGGGGACGACGAAGCCGTCGTTGTGGTTGCGGCCCAGGGTCATGACCAGGTCGGCCGGCGCGCCGGGGATGCGAGGGGCGGTCCACCACTGGCCGCCGTAGTCGGCCTTGACCGAGGTCCCCTTCCAGGCGAAGTCGTAGTACGACGGCCGGGACGATCCGCTTGCCGGCCCATTCCCCCTTGTGCATCGCCAGGTAGCAGAACCGCGCGTGCTGACGCGGGTTGGTGTGGATGCCGCTATAACCCTGGCTGAACGGGCCGATCGCCCCCGCGCCGCCGTCGGGGCCGCCGAGCGGCTTCCAGCGCAACTGCGTCTCGCCGATCGGCTCGAACAGCCGCTGCTTCAAGAAGGGATAGAGGTCCTCGCCCGTCGCCCGATGGAACACGAGCACCAGGTGGGCGACCCCCGCGTTGCTGTAGTGAAAGGCCGTGCCCGGGTCGTTCATGAGCTTGACCATCGGCGAGCCGGCGACGTGGCCGAGCGCCCACTCGAACGGGTGATCCTTCTCCGGCGGGTTCTGCGTGTCCAGGCCCGAGGCCATGTTCAGGAGGTTCCGGACCGTGATCTCCGCCTTGCGCGGGTCGGGCAGCGGCAGCGACTCGGGGAGCCACTCGGCGTTGCAGACCTTGGTGTCGAGCGAGAGCGTCTTGCCGCTCGGGAGCGGACCGTTGCCGAAGTCGGACAGGATCAAGCCGTACGCCGTGCTGGTGTACGACTTCGAGCTGGAGTAGATGTTGAAGGCGGTCGTGCGGTCGCCCTCCTTGTACCACTCGCCGACGATCTGGCCGCGGCGGATGACCAGGAGCCCCGTCGCGCCCGGGGCCGCGGCATTGTGGTCCCAGGCCGCCTTGAGCGCGTCCCAGTCCACCCCGCCGACCTCGCGGATCCGCGCCTTCTGCGAGTCGTCGGGCTCCCCTTCCGCGGGGAGCAAGGTCCGCCAGCCCCCCTGCTCTTCCGGCGGCGGGAAATAGTCGCTCAGGGCCGCGGCCGGCCGATCGGCGGCCCGAGCCGGCAGAGCGTGACGAAACCAGGACCAGCAGGCAAAACCCGACGCAAAGCCGCAGCCGACTCATGATGGATCTCCTCGGGTGATACGCTCTTCGACTCGAAGCCGACGGCACGCCGGGGCGCGTCGCGGCCGACCACTTCCATCAGGAGATACCATATCCGGCGCGTGCTGGCCTTCGCCATCGCTTGCCTCGCCGTCATTTCGCCTCCTCGACCTTGGCCTTCTCGGCCCCCTTCTTGATCACGTCGATCGCGTGCTCGCAGTCGCGCTTGTCCTTGTACCCCTGGCCGGAGGTGGCGATGATCTGGCCGTTGGTCGCCTTGAGCCGCCAGCGATGTTCCTTGGCCTTGTCCTCGTAGGTCTCGAACTTCAGCTTGGTCGCCGCGTCCTTCTTGATCCGGTCGATCGCGTTCTTGCAGTCGCGTTTGTCCTTGTATCCCTGGCCGGAGGTGGCGATGATCTGGCCGTTGGTCGCCTTGAGCCGCCAGCGATGCCCCTCCTTCTGATCCTGGTAGGTCTCGAATGTGAGCGAACGGGCCGAGTCATCCGATGCGCCTCCGGCGGCCTCGGGCCGTGCCGATGACCGCGGTTCGGTGGTCGTCGTGGTCCCGGCGGCGGCTTGCGACACGCCCAAGGCCCCGAGCACCAATCCCAGGCCCAGCAAGGATTGGAATCCCAATCGCGACGGTGTCATGATGTCGCTCCGATCCAGTTCAAGAGGTCGCCGATCCAAGCGATTCCGCACGCCAAGAGCAGACATGGGAAGAGTTCGTAAATTCGAAGACCTCATCGCCCCGGCACCGTCGCATACCGTGCTTTCCCGACGGCCGGGCCGGCCTGTGACTGGCGGAGCGTCTCGATCCGGTCCACGATCGTGAACGCCGCCTCGGGCTTCCCCAGGGCTCGCGCGTTCTCCGCCATGCGGGCCAGCTTCCCGGGCGTATTCAGAAGGGTATCGATCTTGAATGCCAGCGCGGGCAGGTTGTTGCATCGGAGGGCGACCCCCTCTTCCAGCAGGTGGTCGGAGTTCCGTTCCTCCTGGCCGGGGATGGGGTTGATCACCACCATGGGCAGCCCCTTGGCCATGGCCTCCGACGTGGTCAAGCCCCCCGGTTTGCCCACGAACAGGTCGGCCGCCGTCATCAGCTCATCCATCTCAGTCGTGAACCCCAGGAGCGTGAACGAGACCGCCGAACGCTTGGGAAACGTCTTGATCGCCGCCGAGAGCTCGGCCCTCAGCGCCTCGTTCCGACCGCAGACGGCCACCACCCGGGCCGAGTGCTCCAGGCGGGCCAGCGCCTGCATCATGTGCCCGACCGGCCCGACCCCGAAGCCCCCCGCCGAGACGAGGATCGTGAACCGGTCCTCCTCCAGGCCGTGCTTGCGACGCATGGCCCGCCGGTCCTTGGCGACCGCGAACACCGGATCGATGGGAATCCCCGAGACCGTGATCATCGGGTCGGGCACGCCCAGCGCCTTCAGGTGGACCTTGGTCTCCTCCAGGGCGACGAAGTACTGCTCCGCATGACGGCACAGCCACATCGCGTGGACGTCCAGATCGGTGACGACCACCGAGTTCAAGACCTTGACCTTGCCTTCCTCCTTCAGCGAGGAGATGATCCCGGACGGCAGGAAATGGGTGCAGATCGCCACGTCGGGCTGATACCGGCGGAGATAGCGAATGAACGGATTCGCATTCAGGCGGTCGAAGGCCATCCGGACCGGGTCGTTCTTCTTGGGGTCGTCCAGGTAGTCGTAGAGCCAGCCCAGAACCTCCGGGGCCTTGTTGACCAGGTCGATATACGCCTTGGAATAGAAGTGGCGGAAGACTTTATTGGTGTACCTGAGCACGTCGAGATGCTGGACCTCCGTCGCGAGGCCCCGGACCCGGATCGCCTTCTCGACGGCCTCGGCCGCCCGGAGGTGACCCGCTCCCGCACTGGCTGATAGGACCAGAACACGACCCAGCATGCTGCCACCTTATTTCCAACAGGAATCGATCGGGATCGCTCAGCGGACCGCCGAGATCATGTCAGGACGACGGCCGTCGCATTACAGAAATCAGAGCACGAAGCGAGCCGGTCATGATGATCAAGCCCGTGACCAGGGGAAACACCAGCTCGGAAACGGTTAAGGGACGACTAGGCCCACGATTCCGAGGATTCTCGCGGAACTACCGCCTTCTCCTGGCTCATTCCTTAACCCTCGCATCAGACGCATCCAAGCACGGGACCTTGGTGTTGAACGCTACTTCGTTTCATCGACTGCACACGTCACGTCCTGGCATCTCCCTGGACCGCATACATCTAATCGCGATGTCTTGGTACTGCGAGTTGACTTCGCTTCGTGGTTTACGTCTTGCGGCTTCTCATTCAAGCCCTCGCAGAAGTTATACCTGATCGCGAATTCTTGGTGTAAAGAATAAGGCGGAATTGTGAAGGTCGCGTGAAGCCTGGGTTCGTTTTCGGGGATTTCGCAACCCCATCTTCTCCCATCCCGCACATTGGGCTGAGTTATCGATCGGGGGTCTGGGTGATCTGAGCGAAACACCCCACATCTAGATAATCGGGCCGGCAGGGGAAATGTTGCATGAATTCTCCTGGATTCTTCATCGCGACATCACAGAGTGGTTTCGTGGTCCCGGAATGGAACATGGGCCCCGTCCTTACAGAGCTCTCAAGGGAATGATCCGAGGCAGCGGCCGTCGGGCTTGATGGCTCGCCTGAACTGGACTGGCGCCAAGGATTCCGGATAGGATGAATCCGGCGTCAGGGTGTGAGACGAGATGCAAGATTAGGACGCGTTCCCGATGATTCGCGCCATCGTTCAAAACGGGCTCATCCGCCCGCTCGATCCCTTGCCGCTCGACTGGGCCGAGGGTCGCATCGTCGTCGTTGACGATGCGGAGTCCGGCATTTCCGATGATCTCGACGGCTGGTACCGGGAACTCAATCGCCTGGGTCCCGCTCAATACGAGCCCGGCGAGCGAGAACAGATTCGGGCCTTTTGGCCGAAGCCGACGCTCAAGCCAAGGAGCTCGTCCGTCGCCAGATGGAATCTCCCTGATGGCCCGATTCCTCTTTCCAGATCAATGGAGGTCAAATTCTGTCTTCAGGTCATCATGACTCACGGTCTTTCCCTGTTCGACCTGCCGGGGCACTTTCTCCAGCGAGGCCAGGAATTCGGGATCGTGTTCTTGTGCCGACCCAGGCCAGGTCGTCCTCGTCGAAGGGCGTCATCAGCACGACGGGATGTCCATCGCGGAGGATGAGTACGTCTTCTTGTCCCGCCTGCCGCAGTACTTCGTCCCACGAGGTGGTCGGGTTCCAGTTTACCGTCTTCTATGGCGATTTGCCGCCCCCTCACCCGGCCTTCGGCCACCCTCTCCCCCAAAGGGGCGAGGGAAAGAAGAGTTCGCCTCCCAGACAACCTCGCGCGAAAGCAAAGCCGCCCGCAACGCTTCGGAGAAGGCTGAGGGCGGCTTGGTTGAA
>CAWJGW010000079.1:0-68535 GCA_963842405.1 uncultured Isosphaeraceae bacterium | reverse complement strand
TAGTTGTCGAAGAGGAAGCACTTCAGCAGCTCCGAGTCGGATGGAAGGAGAAGAACTGGCGACGCGATGAGGACGATGAGTGGATCGACGACGGGCCGGCCTGGACCTTTCCGGAAGTGAACGGGGCGGGCGAGGTCATCGGCATTCAGCGCCGCTACGTGGATGAGTCGATCGATAAGCGAGCGATCCGCGACAGCAGACGAGGGCTTTACGTGCCGATCGGCTGGGAGTCGATCCCGGGGCCCATCTACATTCCGGAGGGCGCGTTGGACGTCGCCGCGCTGATCAGCGAGGGCCTGTGCGCCATCGGACGACCCAGCGCCACCGGCGGAGTACACCATCTGGCCCGGCTGCTGCGCGGCGTGGATCGCCGCATCATCGTGCTGGGGGAGAACGATCAAAAGCCCGACGGCCGGTGGCCGGGGAAAGAAGGTGCCGAGACGGTCACGACCGCTCTCATGCGGGAGCTGGGACGTCCGATCGAGAAGTCCTTCCCACGCATCGGGTACAAGGACGCACGAGAATACCTTGCATCACGCAGAACCGACAACCAGGAGACTTGATAGATGGACGAGAACGCGACGCAGATCGGTGAGGATTTCGCAGCGATGATTGACCAGGCCGCCGAGACGGTCGAGCCGGACATGCCGGCCGCCGTGGGAGACTCGATCGAGGAGCAAGCTGTTGGCGGACTGGTCACGGTGCAAGTCGAACAGATTCGGCCGAACAAATGGCGTGTCACCCTCACCCACAAGGGACAGCGCCATCCGAGCCGGGACCAGGGTGACCTGAACTCGGCGAGCGCGAGATCGAATCATCAAGCCGTGCTCGATCAGCTCGAACTCGAGTACCACAGCGCCAGGCTCTCAAGGTCCAGCTCGAACAGCGGCTCATGCAGGAGGCCGCTACGAGCGAGACCCCGAGCGACGGGGAGGCCACGCAGGTCGTCGGAATGGTCGAGTACGTGGCTGTCATCGACGAGGACAATCCCGAAGCGACCGGGCACTACGCCTGCGCCGAGAAGTACCAGCGGCGTCTCACGAACTTCGTGGCGAAGATCGAGGAGGAGCGGCTCATCGGCGACGTGGACGAAGCCGACGAAACGCGACGCTTCCGCGGGACGATTCACGTCCACGGGACGACCTGCGGCTTCGATATCTCGAGCAAGCAGTTCTCCGAGGAGCTGCGGTCGGAGATCTTCGCTACGGCCGGTGCCCGGGCGGAGATACTAGGCTCGATCGATGAGATCCGCACTGCGATCAGCCGGAACAGCGAGCCCGTGGTACGCCGCTACCTTACCTCCATGGGCTGGACGGACGACTTCTCGAAGTACCTGGTCCCGGGCGGCTACGTGGACAGGGACGGCTACCACGAGACCGCCGACGGCGATGGGGTTCCCGCGATCGAACTACCTGTCAACGGGAACTGCAGGTGGCTTGGGTTGCGACAGCTCGACCCGGAGCAACTGCGCCAGGCCAACCTGCACATCATTGAGGATCTGATGGGCCTCAATCAGCGGCCCGTCGTGTGGTCGATGCTGGCAGGCGTCGTGCTGTCGGTGATGATCCGCCAAGCGGAAGTCGGCTCACGGCCCATCCTGTGGTTCGAGGGAGTGACGGGGAGCGGGAAGAGCACGCTCGCCTGTCTTTGCGAGAACTTCTTCGGCGACTTCGGCGGCCCTGGGAGTGGACGCCATTTGTCGTGGACGTCAACCATCAACGCGATCCAGTCAGCGGGATACCATTTCCGCGATGCCCCGTTCGCGGTTGACGACTACAAGCGGGAGCATGCCCGGCACTCGGCATACGTGATGGTTCTGCAGTGCTACTCGGACAGGACGGGACGGGCACGCCTGAACTCGGACACATCGATGAATACGACCCGGCCGATTCGTGGGTTACTGATGAGTACCGCGGAGGACTTCCCGGAGAACAACGCCTCCGGACGGGGGCGGGCCGTGGTCATCAAAGTCCCCATCCCGACAGGGTTTGACCTACGATCGATGTCCTGGGAGATGGCACGGGAGTACCGACCTCGGCGAACAATCTGGTCATCGTCGGCACCAACGACAACAACCGGCTGCACATCCGCATCTTTGACCGAGATGGGTACCGGGTCACGGACACGGACGAGACGAAGCTACCCGCCGTACAGGCTCAGGCGATCTCGATCCTGAAGCAGCAACTCCCGGGCTTCTTGCCCCCTCATGTGATGATCGATGCCGAGAAGGAGAAGATTCTCCGAGAGGTGTCATCCATCGTCGGTCAGACCCTCCCGCCACAGCTCGACCCCGATCGGCCGGATCGATGCCTTGCGCACTTGCACCTCTATCGCGGGTGGATGGCCGCGTTCATAGCCCACGTGATTCGGAATGACCTCGGCAAGAGGTTCAGAGCCCGGTTCGAGCACTGGCGACGTCACTATCTTCAGGGCATCAGGGGCCGTGTCAACGACGCGAGGATCGCCTCAAATCACGCCTGCCTGGCGGCGGCCTTCGAGCTCTTCGCCGAGTTCATGCGCGACGTGTGGAACGAAGCGGATCAAGCTGCCCGCGCGTTCGCAGAGGACTATCTCGCTGATCTGGTCGTCAAGGCCGCCGGAGCCGTCGAGCAGGAGACGCCGGCCCGGATCTTCCTCGACACGCTCGGCGAGCTTATCGCGTTCGAGCGGGTCAGGATCGATGGGATCGGACATTCGATACCATCGGATGACAGCCGGGAGAAGGACAAGACCGTCGGTCGATTGCACCGGACTGGCTGGCATTGTCCAAGCTTCGAGCAGCTTTCCGACGATGCCGTCATTCAGCTATCGATCTCGCTGTCGATGGCGGCGGTACAGGAGCATCTAAAAAGGCAAGGTAGGCAGCCACTCCAGGTCAGCGATCGGACTTTGCTCGACCAGTTGTTCAACCCTGGGATTCCTTCTCGATGAGAACAATCAGCCGATCGGAGCCGGCCAAGACGGCGAGAAGACGAAGAAGGCACCTATCGCCGGCAAGTCAGTCAACGTGGCGAGGGTCATGGCCGCGGCATTACCCAGAGACTGGGCCAGTAAACCCGCCGTGCAGCCTCAGGCGACCGGGACAAACGGGATTCCCCCCACCATCCCATTTGCGGCGACAGCATAAGATTACCGAACTCATGTGGAGGGCGCCTGGCGAGTGGTCCTGGACTCTCAGCCGGTCCGATCTTTAAGGACACGCGGCCGGGAGGAACGAGCTGACGTGGAGATGAAATGCGTCTGGGCTGGTACAGAGCGTGATGTCGACCAGAAGGAAGTGCCGGCCCCGAAGACTACGTCCGGCAGGTAGCCGGACCCAGCCGGTTTTCGTTGCTCGGGAGGAATGCTCTTGTGTCGGAAGGCCAGTCTATGTCGCTGCGGCGTCCGAGCGTCCTGGGGGTGGATGCAATCGAGTGGAAGACGCTGGAAATGAGGAACAGAGGAACGTGGAGGAACGAGAAGAGGAACGCACTTAAAGTCAAAGCTACAACCACTTTACTATATACTGTTCCTCTTGTTCCTCTTTCCAAGAATAATATTTATTATATGAGAGAAGCTGGAGGTCATCACGGTCTCGGACAGGCGGTGATACTATACGTGATGTATATACGGTCTTTCGCCACGGCTTCTTGAAGAACAGAGGAACAGATCGCCATAATGTCTTTTGGGCTCAGTATTTAACCGCGTTCCTCTTTGGCTCCTCTCTGCCCAGGGCAGGAGAACGAACGACCCGATTGAGGAACAGGCGGCGTCCAAATGGGCGATCGCGCTCGGGGTGAAAGGAGCGCTCGCGCTGCACGAAGTGCTGGCACATAGGGTGCCGCGACGGCTTCTTCGGGCCGATCCCCCAAAAACCCCTCGGATTTCTCGCACTTTGCATTGCAAGGACGATTTTTTCACGATTTTTCGACCAGGTCGCGAACCTTGCGGGGATCTCTTGCGTAGTAGGTGCTATGGACTTCGTTTTGGCTCAATTTACCTCGGAAATCCCAGGTCCCCTCCCATGATGATCCTCCACCCCGTCAAGCCGCTCTTCGATTGGGAATCGCTCGAAGACAGCCCCTCGCTCCAAACCATCAAGGATCTGCTCGCGGCCCTGCCCGATGCCAAGTTACTCGACTCGCTTCGCCAGGCCCGACGGCCACGGCCGCAACGACTACCCGGTGCATGTCCTCTGGGGCGTCGTCGTCTTGCGGATCGTCCTGCGGCACGTCACCACCGAGGCCGTGCTCGGCGAACTCCGCCGCAATGACGGCTTGCGTCGGCTGATTGGCATCGAGTCGGAAGCCCGCGTGCCCAAGCCCTGGAACATCTCGCGATTCGAGGAGGTGCTCGGCCAGGAGCCCCATCGCTCGCTCCTCAAAGAGATCTTCAATGTGTTGATTCAACGCTTGGGGCTGGCCGTCGCCGACCTGGGCAAGGACACCGCCGGTGACTCCACCGGCCTGTCGGCGCGGCGCAAGGACGAGGAGGGCGCCCAGGAGGAGATCGCCGAGGGGTTGCCGCAGGCCAGCGGCGGCCTGGAAGGAATACAAGGACGCCGAGGGGAAGGTGACCAAGGTGGTCGAGTGGTTCGGGTTCAAGCTGCACTTGCTGGTGGATGTGAAACACGAGGTCGTGCTGTCCTACGAGATTACCGACACCAAGGCGGGCGACGGCGAGACGCTGCCGATGATCCTGGAGCAGGGTGAGGCGAACTTGCCTGCGGACCGGATCGAGACCTTAGCTTATGATAAAGCGGCCGATAGCGACGATGTCCACAAGACCCTCTCCGGCAAAGGGATCACGCCCTTGATCGAGATGCGGGGCCTGTGGCAGACCGACCCCGAGCGGATGCTGCCGGGCCACGACGGCACCTCGAACGTGGTGTACACGGAAGACGGGACGATCTATTGTTATGATAAGGTGAGCGAACCACCGGTGCGACACAAGATGTCCTACATCGGGCACGAGCCGGATGCGCCAGACGCTGAAGTACCGTTGCCCGGCCAAGCACGAGGACTGGGAGTGCCCGATGTCGGAGATCTGCAACGCGGGCAAGTCGTACGGCAAGACGGTGCGGGTTCCGCGCGATGAGGACCCCAGGCGGTTTCCGGCGCTGCCGCGGGCGACCAAGAAGTTCGAGCGGAAATACAAGGGTCGGACGGCGGTGGAGCGAGTGAACGCCCGTTTGAAGGTGTTCTGGGGTGTGGATGATGGCAACCTGAAGGGTTCGCGGCGGTTCTTCGCGCAGGTGGGAGTGGTTCTGGCGGTGCACGCGGTGTTCGCGACCCTGTTGGCGTCGGCGCCGCGGCGTGAGGGTACGCTGGGCAAGATCAGCCTGAGTCCGATCGCCGAGGCGGTGCGGGCCGCGTCGCAAGCCGAAGCCGTTTCGGTCTGAGAAGGCGGTATCGTCTCGGGTGGGGCCGGTGTCGCGATCGCGGGTGCCGGCCGATCGACCGGGCCGACCGAGCGGAGCGGGGCACATCACGGATTCGGACCCGAACCGACGCAGAATTTGTGGTCTCAGGTGTCGGCGCAATGATGGATGCACCATGAACTCCAAACTACAACGCAACCGCCTCGTGTGAAAGGCTCGTGATCCGGAGCTAGCCCTTCCGGATCACCACGATTGATATGCCTTGGCCACCTGACTCGGGTCGAGCCCCCATCCGGCAGTTCCTGCCCAAGAATTCGCCGAGGCTGTCATCCGGGCAGAGACTTGGTCGTGGCTAGCGACTCTGGCCTCGAGCCTCCTCGACTCACGGAGACTGCTCCGGGTGTCGTGCCTGATCGCGACGGGCCGTCCCACGAGGCTGAAGTTCGCGTGCGATGGGGCGGCCCCGACGTCGAACAACGGGGGGCCGCCACCGGCTCCTAACCGTCGCCGCCACCGGTGGGTTCCCTCGCCGCTCCCGATGCAGACCTGACCCGGTTGGTCGGCCATTGGCAGCGGCCCGGGTACCCACACCGACGGCGGCCAGATCCGGAGCTGGCCCTGGCCGAGGGACACTTCACCAAGGCGGTATCCTGACAGCTCATGCCGGCTGGCCGCCCGTGTCGTCCCCTTTTCGGCCAGGCCCTCGCACGCGGCGGAGGAGCATGGCCGGGACATCGCCCCTGATATTGTCATGTGCCGCCACCACGGAGTCCGCCAGGGGTCGCTGCCGGCGTGGATGCCCTATCCGGCTGACTGGCCATCTCCGGGGGTAGCGGTCCATGAGGGCGACCACGGCGGCCTGATCGATGCGGCCTTATTCATGGTCGCCACCCTGTCGTCCACCCAGGTCGCTGTCAGCGGCGATCCCGACCACGCTGGCCGGAATCTCCGCGGGGTAGCTGCTGTAGGAGGACGCCCGGGGCGGCGGCCCAACTTGCAGCCGCGTCCGACGACCATCTTCGCCACGGCGAGGAGTAACTCGGCCCGTCGCCACGGCAAACTCCTCAACTTGATCAGGCCCGCCTGGCAGCCACTGCCGAACAGGACGCGATCCGGGTCGCGACCGGGTCGTCGGACGCGGGGGCACCCATCGGCGGCCCCCTGCCAACCCCGAGCGTTTCGTCACGTACTCGCCAGTGACCCGTCGCGAGCTCCCTTACGTATGGCGAATCGTCGCTTGCCGCCCGCGTGGCCGGAGGTGTCGCCAGGGTAGCGGACGGTGAAGTCTGCACTTTGGGCGGCCGAGATGTCCGACTCGGGTTCGTTCTCGAGATTCATTTCCAATACTTGACGCAGCCGCCTCTGCCGTACCTTGATGTTGCATTGAAGTTGCATTATCTCAACACGACGTGACAGGTCGAGCGGATAACCTATGAAGAATTTTCCAGTAATTCTGGTTTTAGGTATTGTTCGGCAGTCACTGCACCCTATAATCTAAATAGAGCTATCAACTAATCGCGTCTCGATCAAGGAGGATCAGCCGATGCCTGGCACTTCCACCGAGCGGACCTGTCTCACGCTAAAATCAAGTGGACTCGAGCTGCTGAGAAGCCGCTCAAAGCAGACCGGTGCCCCTGTTGCCGAGCTCGTGCGCCGGGCCGTCGATGCCTACCTGATAGCCGATCGCCTCAAGAGCGACCTGGTCCGGACCGATCCTGCCTCTCCGGACAGCTTCCACGAGGCAGGCCACGAGGTCGAACGCGACAAGGTTGAGATTGTTGACAAGCTCCTGGGCATCCTGGGCTTCCATGATGTTGACCTTCAAATCGGGCGCGGACGCAGGCGATCTCCGCGGAGGCACGCCGGCCCCATCGATGCTAATTCTCTTTGATTTGTCTTGCGTGACACGGATGTGATCAAGCGATGTCTATGAATGGAATGGAGTTCCAACGATGCCCGCCGCTGACGAACACGACCACCTCCCAGGTTGCCGACGAACCGGCCCCCCCGCTCATCCCTCACCGCCAACCCCTGCAAATCTGCCGCAGGCACCGGCACCGACGGAACCACAACAACTCGCAGCCGGATCGATGGACGAATCGCAGATCGCGGCGGGGTTCGCGGAAAACATCCGGATCATGACCTCGGGGCTCTACCTCTACGGCTCCAACGGCCATGTCTTCCCGCAACTCGGGACCACCTCGTGTATTACTTACGTCGCCGGAATGGTCCGGGATGCTGGCGATCCGGTTGATCCCCTCGAGCGCCTCCTGGTTGAGCAGCTCGTGCTCCTGAACCATGCGGCCGGCCGGCTCTTGATGAAGGCGGCGCAGTCGAGCACACCCGAGGCATCCTCGCTTCTACATGCGTCGGCGGCCCGGATGTTTTCCGAGTACAGAAAGTCTTTCCTGCGCTACGGAGTCTGAGACAACCGCCAGCAACCCCCACGCAGGTGACCGTCATGGGCAATGTCGGGCAACAGAACGTCACCTCCGGGCCCCAGAACAACGCAATGGTCCATTGCAGTGATGCGTGTGCCGGAGTCGAAAATCAGAAAGCCAGACTGGAGGGCGATGACCATGAGGACATCGATGAGGCCGCGAGTCGCACCTCCCGATCCACGACGCGTCGAGATCGGCAGAAGAAACCAGACCAGGTGGAAGGGGCACACCGCCGACGGCCTCGAGCGATTACGCCAGGCCGCGATGAGGAATAAGCCCTGGCTGTTCTCGACCGGCCCTCGGACGCCGGAAGGGAAGGCTCGATGTGCCGCGAACGGGAGGAAGCTATGCCGGGACGTTCTTTCGATCCCCGAGGTCCGGGCCGAGATTGCCCAGGCCAACGCCATGATCGCCGAGCTGATCGAGCTTCGCCAGCGAGCCATTCACAGGGATGATTCCGATGCAGGAGGGCCTTGACCAGTCAGCCAGCCGGCCGACGAGATGCTTGACGATTCTCAGATGCCTGCGGACCCTGCAGTGAGTCCTAGGCCGACCCCCGAGATGATTGCTGCCCGGTGCTCGCCAACGTTCGGCGATCCTCGACAAGCGGACCAGTCATCTTGAGCACATGGCGATTTCCGGGCCGTACGGCCCAATCGCGAAGCATTTGAAAGGACCTATATCCATGGACGGTAAGATCATGTCTCAGCCTCCGATCCCCGAGGCTTCGATCGTTCTCGAAGTCGTCTATCTCGCCGACTCTTATGCGGCCGCCCGCTACGCTCGGCGCCCTCCGGAATATCCGGTGTACCGCGCCGACGAACTCGATCAGGTCCTCCGCCCGATTCCCGAGCGGGATGCCCTGCTCGACTACCTCGGGCGACTACCGGACGAGACCGTGGCCGGGCTCTACGGCCTGCTCCGGCTCCAGACCTCCCCCACGCCACCGCCACCGAGGCCAAGGAGCGGTATCGCGTCTACTTCGACCTGGCCATGGTGCCGATGTTTCGTCCCCACGGGGCCGTCGACCTCGTCGCCAAGGGCCATCTCGCGGACGGACTCCGCCTCGGGCTCCAGCAACTCGGGCTTTGTCGAAGTCTGCCCGCGTCGGGCGAAACGGGCGGGAACATGCCGAACACCTCCGGGAGGGTATCGCGATGAAAACGTCAAAAAGGGTCAACCGCCCGATGCTGGATGACGTAGACCGGGGCTCGCCGCCGCCCAGCGCGGTCAACACCCTTATCAGGCTCATGGTCCACGAGGATCACGACGTCGTCGCCAAGGCGGCCCTCGCGATCGGGGACGTGGGATGTCTCGCAGCCCGCCCGCTGGCCGCGGCCATCTTCCAGGCTGAATCTCCATATCACCGTACGATGATGGTCGTCCTGCTCCGGGAGGTCGGGTCGGCGTTTGATATCGAGGTGATCGTGGCGCTGATACAGGTCATGATTAGTGACCCGTCCGAGAAAGTCAGGGCCCTCGCCGCGGAGACGCTGAGGATCCTCGGCGAGCGCTCGCTCAAGCTCAGGAAGAGCCTGCAGCCCAGGAGGCTGGCCAGCAGCAGGGCCGGCCCGGGGTGCCCGGCAAGATAGCGGAGCAATGATGCAGGCCGCGTCATTGATGTGGGTCTCGACCAACCACCTCTCGTTGAGTCATACCAGCGGCTTGAGGTGGACCTGTGCAGGTCCGGTGAGACAGGCCCCGCTGGAGTCGCCGACCAGGAACCACAACGAGGCTTCAGATCTAACAGATTACGCGAATTTATGATACGTTATTTTTCAAGAAATCTTCCAGGTGCAAGAGTAGGCCAACTTTTCCTGGTGCCAGGAAAACTACGACAGCATTCTTTGCTTTCGACTTCCCCACGCCACAAGCTCTTCCGGACGGCGAGTTGCGGTCTCTGGCGGCTTGGTGTCGTCGCCGGCTCGAGCGGATCGTGGCCGACCTGACGCCGATAGCCGCAGTCGAGTCGCTCTCATAGGGTCGGCGTCATCGCCAGTCGAACTCGCAGGCTATAACAAACTTGTGGCCAGCATCCGTGTTCAAGTTAGGCAGCCTGAGCAGAATCCCGGCTGGAAGCGCAAATGTGTCACCGTCGAATAGTCGGCGCGAGGAGTCTCGGAGATGCAAGTAGAGCTGGACACCGCGACATTGAATTTCACGGACCAACCGATCGCTGAATTGATCGGTCCGCCCGGCGGAACCCACGAGCCCGGGGCCGGCGAACCCGCCACGTTCCCGCAGGGCGGTCCGGCCGGCCAGGAACCGATCGTCATCGGTCCCGTCGCGCTCGAGCTGACGCCGATCGCGAAAGGCAAGCACCGGATCACGGCCCGCCGCGTGGACGGCGGCGACATCGTGGCCGTCGACACGGTCGACCTGGGCCGGGCCGCGCAGCGCAAGCGACTTCATCGAGCAAATCTGCGAGAAGCTGGCGCTCTCCGAACACGACGACGCGGCCCTGAACCAATCGCTCGACCAGCGACTACTGGAGATCTCCGCCGCGCCAACGGCAGTCCTGCAAACCGCGGATGAGGCCGTGGCTCCAGAGGCCGAGTTCAGCGTCATCGACGATGCTCAGCATCCCCAGGATTCCGGCCTCTTCTGGAATCTTGAGGTGCCCCCGGCCCAGATCTGCAACTTCGATTTGAGGATCACGGAGCACGTTGTGATCCGAGACGAGGGCGAGGAGGAGACCCGGCTGCGACTCGTGATCCGCCACCGCGGCCGGGAGCGGTCGCTCGAGATGACCGCGGCCGATTTCACGAGCAACGGCCGGCTCCGGACCGCCATCTACGGTGCGGCACTGCCCGGGGTCGAACTCAAGCTCGGTGCCGAAGTCTTGCGGCGGGCCATCATCGCGGTCAGCGATCCCGCGATCCGACAGGTGACGACTGCCACCGGATGGACAGACGACCGCTCGAAGTTCCTCGTCCCTGGCGGCCACGTTGACGCCCACGGCTACCACGAATACGACCCGGCGCAGGGCGTCGCCCAGGTCGATCTCGCCGGTTGCGATAACGCGCAATGGCTCGGCCTGCGTCGCCTGTCCGATGAACAGCTCCAGGAGGTCAAGGAGCACGTTGTGCACGACATGCTCCGGCTCCACGACCGTAGGGTCATGAGATCCCTGTTCGGCACCGCGGCGCTGGCGCCGCTCCGGAGCCTCGCCGCCCCGAAATCGCGGCCGGTGATCTGGCTCCGCGGCCTGACCGGCTCGGGCAAGACGTTCCTGGCGTCCTTGTTCATGAACCTGTTCGGCGACTATCCCCTCGATGCGAGCGGTCGGATCGCGACCTGGGGCTCGACCGCCAATTACTTGCAGATGATCGGGTACTACTACCGGGACTGCCTCCTGCTCATCGACGATTACAAGCCGGAGACGACCCGGTACTCCGACGTCGTGCGGCTGTTGCAGAATTCCGGCGACGGGACCGCACGAGGCCGCCTGCGTCACGATGCGACCACGCGGGCGACCCGGCCGGTCCGTGGCCTCATCCTCGCGACCGGCGAGGATTATCCGATCCAGAACGCCAGCGGCCTGGCGCGCTCGATCATCGTCGAGGTGCCCAACCGAGAGAAGGATGCGGAGCTGGGCGATCGCTGCCTGAAGATGAGCCCGCTCTACCGCGGTCTCATGGCGGACTTCCTGGCCTGGGTCATTCGCGAAGCGAAAGGGGCGGTGTTCGCGGATCGCGTCGAGCACTGGCAGCGGCACTACTATCAGTCGATCAGGGGTCGCCAGAATGATGCCCGGATCGCGGGCAACCATGCGCTGCTGGCCGCGGCGTTCGAGATCTTCGCGGCCTACTTGCAGGACGTCTGGCCCGAAGCCAAGCAGGAAGCCGAGGACTTCGCCCTGATCGATCTCGCCGAGATGGTATCGGTGAGCGTGGGTTCGGCCGAGGCCGAGCAGGCGAGCACGATCTTCCTGGAGTCGCTGCGGTCGCTCCTGGACTGGGGCCGGGTCCGGTTCGAGGGGCAGAGTGGTAGCCAGAGCTCCGGCGCGAGTGACGCGCGAAGCAGGTCGTCGGTCGTCGGTCGGGTCGTGGCGGGCGGCTCGGCGGATGACGGGGAGGGTGAACGGGTCGTCGAGCTGTCGCTGGCCATGGCCTTGCAAGCCGTCCAGCGATCGCTGCGGCAGCAGGGCAAGCCCGCGATCCAGATCAGCGAGAAGACCCTGATCGCGCAGCTCGAGGCGGACGGGCTCCTGCTCGACAGGGCCAACCGGCCGATCGCACCCGGCCAGTCAGGCGGCAAGTCGCGGCAGGTGCGCATCGATACGGAAGCGAGTTCGCGTCATCCGGATGAAGCTGGACGACCTCCTGGGTTCGGATGATGAGGCGGGCCAGCCGGCTCGATCGGCTGTTGCCGAGAGCATCGAGGTCCAGTGTGAGGAACGTGAGACAGCATGTGAGACAGTGTCAAGTTGCGATCTGGCATGCACTTGCAGTCGGTGTGTCTCACGATCTCGCCAGTTTGGCAATCACCCTACGCTTCTTGAGCATCACAATAATGAAGCGGGGAGCGAAGCCCATCGACAAGCCGCCAAGCCGGTCGACGACGGAATCGGCGCCAAGGTCGGTTCTTCACCCAGGGGCGAACATGCACCCGGGTAATGGGACCGGCGGCATCCACGGCTATCGCAAGCTCGATCCCAAGCCCCCCCACGGAGAACCCGGCAAGATGAATCGGCGGCCGGATTCCCGGCTGCACTCGACGGGACTCGCCACTGTCCGCCCGCCACGTTGCTCTCCAGCAGGACTCAGCATGACACAGAAAACGAAACACCTCGGCCGAAGCACCGTGCAACGCCCTCGCCTGCAAGAACCAGGTCGTCCGGCCATTGCCTCGACCGCCGACGCTGTCCGACGAGCGCCAAGGTTGCGACGCACCTTTCGCTCCGCTCGAACCCGGGCGGGAGGCGATACTTTGCGAACGAAACCAGGCGGCATTCGCGAACGAGCCTCGCCGGGCCGATCTGGAGGCCCGCCTGCTCGATCTCGGCGGGACCTTCGCCCTCCTGTTCCTGCCGGATCATCAGATCGGCGAGTTGCTGGATCGAGGCCGCTATTTCCCCGGCGCGAGGGCAATGTAGCTGGCAGGGCGAGGATTCAGGTTGCCACGCGAATGCGTCCATGCTGTTCGTCGCCACGAAAGGTGAAGTGCGGATCGCGTCCGGCTACGCCCTGTCCCCGGATGGCCTGTGGCGCCAGCATTCCTGGGGTGTGGACGCCGAGGACGGACGTGTCGTCGAGACAACAGAACGCCGGGTCCGCTACTTCGGATTCGTCCTGAACGATTCCGAGACCTTGCTATGCTTGCTGGGAACCATCAAGTCGGGGATCTCTGGCCGCAAGAG
The DNA here is from genome assembly GCA_963842405.1 of uncultured Isosphaeraceae bacterium. GTDB lineage: Bacteria > Planctomycetota > Planctomycetia > Isosphaerales > Isosphaeraceae > CAVZRC01. The sequence continues at coordinate 55,373 of CAWJGW010000079.1, read as the reverse complement.
GTGAAACAGGTTCGCCGGTTCATCGTCGAAGTTCTATCGCCTCCCCGCCGAGATGGAAGACCGAATCGATCGACTCATGGCGGAGGGGATGAGCTCGCGGTGAAACCAGCGGACAAGGTTGGCCTTCGGCCGAGGCTGTTGAAAAGCGGGAAGCAACTCCGCGATAGGGTCGATGGCCCGATCTCGTCTGTCCACATGGGCGAGATTCACAACAGCGAAGAGACGCGAGTCCAGTGGACGGGTGGGGGCCTGGTTCGCTCTCAACGGCGTCTACTGAATCCAGCTTGCAACAAATCAGGATCTGCCGGAGCTACGCCCAGATACCGCCGTAGGTTGACGGAGGACGAAAACGGGTTCGCCCGCAACCTGGCTAACCGAACATGGAACCGCTAACGCTCGAAATTCGATGTGCAAGAGCCACGGCACGATGGTCAGGTATCTTCCATGCTTACCGAGAGATTAGCGTTTTGAAGGCGGGATGCAGACGCACCGTCTCAAATACCGGATCTGTCTCGACCCGGTCGATCAGCCGTGGATTAATGTCGATCGCCTCACGTAAGAGCACGACCGTGCGGCCGACATATTCCGCGTCAGCCGGTCGCGATCGGCTGGGTTCAGTTTGGCATCGCCGCCGACGCGAGCGACCAGGCGAGCCAGGTCCGCGCGGTGTCGAGGCATGCCTGAGCGCGGGCGGAGCTGGGTACGGTCCTGGACACCTCCAGGCGCGATGCGGGTCGCCTCGTCATAGGCGCCGAGTTTCAGGGTGACCTCGGCCAGTTCGAGCAGATGGCCACCGAGTAATTCCCGAAAGGCCGGTCCATTCTTGCTGAGCTGAACAGCCCGGCGGCGGTGCGTGACGGCACGCTCCATTGCCGAACGGGCTTCGGCGGACTTGCCGTTCTGGTCGAGCCACTTTCCCTGCATCATCAGCACGGTGCCAAGCTGGCTCTGGAGATCGATGGACTGAGGTGCCTCGGCCAGAAGCCTCTCGAAGTTGGCGACGGCCTCTTTGAACCGCTTCCCTGCCTCGCGCAAACGCCCGAGCTTCATCAGGAGTTCACCAAGATTGTTCTGGGCGATCGCCAGGTTGTGCCGAGCCTCGCGATCAGACGACTTGCTGGACACCAGGCTCTCAGAGACGGCGATCGAGCGGAGAAGAGCTTCCTCGGCCCCGGCGAGCTGAAGGCAACCCAGGTTGTTCAGGATGCCGACTTTGATCCGCAGGCACTCCGACGTCTGGTCCCTGGCATCCCGGCTGTCAAGCGTAGCCAATGCCTGCCGGTAGATTGCCTCGGCCTGCTCGGGCCGCCTCTCGGCCACGACGGCCGCCTGGTCTCGGAGGCAGAGCCGCCTGTCCGATCCGATACTTGGCATTGTCGGGATGGTTGGCGACCAGCTTAGCGTGAATCGCAACGGCGGCGCGGAACGTCTCTTCCGAATCCGGCTGCTCCTGTACGGTCTGCACCTTGGCCAAGCAGGTGAGGGTGCTTGCCAGGACGTCGCGATAACGAGGCTTGTCGGGGAATTTTTGGACCAGGCGTTCGTTGATCGAGCGCGCACGGAGCAACGATGCCTCGGCCTGCCGTGCCTCTCCCTTCTGCAGGAACAACTCGCCGAGGCTATTTGGTCCTTCGCCAGCTCGAACTGGATCTGCACGTCTTCCGGGAACTTGGCAGTGATTTCGGTGTTCAGGTTGACGGCGCGGCGGAGGATCGACTCGGCTTCCGCCGGACGGCTCTGGGACAGCAGCACACTGCTCAGGTTACTCAGAGTCCTGGCCAGCTCGCGACGGTATACAAGGCGATCAGGGAAGTCCTGCGACAGCCTCTCCACCTGTGGTAGCTCTCGAAGATAATGGGCCTCGGCGTCGGCGAGGCGTCCAGTATCCTGTTCGAGCTGGCCGAGCCTCTTCGCAGATCCGGGCCAATGTCTGCCGATGCCGGGGTACGGTAGGGAAATCCGTGATCAAAGCCTCAAGGAGCTCGAGAGCGTGGCGGGAGTCCTCCTCGGCCTGCTTGAGGTCGCCCATCTCGCGATGAATCCAGGCTCGGGCGTCGAACGCCAGCGCCATTTCATTGCGAATCCCAGCGTGCCTGGGGTCGGTGCTCCGAGCCAGGTTCAAGACGGCGACAGCTCGGTCATAGAACGGTCTGGCCTGCGAGAACTGGCCCTGGAGTCGTAGCAGGTCGGCCTGGCCCCTGAGAGTATGGCCAAGGTCTAGACGATCCTCGACGGTACTCGCCGGCTCGTTGGCCAGGGCCTGCTGGATTTCGATGGCCTGGCTATAGAGGGTAGCCGACTGGTCTTGACCGGTACCGCGGCGGATCTGCAGATCGGCCAGGAGGGTCCGTGTCCTGGCCAGGGTCCGTTTCCCATCTCGCCCCATGCCATCGGTGCCAGCCGCCAACGGCTGAAGCAACTCCGCCGAGCGTCGATATGCCGCCTCCGAATCGACCGGCCGCCCCAAGTGTGCGCAGGATGTCTCCCATCTGCTGGTAGGTCCGACCGTCCTCCAGCCGGATTGTGCGGTCACGACTGCCTCGGCCGGTCGACTGCCGGTAGTAGTCCAGCACGTTTTCGAGAAGCTCTGTCTTGAGTGGGTCGAGCCGGGCGTCGAAGTCGATCTCGGGGATCCTGGTCAGCAAGTTGACGGCCTGACTCGCCAGCTTGCCCCGAAGCTCGGCCTCTTCCCGCCGCCGTGCCTCGCTCCAGTACCAGGTGATCCCGGTCATGCCGACCACGACGGCCGTCACCAGACCCCCAATCAGGGCCGCCATGGCAGGCTTTCGTCAACACCATAGCCAGGCCCGGGTCACCAGACTCACTGGCCGGGCCAGGATCGCTTCCCTGTTGAGGAACCGTCGCAGATCGTCGGCCAGTGCCTGGGCCGAAACGTATCGACGGGCCGGTTGCTTCTCCAGGCACTTCAGGCAGATGACCTCCAGATCGCGCGGCACTTTGGGATTGCGTCTGGTCGGTGGCTCCGGAGCGCGTCCTCGCACCTGCTCGAGGGTCTCGACCATCGAGTCGCCGGCGAACGGCGCTCGCCCGGTCAGCAGGGCGTACAGGACCGCCCCGAGGCCATGTACGTCCGTGGCGGTCGTCACCGCTCCACGTCGGCCCGATGTTTGCTCCGGGGCCATGTAACCGGGGGTGCCCACGAGGCGCCCGACAGGGTCAGGCCGCTGTCAGCCTCGACCTTCTTGGCCAGGCCGAAGTCGGTCACGTGGGCCTGGCCATGCTCATCGAGGAGGATGTTAGCCGGCTTGAGGTCGCGATGCAGGATGCCGCGTTCATGCGCGTGGTGCACAGCCTCCGCGATGTCGGCGAGCAGGCGGGCCGCCATCCGGGGGTCCTCAACGAACCGGGCCAGCCCCTGGGCAAGACTTCCACCGGTGACCATCTTCATGCTGAAGTATCGCTGGCCGTCATGTTGCCCGACCTCGAAGATGGGGATGATATGCGGGTGGTCCAGGTTGGCCACCGATTCGGCCTCGTTCTGGAACCGGCGGAGATCGTCCTCGGTGGCGAAAGCACCGTCTCGGATCATCTTGAGGGCCACCGTGCGATGGAGGCTGATCTGGCGGGCCTGGTAAACGACACCCATGCCCCCCTGGCCAAGGACTTCAGCAGTTCGTAGTCTCCGAGGTAGCGGATGTAAGTGCCAGGTGCGAGCGTATCGTCCCGGGCGGGATCGCTGGCCTTGGTGTCGATGGTGGTCTGGGAACCGGCTGTCACGGTAAACTGCGGGGCCGTGACCGTGCCCGTGAGAGGACCGGCTGCTTCCCGCCAGGGGGCCGCCAGCCGACCCAGGCGGTCGTGCTCGCGGAAGAAGGCGCGCAGGCCGTCGACCAGCTCGGGATCTCTCGCCAGGAAGTCATCGCGTCCGGGTGGATCGCCAGCATCCTCGGCCGCCAGGTATGCCGCGATCGCCTCATCGAGCCGGCGTTCGCGATCGGACGAATTGGTGTCACTCGACCAGGTCATGGTGTCTCACTCCCGTTCATCGGGCAGAATTGTCCGCAATTCGGCCAGGCCACGCTTCAAGAGTCCGGCGACGGCCGCCGGGGTACGTCCCAGTCGGGTGCTGATCTCCGAAAGCGGCATCCCCTCACAGTGGCGCATCACCAGGGCCAGCCGGTTGGCCTCGGGCAATTTCGCCAGCGCATCGGCCAGCCGAAGGACCGCCTCGTTGCGCCCGGCCCTCTCGCTCGGCGAGGATTGATCGGCCGCCAGGAACGCCCCCAGCCGGGCCGAGGAGACTTCCAGGGCCGCCTCCAGCGATCGCTCGCGTGCCGCATCCCGCTTGGCCCTCCCCCGGGCTCGAAGTGCGTCGGCCAGGTTGCAGGCCAGAAGTCTGCGGAGCCAGGCGAGGCGTTCAGCCTCCGTCCGGCCGCGGAACTGATGGCGATCCCGGTGGGCGTCGAGGAGCGTTTGCTGGACAATGTCCGACGGGTCGATCCTCGGTCCGGCGTGCCCGCCGAGTTGTAGCTCGGCCAGTACCCGCAGGTATGAGCGGAACAGCTCGGGCTCCGGAGCCGAATTCGTGGGGATCGGGTCCATGTCAGCCTCCATCAGAAGTGAGCCGTCATCGGCGAGCCGCCGAGCGCGCGCTCCGGCCTAGATTTTCGCCGACGATGGATTCCGATCGCTACATCGCTGTAACGAACCGACCCGTCTCCGCTGCTTCGCGGTGCCCGCGGCGTCAGGGCCATCTTCTCCGGAAACCTCCATCTCCTGCCCACCGGCAACGGAAGCCGATCCGAAGCCGTGACGTAGGAGCATCGCCTGATCAGCACCAAATGCTCCGGCCGCCATCTCCAATCGGGGCCAATCGGGGCCGGTCGAGACCTGCCCGCGTGGACCTTCCTCCACAAGTCATTTGTGCGGAAGGTCTTACAAGTGGAATAGATCGCAGATCGGAGAATCGGATGGTAATAGCGTAGACAGGATCAAGCACGAGGAACATTCCAATCTCGTATCCCGAATTAACTGATCTTCAGCTGCGTTAAGTCATAACCGATTGTGGTATATTCCTTTCGGTTGTTATTGTGAGAACCAAACCTATATAAATCTGCGGCCACCTGCTCCAGCCACAGCAGCATCCGCTTCACCCGCAGCCGTTCCCAGTCGTACTGCCTGTACATCTGCCGCGGCGTTCCACAGGACCGACGTGATGCAACCACACCCACAGGTTCCTCAGCAGCAGCCCGATCGCCACGTAGAGGAACCGCACGTTGAACTTCTTGGTCGTCGTCCGAATCCGGCACTCGTTCATCTGCCGGTAGCTGGTCTCGATCCCGAACCGCTTGCGGTAGGTCTGCTTGACCCAGTCCACCACGCTTGGGAGTGATCCCCCAGTAGGCATACACCCAGGTGTCCCATTTCTTCTCGCCCATGCCGATCCTTCCTCCGCCCCCGTTTCACGCAGATCGACACCGTGGCCTTGCCCGGCCCTTCTTCTTGGCGTCGCCCACCGTGTGCGTGAACCAGCCGCTCTTCTTCATCGCTTTGAAGACCTTCGATCCGCTGGGGCCCTTGGGATGATCGGCATCGCGGCCGTGGCAGATCACCGGCATCAGGAACGGCCGCCGGGCCCGCTGCAAGTAGCCGATGATCTCCGCGTTGTAAAAGCCGCGGTCCAACAGCAGCAAGCCGGGCTGAAGCCCGGCTTTGCTCACCGTGTGCCAGCAGCTCCTGGAGCACATCCTTGAGCAACTCGGAGCTAGTCACCGGGGTCACCGCCACGGTGAAGCGTTGGCCGTGGAGCACGCACGTAGGCGGTGGCGTAGGCGAAGAACGAGCGGGTGCCGGCCTTCTTCTGGAGCGGTAGATCTCGAGGCTGTCCAGCGGATGCTTGCCATAATAGGGGATCAGGTCAGATCGATGCTGACGCGGAGCGGTCGCTTGCGCTTCGGTGCAGGGCCCTTGGCAGGTGGCGCGGAAGGCGGCGTTGACCTTGCGCTTGAGGTGCTCCAGGCAGAAGAGGTTGGCGTAGAGGGCCTTGGCGTAGGTCTCCTCGCACGGGACATCCTGCCAGTCGGCCGCAGGTCTCGGAGATCGAGGAGAGCCTCGCGGCGGCGGCGAACAAGACCGTCAACAGGATCGTGGCGGTGACTCTGCCCTTGCCGCGTTTGAAGTCCAGGTGCGGCTGGCAGAAATCGATCGCACAGCGATAAACTTGGGCGGTGTCAGGGTGTTAGTTGACTTGCGCATAGTAGCCTCCGTAATGAAGGAACTTGTCACAAGTCATTATCGGAGAAGTGCTTGAGTTGGCCATCCCCTGCCATATAATCCCAAATCGAAGTACTATTTTCTTCACCATTCCGCCCATCTCTCGCTGCTCTTTCCCCCCGCGAGAGAGGTGGCGCCGTGAGGAAACCGTTGAGTCTGCTAAACCGGTCGATCGCCGCCGATGTGCCGGAGAAGAAGGAAGCATAGGGCGCCTGATCTGATGTGCAGCCGACAACGAAAAAGGCCGCCGAACGCCCGATGGTGTGGGTATTCGGCGGCCCCTATGCAGTCGTCCGTGTTGGTCAGGGCTTAACAATGACCTTCGTCTCGGAGGTCACTGGGGGCGTCAACTCGATCACCTCGACCGCCGGCTTGGCCTTGATGACCTTGACCTCTTTGACCACGGCCAGCTCATCGACGACGCTGGTGACACCGATCGTATTCTGCACAAGGTCCACGGCATGGCGTTTGGCGGCATCATTGAGGACCGACCCTCGAAGGAGCACCGCCCCGCCCGCGCTGGACCTGGACTTGCAGCGTGGAACCGACGAACCGCTTGTCCCACTCGATCCGTCGCGTGACGTGGGCGAGGAGTTCTCGCTCCTGGGCGGTGATCTGCCCGCGTGCGATCTCGGTCTCAACGCGGTAGCGGATGTTCTTCCCGGCGTTGTCCAGGGCCTGGCCGGCTCGACGGATCGGGCCGTCCTGTGCGAAGGCGGTGGAACCCATGAGGAAGAGCGTCAGCAAGGAAGCGACAAGATTACGGGGCATGGTCGTGCTCCGGGGGACGTTGGGGCATCTTTCTATTTTGAAACCGGCCGATCGCCTGAATACGACGGGCACTATTGGCATCTGACGTGCCGACTGGGCTTGTAGATTTTTCAATCGCGACTATTATTAGATCCGGCGAGGACGATCACTCTGGATGGAGGAATCACGACGGACCTTGTGAAGAATCCGGACGCTGAGAAGAGTCCCCAAGGTAGGTCTCTCGGGAGGCTGGCCTTGTAACCTCCTTGATGCATCGCCTCTTCCTCCCGCTGTTCTTTGTCACGCCATTCCCGCCTGCGCAGCGGACTATTCCCCCCCGTCATCGGCGTTGTTGCCGATAGCGACACGTTCACCGTTCAGATGGCAGACAAGGCGCAGAATCGCATCCGTCTTTACGGCATCGACGTGCCTGAGACCGGGGCGGAGTTCGGCATTTTGGTCAAGAAGCTCGCTTTGAGCCTGGCATTCGGCAAGCAGGCGACGATCCGTTGGCGAGGTTGTTCCCCGGCCTGTCCGGCTCGCTCCCGCTGCTGATGCTGGTGGGGGAAGGCCGCGATCTCTTCAACGGCAATCACCCCCGGCAATCCTGGCCAGTACACAAGCACGAGCGACAGGCGTATCGGGGTATGGGGGCGTTTGTGGGACGATCGGCAATACATTGTCCGACCAGCGACCTTTTGCGACGATGGCTGGGTCAACTTCAGGGCCGATCACTGGGACATGACCATGAACCGACGCCGTTTCTTTGCCGCAACCTCATGTCTGGTAGCTACCAGCACCGCGGTGTCGGCCGAACAGCCCTCGGCTGACGAAGCCGTCCGGCAGATCATCGAGCGTTATGTCGACGCCCGAGAGGCCAGCGACGCCAAGGCCATCGAGCCGCTGTTCACGCCGGACGCCGATCAGCTCGTCTCGGACGGAACATGGCGAAGGGGACGAGACGAACTCGTGCGCGGCATGCTGGAATCCTCGAGAAGGAACCCGGCCAGGAGGAGCATCACCATCGAGTCGGTCCGGATGCTCTCAGAGCTTGTGAAAGAATCCGATGGAAGATTCCAGATTGCGAATTACGAATTCATAAATACCTTTGAAATCAGGCTTTATATCCATTCGCAATTCGGAATCTGTCATCCGGAATCAATTTCTTCACGTCCTCTCAGCCGAGGTGGCCCTGGCCGATGGTCGATACACTCAGAAGTCCCAGGCAGGCGGCAAGGACCGTGAGTTGTGGACTGCGATCACCCTGAAGCGCGGTGCGGATGGCTGGCGGATCGCGGCGATCCGGAACATGCTGCCCACTGCAAACTGAGGATGAATGAGCGGAACCGGATCGAGTTTGATCCGGTGTGGCACGCTGAGGCGGCGGGGTATCGGCGGGCGCGAGATTGTCGGTAGAGGTTGGTATCTTCAAACACGCAGGCGGTCCTCGTTGCCGCTATCCGTCGATCTTGATCTGGATCGGCTCACAGACTCGTTGAGGCGAAAACAATGCCTGGAGACGAATCGATATCGCTCTTCCCGGAACCCGACGACCGTCTACCACCACAGGCGGCCCGGCTCGCGCCGCAAACTCGGCGCCCTCGCCTCGAGAGGCATTTACTTCGGCACCAGCTCCTGGAAATACGAAGGCTGGCTCGGGTCGATTTACAGCGAGGCACGGTATCTGACTCGCGGCAAGCTCTCCAAGAAAAAGTTCGAGGAATCCTGCCTGTCCGAGTATGCCCGAACGTTCCCCACGGTCTGCGGCGATTTCGCTTTCTACCAGTTCCCGAGCGCGGAATACTGGGCGCGGATGTTCGAGGCGACCCCTCTCGGCTTCCTCTTCGGTCTGAAAGTGCCCGAGGACATCACCGTCTCCACTTGGCCGAAACATGCCAGGTACGGACAGCGTGCCGGCGGCGAGAATGAACACTTCCTCGACGCCAAGGTATTCGAGCGATTCTTCACCAGGCTGTTGGAGCCGCACAGGGACCAGGTCGGACCGCTGATCTTTGAGTTCGGGACATTCAACAAGAGCACGTTTTCCACGCCGTCCGATTTCATGGTGAGGCTTGAGCCGTTCCTCGCAGCCCTGCCCAAGGGATTCCGCTATGGTGTCGAGCTCAGGAACCCCGAGTACCTGTCGCCAGCCTATTTCGATCTGCTGGGCAGCCAGAACGTCGCTCACGTCTTCAACGCCTGGACGCGGATGCCGTCGCTGGTCGATCAGGTGCAACTGCCCGGGGTCTTCACGGCCGACTTCACGGTCGTCCGCGCCTTGCTGGCCAGAGGCCGCAACTATGAGCAGGCCGTGAAAACGTTCGAGCCCTACCGCGAGATCCAGGAACCGAACGAAAGCGCGCGGGATGGCATCAAGGAGATCGTCGAGCAGTCGATGGCGCGAAGAAACCCGCCTTCGTGTTCGTGAACAACCGGCTCGAAGGCAACGCCCCGGGAACGATCGAGGCGGTCGTGGACCGGCTGGTGTGAGGATGGGACAGATGAAGGGACCGAGATGGCCCCGACTCGGCTAAAAACACACCTTTCCCCGCACGTCGCAGATGTCGTACTCATTCGCCCGATCCGCATAGACGCGCCCAGTGGCAGCGTTGCACCGCTGCGGAGGACGAACCGGCCATGCCGGTCATTCACTGCCTTCTTGAGATCCGAAACCGCTTTCGCCTGCCCGGACACGTCATCGAACAGGGTCAGTTGACGGTCCCTCCGTGGCCTCAATTCCTCGGCGAAGAGATGCATTCGATTCGCGGACGATTTCGGCAGCCATGCCTGACGGATGCAGGGCCGGAACGCCTCGAGCAACACGTCGAACTGATTGTCGGGCGTGACGAGCGTCGAATGGCCTTCTCCGGCGCGGCCGTCCCGGTAGCCGATCCACACCGCGACCCGGCCAGTCAGGACGTTGTGATATTCCAGTTCCTCGATCAAGCGCTCGAGATTCCGCACCAGCCACGCCCATAAGACACTGGGATCATCGGTGGCCTCGCCGAAACTTCCACCGCGGGACAGGACCTTGTGGGGGATGCGTTGAGGGCGGATCGGCAGCACGGCCTCGCCGTTGAGCTCCCACCACAACGCTTCGCCCGAGGCTGTGAGGAGCTGGCGTATCAGCCGCCGGTCCGCCCGCGCCAGGTCCAGGCAGGTCTTGATCCCCCACGGCAGGAGGCGGCGCTCGCGCCCGCCGGCGATGCCGGAGACCTCGGTGACCGGGTTGCTGGCGAGCAGCGTCTCCTCCGCGTCCCGATCCATCAGCGCCCTGGCTCCGAACGGTTTGGCGGTGTCGCTGACCAGCTTGGCCAGGGTCTTCGTGCGGCCGATCCCGACCGTCACAGGCACATGGACTCGCTCCCAGATACGGTCACGGAGCATCTCGCCGTACTGGCGCTCGTCCTGACCGGTCCCCGGCGCCACCTCGAAGAAGAATTCGTCGATGCTGTAATACTCGATGCGGGGCGAGTATTCGCCGCATGATCTCCAGCATCATCCGGCTCAGGATCTCGTACCAGCGGAAGTCCCGCTTCACGTACAGCCCGTCCGGGCAGACCTTGAGGGCGTCCCAGATCGGCATCCCGGTGGTGACGCCGGCCCTCTTCATCTCGTAGCTCTTGGCGATGACGCACGCGCCCTGATTGCCGATGACGCCGACCGGCACGCCGATCAAGTGCTCGTAGCGGACCCGCTCCGCCGAGACGTAGAAGCAATCCGCGTCCAGGTGCCCGACCATTGACGGCTTCATAACCTTATGTATACTATGAACTAACCGTCACCACAAGGGAAACTCGCCGAGAAGCGCCGTGTGTCTTGGAATCGCCTTGGCAGGAAGCGAGATGCCTACGGAGCTGTCTGGGCGCAAGGATTTGTCACGCCGGCTCTACAGCCGGGGCGACAAGCCGGAGTACCGATTCCTCTACCGCCAAATTCAGCCTCGACTGCCTGTCTGGCGGGACGGCCAGTTCCAGATCGTGGCGCTGGGGCAACGGACGTCGCCAGAGCCGGGTGCTTCCCCGCACCGGCTGGACATGGCAGGCCACCCTGTCGGAGGGAGGCTGGGCCGGAACGGAAGCCGTCCCGGTGGACATCCCGGCGAGCTACGGGCTGGAACGCCGCGGGGTATGGTTCCTGATCGAGGTGGGAATCAGGGGCATTCTCGTCCCGGATGAGAACGGCATCGCCGTCTGTTACATGATCTGCGAGCCGGCGAGCCATTACTATCGAATCATGACCGGGGCGACACGCATGCCGGTTTTAATCGGCCAGCGGATCTGAAGAGGCGAACCATGCCAGAAAACCGCACGCATGACACGGCAACCTGTCAGAACGCCGCCATTCTTCTTGACCGCTTGTTCAGAGAGCCGCCAGAAGGCCGCCTCGTGCTCCAACCGGTGGGTCTCGCTGAACTCGGCGAGTTGGCGATACCTTTCCGCCGGCTCGACTCCGAAGCCCCACCAGATCTTCATCTCCTCCTCGGGGCAGAACCAGAGCGGCTGGCGATCGGCCTCGTCCTGAAAATTGGCGCCGTTCATGTCGCAGTCGAAGCGGATGCAGTGCCGGATGCCGAACATGTGACCGGTCTCGTGCACGGCGATCTTGAGCGTCCGGCGAAGGAAGGTCCTGGGTTCGAGTCCGGGGTCGCCCATGCGATGGATTGACCACACACCGACGCCCTCGCGAAACGATGCCTGTCCGAAGACGAAGTTCCAGCCCTTTCCCGGCCAGAGGTCGGACGTCGTCAGCGCGAGTACGGCCACAGCATCCGCCGGCTTGTTCGACGCAAGCAGATTCAGGATGAACCGCGTCAAGACCTGCTCGTTTCCCGAGAGCGGGTTCTGTCTCCGCGCCCATCGAGGGACGGACTTCGAATCGATCCGATCGAGCACCCGGACGGGCACGCTGTAAAACCGTCCAAGCATGTCGGCCGTGGCTCCGATCGTGGCGGTATGCGATGGTTCAAAGTCGCCGAGTGGCTGGATATACAACGTGGTCCGATCGCAGGTGGGGAGGACGGGATCGCTTCCCCGGTACTCCTGGAACGTTTGCCCCGGCTCGTCGTACTCGTACAGCCAGTCACCCTTGCTCGGAGGCCGGATCGGGTCATGCAGGGACGCGATCGCGGCGCCGGCCGACTTGATCGCCGAGAGCCTGTCAATCGCACTCCCAGACCATCCGGACATGCCTCGTACCTCGGTTCATTCACGATCGAGAGAAACGATATGGGCCGCGGTCAATCATCCCGAAAACGCGATGCCGCCGACGAGAGGAAGCCGACCGGAGTTTCGAGCTGATACGCCGGACACCGAACGCATGGACAAAGTTCGTGAAGACCGGCGCGGGAGCGAGATGGAGGCTCGGCAGCGGTGTGAATTGCGGAGGTAACCGTAGCCAACTCGTCCCGACTGCCCAAACTGGACGACACGCCGACTGTACCGGCCATGAAGCTGATTCTTGACCTGCGTCCGCTCATTCGGGCTCCCGGTCCGAGCGATAGAAGATCCGACACCCCGGCCGGAGCTTCTTGAGCTCCCTGACACCAGCGATCGTCATGTCTGTCCGGATCACGTACAGCTCTTCCAGCGAATCGAGCCTGGCCAGCGCCGAGACGGCCGTGTCGGTGATGTGCGTGTCGTTTAGCCAGAGCTTCTTGAGCCGGACCAGTGGCTTCAGGTGGACCACGCCCTGATCACTGACCTCGGTCTGCCTGAGATTCAACCCGGTCAGGCTAGTCAGCTTCCCGACGTGCCGCAAGCCCGCGTCGGTGATCCGATCGGCACGCAGGGGCGACAGGATTTGAACCTGGGACCTCACGGTCCCGAATGGGGCACTTTCGGATGACGTAAACCATTTTAAGAAAATCAGTTAAGTAGCGGATTACGGTCGTAAGTGGTTTCCAGGGATTTCTGAGATTTACGAGGGTTTCCTACACTTTACAGCCGTTTTGCTGCCGCGGCAGTGAAACTCGTCGGGGCGGCCGATTCAGGTAAGCCCACTCGCCTCGTGGACTCTCCGGTGCTTCATTTATAATAAGCGATGTCGAAGGCGAAGGCGAGAAGGCGTGAGGGAAAAAGTTTTTCTTTGCATCTGGCGGAGGGCCCGATTAACATCTCTGCTCAGATTGCAATGTGAGATCCCGCGACGAGCTGGGCAAACAGGATCACTAATACCTGTCTGTGTCCTGTGTCTTCATTTCACGAAAGGCGTCCCGCGAATCGACGAGGCGGTCCTGACCTTCGAAAGAGCCGGTTCGGGAGGACGCTCGCCGGGGCGACGAGATTAGCGGCCAGGCGGGAATCTGTTGAATGGCGAGTAGAGTCGATCGTTCGCGGCCCTCAAATCTCTGAGTGCCGCAGAGACTTCGCAGCTTCATCGGCCTCGAAATTCGGGGGGTGGCCATGCCGGCTCAGTACACCTATCCGGGCATTTACATCGAGGAGCTGCCGAGCTCGACCAATACGATCACGGCGGCGCCGACGTCGGTCACGGTCTTCGTCGGATACACGCATCCGTTCAAGACCAAGCAATTCCAGTCGTTCGGCATCACTGGGAGTTGGATGACCAAGCCGATCGAGTTGTTCAGCTTCACCGACTATCAGCGGAACTTCGGCGGGTTCTTCCGCAACGAATACTTCGATGCCGAAGCGGCCCTGTTCGGCGATGTCGCCCAGGCCGTCAACCAGTTCTTCCTCAACGGCGGGGCCGTGGCCTGGGTCGTCGGCCTGCTGCCGAGCAACACCTCCGCCCTGCCGTTGCAACAGGCCCGGGCCGATTGGCTCAATTTCAGCCAATCGGTCACGCAGGAAGAGGCGGGCAGCTTCTCCTCTGCCGCCCCCTATTCCTTCCCCGGTCTGACGGCCACCGTCGGTCCCCTGTCGTTCTTCCCGCTCGAGCCAGTCGACTCCAATCACCAGATGCAGGTCACGATCAGTAACGTCCCGACGAGACCCGGGGCCGTCAATGTCGCCGACGTGACCATCACCTACGGCCCGCCATCGTCGTCGCGGCTGGCCGGCTACGGCAGCAGGGCCGAGACCTACCGTCAGGTCAGCCCGTATCCCTACCTGACCGGCGGGGCCGGCGGGACCCCGAGCACCACGCCGGGGAAGCGCGAACCCGAACTTCATCGTCACTCGAATCAACACCGCGTCCTCGCTGGTGCAACGTCATGATCAACCCCGCCGGGCCCCCTGCAACCGACGAGCAGCGCCGCCCCGACCCTGTTTCCCCCGACCTTGACGGGGCAGACCTGGCAGGGTTTCTCCTGGGATGGGACCACGCTCGGGCTCAAGGGTAATAACCCGGTCATCTTCAGCCCGAATGATTTCATCAATGTCTTCCAGCAGGACGGCCCCCTGGACAAGCTGTCGATCTTCAATCTCCTGGTGATCCCCGGCGTGACCGACAACTTCCTGGGACCGGTCTTATCCCACGCGACCGCATTCTGCGAGAGGAAGCGGGCGTTCCTCATCATGGACCCGCCGCGCGACAATTCCGCGGACGACTCGGTGCCGTGGTATTCCAGCCAGCCCGCCATCCTGATGGAGGACACCATGGTCGGGAACACGTCCAGGGAGACCATCCCGACGAGCCCGAACTCGGCCCTGTATTTCCCCTACCTGACGACCAACGACCCGATCACCGGATTGTCCGTCAACCCGGTGACCAATTACCCCTATGAGATCCCGCCCAGCGGGACCATCGCCGGCATCTATGCCAATACCGACCTGACTCGGGGCGTCTGGAAATCCCGGCCGGACTGGCGACGACGCTCACCAATGTCATCGACGTGGCGAGTCGCGGACAGATGACCGACCAGCGCCAGGGCGTGCTCAACCCGCTGGGCGTGAATTGCGTGCGCAACTTCCCGGGCATCGGTCCGGTCGTCTGGGGCGCCCGGACGTCGATCGCCGCCAACACGGCGTACCAGCAGTGGATGTACGTCCCCGTGCGGCGGATGGCCCTGTTCCTCGAGCAGTCGCTGTACACCAACCTCGGCTGGGTCGTGTTCGAGCCCAACGCCGACCCGCTCTGGACGTCCATCCGCATGACGATCGAAGTCGTTCATGCTGGGACTGTATCGCCAGGGGGCCTTCCAGGGGACGACGCCGAGCCAGGCCTTCCAGGTGAAGTGTGACAGCTCGACGACCACGCAGGACGACATCGACAATGGGATCGTCAACATCCTGGTCGCCTTCGCCCCGCTCAAGCCGGCGGAGTTCGTCGTGATCCAGATCGCTCAACTCGCCGGACAAGCCCAGACTTCGTGACAGGCCACTGGCCGGACACCTGCACCGGAGATCTCGCCATGGGTATACCGTTCTCCGTCAACACCAACCGGTTCGACCCGTACAAGGCGTACCGTTTCCTGGTCTACTTCGGGACGAGCACCACGCCGGTCGCCGCGGTGAGCAAGATCAGCATGCTGAAGCGTTCGTCCGACGTGATCGAGTACAAGGAAGGCGGCAACGCCATCATCCTCAAGGGCCTGGGCCGCACCAAGTACGAGCCGATCACGCTGGAGCGGGGCGTGACCTACGACACCGATTTCCAGGATTTGGGCCGACGCGACCCAGAAGCTGGACAGCGGCGCGGCGACGACACTCGCTGAAGAACCTCCGGCGCGAGATCCGCATCGAGCTGCTGAACGAGGAGGGCCAGTCGGTCTACCGGTACAAGGTCCACCGATGCTGGGTGTCGGAGTATCAGGCCCTCCCCGACCTGGATGCCGGCGGAACGGGGATCGCGCTGGAGCACATCAAGCTCGAGAACGAAGGGTGGGAACGGGACGAGTCGTTGACCGAGCAGCCGGAGACCTGATGAGGTCGGGGAGAGAACGTAGCCGTGCAAACCCGGGCCGATGGGGAAACCGAATTGGGCCGCTTCCGGCTGCCGGTCAGCGGCCGGATGGTGGTCCTGCGGCCGCCGAGCGGGGCGGAAGACCTGCTGCTGGCGGAAGCCGCTCGCACCCGCGAGCGGCGACGCCGCGATCGGCGTGGCGCTGGCCGGCCGGCTGGCCCGCGCGCGTCGATGGCGAACCGCTCGATTGGGGCAGCCTGTCGATCGCCGACCTCGATGCACTGGTCCTGCGGCTGCGACAGGCCCTGATCGGGGACCGAGTCCTGGCCGACGTCGCCTGCCCGGCGCCGAGTGCGGCCGGCGCATCGACATCGACTTCAGCATCGAGGATTTCCTCGCCCACCATGCCCCGCGAGGCCGCCCGGACGAAGGACCGTCGGCTGGACCCTCGAACCGGACGAAGAGCCCGGATGGTTCCGGCTGTCCCGGGCGTCGGAGGGCTCGCGGCACGCCGGCCGCCGGGCTGCCCGCCACGCGGTGCGGACCAAGTCCGTTTCCGCCTGCCGACGGCCGCCGATCTCCTGGCCGTGGCCGGTCAGCCCGCCGCCGAGCAGGAGCTTGCCGCGCGATGCCTCCAACCCGCCGATCTGCCCGCGCGGCTCCGCGGCACGCGGAAGCCGCGATGGAGGCGATGGCCCCCAGCTTGTCCGGCGACCTGCAGGGCGTCTGCCCCGAGTGCGGCGGCACCGGTCACCTTGCAGTTCGATGCGCGCTGGTTCTGCCTGCGCGAGCTGCGCGATCGGGCCGCGTTCGTCTACCAGGACGTGGACCTCCTGGCCCGGCGCTATCACTGGTCCGAGACCGAGATCCTGGCGATGCCGCAAGCCCGGCGCGCCGCCTACGCCGAGCTGGCCCGCCAGGACGGGGGAGCCTAGCCCATGCCACAGCCCGTCGTACTTGCAGCAGGATCGCCGGCCACCGGCCGAGGCCCTGTCCGTGCTCTCGCCACCACGACGTCCTGTTCCGCCCGTCGGCCATGCCGATCGAGGTGGTGGCCGAGGCATCGCCGATGATCGCGCCCAGGGGCCCGGCCGGCCGGCCGGAGCTCGACCCGCAATCCGCCGTCGGGCCGAGCTTCTTCACCTCCACCGCGGCCCGTCGGACCCGCCCGGCTCCGATCCGGCTGAGGACCCGGGCGAACCCGCTCCTGGGCCCGTCATTCCTGGTTCCCTTCGGCCGCCCGCGCCGCAACCATCACCGGCGACGAGCGAGCGCTCGCGGCACCTTCGTCGCTCGACAATCTTCCGCGCACCCCCGAGACCTCGTCGGCCGAGCCGATGCCCGCACCCCCAGCCGCCGTGCACACCGTGCCGCCGCCCGCGAAGATCCCCCGCGGCGCGGCCCGAGCCCCGTGCGATCGCCCCCGTTCACGTCCCTGGTCCCGTCGTGACGGCGGCACCACCGGCCTCGACGGCGGGATCGGCCAACGCCGAACCATCCCCGTCGGTGCCCGTCCCCGCACGCACTCCCATCGCGCGGATGATCGTGACGACGGCATCACCGGCCTTGCCGGCGGAGGCGATCCGTTTCGAGGATCCTCGGCTCCCATCCGACCCTACCCCTCGCACGGTCGCGGCGCCCCGGTCCGTGATTCCGGAGCCGAACCCGTCGCGTCCGCACGCCGATGGGGCACGGTCTCGGCCGGCCGAGGCCCCGGCCGGAGAGCGGTCGCGCCGGTCGCCGATCGACGAGCCCGAGGGCGCCGCCGGCCACCGGGAATACCGGGGTCAGGGGCCAGCCTCGAGCCGGCGAGCCGGCGGTGACTCCGATCCGGTTAGAGCCGCTGCCGGCCGCGCCTCGGCCGCGCCGCGGGACGCCGGCGAGGAGGGGCATCGCCCGATCAGCGTGCGGATCGGCTCCCTGGAAGTGCGGATCGTGTCGCCGGATCCGCGAAGAGGCCCGCCATTCGCCCGGCGGCCGCGGCACCGATCGCCAGTGCAGGCGGTCCCGTCGTCACCGTCAGCCCGGCTATCCCGCGGATTCGGCGCCTTCGGCCTGGTGCAAGGATAAGATCATGAGGAAGTCAGCATGAACGACATCCAGATCGATCGCCTGACCCTTCAAGTCCGGGGCCTCTCGGAGGCCGACGGGCGGCGGCTGGCCCTGCGGATCGCGGAGGGGCTCGGCGCGGCGCGGCCGCGGGCGGGGGCCGCGATATCCCGAGTCTTCGCCTCGACCTGGTGGCCAGCCCGAGCACCGGCCCGGACGAGCTGGCCCGCCAGGTCGTCGCCGAGCTGGTCCGACAGGTGCAGCGGCTCCCGTGAGACAATACTGCCACGACGCCCTGCCCCGGAGGGGTTAACCGGAGACGGTTACATTGATAGAAAGGCGCGTTGCTATCGTTCATGCCGACATTCGTCGGGTCGGTGCCCAACGTGATCGTCTTCCAGTACAACCCGGAGACGATCACGCACACGTGGACCGCCGCCGGGGAGTCGTCGGAGCCCGCCCAAGGCCGGGCGTCGACCCGACTGGCGGCCGACGGCGTGCCGGGGAGTCGTTCGCCTTCAAGTTCTCCCTCGATGCCAACGACATGATCGCCGACGGCAGCAGCAATCCCGTCGCCGCCGGCCTGGCGACCGCGAGCGGCGTGTACACGCGGCTGGCCGCCCTGGAGATGCTCCAGTATCCCATCGCGTCGTCCAGCGGGGCGAGCCTCGTGGGCTCGGTCTCCGCGTCGATCAGCAGCGGGGGGCTCACCGCGTCTCTGGCCGCTGGGCTGTCGCCGCCAGAGCACGTCCGTCCCCCGCTCCGACGTGCCCGACGGTGCTGTTCGTCTGGGGACCGCAACGCATCGTGCCCGTCCGCGTCACCGAGCTGTCGATCGACCGAAACCCTCTACGATGCAGTCGTTGAACCCGATCCATGCCGAAGTCTCGATCACGCTGCGGGTCCTGACGCCCGAGGAGATCAACGGCATGAAGCCGGGATATCAAGCAGATCGCCCAGGTGGCCTACGCCTACTCGCAGGGCCTGCGCCAGGTCGCAGGCCGTGGCCAACCTGGGCGACGCCGCCGCATCGATCATCGGCATGTTGCCCAATCCATTCTGAGCGGCGAGCAGTCGAAGACCAGAATACCGAACCGCTGAGGACGTATCCAGGAGGCACCATGATCTTTCCCGGGAGCCGATATCAGAACACGGGGACTTATACGATGACTCAGCCGGACGGCACGGTCGTGGCCGTGCTGCAGCTGCCGCTGCCCGGCCCGGCCGTGGTCCAGGGCTATTACCCGCGCCGGGCCGCCATGCCAGCGGCTCGACCTGATCGCCAACTACTTCCTGAAAGACGCCACCGCGTCGTGGCAACTGTGCGACGCGAACAACTCGGTCGTGCTCCGACGCCCTGGCAGTGCGCAACCTGATCGGCATTCCTCCGACGGGGCAATGAATCGATGGCCAGCAACTACCAGCTCCTGCTCAACGGCCAGGCCGCCGATGCGGACCTGTACACCGCCGTCAACTCGTTGGAGGTGGAGGAGAGCCTGGATCTTCCCGGCGCCGTGCAGTTGAACGTGCCGGTGAACCCGACCGAGTCGGGCGACCTGAATTACGTGTCCGACAGCCGGTTGCAGCCCCTGGTCAACCTGGCGGTGGTGGTCACGCCGGCGGCCGGGTCGTCGGCGGGCTCGCCGGCCGCATCCCTGGGAGCCGCCGCGTCGGCCCTGGGCGTCGGCGGCAGCGGCAGCCCTGGGAATCAGTGCATCTTCGACGGCTACATCCTCTCCCAGAAGCTGCACCTGGAGACGGGCACGACCAACTCCACCCTGTCGGTCTGGGGCCAGGACGCGTCCTGGCTGATGAACCTCCAGGAGAACGTGAAAGAGTGGGTAGACGTGACCGATGCCGATGTCGCCAACTCCATCTTCGGCAACTACGGCATCACGCCGGCGAGCGACAACACCGACGGACGACTCGCCCTCGCACACCGAATCGGGGCACAGCCTGATGCAGCGCGCCTCGGACATCCAGTTCCTCAGGACCCTGGCGCGTCGCAACGGGAAGTTCTGCCGGGTCGCCTGCGCCGATCAGCCCGGCAAGCGCACCGGCTACTTCGCCAAGCCGAATCTCGCCGGCACGCCGGCGGCCGTCCTGTCGCTCAACGATCCGGCAGGCCTGGACGGTCAGCTGCGCTCGACCTGCAGCTGGGACGCGACGCTCCCCACGTCGGTCATCGCCCGCGCAGGCGCTGTTCACCGACAGCGACGAGAACGGCGTGTCGGCGGACACGTCCGACTCCGGGCTGACGTCGCTCGGGAGCCGCGGCCTGGCCGCGTTCACCGGCAAGCCGATGACGGTCTTCGTCAGCCGCGCCGGTGGACGACGCCGGCGAGCTGTCGCTGCGGGCCGCCTCGCTGCTCCGCGAGTCGGGCTGGTTCGTGCGCTGCGAGGGCGAGGCCGACATCGCCCGGCTGGGGGTGGTCCTCCGCGCCGGCGACGATCGTCAGCGTCGTCGGCATCGGCCCGCTGCACTCGGGCTCGTACCTGGTCTGGAGCGTGCGGCACACGATCACGCCCGAGGCGACACAAGATGAAGTTCGTCCTGGTCCGCAACGCCGTGGGCCCGGCCCCCAGCGGCGGCGCCGGCGGACTGTCGGGCCTGGCCGGCCAAGCTGGCGGGGGCACCATGAACGAACAGGTCATCATGGACGTCCTGGACCGGCTCCGCAACCGATTCTTCGGCAAATACCGCGGCTCGGTGACCGACGTGGACGCGACCACCCTGCGGATCAAGGCCAAGGTGCCGGCGGTCCTGGCCGGACCAGTCCACCGGTTGGTGCGAGCCCTGCGTTCCCTACGCCGGCAAGGGCGTCGGCATGGCCTTCCTGCCGGAGGTCGGCTCCGGCGTCTGGATCGAGTTCGAAGGCGGCGACGTCTCCTATCCCATCTGGGTCGGATGCTACTGGCGCGACGGCGAGCCGCCGTCCGACGCGACGCCGGCCGTCAAGACCATCGTCACCAAGTCCGGCCACAAGATCCTGCTCGACGACGACGCGGAGACCATCACCATCTCCGACGTCAACCAGAACTCGCTGACGCTGACAGCGACGGCATCACGCTCAAGCGCGGCGGCAGCACGTCGCAGCTCAGCGACTCCGAGGTCAACATCAACGACGGTGCACTCGGAAGGTGACCTGAGGTTCGAGGTTCGACGGCGACCGATGGCCGGGCTGCTCACCATCGTCCAGCATCTTGATGTGCCCGCACGGCGGGACGGTATCCGATCATCACCTCCAATGCCCAGGTGAGCGTGGGCGGCGATTTCCTGGTGCGGTCCTCGGATACGTTCCTGATCGCCGGGTGCCCGTTCGTCGTCGGGATTGTCCCGCACCCTTGTGTGCAGGTGCAGTGGGTGCAACCGGCCGCCCGGAGCCAGGTGATCGGCGACTTCACGCTCACCGAGGAGAGCGTCGGCCTGTGCATCGCCGCGACCAGGCGGTCCAGGGCACGGTCCTGATCAACTCCACCCAGCCCCAGGTGGCGGGCCAGTAACGCCGGCCGGCCATCGCAGCGAGCCGACCAGGAGGAGGACTGCCATTGGCGACGCGACACGACTATGCCTTCCCGTTCCGGATCGACCCGGTCTCCGGCCAGGCGCAGCAAACGCCTACGCCGCCCACGTCGATCAGATGATCCGCCAGGTGCTCCTGACCGCTCCCGGCGAGCGGGCCGACCTGCCGCAGTTCGGCTGCGGCCTGCGGCAATTGGTCTTCGCGCCGAATTCCGACGCGCTCCAGGCCACGGCCCAGCTCACCGTCCAGAGCGCCTTGAACCGGTGGCTCGCCAACCAGATCCAGGTGATCGACGTCGAGGTGAACGGCGGGCCGGGCGGCGACGACTCGCAGCTCGTCGTCCTGATCAAGTATCTGCTGATCGAGACCCAGACCCAGCAACTGACCATGATCCAGGTGAGCTGACATGATAACCAGGGACCGCCGAACCACGGTGCTGCAATCGTCGTCGTTCAACGGCATCGATTTCGTCGAGGTCGCCGACGCATCCCAGCAGACGCTGCGCGTCCACTTCTTGAATGCCGTCGGCGGGCCGGTCGGCACCCAGTATTCGCCCGCCGCATCCTCGCCGCCGGGCCTGCACGTGCCGCTGGCGGAGACGCTCGATACCCCGGCGATCACGATCACGGGCGGCGAGAGCATCCCCACGGTCGCGGTCGCACCGATCACCGATGCCGACTGGAGTATGGATGACACGCACCTGATGCTGACGCTCACGACGAACATGCCCGGCGACTTCTCCAACTACACGCTGGCGATCAACCAGAAGTCCCAGTTGCCCTCGGGCAGTCCCCTGATCGATCCGTATTTTGCGACGTCTGTCTTCACGTTCAAGGCCCTCTGTCCCTCCGACCTGGATTGCCAGACGCCGCCGGTCGTCTGCCCGCCGCCGGCCTCGGACGCCCCGCCGATCGATTACCTGGCCAAGGATTTCCTGTCCTTCCGCCAGGCGTTGCTCGACTTCTCGGCCCTCCGCTACCCGGAGTGGCAGGAGCGGTCGGAGGCGGATTTCGGCGTGATGTTCCTGGAGGCGTTGTGCGCCGTCGCCGACGACCTGAGCTACACGCAAGACCGGATCGCCGCCGAGGCCGCGCTGCAATTCGCGACGCAACGGCGGTCGGTCGTCCGGAGGGCCCGGCTGGTCGATTACGAGCCCGGTCCGGCCCTCTCGGCCTCGGTGCTGCTCCAGTTCGACGTGGCGCCCGCGGTCGCGCGAGCCTCGCCGACGGCCTGATCGTGACGGCGCCCGGGCCCGACGGCACGCCGATCCCCTTCGAGACCGGCACGACCCTCGCTCGACCGGCTGGTCAACACGACGACCGGTGCCGCCCTCCCCGCGGCCCCGACCTCGCCGGTGAACCCGGCCTGGAATCGCGGGGCTGATCCGCCCGTACTGGTTCGACGACAGCCAGCGTTGCCTCCGGGCCGGCGCGACCCAGATGTACGTCCTGGGGAGGGGATTCCAGTTCCAGCCCGGCCAGTTACTGCTGATCGAGACCCAGTCTGGAACCAGCGCCGACCAGCCGATCCGTCAGATCGTCCAGTTGCTCGCCGCGGGTCAGGGCGAAGCGGCGATCGAGATGTGCGACCCGCTCTACCCACCCCCGCCCGTCGAGCTTCACCGGCCGCCGCCCCCGGTGTTGATCTGCCCGGGCTCGCCGCCGGGAGGGACGGCCGTGACGCTCATCTCCTGGGTCGCCGAGGACGCCCTGACGGTCGACCGTGACCTGACCTGTACGATCCTGGCCGGCAACCTGATCGCGGCCACCCAGGGTCAGACGCAGTCCCCCGAGCTGTTCTACATCCCCCAGCCGCCCGCGCCGCCGCTCAACATGGCGCCGGCGATCGTCCGCACCGGCCCCAATGACACCCCCGCGTCGCCGTCGCTCCAGTACCTCTACACCTTGCAATCCGCGCCCCTGGCCTGGCTCCAGCCGGCCGATCCGAGCGAGTTGCCGCAGCCGGAGGTGGTGCTCTTCGGCCAGGCACCCGGCGACGACTTGGTCCTGTGGCAGTTCCAGCGGTGGCTGCTCGACGCGCAGGCGTTCGACTCCGCCTTCACCGTGGATGCCGCGCGGTCTCGCGGACCGGCGGCCTCGACGGCCTCGCCGCGAACCCGCCCCGGTTCGACTACAACGGCGACGCCGGGGACACGATCCGGTTCGGCGACAGCGTCTTCGGCAGCACCCCGCTGCCCGGCACGACCTTCACGGTGAATTACCGGGTCGGCGGGGGGGCCTACAACGTGGCCGCCGACGCCATCACGGCCCTCGATCCCGGCGATCCTCGGGGGGCGGGCGTGCTCAGTGTGACCAATCCCCTGCCGGCCACCGGCGGGCGCCGATCCCCAGCCGCTGGCCAGCGTTCGCAACCAGGCACCGCAGGCATTCCAGTCCGTCCAGTACCGGGCCGTGATCCCGGCCGACTACGAGGCCGCCGCCGAGACCCTGCCCTGGGTCGAGCGCGCCGGCACGATCTTCCGATGGACCGGGAGCTGGCTCACGTTTTCACTACCCCCGAGCCGCTCCAGACCGAACAGATCGACCAGTCAACGACCGCATCCATTGATCGACCTGCTCAACCGATACCGCATGGCCGGGTACGAGTCGTACGTATCGGACCCCGTCTACGTGTCGATCGACCTGGTCGTCCAGCTCTGCGCCAGTCCGACGGCGTTCCGGGGAGACGTCGAGCAAGCCGTGCACACCGCACTGGGTACCGCGCCGGGCGGGTTCTTCGCCCATGGCAACTTCACGTTCGGCCAGGCGCTGGAGAAGAGCGCCCTCGAAGCGGCCGTCCAGAAGGCCAACGGCGTCGCGGGCGTGACCAGTGTGCTCTACCGGATCCGCGGCCTCACCGGCACTTCACGGCGATGGGCGACTCCGTGACCGTGGCCTCGAGCGAGATCATTCGTTGCGACAATGACCCGAGCGTGCCGGACCAGGGCACGCTCCAGCTCATCATCCTGGGGGGAAAATGAGTTGCTGCGGCGACGCCGACGAGCCGATCTGCCCGTGCGGCCAGTTCGTATTTCCGATCGCGATCACCAACCCCCCGGGGCTGGACACGATCGCTTATCGCCCGGGCGATTTCACGAGCTTTCGCCAGCGCCCTCTGCTCCCGCTGGCCGGCGAGACCCAGTTGACCCAGACCGATGGCAACGTGGTCACGCCGATCTGGCGGCCCGGCGCCCAGGGCGACCTGGCGGTGCAGATGATCGAATGGTGGGCCTACCTGGCCGACGTGCTCACCTTCTACAATCAGCGGGTGGCCAACCAGGCTTATCTTCGGACCGCCGACCAGCCGGCGAGCGTCAACCGGCTGGTCTACCTGCTCGGCTACCGCCCCCGGCCGGGGATCGGGGCCAGCGGCACCCTGGCGGCGCTGGCGACCGGCCCCAGTCCGTTCACCCTCCCGGCGGGGTTCCAGGTCCAGAGCAAGCCCGGCCCCGGCCAGCAGCCGCAGGTCTTCGAGCTGGAAACGGCCGTCACCGTCACGCCCCCCATCGGCCCGCCCGGTACCGACGCCGTCCAGGGAACGGCGGAGGTCGGGCCCGCCGACCCCCACGCCGGCACCCACCACCAGCTCGGCGGGAAGGTCGTGCTCGAGGGCACGTCGTCACGACGGTGAAGGTCGGCGACCGGGTACTGATCCTGCCGGCATCGAAGACCGGCTTGCCTCCCGTTTCCCCGTTCGCCGTCGCGACGGTCGCCGTCGTTACCCCCGGCAAAGACCCCCTCGGCAACGCCATCACGACGATCGACCTCGACTCCATGACGACAACACTCACGGCGAGACATCGGCCAGTACCAGCTCTGGCGGACCAACCTGTCCTCGCAGGTCTGGCAATACCCCGCCCAGCCCAATGCCGTGATCCAGCAGGTCACGCCGCCAACCCTTCAGATCGACCTCGCTTCCATCGTCCGCGGTATCCAGATCGGCGATCCGATTGTCTTCGAGTTCCTGGGCGTCCCCGGTTCGCCCACGGCGAAGTGCGGTGCCCTCGTGAGCTCGACCGAGCTGGTCTGGTACGCCAACCCCGCGGGCTACTCGCCGACGGATTCTACGACGATCGCCAACGCCAACCCGAGCGTCGCGCCCGGCAAGCCGCCCGGCACGCCGCCCCCCACCGCGATTGCCATCCCGCATACCGAGATTGTAATCACATGGACGGCCTCCGTCCCGACGGATAGCACGACCACGCGACCGACCTACCTGATCCGCTACGGCTGGAAGATCGTGGGCAACTTGATCGCGACGCCGGCCCCGCAAGTCGCCGCCTCCGGCAACGGCCAGGGATCGGCCGGCGGGACGACGGGCGGCTCGGCTTCCACGCCGGTCGCGTTCGCCTGGGCTAGCGGCCCGCCGTCCTTCGCGGTTCCGGACCAACCGGTCCTGGTCCAGGATGTGAACGGGAACGGGGCGACCGGCGCCGTGAGCAACGATGGGACAACCGTTCAACTGACCGGCACGTACCCAGCCCTGGTGCCTCCGCTCCAGGTTTTGTTCAACCTGCTGAACGTCAACTGCGGCAAGACGGTGGCCAACGAGGTGCTCGGCAGCGGCAACGCCGCTCGTGGCGGGCCAGGACTTCACCCTCCAGAATTCCGCCGGTCACCTACTTGCAGGACCCCAAGTCGCTCTCGGGCGACGGCTACAGCAGCACCGTGCAGGTCTGGGTCAACGGACTGGAATGGTCGGAGGTGCACAGCTTCTACGGCCAGGCCGCCTCCGCCCAGGTCTTCGTGACGCTACGAGGACGAGCAAGGGAACACCCACGTCATCTTCGGCGACGGCGCAGAATGGCGCGCTCCTGCCGACGGGCGTGAACAACGTCATCGCGACTTACCGATTCGGCAGCGGCGCGAAGGCCCCCGCACCCGGATCGCTGACAGTCGTGCTCCAGCCCCAGCCGGGGCTGCGATCATTCCGCAACCCCGTCGCCGTCGGCGGCGGCGCCGACCCCGACCCGCCGACCCAGGTCCGTCAACTGGCCCCTCGGTCGGTCTTGACGCTCAACCGGGCCGTGTCGGTGGATGACTACCAGGCCATCGCCGCCGCGGACCCGGGCGTGGCGCGGGCCACGGCGGTCGTCGCCTTCGACCCGCTCGCCCAAAGGCCGCGCGTCACGGTCTGGGTCGGCGATGACCCCGATGCCGTCGCCGCCGCGCAGGCCGCCCTCGCCGCCACGGCGGACCCCAATCGTCTGCCCCAGGTCATGCTCGCCCAGGCGGTGGCGATGACGCTCAGCCTGACCTTCGTCTACGACCCCAGGTATCTCCCGTCGAATGTGCAGCAGGCGGTCCAGACGGCCCTGATCGATCCCGACGCCGGCCTCCTCGGCAAGAACGTCGTCGGCATCGGCCAGGTCTTCTATGACAGCCAGATCTACGGGGCCTGCCTGGCCGTCCCGGGGTCGTGGCCGTCCACTCGCTGAGCTTCTCGTCCTCCCTCGTTGCCGTACGCCGGCCCGCAATACGACCCGGGTGCCGGCGGCGTACCTGCTCCTGTGCGAGCGGCAAACGTCACCCTCAATCCGGAGGTGTCCTCATGACGGGCGACCAGGACCAGCTCGAAGCCTACTACGCGGACAAGCTCTGGAACCTGCTGCCGGCGGTCTATCGCGCGCTGGACACCGATCAGTTCAACACCAACGGCCCGCTGCGCGAGCTGGTCAACCGCATCGGAGCGCAGGCTGCGGTCCTGCGGCGCAGCATCGACCGGATGTGGGAAGACCAGTCGATCGAGACCTGCGACGACTGGGTCATCCCCTATATCGGCGACCTGTGGCGACCAACCTGGTCGCCAACCTCGACGCCGCGCGGCCAGCGGCTCGACGTCGCCAAGACCATCTACTACCGGCGCCGCAAAGGCACGCTCGCCATCCTCGAGGAGATCGCCGCCGACATCACCGGATGGAACGCCAAGGTGGTCGAGTTCTTCCGGCGGCTGGGCCGCACGCGCCACGGGCTGGACCCGGCCATCGGCATCTCCACCGGACCCGACGGCGTCGCGGCCTCCCCACTCCAACTCGCCCAGGGACTGATCGGATCGTTCACGCAGACGAGCATCGGCGGGTTCGCCGACCTCCGCAACGCCTACGGTGCTTCGAAGGTCGGGATCGGCGTTCGACGAGTTCTTCCACACGGCCGATTTCCGCCTCGGCCAGGGGAACGTGGGCTGGTACGACATCCCCCGCCTGGGCATCTTCCTCTGGCGGTTGCAGAGCTTCGGAGTCGGCCAGACCACGCCCGTGCAATCCGTGCAATGTCCCAACCAATTCTCGTTCGACCCGACCGGCGCGACATCCCCCTGTTCGGCATCGCGTCGCGCCAGTACGGCAACCAGTGGACCTCGCCCTCCGAATGGCAGCTCCCCACGCCGATTTCCCCCGACCTCCTTGCCCTGGCCCTGACCGATCCGACCGACTATCCCTTGTATGCGGTGAGCGATCCGGTCAACGGCTCGGTCATCCCCAATGCGGCTGGGCGTGTACCAGCAGGAGGGGGGAGGCTTCGGCCTGATATCGTCGAGCGAGCTGACGGCCGAGCCGGTGACGCTCGCCACGGCGTCGTCGGCGGATTTCTACATCGATCCGCAGCGCAGGCCGGATCTTCGCGCGCGAACACAGCCCGACGGGATCGCATCGAAGGGGAGAGCCGGGCCAGACCGCCAGCGACCGGATCGTCGCCAAGAACAGAGCCGGAAGGGCGCCCTCCGCGTCACGTACCATTACGGCTTCCCTTCAACGATCGGTGCCGGGCCGTACGACCGGCGCGGCGAGGGCTATACCCCGGCACACTCGCCGTCGCCGGTCATCGGGGGTGGGCACGCACTCGCCTCGGCCCTCGCCGGCCTGGCACCGTCGGGGACCGTGACGATCGGCGATTTCCTCACCTACACGTCCAAGAGGGACGTGGGCACCCATGCGAAGGGGATCGTGGCGGTGACGGTGGGCGCGGAGAATACGAACCGGCCGCTGATCCGCCTGCCGAAGGCCCCTTCCTCCGGCGTGACGGAATGGGTCTTCACCGGGGGTGACTCCGCCCATCCGGGTCAGCTCGTCCTCGATGGGCTCTTCGTCAGCGGCGGCGACATCGTGCTCCGCGGCACATTCGGCTGCGTGACGCTCCTGTGCTGCACCCTCGATCCGGGCAGTGCGGCGACCGGCCCCGCCGAGCCCAGCACTTCGCCACGGCGCCCCGGGCATCGTCATCGGCGAGCACCGATCGCGCCCGACGTCGTCGCCGGGCCCGGCGCAACGCCGACGGCCTCGCCGTTCGCGGTCGCCCTCGACGGCCGGGAGCTGGTCCCCTGCCGCCTCTGGATCGAGGGGACGGTCACCTCGCTGACCATCGACCGCAGCATCACCGGGCCGATCCGCACGCGGGGCAGCGGCCAGGTCGAGACGCTCACGATCACCAACAGCATCATCCAGGCGATCCCGACCGGCGGCGCCGGCCCGATCACGGCCGCCGACGTGAAGGACGCCGCCGGGCTGGAGCGGCTCTTGGTGGCCGCCACCGATCCTGTCTCAGAATACCTGCGCGGACTCTCGCCGTCGCTCGGGTTGTTGCTGGGCAGTCCCGGCTCGAAGTCGGTGCCGTTCCCGGCCCACGTGTTCCAATCGCTCCTGAACGACATCAATCCGCTCGTGCTCGGCCGCTCCCTCTACAACGCCCAGGTCTTCCAGGACGTGCTGCTTTCGGCGACGACCGAGCAGTTGCTCGCGCAGGCGACCGACCGGGTATTCCGCCCCGGCGACCCTGCTCAACCGCAGCCTGCTGGCCGACGCGTATCCCCAGGAGCTGGCCGACGCCGCCCTGTCCTTCACCGACGGCTCCGTGATCCTGTCGCGCTGCACCGTCCTGGGCCGCGTGGTCGTCCACAGCCTGCAAGCCAGCGAATGCATCCTTCAGGACCTGGTCCAGGTGGATAACACCCAGGGCGGCTGCGTCCGATTCTCCGCGTGGCCCCAGGGGAGCATCCTGCCTCGCCAGTACGAGAGCGTGCAGATCGCGCAGGGAGCGGAGCTCTTCACATCCACCGATTTCGGCCAGCCCGGCTACGGTCAGCTCTTGCAGACGGTGGATACGGCCATCGTGCCGGTCTCTGGCACAAATCCATCGGCCCCGCCGACGATCGCCGCGGGAGGCGAGAGCGAGACCGAGATGGGCGCCTACGCCCGGGATCTGAACCCCGTCCGGGCGGCGGGCCTGCTGATCAAGTTCCAGGAATATATGCCGGCCGGATTGGTCCCGGTGCTCATCTATGTCACTTGACGAAATTAGACGGTGAAAAGGATCGACCGATGCCGAGCGACCTGACCCGACCATTCGACGACCCCGGCCCCCAGTACAAAGGGGTCGTGATGCAGCAGGGACGTGTCATCCTGGATCGCGACTTCAATGCGACTCCAGGGGATCGTCAACGGGCGGATCGCCGCCGACGGCGCTGGACGAGATCGGGCCGTGTGGCACGCCCGACAACGGCTTCGCGATCACCCTGCCGCCGGCCGGCTCCTCCGTCTCGATTCCCCCGAGCTACTCGGGAGAGGCCTGGCTGGACTTCGATATCGCCCCCGGCACCATGTACGTGGGCGGCCAGCGCGTCGAGCTGCGTCCACCGCCCCGGGGGCAGCCACCCTGGAGCTATTTCAACCAGCCCGACTGGATCGAGCCCGACCCCGTCACCATCGCCAACGCGTCGTATTCCGCCCCCGCGAGCGAATTCGTCTACCTCCACCTGTTCGAGCAAGAGGTCAGTGCGGTCGAGGACCCGGACCTCAAGGATGTCGCCCTGGGCGGCCCGGACACGACGCAGCGCGTCCGGCTCGTGCGGCGGATCAAGCGGATCCCGGTCGAGAGCACGACCTGCGCGTCCGCCTTCTCGGAAGCCCAGGCGGACTGGGCGGCGAAGGGGCTCTGGTTCGACCCCAGGACGATGCGGCTGCTGCCGCGGGTATCACTCCAGGTGGGCTTCGCGGCGTCCACCACACCCGCCAGTCCCTGCGACCCCTCGGCGGAGGGAGGATACCTCGGCGCCGACAACCAGCTCATCCGCCTCCAGATCGCCGAGGTCAACGGGCAGGGCCAACTCCTCTGGGGTTATGACAACGCGAGCGTCCTCTATGCGGTCATCGTCCAGGCCGACAACCAGACCCTCCAGCTCAGCCAGCCCCCGGTCGACGCGTTCCATTTCCCGACCCCGGGTCAGGTCGTGGAAGTCTTGCGGTCGGCGGTCATCCTGGGCAGTGAGCCCAATGAGACGCCCGCCCAGGGGCCTATCATCCGGTGCGTGGCCGAAGCGATCGGCGTCGTCGGCACGGTCAAGACCTACGTCAACAGCACGAATATCCTCACGTTGACCTCCGCGCTCCCGACGGCCTACTCGCAAGATAAGAATCCCATCTTCCTGCGCGTCTGGCAGGGCCAGATGCCGATCAACCCGGCTGCCTCGCAGACGATCCTCGTTCAGGACCCGACCAATCAGACCGGCATCCAGGTCACGCTGACGCTGCCCACGTCCGGTGCGACCGTCGGGCCGCTGCCCATCGGGGCCTACTGGATGATCGCGGTCCGCCCCGACACGCCCCAGGCGGTCTACCCGGAGCGATACCTGACCGCCCCCCAGCCGCCCGACGGGCCTCGACAGTGGGTCTGCCCCCTGGCCGTGATCGACTGGGTCAACAGTGGCTCCTACTCCGCGTCCGTCCCCGCCGTCATCAACAATTGTTGTCAACCGTTCGACAACCTGGTCACGTTAACGAATCGCCACTTCGGCAATGAGCTGAACGTGACCGGCGTCGTCGCGAATGGATGCTATGGATACGGTATGGTCGTGCAGAACGGCCAGACGCTGACCGGGTGCGAGCTGGCCCAGGGGTTGCTCATCTTCCTCGACCGGGACATCGTCCCGTCGAGCGCGACGACGGCCGCCTGCTCCGTCACGCTCGAGCTCCCGTTCTTCATCAATGGGACGATCCCCGGCTATCAGCCACAAATCCTGGCGTCGTCCGTTGGCACGAGCAATCCGGGAGTGATCACCTGGAACCCCACGCCGGATGCCTATCAATACCTGATGAACGAACTACCTCTCCAGATCCTGGCAACCCTCCCGTTCTCGATCCGATGGGACACGGTGCCATCCGCGCCGCCCGGGATCTGGTCGTACATATCGGGTGGCGTCGAGTCGAACCTTGCCGCGAACCTTGCCCCGAGCACCAACGGCTTCACGGCCGCCAGCAAACTTCCCGTCCAAGCCAATGTCGGTACGCTCAGGATGTCCGTCTTCCCGCCCAACACACCGAATCGGGTATACCCCATCGGCCTGATTTTCAATTATGTATCCGCCAACGATTACTGGGAATTCGCGCTCTTCGAGGGGAGCGTCACGTTCGAGGACGACGGATACTCGATCCTGATGGCCAGCATCACGCATTATTCATCCGGCTCCTCGACGCAGGCCCAGACGACCATAGGTACACCGAGCGATATTCCCACAATTACGAGCGTGGATTTCACGATCACCCAGTCGAGCACGTTCTCGGCGACCCTGGGTTATTCGATGGAGGGTTCTTCGGCCTACCAATCGAGGACCATCTCCCTGCCTTCCCCGTCTCCGAGCCTGGAGCCGAACACGCGCGTCGGCCTGTTCAATAACTGGCCGGGTACGAGTACGTTCACGCGGTTGGCCTTGAACTTCGGCTCCGGCGGTTCGCAGGACTTCCTCCAGCCGCCCCCGTTGCCGATCCTCGGCCGCCTGCAAGTCAGGCGCGACTTCCTGCAGCCGGCCCTCGCGGGGGCGGGGCCGTCGTGGCCGGGCAATCAAAGCCGCTCGCCCCTCCCTGATTTCTCCATGTGGTTCTGGTTCCAGTCGTTCACGAGCGTCTATGGACTCGGCTCCGGGGGGATCGGATTCCTCGGCGTCGGCCTCTGGCAAATCTGATTCCAGGAGGGCGGGGTTCATGAGAGCGGTCTGGTCATTCTGGTCGAAGCCGTTTCGATCGACGTGCGGGTTCTGGATGAGCGACCTGTTTCACTTACTCTCCTGGGTCGTCTCGGTGGAGACGGCCAGGAAGCACTATCCCGGGACGGCCTTGTTCACCGATGACGAGGGGGCCCGCATGCTGGTCGACGGGATCGGCCTGGGATTCGACTCGGTCTCCACCGAGCTCAACGCCCTGGCTTCCCACGATGCCGGCTGGTGGGCCCTGGGAAAACTCTACGCTTATCGGGCCATGACCGAGCCATTCGTCCATGTGGATAACGACGTCTTCTTATGGAAGCCCCTGCCGGATTGGTTGACGGGCTACCCGTATTCGCCCAGAATCCCGAACCCATCTTCGATTCCAACTGGTACAGGCCCGAGGCCTTCGACCGGGCGTTGCGGACGATCGACGGCGGATGGCTGCCCGCGGAATGGACGTGGTACCGCTCCGCCGGCGTCGGTCAGCGGGCGGAATGTTGCGGCATCGTCGGTGGTAATCGGGTCGACTTCATCAACCATTACGCACGGACGGGCATCCGGCTCATCGAGGAACCGAGCAACCAGCGTGCGTGGGCGTCCCTCAACGACAAGATCGGGCACAATATCCTGCTCGAGCAGTATCTGCTGTCGGCGTGCCTGGAATACCACAGGTCCCGTCCCGGCTCTCCCTATCGAGACGTCTCGATTGCCTACCTCTTCCACAACCCCGGCGACTCCCTCGACGAGGAAAGGGCCAAGCACCTCGGTTACACCCACCTGTGGGGAGCCAAGCGGAACGGCGAGGTGGCTCACAGGCTCGAGAGCCGCGTCATGAGGGATTACCCGGAGTATCATGAACGGTGTCGGAGATACGCGGAAACGATGGGGTCCGGTTCCTGAGTCCGGCCTTCCGGCCCGGGAGTTGACCGATGAGCAACGCGCTGGCGATCGCCACGGTGACCGAGACGATGCGATACCGGATCCACGGGATGCTCCCGGGTCGGGCGTCGGCGGGGCGCACGTGACCACCGTGCGGCCGGATAACACCGCGCAACTTCCCGCCGCCGGCGTCAACATCTTCCTCTACCAGGTGACGCCCAATCTCGCGTTCCAGAACGCCGACCTCCCCACCCGACGCGCCGACGGCACGCTGATCCGCCGGCCCCAGGCGGCGCTCGACCTGCACTACCTGCTGACGTTCTACGGCGACGACGCCACGCTCGACCAGCAGCGCCTGCTCGGGGCCACGGTCCTCGAGCTCCATGCCGCCCCGGTCCTGTCGCGGGAAGTCGTCCGCCAGGTCCAGAACTATGTCCCGTTCCTCAACGGTTCCAACCTGGCCGACCAGATCGACGTGGTAAGGGTCAGGCCCGCGAACCTGTCCCTGGAGGACATGAACAAGCTCTGGATGACGTTCCCGAACGTGGACTACGTCCTCTCCGTCGTCTACATAGCCGGCGTCGTCCTGATCGAGACCGACGATCTGACCGCCGGCGCCGGCGCTGCCGGTCCTCAAGTGGCGGGTGATGGCCGTGCCGTTCAGCCTCGCGACGATCGATTCGGTCAATCCCGAGCCGGTCGATCTATCGTCCTCGTCGCCGACCCAGATCACGCTGATCGGCAGCAACCTCGACCCGAGACGACACCGTGACCGTTCACCACGCCTGGCGAGAGCGGTCCGCTGTACGGGACCGTCCAGTCGGGCACCGGCGGCCAGCAGCTCGTCGTCACCCTCCCCGACGGCCTGCACCCGGGCGTGAACACGGTGCAGTTGACTCAAGCCGCCGCGGGAGGCCCTCGCCGGCGTCACCGCAGCTCCGCGATCGCCCAGTCCAATGCGGCGGCCTTCGTCATCCGGCCGACGATCGTGACATCTCGTACGGCTCGCCCCCGGCTCAGATCGCCGTCAAGGTCTCGCCTCCGGTCGGCCCACAGCAACAGGTGTCGCTGCTGTTGAACCAGGTCCCGCAGCACCGGCTCGCTGCCGTGGAACCAGCCGGCAGCTCGGCCCCGCTGGCTTTCGCCCTGCCGGCCTTCCCGAGGACCACGGAGACCGACACGTTCTCACTTCGATCTCTCCGGCATCCCGCCCAGGCTCGATCCCTCCCGAGCTCGTCGGCGGTCAGGGCGGCTCGGTCCCGGCCGGGCACTACCTGGCCCGCGTCCGCGTGGACGGCGCCGAGAGCCGATTGGAGGTCGATTCATCCGGGAAGTTCAGCGGCCCCACGGTGATGATCTGATGATCCTGCAACCGCGACCCGAAACTGGCATTCGCGAAACCAGGACGGCCTCGCCGAGGGACTGGCCGAGCTCAAGGCGGTCGCTCCGCCGCCACGCAGACCGACGGCCGGCCGGCACGCACTCGGCGAGCAACGGGCCGATCGAGGTCGTCCGCGATTCGCCGCGCACCGGCGAATCCGGATCGACGGAATCGGAGGGCCCGCGGATCCGCCACGATGCCGGCACGGCACCGGCCCTGGATGCCCTGTGTGACGCGTTCGGCCTGTCCCGCTTCGAACGGGGACGTTGATCCTGCTGTGCGCGGGGATCGAGCTCGATTCGGCCTTCGCCTCCGCTCTGCGCCGCCGCGCAGGGCGATCCGTCGCGACCGTATCCGACGTTCAGCCTGGCCCTGGCCGCGCTTGCCCGAGCGCCCACTGGAGCGCCGCTCTCGCCGGAGCGGCCGCTGCGGCGCTGGCGGCTGATCGAAGTCGGTTCGGGCCCGGCCCTGACGGTTTCCCCGTTGCGGATCGACGAGCGCGTGCTCCATCACCTGGTCGGGCGTGCCCTACCTGGACGAGCGGCTGGCCGCGATGGTCGAGCCGGTCGAGCCGGCCGACGCGATTCGCTGGCCCCGTCGCATGCGACTCTGGTCGAGCGCGTGGCCGCCGCCTGGTCCGTTCCGCGAGACGGGGCCGGCCGCCGGTGATCCAGTTGTGCGGCCCGGATCCGGCCGATCGCCGCGCGCGTGGCCGCGGCCGCCGCGGCGGCCGTCGGCCTGCGGCGTGGCCGCGATCCCTGCCGACCTGATCCCCGTCGCCGCCGCCGAGCTCGACGCTCCTGGCTCGCCTCTGGGAGCGCGAGGCGGCCCTGGGTGGCACCGTGCTCCTGGTCGAATGCGACGATGCCGAGCCCGGCCGCCGATCCGCAGCCCGCGCCGGAGCGTCAGCCGGCTGATCGAGCGGATCGCCGGTCTCGTGATCGTCTCGGACCGCGAGCGGCAGGCGCGTTTGCGCAACGGCCGGTCGATCGGCTTCGACGTCCACCTGCCCGACGCCGGCCGAGCAGCGGACCGCCTGGCAGGCCGCCCTGGGTCCGTCGCCGATGCCGACCCCGCGGAGGTCGATGCCATCGCCGCGCAGTTCAGCCTGGGCCTGCCCGCGATCCGATCCGCCGCCGCCGAGGCCATCGCCCGCTCCGCCGCCGACGCGGCGCCGGACATCGCTCGCACCGCCTGGGACATCTGCCACTCGCTCTCCGTCGCACTCGCCTGGAAGACCTGGCCCAGCGGATCGAGCCGGCCGCCGGCTGGGACGACCTGGTCCTGCCCGCACCCCAGGCCGAGGCCGTGCGCCGGATCGCCGCGCATGTCCGGCATCGCGCCACGGTCTACGACGCCTGGGGCTTCGCCGCCAAATCGCCGCGCGGGCTGGGCATCAGCGCCCTGTTCGCCGGCGCCAGCGGCACCGGCAAGACGATGGCCGCCGAGGTCCTGGCCGGCGAGCTGCGCCTGGACCTCTACCGGATCGACCTGGCCGGCGTGGTCAGCAAGTACATCGGCGAGACCGAGAAGAACCTGCGCAAGGTCTTCGACGCGGCCGAGGACAGCGGCGCGATCCTGCTCTTCGACGAGGCCGACGCCCTCTTCGGCAAGCGGAGCGAGGTCAAGGACAGCCACGACCGCTACGCCAACATCGAGGTCAGCTACCTGTTGCAGCGGATGGAAGCCTACCGCGGCCTGGCGATCCTCACGACCAACCTGAAGAGTGCCCTGGACCCGGCCTTCCTGCGGCGCATCCGGTTCGTGGTGCAGTTCCCGTTCCCCGACGCCGCCCAGCGCGCCGAGATCTGGCGGCGGGTCTTCCCCGCCTCCACGCCCACCGAGGGCCTGGATGTGTGGAAACTGGCGAAGCTCAATGTCGCCCGGCGGCAACATCCGCAACATCGCCGTGAATGCCGCCTTCCTGGCCGCCCAGGCCGGCGAGCCGGTGCGAATGAGCACATCTCCGCGAGGCCGCCCGGATCGAGTACGCCAAGCTGGAACGACCCCTGACCGACGCCGAGATCGGAGGCTGGGTATGAGCGGCCATGGCGGGATTGCAGTCGGCGCGGAAACCGTCACAGCCGCAGTCTTCCTCCGTGCAGCCCGCACAAGGCGGGTTGTTGCACCGCAAGCTTGCCACCGACGGCGCACCGGGTCTCGATCATCATCGCGAGTCGTCCCCCTCGGAGAGCATCGGCCAGGACCGCCACTCCGCCAGGCCCGGGGCTCCGGCCGTGGCGCCCCCGCTCGTCCACGACGTGCTGCGGTCCGCCGGACGTCCGCTCGACACCGGCACCCGCGTGTTGTTCGAGTCGCGATTCGGGCATGACTTTCGAAGGTCCGCGTCCATCACGACCAGGCCGCCGCGACCTCCGCCCGCGCCGTCAACGCGATGGCCTACACCGTGGGCTCCGACGTCGTCTTCGATAGCGGCCGATATGCACCGCGGTCGCCGGGCGGCCGGTCGCTGCTCGCCCATGAGCTGACCCACGTGGTTCAACAACGAGCCGCGCACGTCGACCTCCGCCGGGCGATACCGATCGGGTCCTCGAGCACGTCGCACGAGCAAGAGGCGGACCGATCGGCCGCCCGGATGTCGAGCACGCCCTGGGGTGCCGGCCCGATCGCTCCTCGCGTGACCGCCGCGAGCCGCCCACCTCCAGCGGGCCGTGCTGGGATCCTCCTACGGTTCCTGGACAACCGACTCGGGAGCGCTGGCGCCGCCCGACTCGATCGCTTTCGGGGTGAAGAGCCCACCCAAGGTCGACCAGGCTGCCGCGGCTGTCTCCCGAACCAAACCGCCACCGGCACCGCCACCGCCACCGCCACCGGCACCGGCTAAACCACCCGCCGCGCCTCAGGCCGAGCCATCCGCGAAGGCCGCCGCTCCTCCGGCGGAGAAGACCGCCGAGGCCCAGCCGTCGGCAAGCCCGGCGGGCCCTGCCGCCGAGGGCGGGACGGCGGCTGCGGCCCCCGGCGCCGAGGGACCCCAGAAAGCGACCCGCGCCCGCCGGCCGCCGGCAAGCCCGCGGAAGCCCAAGAGACGAAGGCCGGCGACGCCGGCGTGGCGGCAGACAAGGGTGACGCGGCGAAGGGCGCCGGCACCGAGCCCAAGGCCGGAAAGGAAGCGCCCGCCGGGAAAGCCCCGACCTCCCCGCACGACGATCCGGCCTTCCAGGCCATGGCCGGCACGTGCCATAAGGCCGGGACCAAGCTGAAGGCCCACGCCCCCGCGACCGCCAAGGCGAAGGAGGCCCAGGCCGCCGCCGTCAGCCCGCCCGCCGAGTTGAAAGGCCGCGCGTCCGCCGCGCAGGCCGCCTCGATCGACAAGGACCAGCCCAAGCCGTTCGACCGGGCCAGCTTCATCGACGCCCTCATGAAGAAGATCGCCTCGATTGCGCCCGAAAACGCTGAGCGAGGCCGACGAATTCAAGGAGAGCGGCAAGGTCGGCTTCCATCAAGGGCGACCTTTCGGAACAAGTCCGATGCGAGCAAGACCCAGGCGCAAGGAGACATCCCGGGAAAGGTGCAGCAGGCCCCCGACCCGAGCGGGTTCCCGCCCAAGCCGGTCACCCCGCTTGCCCGCCACCGAGGCCGGCCCGCCAGCCCGCGGACGTGGGTGCCGCCGCCGCGGTGCCCAAGCCCTCGCCCCGATTCCGAGGTCTCGCTCGCAGGCGGGGCAGCGAATCGCTCGATCACCAGATGGCCGCGGCGAAGGTCACCGACGACCAGCTCAAGCACGCCAACGAGCCGGCGTTCCAGAAGGCCGTCGACGCCAAGTCGGCCGCCCAGACCGACGCCGTCAAGGCCCCGCAGGCCTTTCGCCAGGGCGAGAAGGCGACCCTCGGCCAGGGCAGGCCGAGGCCAAGGCCACCGCCCAGAAAGACCTCCAGACCATGCACGGCGGACGCGCCCA
This sequence comes from uncultured Isosphaeraceae bacterium, assembly GCA_963842405.1. GTDB lineage: Bacteria > Planctomycetota > Planctomycetia > Isosphaerales > Isosphaeraceae > CAVZRC01. The sequence continues at coordinate 16,864 of CAWJGW010000079.1, read as the reverse complement.
GGCCCTGGAGAAAGTCGCCGGCCACCAGACCGAGACCAAGACCCAGGACGAACAGGCCCGACGCCAGGTCGCCTCAGGAGATCCAGGATCGCTACGACGACCGCCAAGGACCAGACCGAGAAGCCCGGCTCAAACAAACTCGACACCGACGTCGACGCCGCCTTCGAAAAAGGGGCGACGGAGGCCCAGAAGGCCTTCGACAATGAAGTCGACGACACGATGTCCCGCTACAAGCACTACGCTACGCCGGCCCGGCCGGACCGCTGCTCCTGGCTCAAGGACATGTTCCTGCGGCTTGCCCGACGAGGTCAACGTCTTCTACGAGCGAGGCCCGCGAGAACTACATCGCAGCGCATGACGGCCGTGCTCAACGCGATCGCCACGATCGTCGAGACCGGCCTGAACGAAGCCAAGGCCATGTCGCCGACGGCCGCAAGTCGATTGATGACTACCTGAACGGCCTGCCCGAAGCCCTCCAGGCCGTGGGCCACGAGGCCGCCCAGGGCATCCAGGCCAAGTTCGACGAGCTCGAGCATTCGGTCGACGAGAAGCAGGGCGAGCCTGATCGACTCGCTCGCCCAGAAGTACACGGAGAAGCTCCAGGAGATCGACGACAAGATCGCCGAGATGAAGAAGGCCAACGGCGGCCTGGTCGAAGCCGCGAATCTCGGCCGTCGGCGGCGTCATCGATACGATCATCAGCCTCAAGAACATGCTGTTGAATGTCCTGGCCAAGGCGTCGGCCGCGATCGACCTGATCATCGCCGACCCGATCGGCTTCCTCGGCAACCTCGTCGCGGCCGTGAAGAAGGGGTTCCTCGGCTTCGTCGGCAAGATCGGCATCTACCTCGAACAGGGGCTCATGGGCTGGCTCTTCGGGGCCCTGGCCGAGGCCGGGATCGAGATGCCCAAGTCGTTCGACCTCAAAAGCATCATCGGCCTGATCCTCCAGATCCTCGGCCTGACCTATGCCAACATCCGCGCCCGCGCCGTCAAGATCCTCGGCCCGAAGGTCGTCGCGACCCTGGAGACGACGGCCGAGATCTTCAAGACCTTGATCACCGAGGGCCCCGCCGGGCTGTGGAAATGGATCAAGGACAAGGTCAGCGACGCTGAAGGACTCGGTGATCGGCTCGATCAAGGACTTCGTGATGACCAAGGTGATCACCGCGGGCGTGACCTGGATCATCAGCCTGCTGAACCCGGCGTCGGCGTTCATCAAGGCCTGCAAGGCGATCTACGACGTCGTGATGTTCTTCGTCGAGCGCGGCGCCCAGATCATGGCGCTGGTCAACGCGATCCTCGACTCGATCATCTCGATCGCCAAGGGGAACATCGCCGGCGCCGCCGCGTATGTCGAGAGCGTGCTGGCCAAGACCGTCCCCGTCGTGATCAGCTTCCTCGCCAGCGTGCTGGGCCTGGGCGGCATCAGCGAGAAGATCAAGGCGATCATCGAGAAGATCCGCGAGCCGATCAACGCGGCGATCGATTGGGTGATCAAGAAGGCAGTCGAACTTGTCAGGTCTGTCGCCGGCTTCGTCGGTGAGAAGGCCTGTGCCATCGCCGAATGGTGGCGCGCTCGCACTTCATTCAGTACGCAGGGCGGGGAAAAGCATTCTCTTTATTTTGAGGGGACGGAGGAGGATGCGACCCTCATGCTGGCAAGCACACCAGCGGTTATGCGTCATTCATTGCAGCGTTGACCATCCCAGCCGATGACCATCCGCGCTCAAAGCGCGAGAAAAATCCCTCGAATTGTTGGGAAAAATCAATCAGCTCAAGAGAAAGGAACCTGGGAAAGGAATTCAAAAGACTGAAATCATTGACTGCCTAAATCGAGCTTGCGACTCATGCAACAATCCTGGTATCTGCTGGCGGGCCATCTCCGATCAGCGTCGTCGAGTTTGGCTCCTTAACCACCGACGATGCTGGTACCTTCATGAATGCTCCGATCCTCTCTGCGAAGCACCTTGCAGGGTCGGACGTCACAGACAAGCCGAGAATCTGGTCGCAGGTCACGAGAAGGAAAGGCGATACCTATGTCCAGGGCCATCTTCTTAACCAGAGACTGGTGGACCGGGCCGATCTTACAACCTCACTCCAATCACTCGTTCACGAACGCTTTGCATAGCTCGTGGGTCGAACAGAATGTCATCTCGGCTGTGGGGATGGGGGCGGTCCTACGATACAAGGTCAAGGCAATCTACTCAAAGCATCCCGAAAGGACGTTCAGTGAGTTGACCAAGCGCATCGGAACGTCGTTCGGAAAAACCTGAGGATAAGACCAAGTTGGATATCATGCGATACGAGCAGCAATATGTCGCACGAGCATTTCAAATCGAGTGGGCGAGACTGAAGTTCGAAAATGGCAAGTGGGTCGACGACAAGGTCGAGTGCAGAGGAATCAATCGTTAACGAACTTCCTGACGGGAGACTTTAGTGTGAAATAAGGGGAGAAGGGTCAAGGCAGCAACGGTATGAGAGGATTTCGGTATGTCCCGATTGATTTGCATCGGCTTGGTCCATCGGGATTGTGTTCATAAGAGTCGGCATCGACCTCGAATCGTGCCACTCCATCGTATGTTACATGGTCTGGCTAGGGAAAAGGCTCTGAGCCGCTCAAGTCGGCTCGGAACGCCGGGTGGCACGATACCTCTTATCTCTGCTCAACCCTACGTCCAAGTTTTGAACCTTTGCACACTTCTAGACGAGGTGAGGACTCCCGATGCGGGATTACTACGATCCCAGCCCGGCTATGGCTCCCTCGGGGTCGGCGGCGAGCTCGGTTTCGCGGCCCCGATGACCGGCGATAGGGAGATGCTTCCCCCCAGGATCACCTTCGACCGGGAGAAACTCAAGGAGACTCGAGGGCAAATATGATATCGCCAAGCCGTTGAACCCGAAGGACAAGGGCGACGGACCCTATGGGAAACTGGAGCCGAACGACCCGCCCGACGTCGGGCCCGGGCTGGATTTCTCGAAGGAGCAGAGAGAACGAATCATCGCCAAGAACATCGAACGGAACTCAGGCGTATTTATTGGTCTCCGACGTGGGTGGCATGAAGCTCGTGAGGAGGGAGAAGACGAAAGAGGGTGTACCCGTCGTTTACGTCCCTACCTCAGTGCGAAATCGACCACAAATTTCCGAAGTCGCAGGGCGGGTGGAACGGTTACGCGAACGCCCTGGTCTTAAGCCGCCGCCCAGAACCTCGCGAAGTCCGACCGGATCTTCGCGACCGAGGCGGATCTCATCGCGTTCTTGCTGTCCGTTTCTCACAGCGAGTGAGACGACGTAGGTCTGGGAGGTGATCGGAGATGGCCGGCAATATTTACTGCCACGGAGGCAGTGCCGGAGACGTGATCTATCACCTCGCCCCGGTCAAGGACCTCGGCGGTGGGGAGATCTATCTCAATACGAACGGCCCAGCCGCTTTTCGCATGTCACGGGAGCGGATCGAGTCGCTCCTGACCCTGATCCGCGTGCAGCCCTATATCACGAAGGCCGGTGTTTGCGAGGCTCCCATCGGCATCAATCTTGACCGGTGGCAGGAGAACTGGCGTCGCGGACTGAATCTCTCCGACATCCTCTCGGAGATGCTGGGGATCCCGCACACCTCCCGGACCGAGCCCTGGCTCAGCGTACCGGAGGCGAAGCCGGTCGCCCCCGTCGTGTTCCACCGCTCGCCGCGCTACCAGGTCGAGGACTTTCCCTGGCGGCGGGTCGTCGAGCAGTACGGAAAGGAGGCCGTGTTCGTCGGCGAGCCGGCCGAGCATCGCGACTTCACCGCCCACTATGGAGACGTCGCCCACCTGAGGACCGATACCTATCTCGAACTGGCCCAGGTCATCGCCGGTGCCGCGCGTATTCGTCGGCAACCAGTCGGAGTCCGGCCGCGATCGCCGAAGGGTTGAAAGTGCGACAAGGTCCTGGAACCGTCCCTTACGGACATTGGGCCTGGAAATGCCACTGGGAGCGGCCCGGAGTCATCCACGGGTACGATGCGGCGGTCGAGCTGCCGCCGTTGTCTATCCGGCACTCCGGACTACGAACGCCGATACCACTTGATAGTGCCGATCGCCCTGCGTAGCTTGCATGGCATCTCTCGAAGGGAAGAGACGAAGAAGAGGGCGGGAGGCGGGTCGAGTGAGCCTCGGGGGAGAAATGGCGGGAAGAAGGCGATGAATCCCGATTGAGCCAAGGGCCGCACGGTCATGATCAGCTTCACGTTCCACCACGGTCTGGGCGACTGCTCGAATGCGGCCCACCTCTTCGCCCTCTACATTCGGCTGGGACACCCGATCGAGGTCGAGTGTACGCCCGGACAAGGCCGACGTTGTTCGAGGCCGCGGGCTGCAAGGTGGTGTCCCACGCCAGCGAGACCCACCACTGGCACCATGCCCCCGCCGCAGGACGTCCCGGAGCACCACGACCACTGGAGCGGCAACAAGACGGCCTGGAATATCTCCGAGGCTCCCTTGCCAGACATCGGCGGCTACTGGGAGCGTTGGCACGAACTGTGTGCCGTCAAGCTGGACCTCGACCGCTTCGTCACCCTATCAGTCGAGCGGCGAAGTCGATGGCTATATCCGAGATCTCGCCCCGTCCGCTCATCCTGTTCGCACCGCAGGGGAACACTGCAACGGAGAGCAAGAACCTGGACCACGAGACGCAAGCCGAAGTCCTCCGCGGGTTGTTGGACCTGACAGATGGGACGGTCATCCAGCTCGACTGGGACCAGCGCGTTTTCAAGCTGCCCAACTGGAGAGTCCGCCACCTGGGCGACGACTGGCGTCCGCTGGGAACGATCGAGTTGTACGCCTTGATCCAGCGGGCGGACCTGGTCATCGGCTGCGACAGCGGGAATACTGCATTTCACCCGGTTTACGGATACGCCCGCCCTCGGCGTCTGGACCCGGCACTATCCGTCAGCAGTTCGCTCTGCCGCGGAAGCCGATACGTTGCACGTCGTACCCGGGGCCCGGAATCGATCTGACGCGATACCGACGGATACCCTACAACATCGTCGAGTGCCCGGGCGACCGGCTCGTCCGGCCGCTTCATCGCCGAGCAGGCCGCCCGGATGCTCGGCGAGCGGAAGTACCTTGACGCGGCCGGCACCCGACACGGTGTTCCGTCAGCTTGTCGAGAAATGCCGGCAGTTCGATTCCCCCATGACCCCCTTCGTGGACCGCCACCGGACGTTCGCAGCGTTCCTGGCCCGAGCGCAGGCGGAAAGCAAACCCCATGATCGTCGAGACCGGCTGCATCCGGTCGGCCGAGGATTGGTCGGCGGGTTATGCCACGTATCTGGTCGGCTACTTCCTCCATCACCACGGCGGCGAGCTCCATTCCGTGGATAACGACCCGAACAACGTCGCATTTGCCCGGGCCTGGACGGCCGCCTTCGGGCCGCCGTCCAGATTCACGAGGCGCACAGTCACGACTGGCTATCGCGGTATCGCGGTCCGCCGATCGACCTCTTGTATCTCGACTCGGCCGACGTCGGTACGCCACACTATTAGGAATGCTCGCTGAAGGAGGTCGAGTTCGCTTTGCCGCACCTGGCACCCGATGCCGTGATCCTCATCGACGACACCTGCTGGAAGGCGGGGTCGTTCCAGGGCAAAGGCGGCCTCGGTCCCTGGCTGCTCCAGCGAGGCTGGATGGTGATCGACGGGGGGATACAAGTCCTCCTCGGCAGAGACTGACTCCGATGGCCGCGGACCCGATGGCGGGTGTGGCCCGGCTTCAACCCGCCTCGACGACCCGGAGATGGCACCGATGACCTGGTTCGGCCACAGCGGAGACATGGGTGACGTGATCTACGCCCTGCCGACGATCAAGGCCATGGGCGGAGGAATATTACCTCTACTTCCAGCCCGGCAAGACCTGGCACGGATTGGGCGCGGGCCGGGCTGACAGCCTCCGATCGCTCCTGGGCCTCCAGCCGTATATCGAGGGGGTCATCTTCTGCCCGATGGGCGACCGCCGATGGCCGCCGATCACAACCTCAATGGTTTCCGCGACCATGGTCGGCCGGGACGCAACCTGGCCGACATGCACCTGGCGACGCACGGCCTCGGCCCCGAGGCCCGGCATGCGCCCTGGCTGGTGGTCAACCGCCCGGCCGTTGAGGCCGCCGTCGTCTTCGCGCTCGGCCCGATGCCGCAACGACGATTTCCCCTGGAGGCGCGTCAGGGACACTTACGGCCGCGCGGCATGCTTCGTCGGGACCGCCGAGGAATACGAGGATTTCCGCTCGACCGTCGGGCCGGTCCGTCGATCCCCACCGCAAACCTGCTGGAAGTGGCCCGCGTGATTGCAGGGAGCCGGTTGTTCGTCGGCAACCAGTCGTGTCCGGCCGCGATCGCCGAAGGGCTGAAGCATCCCATGATCCTGGAGGTCTTCCCGACGATGGCCAACTGCTGCTTCGAACGGCTGGGCCGGATCAATGCCTGGGGCGACGATATCGAATTGCCGGCCCTGAGTTGCTGAGGCGCTACGTCGCTTCGGCTTCGTCGGCGGAGGGTGCGTTAGCTTCCGGAGGACAATCATTGTGCCCGCCAGGCCATTGTTGATATCGGCCGGCCGCCAGTAACTCATTGACGAACGCCACGACACCTGGAAAGTAGCTGGCATAGTCGTGGAACGCCACATAGCCGCCGTCCGCCGAGCCATGGCTCGAAGTGGGAGAAGTCGCTCGACACGCTCGCGTAGTCGTGAAGGCCGTCGATCAACAGCAAGGCGATGCGGCTCCTACCAATCGAACTTCCGGGGCCGCGGCCCGGACGATCTCGACGACGTCGTCCAGTCCGGCCGCAGCGATGTTCGCCTTCAGCTTCTCCAGCGACGGGCCGACGGTGATGTACCGGTCGGCGGTGCCGAGCTTGCCATCGTGCGGGTCGACCGACCAGACGCGGGCCGTGGGGCGTGACGGCCTTCACCACGCTCCCCAGCACCACCGTGCCCCGGCCGCAGTAGCTGCCGACCTCGACGACGCCGCGGGCCTCGGGGAGTGCTCGCGCAGGGCATGCGACGGTCGCGCCGATGAGCAAGTCGGCCTCCTCGTCGTCGAGCCATCCTTCGATCTTCCTCATCCGCGACAGAATCGGCAGGGTCAGCACGAACGGCGGCGGTGTGCTCGTCCCGGCCTGCGACGGGGGCGGGTACGGCGACGGGCTCGGCTGGTGCGGTAATCGTGGAATCGGCCGCGGATGTGCTTGCGCAACGGGTCCTCGATACCGCCGCGGGATCGGGTGGGCCCAGAAGACGTCCGGCCGGTTCAGGGCGGCTTCGAGTTGCTGGACCGAGTACGGCGTCCGGTATCGCACGAAGTCGTAGCTGCACGGGTTGGCGGCGATCGCGATAGCCCAGCAGCGCGACCAGCGTCGGCAGGACCACTTCCTCCGTGGCCCACACCCTGGTCTTGCCGAGGAGCTCCTGCAGCTGCTCGTCCTCGTCGAAGAGCTGGACCAGGTCGCGCGCCGCCTCGGCCGTGAAGACGGTCGAAGGCCAGAAGCCCCAGTGGACGAACTTCGATTCCCCATCGGGAAAGCGCCGGAGGAAGGGCCGCCAGAGGTCGATCTCGGCATGCGCGACTCTCGCCGGCTGGATCTTGGTGCCCGGGCCCTGCAGTTCGGGCGAGTTGCTCAACATCCCCACCCCGGACTCCTCGGCCAGGAACGCGGCCAGCCGTGCTCGAGTATCCCGGCCGCATCGCGAGCTGGTCGGAATCGACGATGGTGAGCGTGTCGAACGGGAGATGCACGAGGGCGAAGCGCATGCAGTCCAGGGCGAAGTCGTGCAGCCGGCCCCATCGCATCGGCCGCGGCGAGGGGTGCAGCGGCGACCCCGTATCGTTCCAACGGGAAGGCGCCGTTCAGGAGGTTCGGGTTCGGACTGCCGTTGTACAGCAGCACCGTCGAATCCGGGTCGAGGTGCCGCAGATTGCGGACCAGGTCGACGACGCACTCCAGGTTCTCGTGGACCAGGCAGGCGAAGACGTTGCGGATCGGCGGCGGGCCAGGACGGGCGGTCGGTTCCATCGGAGCCTCGAGCGCGGCCGGCTGCGGTGGCAGGGCGGGCAGCCTCCGAGGTCGGCACCCCAGTCCTCGCCGAGGAGTTGACGGACCTCCTCGACCGGATGGGGCTGCCACCAGGCGCCGCCGGTCTGCTTGGGGGCCACGTTCCGGCCGTGGATGATGCTGACCTGGATCGTGAAATCCGCCAGGATGGCCATCCGACGCGGGTCGGCTCCCCAGACGAACTGGGAGTCCTCGCCGACGTCGATCTCCGGGAAGCGGTGCTTCCTCCAGAAGTCGCGGGTGTAGAGCATCGAGCTTCCCGACAGCCAGGGCCGATGACCGTCGGGGTAGTCGTACCGCCACGCCTGGCCGTTGCGCGTGTCATAGAAGAGCAAGGTCTTGAGCCCGCACAGATCCGCTCCCGTCCTCGAGCAGCGCCTCGACCTGGCAGCGGAGCCGGCGCGGGGCGTGCCAGTCGTCGTCGTCCCAGTGCGCGATCAAAGAGCCGCGGGCCTCTTCGCAGGCGAGGTTGCGCTTGGAACCCACCGTCGCACGCCGCGACAACCGGATGTAACGCACCCGGGGATCGGCGGGCACCAAGTCGCCGATTGCGTCTGTGCCGTCGTCCACGATCACCAGTCTCTTTATTCGGGAAGTCCTGGCGCAGGAAGGACCGAATCGCACTCGGCACGAAGCGCCTGCGGTTGTACGTCGGCATGATGCAGGAAACCAGCGGCCAATCGTTCGCTGTTGGAGTCATTGGGGCGACCTGGATCTCTCTGGAACGAAGCTTGTCACTAGCGAGTCGATCGGAGGGAACGCGCTGGATTATCCGGTTGATCTTGGAATCATGCTCTGATCATAGACTGGGCGGCCTGTCCCCTCGCGGCGACCACACCTCCGAGCACGTCGAACCGGTAGTCGCGGGTAGCTCCCCGGACGAATCGGGCGTAGATCTTCTGTGTGATCACGGCGATCTTAAACAGCCCGAAGACGTAATAATACAGCATATTTGAGAAGTCGCGCCCAGGCGTCCTGTTGTTTGTCCATCGCGCTCGGCGATCGCGCACGGCCCAGTCTGCAGAGCACGAGGACATCAAGCCGCGGAAGATCACTGATGCCATAGGAGCCCGAGTCACCACTTAGTGCCACCGGAAAAAAACTAGGATAGCAAAAGTAGCTGGGAAGCCCCTCGGGAGCGTATAATGGACGTAAGAACATAGCAGAGGAGGCTTTCCATGCGTAAACCCAAACGACGACGACCACGACCGCAACCGGACCGCGCCCTGACGCTGACTCCGATTACTCTCGACTGCCCCGAATGCCAGCACCGACTCTACGCCGACTACAATAACTTCCGCACGATCACGACCCTCGATGGCGTCATCCGCTTGACCCTGACGATCCGACGCTGTCCCAATCCCGCTTGTTCCCGGTTCCTCCGCCCCTACCGCCCCGAGGCCGAGCCGCATTTCGCCTTGCCCTATCACGAGTTCGGACTCGACGTCATGGCCTTGGTCGGCCGGCTCCGTTATGCCGAGCACCGCAGCATCTCTGAGATCCACTTGGAGTTGACTCGCCGAGGGATCGTCGTGGCCCAGCGCACCGTCACCAACCTGTTGGACCGTTACGATGAGCTACGGGCCCTCTCCACCGCCGACCCCCAGCGGCTGGAACCGCTGCTGCGCCCTCAGCGCCGCGTCATTCTGGCCATCGACGGCTTGCAGCCCGACGTTGGCCACGAGGTGCTCTGGGTTTTGCGCGACTGTCTCTCCGGTGAGATCCTCCTGGCCAAGAGCCCCTTGTCCTCCACCATCAAGGATCTGGCGCGGTCTGATCGCTCAGGTGCAGAAGGCCCTGCCGGTGCCGATCACCGGCGTGGTCTCCGACGGCCAGGACAGTATCCGCAAGGCGGTGGCCAAGGCCCTGCCCGGCATCCCGCACCAGCTCTGCCATTTCCACTATCTGCGCGAGGCGGCCAAGCCGATCTACGAGGCGGATCGCCATGCCAAGAAGGAGTTGAAGAAGCGGGTGCGCGGGCATCCGGCCGATCGAGCGCCAGGCGGAGGGTTCGCCGGAAACCAGCGATGACGACCCGGAGGCGGAGGTGGTGCGGGACTACTGCGCCGCCATGCGCGCCGCCTTGACCGACGACGGGCTGCCGCCGTTGGCCGCCTCGGGGCTGAAGCTGCACGACCGGCTGAGCCCGATCGCCGCCAGCCTGGACCGCGTGGCGGTGGCGGCGGGAAAACTGCCCGGTGGGCTCAAGCGACTCCAACAGTTGTTGCGGCGCGGCCTGGACGAGACCGCCGAGCTGTTCCCGGTCGTGCGCCAGGCGTACAAGTGGGTCAAGCGCGTCGCCCACATCCTCAAGAACGACGCGGAGCTGCCAGCCAAGAAAGTGCGGCGGCGGTTGGTGCAATTGCTCGCGCGGATGCGACGGGCGGCCGCCACCACCCCGGAGCCCTGGGTGGGCACCAGCCTGAAACACTTCCTGAAAGTGACCAAGAGCTATTGGCCGGGTTTGTTCCGATGCTACGACGCTGCGGACCTGCCGCGGACGAATAACGATCTGGAGCACACCTTCGGCAGTCACCGCTACCACGAACGTCGGGCCAGTGGTCGGCGCCGCGCGTCGCCGGGCTTGGTGGTGATGGGCTCGGCGAGAGTGATCTCGGGTTTGGCGACGCGGCTGCGTCCGGAAGAAGGGTTGGTTCTGAGGCCGGGCTCTGTGGCGGACTGGCAGGAGTTGCGTGCGGAATCGGAGCCGCGGCGCGAATCGCGTCGCAAGCGGCGCCGCTTCCGGCATGACCCGGGCGCCTATCTCACGGAGTTGGAGCAACGCTGCCTCCAGCTAAGTTTGCCATCCTAGAAAAAAATGGACGATCCGCCGCTGGGCGCTGGCCCTCGCAGGCCGGCTCCGCGGTGCCGGCGGACTCCGATGCGGCCGGGAGTGCATCGTGGCGCGGCGGCCTGGCGACGTTCGGTACAGCGACCGCGATATCGCCGGGATTGAGCCTGCCGTTTTTGTCGGCCATTGGGAGTCTGTCGATATTGCCGACCGGCGCGGCGTTGCCGCCATCGTCGAGCGGCAGCCCGGCACTCGGGACTGCAATAGCAAGCTTGGGGGTGGGTGGGACGAAAGGGCTTCTCGCATCCTTTGAGCAGACACGCGTCGCTGCCGAGGCCGACGAGCCCCTTGACGGGACCCAGATTTGCGGCAAGCTGGTGTTGGGCCCAAGGAAGCTGTCAACTTCCGACGGCCAAGCCTCGGACGCGGAGTCCCTACCTCCGCTCCGAGGCGCCTTCTCGAATCAACTCAGCCCTCGTGGGAGTACGTCACTCTCCAGTTTAAAGCCGATCCGCCAGGCTTCCAAGCCAGCTCGGCCGGGTCCCACCTGGCCGAAACGCAGTCATTTCGGAGTGGTTCCCACCTCGCCGAAAAAGTGGTACCCTCCGAGACCGTTACTGACAGCCGGTCCAGCGAAATGTCCACGTAGTGCCAGGGTGCCGTCTTGGGCAACTGCCGGCGGTGCTCGTCGGCCCACGTCGAGCAGTCGGCCAGCAACTCGCCGGGTTCGAGCAACGCGGCCTTCGCCTTCGGGTTCAGATGCTTCTCGTCAAGCTTGGCCATGACACAGTGGCCCAATCGTCTCCCGGCCCAGACTGGCGTTGCGGTCTGAAGGGCGACCAGCAGTATCATTGCAACGACGAACCAGCTACGCCGGCGAGTTTGGCCTGGCACAATTCGTTCCGGGGCTTCGGGCGGGTGTTTTCCGAGGGGCGTTCGATTATCATCGGGACTGTTTGAGTCGCCAATCCGACCGATGATGGCTGGTATGTCGAGACGGCAACGATCGGTTTGCTAGTGTCCCTGGCCACAAGTAATGCCCGAAATTCATCGAGCGTGTTCTGCAAACCATCGGCGCATCTTCTGATTCGTCCACGTCCATTCAAAGGGATGGGCGTAGCGTTCGTTGTATTCCGGCCACGAGGCGGCAATATGGGCGATGAACTCCTCCCGACTCCTCCACGACCCGCGCCTCAAGTAGTGGTAGCCGAAGGCGTTGTTGAGGATCTCGGCCTGATCGAGCCAGGACGCATGGGCCGGAGTGAACCGGGGACGCCACCACCCGCGACAGGACCGGAAGTACTCGCGTGTCAGCCCGGCGGTGTGGCCGGGGTCGCCGTCGTGAATCAGGTACACACCCCGCAGGTGGTGATGGCGATGCCGAAATCGTTCCAACTCCTCGATGTAGTGGGCCGCGTCTTTGGTCTCGACGCACGTCGCTTCCATCCGGCCGCTGTGAACGATCAGGAAGTTCAGGATGTTCACCGTCCCATGCCGGGTGTATTCGAACTCCCGCTGTTCGATCGAGCCGGGGATCGAACGACGGATCGGGCGTCGTTCCAGAACCTGATGGTTGGGCATCTCATCGGCACAGACCACCCAGTAGCCCTGCTTGGACCAGACGGTCGGCGTTGGCGTAGCACCAGAGGACCTTCTCGGCCCGCTGCTTGAACTGAGCATCCAGGTGAGCAGTTCTCCAGTAGCGGGTGCGGTGGGGTTGCAAGTCGACGTCATGCAAGATCCGGCGGACCGTCCGCGCCTGATGGCCGGGACAATGCCGTCGACGACGGCCTGATCAGCCAAGTCCTTACTGGTCCAGTGAGTGATATGCAAGCCCTCGGCCACGGGCTCCAGGCAGGCCAGTTCGACGATCTGGGCGCGTTGCAGGGGGGAAATCGCAATCGGGCGTCCCGACCGCGTGGGCGAGTCCAAGAGGCCGGATAGCCCCAGGCGTTGGTAGCGGTGGCAGGTGCGGCGGACCGTCGATTCGTCGCACTGGGTCTGGAGGGCCAGGGTTTGAGTCCGTGCGCCTTCGGCGATCCCCAAGAGGATGCGGGCACGCCGGACTTGATACCAAGGCCGGATCTGGCTGTGAGCGATTTGTTGAAGGATGGGCAGATCGTCGGAAGCGATCTCGATCGGACGCGGTTTTCGGCCACGCATGGGTCAAGCTCCTGGCTGAAAAGGGACTCGACTTCCAGCATAGCATCAACCCCTGAATTTCGGGCATTACTTATGGCCAGAGACACTAGTTTCGCGTCTGATCATTGCTGGTACTGGGCGGGCCGAGCATGTGAGATTGTACGCCAAACGTCCATAGGCGGTGGAATCACGTATGAGCATCACGTTCCGTATCCTGGGGACGGCCGGCAGGGATAACGCTCTGCTGGTGCAGATCGATAGCGGGCAGGCCGTCGAACGGCTTCTATTCGATTGCGGCGATGGGTGCCTGTCCGAGTTGTCGTTCGCCGACATCCAGGCGATTGATCACCTCTTTTTCTCGCACCTCCACATGGATCACGTGGGGGGATTTGACTCCTTCTTCCGATGTACCTTTAACCGCGACACGAAGCCGAACCGGATTTGGGGACCGCCGGAGACCGCACGCATCTTGCAGCACCGATTCCAAGGGTTCCTGTGGAACTTGCACGAGCAGATGTCGGCAACCTGGCGTGTCTCCGATGTCTACAACCAGCAGGTCCACACGACCCGCTTTGAGCTTTGTGAAGCCTTCGCAGTCGCGCAATGACGGAGGGAGCACAGCCGTCTGAGCGGAGTGTCTATGATGGTGCCGGTTTTATCGTGGAAGACATCACGATGGACCACCGGACGCCCCAGGGCCAGCGCGCACTTTTATGACGATTTGGTAAACTTTGCGGCCTTGCGCCCGCCCGCCTGACCTGGTATACCGTCCACCGTGTCGTGAACGAGACCCGGTGGCCGGAGGTCGGCGATGGCGAGCACCCGCAGCAAGCTGGACGAGATCGTGGCGTCCTTCTCCACCCTGGAGGATCCCCGCTCCCATATCAACCGGCGGCACCCGCTGCCGAGCATCCTGGTCATCGCCGTCCTGGCCGTCCTCGCCGGCGCCGCCGGGCCCACGGCCATCGCCCGCTGGGCCAAGCTCAAGGAGGATCTCCTCACGGGCATCCTCGACCTGCCCCACGGCATCCCCGGCAAGGACGTCTTCCGCCGCGTCCTGATGATGCTCAAGCCCGAGGCCTTCGAGGCCGCTTCAACGCCTGGATCGCCCGCCTCCGCGACGAGGCCATCGCCGAGACGGGCGTCGATCGCCCGATCATCGCCATCGACGGCAAGACGGCCCGCCGCAGCCACGACGCGAAGGAGGACCTCGGCCCGCTGCACGTCGTCACCGCCTGGGCCGGCGAGTACGGCCTGGCCCTGGGCCAGGAGGTCTGTGCCGAGAAGTCCAACGAGATCACCGCGATCCCCGAGCTGCTGAAGAAGATCGACGTCCGGGGCGGCATCGTGACGATCGACGCGATGGGGACCCAGAAGGCGATCGCCGAGGAGGTCATCCGCGGCGGGGCCGACTACGTGCTGGCCCTGAAGGGGAACCACGAGATCGCTGCACCGGGCGGTCATCGAGCACATCGACGAGCGGCTGGAGGGGGACCTCGAAGGGGGCCGAGGAACTGACGACGACCGATCGCGGCCACGGCCGCGAGGAGGAGCGGACCTACCTGCAACTGCCGGCCCCCGAGGACCTGCCGGGGAAGTCGCAGTGGAAGGGCCTGAAGTCGGTCGGCGTGGTGACGTCGCGGCGCGTGGAGGGAGGGCAGGAGAGTATCGAGGTCCGCTACTACCTCAGCAGCCTGCCGGTGGACGTGAACCTGTTCGCCCGGGCGGTGCGGGGCCACTGGTCGGTGGAGAACGCGTGCCATTGGACCCTCGACGTGACGTTCCGCGAGGACGACTCGCGGATCCGGGAGCGGGTGCTGGGGGCGAACATCACCTGGCTGTACCGCTTCACGCTCTCGATCCTCAAGCAGCACCCCGACCGGCGGCATGAGCCTGATCATGAAGCGCCGCGGCTGCGGCTGGAGCGAGAAGTTCCTGATGGAAGTCATTAACGCATTAGTATGTTAGTGTGCGCTGGCCCTGCCGGACGCCCACGCTGGCATATGTCGTCCGCGAGAAGGCGCGACGGAACATCGATACATCCCGGCTGGCTTCCTTGGGCCTGCGATCGGGACCTTGGCTGAAGCAACTGAACGTATCAGCCAGTAGCCCTGCCAGTGTGGTTATCGGCGGCGTCACATACTTCTCTAGATGAACTCAAGGGGGCATTGGTCATCGAAACGCCAGGCGAATCGATTGCCTATCTGACGGATTTCCTCCTCGATGAACCGGCGATGGAGCGTCTATCCAATTCCCTGAGCGGTTGCCGAACAATCATCTGCGAAGCGCAGTACCGCCACGCGGATGTGGAACTGGCCCGGAAGAACTTCCACATGACGACAGTCCTCACCGCAACCTTAGCTCAACGGGCTCAAGTGGGCGAATTGGTGATATTCCACTTATCTGATCGGTATAAGCGTGTCAACTAGGTTGAGATGTTACGGGAAGCCCGACAGGGCTTCCCGAATGCTGATTATCCGGCTCAGTGGAGCTTAGATGCGAGTGTCTAAGCTGTTTCTGGGAGCGGCTTTTGGATGTAAGTACGTATCATCTTGGTGAGTAAGTCAATCACCATCTATTTCTGCTCGCGGACCATTTGGCGAGTTCTCGAGCTTCTCCCGACACGGTTACGACCCAACGCTATTTTAAGGCGTAGAAGTTCGAGGATACCAGCCATCGTGAGCAACCTTCCAAACGACCGCGAAACCGATGCCACGGCGATCCCATCCTCTTTCACCGACGCTAGCGATTCGGGACCTGTCCGTTACCGCCAACTTCGGGGGACTATTCGGGTGCTGCAGGCACCGACAATCACATGCCGATCGGAATCGCGTCGGAGAGCGGCCGGACCGAGGGCGGCCTGGCCCTGTGATCACTGAACATCCACGGTGTCGAAATGCCGGGCCGATGGGTCATCATAAGACGGCGGTTTGGGCCGGTCGGCGCGTGGGCTCGAACTGCTCGGGTTGCGCAGGGCGGGCCAGCGGCCTCAAACGATGGATGAGGCGTCCGCGGGGCCGATCGCCACGACGGGGCCAGCGTGGACGGGTTGGCGGGCGTCGTGCCGACAGAGTGCGGTGTCGCGGAGCCGGTCCGGCCAATGCTCAGTAGTCTCGGAGCATATCCAGCTCCCGGACCTGCCCGATAGCGTGCCACCATGCCCAGTCAACCTTCACGAGTGCTTCAGCCGACCGATCAAGTCGCCGGCGCCTCCAATGGCGTCCGGTCGCAGGTCGGGGTCTCCAGCGGAGAAGTGAGCGTAGACGACTCTCCGGGCCCCACCGGCCAGCCGCAGGATCTCATCGATCTCGGCCCGAGCGACATCGGGCAGGAGATCCTCCTGTGGCCTGAGCCTCGCGCCGGGATCATTGTGGCCGAGATGTCGGTGACGGTAGCGGCGGACCGGTCCGCAGGCAGCCTGGAAAGCTGTCAGCAGGTCTTCGGCATGCGGGACGTCGTGACACCGGGCCACGAGCGTCAACAGCGAGGGATTGTCGGGACCAGCGCACGGGACGGATCGCCCAGCCGGCAGATCGACTGGACGATGTCGTTGCGGAGCGACTCCGACGATCTGGAAGAATGCCGGGGCCGTGTCAGAAAGTCGAGCCGCGGCTTCCAGGGTGCCGAAGAGATAGCGGTAGGAGTTCCACTTGAGATGGATGGCGGCGACATCCTGGCGCAACCCCGTGCAGATCGTGCGGATCTCTTCAGGGATGCCGTCATCATATCCGGACCGAGGCTGAGACATGAGCCGGGCCCTCTTTCCCGTCTCCGACTCTAATGGATCGTCCCATCCTGCGATAGTCCAAGACACTCGACGGCCCACACGCTGGACAACTGGCGGCC
>CAWJGW010000078.1:0-31286 GCA_963842405.1 uncultured Isosphaeraceae bacterium | reverse complement strand
GTCCCCGCTCCGGCTCCAGCCCGCGGAGGTCGCGCACTTCAGCAGCTCGGCGAAGAGGTCCTGGACGAGGTCTTGCGCAGTCTCGGGGTCGTGCCCCTTGCGCTGATGAAGGCATAGAGAGGATACCAGTAGTCGCGGCAAAGTCCTCCAGGCACCGCGCGGGCCTCGGGCGCATGTCCGGGTCGCTGGCCGCGAGGTTCCGGCCCCAGCAGGTCGTCGGGAATCGGGCGGCGATCGATTCCTCGGACATGGCAAGTCCCATCTTGCGGGAGGCCGATCGACAGAGGTGCGATCCATCGGGTGAGGGCTCACCGCACTGTACGGCACCGCGGATCATTATCCAAATCCTTCGATCGGCCCCAGAAGCCGGACCGGGCCTGGCACGGCGTCCGGCCGCCATGGCACCGATCACCCGATGATCGTGACACCGCCGCCGGAATTCCCGCAAGGGCCTCGACCCAATCCGCCACGGTGGCGAGCGAGCGAGCAACCAAGCTCCCTGCGTTTGTTCGGGGGGGCCGGTCCAGCAATCACGCAATCCAACCTCCCCCGGGCTTCGCGCAGGCCACAGGCCCCGGGGTGGCTGGGTCAAGCCGACTCGGCCAGCGCGTCCCTCCAGAAAATCCGCGGAGACAGAGGAATGTTCGCCTCGAGGGGGTCGGGAGCCCCGCCGCCGAGCGATGGTCCGACGCGGGAGATCCTCTCTCGACAACGTTACGGTAGTACGAAAAAAAAGTGGATTGGCGGACCCTTCCCCGGTGCACTATGGCTGAAGACAACCTTCGATTGCGAAGGAAGGGATCAGCCGTCATGCCACACGCATCGTCGCAGGCGTTGACCGACCAACTTCAACTCCTCTTCGGCTCGGGGACCTGCGGGGGTTGACCGACGGGGAGTTGATCGATCGGTTCCGGGCGAGTCGGGATGAGGGCGGCGAGCGGGCGTTCGAAGCCCTGGTGACCCGGCACGGGCCGATGGTCATGGGCGTCTGTCGCAACATCCTCAATGATCCCACCGACGTGCACGACGCGTTCCAGGCAACCTTCCTGGTGCTGGCGCGCCGGGCGGAGGCAATCCGCAATCGCGACTCGGTCGGGAGCTGGCTCTACGGAGTCGCGGTACGGGTCGCCGCGCGGAGCCGGGTCTCGTCGATCCGGCGGCAGATCCGCGACCGGCGAACGATCGCGGCGGCCGGGACGGTCGCGGCGGTCGCGACCGAATCGCGCGTCCACGCCGTCGATCGATCGGGATGAGGCCGCCGCGATGGTCCACCAGGAGGTCGACCGCCTGCCGGAGAAGTACCGCGCTCCGATTGTCCTTTGCTACCTCGAGGGCCTGACCCACGACGAGGCCGCCGCCCGGCTGAGCTGGCCGGTGGGGACCGTGCGTAGCCGGCTCTCGCGGGCCAGGGATACGCTCCGCTCCCGACTGACCCGCCGCGGCGTGACGGCACCCTCGACCCTCGGCCCCCTGGCGGCCTGGCTCATCAGCGACGCGGCCGCCTCCACTGCGTCGGCCGTCCGCGGCCCTACCGGTTCATCTCTCCACATACGATGGCGCGTTCCGCCACTCACTTCGCAATCGGCCAGCCCGCGGCTGCCGGCTCGTTGCCGGCCGCCGCGATCAGGCTGGCCCAAGGAGTCCTGACGACCATGATGCTCAAGAAACTGACAATCGCCGGTTGTGTCGTCCTGTCGCTCGGCATCGCCGGCGTGGGCGGTGGCGCTCTTCTGGTCCGGCCTTCCCGGGCCCAGGAACCCAAGCCGGCGCCGGCCGCGACCCCGGTTACGACCACACGCCACGAGCTGTGGCCGTCGTTGCCGATACAGCCGCAGCACCGATGACATCGATCCGCAGCTCAAAGAGCTCCTTGAAGCGGCCCGCCAACGGGTCGAAGCCCAGAGGGCCTATTACGAAGAAGGCCGGATCACCGATCGATCGCTTCATCGACGCTTTGGCACATCTCGAAAATCCAGTTGATCGCCGCCAAGACCGATGCCGAACGGATGGCGATCCGCCAACGCCACGTGAACCTACTCGAGGAGATCGTGAACCGTGAGAACGCCGAGCTCAAGGTGGGTAGGGGAACGATCGCCGACGTGAGGGAAGCCCGCCAGCGTCACCTCGAAGCGGAATACGAAATGAAGAACATCGAGAAGGAAGCGGCCGAGAAGTCTGCGATCCTCCGCCGATTGAGCGAGCTCGAGCGCAAGGTCGAACCAGATCCAGCGGGAACGGACCGGGAAACCCGCCGGCAATCCCTGAGTCGAGGCTCAAGGCCGGACCGCTTCGTTCACCAGCCGATGGAATCCATCGCGGAGCTTGAGGTGGCCCGAAGGCAAGATCTGGGTCATCATGATGCCGATCAGCTCGTGCTTCGGGTCGACCCAGAAGTCGGTGTAATAGATCCCGCCCCAACTGAAGCTGCCGACCGCATCCTTCTTGCCTTCGGCGTCCAGCTCGGTCGTCACGCCGAACCCGTAGCCGAACTGGGAGCCGTGCACCCCGATCCAGATCGGCAGGTTCCCGGTCTGCGGATGGGTCATGGCGTCAACCGTCTCGGGGCGTAGCACGCGAACCCCATCGAGCTCGCCGCGGTTCAGGAGCATCTGCAAGAAGCGGGCGTAATCGTCGGCCGTCGAGACGAGGCCCGCGCCGCCCGAGTAGTAGCCGTTGTTCCCCCGGTATGGGAAGCTCGCCGAGTAGATCAAGGGCCCTCGGACGGTCGGGCCATCCCCGGTCCGGACGACCTTCTCATCCGGCCCGGGCTCATAGAGGGCGGCCAGGCGGTTTCGCTTGGACTCGGGCAGGACGAAATGCGTGTCGTCCATCTTGAGCGGTTTGAAGATCCGCTCGGAGAGGAAGGCATCCAGCGACTGGCCCGAAACGACCTCGACCAGTCGGCCCAGGACATCCGTGTTGAGGCCGTATTCCCAGGCGGTCCCGGGCTGGTGGAGCAGGGGGAGCCGGGCGAGCCGCCGCACGTTCTCGGCCAGCGAGTGGTCGCACGGCGAGAGCCCGTCGCAGATCCCCGCCTCGGCATAGAGACGGCCCAGGATCGGCCGGTCGAACATCCGATAGGTCAGCCCGGAGGTGTGCATCAACAGGTCGCGAATCGTGATCGGCCGGTAGGCATCGACCAGCTCGTAGTCGTCGCCGGCAGCTCCCGGCTGCCGGCTTCCGGAGCTTCGCCACCTTCATGAACTTGAATTCGGGCAGGAACTCGGGAGATCGGATCCGAGAGGTCGAGCCGGCCCTGATCGGCCAGCATCATGACGGCGGTGCTGGTGATCGGCTTGGACATCGAGGCGATCCGGAAGATCGACCCGGGCGCCATGGCGACACCGGCCTCGGCGTCCTGCTTTCCGAAGGCTTCGCGATAAGCGACCTTGCCATGCCGGGCGACCAGCACGACGGCCCCGGCGATCTGCTTGCGGTCGACGGCCTCTCGGAACAGGCGTACTCACGCGCTCCAGGCCCAGCAGGTCCAGTCCGACTTCATTGGGCTGGGCGCGAGGGAGTCCCTCACCGGCCGGCGAGGGGCGGCCGGTCACGAGGATCAGGAGAACCAGCGAGATCGCGGCGGCATGTTGGGGACGTCGCATGGGGCATCTTTCTGCATCAGGAGGATGGTTCGATCCTTCGGTTTTCGGATCATCCTGGCCATGCCCCTCATTTTGCAGTCCCCGTCCTTGAACACAAGACACCTGGTCCGTATTTCGGGCCGGCCCTCACCCTTCGCCTTTCGGCCGGACCTCGCCGAGATCCTTGACCTCGCCGGGTTTGGGTGTCCAGTCCTCGAGGATGAAGCCCGCGGTCCTCGATCTGAACCCGTTTGCGCGGAGCTTCTGCTGAGAGTCCGGGCACGATGCCGTCGATCCGGAAACGGCCGTCCTGGTCGGTCTTCGCCTGCGATTGGCGGGGTGAACTCCTGTTGGCAGCCGCGGGTCGGTTCGTCGATCAGTCGCCAGACGTGCGATCTCGACGCCCTCGAGCGGGTTGCCCCGCCTCGTCGAGGAGGCGCCCGTGACCGCGGCCGTCGGCTCGAGCCGGACCTCGATCGGGCCACGGTCGTTGCCGTCGACCTGCATCGCCTTGCCCAGGCCCCGTCCTCGTGCCGGAAGATCAACGTCCGGATCAGCAGGGGACTGGCACTCAACCCGTACACCGTGAATTGAGATCCCTCCACAGGATCGAAACGGAAGGTATTCCGGAAGGTCTCGCCAATCATGCTCGCACCCGCGAGCGGCCGCCCCTCCGGGTCCCGCACGGTTCCGGTGCGCACCACGCCGGAGTCGAACGTCAAGTCGCAAGTGACCGACGCGGTCCCCGGGGCGATATCGACCGGACGGACGGCCGGGAATTTCTGAGGGAACAGCTCGAACGGCACGGTATCGTAGCGCGACGCGAGAGGGCATCGGCCGGTGCACCGGGCCTCTCCTTCGGAGGGACACCGGCCGGGATGAACTTGTCGGATTGATACTGGATGTGCGCGACGAGGAACCCGCGGCCCGGCGGCACGACCAGCCGGAAGCTCCCGTCCGCCATCGATGGCACGTGCCATCCGGGTTCGGGGTGGTTTCCGATTCCCGTCGCGATCTGGAACCCCGGCAAGCGTTTCCAGTGCGGGTTGTCCTCGCAGAGCCGCGTAGGCGACCCAGGCCTGGACGGGTCGGCCGTTGGCCCGGTCGATCAGCCGACCGGTCACCACCACCCCGCGGACCATCGCGATATCCGCGCGTCACCATCTCGTAGCCCGGGCTATCCGGGACCGTCCGCTCCGAGATGATGTATGGCTGATCGCCCTCCCGGGCGGAGGCGAGCAGACGAATAGGAAGATTGCTTGGGTAGTCCCGTCGAGCCGGTAACGGCCCTGTTGATCGGTAGTTGACCGGACATGAGTCCCGATATCTGACGCGGACCGAGATCCCGGCCAGCGGCGTGCCGGTGTCGATGTCGCGGACCACGCCCGAGATCGACTTGCCCGGCTTGCACGGGATGCTCGAACCTGGCACCATACACAGGATATCCGCTGTAATGAGGCGGGCGGTCCTTCGGGAATGAGCCGGTCACCACTTGCGCGCCGTCGCGCTGGATCCCGGGACCGGCGATTCCCAGGACGGTCCGTCGCCCGCGGCCGATACCCGTCAGTCGGAAACGGCCGTCCGCATCCGTCGTCGCGGCCTGGAAGTATCCGGAGGGAGCCCCGAAGATGGATTCCGGATTCGACGGATCTTCGACCATCAGGGTCCGGACCTCGATCCCGGCCAGCGGACGACCTTCGAGGCTGACGAGCCGCCCCTCGATGGGCACATCGTCCTTGACCAGCCGCAGCTCGACATCGCCCTTGGCTCCGGCAAGACTGGTCCAGCTTGGTCCGAATCCCTCGGCCGTGGCGACGACATGGATCGCTGCCGAAGCCGCCCGGCATCCCGAGGCCATCCGCATGCCCGGCTGACCTCGGGATCATTGTCCGACACGGTCAGGTCGAATCGCCCGTCCGGCCCCGCCGTGGCTCGGACCTGCGGCACGCGCGTTCGACCAGGTCCAATCCGTGCCCTGGAAGGCCAACCAGAGCCGCGCCCGCGGGATGCGGCCTTCCGTCCGGATCAAGGACTCGGCCGCCGAGCTTGATCGTCGTGGGGGCGACGGCCCGCGGCGCGGCCTTGCGCTTCGTCGGGCGGCGGCACCGGCCGCCGAGCGGTCTGCCGCAAGATCGGCAGTGCCTTCGCCGAGCCCGGGCGGAGTGCGACCATCGCGCCGGTCGCGATGGCGGTGATGGCCAGGAGAGACACGATCGCCAGCTTGGCCTGGTGGAGGGCCATGGTCCAGAGCATCCCACGGGCCATCGAGGCGACGTGGTGCGGACGCGACCACAGACCGCGGCTTTCCCGGCGGCGAACCGCGTTGCGGCCCGGGCGGTCGCCTCGATCCAGGCGGCCGGGGCCGCCGTTGTGGTCCATTTCCGGAAGCGCCGACAGGCTCATGGGAAGGGTCGTCGCCCAGTCACTCCGACCAGCCATCCGCTCCCGCAAGCGTTCGCGTGCCCGGGCCAGCCGGCTCTCGACCGTGCCGACCGGCCACCCGAGTTGCCGAGCGGCCTGGACGTGGGTCAGCCCCTCGAGGTAGCAGAGCACGATTGGCAGGCGGAATCGGTCCGGAAGCCGATCGATCTGAGCGTGCAGCTCGGCCCAGCGATCGGACTGGTCTGGCTCATCCGCATGATGGACCGCCATCTCAGCACCTCGCCGTTCGTGCGCCCGGCGTCGGGCGGCGGCAACCCTCGCCTTCGATGCGATCCGCAACGCGACGGCGTGGAGCCAGCCGCCGATCGCCTGGCCCCTCCGGATCGATCGGGCCTTCCTGGCGAGCACCAGGAACGCCGCCTGGGAGGCGTCCTGGGCGTCGTGGACGTTGCCCAGCAGTTGCCGGCAGGTCGCCAGCACCATCGGGGCATGCCGCTCGACCAGGGTCGCGAAGGCCGCTTCCGCCGCCTCCCCGCGCCGGGTGATGAACCGCTCCAGCAGCTCGCCGTCGGTCAGGGCACCCACCGCCCCCTCGTTGAAGAGCGTCTGGAGATGCCTCTGGACGACGTCCGATCGCAAACTCGCCATCACCTTCGGCTCCTGTTGCCGGGTCGATGTCCAGTTTTCGACCTTAAGTGCCCGGCGAGGGGTCGGATCAGTCCGGCTTTTTCAGAATCTGCAATCGGGAACCCGGAATTTGTCAACATCGATCGCCCACCATCTTGCGGAGAACCTTCTTGTCGATCTTCCCGACGCCCGTCTTGGGGAGCGATTCGACGAAGTGGATGTCCTCAAGGAGGGGCAACTGCCACTTGGCGAACTTGCGAGCGAGCAGGTCGATGATCTCCTGGGCCTCGACCGGGCGATTCGGATCATTGCGCCTGACCACGAGGACGGCGGGCAATTCGTCGCAGACTTCGTCGCGACGGGCGACCACCGCCGCTTCGAGCACGCCCGGATGCCCGAGGATCGCGTTCTCCATGTCCAGGCTGGAGATCCATTCCCCCTTCCGCTTGATGAGGTCCTTCTTGCGGTCGGAGAGCTGGACGTAACCATATTGATCGATGCTGGCCATGTCGCCGGTGCGAAACCATCCATCGGCCGTGAATGCGGCGCCGGCTTCGGGGTTGTTGTAGTAACTGCTGGCGATCCAGGGTCCGCGAACGGCCAGCTCGCCGACGTGCGTGCCGTCCCAGGGGA
Source organism: uncultured Isosphaeraceae bacterium (assembly GCA_963842405.1). GTDB lineage: Bacteria > Planctomycetota > Planctomycetia > Isosphaerales > Isosphaeraceae > CAVZRC01. Next base: position 24,060 of record CAWJGW010000078.1, on the reverse strand, counting down.
GGTCCTCGCCAAGGTCCCCGAGGATCCGGATCTCGACCGCGACGACCGGGATGCCCTGCTTGAGGCGGACATCGAGCTGCTTTTCCTCGGGCCAGTCTTCCATGGCCGCCTTGAGCCGGGAGACCGTGCCGATCGGCGAGGTCTCGGTCATGCCCCAGGCGTGCAGGACCCTGATTCCGAAGTCGCGCTGGTAGTTCTCCATCATGGCCCGCGAGGCCGCCGATCCGCCGACGAGAATCGTGTGGAGCTTCGAGAGGTCGTATTGCTTCTCCTTCAGGTGCTGGTAGAGGAGGGTCCAGATCGTCGGCACTCCGGCGGCGCAGGTGACCCGTTCGGCCTCGAGCAGCTCGGCCAGTGGCTGACCAATCACTCCCGAGCCCGGGAAGACCTGCTTGGCTCCCGCCATGGTGCAGGAGTAGGGCATACCCCAGGCGTTGACGTGGAACATCGGAACGGCGGGCAGTGAGACCTCCCGCTCGGCCGTGGCGCCGCCGTTGACCATGCAGCCGGCCATCGCGTGCAAGAAGGTCGAACGATGGCTGTAAAGCACCCCCTTCGGATCGCCGGTCGTTGCCGATGTATAGCACATGCCCGCCGCCATCTTCTCGTCCAGGGCCGGGTACTCGGCGCGGTCCGACGCGGCGGCCATTAGCTCCTCGTAGTCGATCGACGGCTGCGGCAGCGCGGGGGGAGCCTGCGGAGGTCGATCGTCCATCAGGACATATTTCTCGACGGCCGGCAGCTCCGGCTGGAGCGCGGCCAGGAGGGCCGCAACTGACCGGTCCGCGAAGATGACGCGATCCTGGGCGTGGTTGATGATATAGGTGAGCTGTTCGCGAGAGAGCCGGAAGTTGATCGTGTGCAGGACCGCCCCTATCGACGGGACGGCGAAGTACAACTCCAGGTGGCGATGGTGATTCCAGGCGAAGGTGGCGACCCGGTCGCCGGGCTGGATGCCCAGGCCGCGGAGCACGTTCATCAGGCGATTGACCCGGACCTCCAGGTCTCGATAGGTCATGCGGTGCAGCGTGCCGTCGCCCCACCGGCTGACGATCTCCTTCTCGGGAAAGTACCGGGCCGCCCGGCGGAGGATACTCGGGATAATCAACGGCCAATCCATCATGAGCCCGTTCATCGCTCACCCCTGCTGATCTGCGCGGAGTCTTTCGATCCGTCGGAAACGCAGAGGCTATGATACGGTGAATGGACGCGAGATAGAATCGCGATCCTTCCCCAAGGCCAGTCTCACGGGCGTACAGGAACTGGCGCCGGGAGAGCGTTCAGGTTCCAGAGCTTGATCTCGCCAGGCCCGGTCTCCCATCCCCCTGCGCTGACGAGGATCTTGCCGTCGGGCGAGAAGGCGAGGCACCTCACAGTGCGACGGTGCCCCTTCAAGTCGGCGAGCACCTTCCCGGTGGCCATGTCCCACAGCTTGACCTCGCCTTCACCGTTCGGTGCGCCTCCGGCCGAAGCGAGGATCCGGCTATCGGGCGAGAACGCCAGAAGCAGGACCGTGTCCCGACAGCCCTTCAGGATCGACGACTTGGTGTCTTCCGCCCTCCATCGGTTGACCCGGATCCAGGTCGCGGTCGTGGTCAGATAGGGATAAGGTGGATCGGGATGCACCTGGGGCGACTCGGTCCGCGGAGTCGTGGGGAAGGCTAGAAACTTGCCATCGGAGGAAATCGCCAGGCAATTGGCGGGACCGCCCGGGTTCGAGATCGGCTGATGGACCCGGCGGCCCGTCTTCGCGTCCCAGAATCGGATGGTCCCGTCGAAGCTGGCAGAGACCACCGTCAAGCCGTCCGGATGGAATGCCAGGGATCGGACCGGCCCTTCGTGCCCGTGACACTCGGCCCTGATACGACCCGTGTCCACGTCCCAGAGCTGAATCGCGGGATACCAACCGCCCGTAGCCAGGGTCTTGCCATCTGGCGAAAACACGACAACGCTCTGGATCTGGTCGGACGGGCGGGTCGATCGATCGGGTGTCTTGAGGAATGACTTCTCCCGGTCGTTGGCTAAGTCCCAAAGCCTGATCCCACCCCACGCGCTATCAGGCCGCGAACCGATCGTCAATGCGAGGGTCTTGCCGTCGGGGGAGAAGGCTGCCCCCGCAGTGCTCGTCTTCTCTCTAAGCTGGGCACGAACTCCGAAAGGCTTCTGCGACCACACCGCGAGGACGCCGTCCCGAGTAACGAAAGCCAGGTCCCGGATCTCCGGAGGGTACGCGACGGCCCGAATGGCGGCCGTTGGGATACTCGAAGGCAGGAGAAGCGTCCGAGACCGAAAAAAGCTCCAGCAATCGATGGGACGGCTCGCCGGACGTCGACGGTCCGCTGGACGCCGGCTTGGCCGCATTCGGCACCGTGGACGTCGACGGTCCCTGGGATGCCGGCTTGGTCCCATCCGGCACCCCGGAGGTCGACGGTCCCTGGGATGCCGGCTTGGTCCCATCCGGCACCCCGGAGGTTGACGGTCCGCTCGATGCCGGCTTGGCCGCATCTGGCCCCGCGGACGTCAACGGGACACTGGATGCCGGGTTGGCCCCATCCGGCACCGTCGTGCGAGGAGTCGCTTCAAGGTGGATTGGAGTCCCCGGGACACTGTAGGGCGGCGAATTGGGCGGAGGCGTCAGGCCAGTGGACGACCCTGGTGGTACCGGCGCATTGCCGGAAGACGACGAGGGGATCGGACCACGCCCGACCTGGCTCGTGATCGTGTCCTTGGGGGCGGCTGGCAGATGGGAGAGCTGTTCTTCCAGGCGACGAATCCGTTCGAGCAGGACGCGAGTGTCCTCTGCCGCAGACCCGGGACCGACCATGCCCGGGGCGGAAAACCGGGGTGACGCGGCATCCCTGGCTGGGCCTGTCGCTCTCTCACGCCGACTTAGGCTCCGAGCGTCCGTGCCTTTACGCTCCAGAGCGCTGGCCCCCCCCATCATCCCTGACATCGGGGAACCGGCTCCGGCACCAGGCTGTCCCGCCACGCGATTCCCCTGGCGACGGATCGAGACGATCTCCTTGCCCCCGCGCTCGATCGTGACGACCTTCTCGAGGACGGGCTGACCGTCCCGGGTGGCGACGACCTGATGAGGGCCGGGCCGGTAACGGAACTCCTGGGGGCCGGTGCCCGTGATGATCAAATCACTGTCGTCGACGCGCACCTTGACGTCGGGATCGCTGACGTTGACAACCAGCGTTCCCTCAGCGGTCTTGATGCGGAAGACCGTGCCGACGAATGCGGAGATGTTCGTGAGGCCGCCCGCCTCGGCAGCCCCGATCCCGGCCAGCAGGAAGAGGATCGTGGCCGCGACGGCCCAGGGGCGGAATCGGCGCAGCCGCGGAGGGATCGGATCCGCGAGAAAAGGAGGGCAGGGGGGCCTTCCCGTCGGGTTGGCGAAGCCGGGCCAGATGAGTCCCCAGGAGCTCGGCCACCTCTGTCGCCGATTGGAACCGCCTGGCTGGATTCTTGGCATGGAGCTTGGCGACGATCGCGGCGAGCCAGACCGGCACGTCGGGGTTGACTTCCCGCAGGGACCTGGGCCGCTCGTCGCAGACCCGCCGGATCACGGCCATGGTCGTCTCGGCGCGGAAGGGCGGACGGCCGGCGCACATGGCGTAGAGCACGCTGCCGAGGCTGAACAGGTCGGCGCGGTGGTCGATCCCCTCGCCCTGGGCCTGCTCGGGGGCCATGTACTGGGGCGTGCCGGCCAGGACGCCGCTCTGCGTCAGGCTGGCGTCATCGGCGGCGCGGGCCAGGCCGAAGTCGGTCAGCTTCACCCGCTCGACGCCATTCTCCAGCAGGATGTTCGACGGCTTGACGTCGCGGTGTACCAGGCCGTGCGCATGGGCGGCGGCCAGGCCCGCGGCGGTCTGCACGCCGATCCGCAGGACTTCCTCAACCGCCAGCGGTCCGTCTCGGTCGATCCGCTCCTGGAGCGAACGCCCCGAGATGTATTGCATCACCAGGTAGGGAAGGCCGCGCCAGGAACTCACGGCGTAGATGGCCACGACGTGCTCGTGCACGACCGCGGCGGCGGCGCGGGCCTCGCGGGCGAATCGGTGCCGCGCGGCACCGCTGGCGGCCAGCGATGGCGACAGCACCTTCAAAGCCACCATGCGATCGAGCGCCGGGTCGAACGCCTTCAGCACGACACCCATCCCGCCCCGACCGAGGACGTCCAGCACTTGATACTCGCCGAGCCGCCCCAGCGCTTTCGGATCGTTGGAAGACGCCAGGAAGTCGAGCCAGACGTCCCCGATGGACTGTCGCCGGGCGGACCGTGACGAACCAGGCTCGTCGTTCGGACGATGGTCTCCGGTCGGGTGGACCGAGAGCGGTGGTGCCAGGTCGTGCGGGACGAACTTCCGGACATCCTCCCACCAGCCTGATTCCCCGGCGAACTCCTCCAACGTCCTGCGACAGGATTCGCAGGACTCGAGATGCGACTCCAGATCAACCCGTTCTCGTTCGGGCAGGACGTCCTCCAGCAGCAAACGCAGCCGGGCCGGCTCAACTTCGCGGCATGGCGTCATCATTCGGATTCTCCCGGTTCGATCGCCGGCTCACCTTTGATCTCGAGGACCTTCCGGCGCAGCCGGGCCATGACCTGACTCTTGTAGTGATAGACCGTCCCTATCGTGGTGCCGAGTGTCTCCGCGACCACCTTGGCGCTCTTTCCCTCAACTCCGGCCATCCAGAAGACCCGCCAGGCCATCTCGGAGACCTCATCCCGGACGCGCTCCGCCGCCCAGGCGAACGCCCGGCGACGGTACTCCGCTTCAAAGAGCGCGGTGTCCTCCGGAGTCGGCGCCGGCCGGGCATCGAGCATCCGGCGCACGCTCGTATCCCCGATCCCTTGAGGATGCCGGCGCCGCGCGGCCAGCGAATCGAGGATCAGGTTCCGCGCGATCCGCGACAGCCAGCCCCGGAACGACCCCTTCGACGGGTCCGGATCGTATCGTTCGATCCGCCTGCGCCACGGCCCCGAAGACCTCCTGGACCAGGTCCGCCGCATCGGCTTCCTGCAAGCCTTTTTGACGCGCAAGCTTCTGAATCAGCGGGGTATAGAGCTCGACGAACTCCGACCATGCGAGATCATCGCCCCGATCGCGGAGGCGGACCAGCAAGCTGGGATGCGTCAGCGGCGAGTCGTTCATTGGCCTCCCCGGAACCTCGTCCGATCCAGATCCCCACGTAGAATACACCCCCCAAGTCCGGTTTTCTGAGTGAATCCGCGAATCGCCTTTCGAAAAAGAAAGCGGTCCAGAAGCGACTCGAACCCCTGGGGTGGGGACGTCTCGCCCGCATCCGAGAACGCAGGCGGGGACGACTCAACCCAAGGGACTGATCCCGATCCACCGACGGCCACGAGCACCTCTTCCCCCTACCGGCGAACCCGCAAGGACGCCACTCCCGACGCTAGACCTTGGAATTCCGGCAATGATACGGTTCCTTCCAAGAACCATGAGCTCGGTGAAACGACGAGGTGATCGACCATAATGCTGGCCTTCGTTTCGCGAGCCGAGTACAATCGTCCTACTGTCAAATGAAAAGCGAGCCGTCGGACGAGTCGTCGAGTCGGACGCATCGACGATGCGCAATCAGGACTGGGAGTGGGCCCAATCGACGAACCTCCGTCTCGCGACGGATATCGACCCAACCGGATGAGGGGGCACGGCGGCGATGGAGCTGATGATGGGGCCGCTGGTCTGGCGCAGGCCCAGGTCCAAACCGGTGGCACGAATCCCAATTCGCTGGCCCCGCTGGCGTTGCGGCGATGGTTCGCGGGGTTGACCCTTTCCTCGCCACAGGTCATGCCGGGCTTCCACGGATTGTCGGCACTACTGGCCGGCCTGGGGATCCTGTTCCTGGTGGCCGTGATCGCTCAGGGGCCGCGCAAGGCGATTGTTGCAGCTCCTCGACCTACCGGGACATGTCCGGCTCGCACGGGACGCGATGCGACGGGTCTGGATGTCCAGCCGGATGGTTGCGACGACGATCACATTCACCGTCCTTGCCTGGACGGGTGCCCAGGCAATGGTCTACCACCATGAAAGCGGCAAGGCCGACCTGCTCCTGCTGACCAAGTCGCGCAGGATGGGGGAGCTGGCGGTGGAGCAGGGGATCCTGGCCGGCTTGACGCCTCTGCGGGACGTGGCCGGTCTGGGAGACAACTTGCCACTCCTGATCGTGGCGGCCATCGTGGTCTTCCGGGCGTCGATCGACCCTCAGAAATCGGGCGAGCCGGGCGAGGGGGCGAGCCGTCGCGGACGACCGCGACCCGGGTGGACGACCATGGTCTGGGGAGTCGCCGCGCTTTACATCCTTTACCGAGCCGTCGCGCGGGCGGCCGGGTCGGGAAGAGTGGATCTTCCGCTGGGGGGCTGCCTGATCGTCGAGGCGATCCTGATCCCGATGGCGATGCTGCTCGCCGATGGTATCCTGCTGGCCTGGGTCCTGACGGAACTGCGGAACGCGAAGCTGGACGTGGCGGGCCAGAACCGGCTCGACCCCCTCCAGGCGATTTCGCTTCTGCCCGGTGCTGCGCTCGCCTGCGCCGTGGCACTGCCGTCCCGCTACATCGCCACATTCGTCTTCCTGGCCCAGGCCCACCTGCCGACTTCGATCTACACCACCTGCGCTGGGCGATTATATCCGTTGGCAGCTCGGCTGGGGGCTGGTCGACATCCAGGCCGCCGTCGCTGCTCCTCGTAGGGCTCGTCGGCGTTGTCGCATGGAGCCGCGGCCGGATCGCGGAAGCGATCGCCGGCTACCGCCGGCTCCTGACCGCCGAAGGCGGCCACCTGGTCGTCGCGCTGGCGATGGCCGCCGCTGCCGCCACGGCGTTCGCGGCAGGTGCCTATGCCATCGTGCTCCTGCTGCCGACGCAGTCCTGGGTCCTCGGTACCGCCGACGCTTATGCCCACTTCGCCACCCTGCCGGTCGGGCTCTGGGCCCTGGCCGCGCTCATCGAACTGGCAGAGCGTTCGCTCCCCACCGCCTCGCGAGCCCGACCCGTCGCCCGGCAGGTCAGCCGCCGAGGCCGAGGCCGATCGCGAACCGGCCCAGCAGGATGCCATGCCTGCGGTTGGTGCCCCGACTTGATGACGGCGACAGGCGGCACCGGCGATAACGCCCGATCTCCCGACCCGGCGATTCACTCCATGCCCGTCGGGATCGGGTCGGGTGGCGCGATCCCCTCGGGCAGTTCTTTGAGATAAGGACCCAGCAACGCGCCGGCCGTCGCCGGTGCCGCGCCGTGCTCGCGGCGGTATAACTCGGCGGCCAGGCGGACGATCAGCAGCGATCGGCGCCGACGCTCGCGGGCCAGTGGGCCATTTCCCTCCCAAACCTCGGCCTGGTAGGCCAGATCGGCTGGCTCATCAAAATGGAAGATGGTCCGGGACAACGCATTGCGGTCGAGCGATCTGGCCAGGAACTCCGGAGTCACGGCAAGGGCAGCAGGCGGAACCGTCGGATCGGTCGCGTAGATCAGGACCGGTTCACGGACAGCCACAGTGGCCCGCTCTGCCGCGGGCCGGTCGACCTCGGCCAGCCAGTTGGCGAACAGTAACCGCATGGCTCGTCGGCTCCGTTCCACATCATTGCTGGCTCGGAGCCAGACTCGTTGGACCGGGGCCTTGATCCCCATCCGGGAGGTCAGGTATTCCAAGAGACCGCCCTTGCCCCCGGGCAAGGGGATGTCGGTGACCATGGCTGCGCAGCTCGTTTGCTTCTCGGAGATAGATCAAGTATTCGAATTTCAGGGCATCGGATAGGGGCGGAGTCAGGGCATCGGCGGCGATCGTCTCGTTCAGAGCCCGTCGGAGTTGCTTGGTATCGACGCGCGGGTCGGCCGCCCAGTGGAGGATCCGCCCGGTGGCCTGCTCGTGCACCGATGCGCCGACCCTTCGCTCGATGAGGCCCCCATGCCGTCCCACGAGTCGGCTAAATCGAAGCATGGCCCGGTACCACTCCCACGCCTGGCCCATCGTGCCGTCCTCCTCGAGGCGCGATCCCTCCAGGCCCGCGAGTTGCGACAGATACCTCATGTCCTGGACGAGTCCGAGGAGCGTGTCCACCGCGATCTCTTCGGGCTGGTGATAGAGGGCCTCCGGCCGCTCGCTTCCCTCACGCCATCTCTCCAGGGCAGGTCGCTTCTGCTCGACGAACTCACGGACGGGCTGGCCTGCTTTCGACCAGGACAGGGCCTTGAAGTCGATCTTGGCCAATCCCGCTGGAAATTGGAAATGGCCCTTGTGAGCCCCGGCGTAGACGACGTAGGCGTTTTCTTCGTCCGGGACCACAACGGGTCGTCGTGCAGCGCCGACATCAAAGGGATCGCCCACATCGGGCAGCCCTCCCAGGCTCCGAACCTGCCAGATCGAGCACCCCAGGACCAGGGCGAGACCGACCACCACCCCCAACGCCAGCAATCGACCTCGTCCCAACCGGAGTCGGGAGAGTTCGGACGGTCGCACCTGTTCGATTCTCTGTGTCATGAGGTTAGCCACCATGGTTCGTCCGACCGACTGAGCCGCGAGGGAGCATACCGGCCATGCTCCCCACTCCAGATTCCAGAAATCGAGAGTCCAAATTCTAAGACAATTGTAAAATGACCATCGGGAAAAATCGACCGATCGATCGCGGCGGGGGTGTTTGGCACTCTGATCGCGAACATCGATGGAGAGCCTGGTTGGGTCGCCGGGAACGGATGCTGTCGCCTTCCGGCAACATGCGTGGCGAAAGGTCCCCTGAGACCAGGGAGGGCCACGATGAGAGCGGCCCAGTTGAGGCTTGCAAGTTGGGAAACGGAGACGTCGCCATCGAGTTCCCGCGCGGGCTCGCTTGACAGGGAAAGGAAGTCGGCGTTGTAATAAATAAGGCGGGCCGGAGTTCGTGTCGAAGCGAAGGCCGGTCCCGAGTGTCCTCGCGACCGCGGAGACCACCTCGTCCGTCCCCCCGAACCACTGGGTTTGCGATCGGCCCGAAGGCCGCCGCCTTGTTCGGGCTTCCCCCATCGTTGAAGTGACGCGTTGACAATTTGGCCGAGCCCTCACACAGAATTGATGAGGACGCCTCTACAGTGCGCGCGGGCGTCGCGCCGGGGTGGGACGCGGTCTGACGATCCGGGCCACCCGCATTGCCTCGTCGATCTCAGCAACAGGGCCGGATCGAACCGCCTTCAGGAGGGAAACGTCTAATGTCCACCGGATCGGATTTGATCAGCCTTATTGCTAGTCGCCAGAACCTGGATGACTACCAGAAGAAACACTGGACCGGCTCGTTCTCCGAGTATCTCGATGTCGTGCAGCGCGATCCCAAGGTGACCCGGACGGCCTACCAGCGGATCTACGACATGATCATGAGCTACGGGACCGAGGAGGTCGTCGTCAACAAGGAGAAGCTGGTCCGCTATAAGTTCTTCGAGGACCCCGACAACCGGGGCGAGGACGCGATCTTCGGGCTGGAGCGGACTCTGACCAACCTGGTCAACATCCTCATGAGCGCCGCCAACGGGTACGGGACCGAGCGCCGCGTCCTGCTCCTGCACGGCCCGGTCGGCAGTTCCAAGAGCACGCTGGCTCGACTCTTGAAGAAGGGCCTGGAACGATATTCGCACGTCGACGAGGCGGGCCTCTACAGCTTTGGATGGCGGGAGCCGAGCCCCGACGGCGAGGACATCTTCGCCGACTGCCCGATGCACGAGGAACCGCTCCACCTGATCCCCCAGGAGCATCGCGCCGAGGTCACCAGGCACCTGAACCAGGGCCGGGACCCCAACGGCTTCCACGTCGTGATCGAGGGCGACCTTTGCCCGTTCTGCCGGCAGATGTTCAACGAGCGGATGGATCGCTACGGCGGTGACTGGGCCCGCACCGTCGAGGATGTCCGCGTCCGCAGGCTCATCCTCTCCGAGCAGGACCGGATCGGCATCGGCACCTTCCAGCCCAAGGACGAGAAGAACCAGGACGCCACCGAGCTGACCGGCGACATCAACTATCGCAAGATCGCGGAGTACGGCACCGAGAGCGACCCCCGCGCCTTCAACTTCGATGGCGAGTTCAATATCGCCAATCGCGGCATCATCGAATTCATCGAGGTCCTCAAGCTCGACGTCGCCTTCCTCTACGACCTGCTCGGCGCCAGCCAGGAGCACAAGATCAAGCCCAAGAAGTTCGCCCAGACCGACATCGATGAAGTCATCATCGGGCACACGAACGAGCCAGAATACAAGAAATTACAATCGAATGAGTTCATGGAAGCCCTCCGGGACCGGACGGTCAAGATCGACGTCCCCTACGTGACCCGGCTGGCCGACGAGGTCCGGATCTACGAGAAGGACTACAACGCTCGGAAGGTCCGGGGCAAGCGGCTGGCGCCGCACACCCTCGAGGTCGCCGCGATGTGGGCCGTGCTGACCCGGCTCGAGGAGCCCAAGAACGCCGGGCTCACCTTGATGCAGAAGCTCAAGCTCTACAACGGCAAGACGCTCCCCGGCTTCACCGAGGACAACATCAAGGAGCTGCGCGAGGAGGCCGAGCGCGAGGGAATGCACGGGATCAGCCCCCGGTACGTCCAGGACAAGATCTCCAACGCCCTGGTGTCCCATACCAACGAGCGTTCGATCAACCCGTTCATGGTGCTCAACGAGCTCGAGGCGGGGCTGAAGCATCACTCGCTGATCAACAGCGAGGAGACGCGGAAGCATTACCGGCACCTCCTCTCGCTCGTGAAGGAGGAATACGAGGACATCGTGAAGAACGAGGTGCAACGCGCCATCGCCGCCGACGAAGACGCCCTGACCCGCCTCTGCGGCAACTACATCGACAATGTCAAGGCGTACACTCAGCGGGAGAAGGTCAAGAACAAGTACACCGGCCAGCCCGAGGAGCCCGATGAGCGGCTCATGCGGTCCATCGAGGAGAAGATCGACATCCCCGAGAGCCGCAAGGACGACTTCCGCCGTGAGATCATGAATTACATCGGCGCCCTCTCGCTCGACGGAAAGAAGTTCGACTACCGCACCAACGAACGGCTCCAGAAGGCCCTGGAGCTCAAGCTGTTCCAGGACCAGAAGGACACGATCAAGCTCACCAGCCTGGTCTCCAGCGTTGTCGACAAGGACACCCAGGAGAAGATCGACATCGTCAAGGCCCGCTTGATCCGCAATTACGGCTACGACGAAGACTCGGCGACCGACGTATTGAACTACGTCGCCAGCATCTTTGCCCGCGGAGACGTCAAGCGCGGCAGCCATTGATCACTGAACTCGTGAACCCGGTGGGATGGATCGGCCTCCGATTCGTCGGGGGACGATCCGGCCGTCGGGGATGGGGTACATCGCCATGGGATCCACCCAAACCCTCGGAATGATCGTCCCGATCTACGAAGAACTCCTTGATCACGATGGGAGGTGGGCCTTGAGTGAGGGAAGCCGGTATTTCGAGGAGAAAAGCGCCGTTCAGGATGCGCTGAGACGGGTGGCCAGGCGACTGGAAGATCTGGGTGTTGCTTATGCTGTCGCGGGCGGGATGGCGCTTTTCAAGCATGGTTTCCGACGATTCACAGAGGATGTCGACATCCTGGTTACCCGTGAGGGCCTCAAGACCATCCACGCACGCCTGGACGGTCTCGGTTACGTACCCCCGTTCACGGGAAGCAAGCAGCTTCGAGACACCGAATATGGCGTACGCATCGAGTTCTTGATTGCGGGCGAATACCCGGGGGATGGTAAGCCGAAAGCCGTGGCCTTCCCGGAACCCGAGCAGGCCGCAGTGGTTATTGAGGGGATCCGCTACCTTTCACTACCGAAGCTCGTTGAGTTGAAGCTCGCCTCGGGCATGACCGGGGGGATCCATCGTATGAAAGATTTCACCGACGTGGTGGCCCTGATCGAGAAGCTGCGGCTTCCCCCGAGCTCGCCGAAGAGTTGAACCCCTACGTTCGGGAGAAATACCTGGAGCTTTGGCGGGGCATCCAGGAATCCCCGGTCGGTCCAGACCAAGGCTGATACTGGGGCGGCCGGACCGGATCACGAGAATCGACGCTGATTAAAATAGGAAACGGACGCGCATTGCTCTTGGCCACCTACGGGTCAGAGGAATACAATTTGCAGTGGGGTAGCCTGGGTTACTGGCGCTGACAACCGGACAGAGCACACTCCGAACCGTCCTCGACCCACCTCGACCCATCGTTCCCAGGCGTCTTCCCCCTAATCGATCTTTTGATTTTCGGCTCGGTGGACCGCTGAGTCCGGATCGCGAAGTGCTGCGCTTCCGGGCAGGCGGCGTTGAGTTTCGGGGCGATTATTACGGAGAGGCCCACACACCTAATCGGCGAGGGCCGTATAGCCGTGGTTCGAAAAATCGATCGTGATGCCAACCGGTTCAAGCAGATCGTTCGGGGCAAGATCAAGTCCGATCTGCGCAAATACATCACCCACGGGGAGATGATCGGCAAGAGCGGAGGCGAGTTCGTCTCGATCCCCCTGCCGCAGATCGAGATCCCCGAATTCCGCTACGGCACCAAGAACCGCGGCGGGGTCGGCCAAGGTCCCGGCGACATCGGTACGCCGATCGGCCGCTCCAACGACGGCGAGGCCGGCACCGGCGCCGGCGAGGCACCCGGCCAGCACATCCTTGAGGTCGAGCTGACCATGGACGACCTGGCGCAGATCCTCGGCGAGGAGCTGGCCCTCCCCCGGATCGAACCCAAGGGCCGCGCCAACATCGTCGAGGAGAAAGACCGATACACCGGCATCCGCCAGGCCGGCCCGGAGAGCCTCCGGCACTTCAAACGCACCTACAAGAAGGCCCTCAAGCGCCAGATTGCCTCGAACTCCTATGACCCCAAGGATCCCCTCGTCATCCCGATCCGCGAGGATAAGCTCTACCGGTCCTGGAATCCGATCTCACTCCCCCAGTTCAACGCCGTCGTCTTCTACCTCATGGACGTCTCGGGCTCCATGACCGACGACCAGAAAGAGATCGTCCGCACCGAGGCGTTCTGGATCGACGCCTGGCTCAAGAGCCAGTACGATGGAGTGACCACGCGTTACATCATCCATGATGCCGTCGCACGCGAGGTTGACGAGCACACCTTCTATCACACCCGCGAGAGTGGCGGGACCCGGATCAGCTCGGCCTACAACCTGGCCAACAAGATCATCGACGAGCAGCACCCCCAGGTGGACTGGAACATCTACGTGTTCCACTTCTCCGATGGCGATAACTGGGGCGAAGACAACCGCCACTGCATCAGCCTGTTGCGCGACCAGCTCCTGCCCAAGTGCAACCTCTTCTGTTACGGCCAGGTCGAGAGCCCGTACGGCTCGGGCGAGTTCTACCGCGAGCTCGAGGAGGCGTTCGAGGAGGAGGAGAACCTGGCCTTGTCGGAAATCCGGAACAAGGAAGGCATTTACGACTCGATCAAGGAGTTCCTCGGACGCGGCAAGTGACCTCTTTCGGGAAGCGAGGCCATGGATGATAACCGCGCGAACCATCGGCTTGGGGCTTGGACTCATCCTGTTGTTGGGAGTTGGGGCGGCGACCTTCTCGCGTGCCCAGCAGCCGGGCGAGAAGACCGCACATCAAACCCCGACCAGGACGGAATTACGGGAGCGGGTCCTCAAGCTCCGGACCGAGGTTGATTTCCTCCAATTGGAGTACGATGTCGCCAGGGCTCGGCTGTTTAGGGCCATCGAGGACGCCGATAACGATGACGAACGGAGATTGGGGGAAATCCGGTCTCAGATCCTGAGCCGGGTCTCGCAGGAGCAGGCCAAGAATTCGATAGCCGACGGGGTCAGGCTGTTTGAGGCTCTCAAGAAGGCTCGTGATACGAAGAACAAGCAGGAATTGGATGCAATCCAGTCTCAGATTCTAACCCAATCGTCAGAGGAAGAGGCCAAGAAGTGGAAAAAGATATTCGATTCACCGGCCCGCGATCAGGCCATTGATGATGAACTCAAACGGGCTAATGAAGAAATCAAAGTCATGAAAGGTTTCTTGAGAGGCGGCCAGGAAGCTGAAGCCGCCGCCGACCGCTGGGCGCAACTGGAGGTGACGGAGGAGCAAAAGGCCCGGCATAAACCCTTACGGAGTGCGATCGATCGCCAGAAACCAGAGTTCGCTCGCAAGGCTCGAAGTCTCCACGAAAAGATGCTCGATCTGGCCGAGGCCGAGAAGCAGTACCAGAGCGAGGCCCGATGATGTCGCCCCAGACCCACCCGGCGATTCCGACCGCACCGCCTGCCGGCCCACCTCCGGCGACCGCATCAGGTGTGGTCCCCTATCGCCTGACCGTCCGCCAGTTCGAGAAGATGATCGACGCGGGGATCTTCCGCGACGAGGACCACGTCGAGCTGTTGGGAGGCTTGCTGGTCGACAAGATGGTCAAACACCCCCCGCACAATGTCGCCGTTGGCAGTCTGGCCGCACTTCTCCGCAGCCTGCTGGGCGCCGGATGGTTTGTCAACGAGGAGAAGTCGATCCAACTCGGCAGGTGGTCGCGACCGGAACCCGATGTCGCGGTGATTCGGGGCCGACTCAAGGACTACGGTAAACGGAACCCGACTGCGGCCGAGATCGGGATCATCGGCGAAGTCTCGGATTCCTCTTATGCGAAGGATCGCGGACCGAAATGGCGCAAGTACGCCGGCGGCCAAGATCGCCACTTACTGGATCGTGAACCTGCCCCAGCGACAGATCGAGGTCTACTCCTCGCCCTCCGGACGGGGCAAGTCGGCGGCATATCGAGACACGCAGATCTATGGACAAGACGACGAAGTACCTCTGGTTCTGGAAGGCCGCGAGCTGGGGCGGATCAAAGTTCGTGACGTTCTTCCGGAATGATGAAGGCATCCACGATAAGGAGTCCGTGGGACGCGAATGCGGGGCGGTCCTGGAAGCGAGGCGACGCATGACGATACCGATGGCAACCCAAACCCAGAGCCAGACGCGACCTCGATCGAGTTCGGGGGTGGTCCCGTATCGCCTGACCGTACGGCAGTTCATCGAGATGATCGATGCGCAGATCTTCCGCGACCAGGACCATGTCGAGCTGCTAGGAGGCATCCTGGTCGACAAAATGACCAAGAAAGATCCGCACAACTTCGCCGTTGGAGAACTCAGCGCATTGCTTCGTGACGCGCTCAAGCCGGACTGGGTCGGTCGAGAGGAGAAATCCGCAGTCCTTGGCCGTTTCTGGCGCCCGCAGCCGGACATCGCGGTCGCCCGAGGACCGCGCGATCGATATCGCGACAAGGCCCCCAGACCCGTCGATCTCGCCGCGTTGATCGAAGTGGCGGATACCTCTTATTCCATCGATCGCGGTGCGAAGTGGCGGAAGTATGCGGCAGCCAAGATCGCGACTTACTGGATCGTGAACCTACCCCAACGCCAGATCGAGGTCTACACGGCCCCTTCCGGCCGGGGCAAGTCGGCGGGGTATCGGGACGTTACAATCTACGGTGAGGACGATGAGGTTCCGTTGATCATCGAAGGCCGCGAACTCGGACGCATCAAGGTTCGCGACGTTCTACCTTTAATTGTAAAGAGTTGAGTCTCCTCATTCGATCGGGGCCGTTCATGAGCATGGCGACGGCGATCATCGAGTCAACCCGGGAAGCCGAAGGCGACCAGTGCGTCGAGTTCCCGGCCATCGGCTGGAAGGGCTACCTGACCCTCCTGCGACTCCGCGGCGAGCGCTCGACACCCCGCATGGTTTATCTCGATGGGACGGTGTGGCTCATGTCGCCAACATTTCCGCACGAACGGCTCAAGAAGCGGCTCGACCAATTCGTCGACGAGATCGTCGTAGGTCTCGAGCATCCCTGCATCGCGGCCGGCTCGACGACGTTCCGCCGCCGGGCGAAGAAAGGTGGCGTCGAGGGGGACGAGACTTACTATCTCGCCAACGAGGCGCGCATCCGCGGCAAGGAGAAGATCTCGCTCAAGACCGACCCGCCTCCGGACCTGGCGATCGAGGCCGTGTACTAGCCACGACGCCGAGGCTGCGATCGAAGTCTATCGACGGTTCCGCGTCCCCGAGGTCTGGATCTGCAACGAATCCGAACTGGTCATCCTGGTCCTCCAGCCAAACGGTCGATATGCCGTGTCGCCGACCAGCGCGTCGTTCCCGTTCCTTTCGGCCGCCGAGATGTATGACTGGGTCAGCCGTCCCAAGACCGTCTCGGACACCGAGTGGATGCTCGAACTCCGCCGATGGGTCCGGCGAACGCTCAAACCGCGCGTTCGGCGGCAAGCGAACGAGCCCGGCTGAGAATCGAAGCCAACAATGTTCCGATCGAGAGCGTAGCATAGAGTGGACTGAAGTCCTCCTGTTTATTGTGGGATGAAGCCGATGTCGACGGTCAACGTTCACAACCTGCCGCCCGATCTCCGCGACATGCAAATCGAGACCGAGGCGCATGCGCGCTCTACGGCCTGGACTTCTACGACACGATCTTCGAGGTCCTCGACTACGATGAGATCTCCGAGATCGCCGCGTTCGGGGGTTTCCCGAACCGATATTCCCACTGGCGATTCGGCATGGAGTACCAGCAGCTCTCCAAGGGCTATCGCTACGGGCTCCAGAAGATCTACGAGATGGTCATCAACAATGACCCGTGCTACGCCTATCTCCTGCGGTGCAACCAGATGGTCAACCAGAAGCTCGTCATGGCCCACGTCTACGGCCACAACGACTTCTTCAAGAACAACATCTGGTTCAGCCAGACCAACCGCAAGATGATGGACGAGATGGCCAACCACGGCACGCGCATCCGCGCCGACATGGACCGCTACGGCGAGGAGACCGTCGAGAACTTCATCGATAACTGCCTGTCGCTGGAGAACCTGATCGACATCTACTCCCCTCATATCAAGCGGCGCGAGGAGGTCAACCGCTACGACTTCGTCGCCGACGGCGAGGAGGACGACGAGCAGCAGCCGACGAAGTTCCAGAGCAAGGACTACATGGACTCGTACATCAACCCGCCGAAGGTCCTCAAGGAGGAGGCGCGGAAGCGCGAGACCGAACGGGAAAAGGAGCGATCCAAGCCGCAGTCGCTCCCCGAGCAGCCGGAACGCGACGTGCTCCTGTTTCTCCTCGAACACGCGCCGCTGAAGGCGTGGCAACACGACGTCCTGGCGATCATCCGGGAGGAGGCGTATTACTTCGCACCCCAGGGGCAGACCAAGATCATGAATGAGGGCTGGGCCTCGTTCTGGCACTCGACGATCATGACGCAGAAGACGCTCCACCCCTCCGAGCTGGTCGACTACGCCGACCACCACTCCGGGACCATGGCCACCCAGCCGGGCCGGCTGAACCCGTACAAGCTGGGCATCGAGTTGCTGCGGGACGTCGAAGAACGATGGAACAAGGGGCAGTTCGGCGCGGAGTGGGAGGAGTGCGATAACTACGACACCCGACGGAAATGGGACAAGAAACTCGGTTTAGGGCGTCAGAAGATCTTCGAAGTCCGGAAGATCCACAACGACGTCACCTTCATCGACACCTACCTGACCCCGGATTTCTGCCGGCGCTACAAGATGTTCAGCTACCGCCACAACGACCAGACCGAGATGTACGAGATCGAGAGTCGCGAATTCAAGAAGATCAAGGAACGGCTGCTGTTCAACCTGACGAATTTCGGGCAGCCGATCATCCGGGTCAAGGATGCGAATCACCGCAACCGCGGTGAGCTCTATTTGCAGCATGAGTATTTCGGTGTGGACCTGCGCTGGACCATGCCCAGGACACGCTGCGCCATCTCCACCGCCTGTGGACGCGGCCGATCCATCTGGAGACCTGCGTCAACGGGAGGCCCACGCTCCTTTCGTTCGATGGAACCGATCATTCAATCCGCCCATTGGGAGGTTCGTCTCATGAGCCTGAGCAAAAAGATCGCCGCCGCGCTTGATGAAAACACCAAGGTCCACGCACCGCCCTGCGAGGTCGCGGTCGAGGACGGTCCCAGCCGGCTGACCTTGCACCTATTGGCCCTCGATTCGGTCGGGCTGGCGTTCTCGACCCTGGAATTCGCCACGACAAACCGGCCCGAGTGGACCTCGGAATCACTCCGCGGCTGGGGCGAGCGGCTGGCCAGCCGCGTGACCTACCTCATGGAGCCGCTCAAGGTCTTCGAGGTCGACGCGGGCGGCGGCGAGGTCCAGATCCGGAGCCAGAGCCCCACCACCCGCGCCGAGCAACGGGGCTACTACGAGACTCCGCTTGTTCAAGCAGGGATCTCTTCGGATGGAACGCTACGCGTTCGACGAGACCACCCGACAGCGTCGGATGGTCCCTTGCCAGCTCACCCGCGAGGTGCTGGAACGCCTGGCCGACGACCTCGCCGCCAGCGTTCTCTGAGCTCGGCGTAGCCAGCGACTCGATCCGACCATTACCAACTCCTCGTGTTGGAGTTACACCTTCGGGCAATCGGGCTGATCGGCATGAACCTGGCCAGAGCCCGAACTTTCGCTTCAGGCATCATCAGGGCCCGCCTCTCCGAGTGAGAGGCAGGCCCTTTTCTCGTTATCCAGCTCGCGGCGCGATGCGCGAGGATTTCAATGGCAAGGCGGGGCTCCAGGTACCCCACCCTGCGACAAGTTTACGTGGAGCTGATGTCGTGCGCGAACCCTCGATCGAGTCCGATCTGGAGGAGACTCGGGAGGAAGGCTGGAACAAGGATGCGGCGACTCGTGCGGGGGGCGAAATGCCAAGAGCCAAGGCATGGCCTTGGCTCTCGGCAGGAAGGATACCCACCGTAAACCGCGCTTCAAGCGATCAATACTGATCCGAGCTGATCGTCTCGCCGCCATTGCGGGTCGAGAGCTGCTGGTACACGCCCAAGACGTTACCTATCCCGGTGATGCTCCAGATCGGGGAGTCGCCGGCGCTCGAGGTCGTCACGGTGAGCCCGGGCGGGACGCAGGTGTACGAGCCGAGGGAGGCGCTCGGACTGATCGGCCAGCAACTGATCGTCTCCTTGAGGAACCGGACGGACCCGTCCATGAAAGCGAAGTTCGCCCCACCCGGGTGCATGCTGGAGGCGGCCTCGACCGGCGGGTGAGCACTTACGCCTTGACAGGTATACGGGAGCTTCTTCTGGGGATTGATCGGCCAGAACGAGGTGAAGACCGTGTCGCCGTAATTACCCGAGGTCCACCAATGCCAGCAGATCTGGTCGGTCGTATTCTCGATGGCCCGCGTGTGCTCGCCGAACATGATCGTGTTGCTCGTGCCATCCGTGATGGAGGCGAGCTTAGTCACGCTGTACGCGTAGAATACGCCGGTCATGATCGTGTTGCCGGTCGGCGGGCTGTAATAGTTGGCCCAGATGTCATTGAACCAGATCCCGGCGGACCCGGCATAGCTGCTATACCGCATCGGGTAGGGCCCGGAGCCGTTGATCGTGTAAGTAATCGACTGGGGCGTCTCAACGCCGGGGTCGGAAGGGCACCACAGAATGGTCAGGCCGGTGGCGACGATCGTCGTGTTCTGAGGATCCCACATGCATAGGCTGAAATTCATCGCGTTATACAGTTGTACCTGCTCGGTATACTGCGTCAGCGGCAGCATCGGCCCGAAGCTGGTGATGATGTAGCCAGGCAGGTAGGCCGAGGAAGAATCGATGAGCCCCATCGGCATGCAATCGTTGGAGCCGATGTAGTTGTGGACCGACAGTGCCAGTTGCTTCAAGTTGTTGGTGCATTGGGCACGGCGAGCAGCCTCACGAGCAGCCTGGACCGCCGGGAGCAGCAGGGCAATCAGCACGGCGATGATCGCGATCACCACCAGCAACTCGATCAGCGTGAAGCCACGCCTCTTCATCGAACGGCTGCAATCTCGGTTCATCATGCATCACCTCTCGTAAATGGAGAAAAAAACGTAGGACGAAAGCGTCGAGCCCCATGGCAAATCAATCATCCCTGGGGAAGAAAGACCAATCGCGGAGTGTCAGGAACGGTCCTTGATCGATTTCACTTTCACGGCCGCCCCTTGCTTCTTGACATTCGGATCCTTCGGAGCTGCCGGCGGAGCATTCTTGGCCGTCTCGTCCGGCGGAGGCCCGTTATCCGTGCAGCTTGAAAGCATGATTGCAACCACCGCGATGATGACGAGCTTCAACCGGCTCGCGATGGTAAAAAAGCTGGGGGATGAAAGCTTCATGGAAGAAAGAATCCTAACTCGTTCGTTGGAAGATCAAGCCCATCCCGATCCGCATCAAGCGAATCGCACCATTTTTCGATCGGCTTCCCGCCTCTTTCAATCAACCTAGAGTTTTCGCTGACCCTTACCGGAAGTCCTGATGAGGACAAATGGGAACACTAGCAATTCCCAGGCCCAGGGTTTGGATCATCCAACCTCGTCGAAAAGGAACTCGTGAAAGCGGTCAGGGTCTTTCTCAAGCCCTGCGCCTGGCCGAGTTGACCGAACCCACTCAGGGCGGCTCGATCGTTCCCGCCACGGACCAGTCCCGCGATGTCCCGAAGATTTCCCTGGAGTTTCGAGGCGTCGAGCCGATCGTTACCGTGAATAAGGAGCAAGCCACCCCGGCGGGGGCCCAACCCGAAAGATCGAGGCGATCCGTTGCATTGTAATGCAACCAATCGCCCAATCATAGAAAAAAATCCGGTTCCTGTCGAGAAATCCCATGAGGATCTGGCACGTTCACCAGGAGGTCCCCATCGTGGACGGTGTTGAACAACGTGGCTGCGGCTTTCAGGCGGCTGACTGACTCCAGTATCGGAATCGTGGCCCGGGTTCAGGGGAGGGCCGTCAAGAAATCCGCGCGGATCCATTCGCCGAGAAAGACTCATATCGCCAATCTACTGCCGAATATGTGTCTTTCAGTTCAGCAGGTATGAAAAATGGGCAGCTCTCGGGCCGAAGCGTCGCTCATCATAGGTTCTGAGCGTACGCATCCTGGTTGAGCTCGATCAAACCACCAGAACGTCGCATCCGCTTCCGCGTTTCGCGTTTCGCTCAAACTGCAAGCATGATTGAATGCAAGCATTGTGACGAAGCCGTCCGACACACGTCGATGGCATGACAAAGTTCATTCAGGGGCGGTAAGAACCGATTCAAAATCCATCGATTCACACCGATTCGACGACCTGCCCGAGTACGGTGACGACAGCAGTCGTCTTCTTCAAGGCCGTACGATTTCCCGTATCAATTTATATACGCCAACCCGAAAGATCAAGGATGAACTGCCACGGTTTTTCTGAAATACAACACCTACGAGCTAAACCACTTCCGTGAACGATCTCTGAACTTGGCCTAGATCTTAAGTAGTAAGTAATTAAAGTTACTTGAAGGCCGACTATCTACCTAGGAGCTAGGTGTGATGCAGGTCGGAGGATTGGGACCTTTTCCATGTGGTCCGGGTGTCTCGAATACCTCGAGCCCGCTCGTCACGTCACTTCCAGAGCACGAACGGCGCAACGGATCGGTCGCTCGAAACCCGAGGTGCGGCCGTCCCGTCGAATCGGAAGTTGCGGAATCGGCCCGCCACGATGTCGATCTTGCCGTCTCCGTCGAGATCGCCGAGCGCGACCGTGGGATAGTCGCATGTCTCACGTTCCAGCGCGTGACGCCGAAACTCCCCCGGCCTGGTCTGTTCGAAGAGGATCACGGCGTCGGCAGCGGCGGCCGTTCGCATTGCGCCGTAGAACGGTTCGCCCAGGAAGCTTGTGGCCACGACGTCCAGATCGCCATCACCGTCGATGTCTCCGCCCAGCGCGCGGTGAGCGCCGTAGACGGCTCCAATCGCGTGCCGTACGAACGGACGCTCCGGCCCCTGGTTCTCGAGCCAGGAGACACCGTGATAGGGCTTGATCAGGGGGGAGTCATACACGTCCCCGTTGGAAAGCACGGCGTCGAGATCGCCATCGCCATCCAGATCGATCATCTGGAGCCCGCTGCAACCGAAAGCGGGATTGGGGGCCGAGAAAAGCGTTCGTTTCGCGAACTTTCCACCGCCCTCGTTCAAGAACGCGACGACCGTCTCGAACTCCTGCGCGATCAGCGCCACGAAGTCCGGTCGACCATCCCGATTCAGGTCCACGACCGGGACGTGGATCGTGCCGTGGCGGTGGTCGAGCGTCCTGCGGACGAACTCGACCGAGCCATCCGACGCCCTGCGCTGCTCCAGGAGGAGGACCTCGCCGGCCACGTGCCAGCCGAAGACGGCGACAACGAGGTCAAGGTCGCCATCGCCATCGAAATCGGCGGGTTGAACGTCGCAGACTCGTCCCAGGCGCGAGAGGAGGATCCGGGTTTCGTACCCGCCGGTTTTCCGCCCCTTGAGCCAGAGGACCCGGCCCTGGCGATCGTCGGAGGGAATCGGGACCCCGAGATCGGCGACCAGAATATCGTCGATCCCGTCGTGGTCCAGGTCGGCGACTTCGGCGTGGGCCGGATGAGCCAGGTCGGACGCGAGCACGGTCGCGGGCTCATCCGGGTGACCGGCCTTGTGGATCAGCAGCTCACCGCTGGCCATGTCGCACGCGAGGACATCGGGATGCTTCGGG
Organism: uncultured Isosphaeraceae bacterium; assembly: GCA_963842405.1. GTDB lineage: Bacteria > Planctomycetota > Planctomycetia > Isosphaerales > Isosphaeraceae > CAVZRC01. Next base: position 1,507 of record CAWJGW010000078.1, on the reverse strand, counting down.
TCGGTGAGATGGACGAGAGCAACATGCGAGATCGCGGTCGCCTCGTCCGGGTGTGGTCCAGCGATCTCAGTACGCACCAACGCCCGCATCGGTCCTGAACCGTCCGGTGTCCGGGGGATGGTCGGGAGGCGATCGGGTGCCGCGGCTTGGTAATAAGCAATCACGTCCTGGACCGGAGGCGGATCGAGCTGGCGATCGGAATTGCGGTAGAACTCGAACCCGCGTCGGACCTCAGCATCCCAATTCCGCTTGGGAAACAAGTCGGCGGTGGGATATCCGTGGCAATCGCCGCAAAACGAGACGACGCGATCCTTAAGGGCCGCCGTGTTCTCGGGGACAGCGTTCGCGACAGGGGCGGGCGCGGGTGGTGGAGAGCGCGTCGATCGCAGCCAGGTGAAAGGCCGATCCCCACCATCAGCATGGTGGTCGAGACCGTCGGATTCACCCTGAGCCATTTTCGAGAGGCCATCGACTTCAGGTCCTCCTCATCAACCGTCCGAGTCGCGGGATTGACCAGATCAAGGCCGCCGTGACCTGGCCGAAGTTGGTCAGGTTCGTTGAACCGATCGCGTGAGAAACATTCTCGATGAGTTAAAATGACATCTGTCGTCGAATGTGGTTCAAGCGAGGTGCAACTGTCCAAGCAGTCGTTGATCTCGGTGGTTTTTCTCGTTTCCAAGCTCCTGGTGAGGATACCGGCTTCGACGCCCCACCTCCTGTGACCGGCGTGACACACCGAACCGTGTCCTCGGCGAGGGTAGGGTCGAGAATGCAGTGGAGATCGGCGCGGAGTTTTTCGAATTCCCTATCCTCTTCCGCATTCTTGATTTCGGCAAGCCGCGCCGATTCGGTGAAGGAGCGGACAGGCTATCAGCGAACGACGCGGTCCTAGATAGGCCGCGTCGTCTCTCTTCGGTTCTCCTTGATCTCTGAAAGGATTTCTGGGTAACCTCTTGACGAACACGCTTCGTGATCTACATGATGTTACACGACGGCAGAAGCAATGACAACATGTTCAACGCGAACCGATTGGACGTTCGAATCCTCTCCTAATTCGTTCGTTCGGAAGTAGTCATCCACGAAAAGCCCCCCACAGGCTGGGAGGGCGATTGTCTCTCGTTGGATGTCTGTCTTGACAGGCTCAGTCGAGGGAGGTCTTTCCTTCCCGTTCCGAGATCCTCACTTAATTGTGTGGTATTGTCTCGCAGACGAGACATCCGGAACGAGTCAGGCTCCCGAGCGAGTTCTTTCACTCCGGCAATCACAGAAAAGGGTATATAATTGACCACTCTATGTCGCAGGTTCGCCTGGGTTGCGCTGTTGGGCTGCGCTGTTGTCGTCACGGGCCTCGTGGGTTGCGACACGGCACCCAGTGCGTCGACTGAACCGGCGCCTACCGTGCCGAAGCAGGCCGACACGGTCGCGCCCAAGAAGTCTGGAAGGCCAGTCCCAAGATCGATCAAGGATCGTCCTCAGCAGCCAGCACCTAAGCCCTGAGACCGAGCCC
>CAWJGW010000077.1:0-95752 GCA_963842405.1 uncultured Isosphaeraceae bacterium | reverse complement strand
TCAACCCGATCGGGCCGCTCTATACGAACCTGCTCCGCTCCGGATTCCGCGTCGCCGAGATGAAGGATTGGGACCCCTGCTGCGATGGCACGAGCCAGGGGAATTGCGTTCGTCGCACCCCAGCGGTCGTTCACCGTTGGGGAAGTGAACGCGCTGTTGAAGGCCGAGGAGCGCGGGGCCGTCGTGATCCTGACCGTCGGCCAGCCGGATTCGGCCGGCTCGCAGCGGCTCCTCGACGCACACGGTTTCACGCTCCTGCCCAGGCCGATGGGGACGGTCACCCCGGCCGATCCGGCCGCGAGCCGTCGCGAGCGCGAGAAGCAGCCCAGGTTCCTCGACGCCTGGCCGATCGCGACGCTCGACGGCCGCGACCCGGCCGACCTGCCCGGAGTCGAGATCATCTACCGGCACGGTGAGGATGTGGTCGCTCTGTTCCGCCGCGTCGGACAGGGCGGACTGTTGCTGATCGCCGACACGCGATTCTTCTCGGATATGAACGTCGAGGACATGTCCGGCTACTGGCTGGGCAATCTCGCGCTGATCCACGACCTGTTCCAGCCCTATCTCGGCGCCGACCCCGATGCCGTGAAGCCGCTGTTCCGCTCGCCCGTGAAACCCCAGTAGCCGTGCTCATAGCCCGTACACGAAACCCCAAACACCGGACCATGAGCCGCACGAATACGCGACTCGCCACTACGGGGGAGACCACGGAACCGAATAACGAGAGAAAAAAAATTTATCCACGAAACACACGAAAAACACACGAAAAGAAGAAAAAGCCGAGTATATCTGCAGAAAGATTGATTCTCTCTTGTCTGCCCGGGTCGGCGATCGTCTGGTTCATGGGCCGTTTTAGGGAGGTCTTTCGGACGTGAGCACCATCACCGCACCTCTCGATCGGCCTCGGGTTGCGCCGGCGCCGAGTGTCCCCCGATCGGGTGGACCAAACCCCCGTCATTCCGGTCGGCATCGCGGCGGGCGCTGGTGACTTCCGGCTGGACGCTCTTCTTCGATCGCCGCGTCGAGTACCACAATCTTTGGGCATCAGTCGCCGCGACATTGGCCTTCCTGGCCTTGGTGCGGCCGATCGTGTGGCGAGGGCCTGATCCGTCGTGCCGGGCTCGCCGCCGTTCAGCTCGCGGCCGTGCTCCTGGTGGTCTTCAGCGCCGATCGGGCGCTGGCCTCCTGGGAGGAACGGGCACCTCGGTTCGGCGCCTCTCCACTTTGACTTCGGGGGCGCTCAACCTGCTGGGCTACCGCACGGCGTCCGAGCGCGGGCTCTTGATGATCGACCACCCCGACGGCGTCGTGACGATCCTGCCTTCGATCGAGAAGCTCGCGGTGCGACCGCTGTTGCTTTTCTGGCTGGCCTGGGTGGCGCTGCGGCTGTTCCGAAGCGATCGCCGAGCGGTCGCATCGGCAGGAATTGGGCTTGTCGCGATGCTCCTGGTGGGGCTGGTCCGATATGTCGTCCTCCTGGCCGTCTACGCCGAGCACGACGATATCCTGGCCGGAAACGGGGGGCTGGTCGCCCTGGATTTGTTCGCTTCGCCGTGGATCACGGCTGCGTTCCTGATGCTCGCCGGGTTCGCCGCGGATCGCGCCGTGCGGTGGCTTATTGGGAGTGCCGGCACCGGATTGGCCCGCGCTCCGGCTCGGCCGAGGTTGCCGGCGATCCTCGGGGCTGGCGCGGCGGTCGCCGGGCTGTCGATGGTTGCGGGGTTGGCCGGGACGTTCGCCCCGCCCGGTGCCGAGAAGGCCGGCCGGATCCTGGTCAACGACCGGTATTGCGGGATCTGGGAGCCGACGGCTCGACAGCTCGATACCCGAGTGGTACGGCGATTTCCCGACGTACAGCTTCACGTCGCTGGCCGAGTGGCTGGGGAAGTGGTACTCGGTCGATGCGAACACCACGCGGCCTTACGACGACGAGTTGCTCTCCGGCTACGACGTGCTGATCCTCAAGACGCCGGAGGAGCCGTTCCCGGACGCCGAGATCGATGCCATCGACCGTTTCGTCCGGCGAGGCGGCGGGCTGCTCCTGGTCGGCGACCACACGAACCTGCTCGGCATGGGCACGCACCTCAACGCCCTCTCGGCCCGGCACGGCATCCGGTTCCGGTATGACTCGGTCTCGGACGGTCTGTCTGGCGGATTCGTCGATTACGTTGGTCCTCGGATCGGCCGTCCTGTAGGTGCCCTGCACGTGGATCACTTGCAGTTCATGACGTCCTGCTCGCTCCAGATTTCTGGAAACGCCGAGGCGGTACTCGCGGCCGACGAATGCCGCCGCGAGCCGCACGACTACGCCGGCTCGAGCTTCTTCGGCCGTCGCGGGGCGCATCCGGAGATGGAGCACGGCCGGACCGTACTGGCGGCGGCCGTTCGCGTCGGACGAGGCCGGATCGCCGCGTTCACCGACAGCACGGTCTGGTCGTCGTTCGCCGTGTTCAGCTTTGACTGCGAGAAGCTGGCGATGGACCTCGTCCGCCTCCTGAACCGCGAGCCGAGCCCCTACGAGCTGCCGATCCGCGGCCTGGCCGTCGCCGCCGGGCTGATCGCCGTGTACATGGGTCTGAAGATGGCGGGTTCGGGCATGGCCTTGCCGGCGATCCTCGTCGGGCTGGTCGGGTCCTGGTCGGGCGTCGCGGTGTCGGAGAACCTGCACCGGGTCATTTACGCGTGGCCCGAACCGAATGACCCGGTCTCCGAGGTGACGTTCCTCTGGCAGGGAGGCGCTGCGCGTTCCCGCCGGTGCTCGGGTCGCCCGGCTCGCTGCCGGCCGACCGCAGCTTCGATACCCTGCTCGTCGCGGTCCAGCGCCTGGGACTGGTCCCGCGGGTCGCCTACACTTTCGACGAGGATTTGCTCAAGCCCGAGACGCGCGCGATGTTCGTGGTCGCGCCGGTGAATGCTCCGCCCGAACGGACGCTCGCTCGCCTCAAGGACTTCGTCCGGAGGGGCGGTTGCCTGATCGTGCTCGACGACAGTCGGATCGGCAAGCGCGGCAGCGCCAAAACTTCCTGGGCCTCTTCGGCGCCTCGATAACCTATCACGGCGCACAAGGCCCGGACGGCAACCCGAAGCCGCACGTCCATCTTGCCGGTGGGATGGAGCCCGTGAAGGTCCCCGCCGACGACGCGTTCATGGCCCGGAAGCTCTACGAACAGGGGCAGATCGTCTACATGTGGGACGCGGCCGACTTCTCACGCCAGGGCCTGGGCCACTGCTTTGCTCGCCCGTGGAAGACCGCCCGTGCCCGGTACGAGACGATCTTCGGCCTCTTTCGCGATGTGCTCCGGATCGCGCCGGGCGATCGACGGTTTTATGGAATCCTTTGATGATTGGCGAACAGATGTCCCACGTCCGTCAATCCGTCTTCCCCGACAAGGAGAACGTAGAGACCCGGCCGGAAACGTCCAGGCCGAAGACTCTCGTTCCATCGGCCGATACCAGCAGCGGTGCCGTCCCGAGCCCCTCTGCCAGCTTGCGAGATCCCACCTGGCCCGACGCGAGACGCGGCTGTCCCGTCTCGGCATCGAACTGGAGCTCGGCCGAACAAAGCTGGGCCGATTTCCCGCCCTTTCGCCGCGCGAGGTAGACCAGGCGGACCTTTCCTTCCGGGCCGACGGCGACGTTCGGGAACTGTTCTTGAAGATCGTCGTCCTCCGCCTCAACGCTCGCCGGAATGGTCAATCGGTCGGCCGCCAGGATCGAGTCGGCCTGGTCGCTCATCTCGAGCCACCAGAGCCTGAACGGCTGGAAGGTCGCCTTTGGTCCCCGCCGGCTTTGCTCGCTGAGGCCGACGATCACCCACTTCCGGAGCCTCGAATCCGACGACCAGACCGGGTCGGTCAGGTAACACTACCCGATCCCGGGAGCGGGGCCCTCCAGGTCACAGGGACGAGCGACGCCTGACCCGAGCCGTCCGCCGCCGCGAGGGAAATCCCGCCCTCGCCGTCTCCCGCGGGGAGGCGGCATCGATGAAGGTGGCCGTCCCCGGCGGAGAACAGAATGGTTCGTGCCTGGCCGGGTACCCAGCAGGGACGCCCTGTGGGAAGGACCTCCATCGGGACGCGGCTGAGCACCGCCCCGTCCGAGAGCCGGAACGACCCCATGCCACAGAACGCACCCGCTCCACGGCTCACCCACCGGCCCACGACCTCCCGGTCCCCGCGCGAATCACGCCAGGGGGACACGCTAACAATCGTCCATCGATCTTGCTCGGGAAGATGAATTGGCGAGCTCCGCCCGGTCGTCCGGTCGATCAGCTCGTGCCGTTCCAATCCCGGCCTGCCGTCCGACAACGTGTCATGAAGCGACGGCTCCACGCTTATTGGCGGCGGGGCCGGATGCGAAGGCGGGCCGCCACCCATCGTCCCGATCCCAAGTGCAACGAGGGTCCATCCGAGGAAGAGGGCCGCGAACAGACGTACCAAGGTCATCAAGCTCATCAGCAGGGTGTCCTCAACGAGGAGACCGCTCGCCGGGATGACCCAGCGAGGTCGATTGCCCCAGGCGGTAACGCGACCATCGCCCCGCGCCGCCCCTGCCGTGGAAGCCGGATAAGGCCGACTCCACTTCGCGGGGTCGATGCCGTTCGATGTCCTGGGCAAGCTCCGACGATCGGTGCCTCAGTTCTCGAGGTCCGCCGGTGGCGGATACACTCTTGACCAGGACGGACTGTCCCGGCCAGTCATGAGGAATCGGCGGATGCTCCCGTGAGAGAGGGGACGGGAGTCTTCCCAGGCTGGGAGATCGGGTCTCGATTGTCGTCGGTAGGTCCTGACCCCAACGAAGGGTTCAGCCCCTACCGGTAGACGGTGGGGTAACGCAGGCTGCACCGATCCGGCCGAAACCGGCCGAGCCGACTGCTGTCTAACACGTTTAACCAGATACGCAAGTCCCGGGCCAGACTGCCCGATCCGACGTTTCACGTGCGCGGAGGCGACTGTGGCCGGGCTCAATATTCCTGGCGTAACGTGTGATACCACCATGCTTTCGCGGATGAGGGCGATGTCGTCTCCTCGGGTCCCGTCGGAGGCAATCGGGGCGTCGAGCGAGAGCCCTGAATTTGTGTCATCTCCAAGCAGGCTGCCGGGAAAAACGGCAATCCGACCCCGAACTACAACTGCGGCTTGTCGGGACTCGCGCGGTGACCTGGACCATTCCGGTTGGGCAACCCGGGATGATGCGATCCGTGGTCGGCGTCGGACGGAGAGAGCCTGCCGAGTGGGGGCACCGGTGATCGGCGTCCTTGAATGATGCGTTTCAGTCGAACTAGAATGGTCCTGTCATTCTGGCCGGTCCGTCAGCCTTCTCCAATGCTCGGCGCGTCCTGTCGGATCGCGCGCGAGGTCGTCTCGCGTGCCTTCAACCCCACTCGCCCGAAGAGAGGTCAGCGTATCGCATGTCCACGGCCGGCGACCGCATCACGCAGCTCCTGGACGAATTCCGACACTCGCGCGACGTCATGGTCGCCGAATTGAACAAGGTCATCATTGGACAGCGCGAAGTCATCGAGCTGATCCTGGCGGCGATCTTCACGAGGGGCCATGTCTTGCTGGTCGGCGTCCCCGGCCTGGCCAAGACCCTGATGGTCAGTTCGATCGCGCGAATCCTTGACGTGAGCTTCAAGCGAATCCAGTTCACACCCGACCTGATGCCGTCAGACATCACCGGGACCAACGTGCTCGAGGAGCCGGAGGCGGGCCGCCGCACGTTCCGGTTCGTGGCGGGCCCGATCTTCGCCAATATCCTCCTGGCGGACGAGATCAACCGGACTCCTCCCAAGACCCAGGCGGCACTACTGCAGGCGATGCAAGAGCGGGAAGTCACGGTCGGCCAGGAGACGATGCACCTCCCCGACCCCTTCTTCGTGATCGCCACCCAGAACCCGATCGAGCAGGAGGGAACCTATCCACTCCCCGAGGCCCAGCTCGACCGGTTCATGTTCGACGTCCGCGTCGGCTACCCGACGCTCGACGAGGAGAAGAAGATCCTCCTGGCCACCACCAAAGGGGAAATACCCGAGTTGAAGAAGGTGCTCTCGGGTAAGGCGATCGTCAACCTGCAGAAGCTGGTCACGTCCGTCCCGGTCTCGGAATACGCAGTCGATTACGTGGCCCGACTGGTCCGAGCGACCCGGCCGGGCGACGAGAAGTCGCCGCAATTCATCAAGGAGCTGGTCGATTACGGGGCCGGTCCGCGCCGGCCAGAACCTGATCCTGGCCGGAAAGGCCATGGCCGCGATGGACGGTCGCTTCAGCGTCTCGCTCGACGACGTCCGCAAGGTCGCCGTCCCCGTCTTGAGGCACCGCATCAGCACGAATTTCCAGGCGCAGGCCGAAGGCCAATCGACCGAATCGCTCGTCAAGCGGCTGGTCAGCGAGATCAAAGAGCCTGAGCCGCCCAAGTACGAACGCCCGTCTCGTTGAGCCCGACTGCCTGACGATTCGGCATTGATCCCGATCAGGAGACCCTCCCCCATGGCGATCCAACAACCGGTGCTCCGGCTCGGCCCTCACGACCAGGGACGAATCGTTACGGCCGACGAATTCGGCGAGGCGGAATACGAGGAGCCCTGGAAATACGAGCGAGAACAGAGGAGATTAGTCGTCATGCCGCCTGACGGACCGGGACACGATCGCTGTTCGGAGCCGGTACGCGACTACCTGGGCGCCTACCGGCTAGCCCACCTCGGCCTGGTGGACGAGGTCGTCTCCGAGGCCTGGCTCCGCGTCGATGACGGGACGGACCGCATCGGCGATATCGGGGTGTTTCTCGCTGGGGTACGATCGGCCCTCCGACGTCCGGACCGCGTCCCCGAGTTGATGATCGAGGTCGTTAGCCCCGATCGAGAGTCTCGCGAACGCGATTATGTGAAGAAGCGGAAGGAGTATCAACAGCTCGGCGTCCTCGAATACGTCATCATCGACCGGATCCGGCATCGGATAACCGTCTACACGGCGGCGCCGCAGGGATACCGCAAGCGTGTCCTGCGGGCTGGCGATGTCTACTCCACCCCGCTCCTGCCGGGGCTCGCATTCCCATTATCAGACATACTCTGATACATCACTGGGCGCAGGTCTCTGAAGCGATACTTGCTGAAGACATTGACATCAGGCGGAATTCCGCAATAATGCCTCCTGTTCCAATCTAGGTAGCCGGGTCGCCTTTCCCGGGACAGGGGAAGCCACATTCGATGGCAGGTGGTCTCAGATGCCGCATCGACGTGGTCTCTGAGGGCGGTCGACGTGCCCCGTGGTGGACCGGCCATCATGATCTGAGAAGTCCTATCGTCTGTCTCTGATCGCGATTGGGAGCATTGGCCGAGGACCAGGGGCGTGAGCCATGGCTCCGTCGGTTGCGACGCGGGGGACCTGCGCCGGCCCAACACATTCGCGAACCGAGTTTGCGCACTTCTCTCGTGAGCTTCGGTTCGTGACCTTCTCAACGCCGGGCTCGGATGGCCCGGACGCGAGGATTCCATGGTCGCTCGACGATTGGTCCGGCCTTCGCTCGTCTGGCGCACGAGCCTCCTCGCGGTGATCGTCGCATCCATTCCGGCCTGTGTCGGGGTCAGCGAGGATGGGCGCCTGGTGGGCTGGAATTCGAAGGCCGATCAGCCGATACCGCTGCCCAGCGTGGAGCAGATGATCGATGATCTCGATCGCGTCATGACGGCCTATGGGACCATCAGCGTCAAGTCTCCGGACGTCTGGGGTCAGGACCGGTTGTCGAAATTCCAATCCGAGTACGAAGCGGAGATGGCCGAATGGCTGAAGCATGGCTTCAGGGGCGACATCAATGCGTCCGTCCGTCGCAGCGAGATCGAGGCGACGCATCTCCAGGTGGGGGCGGACCTCGGCCGGGTATCCGCGAATACAGCGACCGTACAGACGCAGACGGACGGCGCCACTCTCGCCAATCTGTCCAAGGCACAAACCGGCCTGGATGCCACCCTTCCGGCATCGCAATTGACTCCGGATAAGACACCGGTGACCCTGGAGCCCACCGTGGTGCTCGACGAGCACTCGAATTACCTGAACCATCTCAACCAGTTGCGCCGGATCAATGGGGGAGACGATCTGGCCGACAGGCCGGGCTATGGGCTGTACTTGATCCGGATCCCGGTGACGCTCTCGCCCGGCCCGAGGAGCCGCAGGGGCAAGGGGGCGATCATTACGGTCTCGGCGAAGCCGATCATGACCAAGACCACGCTACGCTACGCCTTGAGGAACGTCGTGATCAACGACTCGGTCAACAGCCTGACCCAGGCGATCTGCAACGAGTGGCCCGGGGAGGGGGACCGGGCCCCGGGACCGGGCGTCGGCGCGTTTTCCCTGGTGGCGCACGCCGACACCGAGCTCTTCTATGGCCGGCCGAACATCGAGCTACTTCGTGGAGAGGCCGAGCATCAGCTCGCCAAGGACCTCGGCGATGCGCCGCATCACCGGGTGGCACGGGTCGCGGAATGGCTGAGGGCTGAGCTGGAGGCGAGTTACTCGTTCCTTGAGCAAGCGGCGACGCCCGCCCGGTCTGCCGGGACCGACCCGATCGCTGATCCACTCGAAGAGCTCGGCGAGCAGGTCGCCGGACGAGACTTCGAGCGGATCGCCCGGATTCGCGCCGGCAGCATCGAGGACCCGCAGATCAAGCGGGCCTCGGGTACGGCCGTTCTGAGTGCAGACGAGTTGGGAGTGCGACGCAAGAAGGTCGTGAGCATGTTCGCCTTTGCCCTGCGGATCCAGGCCGCGGGTGTCAACCGCCGCCTGAAGCAGGACATGATCGATCAGGACCCGAGCCTCAAGGAGATCCTGAAAACGCTGAGCTTCTTCGAGTCGGAGGTCTCGGACAACGCCTTCAGTGCCTTCGAGCACTATGTGAACACCAAGTGGCCCTTGCGGGTGTACGCGATCGAGCCGGTCATCGCCCAGCAGAACGTCGCCGACGTCTTCGGCCGGCGCAAGCAGTCGGCGTTGGACCTGGTTGGCGCCGGCCCCGCCGGTCTCTCGAGGGCGCTTTCCGCCGTCGCGGCCGAACGACGCGCCGCCGAGGATGAGACGGCCATCCGTCTCAACCCGACGATGGTGGGGTTCGGGGCCGGCCAGAGCACCTTCGGCTGGATCTTCTACCCCAGGCTCCAGTCCAGCCGAGGCCGGGACGGCCGGCTCTGGACCGACCTCGCCCTGCTGGTGAACGGCCGCGTCCCGGACCCGACCGGCAACGATCAGAGCATCGAACCCGGCCAGCGGGAATGCACGGCGCTGATCGAGATGCCCAACTTCATCCCCAAGATCGAATTCATCACCGTGGCCGATTGGTTCCGTACCAGCGAGGCGGGCGAGGGGCAGAAGTCGGACCTGGAGAAAGCGTCGGTACTCGGTCGCAAGCTCGTCGCGGCGAACGCCGCTCTCAACCGCGCCAAGCAAGAGGGACAGTACCGCTCGGAGGAATACCAGATCGCCACCGAACGACTCAAGCAGCTCAGCGATCTTATGCCCACCCAGCGCATGGTTGTCCGGGTCCCCTCCAGCGGAGATCATAACGACGCGCGGATCTTCTGCTCGCAGGGCTTGCAGCTCCGGCCCTCGCTGATGGGTTGGCACGGCAAGCCGCCCGAACGAGGAGAGGAGTCGACCCTCTTCGTGGAGGGGAGGAACTTCAGCGTCCACGACACGCACGTGATCGCGGGAGGGAAGTCCGCCAAGGCCGTGCTCATCAGCCGCAACCTGCTGCAGGTCACGATCGCGAAAGACGCCTCACCGACGCCCAGCGCCGACGGAACTCCCCTCCTCGACATCAACGTCGCCACGCCCAACGGCGTCTCGAATCACCTTCTGATCAATATGGTTCACACCGATCCTCATCCAGCGCCGCAGTCGGGCGAAAACACCGAGAAGCCGAAGAAGGATGAGAAATCGGAGTCACGACAAAGCAACCCGCGCTCAGGCCGGTCAGGTTCCTCCGAATCCGCCACTGCCGGGATTTCTTTGACAGATCGGAGTACCATTGATCGGGCGGAGATGATTCCGGTCGTGCGATTTCGTCTGGTTGTTTTCGGAACCGTTCCATGGAGACCATCGTTCGATGGACTGATCCCCCCGCCCTGTGCGATTATGGGCCGGACCACATTTGTCGGCGTGAGTACCTGTGCGTAGCCGCGTTAGACCGCGACGAGTACATGGCGTACCTGCTCGCTGGTTGGCGGCGGTTTGGTCACACGCTGTTTCGACAGATTTGCTCGGGACATAACGCCTGCCGCTCGCTCCGGGTGGACGTCGCCCGCTTCCAACCCGACCGCGGCCAGCGCCGCACCCGCAAGGCGAATGAGGGGAGAATCCATCTTCGCATCGGCGTCCCGGCGGTCACGCCCGAGAAGGTCGCCCTCTTCGACCGCTTCCATGCGGATCGATCCGAAACCAGGGGCTGGGCACCCAATGAGCCCGACGACGCGGATGAGTACGCCAGGAGCTTCGTCTCGAACCCGTTCCCGACTCAGGAATGGTGCTATTACCTCGACGACGCGCTCGTCGGAGTCGGCTACGTGGATGATTTGGCAGGGGGACTGTCGGCGATCTATTTCGCCCACGACCCGAAGTACCGCGACCGCTCGCTCGGGACCTGGAACGTGCTGAGCATACTCGACCGAGCCTCGGCCCTCGATCTGCCCCACGTCTACCTCGGCTATCACGCCGAGGGCTGCCCCTCGCTACGATACAAGGCGCGGTTCCGACCGAACCAGGGCCTCGACGCCGACGGACACTGGCGCGAAGGCAAGACGGTGACACCGTCATGATTCGCCGAGTGTGAGTGAGGAAAACGGGTTATTCCTGGTCCTCATCTTTGGCAAGGGTGACAGGGCGAACATCAGCAAGGCGGACACGAATGCTCTGGCGAAACGCCGCGGGCGGGCTGAAGGCGTGGGCGAAGGAGAGGCATGAGGAATGGCTTCGTCAAATCCAAGAACGCTGAGAATCGGGACCAAGGCCAAGAAACTCCAGAAAGCCGAGGGAGTGTCTCCTCTGATCGCCGAGGCTTGCGCCGGGATCGACGAGCTCCTGGATGCCGCCAAAGCCGGCGAGTCCCTCGAGGGCCTCTACACCATTCGGACTCGCAAGCTCGAATTGAATCCCCGAGAGTATGGCCCGGAGGACGTCAGGGCTGTCCGCAGGAAGCTCAAGGCCAGCCAGGCGCTGCTCGCGAAGTTCATGGGGGTCAACACCCAGACGGTCAGCTACTGGGAACAGGGAAGGCGGAAAGTGCCATCGATGGCCCGGCGCTATCTCGATGACCTTATCGACTTTCCAGTGTTGTGGGCCGCCAGGACGGGAAGCTCTGTGGAGGCGAAGTAGAACGGCATTCCTCGAACATCTCGTCCACGCTGGTGTAGTCGGTCATCGGGTTTCGCCGTCATTTCGACTTCGCCGCGTTCGGTTTTTCAATCGCGATCTCCTCGAGCGTCGTGGCGCAGAGGAAGTCGTCGAAGTAAATGGTGTCAACCGATTTGGTGTGCGGGTCGCGATGAATTCCCGGCTGCGAGAAGTAGACGCTTTGCGGCCCCTTCGTCTGTACCTTCTTATCCAAGACCACCACGCCGTCCCACCAGAGCTTGACATTCCCTTTGGCCGGATCTTCCGACCAATGAATGTGCATACCCAATTGATGCCATTGGCCGATGGTGAAATCCCCCTGCCAATGAACGCCCTTTCGGCCCAGGTTGCCCGTGCCGTACTTGATGAGCGTACCGGCCCCGTCCTTTTTCGGCTCCACCCACCACGTCATCACGTTGTTGTAGCGCGGCGGCGGGCTGCCTTCCCAGTAGAAGAAATTGTCGCGATCCTTGGGGTGATCCTTCATGTACATGTAAAACGACACGAAGGTGTCGGACCCCTCCTTGACCGTGACTTTCGGCCCATTGGCCTGAACGCGCAATTGCCGCGCGTTGAAGACGTTGTCTTCGTGGATCGTGAATCGACCGGCGTATTTACCGGAGTGAACAATATCGGTGACGACCTCGATATGCCCCGGTTTAATGTTCTTGCTCCTGCCGCTGAATTGACGGAAGTCGCCGGTTTCGAAGTCGGCCTTGAAGAGAATCTCGGCCGCTGCCGGTTCGAGCCAGAAAAACCCGCCAGCCATCAGAATGACAATCGCCCAACGGACATTCTGGGTCATCGGTTTCATCTGCGACCTCTTTCTTTGGATTCGACACCGCGAAAACGGGACAGACCAGCCGCCCCGTGATCCCCTCCATCCTGCCTGCGACCGAACCGCCGATCAAGCCCCCCTGATTCCAGTTATCCCTCCTTGTGAACGAACTTTCATGCAACCTCGGTCGCACCCAACCCCATGAAAATGCCGACCTGTGCATGCATGATTGCTTTGGTCAGGCCTGATTTTCAGAGGAACCCAAGCCAGATCAATCGCACGCGACTCGTTCTCGCGGGGCACGTGGCTTGCGTGGAATCTCGCAGTAGCGGAACATGGAATGCAACAACTCCCGAGCTGACCGGCACCGTTCACCGAGAGACTCAGAGAATCCAGAGCTCGATCGGAAGCTCGTTCGGTTCCAGACCTCAATCCGGAAAGCATGACCATGGCAGGCACCGCCGAAAAGTATCTGAAGCCCGAGGTCATCCGCCAGGTCTCGCGGCTGGATCTGCGAGCCAAATTCATCGTCGAGGGCTTCATCTCCGGGCTGCACGCCAGCCCGTTCCACGGGTTCTCGGTCGAGTTCTCGGAGCATCGCAAGTACACCGCCGGCGACAACATTTCTGACATCGACTGGAACGTCTACGCCAAGACCGACCGGTTCTACATCAAGAAGTTCCAGGCCGAGACCAATCTGACCGGCTACCTGGTCATGGACCTATCCGGTTCGATGGGCTATACTTACAGGCAAGAACTGACGAAGTTCGAATACAGCATCAGCCTGGCGGCGGCCTTGTGCTACCTGATGATCCATCAGCAGGACCCGGTTGGCCTGATCGCCTTCGACCGCAAGGTTATCCCAGAGCCTCGCGCCGGGCAGCAAGCGTACGCAGCTCGGCAACATCCTTTCGCTCCTGGCCAAGCTCAAGCCCGAGGGAACGACCGAGTTCGAGGCGAGTCTGCACCAGGTCGCCGGCATGCTCCGGCATCGCAGCTTGATCATGCTCTTCAGCGACCTGCTGGGCGACCCGGAATCGATCCTCAGGGCGCTTCACCGGCTCCGGTTCGCCGGGCACGACCTGATCATCTTTCACATCCTGGACGAGGCCGAGGCGCGAGTTCCCCTTCGAAGGCATGCTGCGGATGGAGGATAACGAGACTCACGAGACGATCGAGGTTGACGCCGATGCGATCAAGGCCGATTACCTCGATGAAGTGGATCGGTTCCGCGCAAAGTATCGAACTGACTGCGTTCGCGCACGTATCGACTATGTCCCGCTCGACACCGGGATGCCGTTCGACAAGGCGCTGATGAGCTACCTGTTGACGCGGCAAGCCCGCGCTTGATGGATGACGGAGCCACTCGGCCATGGAAATGTCGTTGATGCATGCAGGATCTGGCGGCGGGCGCGACCCTGGCCGCGTTGCCGGTGATCCTGCACCTGTTCATGCGGCAAACGCCCAAGCACGTGATGTTCCCGGCCATCCGCCTGATCCGCGAGCGGCAACGCCGGTCGAAGAAGCGGATGCGGGTCAAGAACTGGCTGCTCCTGCTGGCGCGGATGGCCGTCCTCGCCTTGATGGCGCTGGCCCTGGCGCGACCGACGATCTACTCGCAGGTGCCGCTGGGCGACCAGTCGGTCCCGACCGCGCTGGGCCTGGTCTTCGATACCAGCCTGTCCATGAAATACAAGGACAAGGATAAGACCCGGCTCGAAGAGGCCAAGGAGCGCGCCCGGGAAATCGTCAAAAAGCTCCCCGATTCGAGCCTGGTGTTCGTCGTGGACTCGTCCGATCCGGGGGTGACCGGCCTGTCGCCGGCCGCGGCGCTGAAGCGGATCGACGGACTGACCACGCATCCGGTCAGCCGGCAGCTCAACGTCGCGATGGGCGAGGCCTACGATGCGGTCGCCGCCTGCGACCGGCCGGTCCACTTGGTCTACGTCCTGACGGACCTGGCACGGACCGCCTGGAACCCCGAACGGCCGGCCGAGGGGCTGGACAAGGTCGCCAAGCTCAAGTCGGGCAAGGGTGCCAAGATGGCCACATTCGTGATCCGCTTGACACCTCAGGAGATCCGCAACGTCTCGGTCGATTCGGCGGAGCTCCCGCATAGTGTGACGATCCAGGGGGAATCGGTGGAAGTCCGGTCCCGGATCCGCTCGCGAGGCCCTGCGACAACCCGGATGGTCGAATTCTACATCGACGGCGTGAAGAAGGGCGAGAAGCCTGTAGCGATTCCGGCCTCGGACGAAGTCAACGAGCTGGATTCCCAGGTCGAGGTCAGCTTCCCCACGCCGCCGAAGCTCAAGGAGGGCGAGCTCCACCGCGGCGAGATCGTGCTCACAGGAAGCCCCGACCCCCTGGAAGATGACGATAAGCGTTACTTCACGTTCAAGGTCCGGCCGCCCCTGAAGGTCTTGATCATCGCCGACCGTGACGCCGACTCCGAGTTCGTCGCCGCCGCCCTGGACTACGATACCTCGCCATCGAGCCCCAAGTCCTACCTGGTCAAGATCGATCCGGTCCGCCGCCTTCAGCAGTCTCGACAAGAGCTCGCTGGAGGGCTACGCGTGCATCTTCCTCCTCAACGTCCGGAGACTGAGCGACCTCGATTGGGGGGTGCTCAACGGCTACGTACACAACGGCGGCGGCCTGGTTGTGGGAGCCGGGAATGCGTGCGAGGCCGCGAACTACAACGATACAACCCCCGCCCAGATCCTGCCGGCGCAGCTCGGCGACGGCCAAGACCCTCCGTCCCGACAGCTCCTTCGGCAAGGTCACCGACATCACCCATCCGCTGTTCACGAGTTATGGCAAGGAGTTCGACAGCGAGCTCGCCCAGGTACCGGTCTTCCGCTACTGGACGATCAAGCCGCCGCCGCAGCCCATCGAGGGTGCCCGCCCGCTCCTGAGTTTTGCCGACGGCGCGCCTGCCCTGATCGAGCGGGCCTTCAAGGGCCCGAAGCCCGGCCGGGTCCTCCTCTGGACCACCCCGCTCTCCAAACGCCCCTATCGCACCGACCCCGATGCCTGGAATGAGTTCCCCAATTTACAATTCTGGTCCTTCCCGGTCCTGATGAACCTGACGGTCCCCTACATGGCGGGGACCTCGACCGAACAGCTCAACTTACGAGGCTGGCGAGAATGTCCAGTTGCGGCTGGACCCGAATGCCCACTTCACCAGCTTCTCGGTCAAAGGTCCGGACGGGAAGACCGCGGACGTCCCGCCGCCATCGGGCCACGATTTCCTGGATGTCGCATCGGCCCAGCTCCCGGGCCAGTGGGACATCAAGGCGACGTCCGACGACAAGCGTACCGCCGCGCTGGGCTTCAGCGTCAACCCACCCCATGCCGAGAGCCAATTTAGCCTCCTGAAGAAACCGGACCTCGACACGATCTTCGGCAAGGACGGCTATGTCCTCGCCGAAGATGCACAGGCATTGCAGCGGCAGGAGGAGGTCACACGGTTCGGCTTCGAGGCGTTCCCCTGGCTGATGATTCTTGATTCTCATCGTGGTGACCTTGGAGAATCTCCTGGCTAACACCTTCTATAAAGAGGCTCCGCAAGCCGGCCGCGGCGGGAGCCGTTTCGTGAGTGGCCGGAGCCGCCGTGGCGCACGACCTCCGCACGCCCGGCCCGCTCCGATCATCGGGGAGTGTGCACCATGATCCCGGGGTTCAGCGTCAGTGTCAGTCCCATCGTCCCGTGGCCGATCCTGATCGGCGTGATCGTGTCGGTGACGGTGTTGACCCTCTGGGCCTACCGGACGCGGCTGCGCGGCACCAGCGGCCGTTGGCGTTGGGTTGCGCTGTCGCTGCGGCTGCTGGCGATCCTCCTCTGCCTGATGGCGGCGTTGCGTGTCTCGGTCACGCTCCAGGAGAAGAAGAAGTCGCAGTCGTCGCTGGTCTTCCTCGTGGACGACAGCACCAGCATGAACTTCAGCGACGAAGTGGGCGGAAAGTCGCGCTGGGTGGTGGCCACCGAGAAGCTGCAAGAAGCGAGAGAGGCGGCCAAGGACCTCGAGCCGAACATCGACGCGCGGTTCTACCGATTCGACGCGACCCTCGACGAACCCAAGGCGGATGACCTCTCGCCCAAGGTCGAGCCCAAGGGCCGCTCGACCGCGCTGGGCCTGGCGATGCTGGAGGCCGAGAAGCGACAGGAGGGGACGAGCCGGAAGATCGCCCGGATGATCATCTTCTCGGACTTCGCCTCGAACAACGGCGTCAATCCCCTGGTGGCCGCCCGCAAGATGAAGAACGCCAGCGTCCCGGTGGTCACCGTCGGCCTGGGCACCGAGAACGCCGGCACCGGCTCGCGCGACATCAACCTCCGCGACATCGTCGCCAGCCCGATGATGTTCGTCAAGAATTCGACGGAGATCAAGGGCAACCTCACGGCCCGCGGGTTCGCCAACCAGACCCTCGACGTCGAGCTGTTCGTCGAGGACCGGCCGGACGCCGTGGCCAAGACCAAGGTGAAGGTCCCGGACGGCGCCGATGTCATCCCGATCACCGGCCTGAAGTACACCCCGCAAGACGCCCGGCGAGAAGATGCTCACGCTCAAGGTCGCCGTTCACGACGGCGAGCTCGTCAAGTCCAACAACCAGATCAGCACGTTCGTCACGGTCGTGGCCGGCGGCCTCAACGTCCTGTTCCTCCAGGGATCGAACTGGTCCTGGGATTACAAGTACATGATGCGCTCGCTCGCCACCTCGCCCGACATCCAGGTCGAGGGGATCCGGATCCTGGCGGCCGCGCAGGGCCAGAACGGCGAGGTCCCGGACGCCGAGTTCGCGCCGGGCCGATACAACGTCTTCGTCCTGAGCGACCTTCCCGCCGACTATCTGACCGCGGCGCAGCACCGCCTCCTGGTCGAGGCCGTGCGCAAAGGGGCCGGGCTCATCATGCTCGGCGGCCATTCCAGCTTCGGCGCCGGCGGCTGGGCCGACACGCCCTTGACGGATATCCTCCCCGTCCTGATTCACCCCGGCGACGGCCAGCTCGAGCCCGAGGGCGGCCTCAAGTTCGTCCCGAATATCAAGGGGCTCAACAGCTACGTCCTCCAGGTGGGCGCCAACAAGACCGAGACCGCGCGGATCTGGGACGCGATGAAGCCGATCCTGGGGACCAACCGCTTCGGCGCGGTGAAGAACGGCGCCGACATCATCGCCGAGACGCCGGGCCCGAACCCCGAGCCGCTGATGCTGAGCATGGATGTCGGCCGCGGACGCACCATCGCCTACGGCGGCGACACCTGGGTCTGGTACCGCTCCTTCGGAGGAGAGCCGGCTTGCCCATCGCAAGTTCTGGCGGCAAATCGTCTTCTGGCTCTCGCACAAGGAGAACGAAGGGGACAACAAGGTCAAGGTGACCCTCGACCGCCGCCGGATCGCCCCCGGCGAGAAGATCGACCTGACGGTCACCGCCCACGACTTCGAAGGGGGCTTCGATCCCGAACGTCCGCTACGAGGCCAAGACCGAGCGCGAGAAGGCCGATCCCCCCGTCTCCAGGCCGGAAGAAGTCTACAACCAGGGGGAGGAAGGGAAGGGCTCGATCTACGCCATCGACAAGGTCGGCGAGCCCGGCAATTACACGGTCACCGTGATCGCCAAGCGGGACGGCCAGGAGATCGGCCGCGACACGGGCCGGTTCCTCGTCTACCAGGACGACCGCGAGCTCGAGAACCCCTCCGCCGACCTCGCTCTCGCCCGCCAGATCGCCGCCATCACCGAAGGCGAGGCGGTCACCCCCGAGCGGCTCACGACCTACCTCAAGGGTCTCGACCGATCGGCCTATACCGAATACGTCAGCGCCTCGGAACACCGAGTCTGGGACAACTGGCCCTTCCTCCTGATCTTCACCGCCCTCCTGACCCTCGAATGGTGGCTGCGGAAGCGCCATGGGTGGGTATGAGGGCCCGAGTCGAGGTCCAGTCCCGGTCGCCGCGAGAGGGTGCCAGATGGCCGACGTTTCGACGTTGACGATCGCGCGATTCCTCTTGCCGACTCCGGACAGATCCGCTATAGGATTTCCTGCACTTGCGATTCGGCAACAGCACCGCTCGGAGCACACCACGATGACGGATCATCGCCTTGAGGAGAAATCGTTCGTTCGTTCGGTCTGGCTCGGTCGGGCGCCCTTGCTGATCGCGGCTGCGATCATCGCCCTGATCAGCGCGTACAGCCTCAACCGGCTCGTGTTCGCCAACTCGCCGAGGAACCCTTATGAGTCGGCCGAGGTCGTGGAGGCATGGCGGAGCCTCCAGGGAATGCCCGTCTACGAGCTGTGCCGGACGGCCACTCCACGCGTTTATACGGGGCCTGGGCTCCCTGGGTGCAAGGCCAGATCTTCCGATGGGTCGGGCCGAACAACACCTCGGGACGACTCCTCACGCTGGCATCGGCGCTGGCGGCCGTGACCCTGCTCGCGGTGACCATGCGGGGCCAGCGATCCGCCTGGTATCTCGCGGTCGCCTGGGCGTTGATCCTGAGCATGAATTACCGCTCCGGGGAGTATTTCGCGGAGAACCGGCCCGACATGACGTCCCTGCTGTTCGCGGCCGCGGGAATGCTCCTGATCGGATACGGCAACGAGAAGCGCCGCGCGATCTGGGTCTTGCTGGGCTCCGCCTGCCTGGTTGCCGGCTTCTTCTTCAAGCAGACGGCATTCATCTTCGCGGCTGTACCACTGGTTGCCCTGATCCTGCGCGGGAAGCGGCCGGCCCGCTCGGATCTTGTCATCGCGGGCATCCCCATGGCCGTCGCGATCGGAGTGATTGTGTTACTCCGGATCACCCGCCCCGCGGTCTACTACTATATGATCGAGGTCTTCAGGGCGTTTGCCATCGACAAACCCCGGAGCCTCCGGATCTGCTGGGACCTGCTGCTCGATTCACCCCTGTTCCTCTTACTCTTCGGCGAATGGATCATCAGGGACGACGGATCGGTTCGGAAGGATCCACGTGTCTTATGGGTTCTCGCGACGATGGCCGTGGCCGTCCCATTCTCCTCGGTCGCGGCCGGTAAGGCCGGAGGCGCGTCCAACAGCCTGCTGCCGGCCATGCTGGCGATGATGTGCTTCTGTGTCCTCCGATTACCGAGGCTCCTGCCGCGCCTGGAGAACCCCACCTCGTCGGTGCATTCCCGCCTCCTCCAGGGGTCTTTCCTGGCACTCCTGATGCTGATGACGGCCTTCCCCCACATGACGAGGAGCTACAATCCGATCGCGGCCCTGCCCCACTGGGACGGAGAATACTGGGAGGCCGTGTCCGTGGCGCAAGGATTGCCTGGCAAGGTCATCTGTCCGGAAGACCCAACGATCCCACTCTACGCAAAAGGGTATGTCGGCCATAACCTCTACTCGGAGCATGACACCCATTCCGTACATGGGTTCTGGCAGGAGCGCCCCCCCGAATCGATCCTGGGTGAGATCCGTTCCGCGGATCATGTCGTGGATGTCTCCCACTACCCCGAGCTCGACGACAAGCTCCTCATCGAGCTCGGTTTCAAGCGTCTGGACCGGATCCCGCTGAGTCCCAAGAGTTACCGGGTGCGGAGGCGCGAAAGCGTTGCGCACGGATTCCGGCTCGAACCGCACCGCGTTCAACGAATGAGCGTCAGTCAGCCGGGACCTTTGAGCGATCGATGGCCAGGGGTTAAGGAACAGGCCGGGAACAACTTGCCGATTTGCAGTTGACGGGGTTCGGCGCGGGTCTCCGGCACCCGAAGCGTCGCCGCCTTCTTCAGCAGCGCCGGTCTGAAGTCGGGGCGCGGTCGCAGACCGGTCCTTCACTGGGTAAAGTGCCCACGCGGAGCGTTGCACTGGATAGCACTCGATGGCAAGATTTCGCGGAGGTCGCCGTCACCGATCTCCAGAGCTGGATAGGAGTTAGAGAAGAGCTGGGGGTCAGAGAAGAACTAAGCTCATATCTTGACTTCTTACTTGAGGAAGGGGAAGAACCGGGCTCATGTCTTGACTTCTTACTTGAGGAAGGAGAAGAACCGCAAAGTCAAGGCCCGACCCCTCCGGTCTCGCGAGGTCTTGTCTTCGGTTCAAAGTTCAAAGTCAAGACCCGACCCCTTCGGTTCACGAAGTTCAAAGTCAAGACCCGACCCCTTCGGTTCACGACCCCTTCGGTTCACGCGACCCCTTCGGTTCACCGTCGGTTCCCCAAAGTCAAGACCCGACCCCCTCGGTTCCCCCAGCCCGGGCAGTCCTGGAAGGGGCGCCACCGGTCAAGGTCTCCGTCTCCCGGACTCCCCGTCTCCCCCGCCCTCCCGGCCCCCGGCCGTAGACCGCTTTACTCGGATTGACGGCACGGAGGGTTTATGCTGGAATCCGCCTATCGGCCTGACAATGGCGGCCAAGGAAGATTTGGCGATTTCCGCAGCAGGAGCGTGGGAGTGACACACCGAAAACACAGACTGAGCAAAGCATCGCCTCGCAATCGAACACACCTGAGTTGAGTGCCCGGGAGTAGGTAATCGACCAAGAATCCGGAGCATGTGTCCTCGGTCAGAACAAGGATGACATCGAGATTCAAGGAGGGCAGGAAGCCAAGATGAGCACCTCATTCCGGCGGGCGGATGGTCGAGTTCTCGACCTTAAATCGCTCCCTCCCATAAGTCCGCGCCGCGTCTCAATTCCAGCCGATGAAGCCCCGATGCGCGTCGATGCCCACGGGCAGGTCGCGGGTGAAAAAGGCGAGCGAATCGTCGGCCTTGACGGCTTACGCGGGATTGCCGCGTTCGGAGTCTTGCTTTACCACTTCACCACTCGGTACCCAGACTTCGGCTCATTCGTGAGCCCTCCCCCTTTTACTTTTCCGGAAGGGAAGTTCGGCGTCCACCTCTTCTTCATTATCAGCGGCTTCGTCATCTTCAGGACGGTGGAGTGCGCGAAACGGCCGCTCGATTTCGTGAAGTCCCGATTCGTACGGCTCTACCCGGCGTTCTGGCTTTCGCTATTGATCGTCTTCGGTACTCTCGCAGTACGACCCAGGGACCGGGGCTGCCAATGAGCTGGGGTACGCTGTTGGGCCGCACGGCCGCCAATTTCACGATGGTACCAAGCTGGTTTGATGTCGAAGTGATCAACGGCGTTTACTGGACGTTAAGTATCGAAATAATGTTCTATATCATCATGTTCGCCCTTTTGTATTACAACCGGCTCGACTGGACGGTTCCGGTTCTCACAAGTGTCGTCGCACTGGCATTATTCGACAGGCTCGTCGCCTTACGGTGGCCGAACCCGGTTACTTTCTGGCTGCGCGGCGCGTTGGGGTTGGACCACTTGCATGTGATCCTGCTTGGCGTCCTTGTCTACAAAAATGCGCCAGACGCCTCGAACGATCTATGCATTGATCGGGTTGTTCTGCCTTCTGCCGTATTTCCGTTTCCAGGCCATGGTCCTGGAGTCGCTCAAGCCGGCTCTGCTCACAACCGCATTCGCGATTATCGTCTTCTTGGCGACGACCGGCCGGCTCCGGCCCCTCCAATGGCGGCCGCTGGTATTTCTGGGGACGATTTCGTATTCTCTTTATCTTAATCACGAATTGATGGGATACCGCATCATTTTTCACACGCAGCGACAAGGGCTATCCCCTGCGGTCTCGATCCTGCTCGCGACCTTGGCCGCGCCTGCTTGTAGCGACCGTGATCACTTACCGCTTCGAGCAGCCAGTGACGAGATTCCTTCGTCGCCGATTCCAGAGTTGAGAGCGAAAAGGGGGACATAGCGCTTTAATTTGGGGGTTTTTGGCACAATTGGCGATCTCAAGAACGCTGTGTTCCCGAGCGTGAGTTCGCTAGGCCACGCATCTTTCCCAAATTAAAGCGCTATGTCCCCCTTTTTCTCCTCGTTCGTGATGACGCCCGACGCGGGTTCCCTGCCCGAGCCATCCTCGCTGGTCATCTTCGCCCTGATGGCAGGCGCGATGGGCCTCCGAGCGGCTGTTCGTGCTCCTCGAAAACGCGGTGAGGTCTGACGAATCACTCTCAAAGCGATAAGGATACGCGACT
Source organism: uncultured Isosphaeraceae bacterium (assembly GCA_963842405.1). Classification (GTDB taxonomy): domain Bacteria; phylum Planctomycetota; class Planctomycetia; order Isosphaerales; family Isosphaeraceae; genus CAVZRC01. Next base: position 73,569 of record CAWJGW010000077.1, on the reverse strand, counting down.
GAAAGGGTCGCGCCGCTCCAAGTCCATGTGGCCGTGGGACTTAATAGATAAACCAAGATTTCGCGCGTCTACTCTTTTGTAGCCCGCCACGCGAAGATGTATCTTCGTCCCAATCGATCCCGGTGCGGCGGCGCACGCTGCTCGACGATCCGAGACATCCTCATGGGTTCTCAATGGATTTCGAAGCCCACGCCACCAGGAATGGAGCGCCGTGAATCCAGGAACTGACCATGAGTTCGTCGAACGGCCGACGGCGGCGCATGTTGCTGCCCGCGGTGCTCCAATTGGAGTCTCGTCGTCTCCTCACCGTGACTGTCCAGTGGATAGGACAGGACGGAACGGACCTCGTCGGGCCGAACACATCCGTCGGGCCCGATGGCGTGCAGGACATACATCTTCATTTAACCGGCCTGACCACCAGCGGTAACCCCACGATTCAATCCATAGTGATCACATCACCGTGTGGTTTCGAATGGGAGTATAACAACGGTGACCTTCCATCGGGATGGGCGAATGCCGAGTTTTTCTATCCTGCGAGCGACCCAAGCGACGAGTCCGAGGGTGACCTCTACATCAACCCGATCGTTGACAGCAATCTGAATTCGTCCGGTCAGCTACTGTACAGTTCGACAGGAACGCCGATTACGCTTCTGAACGGGGACGCCCTCAACCTGACTGTGAACTATCTCTTGAACGGGGACTCTTTGACCGATACGGGCTCGACGACCGTCGAAAACCTCGCCGATCGTCCCCTGATGATGCCCGCAACCCCGACCCCGGCCAACGTGCAACTCGGCACGATGACCGTCACCAATGATGGCCAAGGTAATAACCCCTATGGCCAGCGGGGTTGGGTCCATCTCAGCGTATGCGGGTTGACTGGGGCGGCTATTTACTCCGCCACACTCAGCGACCAGGCGGGGTACACTTGGTATGATCCGAGCCATGACCCTACTGGCGGCCACGAAACGCTTTATGTTGTGGAAGACACTGGTAACACGAGTGCCGAGCTGTACTTCCCTCCGGTCCGGGATGAGACGGACTGCCCATCCGGCGTCTCGGTGGCCACTGACATGACCCTCCGGGTAACCTATGCGAGCGGCACCACCGCGCCTCAATACGTCACTCAATTCCCCGGCGAGGCGTGGAACACGATGGACCTCGCCAATCCTCTCAACCAGAGCCAGGTGAATAATCCCTATGTCATCCCTAGTAACGCTACCAACACCGTCATGGCAAACGAGCTGATCAACGCCCTCTACAACCAGGGGATCGGAGACGGAGAATACGACGTCATAGAGCTCCCGGCGAACGCGACCATCACCTTGACGCAGCCCCTAGATATCAGGCACTCCGTGCAAATCATTGGCCAAAATGCCACCCTCAAGTTCCAAGCATCGTGGCCGTCGTCCACGCCCGGAGCCATCTACCTCGATCCCGCCACGTCCTTCAGCACGGACTACCTCGTCGACTTCGAAAACTTCAACATCGAATTCGACCCGAGTTTCCAGAACACCTGGTATGACCCTGAGAACGAACAGAATGGACCACATGCCGTCCTCAACCTAGCCGATCCAAACGCCAGTCCAGTATACTTGGAACTGAGCGGGATGTCGATTACGAGCCCACCATCGCGCGATCCCGAACCAACAGGCACCATTAATTACGGGGACGTGTATATCGGGGAACCTGCCACTCAGCTTGTGCTTACCACCTCGGCCGAAGGATGGACGCAAGCCGGCGGTTCCATCACCAATTGCACATTTCAAGGGGGCACAGTTGCATTGACGTTTGGGCCGTGGAACGTGACCTGCAACACTGACCTCGGCGCACCCGCCAATACCTACAGTTTGGGGGCTTTCTCGGTTCATTCGCCGCACGACGTGACCTTCGCCAACAACCAAGTCTCGCAGAGCAACAGTGCTGGTTACGAAGCACGTCTCATTAATTTTCGCGGATCAACATATAATGATATAGTTAATAATAACACGTTCAGTGGCGGCTTTCCCGGCAACCAATGCACTTATAATACGGGCAACAACCCGGGGTATAGCTACGGGGGGTTCCTCAGTGCGCCGGAAATCATCCTCGTCGAGAATTATGGAGAGATCTACGAGGGCTCGGTCGGTGCCATCTCCGACGACGGCTGGCTACTCGTCCTACCCACCCCCTCGAGCTCGGTCAACTCCCGCGATCCGATCCTTCCGGGCGAGGGGACCGGCTCTATCGTCTCCATCATGAATACGACGAACAGCAACGGTTCGGCCAATACATTGGCTGGCGAATGGTTCCCGATCGCCCAGCAGGTCTCCGTATCCCCCCCGGAATTCCTCATGCAATCGCCGCTCCCGGCAGGGTCTTATACTATTTCGATCGCATCGGCTAGTGTTGGTGATCAGTATACCTACAACACGATTAACACCGGTTCCAATCCCTGTACCGCGATTCAGCTTCCGGGGAACCAGTTCGGCACCCAGGTGTTGCATAACACCATAATCCAAGGAGGAGGATATGTATATCCTTGGTATGCAATCGCAATTTTGCTCGAGGTGATATATACCGATGTGGCTGCCGCAGCTCCTACACCAACGTATCCATACCCTCTGGAGACGACTTGGACCCGTGTTCCGGATCTCGGGGTTACGATCGCGTACAATACGATCGAGAATTCTCCTGGTGGCATAGAGATCGATGTCGACCACGGACCACAAATCAACGCCTCGACGGGAAGGCTGTACTTGAAGGCAATCGTGGATGATAACACGATCGAGTGGACACAAGCTTGGCTCAATTCTTGGGGAGCACCTGATAATGGGGCTAGCGAGACGTTTTATGGTCTCGTGGATACTAACGGTAATCCGGCCAATTCACCGGCCGACAATTCCAGGCCGCCGACCATAACCGTTGGCGATGGTTTCTCGGTGAACGGCCGCAGCCCGGCGACGGTCGACAACCCTTCCGGGACCCCCAATGGACCGAAAGGTTATGTTGATCCAAATGAAGTGAATGTCACAGTCCAAGGAAACCTGGCTGAGATCCTTCCATCGACTGGTGCTCCCCAGCTCCAGGCCGAGCCAACGGGCCAGGTCTACGCCGGTGTTATCAACGGCGTTGTATCGCCGACTTCGGCATTTCCCTACAACGAACCGACAAATTATAGGTGGGCCGACACATTATATAATGGTCAAAACTACTACGCACCTTACGATGCTGACAATCTGAACATCAACGGCTCCACGACATCCGGCGCGACGCAGGTGGACCTGTCCGGGGCCTATAACTGGGTCGGCATCACGTACGACACTGATCCGTCCCCCGGCAACCTCGATGGTGATGGGGACAGCTATTCGGCCACCCTGCTCGGCTCCTCGGTCAGCCTCAACGGGCTCAGCTACAACATCGGCCCGCCCGGCACTAACGACGTCCTCCGGGGTGGTACCGGTCAGGCCATCACGCTGCCCTCGGGGCAGTACAGCAGCCTCGACTTCCTGGGCACGGCCGTCAACGGCCATCAGACGGGCACGTTTATCGTCAACTACACAGACGGGACAACGCAACTCACCCAGACTCTCGACGACTGGACCGATGATCTCGGCCAGTCCGGTGAGACGCTGGCCCTGACGATGCCCCACCGCAACTCGACCAACAACCCGAACGACAGTACAACGGTCTACCTCTATGGCTACAGCATCCCGCTCAATCCCGCCAAGACGGTCGCGAGTATCACGCTGCCGGACGGCGACAACGAGCGCCAACTTCGAAATCCTCGCGATCGACCTCGTCCTCCCCGATGCCACGCAGGTGGACCTGTCCGGGGCCTATAACTGGGTCGGCATCACGTACGACACTGATCCGTCCCCCGGCAACCTCGATGGTGATGGGGACAGCTATTCGGCCACCCTGCTCGGCTCCTCGGTCAGCCTCAACGGGCTCAGCTACAACATCGGCCCGCCCGGCACTAACGACGTCCTCCGGGGTGGTACCGGTCAGGCCATCACGCTGCCCTCGGGGCAGTACAGCAGCCTCGACTTCCTGGGCACGGCCGTCAACGGCCATCAGACGGGCACGTTTATCGTCAACTACACAGACGGGACAACGCAACTCACCCAGACTCTCGACGACTGGACCGATGATCTCGGCCAGTCCGGTGAGACGCTGGCCCTGACGATGCGCTACCGCAACTCGAACAACAACCCTGACGACACCACAACGGTCTACCTTTATGGCTACAGCATCCCGCTCAATCCCGCCAAGACGGTCGCGAGTATCACGCTGCCGGACGGCGACAACGGCGCCAACTTCGAAATCGCTCGCGATCGACCTTATCCCGGCGACGTTCACAGGCACCGCAACCCAACTGGTGATCCAGACGCAGCCCTCGGCGACGGCGACAACTGGGGCGGCGTTCGCGACTCAGCCGGTGATCTACGAAGAGGACCAGTACGGCAACCTGGAGACCGGAGACAACTCCACCGTGGTGACGGTATCGCTGAACAGCGGCAGCGGCCCACTCCAGGGCACGACGACGGCCACGGTGTCGGGCGGTATCGCGACGTTCACCAACTTGGCGGATGACACGGCGGAGACGATCTCGCTGAAGTTCACCAGCCCGGGCCTGACCATTGCGACCTCGAATAGCATCGTGGTGAGCGGCGGTACGCGCCAGCTTCATCGAGCAGGACACGACGACGCATGGGAACTGGATCGGAGCGTACGGGACCGACGGTTACGATGTCATCAACAACCCCAGCACCACCAACCCCAACTCCCTCCCCGCGGGCGTGACCGTCACTCCGGCCGGTGCGACCGCGTATACCTGGGCCAACCCCTCGACCGCGACCCCGGCGCTGGAGGTCCCGGGCGGAGCCAGCCGGATCGCCGCCGCCTGGTATGCGTCATCGAGCTTCACGGTGGACGTGGACGTGACCAACGGCCAGTCGTACAACCTGGAGCTCTACGTCCTGGACTACAATGGGGGTAACGCCCGAAGCGAGCAGATCCAATTGAGCAACGCCGGCACGGGGGCCGTGCTGAGCACCGAGACCGTGTCGAATTTCACCAACGGTGCCTACCTGAACTGGACGATCTCGGGGAACGTGCTGATCACGATCACGAAAACGGCTGGTGCCAACGCCGTGCTCAGCGGCCTGTTCTTCGACCCACCAACGGCCTCCGCGACGTTCCTCGAGCAGGACACGACCAGGGAGGGAAGCTGGATCGGAGTGTATGGGACCGACGGTTACGATGTCATCAACAACCCCAGCACCTCCAACCCCAACTCGCTGCCCGCGGGCGTGACCGTCACTCCGGCCGGTGCGACCACGTATACCTGGGCCAACCCCTCGACCGCGACCCCGGCGCTGGAGGTCCCGGGCGGAGCCAGCCGGATCGCCGCCGCCTGGTATGCGTCATCGAGCTTCACGGTGGACGTGGACGTGACCAACGGCCAGTCGTACAACCTCGAGCTCTACGTTCTGGACTACAATGGGGGTAACGCCCGAAGCGAGCAGATTCAATTGAGCAACGCCAGTACGGGGGCCGTGCTCAGCACCGAGACCGTGTCGGATTTCACCAACGGGGCCTACCTGAACTGGACGATCTCGGGGAACGTGCTGATCACGATCACGAAAACGGCCGGTAACAACGCCGTGCTCAGCGGCCTGTTCTTAGACCCGCCACCGTCGACGACCTCCGCGACGTTCCTTGAGCAGGACACGACCACGGAAGGAAGCTGGATCGGAGTGTATGGGACCGACGGTTACGATGTCATCAACAACCCCAGCACCTCCCACCCCAACTCGCTGCCCGCGGGCGTGACCGTCACGCCGGCTGGTGCGACCACGTATACCTGGGCCAACCCCTCGACCGCGACCCCGGCGCTGGAGGTCCCGGGCGGAGCCAGCCGGATCGCCGCCGCCTGGTATGCGTCATCGAGCTTCACGGTGGACGTGGACGTGACCAACGGCCAGTCGTACAACCTGGAGCTCTACGTCCTGGACTACAATGGGGGTAACGCCCGCAGCGAGCAGATCCAATTGAGCAACGCCGGCACGGGGGCCGTGCTCAGCACCGAGACCGTGTCGAATTTCACCAACGGGGCCTACCTGAACTGGACGATCTCGGGGAACGTGCTGATCACGATCACGAAAACGGCCGGTAACAACGCCGTGCTCAGCGGCCTGTTCTTAGACCCAGTGACTGACGGCGAGCAGTCCATCAAGGCCTCGTCCGTGGCCCAGCAGGCCGTTGCGATGCAGACCGAAGGGAGCGCGAGCTATGGCAGCCCGGCGCCCACCGCGATCGGCACCTTGGAGTTCAGCAGCAACGACAGTCAACCGATTCTGTTCGCCGATTCCAGATCTGTCGTCGTCGAGGTGGTGCAAGTGTCCCCAGGACCAAGAGAATTCCTTCGATCAGAGTCGTTGAATAAGGAACGGTCCGGAAAACACCTGCCGATTTGACCAAACGTCGTCGCACGGAATTCATTCCATTTCCCTGGGAACGGGAGCCGGCGCTGGGCGCGGGTCTCAAAGGTCGTCGAACGGAGTTCATGGGATCGTCCCAAACCCCTGTTCCCCAACTTGACACTTTACACGTCAAAGCGCCGAGATTTCGGCGCCAAAGCTAGGGAATCGGGCTACCACCCCGCAGGGAGGGGCACCGCAGTGTGAACCTGGTAACCCTCGAATCCGGGCGCTCTGGGACGATGCCCAAAGAATTGGTGCGCTGCGCATCCGCGTTGGGACCGTTCGGCGGTGGAGAATGGGGCGTTTCGAGAAGCGATGCACGGATCTGCGAGTCGTCGGGCATCCGTCACGAGTCGCGTGGAAACCGTCACGTCACCGACTTCAGGATCGGGGGCTGCCGCCGAGCCGAGGTAGAGACTCGTCCTTGGCTGCGAGGAAACCGGGAAGTTATTTCCGGCCCGGTCCTAAGCGTTCCTCCGAAGCTTCTCCTGACGATCCCGCAAGTCGATTCCCTCGCGACTCCGACCGCCCAGCCGGCAATATCAAGCAAGGAGGTGCCCCGCCCAATCACGCTTTGCAGGCTGGAAAAGTCGCTCCGGGTCAGTTTGCAATGCGTATAATTGAGAGAGGCAAGTCCCCCGTTCCTTTCTCCAGCCGACCCAGGGGGTGGCTCATGTCAACGGCGATGCATCACGACTTGGTCTCTCCTCGCATCGAGGAGCGGCTCCGACTCGGTCAACTGACCGAGGAGCAGGTCGACGCGTTCCGCGAATTCCTCGATCGCGTGGAGCATGATTTGCTTCACCACCGCATTATTACAGAGAACGCCTATACACGATGGTTCCGGGACGGGCAGGCGACGGACGCCGAGCTGACCCACTTCGTCCGTCAGTTCTCGGTCTTCTCGAATCAGTTCCTGGTCGCCGCCTTGCTACGGGTGATCAACGCCCCAACGCTCCGACAGGCGCGGGCGGCCAAGGAAATCCTGATGAACGAGCTGGGGGTGATCTATCGGCGGACCGACGGTCCATCCGCCCCGACCCGAGCGGCGGTCGACGAGGAGTCGAAGGACCAGCAAGGCGATCCCGAGCTGGTCAGCACGGAGGGGACCGTCGACGGCGGGCTCTTCCGGTTCCGCGCCGCGCACTTCGAGTGGCTCCTGGCCGTCGGCGAGGCACTGGGACTGAGCTTCGACGATCTGGGCAAGCGCCGACATGGGCGGAGCTATACCCTGCACTTCTGCGATGAGCTCCAGCGATTGTATGGCAGCGAGGATGACCGGATCGCCGAGGGAGCCAGCTTCGCCGTCGAGAACTGGGCCGCGGCCGGATTCTGGCAGGAGCTGGAGGACGGGTTGCTCCACATCAAGTCGAGCCGGCTCCCCGCCCTGAAGGTGGCCTTCTTCACCTGGCACAACCGGGTCGAGGCCCAGCACGCCGGCCACAGCATGGAAGAGCTGGAAGACGTCTATTTCGATCCACGCTTCGACGAGGCATTATTCTTCCACGGGGCGCACGAAGTGCTCGACGCCATCGCAATGTTCTGGGACGGCCTGGAAGATGACCGCATCCATGGGGTGGACGACTGAGAGGATGTGAAGGAATCGATTCCGGATGACAGATTCCGAATTGCGAATGGAGATAAAGCCTGATTTCAAAGGCATTTATGAATTCGCAATCTGGAATCTTCCATCGGATTCTTTCACACGCGCTGAGATTGTTGGGCGCGGGTCTCCAGATTGTTGGGCGCGGGTCTCCTGACCCCGCCCTTCGCAGAGCAACCCACTCGATTTCCCGCATGAGCCATCCGGAGATCACTTCCATGGCCACCGACGCCCTGGCGCTGAAGCGAATCGACCACGTGCGGATCTTCGTGGGCAACGCGCGTCAATCCGCCTACTTTTATCGGAATGCCTTCGGCTTCGACGTCGTCGCCTATGCGGGGCTCGAGACCGGCGTGCGACACGAGGCGTGCTACGTACTCCGTCAGGGGCACATCACGTTCGTCCTGGCCTCGCCGCTGAGGGACGATCATCCCGACGCCCACCGGTTGGTGAAGCACGGCGACGGCGTGCAGTCGATCGCCCTCGAGGTCGACGACGTGCCGGCGGCGTTCGAGGCCGCCGTGGCCCGAGGCGCGAAGCCCGCCACGGCACCTCGCACGATCGAGGACGCGCTCGGAACCTATGACTTCGCCGAGATCCATGCCTATGGAGACACCACTCACACGTTTGTGAACCGCTCGCGGTATGACGGCGTCTTCGCGCCGGGGTTCAAGCCGCTGGAGCCCGACCGATACAGTCCCCGTACGTTCCACCCGGTCGGACTGAAGGCGATCGACCACATCGTCGCCAACGTCGAGGAAGGCAAGATGGGCGACTGGGTCGATTACTACAGCAAGATCATGGGCTTCTCGCTCCTCGCCAGCTTCGACGACAAGGACATCAGCACCGACTACTCGGCCCTGATGTCCAAGGTGGTCGCCGACGGGAGCGGCCGGATCAAGTTCCCAATCAACGAGCCGGCCCACGGCCGGCGCCGGTCCCAGATCGAGGAGTTCCTGGACTACTACGGCGGCCCTGGCGTCCAGCACATCGCCATGGCGACCGGCGACATCATCGCCAGCGTCCGCGCCATGGCCGCCAACGACGTCTCCTTCCTGAAAGTGCCGCCGGCCTATTACGAGTTACTGCCGGAGCGCGTCGGCACGATCCGCGAAGACCTGCGCGAGCTGGAGGAGCTGGGAATCCTCGTCGATCGCGACGAGGAGGGTTATTTGCTCCAGATCTTCACCAAGCCGGTCGAGGACCGGCCGACGCTCTTCTTCGAGATCATCCAGCGCCGAGGGGCCAAGAGCTTCGGCAAGGGGAACTTCAAGGCCCTGTTCGAAGCCATCGAGCGCGAGCAGGCGCGGCGGGGAACGCTCTGAACCGGATCGATACCTCTCTTGCTTGGCTCTGTCTGAGATTCGAGGGCCGTAGAGGATTGCCCCCTCATCCGCCCTGCGGGCACCTTCTCCCCGAGAGGAGAAGGGGAGACGATGAGCGGTCGGTGGCGGTTTGAGCCCTTCCCCCTTCGGTGGGAAGGTGGCCCGAAGGGCCGGATGAGGGGGCCGCGCCGGAGCCGGCCAACGAATTGTCAGACAGAGCCTGGTCTTTCGAGGCCCACGATGAGACTTCCGATTCCCCCGATCGCCAGCATCCGCGACTTCTACGCCTTCGAGCAGCACGTCGCGACCTGCCGGCGCCAGCGCGGGCTCGACATGGTGCCCCAGTGGTACCAGGTGCCGGTCTTCTACTTTTCCAACCCGGCGGGTGTGATCGGGCACGAGGCCGAGGTCTGGGCACCTCGCGGCAGCGAGGCCCTGGATTACGAGCTGGAGCTGGCCTGCGTGATCGGCCGCGAAGCCCGCGACTTGCCCGACGATGACCGGGCGCTCGAGGCCGTCGCCGGCTGGACGATCATGAACGACTGGAGTGCGCGCGACCTCCAGCGCATCGAGATGTCCGTCGGACTGGGGCCGAGCAAGGGGAAGGACTTCGCGACCTCGCTTGGCCCGGAGCTCGTGACGTTTGACGAGCTGGCCGACCGCTATCATGACGGCCGGTTTCGCCTGGAGATGACGGCCACGGTCAACGGCCGCTTGTTGTCTCAGGGCAACTCGGAGACGATGTACTGGACCTGGCCCCAGTTGCTCGCGCACGCCAGCCGGGACGCGACGCTCCGGCCCGGAGACGTGATCGGCTCGGGGACCGTCGGCACCGGCTGCATCCTCGAGCTGACGCCCGAGCGGGCAGGGGGGTGGCTCCGGCCCGGAGACGTCGTTGAGCTGTCGATCGAGCGACTGGGGACCTTGAAGAACCGGGTCGTGACTCATCCGTGAATGGGTCCGACCCCGCGGAGATAGAACATCATGCCGCCCTACCAACGACTCGGCTCGATCCGCGCAAGCGGCACATTGCCCACCCGCAACAGCCGGGCTTCCGCGGCGAAGGGATCTACTACGAGGAGGTCGTCACGCTCGCCGGGTTCTCGCGGGCCTACAGCCTGGTCTACCACCTGCGCCCGCCGACGCGCGTCGTCCGGCTCGAACCGGCTGGCAAGGTCGCTCTCGATCTCGGCGACGAGTCGACGCTCCGGCATCACCATCTGAAGACCCGGTCCATCCCCCGCGCCGGCGACCCGATCACGGGCCGGGTCCCCATGCTCGGCAACGACGACGTCATCCTCGCCGCGCTGCCGGCCCGAGAAGCCGCAAGAGGAGCTGTTCCGCAACGCCGACGCCGACGAGGTCGTCTTCGTCCACTCCGGACAGGGCACGCTTCACACCCTGTTCGGCCCCCTGCCGTTCCGCGAGCTCGATTACATCGTCATCCCCCGCTGCACCACGTATCGGCTCGAATTCGACCCGGGCTCCGCGCCCGATTTGCTCGTCATCGAAGCGACGGGCAACGTATCGATTCCCGCCCGGTATCTCAACCCGGACGGTCAAATCCGGCTGGGGGCTCCCTACAGCGAGCGCGACCTCCACGGCCCCCGCGAGCTGGGTGTCGTCGACCGCGAGGAGGAGACGCCGGTGCTCATCAAGGACGGACGGCGGCTGACCCGATACACCCTGGCAAGCCACCCCTTCGACGTCGTCGGTTGGGACGGGATGGTCTACCCCTTCACGTTCAACGCCATGGACTTCGAGCCGATCACCGGGACGGTCCACCAGCCTCCTCCGGTCCAGCAGACATTCGACGCGCCGGGGTTCGTGATCTGCACGTTCGCGCCGCGGATGCTGGACACTCACCCCGAGGCGATCAAGGTTCCCTATGCCCATTCGAACGTCCAGGCCGACGAGGTCCTCTATTATGTCCGCGGACGGTTCGGCAGCCGGCGAGGCGTCGAGGAGTCTTCATTCACGCTCCACCCCCGCGGCATCCCCCACGGCCCGCACCCCGGCACCATCGCCGCCAGCCGGGACGTTGTGCGGACCGACGAGCTGGCCGTGATGGTCAACACCGTCCGGCCGCTCCGGCTGACGCGACAGGCCATGACGATGGACGACCCGACCTATCCCCTGAGCTGGATCGATTCATGATAATTGATGTCTCGTCCGCGGATGTCGTGACGGTCTACCAGGCACTTGTCGGGGTCGTGACCCCGCGGCCGATCGCGTGGGTGACCACGGTCGACGACCAGGGCCGCGTGAACCTGGCGCCGTTCAGCTTCTTCAACGCGTTCGGCGCCAATCCGCCGGTCGTCGTTTTCTCGCCGACTCTCAGGCGCGACGGCTCCAAGAAAGATACGCTGCTCAACCTGGAGGCCGTCCCCGAGTTCGTCCTGAACGCGGCGGTGGAAGACCTGGCGGAGAAGATGAACGCGACCGCGAAGGAGCTTCCACACGGCCAGAGCGAGGCCACATACGCCGGACTGACCTTGCAACCCTCGGCCAAGGTCCGCCCGCCGCGCGTGGCCGAGTCGCCCGTCCACATGGAATGCCGAATGCGGCAAATCATGTCGATCGGCGACGGTCCCGATCGCGGCCAACCTCGTCATCGGCGAAGTGCTCCTGCTCCACATCGACGACGCGGTGCTCGACTCCTCCGGCCGCGTCGATCCTCGCAAGCTCCGGACGATCGCCCGCCTCGGCGGTAACCATTACTGCCGGAGTACGGACCTCTTCGACATGGAGCGGCCGTGAGGGGCGTTCCTCATTCGGCTCGCTCGATGATCGAGTCCGGGTTAGAATAGTTAGAGCGTTTCACGCATGATTTGCGCACAGCTCGAAGCGCCTGCCGCTCATACTAGCCCAACGCGCCAGCGAGGGGAAAGGCGTCGGACCCTCGCTGGCGCGTCGGGTTAGTCTGATTCTTGCTGCGCCATTCAATCGTGAAGCGCTCTAGATGTAGAGGGCAAGCATCTCGGGCTCGCCGATCTCCCGATTCGGAGGAATGACCCCGATGTCCGCGATCATATTGACGCCACCGACCTTACCTCTGGCCCCCTGGGTGCCCCCGGCCTTTTACCGCATGACCGTCAACGAATACGAGCGTGTCGTGGACGGTCTGGACGACTCCCGGGTGGAACTCATCGACGGCTACCTGGTCAAAAAAATGGGCAAGAATCCGCCGCATGTCTGGAGCGTGAAGAAGGTTTTCGAAGCACTGGACAAAATGCTCCCCACGGGCTGGACGTGGCAATTGGAAAGCCCGATCCGGATTCCGAACTTCGATGAGCCCGAGCCGGACCTTGCGATCCTCCGTGGGTCGGACGACGACTATGAAGCACGCATGCCGGGACCGGGAGATGTCGGACTCGTGGTGGAAGTATCCCACACGACACTCGATCGAGACCAGGGACTGAAGCTCACGGCCTATGCCAAGGGAGGCATTCCGGTGTACTGGATCGTCAACCTGGTCGAGGTGTATACTAATCCGGGTCCGGCTGGTTACGCATCCCGTCAGGACTTCTTTCCCGGCCAGGACGTGTCTGTGGTGATCGCCGGGGTCGAGATCGGCCGGATCGCTGTCGCCGATATCCTCCCTCGACAACACCCGTGAACGCATCACCGGGCAGAGGCGACGACCACAAATCTTGAGCGTGATCTGGGTGCCACAGGTTGTACTCAACCCGTGCCGCCCCGCTCGGGACAATCCGGCACAGGTTGACGTTCAATCCTCGCGTTCGACGAATTGCGCTCTGGCCTGAAGGGCCGCAGGAACCCAGCCCAGGGAGAATCCCTGGGGGCATCGAAGACCGCCAGCACCCGCGGCCTGAAGGGCCGCAGGAACCCAGCCCAGGGAGAATCCCTGGGGGCGTCCAACGCCCCCATCACCCGCGGCCTGAAGGGCCGCAGGAACCCAGCCCAGGGAGAATCCCTGGGGGCGTCCAACGCCCCCATCACCCGCGGCCTGAAGGGCCGCAGGAACCCACTTGCCCCGGTCGCGACGCCGGTGACGCTTGGGAACTTCGCCCAGGACTTGGACCGAGCTCCTCCGGCCCTACAGGCCGGCTGGATGTGGCCGGTGGCAGGAACCTAGGGATTCTCCCTGGGCTGGACTCCTGCGGCCCTTCAGGCCGCGGGAGGCAGCCGCGCGCTACACCAAACTGGATGACGATCAGGAGCTTAAGTTTTCTCTGCAACGCTCAGTAACCGGTATCTTTGCGACAGTCTCGACAATACGTCACTATTCTCGAACTCAGGGATGGCGACGCCTTCGAGTGCTGGGTATTCCTGGCTCTCACCAATTCCTTATGATGATGGGGTGAGGTTGATTCAAGCAACTCACCCCCTTCTGGAATCCAACTACATGCTCCGTCGCGATCTGCTCCGCGCCTTGATGACCACGCCTCTGACCGCCTGGTTCAAGCCGTGGATGCCGCGCACATTCGGTGGCGCGAAAATCGAGCAAGCCAACGCCGCGGCGATCTATCGAAAAGTATTTGGCTGGGCGGAAGGCGTGCGAAAAGATTGGGATCGGCTCAGCAAGGCCGCAACGATCGCGATCGACGACCCGCACGTCATAGCCTTGCTCCAGCAGGCCAGCCCCGTGCTCAGGTCGTTGCGAGAGGCCGCGACGATCGCTGAATGTCATTGGGATAACGAGGCCGTCAGGTACGACGAGATCGGAAGGGACTACCTCAACTTTTCCAATATACACCTCATGCGCCTTGCGTACCTGTCCGCCCGGCGAAACGCCAGGTTGGGCCGAGGCCGGGCCGCCCTGGATGACGTGTTCGCCGGCCTGACGCTCGCCCATCGGATCGGGACGGGCGGAGTGTTTTTCGCCCGACTTATGGAGGGCGACGGCAAGGTCCGAGCGTTCAAGACCATCGGCCGCATTCTGACCGAACTGGATCGCGCGACGCTCGACGACCTATCGCGCCGGATGGAGGGCCTACCACAACCCGAGCCGGCCTCGGTCACGGTCGGCCACGAGGCGGTGTTCGTCTCGAGTTCGCTCTCCGTCAAGGTCATAGCGATCGGGCCGGTGATCGAGGAAGAAGACTGGGGCAAGCTTTACTTCGATCAGGAGGTGACCGCAACACTCAAGCGGTTGACCCGAAGCGATCGCTCATCGTTGCTGGTCCATCTCGCAGCCAACGGGCCGGCCTACGCCGAGTTGGCCCGCCGAATCGACTCGCCCCGGCCCGGATGCCGCGCGGCGCTCGATGAGTTCGCCAGGGCCGAGCGATCGGACCACCCGATCGTGGTGTCGTTCGTCGAAAGCGCCTGGGGCGTCCGCCACATGGTCAACCGCATGACAGCCTTGCGCCGATGGTGCGGGCAGGACTCGCCCTAGTCCGCGCCGGAGAGGCCGCCTTCCGCGCGGTCGCGGACCCTTTCGGCGACGGCCCATTCGGCCTCGAACGTCGCGGGAAGGGGTACCTGATCCGTTCAGCGTTGGTTAACGAAGGGAAACCAGAGGTGACGCTCGCGGTCGGCACGCCGGCCTGATCGTCAGAGCCGATCACGGTAGGGCGACTGGGAGGGGCGAGTCCGTTCTGGGGGTCTTGCCTCGGGCCCGCTCTCTGTTCGGCGCGGGTCTCCCGACCACTGCCGTGAACATCTTCGGCGGACGCAACTCCAAGGAAGAATGACACTTTGGGCTGGTTTTTCCGGGGTACTTGGAGGCCAGCCCTGGAGAACAGGTCCCCGAAAGAATTCGGGCCCGACTCTCCCATCCCTGTTTTTCAGCGGTTTCCCGCTCCTCCGAAGATGTTCACCGCAGTGGTCTCCCGACCCCGCCGGAGTGCCGGACCGAAGGTCTCCCGAGCCGATCATCGCCCCCGACGTCAAAGGCATTCGGGCTCGCCAGCCAATTCCGAAGGAGGGAGTCGTTACCGTTGCCGGTTTTGCCGGGGAATAGGCCGATGGTCGGTCCAGAATTCACCGAACCGTCGAGGAATGCGGACGCGCGTGGACGTTCGGGGGCTCAGAGCGCCGGAACCTTCCGCCGCCGTCTTTGGGTGTTCCCGACCGATGGGAACCAGAATGTAGATTTGGAGGAAACCCCAGTGGTAATCGACGCCCACGCCGTACTGATTAAGCCATTAGGCCCGGTTGTCCCTTCCCGTCGCGAAGGGGGAAGGTCAACAATTCTCCTGTCGGTGCTGTGTGCGACACGGCCAACTGGAATCCCCCTGGCACAAGACTCCAATAAGTAGCCTCAATGGGCTAAGAGACCTTCTGGTGCTCTGCCAGGAATCTAGCATGGCTCTCAACCCGGATCAAACCCGTTGCGTTTTCTCAACCAGAACGTCGTTCTTGGAAACATTCCTTCTCGATCTTGCTGAATGAGACAAGTGTTCCCTATGCCTATACAGGAGACCTTCGGTCGGGTCGCCCGGCGGGGTCGGGAGACCACTGCCGTGAACATCTTGAGAGGGGCGTGAAACCGCTGAAAAATAGGGGTTTCGTGGTCACAGGCCGCCCGACGCCGAATTCCTTCGGGTCCGCGATCCCGGCCGAGGTCAGAAACCCCGGGAAAACAGCGGAAATCGGCCATCCTCTGACATTTGTAATATTCACAGCAGTGGTCGGGAGACCCGCCAAACCAGAGAACCAGAACCACGTGCGGGGCCGCGCGTGCGCAACCCGATCGTAAAGCGCTCTAGGGTGACTGGGCGGGGCGGCGAGTCCGTTCAGGGGGTCTTGCCTCGGGTCCGCTCCAGCAGGGATGCGTATGTCGCCCAGAGCGATTGCCATTCCTTCCGCTCGGCCTCCGGGAGTTTCGCCAGCGCCTGGGCCTCGCGGATGCCTTCCAGGTCCGGATCGTACTGCCAGTGGTCGAGGGCCTGCGCGATCGCGGGCCGGACCTGGGCGGGGCCGGTTTCGAGCATCCTCGACCACGCGGCCAGCTCGGCCTGGAGCCAACCCAGCGCCTGCCCGCGGAGCCGGGCCTTCGCCGCCTCATCGGGCGGCGGCTCGTCCACGCCCTTGCCGGCGGCGGCCAGGGCGGCGGCGCACGCGGCGTTGTAGCGATGCGGGGCCCGGCGGTCCTCGCCCAGCTTGGGATCAGCCTCCAGCGCCTCGGACCAGACCCGGGCGGCGGCGGAGAATCGCTTCTTGTCATAAGACATCTGGGCGAGGCCGAGCCGCTCGGAGGGACTTCTGGGCGCAGCCGGCCCCGCCATCCGGCCGCCTCCTCCGCCTTGCCCCAGGACTCGTAGAGCTCGATCACGCGGTCGGCGGCCTCGGGCAGGCGCGTCGGGATAACCGGAGGGATCCTGGCCTGGCGGGCCTTCAGGCCCTCGTAGCCGGCGAGGATCAACGGCTCGGCCTCGGCGTACTTCTTCTGGCCCGCCAGGCTGCCGCCGAGCATGCTGCGGGTATTAAACGTGCTCCAGTCATCGGGCTGGACCTTCTCGCGGATGGCCAGGCATTCGCGGAGGACGGGCTCGGCGGCCGACCACCGGCGTTGCTGGATAAGGTTGCCACCGAGCTGGGCCATGGCGCCGGCGGTGCGGGGGTCGGCGGGCCCGAACGATTTCCGGGCCTGCTCCAGGGCCTCGCGGAGCAGCGACTCGGCGTCGGCGGTCCGGCCGGCGGCCTCGTAGGCCGACAGGAGGGCGGTGCGGCTTCTGAACGTGTAGGGGTGGCCGGGACCGAGCTTCGTCTCAATCGCCTTGAGCGTCGGCTCGAGCAGCGCGATGGCCTCGGCGAGGCGACCGGCTTCCCGGTAGGCCACGGCGAGGTTGTTGCGGCTGAGAAGCGTGTCGGGGTGGTCCGGACCGAGCTTCGTCTCCTTCGCCTTGAGCGTCGCCTGGTGCAGCGCGATGGCCTCGGTGAGGCGACCGGCGGCAAGGTAGGCCATGGCGAGGTTGTTGCGGCTGGCGAGCGTGTCGGGGTGGTCCGGACCGAGCTTCGTCTCCTTCGCCTTGAGCGTCGCCTGGTGCAGCGCGGTGGCCTCGGTGAGGCGACCGGCGGCAAAGTAGGCCTCGGCGAGGTTGTTGCGGCTGGTGAGCGTGTTCGGATGGTCGGGGCCGAACTTCGTCTCCAGCGCCTTGAGGGTCGCCTCGTGCAGCGCGATGGCCTCGGCGGTCTGGCCGGAGGCCTCGTAGGCCACGGCGAGGGTGCTGCGGCAGGTGAGCGTGTCGGGGTGATCGGGCCCGAGCTTCGACTCGAAGAGCGCCGCGGCGCCGCTCGAGTTCACGGATCGCCATCGACCATTCGCCCAGGTAGTAATAAGTCGTTCCCATCGCCTCACGCACCCCCGCCTCGACCGTCGGCTGGTCGTGGAACGCCTCGCCGATCCGCGGACCCGCCGCATCCACCGCCTGGCGGATCGTCACCTCCCGGCCCAGGCCACCCTCCTGGCCCTCCGGGCGCGCCGCCGCCAGCACCTGCTCCTGGAAGAACTTCAGCACGGCGCGCGACTCCTCGGCCGATCGCCGCGACTTCTCGCCCTCGGACTTCGCCTCCGACTCCGCCAACACCGCACGGTCCCGCTCCCGGGCGACCCGCACCGCCATCGCCAGGCTGACGGCCGTACCGGCGATCAGCAGGGCCGCGAACGCCGCCGCCGTCGCCAGACCCACCCGATGCTTCCCCACGAACTTCCGCATCCGGTACGACGACGACGGCGGGCACGCCTCCACCGCGTCGCCGTCGAGGTAGCGCTGGACGTCGCGGGCGAAACCGCCGGCCGACTCGTACCGCCGCGTCCGGACCTTCTCCAGCGCCTTCATCACGATCCAGTCCAGGTCGCCCCGCACCGTCCGCGTCAACCGGCCCGGATCGACGCCCCGCACCGCCGCGATCGACGCCAGCCGCTCGCCCGAGCCCGATAGCCGCGTCCACGGCTTCGGAGGTTCCTCCTCCTTGATCCGGCGGAGGATCTCCACGTAGCCCGCCTCTCGCAGCCGATGCCGCTCCAGAGGCGTGCTGCCGGTCAGCAATTCATACAGCAGCACGCCCAGCGCGTACACGTCGCTCCGCGTGTCCACGTCCAGCGCCGACAGGTTGGCCTGCTCCGGGCTCATGTATTCCAGCGTACCCACGATCGCGCCGAACTCCGTGAACAGCGACTTCTCCGTCAGCCGCTGGTCGGTCGCCTTGGCGATCCCGAAGTCGATCACCTTCGGCACCGGCTTGCCGTCGATCAGCGTCACCAGCACGTTCGTCGGCTTGACGTCGCGGTGGATGATCCCCTTCTGGTGCGCGTGCTGGATCGCCTGGCAGACAGGGATGAACAGCTCCAGCCGCTCGCGGGGCGAGAGCCGCTCCTCGTCGCAGAACTGGGTGATCGGGATGCCTTTGACCAGCTCCATCACGAAGAACGGCCGGCCGCCGTCGGTGGTCCCGACGTCGAAGACCCGGGCGATGTTGGGATGGTCCATCAGGGCCAGAGCCTGC
Organism: uncultured Isosphaeraceae bacterium; assembly: GCA_963842405.1. GTDB lineage: Bacteria > Planctomycetota > Planctomycetia > Isosphaerales > Isosphaeraceae > CAVZRC01. The sequence continues at coordinate 54,757 of CAWJGW010000077.1, read as the reverse complement.
CGCTCGGCCTCGAACCGGGCTACGACCTGGGCGGTGTCCATGCCGGCCTTGATGACCTTCAGCGCCACCCGCCGTCGGACGGGCCTGTCCTGCTCGGCCATGAAGACGGTGCCCATGCCCCCCTGGCCGATCTCCTGGAGCAGCTTGTAGGGTCCGATCCGGCTGCCGGGGCCCTCGGACAGCGGTCGGGCGTCCGACGTTGGCAGGTCGACCGGCGGGTCCGGGGCGTCGACGGTCGCGCCTCCGTCGGTCGCCGTACCGGGTGACGAGCCGAGGAAGCCGCCGGCGCCGTCGTGGGCCGCCAGCAGCTCCTCGACCTTGGCGCGCAACGCCGGGTCGGCGCCGCAGGCCCGCTCCAGGTAAGCAAGACGATCCGGGCCGGCGGGATGTTCGACGGCCTCGCAGAAGATCGATTTCAGGTCGGTTTCGTGCGGCTCCATGGATGCTGGACCTCCCGATCGGGACAGGGTGCTCGGCGGTTGCGATCGACGCTCCGACAATCAATGCTCCATCGGAGACGGGAACCCGACAAGGATTTCTCAGGAGGGACCGGGCGGGGTGAGTTGCCGGAACAGCCAGGCCCGGGCGAAGGACCAATCGCGCTCCGCAGTGCGGCGAACGACGCCCAGGGCCGAGGCCGCCTCATCGAGCGAGAGGCCGGCGAAGACGCGGAGCTTGACCAGCTCGGCGGCCCGTGCATCCACGGCCGCCAGCCGGGTGATGGCATCGTCGAGGTCGATCAGGTCGTCGGGCGGTGCGTCGTCCCGAATCAAGCTCTCCAGGTCGAGGCATTGGCGACTCTTGCCGCCGCCGCGCTTGAGCCGCTTGCGGTCACGGGCGCGGTCGATCAGGATCCGTCGCATGGCCTCGGCCGCCGCGGCGAAGAAATGTCCGCGGCCGTCCCAGGATCGATCCCGATCGGTCCCGACCAGCCGGAGGTATGCCTCATGGACCAGGGCCGTCGCCTGGAGCGTCTGGCCGGGCTTCTCGTTCGCCAGCCGATGCGCGGCCAGCTCGCGCAACTGCTGGTAGACGAGCGGAAGCAGTTGCTCCGCCGCTCGTGGATCGCCCTGACCGATCGCGGAAAGGATGCGTGTGACCTCTGTCATCGCTCTCGCCTGCTATGAGATCGACCGGAATTGCGTGGTCCAAACCTTGGACTGCGTCTTCCCGGCGATCCTGACATCGCGCCGGGAAGGAAATGAGGATGATGGGAGTATGTCGTTCAACGATTGGCTCATGGGCCAAGATTGGTGGGCGCTGTCGCGATCCTCATACGAGCCCGACGCGTCAGCGAGTGCATGGATCGTCCCTGCTGGAATGCACTCGCTGGCGCGTCGGGCTCGTATCAGATCCTTGAGTTGTTCCTACAAGCCCGACGCGCCAGCGGGTGAGTTTTCGAGCGTGTTCACGCGCTCGCGCTGGCTCGTAGGGCGACCGGCAGGAATTCGTTTACCCGCGATCCGACCGAGGCCATACCAGCCCGACGCGCCAGCGAGGGTCGCCGTAAGTCCTTACAAGGGAATGGGGAAGACCCTCGCTGGCGCGTCGGGCTGGTATGGGGACGATCCGGATGAGTTTCCATTCGCCTGTCGCCTAGGAACGGAGTTCGCCAATCTCGGCCCCTGAGCCCGACGAGTTACCACGACATTTAAACGTAGTGCTTGTACGCTCCCGGGGCAAGAGTGAAGGATTCGCGCCCCTCACTTCGCCGGAGCGGACCTCGCCGTGCATGACCCCGGACGGAGCCACGTTGCCTCCCCCCGTAGGTGCGCGCGAGGAATCCCGCGATCAGCGTCCAGGCCGCGATCGAAAAAACAGTAATCGCACGGCCGACTACGAAGCCGGGAGGCCGGTAATCCATGACGATGGAATGACGCCCGGGCTCGAGCAGAGGGATCACGCGCTGGGCATGATTGCCGCGGAGGAGCGGGGGCCGGGCGACCGTCCACAGTCGCCGTCCAGCCGGGCATCCAGGTATCCGCCACGACCAGCAGGCCGGGGGCCCGGGTCGTCACGAGCAGTGCAGGGCGGTCGGGATCGGACGAAGTCCACTCGGCCGTCGTGAATGGCTGGCGCGGGCCGAGCGGAAGCGAAACGAGCGGGTCGGACTTCATGATGACCGAGGCGTTCGGGTCGAGATCGATGAACGACGTCAGCACCACGCCGCCGTGATCCGGGAGGATCGTCGCGCGGGGGACGACGTATGAGCGCGGGCATCGCCGTCGGGTTGCGCTGGATCACGAACCGTGAGCCGGCCCACAGCCCCTCGGCCACGACGGGCCAGCCCGGGTCCGATTCGACGCGATCCGAGACGAGGTGAGTGACGCTCATGCGGTCGAAAACGGCCTGACGGATCCGTCGCCAGGATTCCTTGGCCGACGGACTCAGCAACCGTTCCGCCATGGGCCGGACATGTGACGCCACCGGGTAGAGGGTCTCGTAGAGCACTGAGGCATGATCGAGCTGGAACGCATCGTCCACATTCGTCTTCTCAATCCCGTGCACGGTCGACGGCAGGTCGCCGTAGAACGAGTCGCGCGCCTTGATTCCGAACGGGCTGTATACCGCGCTCATGGCTATTCTCATCGACCCTTTGATCGGTGTGGGGCAGGGGGGGATTGGTTGAACAAGGCAACGCTCACCGGATCGGGCCCCATGAACTGACCGGCCGGCGTGACCTGGATCAGCGAAAACCCACTCCAGCCCAGCTCGGCCATCGCGACCAGGCCGAACAGGCTGCCGAGAAGTTGTCGGCGGCGGTCGTCCATGGGCCGGCATCCCCAGGAGGCCAGCACCAACATACCGCCCAGCGCGAACCAGAATCCGCCATCATGGAGCACCCGAGCCGCCGCCTGCGCCGTGCGACGGGAGGCGGGTGGCGTGGCGGGGGCCTGGATCGTGTCGAATCGTGACGTGAGCATCAGCCGTGGCAGTGTTCGATGCCCCTCCCCGTCGCGCGACCGGTTCGACAGGTCCCTTCGGGCACCCGACCGACCTGGATGAGGAATAGAAGGCCAACCACGACGACCGCGACCCTGGCAAACCGCCTGGCGAATACTCGCCAGGTGTTCGGATCGGTCATCCGGGTCCGAAGCGTCTCGACGCCCAGGCCCGCAAGCGCTGCACCGGCCAGGTTGACCAGGAACAGCGAACGGGCCGGCACGCGGAACCATCTCATCCCGGGAACAAATGAGTAAATGAGCGGATAGAGCCCCAGCGAACGCCCGCAGGCAGAACGCGATCGCCAGCCCCGCCAGAACGAGCCAGCCCCGGATCAGCCTGCGGTCGGGATGCCGGGCGGCGGCGAGCACGGCGAGGGCCAGTGGTGCCAGACCGATCGAGAAGACCGTCTCCCAGTAGTTATCGTCGCCGAAATAGTCGGACGGCCCCCCCAGCGCGGTTGGGCTCAGCAACTGGAAACCGTTCAGGCCGCCGAGGTGGTAGCGTCGCGGGATGCCGACGTCGAGTCCGGGCTCGTGGTTGCGGCGCAGCCAGGGCCGGACCATCCATTGAGGCACCACATCCACCGCGGCCATCCCGATCGACAGGGCCAGGATCGCGAACCAGCCCGCGACCTTCAAGGCCGATCGCGACACCGCGCTGGGCGCGGGTCTCCCGACCCCGCCCACGGCCGAACCAAAGGTCTCCCGTAAAGCAGCTCACACCTGGGTTGCGTTCGCGCGGGGGCTGATGCGAATGCACCCCCCCGCCCCCCCCTTCGTAAGGGGGGGAGGCTGTTCTTCTCCCCCCCTTACGAAGGGGGGGCCAGGGGGGGTTCCCCGGCGTGCCCACTCCGATCGTCAAGCACTCTGATCGGAACCTCCGTGCGAGCCTGTCCCCCAAACGCTTGCAGGCCATCGACCGCCGCCCAGATCGACAAGGCCAGGACCAGGAGGAACCACTCCTGCGGGTGGCCGGTCAGATAGGTCAGGGCCAGGATCGGCGGTAACAGCACGAGCCCCCGCGCGCAGCCGTTACGGTACTGGCTGTAGGCCCAGAATGCCCAGGGATACCAGCAGACCGCCCAGACGTGCGGATAATGGCCCTCGAAGGTTTGGGCCAGCAGCAGCGGTGAGGCCTGGTAGACTCCCGCCGCAACGGTCGCCGCCCAGCGGCCCTGACCCATCGCCCTCAGCAGCCGGAAGACACCCAGCCCGCCCCAGAGCAGATGTGCAACCGTCAGCCAGCCGAGTGCGGCGGGGGCTTGCACCCACCACGCGACCCAGACCGGGGGATAGAACATCCCGGCCTGCGGGTTGCCGACCAGCGGGCGACCCCCGAATCCGCGCACGTCCCAGACCGGCCAGTGGCCGAATTGCGAGAGCCGCTGGCCGATCGACCAGTGATGAGGGAGGAACAGGAAGACCAAGTCGTTGCCGACGGGCCGCGGGTCGCCCCGATTCGCGTAATCGACGCTCGGCCGATGGCCATCGACGATCAGTCCCCCAGGTTCGACGATCAGCCGCGCGAAGCACAACGCGGCCAGTACCAGCAGGGGAGCCGCGGGAAGCAGCAGCCCGGCCAATCGCGTGCGCCCGAGGCATCAAGGTTGTCGGCTCCTTCATCGACATCGGTCAATCAATCGGGAAACGGCCTGGTCGGCAGCCGTCCGTGACGACCGCCGGGCCACGCGCGTCAGGGCGGGCCGATAGAGCGACCGTTCCGGCCGCGACGCCCTCGCCTGGTCGATCAAAGCCAGGTAGCGGTCGAGATGCCGGGCCTCGGACCACTCCCCCATCCGCCTGGCGAACCCGCGGTCGGCCAGCTCGTCGCGCAGCTCGGTATCGTGGATGATGCGCCGGAGGGCCGTGAGCAGTTCGATATCGGCAACGTAGCCAAGCCCACCGCCGCTCCGCACGCCCGTCTCGAGCAGGGCGCCCGCCTCCTCGTTCACCACGACCGGCGTCCGCACCGCGAAGGCCTCGAGCACGACGTAGCCGAACGTCTCGGGGAACAACGAGGGGACGACCACGGCCCGGGCACCGTGGAACAGCCGGGCCAGCTCCGCACCGCCGAGGAGACCTTCGAAGTGCACGTTCGGAAGGTCTCGCGCCATCGCGCGGAGGTCCGCCTCATAGGGACCGGTCCCCGCGATCCGAAGGTCGGCCTCGGGGAGGTAGCGCATCATCGGGATCAACCGCTGGAACCCCTTCATCTTGACCAGTCGCCCGGCGGCGGCGAGATACGGCCGATCGCGCGGCTCGGGCTCCTCGTCTTCGATCCCCCTCGCCCAGCCGTCGGGGAGGAAGTAGGGCAGGTGGACCATGGGGACGAACGCTCCCAGGCCACGGCTTCGATGCTCCTCCATCGCATGCCGGCTGGGGAAGACCAGCGCGTCGAGGTGTCGCAGCCCCTGTTCGATGGCCCGGGTACCTCGCCAGACCTGGGGCGGACGGCCTCCCGCCAGGCTGCATCGGATGCAGCTCGGCGCGTCACAGATCTTGCGGTCGTACTTCCAGAGCAGGTGCATCGGACAGATCAGCCAGTGCTCGTGCGCCGTCATGATCCGCACGGCCCGACGATTCGCACCGAGACCCAGCACCCCCGGCCCCCCCACCAGCGAGATGTTGTGGAAGTGCACGACGTCGGTGTCGGGATCGTCCAGCACCTCCCGCAGCGCATCCGACTTGAACCAGGGCTGGCCCGTTGCCTGGGTCGCCAGGGGCGAGAGAATGCCGAAGGGACTCTTCAGGGGATGCAGGCGCAATGCCCGGGGGCGGCGTGTACTCGCGCAGCGGGTGATCCCCGCGCACGGCGTTGAAGGCGTTCGACGCAGTAGTAGACGTGGACTTCGTGGCCGAGCCGGCAGAGCGCCTGGCTCAGCCGATCGACGTAGGCGGCATCCCCGCCGAAGCTGTGCGGCCCGAAGAACGTCGTGATCATGCAGAACTTCATCGGCGACCTCCATGTCGCGTTGCGTCCCGTCCAGGTGCCTTCGCCGCAGTCTCCTCACAAGGCCGCGCCTGATCGTTCCGGCGGTCGCAAGACCGTCCGCCACAGGCGCGTGTGACGCAATCCTCCCAATGCAATCCACATGAGAACATATACAACCGCACCCCCGATGACCGCGAGCAGGACATGGTAGTGCTGGAACGCCATGCAGAACGGCACCATGACCATTGATGCCGTGAGCGGCCTCGCCAGGTGGTGGTGCCAGGCGGGCTGACGGCCTTCCCTCGCCAAACATCCGTAACCGGCGCCGACCAGTGCCAGCCCGACGAGCAGCACGGCGATCGCGGCACCCGGCCAGCCGAACGTCTTCTGCAAGATCGCGACCAGCGGCCCGATGGCGATGGCCGCCGTGACCAGCGACCGCACGCCCACCCGTTCGCGATTCAGCGCGATCAGAGTCGTCTGGTACAGATAGGCCAAGATCAGCAACGGCGCCCGCCAGATCACCAGGGCGAGCAGGAAACCCGACCCCTTGTAATCCGCCGGGAGCAGGAAGTGGACCAGGGGATCCGCCAGCACCGTCACGCCCACGGCCACGGGCACTAACCCGGTCATGAGTACTTCCACCAGCGAATCGAGTGCCTCGCGACCGGCACAGGCGGTCTGTCGCCATAACCGCGACAAGGTCGGGAATGCCGCCTGCTGGAGAATCAGGCCGAATGTCAGAAGCGCCGTCGCCATTCGGTAGGGAGCACCGTACCGCCCGACATCGGTCCATGAGGCCATCAGCAATCCGACGACCAGGAGGTCCGCGGAGTTGATCATCGCCTGCGAAAGCTGGATCAAACAGACATTCCGACCGCGATGCACGATCACGGACAGGAATCGGAAGCTGAGCCGAGGCCGCGGAACTCGATAACTCTTCAAGTAATGGAACCAGACCAGCGCGATCCCGCTCACCTCTCCCAGGGTCAGGCAGATCGGCACCCAGATGATCCGGCTGGGGCTCCTTACGCAGTAGAGACCCCGAACGCATAAATCGCCGTGCGGACGCAGAGCGAGATTGCCACCAATCCCATTCGCTCCGTCCCGCGATAGACGTAGTCCAACCCGATCGCGGTCGTGAAGAGCATCAACCCGTAGAGCGACAGGATATCCAGTCCGAGCGATCCCGCAACGTCAGCGACCCGATCAGCGAGAGCCCGGTATACAGCACCAGGGCAAACAGCGTCTTGTACGCCAGGACTTGATCGACCAGCGGACGGATCAACCGCGGATGCCGCGAGAGCTCTCGCGAGACGATCACGTCGCTGCTATCGCGCAGGAGTAATACCAGCCAGAAGACGACGCCGAAGGCGAACTCGACTCGGCCGTAGCCATCCGCCCCCAGTCGGGCCGGCAACGAGAGCGTCACCAGCACCGACGTCGTCCGGCAGACCAGCTCGGCGAGACTCAGGAAGGCAAAGTTGGACGCGATGCGTCGCTTCGCCGGACCATCGACCCGGTCGTGCTTCGTCGGCCGAGTGACCGGCCCGGACGCACGACTCCTCTCCTCCCGAAATCGACGCGGTCGGACGTTGACGGATGTGCTGGCCATTCTCGAAGGCACTTCCTTGTGCGTGGTCCAAGGCTCGCAGCACAACGAGCATCACCAGCTCGCTGACATTCTTCCCCAGTTAATCGGACAGCCCCTCTTGCCTACCTTAATGAGATCTCGCGACTTACCTATCCTCCGATCCTAAAGCCCTGGAGAAAAACCGCTTCGGGATCAAATCGTCTGACCCGGCTCCGATTCTCTTCAGCGCCTGGGAATCCGGTTGGAACGAATATTCCGCATGAGAGTCGCCGCGACAGTCCTGGCCCCTCTCCGCCTGAGGTCGGTCACGGAGGACGTGAGGCGGGAAACTCAGGCACTCGGACGGAATACGTTCGGGGTCGAAGGCGCGCATGGTAGTGGGGTCTCCCGACGCTGTCAACCGGAGCTTGGAGCCGAGAGCAGTGACATCGGTACACACGGTTGGGCAGTGCTCAACCGCCGCTCCCGCGTCGGAGCCGGTCGAGGGTGACGGCGACGACGATGATGATGCCGATAATGATGTCCTGGCTGGCATTCGGGATACCGGCGTGGACGCAGCCATTATGCAGTACGGACATGATCAGGCAGCCGATCAGGGTGCCCAGGACGGTCCCCTCGCCACCGCTGAGGCTGCCGCCGCCGATCACGACGGCGGCGATGACCTGGAGCTCCAGGCCGCTGGCGGTGGTCGGGTCGCCGACCGCGCCGAGGTAGGCGAACTGGAAGACGCCGGCCAACCCGGTCAACAGGCCGCCCAGGGAGTAGATCAGGATCTTCATCCCGGGCACGTTGATCCCGCAGAGCCGGGCGGTCGCCTCGTTCGAACCGATCGCGTAGGCATAACGGCCCCACAGGCTGTAGCGCAGGGTCATCGCCAGCAGGACGCTCAGGCCCAGGAGGACCCAGACCCCGGGCGCCACCTGGAGCCATCGGGGTTCCGGCTCGATGGCCATGATCTGCTTGAACCACCCCGGCTTGGCATCTCCGGGAACATAGACGGTCGTACTCGACGCCAGCCAGGTCGCGAGCCCGCGAAAGACCTGGTAGCTCCCCAGTGTGATGATGAACGGGACGACCCGCAGACCGGCGATCAAGGTCCCGTTGATCGCCCCACACAGCCCACCCAGGCCGACCCCCAGGATCAGCGCGACCGGCAAGTACCAGCTTCCACGCCCGCATCGACTCCGGCAGGCTCGGGTCCACCTTCTTGATGAAGACCGCCATGCACACCGTCACCAGCGCGACCGTCGAGCCGACCGAGAGGTCGATCCCGCCGGCGATCATGATGATCGTCATGCCCAGGGCCGCGGTCGCGACGATGACCGTCTGCACGGCGATCGTCCGCCAGTTATCCGCGGTCAAGAACAGGCCCGACTGGCGGGTCAGCATGGCGAACAGGACCGTGATCAGGACCAGCCCGAGGAACGGCCCGAAGACCGTCCAGACCCAGCCGAGTGTCTGCCGGAATGCGATCGGCCGCGCTGTTTGAAAGTCTTCCGCGGGATGGACGGACACCGCGATTCCCTCGCCAGTTGCGAATCGGAGGCATCGTTCTGGAATTCCTGTTGCGGCACCGACTGCGTTAAGAGCTTACCTCACCACGAGTGGCGACGGCCATGACCTGGTGCTCGTTCCATTGATCGACCGGCAGGCGCCTCGCTGAGCGTGCCGCGCGCCATGACGGCGATCCGGTCGCAGATGCCGAAGAGCTCGGGCAGGTAAGAGCTGACGACCAGGATGGCCTTGCCTTGCGCGGCCAACTCGCCCAGGAGCCGGTAGATCTCGGCCTTGGAGCCGACGTCGATCCCGCGCGTGGGCTCGTCGAGGAGGAGGACGTCGGCATGCTGGTAGAGGAGTCGAGCCAGGGCGACTTTCTGCTGGTTGCCGCCCGAGAGGCTGCCCACGGACTGGAGTGGGCCGGTCGCCGCGACCCGCAGCCGGGCCATCCACTCGGAGACCTCGTCGCGACGTTCCTTCAGCCGCAGCCAGCCATGGCGCGCGTGCCGTCCCAGGGCGGGATAGGTCAGGTTGTCCTCGATCGAGCGGCTCAGGGCGAGCCCTTCGCCTTTGCGGTCTTCGCTCAGGAAGCCGACACCCTGGGCGATCCGATTCCGGGGTGTCGCATGCCCGACGACAACATGCGCGACGCGGACCTTCCCCGCGACGACCGGTGCGAGGCCGAAGACGGACCGTACCAGCCGGCTCCGCCCGGCGCCGACCAGGCCCGCCAGACCCAGGATCTCGCCCCGGCGGAGGACCAGGTTCGCCGGCCGGCTCCTTCCCTTCGGTCGGAAATCCTCCAGCTCCAGGATCGGCTCGCCCGCGACGTGCGGCACGCGCGGGAACAACTCGTCGAGGTCGCGACCGACCATGTGCCCGATGATCGCCGGCAGCCCGGTGTCCGCCAGCCGCCCTTCGGCGACCGACCGGCCATCCCGCAGTACGGTGTAAGTTTCCGCGATCCGCCGGACCTCTTCCAGGAAATGGCTGATGTAAACGATCGCCAGACCGCGACGACGCAGCCGGTCGATGATCGCGAAGAGCCGCTCGGCATCGCGTTCCGAGAGCGAGCTGGTCGGCTCGTCGAAGACGATCGCGCGCGCCTGGAGACCAGGGCCCTCGCGACCTCGACCAGTTGCTGCAGCCCCCACGCTCAGGTCGCGGACCTTCGTCTCGGGGCGGATGTCGGGATGTTCCAGGAGGTCGAGCGCCTCCTTGACGATCCGGCGGTGCTCGCGGCGGCGGATGAGCCCGGCCCGGACCCGCTCCTGGCCGAGCAGGATATTGGCCTCGACGGTCAGGTGGGGGGCGAGGGCCAGCTCCTGGTAGATCATGGCCACGCCGCGTGCCAGGGCCTCCCGAGGCCCTCGCGGCGCATACGGCGAGCCTTCCAGCGTCATCGACCCCGAATCGGGCCGGTAGGCGCCGCTGAGGATCTTCATCAGGGTGCTCTTGCCCGCCCCGTTCTCGCCGATCAGCGCGCGCACCTCGCCCGCGTCGACGGCCAGCGAGACACCCTCGAGTGCCCGGGTCGCCCCGAACGCCTTGCTGACCTCGCTGCATCTCCAGGAGCACGCTCACGGCTGGGTCGTCCCATGTCCGGCTACCGGTGCGGCCTCGCCCTCCCGGACACCTCGAGGTATCTGGGCCTCTTGCGATCTGTCGAGAGATTATCAAGATGGACGACTCAAAGCGAGTCTCGGGCGGGAATCCGGTTGGGATGCGGGGATCTCTTGCGTAGTAGGTGCTATGGACTTCGTTTTGGCTCAATTTACCTCGGAAATCCCAGGTCCCCTCCCATGATGATCCTCCACCCCGTCAAGCCGCTCTTCGATTGGGAATCGCTCGAAGACAGCCCCTCGCTCCAAACCATCAAGGATCTGCTCGCGGCCCTGCCCGATGCCAAGTTACTCGACTCGCTTCGCCAGGCCCGCGGCCACGGCCGCAACGACTACCCGGTGCATGTCCTCTGGGGCGTCGTCGTCTTGCGGTCTTCCTACCACGTCACCACCGAGGCCGTGCTCGGCGAACTCCGCCGCAATGACGGCTTGCGTCGGCTGATTGGCATCGAGTCGGAAGCCCGCGTGCCCAAGCCCTGGAACATCTCGCGATTCGAGGAGGTGCTCGGCCAGGAGCCCCATCGCTCGCTCCTCAAAGAGATCTTCAATGTGTTGATTCAACGCTTGGGGCTGGCCGTCGCCGACCTGGGCAAGGACACCGCCGGTGACTCCACCGGCCTGTCGGCGCGCGCAAGGACGAGGAGGGCGCCCAGGAGGAGATCGCCGAGGGGTTGCCGCAGGCCAGCGGCGGCCGCAAGGAATACAAGGACGCCGAGGGGAAGGTGACCAAGGTGGTCGAGTGGTTCGGGTTCAAGCTGCACTTGCTGGTGGATGTGAAACACGAGGTCGTGCTGTCCTACGAGATTACCGACACCAAGGCGGGCGACGGCGAGACGCTGCCGATGATCCTGGAGCAGGGTGAGGCGAACTTGCCTGCGGACCGGATCGAGACCTTAGCTTATGATAAAGCGGCCGATAGCGACGATGTCCACAAGACCCTCTCCGGCAAAGGGATCACGCCCTTGATCGAGATGCGGGGCCTGTGGCAGACCGACCCCGAGCGGATGCTGCCGGGCCACGACGGCACCTCGAACGTGGTGTACACGGAAGACGGGACGATCTATTGTTATGATAAGGTGAGCGAACCACCGGTGCGACACAAGATGTCCTACATCGGGCACGAGCCGGAGCGCGAGACGCTGAAGTACCGTTGCCCGGCCAAGCACGAGGACTGGGAGTGCCCGATGTCGGAGATCTGCAACGCGGGCAAGTCGTACGGCAAGACGGTGCGGGTTCCGCGCATGAGGACCCCAGGCGGTTTCCGGCGCTGCCGCGGGCGACCAAGAAGTTCGAGCGGAAATACAAGGGTCGGACGGCGGTGGAGCGAGTGAACGCCCGTTTGAAGGTGTTCTGGGGTGTGGATGATGGCAACCTGAAGGGTTCGCGGCGGTTCTTCGCGCAGGTGGGAGTGGTTCTGGCGGTGCACGCGGTGTTCGCGACCCTGTTGGCGTCGGCGCCGCGGCGTGAGGGTACGCTGGGCAAGATCAGCCTGAGTCCGATCGCCGAGGCGGTGCGGGCCGCGTCGCAAGCCGAAGCCGTTTCGGTCTGAGAAGGCGGTATCGTCTCGGGTGGGGCCGGTGTCGCGATCGCGGTGTGCGCCGATCGACCGGGCCGACCGAGCGGAGCGGGGCACATCACGGATTCGGACCCGAACCGACGCAGAAATTCTCGTCTCAGGTGTCGGCGCAATGATGGATGCACCATGAAACTCCAAACTACAACGCAACCGCCTCCCGGTTGGGATGAGTGTCGCAGGGCTTCGTAGTGGTATGTCGGCAGGAGATTGGTACAATGGCGACACGCTGGTCGCTGAGATAAGATAGGGGTGTGGCGGCGCCCGCTCTCCGCCGCGATCACCGCCTCGACCCCTGCTCCTGCCTCGATCCGGAGCCCCGCCATGACCCGAGCCGCGAGCGCCCGGTGGACCACGGTCCCGGCCCTGGTGCTGCTGGCCCTGACCGCCCTCGATCCGGCTCCCGCGCGGGGTGACGGCTTCGACCAGAACGTCCGGCCGCTCCTCCAGAAGCACTGCCTGCGCTGTCACGGCGCGGAGAAACCGAAGGGCGACGTCAACCTGGCGAAGTTCGCGGACGAGGAGTCGCTCCGCGGCGACCCCGATCTGTGGCTCCGGGTCGTCGACGCCCTGGTCGAGCGGACCATGCCGCCGCCGGGCAACCGGGCCGGTCCCAACGTGGACGATCGTCAGCACGCGGCGGACTCGATCAAGGCCATCCTCGACGCGGTCGAGGGCGACCGCGATCCCGGCCCCAGCCTGATCCAGCGGCTGACCCGCCGGCAATACAACAACACGATCCGCGACCTGCTCGGCGTCGACACCCACCCGGCCGACGCCTTCCCCGCCGACGGCGGCGGCGGCGCCGGGTTCGACAACAACGCCTCGACCCTGTTCGTCCCGCCGATCCTCATGGAGAAGTACCTGGCGGCGGCCGCCGACGTGCTTGACGAAGGCCGACCCGGCGCGGTACATCGCGGCCCGACCCGGCCCGGACCTGTCGAAGGACGAGGCCGCCCGGCGCTGCATCGCCGCGTTCGCCCGGCGCGCGTTCCGCCGGCCGGTCGAATCCGATGAGGTCGAGCGGCTGATGCGGCTCTTCCGCCGCGCCGAGGCCCGGGGCGACGGCTTCGAGGCCGCCGTCCGGCTCGCCCTGCGGGCCGTCCTGGTCTCGCCCGAGCTTCCTCTATCTCCTCGAGCGCGACCGGACCGACGTCGAGGGCCCTTATCGCGTCTCCGACCACGAGCTGGCCTGTCGCCTCTCGTACTTCCTCTGGTCGTCGATGCCCGACGAGGAGCTGTCGGACCTCGCCGACGCCGGACGGCTCCACGAGCCCGAGGTGCTCGCGATGCAGGTGCGGCGGATGCTCGCCGACCCGAAGTCGCGGGCGATGGCCGAGGACTTCGCCGGCCAGTGGCTCCGCGTCGGCAGCCTGGCCGATCTGGCCGAGCCCGACAAGCGGCTCTTCCCCGAGTACACGCCCGAGCTGCGCGACGCGATGGTCGAGGAGGCCGTCTCCTTCTTCCACGCCATCCTCCGCGAGGATCGGCCCGTCCTCGAGCTGCTCGACTCCTACTACACGTTCCTCAACGAGCCCCTGGCCAAGCACTACGGCATCGAGGGCGTGACCGGCCCCGACTTCCGCCGCGTCGAGCTGAAGGACCGGCGTCGCGGCGGCGTGCTCGGCATGGCGGCGGTCCTGACCCTGACCTCGTACCCGAGGCGGACCAGCCCGGTGCTGCGCGGCAAGTGGGTGCTCGAGGAGCTGCTGGGCACGCCCCCGCCTCCGCCGCCGGCGATGGTCAAGTCGCTGCCGACCGACGACCGCATCCGCAACGGCCTGACCTTCCGCCAGCGGCTCGAGCAGCACCGCAAGAAGGCCGAGTGCGCCTCGTGCCACGCCCGGCTCGACCCCCTCGGCTTCGGGCTCGAGAACTTCGACGTCCTGGGCCGATGGCGTGACCAGGTCCAGAAGAAGCCGGTCGACGCCTCCGGCAAGCTGACCACCGGCGAGGAGTTCACCGGGGCGGTGGCCCTGAAGACGATCCTGGTCGAGACGAAGCGCGAGCTGTTCGTCCGCAACCTGGTGGAGCGGATGCTCTCCTACGCCCTGCGGAGGGGCGTGGAATACTACGACGCTCCGACGGTCAAGCAGATCATGGCGGAGCTGGAGGCGAAGGACTATCGCGGGGCGACGCTGGTCGCCGCGGTGGTCGAGAGCCTCCCGTTCCAGTACCGGCGCAATGGAGCCACGGGGGCACGGCGATGAGCCTGAAGAATCGACCGATCACGCGGCGGACGGTGCTCAGGGGCGTCGGGGCGGTGGTCGGCCTGCCGTTGCTGGAGGCCATGCGCCCGGCGATGGGCGCCCTGGCCGCCGGCCGGCGACGCCGACGGCCGGCCGCCGGTCCGGATGGCCTGCCTGTTCTGGCCCAACGGCTGCAACCCCCACACCTGGACCCCCAAGGGCCGGGGCAAGGACTTCGAGTTCTCGCCGATCCTCAAGCCCCTGGCCCGGCACAAGGACGACGTCCTCATCCTGACCCACCTGAGCAACCGGGGCACGTTCACCGGCGACGGCCACTACGTCAAGGACGCCGCCTGGCTGACCGGGACGACGATCCGTCGCACCACCGGCTCCGACCTGGATGCCGGCGGCGTGTCGATGGACCAGCTCGCCGCCAGGCGGATCGGCGTGCTGACCCCGATGCCCTCGCTCGAGCTGGGCGTCGAGCCGGTGACGACCGGCGTTGACACCAACGTCGGCTACACCCGGCTGTATGGCTCGCACATCTCGTGGTCGAGCCCGACCACGCCGGTCGCCCGCGAGATCAACCCCAGGCTGGCCTTCGACCGGCTGTTCCGCTCCGACGCCGGCAAGGGCGCCGGCGGCGACGACGACCGGAGCATCCTCGACCTCGTCGCCGACGACGCCCGTGCCCTGCGCGACCGGATCGGCCAGGACGATCGCCGCAAGCTCGACGAGTACCTCGACTCGGTCCGCGCCGTCGAGACGCGGATCGCCTTCGAGGCCAGCGACCGCCGCGCCCGATACGTCGACGACGCCCGGGCGCGCAAGGACATCGAGGCCCTCGGCGGCCGGGTCGACCTCTACAACCACGACCCCGGCCGCGTCCGCGAACGGACGATGAATCACGCCGAGCACGTCCGCCTGATGCTCGACATCCTCCTGCTGGCCCTCCAGACCGACTCGACGCGGGTCGCCACGTTCATGTTCGGCAACTCGGTCAGCAACAAGAACTTCTCGTTCGTCGAGGGCGTCAAGGGGGGGCACCACCAGTTCTCGCACCACGAGAACGACCCCAAGAAGCTGGACCAGTACCAGCGGATCACGACCTGGCACATCGAGCAGTGCGCCCACCTGCTCGACCGGATGAAGCAGATCCGCGAGGGGGAGGGGACGCTGCTGGACCACTCGATGGTGCTGTTCGGCTCGGCCCTGCGCGACGGCAACGAGCACGACCCGCACGACCTGCCGACCGTGCTGGCCGGCCGGGCCGGCGGCACGCTGTCGCCGGGGCGGCACCTCGTCTACGGCAAGGACACGCCGCTCTGCAACCTCTTCGTGTCGATGCTCGACCGCGTCGGCGCGCCGGTCGAGCGGTTCGCCGACAGCACCGGCCCGCTCGAGGGGCTCGACAACCCCGCGTATCAGGCGACTTCGACGAGCGCCCCGGCTGATCCCATCGCGGACCGGCAGAACCTTGGCGAGCCGAGGCCGATCACGGCGATGATGACGCGGAACTGGAACACGATCACCCATTCGCGCTACGAGCACGAGCGCAAGGGACTGGACTTCATTCGCCAGGGGCTCCCCGAGCACGAACCCTTCCGCGCCTGGTCCAACTTCGAGTTCATCTCGGACACCGGCGCCGTCTACGAGGTCGATCTGCTCGTCTTGTCCAAGGTCGGCTTGTTCCTCGTTGAGATCAAGGGCCGGCCGGGCCGGGTCGTCGGCGACGTGCGGACGTGGACCTGGACCAAGCCCGATGGCCAGGTCCGGGTCGACGACAACCCGCTCTACCTGACCAATCAGAAGGCCAGGGCCCTGGCCTCGATCCTGGCCCGACAGACGGTCTGGGGCCGTTCCCGCTGCCCGTTCATCGAGGCCCTCGTCTTCCTTTCCGACCCCGAGATCCGATGCGAGCTGGATGAGCCGGCCCGGACTCGGGTCTGCCTGACCGACCGGAGGCGGACCGGACCGAGGCCGCGATGGGATCCTCGCGGCCTTGCTGGAGCGGCGGGCCCGGGGGCTGGAGCCTGACCCGAAGGGCACGATCGACGCCAACGTGGCCCGCGCCCTGGCCCGCGCGATCGACGCGGTCGGCATCCGGCCCTCGGAGCGGTCGCGACGTGTCGGTGAGTATGTCCTCGGCGACCTGCTCTGGGAGGGCCCCGGCTTCCAGGACCGGGAGGCCAGGCACGCGCACCTGGAGGGGCCTACCGCCGCGTGCGGACCTACCTGGTCGCCCGCTTGACCGACGAAGCGGCCCGCGAGCCGGTCGCCCGCGCCGCCCGTCGCGAGTTCCAGACCCTTCAGGGCCTCAACCACCCGGGCATCCTCACCGCTCTCGACTACCAGGAACACGAGCTGGGTCCTTGCCTGCTGTTCCGCCACGAGCCCGGCTCGGTGCGGCTCGACCACTTCCTCGCCCGCCGCGCCCATCAGCTCGACTTCGGCCAGCGACTGGCCCTGCTCCGGCAGATCGCCGACGCGGTCCGCTACGCCCACCACAAGCGGATCATCCACCGGGCCTTGAGTCCCGAGAGCATCCTGATCGAGCGGCCCGACTCGGACGCACCCGAGCCGCGGATCTTCCACTGGCAGCTCAGCGCCCGGCGGACCGGCTCGACGACGCCCAGCGGCACGATCCACCTCGAGCCCTGGCTCGGCGCCTCGGAGCGGATCTACCTGGCCCCCGAGACCCTCCAGGACCCCGAGCAGGTCCAGGAAGCCGCCGACGTCTTCTCGCTCGGGGCGATCGCCTACCACCTCTTCGCCGGCCGGCCTCCGGCCTCCGGCGAGCTGGCCCTTCGGGACCTGCTCCGCGAGCACAAGGGGCTGAAGCTCTCGGCCGTCCTCGACGGCTGCGGGATCGAGCTGGAGCAGCTCGTCGCGTGGAGCACCCACCCCGACCCCAAGACCCGACTGGCCTCGGTCGACGACTTCCTGGCCCAGCTCGACGCCGTCGAGGAGGAGGCGACTCGGCCCGAGGGCCCGGCCGAATGCCACGACCCGATCGTCGCGGCCATCAACGACGTCCTGCCCGGGCGGATTCGTCGTCGAGAAGAAGCTGGGCAGCGGCTCGACCGCCCAGGCGCTCTGGGTCCGCAAGGACGATGCGCGCGTTCGTCCTGAAGGTCGCCCGCACCCCCGAGGACGGCCAGCGGCTGCGCGACGAGGCCGAGGTCCTGCGGAAGCTCCGTAGCGAGTTCATCGTCAACCTGGTCGACGTCGTCGAGATGAACGGCCGAGCCGTGCTGGTGCTTGAACAACACCGGCGACGAGACGCTGGCCCAGCGGCTGGAACGCGAGGGCCGTCAGCGCGGCCTCGGCCTGGAGCTGCTCCAGCGGTTCGGCGAGGACCTGCTCTCGGCCGTCGCCTCGCTGGAGCGCAACGGCATCCCGCACCGCGACATCAAGCCGGACAACATCGCCATCCGGCGGGTCGGCGAGCAGAAGGAATTGCACCTGGTCCTCTTCGACTTCTCGCTGTCGCGCGCCCCGGTCGACGACATCCGGCTGGGGACCAGGGGCTATCTCGACCCGTTTCTGGGCCAGAGGCCGTCGAAGCGCTGGGACCTGGCCGCCGAACGTTACGCGGCGGCGGCCACCCTGCACGAGATGGCCACCGGCAAGACGCCCCAGTGGGGCGACGGCTCGGCGGACGCCGACCTGACCGGACGCCGAGCTGGTGATCGACGCCTCGCCGTTCGACCCGGCCGTGCGGCCGGACCTGGCCGCCTTCTTCCGCCGCGCCCTGCATCGTGACCCGAAGCTAGCGGTTCGACAACGCCGAGGAGATGCTGGCCGCGTGGCGTCGGGTGTTCGACGTCGCATCGCGACGGCCGACGGGCCCCGAGGCGAGCGGTGCCGCGACCATCGCGGTCGACCAGGCGCGGCCGAGACGCCGATCGCACTGCTGGGACTCTCGACCCGCGCGACCAATGCCCTGGACCGGGCCGGCGTGACCACCGTCGGCGAACTGCTGGCGCGGCCGGCCCAGGGGTCCGGTTCATGCCGGGGGTCGGGCAGAAGACCCGGCTGGAGATCGTCGGGACGATCGAAGCCCTCCGCCGCTGGCTCCCGGACATCCCGGCCTCGCCGTCCGAGCCGCCCGAGCCGGCCGCCGCGGTCGTCGGAGGCAACGACGAGGCGGCCTCGACTCGACGCCCTCGTGGGCCGGGTCGTCGGCTCGGTCTCGAAGGCCCAGGGGCCATCGGCCTTCCGGGCGCGATTCCTGATGCTGGGCCTCGACGACAAGCTCGCCCAGGAGCCAGGCGACTGGCCGACGCAGGGCCAAGTGGCTTTGAAGACGGGCGTGACGCGGGCGCGGGTCGGCCAGTTCCTGGGCAAGGACCGCCAGCGATGGCTGAAGGACCCGGCGGTGACCCGGCTCCGCGAGCAGGTCATCGGGCTGGTCGATGCCGCCGGGGGCGTCCTGGAGCTCGGAGAGCTGGTCGAGGGACTGCGGGGGATCGTCCCGGCCGGCGAGGGCGACGACCAGCAGCGGTCGCGCCAGGTCGGAGCGATCTGCCGGCGCGGCGGTCGAGGGCGAGCTGGGATTGAAAGACCCGAAGCTGGTGGTCCGACGTCCCAGGGGGCCGCGTGCTGATCGCCCGGACCGAGGCCCTGGCCGAGTACGCCGAGCGGCTGGGCAGCCTGGCCGACGCGATCGCCGCCGAGGACCCGCTGGCCGCGCCGGCCCGGGTGCTGGAGCGGCTGTTGCAGGTCGCGCCGCCGTAGTGATCGAAGGCACCGCGCCCTTGGCCGGTCGACCGGCTCTTGCGGATGGCGGCGCGGGCGAGCACCGGCGCGGCGGTGTCGAGCCGTCAGGAGCTGTACCCGCGCGGGATGCCGGCGGAGCGTGCCTTGCGGCTATCGGTCGGAGCCCTCTCGGGGCTGGACCAGGTCGACCCGGACGAGATCCGGTCGCGAGTCGCCAGCCGGTATCCCGAGGCCGCAGCCGCTACCGGACCCACCGCTGCTCGACGAACTGCTCCAGGCCGCCGGGCTCGACCTGACATACGACCCCCGGGCGGGGCGCGACGATGTCGGCGCCTACGTCCGCACCACGGCGGCCGACGGTCACCTGGAGACGCCCGGCTCCAGTCTCCCGAGCCGCCTCTCGACCCGACTGACCGTCGCGGCGGCCGCCCTCGACGCCCGAGATCAACGAGGCCCGGCTCTTCGAAGAGCACCTCCGCCGCTCATTGACGGGCGGCAAGTTCCTCGTGCTGACCGTCCGGCCGAGCTCGGATCAGGCGGGCGGAGACTGAGCTGGAGACTCGCTTCAAGCTGCGGGTCATCTCGATCGACCGGCTGCTGATCCGGCACCTGAAGGCCCGGGCCGAGCAGCGGCGGGTGAAGTGGCCGGTGGTGCGCGAGGCCGACGCGGCCCCGCCGGAGCTCGCGCGACTGGCAGAACCTCCTGCGCCTGGTCGGCGAGGCGATACCGGCGGCCGAGGCCGAACTGCTCGCGGGCACCGGGCCGCTCCTGCTGACCTGCCCTGGCCTGCTCGCTCGCTACGACCAGGTCGGCTGGCTCAACCGGCTGGCGACCCGGGCCGGGAAAGCGGGCGACCCGCCGGCGCTCTGGGTCCTGGTCGCGGGCGACGGGATGAGCGCCCGGCCGGTCCTCGACGGCAAGGCGATCCCCGTCCTCGACTCCAGCCAGTACGCCCAGGTCCCCGAGTCCTGGCTCGAGAACCAGCATCGCGCCGGGCTGTGAGACGGTGTCGGAGATCTACGCCACCCCGGGCCAGGGACGGCGGTGCGTCCTCGGCCCCGTCACGTCCCGTTTCCTTCGCACAACCGATCCGGCCTCTCGAACCCCGATCATGCGGCAGGAAACGCACAAGCCGCATCATCACTTCCACGCCGATAATCGTGGCTTCGTTTTGATGATTTCGGGGCTCGCCCCGCCTCGATGGCTTCGTTTTGCACGGGAATGGCTCTTCCCTCGCCGGATCGACTGCCAGATCGGCAGCATTGGGTTCGTTTCATCGGATTCCCGCCGACTCGCCTACCTGCCAATCCGGCAGGTGGCTTCGTTTGATCGCTTTCACATCGCCGGGTGATCTCCGTGTCCGGCAATCGGGCTGGGACCTTGTTCGGCGCGCGTCTCCTGACCCCGCCGTCCGCCGGACCGAAGGTCTTGTTCGGCGCGGGTCTCCCTGACCACTGCTGTGAATATCTTACAAATGTCAGAGGAGGGCCGATTTCCGCTGTTTTCCCGGGGTTTTCTCGACCTCGGCCGGGATCGCGGACCCCGAAGGAATTCGGCGTCGGGCGGCCTGTGACCACGAAACCCCTATTTTTCAGCGGTTTCACGCCCCTCTCAAGATGTTCACGGCAGTGGTCTCCTGACCCCGCCGTCCGCGGGACCGAAGGTCTCCCGTTGCGCGGAGGACTGGAGTCGTTACCGTTGCCGGTTTTGCCGGGGAATAGGCCGATGGTCGGTCCAGAATTCACCGAACCGTCGAGGAATGCGGACGCGCGTGGACGTTCGGGGGCTCAGAGCCGCCGGAACCTTCCGCGCCGTCTTTGGGTGTTCCCGACCGATGGGAACCAGAATGTAGATTTGGAGGAAACCCCAGTGGTAATCGACGCCCACGCCGTACTGATTAAGCCATTAGGCCCGGTTGTCCCTTCCCGTCGCGAAGGGGGAAGGTCAACAATTCTCCTGTCGGTGCTGTGTGCGACACGGCCAACTGGAATCCCCCTGGCACAAGACTCCAATAAGTAGCCTCAATGGGCTAAGAGACCTTCTGGTGCTCTGCCAGGAATCTAGCATGGCTCTCAACCCGGATCAAACCCGTTGCGTTTTCTCAACCAGAACGTCGTTCTTGGAAACATTCCTTCTCGATCTTGCTGAATGAGACAAGTGTTCCCTATGCCTATACAGGAGACCTTCGGTCCGGCGGGTGGCAAGGTCGGGAGACCTTACCACAACGGAGATCCTGGGCCCTGATCGCTCGGCCCCGGCGAATCTATCGGCCGAATTGTCAAAGAGTTCGCTGGCGACAACCCGCCATCTTGAACCATGGCACACGATTGGGCAAACGCAAGCGATGCTGAAGTGTTTCTCGGATGATCCGGTGTGACGGGAGGGATCGATCCGATGATGGCGAGCATTCCGAGGGTATCACTGGTTTTGAACGGCCCGCGACGCGCCTGTGAGTCCGACGCGCCAGCGAGTGTGTGGATTTCGTTCCCGCTCGTACGAGTGGCGAGTCGCCCTCGCGTCAGAGTTTGTGAAACAATCGGATAGCGGATTCCAAATTACGAATCGCGAATTCGTAAATGCTTTTGAAATCAGGCTTTATATCCATCCGCAATTCGTAATTCGTCATCTGGAATCGATTTCTTCACAGCCTCTCAGTCCCGGCCCGGGCCATTCGAGTTCTGACGAAGAATCCGATTCTCGACACGATCTGTGCGCGTGTACGATTCTGGAATCCTCGGACTTGAGGCTTTGTTCGATGGGGCTTACCATGCAGTTTGACGAGAGGCGCAAATGGTCGAAGACTTGATGCAATATCTCGAGGGGAAAACGGCTCAGGGTTTCGAGCCCCGTCCTTTCTATTCACCTGAAGGGGATTTCCTCGTCTTCTATTTTCGAGAGGACGAGGCCTTTGCGGAACGCGTGGACGAGCTCCTGACCGTCTATCGGTCCATGGAGTTGAGAGAGTTCGTTGGCTGCAAGATCAAGGGCGTTCGTCATCTTGTCGAGACACTTCGAAACTTCGGAGTTTCGATCGAACCGGAGGATCACTCGCTACGGCTGAGTCTGCTCTTCCTTTCGGCCGCATACGACAGGCCTCCAGATCGTAGACATTACTACGAAGAGCTGGGCCGTTTCAGCAAGAATATATCCCTGGACTCAGTCGACCTGCAACTTGTCTGACGGCAGGTGGCACTGGCCCGATCCCGCCGGACATTGTTTATCTGACTCTCAATAGGTGTTCTGACACCCTCCAACGGGGTAACGCCTGGAGAATCCCCTCGCACTCCGCTAGAATGCGTGCTTGCTTCGAATCTGGGCGAGGAGTGGCGAGGTGGAAACAACGACGAGCACCAGCCCGACGACGGGCATCGACGCACCGGGTTTGCTCCGCGACTTGCAGGCCCTGCTCAAGAAAGTCGAGGACGGACCTGCACCGCCGCGAGCAGGACGACGCCGCGACGGCCGACGCGCTGAAAACCCGGTATGCCGAGCAGACCCGTCGCGAGCGGCACGGCGCTGAAATACGCCGACTGGCGCGACGACTACCTCACGCAGGTCGCCGCGGCGTGGGTGCTCTCGGGCGTCTTCTTCCGCTACGTCGAGGACAACGGCTGGGTCGAGCATCCCTGGCTGGCCGGCGCCGACCCGCAGGAGCGAGCCTGGGCCGAGGGCGGCCTATGAGGCTTACTTCCGCGCCCACCCGGTCCACTCCGACCGCGACTACCTGCTGCACGTCGCCAGCGAGGCCGCCAGCCTGACGGGTCTGCATGACCTGTTCGGCCGGCGCTGGAACCCGATCTGGTCGCCCGTGACGATCTCCGGCGACATGGCCATGGCCTTGCGGAAGTTCTGGACCGAGCTGGACCCGAACACGGGCACGCTCCGCCGCTCGCTGATCGACCCATCGGGCGACACCCGGTTCCTCGGCGACCTCTATCAAGACCTCTCCGAGTCGGCCCGCAAGAAGTTCGCGCTGTTGCAGACCCCCCAGTTCGTCGCCGACTTCCTCCTCGACAAGACCCTGGAACCGGCGGTCGCGACCTTCGGCCTGGACCGCGTCCGGTTGATCGACCCGACCTGCGGCTCCGGCCACCTCTTGCTGGGGGCGTTCGACCGATTATTCCATCACTGGCAAAAGCGCGAGCCCGGCGGCAATCCTCGCGACCACGTGATGAAGGCCCTCGACGCCGTGCACGGGGTCGATCTGAACCCGTTCGCCGTGGCGATCGCCCGGTTTCGTCTCGTGGTCGCCGCCTTGCGGGCCTGCGAGATCGGTCGACTGGCCGACGCGCCCGCGACTCGACGAGCACATCCACCTGGCCGTCGGCGACAGCCTGCTCGGCGGCCTGCGGTTCGACCGCTCCGGCCGGGGCGAGGGCCAATCGTTCCTGGAGACCTCCGAAGGCGCCATCGCCCCCGACGCCTACGACACCGAGACCCCGCCCGAGCTGAACGCGATCCTCGGACGGCAATATCACGCCGTCGTCGGCAACCCGCCCTATATCACGCCCAAGGACCCGGCCCAGAATAAAGCCTATCGCGAGCGATATCCCCGGACCTGCCATCGCCAGTACTCGCTCGGCGTGCCGTTCACCGAGCGGTTCTTCGATCTGGCGCTCGCCTCGCCCGACGATCCCACCCGCGCCGGCTTCGCCGGCATGATCACGGCCAACTCGTTCATGAAGCGCGAGTTCGGCAAGAAGCTGATCCAGGAGTATCTTCCCGACCATCGACCTGACCCATGTCATCGACACCTCGGGCGCCTACATCCCCGGCCACGGCACGCCGACCGTGATCCTCCTCGGTCGCAATCGGAAGCCGGTCGGCGACCAGGTCCGCGCCGTGCTCGGCATCCGCGGCGAGCCAACCACGCCCGACGACCCGGCCCAAGGGCTGGTCTGGCGGTCGATCGTGGAGCACCTGGATAACGCCGAGGTGCAAAACGAGTTCGTCAGCGTGACCAATGTCGATCGGGCAACGTTCGGGAAGCACCCCTGGAGCATGGGCGGCGGCGGGGCGGCTGGAGTTGAAAGAGCGAATCGAGAAAGCGGCTGCGACTCAAGACTCGGAGGCTTGGCCGTAGACATCGGCTTCGGCGCAGTTACTCGTGAGGATGATGTATTTAGTATCGGTAGCACAGTCGCTCGACGACAACGTATCGCCTCGGAACAGATTCGACCCCTCGTCGAAGGCGATGACTACGCGACTGGCGCATTCGGCGAGTCCAACGAGTGCTATCTGGCCTTATGATCCTAGAACATCTAGATGCCTTGGCCCAGATCGCCGTTGCCGAAGTTCCTTTGGCCCTGGCGAACTCAACTCGCTGGCCGCGTGGCTTATGGCCATACACGAGCTCCAGCGAGGGCTGGAATGGTATGAATACTCTATGTTTTTTCGCGATCGTTTCCGCCCTCCCCTCTCAATTGTCTTTGCCTCGGTCGTGACTCACAACCACTTCATTCTTAACCGCGGAGGCAAAGTATTCAACAGTACAGCTCCGATCATCAACTCCTCCGCCAGGAGCGCACTGAGAGACGAATACTTACGCTCTACTCGGGTTACTAAATAGCTCGATTGCGGCTTTCTGGATGAAGCAGGTGTTTCAGGGCAAGGGGAGCAGCGGGATCGGCCGTGGAATCTTCGATGAAGCCTGGGAGCAACGTTACCAATTCGATGGTACGAAGATAGTCGTTATTCCCCGTCCTCGACTCATGCTCCGAGACCCTACCCTTATCCCGCGAGTTGGACGTCCTGGCCCGATCCATCGCGGGCTTGAGTTCCGCCGAGGTAGTGAAGAACGAACCCTCGACAGCCGAGCGGCTGGCGGCAAATCGTTGCCGCGACCGAACTGCTCCAAGCCCGGATGGTCGCGCTGCAGGAGGAACTGGACTGGCTCTGCTACCGGCTCTATGGCCTGCTCGACGCCGACGACCCCGCCGTGGGTAACCCCGACACCTGGGCCCAAGTGCCGGGCCTGGCGCTAGGCCAGAGGCCCTTCGAGATCGCGCTGGCCCGTCAAATCGCGGCGGGCGAGCTTCAAACCGCCTGGTTCGAGCGGCACGGCTCGACGCCGATCACCGAGGTCCCGTCCGACTGGCCCGAGTGGTATCGCGACCTCGTCGCGCGGCGGATCGAGCTGATCGAGTCGAACCCGAACATCGGGCTGATCGAGCGACCCGAGTACAAGCGGCGCTGGCAGCGCGAGCCGTGGGACGAGCAGGTCCAGCGCGCCCTGCGGTCGTGGCTGCTCGACCGGCTGGAGTCGCCCGAATACTGGCCCGACCCGGCGCAGCCCGAGTTGATGAGCGTCGCCCGGCTGGCCGACCGCGCCTCGGCCGATTCCGCGTTCCTCCAGGTGGCGGCCCTCTACCGCGGCCAGGAGGCCGTCGACGTGACCCGATTGATGGCCGAGCTGGTCGCGTCGGAGTCGGTGCCGTTCCTGCCCGTGCTGCGCTACACCGAGAGCGGCCTCCGCACCCGCGCCGAGTGGCGCGAGACCTGGCGGCTCCAGCGCGATGAGGACGAGAAGAAGCCGCTCCTCGACCGCGACGGCCGACCGCTCGACGCCATCCCCGTGCCGCCGAAGTACACGTCGAACGACTTCCAGAAGACCGACTCCTGGCGGCTGCGCGGCAAGCTCGACGTGCCCAAGGAGCGGTTCGTCAGCTACCCGGGCTGCGAGCGTCCCGGCGACCCGACGCTGGTCGTCGCCTGGGCCGGCTGGGACCACCTCCAGCAAGCCCGGGCCATCGCCACCTATTTCGTCCGGCTCAAGGACGAGGGCGTCCCGGCCGACCGGCTGGTCCCGCTCCTGACCGGCATCGACGAGCTGGTCTTCTGGCTGAAGCTCTGGCACAACGCGCTCGACCCGGCGATGGGCATGGGCCTGGGCGACTACTTCGAGGACTTCGTCAAGACGGAGGCGATGGCGCTGGGGTACACTTTAGGTCAGGTGAGGGCGTGGATACCTACCGCGCCGGAAAGAAAGCGTCGAGGCAGGAGGAGCGGCGCCTGACGTCCGGAACAATGGGATGACCGTTCCCGTAGCGGGGCGATGCGATGTATATCGAGCGGACACTCCTCGCTCAACGCCACCGGGCTTTTGCCGCAACCCGAAACGAGCCAACGACTTAATCTCGTTCCCACGCTCTGCGTGGGAATGCCGTCTGGGACGCTCCCGCGTCTGAGGGCCTCCGCCGACCACGCTGAGCGTGGAAGACGGTATTCCCACGCAGAGCGCGGGCACGAGATAGGATGCTCCGCATGGTGTTCGGCGCGAAGTGTCGTTATTACGACATCTCGTCGCCGGAGCCGGAAGCCCACCATTCGTCAACCCCGTCCTCCGCCCGCCGACCTTTTCCACGCTCGGGCGCGTCACGCACGTCGAGCCAGAGGACGATGATTCCGACCCCCGCCGCCACGACCTGGAGCCACTCGCCGGGCGTGTCCCGATAGGCGACCACACCCCCGACGGCGAAGGCCAACGCCACGGCGACGATGGTGAGCGAGAGCCAGCGGTGGAATCGGCCGACGTCGGTCTCGTGGAACGCGGCGAGTGACCGGTAGACGCGGCGCCCCTCGTCGTGCGGAGTGCAGAAGGCCTTCAGCACGCACTCGTTGCAAGACGCCGCCGGGGCCTTGTAGATTGCGAGCTTATTCCGTTCGTCGAAAGTATGGAGCGTCAGGATCTCCCCCTGGGGGCACTCGTAGCGGTCTAGCTCCGCGTCGTACGAGAACCCGTGGTGGGCGTAGCGCTCTGCGCGGTGGAAGTGGGTCCGGGCCAGGAATTCGAGCACCCAGCCTCCCGCCCAGAGGAGGAGGATGTACGCCAGCAGCAGGACCTGTTCGAGCCCCAGGCTCATCCCCCAGGCGTTGAGTGTGGGCAACATGACACGACCTCGCGGTCTTCTAGGCTCTGTCTGGCAAACCGTTCGCCGGCTGCGGCGCGGCCCCCTTGTATGTTGGATTCGGGCCAGTTTGCGATACTGGCACCAGTGTCGTGGGGAGAGCTGTAGCCCCCCTGAGGCTCTGACCTCTTGGATGAGATTGCTCCCTCCGGCTTGGGCTGAAGGTATTGGTACATCTTGCGGCTCGACCGCTGATCACAAGGATCACCTGGCTCAAGATCCCCGGAGGAGACTCACGCCTACCCATCAGACACTTGTCGTATCCAGTCCCTTCCTGTCTCCGAGGATGATTGCCATGATGACTACCACTGGCTTCGACCGCATCGGCGTCGGCATCGATACCGCCCGCTACGGTCACCGCGTCTCGTTCCTCGGGCCCGACCTCCGGCCCGCCGCCAAGCCGCTCACCGTCACCGAGAACCACGCCGGCTACCAGGCCCTGCGGGATCGCTTGGAGCAGTTGCGCCTCAAGCACCCCCAGGTCCACTTCCACATCCGCATCGACGCCGCCGGACAGTACGCCGCCAATCTCGAGCAGTTCCTCCGCGGCCTGGACGGGCCCCTGACCATCTCCGTCGGCGAGCCCAAGCGCAACAAGGATTATCGGAAGGCGCACTTCCCCAAGCGCACCACCGACGATACGGAGAGCCAGGCCATGGCCCGCTTCGCCATCGTCGAGCGACCGACCGCCACGCCGGCGGCCAAGCCACCCATGGTCCTGCTCCGCGAGCTCGTCGCCCGCTTGCAAGGCCAGGTCAAGCAGACCACCCGGGCCACCAACCGACTCCATAATCTCCTGGCCCGCACCTTTCCCGAGCTGGCCACCCTCGCCGAAGACATCACGGCCGGTTGGGTGCTGCACTTGCTCCCGAAGTATCCCACCGCCCAGCGGATCGCCGCGGCCCATCTCAGCTCCCTGGAGAAGATCCCCTATCTGGACAGCGCGAAAGCCCGGGTGCTGCAACAGGCCGCCGGCAGCTCGGTGGCCTCGCTCCGCGGGGACATGGCCGAGGCGCTGGTGCGCACCCTCGTCGAGCAGGTCGTTCGCAGCCGCGCCGCCGAGCGCGAGTTGCTGGAGCTGGTGACCGCGGCCTGGGACGAGTTGCCGGATTCGCCCCACGTCCAGGTCCTGACCATCACCGGCATCGGCCCGGCGACCGCGGCCATCCTGGTCGCCAAGATCGTGGATATCGAGCGGTTCGCGACGCCGAACCACCTGGTCAACTACTTCGGCATCTTCCCCGAGGAAGACAGCTCCGGGGTGGACAAGGAGGGTCGGCCCCTGCCCACCGGGGTGATGCGGATGTCGCCCAAGGGAAACGATCTGGCCCGCGCCTATCTCTGGAACGCGGCGCGCGCGGCCATCGTCCACAATCCGGCCGTCCGGGCCCTGTATCGTCGCCAGCGAGCCAAGGGGAAGCGCGGCGACGTCGCGATCGGCCACAGCATGCGCAAGTTGCTGCATCTGGTCTTCGCCGTCTGGAAGACCAATCGCCCCTTCGACGCGGGGCACTACCCCTGGGAACCGGTCGCCGCGACGGCCGCGACCCGCGAAACGACCACGACCACAGCCGGCACGACGGCCGCACCGGGTGACCCACTCGGCGGCACCGGTGACAAAGAAGCCGTGGGCCACAAGCGGGGCGAACCCGCGGGGAAAGTGGTCACCACGGCTACCCCCACAGTAGAGCCGACGCCGTCGGCTGTCAAGCCGGCGGCCCCAGCGATCGGCGTCGCGCGCCCCCGGGTGGACTACGCATTCTTGCGCAAACAGATCAGCATGGAACGGGTGCTCACGCATCTGGGCCTTCTGTCGCAGCTCCGCGGCGGCGGTCAGCAACGTCGCGGTCCCTGTCCGTTGCACAGCCACCCCGCGGCGGCGGAGCGCACCTTCTCGGTCAATCTTCAGAAGAACATGTTCAAATGTTTCCACTCGGAGTGCGGGGTCCAGGGCAATGCGCTGGACCTGTGGGCGGCCCTGCATCGCCTGCCGCTGTATAAGGCCGCGCCTGGATCTGGCCGAGACGTTCGGACTCCCCCGGAATAGAGAAGAGGAACCCGTACCCAGAACCCGTCATCCTGAGTAACACGGGATGCCGGGATCCTCGGTGAGGTGGGCGGATCGGGATTCGCACGGGAATCTCCCAAGTTCGCAGCCTCGACACCAGTGGGCGAGATGAGCGGCTGTGCCTCATTCGCCCAGGCGTTCTCCGTCCGTGTCCAGTATTCCGGGGGCATCCGACGACTTCCGCCGCCATCACGGTCGACGGCCCTTGATTTTCAACGGTACATCTCATCCGGCCCTTCGGGCCACCTTCCCCCCGAGGCAGCGATTTTTCCGGGTCGATTTATTTGACATTACCGGAAGCAAAAATCGAGTTCAAACCCGTAGAGCCACGGAACCCCAGGGTCGATGTTCTCGGCCCTGAGCTTGGCCGGCAAGTCCTCGTAGTGCTCTTTCAGTTTATCCGCATCAGGGGCATTATAGTATGTTACTAAGATGGTATTACCTTCGACTCGCAGGTCTCCTTCCAGTCCCGCGAAGTAAGCCGTGGCCAGATGTTTCGCGTCCCAGCTCGCAGTCGCGGGAGCCAGCCGCTTCCGAACCTGATCGATCGCCGCTTGGGCGATCAAGGCCATCGTCATCTGTCCATAACGAATGTTGAGATTGCAGGTTCCGGCCCGGTTCCAGCCCAAGGCCTGATGGGCGTTGAAGAACTCCTCGACGTGCCAGCGCTTGGTGGAAGTGAGCCGCCTAAAACGGACCCACCCCGGGGCAAAATGAGCGCCTAAAACGGACCCACCCCAGCACCCTCCGTATAGACTGGCTTTTTTTGACTCCCAGCCAGTCTTTCGGAGGTTAGGGATGTGCTTACGGTGGATGATTACGGAGCGATCCGCAGGGCGCACCGCGATGGCATGACCATCCGCGAAATCGCGCGCACCTTCCATCACGCGCGGTACAAGATCCGCCAGATTCTGGTCCAGTCCGAGCCTCATCCGCTCCCCCAGACCAGGAACCGTCCGACGCCGGTCTTGGGACCCTTCCAGGCCGTCATCGACCAGATCCTGGCCGACGACGAGCAGGCCCCGCCCAAGCAGCGGCACACGGCCATGCAGGTGTTCCGTCGCCTTCGCGACGAGCAGGGCTATCACGGCTGTTATGGCCAGGTGCGACGCTACGTCCGGCGGCATCGGGCTCGACATCAAGAAACCTTCATACCTTTGGGGCATTTCCCCGGCCAACGGCTCGAAGCCGATTTCGGTCACATCCAGGTCGACTTCCCCGAGGGCCGACGCCCGGTCCCCTTCCTCGTCGCCACCTGGGCCTATTGCAACGCTCCCTTCGTCTTGGCACTCCCCTTCGAGCGCACCGAGGCGATCCTCGAGGGCTTGGTCGCGGCCTTCGAGTTCTTCCAGGCGGTCCCCAAGGAACTGTGGTGGGACAACCCCAAGACGGTCGCGACCTTGATCCTTCAAGGGCGCCAGCGACAACTCCATCCCCGCTACGCCGCGCTGGCCCGCCACTACCTCTTCGACCCCAAGTTCTGCATGCCGGCAAAAGGCCAGGAGAAGCCCGATGCCGAGGGGACCGTCAAAGCCGTCCAGCGCCGGTTCGCCACACCCGTGCCACGGGTCGCGGATCTCGATGAATTGAACAAATATTTACTCAAGTGGTATCAGGCCGAGCGTGCGCGGATCGTTCAGTCGCTCTGCGGCCCGTTTCTGATTGCGGACCGTCTGGCCCAGGATCTCGCCGCGGCGTGGCCGCTGCCGCCGCATCGGTTCGACCCTTGTGTGATCCGTCCGGCCGTCCCCGTGGACAAGTTCCAGACCGTCGCCTTCGACAACAATCGCTACAGCGTACCGCGACCGTTCGCGTTCCAGACGGTGGCGGTCAAGGGCTACGTGGGCACCGTCGCGATCGTAGCCAAGGGGGAGGTGGTCGCGACCCACACGCGATGTTTACAGAAACATCAAATGATCATTGAACCGATCCACTATCTGGCGCTCCTGGATCGCAAGCCGGGCGTGCTCGACGCGGCGCCGGCCTTTCGCGATTGGGGGCTTCCGGCGTGCTTCGCCGCGTTCCGCACGGCGCTGGAGGAGCTCCACGGGGCGACAGCGGGCACGCGGCGGTACGTGCGCGTCCTGCAACTCTTGGCCGAGCACCCCCTGGCCCGGGTGCGTCAAGCCGTTGAAGAATGCATTGACCAGCATATCATTGATGCGGAAACCGTCATCCAGCGGACCCGCTCCCGCGCCGCAACTGCGGCCCTGACTGCCGGCGCGGCGGCGGATCTCCCCGCGGCCAGCGCCGCGGCGGGTGTCCAGGTGCCCGTGCCGGATCTGAGTCGGTTCGACCGACTCCTCGGCGATCGCGAGGATCACGCCGAATCTAATAGTGATAAACTAATCAT
The DNA here is from genome assembly GCA_963842405.1 of uncultured Isosphaeraceae bacterium. Taxonomy (GTDB): domain Bacteria; phylum Planctomycetota; class Planctomycetia; order Isosphaerales; family Isosphaeraceae; genus CAVZRC01. The sequence goes on along the minus strand of CAWJGW010000077.1, from coordinate 23,354 downwards.
GAAATATAATGACATGTGCGTCACGGCACCGGCCGGCGCGTTCGGCGCCGGACCGGCTGCGCCGTGATCACTCCCGGGCTCGCGCGGCGAGCCCGGATCGTTCTGGCTCTTTGGACCTCCTGGGAGGAACCGCACCGATGGCCGATGTGACGATCGACTTGCTCAAGGCCCGTTTCCGGCAGTTGCACTTGCCGACGATGGGCGGAGAGTTCGAGAAACTGGCGCGGGACGCCGCCGCCACCAGTCAAACCTTTGTCGAGTTCTTGCTGTGCTTGACCGAGCTGGAGCTGGCCGCCCGCGACGCCGGCGCGGTCGCGCGGCGGATCAAGCAAGCGGGCTTCCCGGTGTTGAAGGACTTCGACACCTACGACTTCAGCGCCCTGCCGGGGCTGTCCAAGCCCAAGGTCCTGGAATTGACCCGGCGCGAGTGGATTGATCAGAAGTTCAATGGTTGCCTGATCGGCGGCCAGGGGACGGGCAAGACGCACATCGCCATCGCGTTGGGGCAGGCGGCCTGTCGCGCGGGGCTGAAGGTGGCGTTCTTCACCGCGGCCGAGTTGGTCGGCGAGTTGGAGAAGGCCCAGAAGCAGTACACCTTGGACCGGTTGCTCCGCCAGTTGCAGCGGACGCCGCTGCTGATCTGCGACGAACTGGGCTATATCAGCTTGAGCCGTGGTGGCGTGGAGCTGCTGTTCCGCGTCTTCGCCGAGCGGTACGAGCGGGCCAGCGTCCTGGTGACGAGTAACCTGCCGTTCAGCGAATGGAATCAGGTGTTCCAGGGAGAGCGGATGACCGGGGCGCTGGTGGATCGCCTGACCCATCATTGCCACATCTTTGAGATGAACGGCGAGAGCTACCGGTTCCGCGAGTCTATGAAAGCCAAGAAGAGTCGAAAGTCGGAGTGAAGCAAACTTGCCGCCCTTGCCCAGAGCGGCAGGGCTTACGCACCAATATTTCTCGTTGTTTTCGGCCACTACAGTCGATTTCTCGGGGATTTGAGCCAGTACACTCAACAGATAGTCGTTTTTCCACCCCAGTAACCAGGCGTGTGTGGGATACTCTTGCCTTTACTGTTCTTCTCCGCTTTGAGCAAACACAGTGCCAGCTTGCGGAGCCACGACAGGTTCTCGGCGCCTGTTCCCGGCCCGATGCCGTTGGTCGTCCTCGCGGAAACATACGTCCAAGATCCAGTGCAGCGAGTTCTCGATCCCCCAATGACCGCGCACCCAACGCAGATACGTCCTCCGCCGTCCCCGACACGCTGCCGATGAAGTAGCGGGTCTCGCTGCCGGCGACACCGTTGACCACCCGCTCACTGATCACCATGCAGATCGCCGTCAGCCCCGTCCACAGGCCCGCGTCCCGGATCCCTTTCGGGTCGGTGATCACGCAGCAGGTCCGCGTCTCCTGACGACCCTTGCGAGGCCCCTTCGGTCTGACACTCGGTGAAGTCGACCCCGGGTTCGCCCTGGTCCGAGACGCCGCGTCGAACGCGAGCTTGATGTCCTCGTAGAGATGGGGCTGGTTCTCCTTGACCGCCAGCACGTACTCGCCACCGCCGCCGACGATCTTGGCGGCGATCTCTTTTTGACAGCCCATCGCATCGATGGTCACCACGGCCCCTTCGAGGTCCAGGAGCCTCGAGCAACTCGGGAATCGCTGTGATCTCGTTGGATTTGGCGTCGGTGGCCACTTGGCCCAAGCTCAGGTGATTCTCCACCGCCCAGGCGCTGACCACATGCAGGGCCGATTGACCGACGGTCCGCCGAGCCGAGCCACGTTGGGTTTTTCCGTCGATGGCGCATCGGCCTCAGTTCGGGCGGATCGGTGGGGACGGGAGTCAAGCCCCGGCGCTCATCACGGCGCGGTGATCCAGGCGTAGAAACACTTCTGGAAGGCCGCCGGGTCGAGCAGGCAGAAGACGCGTCGGAAGGTATCGTGCGAGGGGATGCCGCCGGGCAAGGTCAGGACGGTTTTGAGCCAGTCGATCTTGGAGTGGGCGTACTCCGGCGATCTCTTCCCAACTATCGGCGCCGCAGAGTGACGGGCAGATGGATATGAAGATGATCTCGTCGAGCCGGTGAATTTGCCCTTGGTCGCGTCGCGGGATCCTCCAACTCGGTGAAATGACTCCAGGAGCGAGGCCGGGTCGTGGAGCTCAGGATGAGGAGGTCGTATCGGGGCTGGCGGTCATGGGGTGGACGTCCCTGAAGTAAGATCGAGTAATCCTGGCGATCGATGGTACAAAAGACGCCGGATGCCCGGCCAGTCGGATTGTACAACAGAGGCGATCCACACTCTTCCCAAAGCACCCAGACATCCCAGGCTGGTGCGTAAGCCCTGCCCAGAGCGGCTATCTTGAAGGTCCAGGTGGGTCCGTTTTAGGCGCTCAGGGTGGGTCCGTTTTAGGCGCTCAGTTCCACCGCTTGCTGTAGCTCCGCACGCGATGCGGGTCGATGGCCAGGAGCCGCCCGCGGAAATGGCCCGAGGCGCGGCGGAGCTTGCCGAGGGCCACTTGGAGCCGCAGGAATCGGCGACGGTGCGAGCCCCGAGCAGTTCGTGGACGGCCCTATCGGTGGCGAGGAACGGCAGTCCGTTGACCAATTCGAAGTCCGCTGGTTCAGGGTGCGGCGGTGCCGCAAGCCGGTGCGGCACAGGGCCGCCTCGTGAATCAGTTGCAAGGCCAGCCGCGGTTCCACACGCTCGGGGCGTTGTGCGTCCAGCCGCACACCAGGTCCCAGGCGCCCAAGCGGAGCAGCTCGGGGACGAGCAGCCAGATGCCGAGCCAGGTTCCCCATGACCTTGTCGGCGAGGAATTGTCGCACCCCGTACTCGATGTCGCGCGGATCACAGGGGACGGGTTTGGTGCGGGTCTGGGTGGTCCGGACTTCGATGGTCGGCTCAAGGCCAGGGCGGTAGCGATAAAATTTTTTTTTGAAGTCCATACCTTTCCATGACCCGTTCGACACTCCGGGTGCTGATGGCGAAGCCGTCTGGCGGAGCTTTTGAGTGATGATGTCGACCGAGGCATCGGGATCGAGGAAGCGGTGCCGGATGACCTGCGTCGACCTCGTCGGTGCGGACTGAGTTGGTCTTGGGTCCGCGTTTCTGGTTCTGGAGGCCGAGGACCCCTTGTGCCTGGAATTGTTTGTGCACCTGATAATATCGTTGTCGTGAGAGGCCATGCTTCTGAGCGGCCTGCATGGGCCCCAGTCCTTCGCATTCTCCCTCGATAAGCATGAGCAACCGCGGAGTGATCGGGTCCTCAGGAGGGATGACGAGGTCACCGTTGGGGCCGCTGATGCGCCGTTGTGAAAGGTCGTAGAACATGAATCGGCTCTCGGCAAGGGACTGGGTCTCTGGGTGGCGATGGTGCCGGGGACATCAGCCGAGAGGGTAAGGAGTGGTGGCATGCATGTCAAATAAATTATGGCGGAATTCCCAGGCTGCTCGGGGTCTTGCCTCTAAATGGCGGGAAAACACCGCCATAATTTATTTGACATGCATGGATGGCTTATCGCCGGAGTGAGGTGTAATGAGTGAAAGCGTAAAACAAGAGGCCACGTTGTGCAAGGGGGGACAGGAATGGCGAAAGAAGATCGTGCCGAAGCGTGCGATTCCCCTCGGGCTCGGCAGCAAGCTCCCGGTCGAAGACACAGGAGTATTCGACAAGGACCGAGGGCGAGGCGAAGACGCCTGACCATGCCGAGTCGTTGAGGATCAGGGGGCAGACACCGTCCGATGAGATTGGGATCTGGCTGACAACCCAAGAATGATGGAAAATCAATAGACCCGGAAAAATCGCTGCCGGGGGGCGAGGGGGGGAAGGCTTGGCTTCTCCGCAGGGTGAGCCCCCGCACCCGGCCTGCGGCCGACCTCTCCCTGGAGGGGCGAGGTGGGGAAAGCCGGGACGCCTCGCAAGGATCATTGGTGTCCGTTCCTTTCTCCGCCGAAAAAGGAACGGACACCAATTTCGGCTCCGTTTCCGCCGAAAAAGGAACGGACACGAATGGCACGTCCTGTAGCTCTAACCTGCTTTGCGCATAGCGGCTTGGGCTTGTCGTCGGGGTATGGTCAACAACGGGTACTGCTTGGGCCGACGCTTCCGAGCCCGGGGTTCCACTCGGTCGGGGCGATACCCCACCGCGTCGGCCGCGATCGCACTCAACAGGATCGTCCACAACCACCGCCGTTGCTGGGGCGTCCCCTCTCGCAGCCCCACGGCGAACTCCTGTAACGTCTGCAACGCTCCTTTGAAACTCACCTGCCGCGGATCGCGCCCGTGCTCTTGCGACGCCGCCACCATCAACGCTCGGATCACATTGTATCCCAACAACGTCATCCAGATCTCCTTGCGCACCATCTCCGGGGTCTTGCACCGCAGCATGTCCATCCCCAGCACGATCTTGATCGACCGCAAATCCAGCTCCGCATGCCACCGCTGCCGGTACAATAGACCAAGATCCGATTTCCTGTAAATTTCCGAATCCAACAGGGTTGTGGCCAGATCCAACACGCGGGTGCGGAAGCCCGGCTTCCCCACGTGAATTCGCACCTGCCGAATCTCCATCGTCTCAGGAATAGTATTGTAAATATCTTCGCTCATCCACTCCGGTCGCTCCGGCCGCAACCATTCCACAACCTGATCCTCCTGGCCCAACCGCCGGCCGCGCCGGAAGTCGCACGGCCGCCGCTGATGCAGCCGGAACACGCTGTCCACACTCCGCTGTTTTAGCATCGCAATATCGAAATAAGAACAATAGTAGCGATCTCCCAGGACCACGTCATCGGGCTCGAACGCATCGTCCCAAAGGCTACGAAACAAGGCGTTTTCCCCGGTCTGCTTCCCTTGGTACTTGCCCAGGGCCAGCTCCAGCGCCGACCCGGTGGCCAGGCAGAAGATCACCACGAAGCGGAGGATCGGGAAACCCAGGCCGGGCTTCTGGGACGCGAGTTGGGGATAGGCCTTCTGGTTGGCCACGGTATCGGCCATGATCGCGGTGCTGCCGTCAACCACCTTGACCGGGCGAGAGCACCACCGCCAGTCCTCGGGGGCCTGCTGGTGCGACTGCAAGCCCACCAGACGCATCAGCCGCTTCAGCGCCGATTCCGGCAGCCGCGCCCGGGCCTTGCAATACGGACTGGTGTCCTCGTCGTCGAGCTTCTGACCGCGGAGTCCCATCCAGGCGGACAACCGCTTGAGTGCGCTGCGGCAGGAGCGATCGGGGCTGAGCACCTGCCAGAAGAAGGCCCAGAAGGTCAGCCACGGGGTGTAGACGATCGATTTCCAGATGCCGCCCTCCTCGCGAAGGACCTGCTGGATGGTGGCCACGGGCAGGACGGCCTCGAGGCCCAAGTCGGGTTGGGCTGGAGGCTGAGTCTGGAGACGATGGAATTGGAAACGGAGCCGCGGTGTGGCACACTGAGCCATGGGAGACCTCCTTGCAGATTAGGGTCGAACGACACCCCATCATCCGACAAGAGAGGTCTCTTTTCATCCCCCCAGCGACCATGCAAGGGGACATGAGGGCCTCTGAGACCTATGGAATTCGTGATTGCGTGGCTCAACAGTCCTGGGATTCTCATCTTGCGTCTACAGGACGTGCCATTCGGAACGGACACCAATTTCGGCTTCAGCCTTCTCGGCCCTTGAGTCTGGGCTTGGCTTTCGGCTTCGCCGGTTCATAGCCAGCCACAGGCTTGTTCAACAGCCCAGCCAGGGCCCGCAACTGCGACGGGTTGAGGATTTCCCAGATCGGCTGATCCAGGTCGTCCACCTTCTTCGCCAACTCTTCCTTCCGACGCTGCTCGAACGCTTCGACGACGTCCGGAGGAGAAGCCACCGGCGGTAGCGGGGGATGCGTGCGCACTACGTTGTGATACACCTCGATCCGCGCCTTGAGGGCATCGGCTAGCTCCGTACGTTGACTCCTCGTCAGACGCAACCGCGCGGCTAACTCGGGATCGAGAAGGGCATGCAGGCCTCGGCTCCGCCAAAGCTCGCGCTTGGCCAACTCGGCCGCTTCCGGCGTCAAGACCGCTTCCAGTGCGATTTCCTCAGCGTGGGCCGCGATACTGGCACGGACCAGCCTCCCTTGATCCGATAACCGAAACTCCATCGCGGGGGTGGGCGGCGAGTCGCGGATGCCCCGGGGATCCGGTCTGCGCGGCGCGGGCGGAATCTCGACATGGCGCAGCCACCAGTATTTCCTCACCTTCTGAGCCAGAAGGTCCACGCGTTCTAGCAACTCCACTTCCTGGGGCTCCAATCCCGGGAATGGTTGCGGCTCCGAGGGCATGCCCACTGCACCCGGCGCAGTCCTCGCCTGCTTTGGTGGTGTTCTCCGGGACCTTACCGGGCGGCCGTAACCCAGTAGAACCCCAAACAGATCGGAGGCTCTTGGCTCGAATTGCTCACTATAAATGGTTTTATAATACTCTGCTCTCGTATTAGCTCTCGGGAAGTGTGCGTCGGGGTAGTCGACTAAGATGAGGGAATACCTGCCGCGCGGGGCGGTATGCGGGGCTGGCTGGCACGGTCGCGCCACTGCCGAGCCTGCTCGGGGCGGAGCACGGCTTCCAAGACGATTGCTTCGGCGTGGCCGACGACCCGGGCCTTGAGATTCTGCCACTCTTCGAACGCAGGTTGTCGGGCAGGGGAAGCCAAGGCGCGGTCCAGCCAGGACCGCAGGGCCTCGCGAGCCACCCGATCAGCTTGCTCGATCAAGTCAAACATCTCCTCGGTGAAACCCTCACGATTGTCGGGCTGAGCGGCCTTCATCAATGCCTCGAAAAAATCCGACGCGTGACCGCCCTTCAGTCGAGCGGACTCGGCGCGAAGCTTCGAGGTGACGTCAGTCGCAGAACCGGCCGACCCCTTGGGCGTGGCACCGGCCTGTTGGGGATCCAAGGCAACCAGAAAGATGCATGCGCTCGTGATCAGTGAAGCGAACATGGGGTGCAACTCCGGAATCGACGTGATCGTGGCGTAACCGTGGCTGTGTTGGAGTCACGCATCCAAGCGCAGGGCTTACGCATCAGATTTCTCCGAGATTTGGGCCAGTACACTCGATTTCTCGGGAATCTAAGCCAGTACAGTCAAGAGATAGTCGTTCTTCCAGCCTCCCGCGAGCAGTCGTCGCGTGGCGATGCTCTTGCCCTTGCTGTTCTTCTCCGCCTTGAACAAACACAACGCCAGCTTGCGGAGCCACCCCCAAGCTCTCGGCGCTGTTCCCCGCGCCGTGCCGTTGATCATAACAGGTTACTCCGAAACAGGCCGCCTCTTCATTCGCAAGCGGGCCATGGCGACCACGACGATTTGCGCCACTCATGGGCGAACTGCTGAACCGCTCGGCCGATCGCCTCCATCTTGTCGTGCCACCGCCTGCTATGTCATGCTGGATGGGTGAACGACTGTCTTTCTTTCGGCGCGGGCAACACCAATCCGGGGAGGATCTAGATCTGCATCGCACTGAAACACGGCGGAAGCTGTTCGACCATGCCGCCAGGATTGAAGCGCCGTGTAAGTTGCTGATAACTTAGAGTCTTCCTCCGTAGGATCCCTGCGCAGTGCGCGCATCTTTTGGAGATTGCGAATTCCCGATTGCGGATTGCGGATGACCATTTCGGATGGTTCGGACATCCGGAATCCGCAATCCGGTATCTGCAATCCCTCTTTGGTTGCGGTCGCAGACCGCGTTAGGGTTGGGGCGAGATGTTGGGGCTCAAGGACTTGAAACGACAGATCGACGATTTTGAGGCCAAATGGACGAATTCCACTTGCGGATGAGAGGGCTCGGTGCCTGCATTTGGACTCATGCAGGACGATCAGCAACCGACATTCCACCCGATTCCCTTGGCTGGTAGAATTCGGCCAGGAGAGAACCGCTATTCAGACCGTTACCCTGTCCGATGCTGCTCTGGCCCTGTTCCGCCTGCACATCGAAGAGCGGCGGACAATTGATGTGGACGCGAACAGGAAAGCCGACCGCGAGCTGGCTCGCGCCGGCCTGATGATCGTCGGCAACAGCTTCGCCGAGGGGCAAGACAGCGTATATCACGTGACCAAGGAAGGGTTCGAGCGGAAGGCCGAACTTCTGGCCGCTACCTCGCCCTTGCCCGGTTCAGCCGCCGCGCCGCGTCGCTGATCGGAAGATGCGATCTCTGTCAGTCGGAGGTGTCTCATGCCTGCAATTGGCCTTTCCGAATCTGCGATGGCCCTGCTCATGCTCCATGTCGAGCACGGTGAAATGCCCGTGGACGATTCTAACCGCGAGCTGCACCGCGAACTGGCGCGCGCCGGCCTGATGGTTGCCGTCCACACGTTCTCGGGTGGTCGGGAGCAGTTCTACCGGTTCACTCGGGAAGGATGGGATTTCGCTTGCGCTTTGAAAAGTGCGTGATGGTGATGAGAGAAGGTTGCGGCTGCCGTGTAACGGCGCAGGACCAATGTCGTATCCGGGGTGATGCTTGGATCTGATGCCATAAGGATCGGGCTATAACCCAGTCGGTTCCTCGGTCAGCGACGGTGCAATCCCGCCCCGCAACCTACCTCGCCATCGCCTTCAGAATCAGCTTCGCGCCCTCGCTGACCGGCAACTCGGTCTTTGACGCCGCCTTCAACGCGGAGTCGTGATCCAGTGTCTTATCCTCGGCCCATTCATGCGCAATGATCGCGTCGATGCGGTCGCGCAGGCTTGACTTCGGCCAGATGCGACCGCCCTTCTTACCCTTGAGCAAGTCGGGATTAAGCACACCGGAATCGATGACGATCCCGGTGGAGACGCTGCCGCCTGTTTTTTCGTCGGGATCGAAAACACGCCACGGTTTGCCTGCTCTTGGGTCGTCTGCGCCGATCTTATCTTTCGGAATGCCCAATTCCCTCATGCGCCGCTCAGCGTAGGATTGGCCCACGTCCCGCCATTCGCGGGCAACCTGGCTGGCATGGAGGCCGGGATCAGCCGGTCGCCCTCCTCTCTGCGAGAGTGGTATGCCGATCATTCCGGGTGGCTTCTTGCTCATCCCATCAATCTGGCACGGTTTCGAGATGAAATCAAGCTGCCCCGCGTGCGCAAGAAACGCTGAGCGGGGCGTAGGGTTCTCACACCGGCGGTTCCTCGCCATCTTGCCGCTTGATCCCGGCCCGCAGTTCACGGCGCTATTCCCGACACCGGGCCGTTTATCATAACATGTTACTCCGAAACAGGCCGCCTCCTCATTCGCAAGCGGGCCCTGGCGACCACGACGATTTGCGCCGCTCATGGGCCAACCGCTGAGCCGCTGGGGCCGGTCGCCTCCATCTTGTCGGGCGCCCGCCTGCTATGTCATGCTGGATGGGTGAACGACTGTCTTTCTTTCGGCGCGGGCAACACCAATCCGGGGAGGATCTCCCATGTTCCACGTACCGACGCTATCGGGCCGGTTGTGGATCCTTGCCCTTGCGATCGTGGTCGGGGTGAACGGAGCGGCTACCTCCCGTGCCGGCGTCACCCGCGAGGAGGTCGAGCGCGCCATCCGCGACGGGGTCCGCTACCTGAAGCAGCAACAGCGCGATGACGGCTCCTGGGCCGACGCGGAGGCCGAGGCGAAATCGGGCACGACCAGCCTGGTCACCCTCGCCCTGCTCACGGCCGGAGAGAAGCCCGATTCGCACGAGGTCCACAAGGCGCTGGAACTGCTCCGCAAGCTCGGGCCGGATGACCTCCGGAGCACCTATGCCATCGGCCTGCAGACCATGGTCTTCGCCGCCGCCGAACCCGAGCGCGATCAGTTGCGGATCGCCGCCAACGTCGATTGGCTGGAGCGGGCGCAGATCCGCCCCGGCGACGCGGTCTTCTGGCCCGGCTCCTGGAGCTACTCCGATTCCAAGCGCGCCAAGCCCGGCGATAACTCCAATACCCAGTATGCCCTGCTCGGCCTGCACGCCGCCAGCGAGGCCGGTGTGCCGGTCAAGCCGGAGGTCTGGGCGCTGGCGCGGGCCTACTGGGAGCGGTGCCAGAAGAATGACGGGAGCTGGGCGTACACCCCGGATTCCCCCGCATCCTCCGCGAGCATGACCTGCGCCGGGGTCTCCAGCTTGATCATCTCCGGCATGCGGCGATTCCAGGGGCAGGAGTATCTCCAGGGCGAGCGGATCGTGAACTGCGGCAAGGGCGGAGCCAACCGGAACTTGCAGGCCGGGATCGACTGGCTGTCCCGGAATTTCACGGTCAAGCAGAATGTCGGCGGCGGGCAACAGTGGAAATTCTACTATCTCTACGGACTGGAGCGGGCGGGCCGACTCGCGGGCATTCGGTTCTTCGGCGCCAACGACTGGTATCGCGTCGGGGCCGAGCAGCTCGTGGGCGATCAGGACAAGCTCGGCGGCTACTGGCAGGGCGCGCTGATCGAGGGCAATCCGATCCTGGCGACGAGCTTTGCCGTGTTGTTCCTGGCCAAGGGCCGGGCCCCGGTCCTGATCAACAAGCTGCGACATCTCCCGATCAACGACTGGAACCACGACCCCGATGACATCCGCAACATCGTCTCCACGGTTTCCCGCGACTGGAAGCACCTGCTGACCTGGCAGGTCGTCGACCCGTCCATCGCGACGACTGGAGGACCTGCTCCAGGCGCCGATCGTCTTCTTCAACGGCCACCACGCCCCGGAGTTCCCGGCCGGCGGCCCGGCAGAATCTCCGCGACTTCGTCGATCAGGGCGGCTTCCTGATCGCCGACGCCTGTTGCGGCGACAAGGAGTTCGACCAGGGTTTCCGGCAGCTGATGAAAGACGATCTTCCCCGAGCCGGAATTACAGCTCCACCCGCTCTTGCCCGAGCATCCGGTCTGGCGAGCCAAGCACGTGCTGGATCCCGAGTCGCATCCGCTCTGGGGCATCGAGCACGGCTGCCGGACGGTGGTCATCTACTCTCCGACGGACCTGTCCTGCTACTGGAACCAGTCCGAGCACAACCCGAACAACCCGGCCGTGTTCAACGCCGTCAAGGTCGGTCAGAACGTCATCGACTACGCCACGGGCCGCGAGATGCCCGCCGACAAGCTCACCGTCCGTGAGGTCCGCGACCATCAAGCTGAATGCGCCCAAGCGGGGCGCCCTGCGGATCGCCAAGCTCAAGCACGCCGGCGACTGGAACATCGCACCGCAAGCCATCCCCAACCTCATGGACGCACTCCGCAAACCCCCCTACAGCTTCGACGTCGTAGTCAGCCAGAAGGACCTCTTCCCCCGCGACCCCAACCTCATCTACTACCCGTTGATCTACATCCACGGCCGGGGATCGGTCTCCTTTCCCAAGGAGGACCTGGAGGCCCTGCGCCGGCACATCGAGCCGGGGGGTGGGACACTGTTCGCCGACGCCGCCTGCGGCAGCGCCGCGTTCGACGCCAGTCCTTCCGGCGGTTCGTCGCCGAGCTGATGCCCAACAACCGCCTGGAGCCGATCCCGCGGGACGACGAGCTCTACACGACCAAGGTGGGCTTCGACCTGTCGGATTCCCAGTACACCAAGGCGGCCGGCGGCGGAAAGGATTTCCCGCAGCTCGAGGGCGTGAAGATCAACGGCCACTGGGCCATTATCTATTCGAAGAATGACATCGGCTGCGCGCTGGAACGGCACACCGGGATCGACTGCAAGGGGTACACCTACGAGAGCGCCCTGAAGATCGCCGGCAATATCGTCATCTACTCCACGCTGCCGTGACCGGTCGGGCACATCCGGATGGCAGTCCGGCCGAGCCCGCGATTCGTTCCCCAGATGACGAAGTCGTACTCGCGTCAGGATCGGGGCAGTGCACGCCGTTCGGCGGACAGAGACGCCCGACCCGACTAACGAACCTCATGGCCATTTGCCCGGCTCGAAAAACCAATCTGCCGCAGGAAAAAATTTGAATCGAAATTGCTCGTGAATCTGACTTGACAAGCCGGGGGAAGCCGGGTATCTTCCTAGTGGGTCTGTGTAAGCTGCGCAGGCAGCTTTCATCCGGATCGAGCCTTGAGGGCTTGGGATGATGTGGTCGCGGCGCTCGGCACTCATGGTTCTGACTAGCGGGTTTCCTGCTCGCTTCCGTTGCGACCGGCGCTCGAGACGTCAAGGTTCGGACCAGACACGACCCGATTCATGTGGCCGGCGCAACCGCGAAGCGAGCCCTGTCACTGTCCCCTTCGCGGCCGGTCCTCCATTTCGATTCAATCCCCATGGCGGAGCCGGCCTAAACTCGTGCTGGATGAGACAGATCCTCGAGTCATCGAGGAATCGGATCTCGGCCCCGTCCCCATACCAATCCAGACGATTCTCGTCGGATGCAACGGGCCGAGCCCTTGCCGTTCGGCTCACCGCACTTCAACTGCGCTGTTGATCTCACCGGTCAGTCCTTTCATCTCCGGGACGGTCACGGCATCACCGGTCTCCACGGGTTCTGCGTCCGCGTACTCCGTCCTGTTCCCGCCCCTGGGCTTAACTGTAGCCGAGTGCGCGGCGCTCTCTGCCGATGCCGGCCAAGACCATGGTCAATCCACGCCAATCTGCCGGGCAGCGGCCACCTCCGCGGATCCCATTTCGGTCGGGGCTCGCCCGAGCTGAGGATTGACTCAGGGGACGGACAGTCGGTTGCGAAGGTCGGAGGTCTCGACGAGACTCCCGGCTTTCCCAGTCGGGATCAATATCGATCGCTGAGCCACGACACTCCGTGCGCAGTCGCGTTCGGCCCTGTGATGGCTCTCCACCAATGGACCGCGTCACGATTGCACTCCCTGGTGGGTCTGCACGTCATCACTTGTTTCTCAGTTCCGCATCGAAAACCGTCCCGAGAAGAAAGCACAAGTGCCATGCGAGATTTGCTTCGTCTTTCCGCCACATTTCTGGGGGCCGTCCTCATCGTCGGCCTACCTCCGATCCATGCTACTGCCGGGGATGGCGATAACAAGGCCCCCGGCAACCTCCGTTCCGCCAAGTCCGGGACGAAAACGGTCACTCCATCTCAGGAGAAGCGCGATCCAGCAGCCGCCGGAGCTCAACCTGCTCGATGCGATGCAGAAGGGACTCGTCTCTGTCGAAGGCCGAAGGTCGCGGAGACGGACGTATCACGGTATCGGTGACCAATCGCACGCATCGCCCGCTCCGCGTGATCTTGCCACCGGGAATCGTCGCCCAAGGTGCGAGCGGCCAGATGGGTGGCATGGGCGGTGGCATGGGCGGCATGGGTGGCGGTATGGGCGGCATGGGCGGTGGCATGGGCGGTGGTGGCATGGGCGGTGGTATGGGCGGCAGGGGTGGTGGTGGCGGAATGATGGGCGGTGGCATGGGCCGCGGGTCCGGCACGATGCCTCCCATGATGGGCATGATGATGCTGTCGAATATCATCATGTATTTCTGCGGAGACGTTTCAAGCTGGGATCGTCGCGCCGATGATGATGGGCATGGGCGGTGGCGGGATGATGGGCGGCATGGGTGGCATGGGCGGCGGCATGGGCGGCGGTATGATGGGCGGCATGGGTGGCGGGATGCGCTCGGTGCCACCGAGCGATCTGGCCATTCGCCGATCTGAAGCCCAAGCAGACCCGGCAGTTGCCGACGAGCATCGTCAGCCTCGCGAGCCCCGATCCGGAAGCGGGCCTGATCCTGCCCGAGCAGGGGGAGGTTCTTCGCAATCGTGGGTGACATCGCGCGGGTCAATGACGATCCCCAGGTTCAGAAAGCGCTGCGGCGGCTCGCGGGCGGCGTGGCTCCCGCGTCGGTGTCGCAACTCGTCATGTGGCGATTGGCCGGTCGACTGGACTGGGAGACGATCGCGCAACTCTCCCAGAACTGGTCGAACCGTTACGAGATGACACTGGCCCAGGATTTCGTGGCTCGATTGAGCTCGTTATCCGAAGGCGAGAGCGGGCGGCTGCTGTTCCAGATCGTCGGGACCGACTCGGCCGGTAAGTCGGCGGCGACCAACCTGGCCGGGGCGATCAAGGGGAAGACGGTGCTCGGGCTTCAGGCGGTCCTCGGGCGTCCCCGAACGGCCGGAAGGGCCGGCGGTGGCGTGCCGGGTGCGGATCAGCGGAGACGATGCGCTCATCCAGGTCTTCAGCAGCGACGGTTCGGCCCGGAGCTGGCTCCCCTTCGGCAAGTTCACGCTGCACGGTCGCGAAGGACCATGGAAAAGTCGATACCGCCCGGTTTGCCGACGCGCGTGGCCGAAGGGATCATCAGCCGCCTCGTGCGTGCCCAGTTGATCAAGGGGCCTCGGGATAAGGGCAAGCCGACCTATGGAATCCGGATCGAGAACGCGTCCCCGCTGATCCTCAACGGGCTGGCCGTGGTCGGACCCGAGGACAAGCCCGGCGAAATGCCCAAGGTGCTCTGGGGGATCACCCTCCCGCCTCGGAAAAACATGACGCTTCCGGCTACCGAGGAGGTCGTCAGGACGCTCGGGCTGAAGCATGGCATCCGGGTGATGGCCGTCGATCTCAGCGGACTGTGATTCAAGGCGGGCGGATGAGTCTCCGTCGTTCCAGTGCCATCGAGCCAGCGAGCAAATCTTCGATTCGGAATGTCCGCCCTGGGCGACACGCTCGTCCAGGGCGGTTCTGTTTGTATCTCCAGTACATCCGCGGGTCGTTGTGCAACCGGCTGGTGAAGACCAACGACCGGCGGGGTCAGGAGACCACTGCGGTGAACATCTTCCGAGGGCCGTCGTCTCGCGATGGCTTGGGGGAAACGGAATGAATTCCGTTCTACGGCGAAGAGCCTGCCCGTAGAACGGAATTCATTCCGTTGGGCCGCAGGCCCGCTTCTCTACTCCCGACGATGTTCACCGCTGTGGTCAGGAGACCCGCGCCCAGTGCGTTGGCGCTCTCGCCGTTGTGGTCGGTTGAATGACGGGCCCGGACGGGCCATAATGGATTCCTGAGCGTGCCATCACCGAGCGACGAATGGGCCGTCTCGTTCGGTTGACTCTCCCGAGGGCGGTGATCGCCTCTCTCGAGTCTCCCTCCCGATCCGGCCACGGTTTCAGCTACAGGTTCAATCCGCCATGGGACGTCATCGCGTCGGCCTCTGGTTAGTGGGCGCATTCGGAGGCGTCGGCACGACGATCACCCTGGGACTCTCGGCCATGGCGAGAGGGCTGGCGGATCGGACGGGACTGGTGACCGAACTCCCGATGTTCCAGGGTCTTACGCTGCCGGAGCCGGGTGACTTCGTCGTCGGCGGCCACGACATTCGCCAGACTTCGTTCGAGGAATCGGCCGAGGAGTTCCGACGGAACTCCGGCGTCTTTCCGCCCGACTGGATCGCGTCGTGCCGCGACGACCTGCGAGCGGCCACGGCTCGCGTCCGGCCGGGGACGAGCTTCGGCTCGGGGCGTGCGGTCGCTCAACTGGGCCAATGGGGCGAAGGCGAGGCCCCTCGGACGGCGGAACAGGCCGTCGACCTCATCGCGGCGGACCTCGCCGCGTTCGTCGAGTCCGAGTCGATCGACCACCTGATCGTCCTCAACGTCGCCAGCACCGAGCCGCCCTTCCACCCGGTCGAAGTCCACCGGCACTGGGACACGCTCAACGCCGCGATGGCCGACGGCGGCCCCGCGCTCTTGCCGGCAAGTGCCCTTTATGCCATCGCCGCCGTGCGATCGGGACACACCTACATCAACTTCACTCCGAGCGTGGGTGCCTCGCTTCCGGCCATCGAAGAGTTGGCCGGATCGACCGGCGCGCTTCATGCCGGTAAGGACGGCAAGACCGGCGAAACCCTGATGAAGACGGTCCTGGCCCCGATGTTCGCGAATCGGAACCTCCAGGTGATGAGCTGGGTCGGCCACAACATTTTCGGCAACCGCGACGGGCTGGTCCTCGACGATCCCTCGAACAAGTCGTCCAAGGTCGACACCAAGGATCGAGTCGTGACCCAGATCCTCGGCTACAAGCCGTCGAACGCTCGTCACGATCGAGTATGTCCCCGACATGGGGGACTGGAAGACCGCGTGGGACCACATCCATTTCCAGGGGTTCCTGGGGACGAAGATGGCCCTGCAGTTCACCTGGCAAGGTTGTGATAGCTTGCTGGCGGCACCGCTGGCGATCGACCTGGCACGGCTGGCCGACCTGGAAAAGCGCCGGGGCGGTCGCGGCCTGATGCGACACCTCGCCAGCTTCTTCAAGAGCCCTGAGGGGGTCGAGGAACACGACTTCTTCAAGCAGTTCGACCTCCTGGCCCGGTACGTCGCCGGAGCGAATGCCCCGGTCGACGGCATCGAGGTCCCCTCGACCGGAACGGACGCATCGGGCGGCGATCGCTTGAACGAGTTGATCCCGGCGTCCGGCCGGGCGATCTCCCGTGACGCGGCCGAGGCTTCCGCGTCCCATCCCTCCCGAAAACCCCAGGAAACGACCTGCCCCATGCGCCTCGCATTCAGTACCAATGCTTACCTGCGGCATCCGTTCGAGGAAGCGGCCGAACGGATCGCCGCCCTCGGCTATGAGGGCCTGGAATTGCTGGCCGACGTGCCGCACGCGTGGCCGGCCGGGCTGCTCGACATCCAGAAGCGCGGCATCCTCGCGGCCATGGAGCGGACCGGGCTGTCGTTCTCGAACATCAACGCGTTCATGATGAACGCGGTCAACGACTATCGCCAGCCGTACTGGTACCCGTCTTTCATCGAGCCCGATCCGCATTATCGTCGGGTCCGGATCGATCACACCCGCCGGGCCTTGAGCTTGTGCGCCGAGCTGGGGGCTCCCCATATCACGACGGAGCCTGGGCGGGCCGCTGGCACCCGGCCAATCGCGACAGGAGGCCATCGACCTGTTCGTCGAGGTCCTCAAGCCCCTGGCCGAGCACGCCCACAACCTGGGCGTCCTGCTCCTGATCGAGCCCGAGCCCGGGCTGTTGCTGGAGACGACCGACCAGTACCTGGAAGTGGCCGAGCGGCTGAATGCCCCGTCGATCGGCCTCAACTTCGACGTTGGCCACGCGTACTGCGTGAGCGAAGACCTGCCGCGGGCGATCGCCAAGCTGGCCCCGCATATCCGCCATTACCATCTGGAGGACATCGCGGCCAGCCGGGTCCATCACCACCTCGTGCCGGGGATGGGTGCCATCGATTTCGTCGAGGTGGTCGGAGCGATCCGAAAGACGGGCTACGACGGTTGGCTGACGGTCGAGCTCTACCCATTCATCGACGATCCGGACGCGGCGGCGCGCGGGGCCCTGGATGTCCTGCGCCCACTCGTCGCGACCGCCTCTGGGAACTAGCTTCGACCGGCCATGCGCGGGAAAATCATTGCCTATCTACAACTGATTCGGCTGCCGAACGTCCTGACCGCCGCGGCGGATAGCCTGGCCGGCTGGCTGCTGGCGACGGGCTCGGTGTCCGAGCCCCTGCGCTGGCTGCCGCTGATCGTCGCGTCGATGGTGCTTTACGCCTCGGGCACGGCGCCTCAACGACGTGTTCGACCTCGAGGAGGATCGGCGGGAACGGCCGGGTCGGCCCCTGCCCTCCGGCCGGGTGTCAACGCGGTCGGCCGCCTGGCTCGGCGGCCTGGGTCTGGTGATCGGCCCGGCGCTGGCATTGGCGAGCGGCTCGCTCACCAGCGGGATCGTGGCCGCGATTCTCGCCGGTTGCATCCTGGCCTATGACGCCGGCCTGAAGCGCACCCCGCTCGGACCGGCGTTCATGGGGAGCTGCCGTGGTCTCAACCTGCTGCTCGGGTTGACCCACGCCCCCGAGCTGGGCGGTCCTGTCGCCTGGGGAGCCGCCGCGGCGTACGGCCTCTATGTCGCGGGGATCACGGTGGTCAGCCGCTCGGAGACCCGGGGGGAGAATCGGCGGGGGCTCATCACGGGTCTGACCCTCCAGAATCTGGCCCTCCTGGCTCTCGCGGCGGCTGCGATGGCCCATCGACGGTTCCCCTCCCCCGCACCGGACCGGCCGCTCATCCCCCTGGAGGGGATCCTCGTTTTCGCCCTCGTTGCCATGGTGCTCAACCTGGCCGCCGCCGCCGCAATCCAGCAGCCCACGCCCCAGTCCTACCAGAAAACCGTCAAGACCGGCATCCTCAGCCTCGTCTGGCTGAACGTTGGCCTGGTCGCCGCCGTCCGCGGCATCGAGCCCGCGGCGATCGTCGCCGCGTTCTGGTTCCCGGCGTTCGTTCTAGGCCGTTGGCTGTATTCGACATAGGCGTTGGTTCCCGGTCGATCGACGAACGGAATCGGGTTCGTCTGGCCACATCCGCCATGATGTGCAATAATTCGAGTCAGTTTACCATTATCCGATCGTCCCCGAGGACTTCGACGATCATGTCAACCCGGATTCACGTACCACCTTCCCCGAGATCGAATATCCCGACAGTGATGGAAAGCCCATGTCGGACAATACGTTGCAGTTCAAATGGATCGTGACGATCAAGGACGGACTCGACGACCAATTCGCCGACGATCCAAACGTATTCGTGGCGGGCGACCTGTTATGGTATCCCGTCGAGAGGAACAACAAGATTCGCATCGGCCCCGACGTCCTGATCGCCTTCGGCCGGCCCAAGGGATATCGCGGGTCTTACAAGCAATGGGAGGAGGGTGGCATCGCGCCCCAGGTCGTCTTCGAGATCCTCTCCCCCGGCAACCGCTCCGGCGAGCTGGAACACAAGCTCCAATTCTACCAGCGATACAGGGTTGAGGAGTATTACATCTACGATCCGGACAGCGGCTCGCTCGAGGGCTGGCGTCGGCGCGGACGCGAGTTGAAGAAGATTCGTCGGATGGCGGGCTTCGTCAGCCCGCGACTGGGGATCCGGTTTGAGCCGGGACCGGGTCCGGACAATCTCACGATCATCCACCCCGATGGTGCGCGATTTCTGACGTTCCATGAGCTTCGTAAGCAGCGTGACGCCGAGCACCAGCTCACTGTGGAGGCGAGGCGCCAGCTCGCCGCCGAGGCTGAGCAGCGCAGTCGCCGAGCGGCTCCGCGCCGAGGAGGCCGAGCGGCAGCGCAGTCGCCGAGCGGCTCCGCGCCGAGGAGGCCGAGCGGCAGCGCGTCGCCGAGCGGCTCCGCGCCGAGGAGGCCGAACAAGGTCGCGACGACGAGCGGCAGCGCGCTGATCGCTATGCCGCCAGGTTGCGCGAATTGGGCATCGAGCCCGATTGAAGTGACGCGCGTTTCTTCGCCGGAGGCCGCCATGAGACCGAAACGGATCGTTTATCCCGACAGCGATGGCGAGCCCATGTCGGAACACACCTTGCAATACGAGTGGATCGTCACGATCAAGGAGGGAATCGACGTTCTGTTCTGCAACGATCCCCACGTGTTTGTTGCGGGTACGCTGCTATGGTATCCCGTCGAGGGCGATCCCACCATTCGCACTGGCCCCGACGTCCTGGTGGCTTTTGGCCGGCCCAAGGGAGACCGCGGCTCATACAAGCAATGGGAGGAGGGCGGGATCGCGCCCCAGGTCGTCTTCGAGATCCAGCCACCGACGTTTCGCGTGAATGTCCTCATCCAGAAGTTTCAGTTCTACGAACGGTATGGCGTTGAGGAGTTCTATATCTACAATCCGGACGCTGGCTACCTGGAGGGCTGGTGTCGCGTGGCCAATCATCTGGAGCCGATCCCTCGGATGGCAGGCTTCGTCAGTCCCCGGCTGGGCGTCCGTTTCAAGCTCGGCAAGCCTCCGAACCGGCTCAAGATCATCGGCCCCGATGGTGAGCCGTTCCATCCTCGGCAGGTGCTGTATCAGTTGACCCGGATCGAGCGACTGCATGCCGAGGCGGCGCAACACCGGGTCGAGGCGGCGCGACATCGGGACGACTTGGAGCGACGCCGGAACGAGGAGTTCAGGCATCTCGCGGACGATTTCGAGCGTCTCAACGACGATTACGAACACCGCGACCCCGGCGATTCCCAGCGCATCGAGGAGCTCCGCCGACGCTACGGTGAGCTATACGCTCGCCTCGAAGAGCTACGGGGCCGAACAATTTGACGCCCCTACCAGGACAAGCCTCCCGAACGAGGCGAGGATCGGATGCGACTCGGCTACAACACGAACGGTTTGGCTCATCATCGCCTACTCGATGCCATCGATTTGCTGGCCGATGAGGGTTATGCCAGCATAGCGATCACCCTGGATGCCGGTGCCTGGACCCCTATGAGGAGCCGGCGACCCTGTCGCGCCAGGTCCAGCAAGTCCGCGCCGCGCTCGACCGCCGAGGACTGGGCCGGGTGATCGAGACCGGTGCGCGCTACCTCCTCAACCCACGCGCGAAACACGACCCGACGCTGATGGATCCCAACCCCTCGCGTCGCGAATTGCGGGTCGACTTCCTGCGGCGTTCCATCGACATCGCCGCCGCCCTCGGGGCCGAAGCGGTCTCATTCTGGTCCGGACGCTCGCCGGTGCCCGTCGAGGAGAATGAGGGCCTGACCAGGCTCTCCGAGGCCCTGAAGCCCGTGCTCGGTCTCGCCGAGCGGGCCGACATGCCCCTGGCCTTCGAGCCGGAGCCGGGCATGTTCATCGACACGCTCGAACGTTTCGCCCGCCTCGACGAGCGAGTGCGACATTCCCTGTTCGATCTGACCATTGACGTCGGTCATGTGCATTGTTCGGCCGAAGGCGACATCGCCGGGCTGTTGCGACGATTGGCGGACGCGGACCCGAAACATCCACATCGAAGACATGGTACAAGGCGTCCACGAGCACCTCATGTTCGGTCAAGGGACGATGGAGTTTCCGTCGGTTTTTCGGGCACTGCACGAGATCGCCTACCAAGGCGCGGTCCACGTGGAACTGAGCCGGCACAGCCATATGGCCGTTGAGGCGGTCCGGGCGTCGGCCGCGTTCCTGAAGCCGATGATGGAGATTTGACTCAGTTCCGTTCGGAACGAGCTGTTCCGTCGTCGGGATGGCCGACGCGCGGCGGCGTGGGACCGGATGAAGTGAGGCGGTAGAGCGCGCGTTGGGCCTGCTGGTTCGTGGGGTCGAAGGCGATGGCGAGGCGATACCAGGCTCGTGCCTCGGGGAGGTAGCCGGCCGACTCGCAATCCAAGGCAAGCCGGCAGCAGACGATCGGCCTGGGTTCGCGATTGGCGGCCAGGTTCGTCAGGTGGTCACGGAGCACGCGCTGGGCTTCGGCGCGACGGGCGTAGGGCTCGGCCCCGGCCTGATCGCCGACGATCCTCAGGGCCTGGGCAAGCCCGTAGAGGGTCTCGCCATGGTTCGGCTCGGCGGCGTCGGAGCGACGGAAGCAGCGGACCGCCTCCGCGCCGTCCTGGCGATTCAAGGCCAGGTGTCCGCGGAGCCGTGCGAGCTTGGGATGATCGCGCGGCCCATCGGCGAGAAGGCCCTTGACCGCCTCCATGTCCCCCTGATCGAACTCGATCTCGGCGCGGCTGGCCCTTGCGTCGGGGTCGGAATCCGGCAAGCGGGCGAGGCAGTCCTTCGCCCGGTCGAAACGACCAAGTTGTCGATAGACCCTGGCCAGGCCGAGCCTCGACATGCGGTCGTCAGGGTCGTTCTCGACGAAGCGTTCCAGGGTAGACTTCAGCTTATCGGGCTCATTGATCTGTTCCTGATGGGCAATGCACCAGTGGTCGACCAGGTCGAAGGTCAACGGTCCCTGTTCGGCCAGGGCGGCGAACTGCTCGAGCAGTTCGCGGCGGCGGCCCTGGGTGCCGTAGAGGAAGACGAGCGATCGCCGAGCCTCGGCGAGCTGGGGGTCCAGTCGCAAAGCGAGGCGCAGGGCATCCTCCATGGGGCGGGCTCGAAATTTGCCCAGCTCGGCTCGGCCGGTGACCAGCGCGACCTGGGCTGCCAACGGTCCGTCCTTGGCGATCCGGGCGAGATAGCGGGAGGCGGCATCAGGCTCGTTGAGGCTGGTCGCCACCACAGCACGGAGGAGCCAGTCGTCTGGGGTTGGATCGGTCAAACGGCTCAGGACGGCTTCGGCTTCGTTCCACCGCCCCTGCTGGGCCGCCTTGATGGCCTCCTGCCGGAGCAGCTCGGGGTTCCCACCCGCTCGGGATCGGAAGGCGATGCCGATGACCAGCAGCACCGACCCGAACGCGAAGGAGATCGCCAGGGTCTTCAGTCGTCAACCGCGATGGGACGACCCTGAGACAAGGCTATCCTTGGCGGACATCGGTCGGTCCGGTAGGAGGGGAAGTCGTGTAAACTAAGGCGGCGCCCCGGCCTCGCGACCAGGACGCCGCCCACGAATCCTCGGAAGCTCAAGAATCAATAGGCGTCGGAGCTGATGGCTTCGCCGCCATTGCGAGTGGCGAGCTGCTGCCAGACGCCGACCCTGGCCCCGATGGCTATTGTCCAGTAGATGCCGGCGTCGCCGTAGGCCCCATAGGTCACCCCGGGGGGAGGGCAGTTGGTTCCCGACGGGTTATTGGCCCAGCACTGGATTGTCTCCTTGACGAACCGGACCGAGCCGTCACAGAGCGCGATGTTTGCCCCGCCCGGATGCATGCTCGACACCGCACCGATGCAGTTGGAACCGGTTGTCTGGTCGGCGCAAGAATAGGGCAGCTTCTTGTTGGGATTGATCGGCCAGAATGCGTTGCAGATCGTGTCGCCGTAGTTGCCCGAGGTCCACCAGTGCCAGCAAGTCACGTCGGCCCCTTGCTCGATCACGCGGGTGTGCTCGCCGAACATGATCGTGTTGCTCGTCCCGTCCGTGATGGCGGCCATTGTGGTCACGCTGTATGCGTAGAAGACCCCGTTCTGTTGGCCGGGCCCCGAAACGCCGAACTGACTGGCGAACCAGGTGCCCGCACAGCCCGCGTAGCTGCTGTACCTCATCACCTCGGGCAGGCCACCCCCTCCTGAAGCTGCGATCAGATCGTAGCCGTTGGCGTAGGTATTAGGCGTATCGACACCGACATCGGATGGGCACCAGATGGTCTTCAACCCGGTCGCGCTGATCGTGGTGTTCTCGCGATCATACACGTTGAGGCTGAAGTTCATCGCGTTGAAGAGCGGGAGTGCCTCGGTATACTGAGTCAGGGGCAGCATGGGGCCGTAGCTTGTCCAGAGCCCCCCCACGTCACCGGAATTCTGGTCGAGCAACCCCATCGGGAAGCTGCCGACCGAGGAAACGTAATTGTGGACTGCGAGCGCGAGTTGCTTCAGGTTGTTCGTGCACTGGGCACGGCGTGCCGCTTCGCGGGCGGCCTGGACAGCGGGTAGCAGGAGGGCGATCAGGACCGCGATGATCGCGATCACCACCAGCAATTCGATCAGCGTGAAGCCGCGACGAGGTTTAACGATAGCGCTTTCTTGCATGTGTGTACCTTTCTGAGGAGCGGGTCGAGGGAGATGAGGGTAACAATGCGCGGTAAAGCGCCCTGTTGGAACCGAACGAAAGTATGAGAGAG
>CAWJGW010000076.1:0-59055 GCA_963842405.1 uncultured Isosphaeraceae bacterium | reverse complement strand
GATGATTGAGCATGGAATCCCTGAGGACCAGCAAGACGTCATCGGCATTCATCAATGCCAGCGTGCCAGTACTGCGACGATTCGACCCGCCTGGAATTGCCGGAATGGCTCGTTGCCCTCTGGCTCGAAGAGGCCAGGCCCTTGATCCGCGAGTTCGACGAGGACAAGTCATGATCCTACCGCAATCTCCCGATGACGAGGAATCAGCGGACGACACGCCGGGGCCGGATCTCTGCACGCTGTTGGACGATTACTGGGGCGCGCTTGCGTCGCGAGTCGGGGTCGGACTTGCGGCAGCGGCTGATCGATCGGGAACCGGCCGGCGATTCGATTGCCATCGAGCTCGACTTCCTGAACCGGCTTCACCAGCTCCGAAGTGTGTCGCTCGCGGGCGGCGAAGCGTCGCAGATCGCGACCGCCTGGTTATCGGAGTCCATCGCGATCGAGGCCCGCTCGCGGCCGAGGGACACCGGGGCAGAGGCCTCTCCGGCGGGGAGGGATGGCCAGGCAACGGTCGATGAGCCACTGAAGATCGGCAAGTACATGGTGCTCGAAAAGCTCGGTTCCGGAGGCCAGGCCCAGGTCTTCCGCGTGGTGCATCCCGAACTGGCCAAGGAGTTCGTCCTCAAGCTCGCCCATAGGCCGAAGGCAATCGAGGACCGGGCCGATCGCGACGCGCTGCGACACGAGGGTCGGCTCCTGGCCCAGTGCGAACACCACAACCTGGTCCGGGTCGTCGACCTGGACGTCCACGAGGGGCGCCGGTTCATGGTCATGGAGCACTCTCGGGCTGACCCTGCAGCAATTCGTCGCACAGCACCGTCCCGAGCCTCGCCGGGCCGCCCGGATCGTGCTCGAGCTGGCGAAGCCGTCGCCTATCTCCATGCCCACGGGATCACCCACCAGGACATCAAGCCCCAAAATGTCCTGGTCGACGAACGCGATCGGCCCCGGCTGATCGATTTCGGCCTGGCCCGCCTGAAGCATGCCTGGCGAGAAGACGCGGACGACGGGATCGGCGGCACAGCCCGTTACATGAGCCCCGAACAGGCGCAGGCCGCGCCGACCTGATCGGCCCCCGGACCGATGTCTTCGGCCTGGGGGGCCTCCTCTACCACCTGCTGACCGGCCGCCCGCTCTACGTCGGGTCCTCACGCGCGTCCACGATCCGGCTCGCGCGGGCGGCGGCCTACATCCCGGTCCGCCGGCTCAACCCGCGGGTGCCGCGCTCGCTGGAGCGGATCTGCCACAAGGCGCTGGCGGCCGATCCGGAACGGCGATACGCCGTCAGCCGTCGAATTGGGACGGGCCTTGAAGCGATCCCTTGAACGGCGTCGAATCGCAGCGGCCAGCCTCATTGTGCTGTTCCTGGTGGCAGCCGTGTTGTTCGTCCGAGCCGTGGCCGCGATCGGCGAATCCGGACCCTACACTATCCCGCCCACACTCGCCTTCCATGCCGAGGCACCCACGCGCAAGTCGCCCCGAAGATCGTCGCCTTCAAGGTCGATGCCTGCCGGGGCAAGTCGCTGAATCCGCTCGGCCCGCTCGGCTCTGAGCCAATCCTCCAGGGTGACCGCATCCTCGTTACGGGCGAGCTCGACACGTCCGTCTACTGCTACGTGATCGCGCTGACAAACTGATGGCAAGGACCAGCTCTGTTTGCCGAGGATAAGAGCGATCTGCCCGTCGATCTTCCCGGATCGAATCCGTATCCATGGGCCCTTCCCTTGACCGATGGTCCCGGCCTGCAAGCGTTCGTGGTCGTGGCGTCGCGGAATCCGTTGCCGCCATTCGAGGAATGGAAGGGGAGGGAGGTCTGCGGCAGCACTGGACGAAGGCCGCGGCAGACGATCTCCATGGCGTCTGGGAGTTCAAGGACGGCGAACTCGCGTCCGATCCCGAGCATGTCCCGCGGCCCCTGGTGAAAATCACCGACCGGGACCCCTTACCGTTCCAGAGGTCTGCGAATACCTCGAGAAGCTCCCCGATATCGAGGCGATTCGGGGCATCGCTTTCGTGGTCGAGCCAAAGAAGTGACCGGGATAAGAATCGCGGCACAGAGGCCAGGTATTCCCCGAGGAATCTTGAGTCCGACATCAACGGAAAAGGTGGAAGACCATGGACAATTTCGTGTCCAGAAACTTTCGATCGACCCTGGGGTTGGCCCTATCCTGGCGATCTTGATCGCCACCGCGCTGGCCCCGTCGCCGAAGCTCCCGTGGCAACGCTTGCTTAAAGGCGACGACGCCAAGCGAGCAGCAGAACTGGACAAGGCCATCGATGCCGCGCTGAAGGCCGATCGCTGGCAAGAGGCGATCGCGCGGGACCGAGGAGCTGCTCGCCTTGCGGTCGCGGGTCCAGGGTCGAAGCACTTCGAGACGGTGAACGACGAATGGCGTCTCAAGGCATTGCGCCGGGTGGCCCCGATGCCGCACGAGGATCGCGCTCGCCTACCTGTCGTGCCCGCAGCATGATTGAGCAGGCGGATAGTCCTCTACGACCAGGTGAAGCATGCCGAGGCCATGCCGCTTTACGAGGAGGCGCTGGAGATTCGTCGCCGACTGCTCACCGACGACCATCCCCAAACTGCCGAGAGCTACAACAAGCTGGCGGATGAACCTCATGGCCAGCCGGGGAAGTTCGCCCCCGCCCAGCCGCTTTGCGAGAAGGCGCTGGAGATCCGCCGACGACTGCTCACCGACGACCATCCCGATACCGCCGAGAGCTACGACAGCGTGGCGATGCATCCTCTACATCCAGGGGAAGTATGCCCTGGCCCAGCCGCTTTTCGAGAAGGCACTGGAGATCGACCGCCGCCTCCTCAGCGACGATCACCGCCATACCGCCATCGTCTACAACAATCTGGCGTCCAACCTCAAAGCCCAGGGGAAGTACGCCCAGGCCCAGCCGCTCTTCGAGAAGGCGCTGGAGATCACTCGCCGTATCCTCACCGACGACCACTCCGACACCGCCACCAACTACAACAACCTGGCGAACAACCTCAACGCCCAGGGGATGTACGCCCTGGCCCAGCCGCTTCACGAGACAGGCGCTGGAGATCCGCCGCCGCCTTCTCACCGACGACCACCTCCTCACCACCAAGAGCTACAATGATCTGGCGGTCAACCTCAGCGCCCAGGGGAAGTACGACGAGGCCCAGCCGCTCTTCGAGAAGGCGCTGGAGATCAACCGCCGCATCCTCACCGAAGACCACGAGAGAACCGCCCTCGCCTACAACAACCTGGGGGAGAACTTCGGCGCCCAAGGGAAGTACGCCGAAGCCCAGCCGCTGTTGGAGAAAGCGCTGGAGATCCGCCGCCGCAGCCACCCCGACGAACCACCCCTATACCGCCGAGAGCTACAACAACCTCGCGACCAATCTGGACGCCCAGGGGAAGTACACCCAGGCCCAGCCGCTCCACGAGAGGTCGCTGGAGATCTTCCGTCCGCTCCTCCCCGACGACCACCCTGGCACCATCAGCAGCCTATATCGGCCTGGCGAAGAATCTCAACGCCCAAGGGAAGTACGCGGAGGCGCGAGACCGATGGCAGCTCGCCGTCAAGAGCCTGGATACGGCCCGGCTCCGGATCGCCTTCACCGGGCTGGAACGCGCCGGGAACGTGAAATCCCCGCGAGCCGCCCTGGCTGCCGTCCTGGCCCGGCTCGGTCAGCCGGCCGAGGCGTGGCAGACCCTGGAGGAAGACCTGGGCCGAGGCCTGCTCGACGAGTTGGCCGCCCGCCAGGACGGCGGCTCGCACGCCGCCGAGCGAGACCGACTCCGCGACTTGACTTCACGATTGGATCAGCTCGACCGGCTGGTGGAGACCACCGCGAAGGGACTCGACCAGGCCGAGTCGGGCGAAGCGGTTCGAGGACTTGAAGCACCAGCGCGAGCTGGCGAGCATCGCCCTGGGCGAGTGTCCAGGCCAAGCTCGTCCAGGAACATGGCGAGCTGGAAGGACACGTCGCGAGGCTCGACGAAATCCAGGCCGCGCTGCCCGCCGATGCCGCCCTGGTCGCCTGGGTCGATATCCCAGCTGTGGGACCGAACGCCGTCGACCCCGACGGCGAGCACTGGGGCGTGGTCGTCCGCTCCCGGGGCGTGCCGGCCTGGGTCCCGATCGCCGGGACCGGCCCGGATGGGCTTTGGTCCGAAGACGACACCGAACTCGCAGACCAAGTTCGGACCGAGCTGCGGAAACGGCCCGACGCCGGCCTGGCGGACCTGCGACCCCTGATCGAGAGATTACGATCCCAGCGCCTCGAGCCTCTAGCCAGGTCCTTGATGCCACCGCCGACGGCTTGCCGACGGCCCGGAGGCTGATCGTCCTGCCCTCCCGCGCCATGGCGGGCATCCCGGTCGAGGCCCTGCTCGCCAGCGACGACACCCGCACGGTGAGCTACGCCCCCTCGGCCACGGTCTTCAAGTACCTGCGGGAGCAGCCCAGGCCGGACCGCCACGCCGGCCTGCTGGCCCTGGGCGACCCCGGTCTTCGAGCGGCCCGACGAAGTCGAACGACCCCGAGCCGCCCGACCACGGCCTGCTGGTCAACGCGGTCACGCCTGGCTCCAACGCCGCCACGCACGGCCTGAAGCCGGGGGACGTGCTCCTCTCCTACAACGGGACCGCCTTGCACAAGCGCGAGGATCTGAAGGCCGTCCCCGAGCCGGGCCGGCCCGTCCCCGTCGAATTCTGGCGCAGCGGCAAAGTCGACCGGCTCGAATTGGCCCCCGGCAAGCTCGGCGTCGTGCTCGATCCCAGGCCGGCACCCGTGGCGATCGTCAAGATCAGCGCAAGCTGCGGCAGGTGCTCGCGGCGGCGCGGTCGCGGCTCCGAGCACTTCGCCCCCTTGCCGGGCACGCGAGACGAGGTCGAGGAGATCGCCCAACTCTTCCAAGCCGACGATCGGCCCGCCCGCATCCTCCTCGGCGCCGACGCGAGCGAGCCCGAGCTCGACCGCCTGGCCGCCTCGGGCGAACTGGGGCGGTTCGGCGTCATCCACCTGGCGACGCACGGGGTGA
This sequence comes from uncultured Isosphaeraceae bacterium, assembly GCA_963842405.1. Taxonomy (GTDB): domain Bacteria; phylum Planctomycetota; class Planctomycetia; order Isosphaerales; family Isosphaeraceae; genus CAVZRC01. The sequence goes on along the minus strand of CAWJGW010000076.1, from coordinate 54,032 downwards.
TCGACGAAAGCATCCCCGCCCGCTCGGCGGTGATCCTGACCCAGGTCGGATTGCCCGACCCGCTGGAACAGGCCCTGAACCACAAGCCGGTCTTCGACGGCCGGCTCTCGGTCCGCGAGATCCAGCGCGGCTGGGAGCTGAATGCCGAGCTGGTGACGCTCTCGGCGTGCGAGACCGCCCTGGGCCGCGATGCCGGCGGCGAGGGGTTCGTCGGGTTCACCCAGGCGCTGCTGATGTCCGGGGCGCGGAGCGTCTGCCTGTCGCTCTGGAAGGTCGACGACCGCGCCACCTCGCTCTTGATGACCCGGTTCTATCAGAACTGGCTGGGGAAACGCCCGGGGCTGGACAAGCCCCTCGCCAAGGCCGAGGCGCTTACGCGAAGCCAAGCAGTGGCTGCGAGAGTGGTCCGACGACAAGGACGAGTCGGAGTACGATCGAATCGGTCGCGGCCAACCTGAATTGGTAAAGATCCCTCGCGATGACGGTCCATCCGATTCGAGCATCCCCATTACTGGGCCGGTTTCATCCTCACGGGCGATCCCGATTGAACCGCCGGCCGCTCGGCGACATCACCAGGGTCGGAAGTGTGACGATGGATGAGGGCGATGGCTCACCGGTCAATGAGGAAGACCGTCCGAAGTGGCTTCGGTCAGCGGTCCTAAACCCAATTATCGGGATAGATTCGGCCCAGAGCCTCGGAAGTTTTCTATAATTAAGGGTGTCAGGGCCCTTCCGGGCGGTGTTCGGGGTGCGCAAATCGAGCGGAGAAAGCTGGGCTGGTCAGGATGCGGAACAGAACGAGACGAGCGCAAAACCCGACGGAACGAACCCAACTCCGGCCTTCGCCTCGCGCAAAACCGACGAAACGAACCCAAGCTTGGAGTCCGTCGGACCCGAATTCGACGAAACGAACCCAGCCTCGCGGTCCGACCAACGCGGATTCGACGAAACGAACCCAGCCCCATTGGTCGCGCGAATCCGGAAAATGGACGGAATCAACCCAAGCCCGACATCCGGCCAACACCAGATCCAGCGAACGAAGCCAAGCCCGGCTGCGCGTGGGCGGCTCGCACTCCCGCGTTACGAAACGCGGCGAACGAACCCAAGCTCGGGAGGATTGGGCAAAGTGTTCCGAGTTTATGGAAAAGTGGATCACTGCGTCGGCATCGAAACGCGCTGAACGAAGCCAAGCCGAGTAGTTTGCATGGGGCTCACCCTGCCGACTTGCGAAACGGGACGAACGAACCCAGCCGCAGAGCCCGAGCGCGGACCGCTCCAGGGTCGAAGATCGGGCCGGGTCCTCAATTGATTGACGGCCCGTCGCCTCCGTATCCTAGGGAGACTCGGGACGAATCTTGCCGGAGCCGAGCGCCGTCGCGGGTGCTTGCACCGGTGCGATTCTGGCTGGCCCAGGGCGCGGAGGATGACCAGGCACCGTTTTGGTTTCTCCGGTCCCCGGTCCGCCCGGAATTCGTCGGCCCGTACCCGCGGTTCGACCGAGTCTTCATCGTGACGAGCGACGGGGGTTACCGGGTGATGGATTCGAACTCCGGCTCGATTGAGAACGAAGGCCTGGCGGAGTGCTTCTCCCGGCTCTGGGAGACCGGGCTTTCCGTCCCCGACGTCTTCGCCTTCCTGTCGTCGCGTCCGGCGGTCGCCCCCGAGGACCGGCTCGAGGTCCTCCTGGAGGATCAGCACCAGCGTTGGCTGCGCGGACAACCCCTGCCGCTACGAGTCTACCTCTCGGCGTTCCCCGACATCGCCGAACGCGGAGAGCTCATCCGCGCCTGGTCAACCGGGAGCGTCAAGAACGCCGGAGGTCTTCCGTTCGTTTGAATGAGACGATCGACAGCCCCACGCCGTCCTTGCTGCTCTCGGAGTCGGACACCATCGCGGTCGAGATCGAATCGAGTCCCGGTCGAGACCGAAGGCGATCCGATCGCCTCGGCCTTCGATCTCTCCCCAACGGGACCCATCCCGATCTCGCTCCGAATGGCCTGCGGAGCACAAGGAGCCCGGCTGGTGAGGAGGAGACCGGCGATCGGGAAGATCTGTCCTTCGCACTGGACGAGAACCATCATCTCCACTCGGAGGCCGAGAGCCTCAAGGCGATGTTGAACGCCGTCCGGTTCACGCTCGTCCGACGCCTGGGCGCGGGCGGGATGGGGGTCGTGTACGAGGCATACGACCAGCAGCGCGGAGAATTGGTGGCCCTCAAGACGATGCGCCGGGTGGATCCATCGGCCCTGGTCCGGTTCAAGCAAGAGTTTCGCGCACTGAGCGATCTCACTCATACCAACCTGGTCAATCTGTATGAGCTGTTCGCCGTCGACGATCGATGGTTCTTCACCATGGAGCTCGTCGAGGGGTGCGACTTCGTGAGCTACGTGAGGCGCCGACCGGCGGCGAGCCTCCCGCGGGGCTCGGCCGAAGGCCCATCCCCCGACCGGGGCGAGGGCGTCGCGCCACCACCCCGGATCAGCCTCGACGGCAAGCGGCCGCCTCAATTCGAGGAGGCCCGACTTCGCGATGCGCTGCGGCAGTTAGCCGAGGGGATCGATGCCTTGCACCAGTCCGGTAAACTGCATCGGGATATCAAGCCAACGAACGTCCTGGTGACCACCGAGGGGCGGGTCGTCCTGCTCGACTTCGGGCTGACCATCGACCTCGAGAGCTCGGACCGACATCGAAGCTTGGACCGCCAGGTCGTCGGTACGCTGGCGCACATGTCGCCGGAGCAGGCGTCCGGGCTTGCCATCACGCCGGCGAGCGACTGGTACAGTGTTGGCGTCATGCTCTACGAAGTCTTGACCGGACGGCTGCCGTTCGTCGGATCGCCGCAGGAGCTGATCATCGCCAAGCGGACCCAGGACTCCGCCCTCGCCGGGATCGCTCGTCGAAGGGCTTTCGGAGGACCTGGTCCGTCTGTGTGTCAATCTTCTGGACCGGGACCCGGCGCGTCGGCCGGTGTGGTCGCGAGATCATCTCGGTCCTGAGCGGCCAGGTCGTGGACTCGGCCGATGTCCCCGACTCGAATCGCCAGCTCCCCTTGATCGGGCGGTCGCGACACCTTCAAGTCCTCGACTCGGTCTTCTCCGGCCTCAGCCGGGGTCGGACCGAGTCGATCTTCGTCTTCGGCCGGACCGGGACCGGCAAGACGACCCTGATCCGGTCGTTCCTCGACGGGCTGATTGCCAGGGACGAGGCCGTCGTCCTCTTCGGACGGTGTTACGAGCGGGAATCGGTCCCGTACAAGGCCCTGGATAGCTTGATCGATGCCCTGGCCCGGCACCTGAAGGGGCTGTCGGCACGGAGGGCCCAGGCCCTGCTGCCCCAGGACGTGTCCTTCCTCGCCAGGGTCTTCCCGGTCTTGCAGAGCGTGGAGGCCGTGGCCTCGGCTCGGAGCGACGCCCCGGAGATGCCCGACCAGCAAGAGCTGCGTCGCCGCGCCTTCGCCGGCCTGCGCGAACTACTGGCCAACCTTGGCAAACGCAGCGCCATTGGTCCTGGCGATCGACGACCTCCAGTGGGGCGACTTCGACAGTGCCATCCTCCTATCAGACCTGCTCTGCTCGCCGCAGTCGCCCGTGTTGCTGTTCCTGGGCAGCTTCCGTTCGGAGGACGAGGAGCGGAGCCCCTTCTTGAACGAGGTCCGCAAGTCGATCGCTGGCGATTCGTCCCGGATCGAGCACCGCGATCTGGCCGTGGAGCCGCTGACCCAGTCCGAGGCGCGCGAGTTGACGCTGGTCCTTCTGGGAAGAGACGATGCCGTGTCGCGCGCCCAGGCGCACGTGGTGGCTCGAGAGTCGGGTGGGAACCCGCTGTTCATCGACGAACTGGTCAAGCACATCCAGGGAGGCGAGCCGATCGATCGCTGGGAAGCGATCGGCCAGCTCGACCTGGATGAAGTGCTCTGGGCGCGGATCCAACGGCAGCCGGAGGATGCGCAACGGCTGCTGGGAGTGGTGGCCGTCTCCGGGCGTCCGATCCGGCAAGCCCTGGCCTTCCAGGCCAGCGAGCTGGGCGCCGGCGGCCGAGTGGCGCTGGCATCCCTCCGCACGGCGCGGCTGATCCGTTGCATCGGCCAGACTCAGCACGACGACATCGAGATCTACCACGACCGGATCCGTGAGACGGTGGTGGCTCACCTGCCTCCCGACCGCCTGAAGTGGCACCATGAGCGGCTGGCATTGGTCCTGTCCACCTCCGGCCCGGTCGACCCGGAAGTCCTCGCTGGGCATTACCGGGGGGCCGGCGAGATCGTCCGCGCCTGCGACTAGCTATTCCCGAGGAGCCGACCAGGCGGCCGTGGCGCTGGCGTTCGACCACGCCGCGAGGCTCTACCGGATCGCCCTGGAGCTCCACCCCGGCCCGGCCGCCCAGGTCCGCATCCTCTGGAGTCGGCTGGGCGACGCATTGACCAACGCCGGCCGAGGCGCCGAGGCCGCCCAGGCCTATCTGACGGCGGCTCCCTCGGCCACCGCGGCCGAGGCCCTTCAGCTCAAGCGACTCGCCTCGACCCAGCTCCTTATCAGCGGCCACCTCGACGAAGGGCTGGCCCTGTTGCGCACCCTTTTCGGACCGCTGGGGATCAGCATGCCCGAGACGCCTCGACGCGCCCTCGCGTCGCTGATCTGGCATCGCATGCGCCTCCGGCTCCGCGGCTTCCGATTCCGGGAACGCGACCGAGACGCAGGTCTCCGCGATGGAGCTGACCCGCATCGACCTCTGCTGGTCGGCCGTCGCGGGACTGAGCATGATCGAGCCGATCCGCGGCGCCGACTTCCAGACCCGCGGTCTCCTCCTGGCGCTCCGGGCGGGCGAGCCGTTCCGCATCGCTCGGGCCATGGCCATGGAGGCGGCGCATCGGGCCACGGCTGGCCTACCCGCGGTGACCCGCGTCGCCGCCCTCCTGGAGGTCGCCGAGGCGCTGGCCAGCCGCATCCAGTCCCCCCATGCCCGGGGCATGGTCGAGCTGGTGCGCGGGATCAGCTCGCTCTTGTTCGGACGCTGGAAAGCCGCCCATGCCTCGCTCGACCAGGCCGAGCTGCTCTTCCGAAACCATTGCACGGGGGTCGCCTGGGAGCGCGATACGGGACACAACTTCGCGCTCTGGGCGCTGCTGCAACTGGGTGAAATCGCCGAGCTCAAGCGCCGATGGACCGTCCTCTACCGGGAGGCCCAGGAACGCGGCGACCTCTACGCCGCCTCGACCTTGACCTCGTTCTACATGACGATCATCAAGCTGGCCGGGAATGAGTTTCCGGTGGCGGAGGCTGACCTCGAAGCACTCCTGGCCCACCGGGCCGACCGCCCGTTCAACCTCCAGCACAGCTCCGCATTCGATGCCCTGATCCACCTCGATCTCTACCGCGGCGACATCACTCGGGCCTGGGTTCGCCTCGACGTCACCTGGCCGGAGTATTCCCGCTCGATGCTCTTCCGCATCCAACTGATCCGCATCCAGATGCTCGAGCAGCGGGCGCGGACCGCGGTGGCGATGGCGGAGAAGTCCACCCAGCCCCGGCCATTCCTCATCCAGGCCGGGCGAGACGCCCAGCGGCTCGAGCGAGAGGGACAAGGCTGGGCCGTCGCCCACGCCCACTTCATCCGCGCCGCGATCGCCGCCTGCGAGGAGGACCCCATCCGCTCCGTCGAGAAGCTCACCGCCGCCGCGACGCGCTACGAACAGGCCGACATGCCGCTCAACGCCCAGCTCATGCGTTACCGGCTCGGCGAGATCCAAACCGACGACGAGACCCGCGCCCTCCGCCAGAACGCCGAACGATGGTTCCAGGAACAAGGGATCGTCTCACCACCCAGATGGGCCGGGATGTTCGCACCCGGATTCTCCCGCATCAGCAACGAGATCGACCGAGACCAGCTTCTGATCGATCGAGAGCGACATGCTTGGTGAGTAGAGATTCACGGGAACACGATGCTTCCATCACTCGGCGGGAGGGGGAGCCGGAGTTCCGCTTGATGGGCCAGGAAGAATTCCAGTCCGAGTAAGACCGGAACCGGGTCACCCGGAGGATCGCTCCGGGCGAACTTGGCCAGCAACGACATGGGACCGCGAAGATAGGGTGGCTGGTCGGTCGCGAGCCAGAAATCAATGCGACCCAGATCGCACGGTTGGCCCGACCAACTCGTCTGCACGCCGGCGATCGGTTGCCAGACCAGCCGCTGGTGATGTACCTGAAACGGAACCACGGAGAGCGGAGCGCCCGTGTCGAGCCAGCAGGCTTCCTGGGCAGTTGCGGGGTCTGGAGGATCGGTGCCGAAGTAGAGCGGCACCACGAGGCGCGCCACTGGGAATGTGATTGCGCAAGAGAGATCAGGCGGGTCGACCATTCCACCGGCGTCGTAGCCCGAGCCGAGGGAGAAATCATGCTTGCCTCCGACGCGACGTCGATCACTTAATGAGGTATCTCCCACGCCTCGGGAGAAGGTACGACGATGACCACGAGTTGCCGCCAGGGCACGCCGACCTCTTTCGGCCGCTTGTTCGACCATCGCCTTCCGATCCCTGCCGGCCGCCAGGACCCGCTTGTTGTGCACGACGACCAGCTTTCCAAAATACTCCGGGTTTTGCTGGACTTCCGCAGAATGGATCGCCCAATCGAAGTCCTCGTTCATTTGCTGTTCCAGCTCGGTCATCTTGCGAATTTGCATAGTATGATCTCCCGAGAGCCACATGCATCGAGATAGCCGCATTCTACCACAAGGCACGGCGAGAAAGGACTCCTCATTCCCCCACCAGCGCCCGACGGACGCGCCGCACCGTCTCCACATATGCCGAAGGGAGGTCAACGGTCTTCCCACTTCCCGACCACCATCTCGGCTTCTCCGTATAGATCCAGACAAACTCATCGGATTGTTCGATCGCGGCGCGCAGGCTGGTCTCGAAGCGAGCAGGGGAGAAGTAGTTCTTCTCGGGGTCGCCGAGGTCCCAGCCTTTCTTTCGCCAGTCGTAATCGAGCCAGAGCCCGAAGCCGGCGGAGACCGTGCGGTGATAGGCCGCTCGGTCGGCGGCCAGGGTTGCGGCGTCGTGCTTGATGGCCCGATAAGCTTGTGCGAAGGCATCGGCGTCACGGTATCCGTAGGACATCTCATGACCGTCGATGATCCGGGTTCTGGCCCTTGGCCGCGTCGATCATGCCGTCCAGGAAGGGAGCGAGCAAACCGTATCGGCACTCGGCCAGCGGCTTCTTCCCGTGCTCGCTCTGCTTCCAGAGCAGGCTGTGCCCGAACGTCAAGAACACGGTCAGGTCGGGGAATCCTTCCTGGAAGGCGGTCATGACCTCCCGGCCGCGACGGCGAGCCTCGGCGGCGTAGTCATCCCAGGTGCGCCGCTTCGAATCACGCTGTTTCGAGTAGTCGAACAGCTTTCCCTCGTATTGCTCGGTGTCGAGCAGGATCCCCCGGCAGTGACCCGCGCGGGCGAGCTGGGCGGCCAGCCGGGCGTTGTTCATGACCGCCGCGTGGTCGTCGAACCAGTCGAGGTCGGCGGGCGTCGTATTGAACCGGAGGAAATTGTGGCGGAACCGCGTCTCGCCGATCGACTCGAGGTCGTCGCGCGATGCCTTGAGCTCTTCCGAGGAGAATCGCCTTCGACCCCAGCAAAGCCAGGTGAAGTTCACGGGCGCACCCTGGGCCGTCCGAGCTTCGGCGTGGAAGACGCAGCCGTCGAACGGCGTGGCTTCGAGCTCGGCGCGATGGCTCCGGAGGAAGCCCGTCCCGGGCTCGTCCCATCCGAATTCGATGAGCTTCTTCGCCGTTGCGCCGGTCTTGGTGGGAGTGGTCCGACGGATGTGCTCGGGGAAGTCCCTGCGGTAACGCGCCTCCAACTCCGCGAAATCGGCCGGCATCAGGTAGATCTTGCCGCGGATCGTCTTCGATTGGCCCGGCTTCAGGCCGCCGATCCGGAAGTCGGAGTGCAGGCAGACGATGACGCCCTGAAACAGTTCCTGGTAGGGCTCCCAGGCCGTTGCCAGCAATTCCTTGCCGTCAGCCGAAACGCAGCCGATCAAGCCGTTGGACGGAACGATGGGACTCAAGGGGCGCGGATTCGACATCATCTCGGCTCACGCCTTCGGGACACCACACTTGACCGGGGGTATAGACTGCGGACCGTGCCCAGGGCGTCGTTGGCAATCGAGCCGGCTTGCCCTCGACGTAGACGAAACACCGCGGCAGATAGGCTTCGGACGCTCGCTCCGCCTTCGTGCTGGTGAATCGGTCAACCCGGATGCAGGGCTGCGCCCAGTGCGCCTGCGACTCCACGGCGGTCGGGTTGGTCGCGACCACCCGGAAATCGATCTCGTCCCGCCCGGCACGGATCTCGTGGTCGACCACGACGCCATCATCGAGTCGCGATCGAAGCTTGATGCGCCGGCCATCGTTGTCCGATTCGATCATTTCCGTCTTGTGGGGGATGACCGTCTGCTTCCAATCCCGTGCCGTGGAACCCGGCCGGCAATAGGCCTCGATGTACCACACCTCGAGCCGCGCCGCCGGGCAAGTGTTTCCCGCGGATCGTCAGCATCTCCTTGTCCCAGCTCAGGGACAACGCCCGTTCGCCCTCGTCGGCGGCGACCGGCTGGGCAAAAGTCGATGCGATCGAGACTCCAATCGTAATCGCAATCAGAATCCCGCGGGCCCTGTCTCGGGTCATCTCCAACCTCCTTTCTGTACGATCTCAGCCAGAGCGTGGTGCCTGCCATGGTTCGGCACGTGGCTTGAGCCCAGATTCCTCACGATGACGACGTCCGTAAGATTCGGGATTCCACCCGTCGCAACAGTGGCTCGAGGGCCCGGGCCATTGCGATACCGATGAAGAGGCCAATACAATCGGTTACTGCGTCGCCAATGGTCGCGTCGCGCCCGATGATCGGGAGCGACTGGACGACCTCGCTGACGACCGCCAGCGCAAGCCCTCCGAGTGCAAGCCAGAGAAAGCGCCATGGCGACGTCCCGACTCGAAGCCAGAGTATCGAGAAAAGCATGAAGATTCCCCAGTGGACCACCTTGTCGAAATTCGGGATCTCGAACCAGGACGAGTCCTTCTCGACTTCTTCCACGATGCTACGGGGGAGCCAGCAGAGCGTCAGGATAACAAGGGTCCAGAGGACGGCGACCCTCAATCGAAAGATCCTGACCCTGTGCTCGAGTGGCAGCGGGATCTTCGCCGATCCGGCATCGCTCTGGGGCGTTGGTGGGGGGTTCACCGTTTAGTCACTCCTACGAGTCAAGGTTTTCCCTGGGACCCGCATATCGTAACCGGTTGCTCCCCTGCATGGCGAGGGAGGCTCTCCCAGGCCGGACCCCGACTCGCTCAACCTCCCTTTTGACGCCTGCGCCGATCTCCCTCACATCGACCATGGGACGGACGCGTTTGTCCTCGCACAGGCTCGAAGCGGTTCGATGAAAATGATCCGATCGGCGCGAACTTAGCGGGTTGGGGCCGCGTCTGTGAGTGTAGCAAGCCCGAGAGGGCACGCTCCAACATCGGGCCGGTAGCTGAGACGGTTTAGCGTCACTCTGAAAAGGTGGAGACGTGGATTCGAGCGCCACCCGGCCCACTGACGGATATCTGGTAATCGAAGATCCGGAAACTGCCGGCCCGTTAGTCTATCGGCCAAGGATACTGCCCTTTCAAGGCGGAGAGGAGGGTTCGATTCCCTCACGGGCTGCTTGAAGAGAAGAATTCGACGGGATGTAGGAAAGCCTGGTAATCCGCCTGCCTTGGGAGCAGGAGAACGCCGGTTCGAATCCGGCCATCCCGACTTCGGCTTGCCGACATGGAACGGGCCGCCGATGCTTTTCCGAGTCGGGGCAACGCCACTTCGACGCGATCTCCTGAAGATCGATCCGTCACTTCCGCTCCCACCCCGGTTCAGGTCTGGGCGCCGGTCTGTTATTCTATCACGAAGGCGTGACTGAACGAGGGGCATACCGGCGCAGAGGATGACGATGAACCAGCGGGATGGGACTCGGCGAACCCAATCAGAATCGTCGCGGGAATTGGCAACGGCATCTCGGTCTGGAGAGTTGCCGGCCCGGAAAGGCCGGCGACGGAGCAACCGCGAGTCGATCGAGTCGTTCGTGGTGGTATTCCTGGCTTTTCTGATCTGGAGCATCGAGGCCGAGGGATTCGTGATCCCGACCGGTTCCATGGCGCCAACCCTGCTGGGGCGTCACAAGGAGATCACGTGCAAGGAATGTGGGTACGTGTATACGGTCAACGCCTATCGCGAGGTCGATTCAGACCAGCCCGCACTCGGGGCCAGTCCGCGGATCCACTGGGGCACGTGCGAGAACTGCCGGTTCGAAGCGGTCGTCAACGCCGCACCGAGCTTCTCGGGCGATCGCATCTATGTCATGAAAGAGGGGGTGTCGCTCCCCTTTCTCCCGCGGGCGGGACAGGTCCAGCTCGGGCGATGGGACGTGGCCGTATTCAAGCTCCCTGAGAAGCCGGAGGTCCGCTACATCAAGCGGCTGGTGGGGATGCCGAACGAAGTGCTGCGGATCCAGGCGGGGGACGTCTGGGTCAAGCCCCAGGACGGTTCGGAGGATTTCGAGCGCGTGCTCCGGCCGCTGGACCATCAGCAGGCCATGCAGGTGATGGTCTATGATGATCGTCATCGCGCGGCGTCGCTGGCTGGGGATTCGAGCTACCTTCGTTGGTCCGCCGCGGAACCGGGTGCCTGGACGGAACCGGAGCCCGGAACCTTCGAACCGGCTCCCCTGGCGTCCGACTGGCCCGAACTGCGATACCGCCACCTCGTGCCGAGCCCCGACGAATGGAATGCAATCCAGTCCGGGCACCGACCGGAAGGAGCCTATCCGGAAGACACTGATCACGGATTTCTCGTCGTACAACACCGACCTCGCGGTCCTGGACCGCAGAGACCCCCGGCCGGCCTCTCGGTCCTGGCTCCAACCGCACTGGGTCGGTGACCTGACCGTCTCCCTCAAACTGACCGTACGCGAGCCCGCTGGCCGTTTGCGGCTGGAACTGATCAAGGGCGGACTGTCCAATCGATGCCAGATCGACCTGACCTCCGGCGACGCGCGTCTCTTCCACGGAGATGACGAGGTGGGAACCGTCGCGCCGACGCGGATCTCCAGCGGCGGGACCTACGACCTCACGTTCGCCAACGTGGATGGTCGGTTGACGCTCTGGATCGATCGCGATCTCCCCTTCGGTGACGGCCTTTTCTACCCGACGGGCCCCGAACCCGCCGTGCCAACATCGGCCGACCTCGAGCCTGTTCGAATCGCCGCGCAAGGCGCCGCGATCGCGATCGATGGCCTGATCTTGAAACGTGATATCTACTATACACTTGATCCGTCTGAACCGGACTACGCGAACCTCGGCGAGGCGGCACGATACGAGTCCTCCGCCCTGTTCGAATTGCTGGCGGATCCCGACCGATTCGCCACGCTGGCCCATCGCGCTCCACGCGAGTTCCGCATCGCATCGGGACACTACTTGATGCTGGGTGACAATAGCCCATGGAGCAGCGACGGCAGGGCCTGGGGCCAGACCGACCAGATGGAATGCCGACCGCCCGGATCGCGGCTGGGACGACTCGGGACGGGCCAGTTGGGAGGTCCCCGAGGCCCTCCTGATCGGCAAGGCGTTTTGCGTCTACTGGCCCCACCTCAAGCCCGTCTGGCCCAATTTCCGACTTGGTGCGGACTTTCGGTTCCCGGCGATTCCGTACGTCGAGCGGATGCGATGGATTCGGTAAACGCTCCGAGACCCTCGGGGATCCTTGACTGTCGCGCGGGCGAGACGGCCGGCGGGGAAGGGGATTGACTCGCCAGAAGATCCCTTTAGACTTAACGTTACGCATCACACCAGTCCCCAGCGAGTCGTGCGATTCCCGACCCAGACCGAAGCATGCGACGGCGACGCTCCCCGGCAAATTCCCTGAACCTTTGGCCGCGGCGGTACGTATGATGGTTAAGGCCATAGGATCTGATTCGGCGGAAGACCTCGGCCAGCTCTCCGACGAGACGTTGATGAGTCGGTATCGTGAAGAGGGCCACGCCGACGTTTTCACCGAACTCGTCCATCGGTATGAACGCGAGTTGTACCGCTATCTGGCCCGCTATCTGGGCGATCCGAGCTTGGCGGAAGACGTGTTTCAGAACACGTTCCTTCAGGTCCATCTGAAGCGCGGATTGTTCGAGGATGGCCGTCCCTTCCGTCCCATGGCTGTATGCCATCGCGACCCATCAGGCTGTTGACTCGCTACGGAAAGTCGGCAGGCATCCCACGGTGAGTCTCGATCAGCGGGTCGGCGGCGGTCGGCGAGTCGGATGCCGGGAACCTGATCGATCTCCTCGTGGGCGAATCGAGCGGACCTCTGGCCGAGCTCCAGGAAGCCGAGCGGCAGCAGTGGGTCCGTGAGTGTATCGCTCGCCTACCAGACGCACTCCGCCAAACCTTGGTTCTGGCTTATCACCAGGATTTGAAATATCGGGAGATCGCCGAGATCTTGAAGATCCCGGTGGGAACCGTGAAGTCACGCTTGCATGCCGCGCTCGAGAAGCTCCAGCAGATGGCGCGGTCGGCGAAGCGTTTCGGGGAAGAGTGACGCCATGAAAGCCGATGAGATGATCGATTTCGTGCTCGGCCAAATTGACGGCGCCGACCGCGATCGGCTCGATCAGCTCGCTCCACGGCGGTGGCGAACCGGCGGTCCAGATCGAGCGCCTCCGGCAGGCAATCAACCGGCTGCTCGATGACGGGACCCCCTTCGAGCATCCGCCGGGCCTGGCTGCAGCGGACCGTGGCCTTCGTCGCCCGGAATCGGCGTCGGCCCTTGTCGCTCCTGGATTACGCACCGGTCCGGGTCCCGTTCCGATGGGCCGATTTCGCCGTGGCCGCGAGTATCTTCATCGCGGGCGTCCTGACCTCTGCTGCCGGCCATCCAGCGCTCCCGCGAGCGGATGAACCAGGCCGGCTGCCTGTTCAACCTCCAGCAGCTCGGCAACAGCCTGGGGCAGTACGCATCGTTGCACCCGTTCTTGCCCTATCCCCCTTCCAACCGGGCCGATGCCCCGGCCGGGACGTTCGCGTCGATCCTGCACGATGCTGGTGTGCTCGACAACGCGTCGCTGCTGGATTGCCCCTGTAACGGAAAGCATCTTCACGGGGCGAATGCCGAGCTGGTGAGCTTCGATCAGAGCGAGCACATCCGGCGAAACGATCCGGCGCGCTACCAGGGCATGCTCTGCTGGGACTATGCCTACAACGTTGGCTATCTCCATGCGTCCGGGCATCCGGGCCCACTTGAGGTCGTGCATTCTTCGCACATCCCCGTGATTGCCGATCAGCCCAGCCACGAGAATTTCCTCACCATCAAGGACGGCAACAGTCCTAATCACGGGGGCACGGGGGCAGAACGTCCTCTTCGGCGACGGGAGCGTCCAGTGGTTCCGCACCCGCAACGGCGGTCCCCACGACCCCGACATTTTTCTCAACAACAATCACCAGCCCAGACCGGGCGTCCATGTGAGAGACTCGGTCCTGGTGCCGGCCAAGATGCCGTTCCATGGGCAATGAGGTGAGATGAGTCTACCCGCTCGGATGGCGATCGCCGACGAAGACGATCGCAGATCATTAAAGCGACGAGCGTCTTGGCATCCTCGATCCGGCCGTCGTCCGCCATCGACATGGCCTCCTCCCACGGGACGACGACGGACTGGAGTTCCTCATCGAGCTGGTGATCGGACCGGCCCCGGCCGAAGATCTTCGCACAGATAAAGGTACATCCGCTCGTTCATCACCCCCGGGCTGACGTACCAATCCCGGACGCAACGAATCCGTCCGGCGTGGTAGCCTGTCTCCTCCAAGAGTTCCCGCTCCGCGGTCTGGTCGGGCAACTCCCCGGGGTCGATCGTCCCGGCAGGCACTTCGAGCAGCGTCCGATCGATCGCGTAGCGTCGATTCCGGACCAGGCAGACGTGCTGTTGGTCGACCATCGCGACCAGGGCGACGGCCCCCCGATGGAGGACGACCTCCCGCTCGGCGGTCGTCCCGTCGCGGAGCCCAACCTGCTGCAAGGCCAGGTCGATCTTCAAGCCACGAAAGATGACGCGGCGTGTGGTCTGAGGATCGGCCATGGTTTTGCTTGAGACCCTTCTGACTCGAGGTGGTGGAGGGGACCGGGTGGCGCCCAACGGAATGAATTCCGTTCTACGGTCAGGCGCCGCGACGTAGAACGGAATTCATTCCTTTTCCCCCAAGCCATCGCCAGATGACGCCGCCGGAAGATGTTCACGGTAGTGGTAAGGAGCCCCGCTCCCAACGCTAGCCAGCGGGATGGCTGTGTAGGATTGCTGGTCCGCGATGGCGGTCGCGGATGGTCAGGACGGGGCAGGGGGCCTCGCGGACGATCCGCTCGGCGACCGAGCCCAGCAGGACATGACTCAGGCCGGTCCGGCCGTGGGTGGCGATGACGATCAAATCGATTCGGTGGTCGACGGCATACGAGACGACGGCCTCGACGGGGCTTCCCCACCGTACCTCGGTGACGACCGAGCGGGGAGTGCCCCAGCCGGGATCGAGCAGGCGGCCGAGCGTCGCCTTGGCCTGGTCTTCATTCTCCTGGTAGTATTCCGGCGGCATCACGGGCATCAGGAGCGGGTCGGGCCCCCCGGGGAGGATCTCCGAGAGGATGTGCACCAGGTGCAGCTCCGAGCCCAGGCGTGCGGCGAGCCCGCACGCATAGCTGACAGACTCCTCCGAATGGGCGCTGAAGTCGGTCGGGGCCATGATCGAACGGATCTCAATCACGTCGGGTCGCTGGATGAGCGCTCCTCGCGGACCAGGGTCTGGAAGCGCTGACGCAGCTCGCGAGTGATCGGCCCGGGTCGGCCTGAGCCGATGACGCGGCCGTCGCACTCGACCACCGGGATCAGCTCAGCGGCCGTGCCGGTCAGGAAGCACTCCTGGGCCTTGAAGACATCGAGGCGGTCCATCGTCCGCTCGATCACGGGGTATCCGGCTGCCCGAGCCAGCTCGATGACCGCCTCGCGGGTGATCCCCTCGAGGATGCCCGAATCAATGCTCGGCGTGTGGATCCGGCCGTGCTGGACCACGAAGATATTGTCGCCCGTACACTCGGCGAGCTCACCCTTGTGGTTGAGCATCAGGGCTTCCAGGCAGCCGGCCTGGGTGGCCTCGATCTTGCCCAGGATGTTGTTGAGGTAATTGAGCGACTTGATTCGCGGATTCACCGCGTTGGGATGGTTGCGCGTCGTCGCGGCGGTGATGATCTTCAGGCCGCGGTCGTAGAGTTCCTCAGGGTAGAGGCTGATATGGTCGGTGATGATGATGACCTGGGGGTCGGTCGTCTTCCGGGGGTCGAGGCCCAGACTGCCGGCGCCCCGGGTGACCAAGACGCGGATATAGGCATCCGTCAACTTGTTGAAAGCGAGGGTCTCGCGAATGGCGTTGACCATTTCCTCGCGGCTCATCGGGACCTGGAGATGGATCGCCTGGGCCGAGTCGTAGAGTCGGTCGACATGCTGCTTGAGGCGGAAGACGCGCCCCGAGTAGGCGCGGATGCCCTCGAAGACGCCGTCGCCGTAGAGCAGACCATGATCGAAGACGCTGATCTTGGCGTCCGACTTGTCGTACAGCTTGCCACTGATATAGATCTTGGGGCCCATCGGGGCGATTCTCCCGCTGTGAGTTGGCGAAAGCCAAGCCGACGCGAGCCCCACATCTCGGGGGTCGTTCAGGCCAGGGCGGTCGACCATTCCTCGATCCGTCCCTCGGCGAGCCGAACGACCCGGTCGGCCCGCTGCGCGATGTTCGGATCGTGCGTTACCACGATCATAGTGAGGCCGCGCTCGCGGTTCAAGTCGCGCAGCAGTTCGAGGACCCCTTGGCCGCTGCCGGCATCGAGGTTGCCGGTCGGCTCGTCGGCCAGGAGCACGGCCGGCCTGGCGGCCAGCGCCCGAGCGATCGCCGCCCGCTGCATCTCGCCGCCGGAGAGCTCCGCCGGCCGGTGCTCGAGCCGGTGTCCCAGTCCGACTCGCTCCAGCAGCTCCGCCGCCTCGTGCGCGCAGTCGGCGGCGCTCCTTCCAGTACGACCAGACTCCCCGGCCGATCCACTGCGGCATCTGCACGTTCTCCAGCGCGGAGAGCTCCGGCAGTAGGTGGTAGAACTGGAAGATGAAGCCGAACGTGCGGTTCCGCAGGGCATCGCGATGCCGGTCGGGTCGGTTGTCGATCCGGTCTCCCTCGAGCCGCACCTCCCCGGAATCGGGCGCGTCGAGCAGCCCAAGGAGGTGCAGCAGCGTACTCTTGCCCGAACCGCTGGCGCCGACGATCGCGAGCATCTCACCGTGCTCGACGTCGAGATCGACCCCGCGGAGCACCGGGACCTCGTTGCGTCCCTTCCAATAGCTCTTCATCAGGCTGTGTGCGGAGAGGTGGCCGGTCGTCATCATCGTCTTCACCCTCACCTTCCGTGGATATTGAGAGTAGGTCCCACGCCCGGGACGTTGATGGCAAGATTCCTGATGCGAATGCACCCCCCCTGGCCCTGAACATCTTCGAGAGGGGCGTGAAACCGTCTGATAGGGGTCGTGGTCCCGCCCTACGACGTTGGAGGACCTTCGGTCCGTCCGAGCGACGGGCTCACATCCAGTGCGTCAAGTCGACTCGCAAGAGTCAATCCGACACGCAACGGACCCAATCATTCGAATCGCAAAGCTCGAACCGGGTGGAGGCGGGCCGCGCGCTCGGCCGGCCAGATGCTGGCCCCGACGGCGATCAGCAAGGCACCGGCCACGATCCAGGCGACGGTGAACGGCTCGACGATCGTCGGGATCTTGTCGAAGTAATAGATCGACTCATCGAAGACCCTGTGGCCCGTCACCCGGCTCAGGAGTCGTTCGATCTCGTTGATGTAGCGGACGAACAGGAGCCCGCCCGCCATCCCGACCCCACTGCCGACCGCCCCCAGGAGCAATCCGTAGCCGAGGAAGATGCTGCGAATCCCGGAGTTCGAGGCCCCGAGTGCCTTCATGATCCCGATGTCGCGCGTCTTCTCCACGACGATCATCGAGAAGATCGCCAGGATCCCGAACCCGGCCACGGCGATGATGAAGAAGAGCAGGATGTTCAGGATGCTCTGCTCGATGGCGACGGCCCCGAGCAGCGGCCCCTGCTTCTGCTCCCAGGTCGAAACGCGGTATTTCGTCGGCCTCATCTTGTCCAGGGCGAGCTGGAGGTCTTCGGCCAGCCGTTCCAGATTCACACCCGGCTTGACCTTGATCTGGATCTGGTTGACGGAGCCGGTGCCGCGGGCGGGATCGTACAGGAGCCGGGTCTTCTGCAAGGCTTCGAGCGGCACATAGACGTGCGTCGAGTCGTATTCGCTCATGCCGCTCTTGAAGTAGCCGACGGTGGTGTAGGTGTCGTAGCCGGCCTCCGACCGCGTCTCGCCGAACCTGGGGAAGAGCAGGCCGATCTTTGTGCCGGGGGGCACGAGAAACTGATCGAGCTGACCCTTGCGGTGGTAGGTCGCCAGGGCATAGCCGATGATCGCGCCGGAATCGGGCGCCTGCTCGTCCATCTGCTTCCGCAGCTCTTCCTCGAACATCCTGTTCATCTCATCCTTGGGGTCGTCCTTGAATTCGTTCAGCAGCTCTCCGGCCGGGGTGTGTTCCTTGAACTTCTTCGGGACGTCAAATGATGGGGGGATTTGCTTCCCTTCGTCGTCGAAGAGGAACTCGGCGAAATCACCGGTCTTGGCACGCTCCGCCGGCTGGATGCCGATGATCTGGACCGGATGGGTCATGACTTCGCCGCCGAGGCGGAAGTGGAGGATCCCCGGGCACTCCATGGTGGGGGCCATGGCCGCCACCTCGTCGCCGGCAACGTCATTGATCCGCGCCATCACTTCCTGCCAGTTGTCGAAACCGTTGAGCGTATACGACTCGACCAGCACGTCGGCGAGGACCCCGTGGAGCCGGTCGCGCATCTTGTCGCGCGAACCCGGCCATCACGGAGTTGACCACGATCATGGTCGCCACGCCGAGCATCACGCTCACAACGCTGGCCAGCGCGATGTATCGCGTCTTGAGATATCGCCAGCAGAGCAGGTACTTGAACACGTTGACGGCTCCTTCCGTTTCGTTTCGGTAGGGTGCCATTCCAGCACCGATGGGACAAGTGCTCCGCGTCAATCGTGGACCGTCCGGCGGTCCAGCCTTGCGACATCAGCCTCCCGCCTCGGGGCGCATCAGCGGGAAGAGGATCACGTCGCGAATGCTGGACCGGTTCAGCAGGACCATGCAGAGCCGGTCGATTCCGATGCCCAGGCCGCCGGCCGGGGGCATCGCATGCTTGAGGGCCCGGACGAAGTCTTCATCCATCTTGGCCATCGACTCCTCCGCCGGCAGGCCCGCGAGCTGGTTGCGGAACAGCTCTTCCTGGAGGAGCGGGTCCGTGAGCTCGGTGTAGGCGTTGGCCAGCTCGACGCCATGGATGTACAGCTCGAACCGCTCGGCGACCGACGGGTTCGATGCCTTCCGCTTGGTCAGGGGACAGATCGCGGCGGGATAGTCGATGACGAAGATCAGGGCCGGTCAGGCGGTCCTCGACGACCGCTTCGAACAGCTCGCTGAGGATGACGTCCGGATCCTTCCCGGCCGTCGCCACCCCGGCCGCCTCGGCGCGGGCCTTGACCGCCTCGGAGTTGCCCGGGTCGATCCCGGCATGCTCGGCCAGCAGCTCGGCGTAGGTTCGCCGCGGCCACGGGGGCGTGAAATCGATCGTCGTCTCGCCCCACGGGCGTACATTCCCGCCGCCCAGCGCCTCGATCGCGCCGCAGATCAAGGACTCGGTCAGGTCCATCATGGCGTGATAGTCGCCATAAGCCTGATAGGCCTCGAACATGGTGAACTCGGGATTGTGACGCGTGCTGAGCCCCTCGTTGCGATAGACCCGCCCGATCTCGAAGACCCGCTCCATGCCGCCGACCAGGAGCCGCTTCAAGTACAGCTCGGGTGCGATCCGCAGGAACAGGTCGATGTCGAGCGCATTGTGATGGGTGACGAACGGCCGCGCCGCGGCCCCCCCGGCGATCGACTGCATCGTGGGCGTCTCGACCTCGACGAACCCCTTATCCGCCATGGTCTTCCGGAACGAGGCGATCATCTTCGACCGGCCGAGGAAGACGGCCAGCGATTCGGGGTTGCTGAACAGGTCGACGTAGCGCTGCCGGTAACGCTGTTCCAGGTCGGTCAGGCCGTGCCATTTCTCGGGCGGGGGAAGCAAACTCTTGGACAGGAACGTGAGCGTCTCGGCGAAGATGGTCAGCTCGCCGGTCCGGGTGTAACCCAGCCGGCCGTCGACGCCGATCAGGTCGCTGAGGTCCAGCAACTCGGTGAGCTTCCAGCCCAGCTCGCCGACCTGCTTCTGGCCGATGAAGATCTGGATCCGCCCGGACCAGTCTCGCAGCTCGAGGAAGATGACCTTACCCTGACCGCGGCGGAGCATGATCCGGCCGGCAACGCGGACCATCGGGCCGGGCTGGTCGTTGCCCGGCTCATTGGGCGGTGCCGACGCGCGGATCTCACCGATCGCCTGATGGCCGTCGAACCGTTGCCCCCAGGGGTCGAGCCCCAGCTCCGCGATCCGTGCGGAGCTTCTCCAGACGCACTTCTTCCAGGCTCTCGCGCGGCTCGTCCGACATCGTTCCCCTTACTGCTTCTCGACACGCTACTTCGGGCAAGACACGGCCAAATTGTAGTCTCTCGACCACGCGGGTCAATCGCAACTGGCGGCGTTGAACCCCCTGTATTGACACCGAATCCCAGGATAGGGATCGCAATTGACCATTCCCATCACCCGATAGGGTGCGAATTGATCTGCATTCCTGCCCTCGGGAGCCTACAAAATCTGCGACAGACTCCGAAACCCCGGCACTTCAGGGTTTGTAAGATTTGCAGGGTCTGTAGGAAATACGTGTCGATTGGGTGGGATAAAAGTGGCTGGTAGGTCGAAGCTCGCTTACTGTTCAAATGATCGTATGTGATCGCAAAGACGACGACATCGAGGATAGGACGCACGTAACCTGACGCGTTCGCGAAGGAGTCGGGGTGGCCTCCCGGGCCGATCACGCCCAGCGACTCTTACCGCGCGTCGAGATAGTGTGATTGGTCAACTCATCGCCGAGTACGGACCGCCTTCGACGAGGCGCTGATGACGAAAAGCTTGGGGCTCTCATCGCCCGTCCGGACAGGAATCCGCATCGGCTCGTCACCCCCTCCCGGACAACGAGCCGATTTGGGTTCCCTACCTTTTCAGACCGGCTGAACCTTCGAGTGCCGAAGGCGGCGGACTCCGTGCCAGCCGGCGAGCAGCACCAACGCGGTCACGCCGGAGACGATCGAGGCCGGTTCGGGGATTGAGGTGGTGCCGATCGTGATCGTCCCGCCGGTACCGGGATCGAAGCTCACAGCGGTATTATTATTGGTGAAGGAGGTACCCGAGAGCCACCACGCTCACGGCATACGTCTCACCAGCGTTGGTGGAAAGGCCATCGAGCAACAGGCTGGCCAGGAGGACCTCCGTCCCGGGTGTATTGCCTGGCGGCACGTACTCACTGCCCGACAATGATTGATCGGTGATGGAAAACGTCGCGCCCGGCGAAGGAGCACCGACCGGCGGAAGCCCTCCATTGACGCCTGCGATGCCATCGAGGCTGTCGCCGCTGAAGATGTAATTCGGGGCGGTGAGATAATTATAGGGCTGCAAGCCGAGGGCCTCGTTGCCCGGCGATGGGGCGGCGCCATTAGCTGCAAATAAGAGCGAACCACCCGTATTGATTACGGGCGTGATCTGCAGGTTAACGTTATAGTTGTCGAAAGCGTCGGTCGAGGGGCTTGTGCTTCCGAGGTAGATGTTGACAAGGCCGTAGCCACCCACCGGCACCGTCGCATCCTGGATATAAATCACCAGTCCCGCTCGTGCCGGGGCCGCCAGGCCGGCCAGGGCCATTGCAAGACATCCTATCGCAATTCGTCTCAGCATGGGAGGGTCTCCGTCATCGGTGTCGCGATGCGATTGAGCCATTAAAGGCAAGGCCCGTAGCAAGTTGCTCAACGCTAACGGGCCGGTCATCCGGTCAGCGAATACGACATGATTGCACGGCGCGCGGTGAAACGGAAGACCCGTTTCAAAAAATCATCAATGACACGTGTCAAGAGCGACTTGAAGAACCCGGAAAGGCACTGGTAGTCCCTTTCTCCGGGAAAGTCTCGAAGGGAATCGACATAGAAATGGGTCCGGAATCACCTGCCGGTTTCTCGCAACCAAGGGCAGGTGCCCGACCTCATTGCCGACGGCAGACTTGCGGTCCTGAAGACGTCGGCGACCCTTCAGGTTCCGGGAGTCGCAAGTGTTGCCAGTTTTGCTGGGGGAATTGGAATCTGGCTCGTGTACGGACGGACTATCTACCATTACAGGAGACGGTCGGCCAAGAAGACCGCGGCGACCCTTCGGGGCCCGGAATCCGGCACCGAACGGCGTCAACTGAAATCCGGGAAGTGGTCCCCGGTCTGTTCCCTCCAGGGGCTGTCCAGACAGCCTCCAGGTCTTCAGGACCGATTGGCGACCTGATTCGAGGACTTCTTGAGGCTCTCCTGATCGGGAGGCGGAAGATTGCCAGGACGGGCGACGATCCGGTCGCCCAGCCTTCAGGCCGTTGAGCACTTCCGCGTAATCTGGATCGCTGAGGCCGATCTCGATGGGCTGCCATCGCCAGGAATCCTCAGTCGCCTGTTTGTCCGAACGATCGTGCAGGGCCACAAAGGACCGGCCGCCAACCCATCGGATGGATTCGATCGGGACCCGGGTGACCTTGTGACGGGACTCGATGTCGATCATGATCTCGGCGCTCAGACCGGGCCGCAGCGTCGTCGAATCCTTCAGTGATATCGACGTTCGCGTAGTAGACCCGCACATCGGATTTCCTGGACCGCCATCGAGATCGGCGTGACCTCCCGGACGATCCCCTTGAGCGGGCGGTCGGGAAACGCGTCGACAGTGATGATCGCGGGCTGGCCCATATGGACCAGGGCGACCTTGGACTCGTTGATCTTGGCCTTGACTGCGCATGTGCTGCGGGTCGGGCAGATTGAAGATCGCTTGGTTCTGGCGGAGGGTCACACCCTGATCGATCACGATCGCCGGCTGCCCGCGTTGCCTCGGCACATTGGCGTAGACGACGATGCCGTCTCCCGGGGCCCGGACCGTGCAGTTGGCGATGTTCTTCCGGATCCGCTCCAGTCGCTGTTCCTCCAGGCTAAAGGCTGCCGTCCTGAGTCAGCAGGTCGGACTGGATCGCCTTCACCTTCGCTTCGAGCGACTTGATGAGTTTGGGACCGGTATATTTCGTCAGTCGATCGATCATGCCCCTGGCTTCCGCGAGGGCGATCACCGCTTGCTGGAGCGCCGCCCTGTCACTCGAAACCTGGAACGGCGTGCGATAGCCGAGGTCGAGCATGTCATTCGACCACTTCAAATTCCGCGTGGCTCGATCCTCCTCGATCTCACAGGATTCGATGTAATGGCTGATCAGTTGCAGGTCCTCAGGATAGATGCCATCCCGGTACTCCTCGAGGGAGATTTCGGCCACCTCGAGCATCGACTTGGCTTGATCGACGTACGCCTTGGCCGCGAGGTACCGCACGAGCTGGTTCTTCTCTTCATCCTCAAATGCGGATTTGTCGAGCTCGACGACGACCTCTCCGTTCTTGACACGGGAGCCTTCGGGGAGGATCGTGACGATTCGAGTCGAGCCCGCAGCCTCTTCCATCTGGCCGCCGCCACCACCACGGCCACCGCGACCACCACCGCCGCCGCCGCCGCCACCGCCGCCGCCACCTTTTTGCTGCTGGGAGTCGGCCTTCTTGACGGGCTCGGCCGCTTTCGTCGTGGTCGGGCGTAAGGGCGTGTGCGGCACCACGGCCAGGGTGAAGCTCCGCAATACCGGCTTGCTCGACGCTGTGGTCGTCCCGCTTGCCGACGCTGAGGCGCCAGCGGCGGCCACCGAGCCCGTCCGGACGAACCCGACTGCCGGACGACCCGGATGAGCCCGACGAGCTCGGATGAGCTGCTTCCACCGCTGGCAGACGTCTTGGATGTCGATCCGGCTTTCGTCTTGGAAGTCTTGCTCTTGGAGGCTGAGGGAGCCGCTCCACCACCCGAACCGCCTTGGCCCCCGGATCCACCGCCACCGCCACCGCTCTGCCCGGAGGCCGAACCGCTCGTGCTGCTCTTGCCGGCCGTTGTTCCCTGGCTACCGCCGACCGTGCCCAGAATCGCTTCGACCTGGTTGCGTACGGTGGTATTGTTCGCACTCTCGATCGATCCGGTCTCCACGACGTAAACATCCACGTCGCCTTGATCGATTTCCACGAACTCGAGCGCGGATCTCGTCCCGGCCATGAGGATTGGCGGCCGATAGCCGGCCATCCAGGCTCCGATCAGGCCCCCGATCACGGCGAGCGCCGCGAAGATCTTTATATAACCCCATGGCCCACTATGGACTTGTGGGATTTCGATCGGGACAAATCCGGCCTTGTCTTCATCGGGAAGCATGACGAACCCCACGCTCGTACGTCGCGACCCAACCCGGCGAGTCGGAACCGGTCGCGATCGGAAGTTGATCCAGGTTTGCGGAGAATCCGGGTTTTCACCGACGCACCCGAGGCGTCGTCGATCCCGGCTGTCCAGCGAATTCGGTGACTAACTTATTATCGGTAAAAGCCTTGGCGGGTCAATTCGTCGAAAAAGTTCGCTGCCTTCCGTTCTCCCCGCGCAATCGCTTTACAGAGTTATACAGCGACAAATGCATCCCATCTGGACCGGGAGCCGCGCGTTTTTTGGGGAACAGGCCGGGAATAGCTTCCCAACTCGCTCAAACAAACCTCCATGGAACGGAATCGCAACCAGCTTCTCAGGGTTCTCGCGGATTCACCACCCAACTCGTTCAAAAAAAGCCCGGTAGAACGGGATACTCGACCCGCCTGTCACGAGTTATATTCGGGGGACCAGCATGGGCACCTCCGCAACGCGACCGAGCGCGAGACTTCCGGAGGCACCCAGGAGGCTGTAAACCGCACGAGTGAAGCCGAATGCGTCGCGGAGCCGATCCTGCCCGGCACGTCCCCCTTCCGGCTCGAGGCCGCTCGAGACCACCAGGGGCCTCGGTGCGACCAGAGCGGCCAGATGGCCGACGTCGCCCACGTCCAGGATGTTGGGGGCGATCAGACCCATCGGCACGCCCGACCAGGGTTTGACTCCCCGGGACACGAAGCTCACCAGGCAATCCGAACAGGCGACACCCGCAACCCGAGAGTCGAGCGCCGCCGCGAGGATCGCCGGTAAACTCATCGCGCCGAGCCCGATCAAGATGAAGGGACGGTTGGGCATCGCAAGCTCTTTCGGCGACTTGATTTGATTCTGCCGCAGTCCATCGAGAAGGTCGATCCACCGGATGATGTCCCAGACCCACTGGCCCAGAAGCGGCCGACCGACCCAAAGACCCCATTCGGCAGCCGTGTGGTCCGCGACCCCGGCCACCGGGCCGGATGTTCCCCAGCCATCGGCCAGTCCCTCGGAGACCGGACAATTCCAGCGTCCCATACCCGGCTTGAAACCACTTCGAGCGGACCGCGTCGAGCCCCGGCGCGCGTCCTGCGCATCCCACTCGCCGTTTCGTTGCGGACCGGGCGAGATCAACGAGCACGGTCCCCTGGTTCGCCTTGCCGAACGCGGCGAGGCCCTCGAGCGGATGCCGCTCTCGGTCGCGATCGTGATCTCCACCCCTTCGGGTCCGAGGAGTGTCTGGATGCTCGAAGCGGCGTTTTCCGGGGAAATCCTCCGAGGACCCGGTCGCGAAGCTGGGCTCGCATCCGTTCGGAGTCGGCGTCCCATCGCTCGCGGTGATCGGGGGCTGGAGGCAAGGACGCGAGCCGCTCCCGTCCCTCGCTCCGGGCGAATTCGGGGATCGTGACGACGTCCTGGGCCGGACGGTCCCCTTGGGATAGCATCGGAGCAACTCCACATCCTCGACGTACCAGGGGCGGCTCGGGGATCGGATCGTCCATCGCCACGGCCGCGCAGCCATTTCTCCACCCAGCCATACATCGCCTCGCGCATGGGCTTGTTGTAATCGTGGCCGGATTCGATGGCGACGTGACGGATTCTGTCTTCATGGCCCATGAGTCGAAACCGCTCCCGGGCAAAGGCGATGCTCTTGGCGGCCTCGCCGACGCTGAACTGAAGTGCGTCGCGAGTGGCGCTGATGACCATCAGGGCGCGAGGAGCGACCATGGCCAGCAGGTCTCCGGTCGTGGCGTAGGACGCCCCGCCGGGATTGAGCTCGCAGACGCAGCAAGCGGTCGTGAGATAGGCGTCGTAAGTCCCGATGCCGCAGACCGGGATCACGGCTGACAGGCGTTCGTCGGTCGCGCCCGCGTAGAACGACTGGTTGCCGCCTCCGGACGCCCCGGTGATCGCCAGTTTCGCCGCGTCGACCTCCGGTCGCGAGACCAGGTAATCGACGGCGCGGCGGTTGTCGTAGACTTGCAAGTCCGATCAGCGGCGTCCCGACCGGCCAGAGCGAAGCACCCACCAGGCCGCCGTGGTAAGTTCCCGGCCCCGGCTCGATCGCCCGCTCTCCCGCTCCGAAGGCGTCGAGGCAGAGGACCACGTAGCCCAGCCTGGCCAGGCCGATGCATCGGGGCTGAACGTGGGGGTCAACCCGAGCCCAGCTCCAGTGGCCGTGGACCGAAATGACTCCCGGGTATTGCCCTCGGATCGGGTCGGGTCGGTACAGGTTCGCCGTGACCCGGACCCCGGGCCGGCTCTGGAAGGTCAGGCGCTCGATCGCGTAGCCGTCCCGATTCAGGACGCCGAGGGTCTCGGGGTCCAGGGGACACGGGTGTCCGGGGCATTCGCCCGAACGATCGCCACAATCGCCTCGCGCACCGACGGCCAGCCTGCGGTCCCAGCCGTCAAGGGTCGCCGGCGATGGCTCGCGACGACCACCCCCACCGCGTGCCTGGAGCCGGATGAACGCCTCGTAGTCGGCTGACGAAGTTCCTTGGTTGGCTGTCCTCATCCTTATCCTCGTGAGATAGCAAGTCGTGAGTGGCGAATGGCAAGTCGCAAGTCAGAAAGTCGCAGCAGCACCTGGCATCTCGCATCCGCCTCCCGCATTTGGCACCCTATTTGAAGCACGGTTGTCTCTGTGGTAGCTTGTGCGGAGCGGGCTCGGTCTCCGTCGTGCCCTCACGGTGGTAGCGGCAGTGCCCGCATCCATCCCCAGCGCCGGAGTGGGATCCTCAAACCCCGAGTCAGCCAGGCCAGACCCGGCCAGTCCATTCCGGCACGACGATCGCTGCTCTTGACCCCCCGCGAGCTGGAGACACGGCGAAAGACCAACCACGATGCGGAAAACTGACGATTCGACACCCTGGAGAGGACGATACCATGGCGGAATACACCCTGCCTCCGTTGCCCTACGATCATGGCGCCCTCGAGCCGTACATCGATGCCAAGACCATGGAGATTCATCACGGCAAGCATCATCAGGCTTATGTGACGAATCTGAACAACGCGTTGAAGGATCATCCGGACCATCAGGGCAAGACGATCGAGGACCTGATCGGGCACCTCGACGCGTTGCCGGAATCGATCCGGACGGCCGTACGGAACAACGGCGGCGGGCACGCCAACCACTCGATGTTCTGGCAGATCATGAAGCCGGG
This sequence comes from uncultured Isosphaeraceae bacterium, assembly GCA_963842405.1. GTDB lineage: Bacteria > Planctomycetota > Planctomycetia > Isosphaerales > Isosphaeraceae > CAVZRC01. The sequence continues at coordinate 27,212 of CAWJGW010000076.1, read as the reverse complement.
TGGCGGCGGCGAGCCGACCGGGGCCCTGGCCTCGGCGATCACCACCGAGCTGGGGGCTTCGCCGCGTTCAAGGAGGCCCTTGCCAAGGCCGCGGCCACCCGTTTCGGCTCGGGATGGGCCTGGCTCGATCCTCGGCAAGGACGGCAAGCTGAGCGTCAGTTCAACTCCTAACCAGGATAGTCCGCTCATGGAGGGCCTGACGCCGATCATGGGTCTCGACGTCTGGGAGCACGCCTATTACCTGAAATACCAGAACCGGCGGCCCGATTACATCGGGGCCTGGTGGAATACGCTCAACTGGGAAGAGATCGGCCGCCGCTACGACGCCGCGTCGGGAGGGGCAAGTAGCGTGGCAAGAGGCACAAGGTGGCCGGAGAAGATCGGTCCGAGCAATTCCGGCCACTTGTCACCCCGCCGAGACGGCTCCATCCCCCGATTTTCGACTTTCTTGTCGCGGGACGATTCCGCTTGACCGACAGATCCGGGCATTTTGTATCATCCGCTCGCCTCGGAAGGACCAGGCGTCCTTCCGATGGCATTTCTCCCGGCCAACGACCTGGCGGCATCAACTCGTTTGATTGGAATCCGACGCCTTCTTTTCTCGAAGTGCGTTATCGCTGGCGACTTCTGGTCGCCGCTTTCAATAATCGGCTGAGCCAGAAACTCACTTTGCCACGGCGCCGGAGGGTGTCGGGCTCCAGGGAATGGGGAGGTCATGTCGATGGATCGACTCAATCGCGTCCTGACCGGCGGGACTTTGGTCCTGATGTTCGGGATCATCATCACGGCTCCGGGATGCCGCAGCGCGGAAAAAGTTCCACCCGGGAAGCAATATCCCACCACGGGCGGACCGCCCGGCTCGTTGAACTTTAACTCCGACCCGCATCCGAACAATGCGGTCAGTGGCGTCCCGTACGGCAACAGCAACGTGCCCGGTATGGCGGGCATGCCAGGGATGCCAGGCCCGGGAAATCCCATGACGCCGCCGAGCATGGATGCATCTGCGCGGGGCTATGGGATCGTATCAGCCTAGCGTACGGCACGCCGGCTCCCAATACGTCCAACTTCGGGGCACCGGCTAGTCGGCGCATATAACGGTACGGTCGGCACGGCAACAACCCGTCTCCCTACGGGAACGCGGGCAAGTGAGTATCGTCGGATCGAATTCCTAGGGTCGATGGAACTGAGCGTCGCTTGGCGTAACCCGCCAGTCGATCGGCTTTGCGCCGGAAGGTCCGCCTTCACCCATCCTACGGGCCGGGACTCCGAGGACGATGCTGAACCCGTCCCTGGTGATCCTTTACGAGGATTCCGACTGCCTGGCGGTTGCCAAGCCGGCCGGGCAGTTCACGCAGGGCAACTGGGCCCCGCCGGGCGAGACGACGCTGGAGACGGCGATTCGCCGCCATCTCAACCCCGCCGATCCGGAATCGGTCTACCTCGGGACCGTCCATCGGCTGGACCGGCCGACGTCCGGCGTCTTGCTCTGGGCAAAGACGGCCAAGGCGGCCCGCCGACTCTCGTCTCAATTCGAGAAGCGACAGGTCGTCAAGGAATACTGGGCCATTGTCGCGCCGGGGCTTCCGGGACAGGGATTCCTCGACGAGCCTCCGCCGGACCGCGTCCGCCAGTGTCGAGGAGCTCGAGGAAACCTGGTCCGACTGGCTGACCCATCCGAGCAAGGCCGGCCTGGTGCATGTGGTCGCTCCCGAAACGCAGCGATCGCGACTGGCCGTGACCCTGGTACGACGCACCCATCGGGAAGACTTGCCGACCGGGTGCGTCTGGCTACGACTCTGGCCCAAGACCGGCCGGACCCATCAACTCCGGGTCCAGGCCGCCGCGCGGGGGATGCCGATCCTGGGCGATGTCGAGTATGGGTCGGCCTGGACGTTCGGTGCGCCGCACACCATCGCGCTCCATGCCCGATCGCTGCAAGTCCGGCACCCCATCCTTCAGACCCCGATGGTCCTCGTCGCGCCCATCCCACCCGAATGGCACTCCTTGGGGGTGCCAGCAGGTAGTGACGATTGGTGGGTGAAGAGGTACTTCGCGGGTCAGCCACGAAAAAGACTCTTGGCTTTTCCCGCCAACCGCCCTCTTCACGCACCACCGGAATCCGGAGCCAGGCTGATATTGACGATCTTCAGCTTGCGGACGCCGCGAGGGACCTGAACCTCGACCTGGTCCCCGACCTGCTTGCCGACCAGGCTCTGGCCGACCGGACCGGTGATCGGGATCTTGTCCTCGTCCGGGTCTTCCTCGCCGGGACCGACGAGGATGTAGTCTTCCTCCTCGTTGAAGTCGAGGTCGAGCACCCGGATCTTCAGGCCGTAGGCCGCGCGTTCGGTGGACAGATTGGACGTGTCGACCAGGAAGGCCTGGCTGAGTTTGTTCTGAAGTTCGTTGATCCGAGCCTGGAGCATGCCCTGAGCCTCAACGGCCGCGTCGAACTCGGCGTTTTCGGACAGGTCGCCGTATCCCCGGGCCTGGGCGATTTGCTCGGCGATCCGGGGCATGTCCTCGTTCTTGTACTTGTCGAGCTTGGCCTTGAGTTTCTCGTAGCCTTCCTTCGACATGGGGATTCGGTCGCTGGACATGCGGGTCTACTCCCTCTTTCTGACCTTCGACCACCGTCAACTGGTGACCGGACGCCGTGGAATCCGGATGGATTCGACGGGACTTGGCGGCTGATCCTCGTTGCGCTCGCTCAACTCGGCTTGCTCACCGGAAGATTCGGAGTGGGGAAGCCCCAGTCGAACATCACGCGGAATCGGCCCTGATTCGCGATCGCCCGCGGGGGTCGGTCTCAAGAAGTCTTCATCGCCGGGCGTGACTCGAGACGAAGACCATTTTCACGAGTACGCCCGACCCGATCCGATTGAAATAAGAAAAACCGCGGTCTCGGGATCTCCGGGGCCGCGGTCATCCGTCGCTTGTGAGAAACTCAGCCTAGCCTCCGGGAAACCGCGACGCAAGCCCAAGTGGCTAATGGCGTCATGGTGATGTCACGCGATTGAGGTCGTCGCGCCGAGGGCTGGCCTCAGAGCCCTCAGGCGATGCCTCTGCGATTGGCCACGCCCACCAGCGGCTACGAAACAGGTCCACGCCAAAGGGAAAGTGCCGGAGCCGTGGGTGGGTCGAGCCGCAACGCGGCGAGGCCCACCGCGATCCACTCTCAACCCGCCGACGTCCGACTGTATGGGAAAATGACAGCTTGGAGCGAGCCGTGGCCCATCACTCATGCCTGAGCGCTTCGATCGGGTCCATCATGGCCGCCCGGCGTGCGGGGTAGATGCCGAAGAGGATGCCGATGGCGACCGAGATGCCGAATGCCAGCATCACCGAGACGCTGGTGACGATCGCCTTCTGGTCGGGGATGAAGTAAATGATCAACTGCGGAATGGTGACAGCCGACCAGCACGCCGAGCAGGCCGCCGACCCCCGAGAGCACGACGGTCTCGATCAAGAACTGCTGGGTGATGTCCTTCCGCTTGGCCCCCAGCGCCCGCCGGATTCCGATCTCTCGGGTCCGTTCGGTCACCGTCGCCAGCATGATGTTCATGATCCCGATGCCGCCGACCAGCAAGGAGATCGCCGCGATCGTCCCCAGGATGATGCTGAACTGACGAGCCTGCCTCCGGGCCGAGATGAGCAGGTCGTAGGGCACGGTCATCTCGACGTCTTTCTTGGGGTGGTGCGGCTCATAACACGCCTTGATCAGTGGGACGGTGGGGAGCACCTCGCTGATGTCGTTGACCTGGATCGTGACCTGGGTGAGCTGGGTCTCCTCGGCCTGCGACGATCCCGATCGATTGTCCACGATCTTCTCGCCGAATCGGCAGCTTGCAGGTATTGAGCGGGATGTACACATCCTTGTTGAAGTCCTGCGCCGCCAGGCTGCCGCCGATCCCCGCCGAGCTGGCGCGCTCCGCCGTCACGCCCACGACCGTGTAATAATCGGTGCCGAGCTTGACCGACTGGTTGAGCGGATTCTCGAAGGGGAAGAGCCGCTTGGCCGTCTCGGAGGCGAGTACGGCGTAGTTCTGATATTGTCTCATTATCCGAAGCCGTCAGGAATCGGCCCTTCTGGATCTGGAGCAGGTTGAAGTCGGCATACTCATGCGTGGTGCCGACCACGCGACCGTCCATGAAAAGCGAGCCGCGCCGGACCTGCTTGCGGATTTCCCGGATGGGAAGGATCTTATGGATGGTCGGAATCGTCTCGACCATCCGGTCGAAGTCGATGGTACTTGAGACCATAGTTGAGGACGCGGGCCGGTCGGCCGCCGGTGGCCTGGGCTTCGTCGCTGGGTTTGACCGAGCGGATGATGATGTTCTTGGCACCCAGTGCTTGGATTTGCTCCTGAGCCTCTTTGCTGGTCCCTTCGGCGATCGACAACATCGAGATCACGGCCGCGACGCCGAAAACGATGCCCAGCACCGTCAAGCCCGACCGCAGCTTGTGGAGCAGCAAGCTCTTCATACCCAGCTTCAGCGCTCGCCAGATGCGTCCCATTGGTCCTTTGTCCTTTGTCCTTTGTCCTTGTCCTATGTCCTTGGTGGACTCAATGGCGGGATCCTTCGACACCGGACTCGGACGGATTCCCGGTGCTATCGGAGCCTGCCGAGGGCCAAGGACCAATGACCAATGACCGAGACTCAATGTGTCAATTCTTCGTTCCAATGTCCCAGTTCGGACTGTCCGGGTAGCTCTTCCTCGGCCTCCCATTGCTCGCCGTTGCCGTCGACGTGGGCCGTTCCGACGAGCGCCGCGGCGGCGGCCTTCATCCGGGGGCTGGGACCGTCTTCGATGATCACACCGTCCCGCATCCGGATGATTCGCTTGGCATGTTCGCCGCGATGTCATCCTCGTGGGTGACCAGGATGATGGTCTTTCCCGCGTCGTTCAGTTTGCCCAGCATCTCCATGATTTCATGGCTGGTGGTGGTGTCGAGGTTTCCGGTCGCCTCGTCGGCCAGGATGATGTAGGGGTCATTGATGAGGGAGCGCGCGATGGCGACGCGTTGCTGCTGGCCGCCGGAGAGCTGCGACGGCCGGTGATCGAGCCGGTCGCCCAGGCCGACGAGCCCCGCCACCTCGACGGATCGCTCCTCGGCTTCGGCGCTGATCTCGCCGGTCCCCTGGTAGGTGAGGGGAAGCTGGATATTCTCCAGCACCGTGTATTGCTGAATCAGGTTATAGGACTGGAAGACGAATCCCAGGTAACGACTGCGGATCTCGGAAAGCTCGTCGTCGTCCAGGCCGGCGATGTCGCGACCGCCCAGGAAATACTCGCCGCTGGTGGGGCGGTCGAGACATCCGAGCAGGTTGAGCATGGTGCTCTTGCCCGATCCGGAAGCACCCATGATGGCGATATATTCGCCCGGGTAGAAGTCAACGGAGACGCCTCGAAGGGCGTGGACGGTTACGGTCGCCGGATTGTTGGTAGCGGCGGCGGCGGAGTAATCCACCACCGCCGCCGGGATGTCCCATGACGTAAGTCTTGACCACGTCGACCAGTTTGACAATCGGCTTGCTGGACGACCTGGCCGAGTCTTCATGCTGGTTCACTGATCGGATCCTCCCCCGCCGCCGCCGCCGGAGCGACCGCGACCACCGCCACCGCCAAACCCACCGCCGCCACCGTCCGCCGCGGCCACCGCCGAAGTTCTTCCGCATTTCTTGCATCTGCTGGATCTCCGCGTCGGTGACGCCAGCTTTCTTGTACAGTTCGGCCTTCTCCTCGGCGCTGGTATCAGGCGATCGCAATTGGGATCGCTCCTCGTCGCTGAGTTTCTGAAGTTTCTGGAAGATCGGCTCCCATGGCGCCACCACGTCCCGCACCCTTGCCCCTGGCGCCCTTGCCCTTGGCCTTGGCCGGATCGCCACCCTTGCCTTTGGCCGCGCCCCGTCCTTGCCAGGAACGCCAACCTTACCCTTGGCCGCGTCTTCTTCCGGCGGCCCGCCGGGGCCCCACTCCTTCTTGGATTCCTTGGACGCGCTCCGGAACGCCTCACGCTTCTCGTCCTCGGTCATGAGCGAGATCGGATTGAGAACCACGAGGTCGCCGTCGGAGAGTCCCTTGACCACTTGCACGAATTTCTCGTTCGACAGACCGACCTGGACTTCGGTACTCACGTACCGATCTCCCACCTTCTTGGTCACGTGGTCCTTACCATTGTACTGAAGGATCGCCTGCACGGGAACGCTCAGGATATTCTCCAGGCGATTCGACCAGGATTTCGACCTGGGCGGTCATGCCTGGCCTGAGGCCCGGAGTGGGTTGTCGATCCTGATGTGGGTGGTATAGACCTTGATGTCGGAGCTGAAGAAGTTCCCGGATCGGGCAGGGGGGCGACATCCAGGACCGTGGCGTTGAGCACCTGGTCGGCGAAGGCATCGACGCGGATGATGGCCTTCATGTTCGGGGTGATCTTGTCGATCTGCGACTCGTGGACCTTGGCGTTGACCTGCATCTGGCGTGATATCCGGGATGCTGATGATTTTCTGACGCTCGCGGACCGACGCGCCTTCTTCGATCTGCGGCTGGGTGCTGCCGAATCCCCGGGCCGGGATCATTGAAGTAGACGACCAGGCCATCGATCGGGGCCACGAGCGTGCAGGCGGCGATCTGCTTCTCCAGCTTCGCCTCCTTGGTCTTCTCCAGTTCCCAGGTTGCCTGTTTGGCCAGCTCGTCGGAGCGGGCCTTTTCGACCTCGCTCTCCAGTTCCTTGATCGTCTTCTGTTTCGTGTACTTGAACCAGAACGTTCCGCTTGCTCTGGGCTTGCTCGAGGGTGAACTGGGCCTTCTTGAAGGTCAGCTCTTCCGAGACCTTCTGGGCCATCGAGACGTAGCCCTTCTCGAACATCCGCCTGGCCCACTCGAGCCGGTCTTCCGATCGGATCATGTCGGACTCGGCCAGCTTGATCTCGCCCTCGACGGTGGCGAGGTCCTGGACGAAAATGCCTTCCTTGTATTCGATGACGGCGATCTCGGCCACCTCGCGGGTGAGCTTGGCGTTCTGGAAATTGGCCTTGGCGCTCTCGGTGGTGATGCGCTGGTTGACCAGGCGTGTCGCGGAGGGCGGCCGAGTCGAGCTCGCAGATGATCTCGCCCTTCTTGACCTTTGTCCCCTCGGGAGCGATCTTGATGATCGTCACCGAGCCCTCGACGTTGGAGTAGACGTCCGAGTTCTGGAGCTCTCCAGGCTGCCGCGCTCGACCACGGTGATCGGCAGCGGCCCCAACCGTACGGGGTAGAGTAATCACGTCGCTGCTGGTGCTGGGGAAGAAGGTCTTGAGCGGCTTGCTCATGCCGGGCACGCGTCAGGACGGCCACCGCGCCGACCCCGATCAAGGCGGACCAGGGTCAGCGCGAATGACCTTACCGGCCGAAAACCGCCGGCGCCGGGGTTTCTGGACTGGGGGTAGTTCCCGGACGCCGGTCGGGCTGGCCGAAGATGGGGCCGTGGTATTGTGAAGGGAAAAGTTCACCGAAGGCCTCCCATTCATCATAGGGCAAGGTGCCGATGTCACGATAGAAGATCAAACGTTGCGTCTGGTAAGTCTCATATTGTCCGATCAAGCCGACCTGCGAGCCGAACGCCCTTCCCTGGAAGCTGAGCAAATTGGTCGTCTGGGTGGCCGCATTGGCCGACTGGGCGAGGTTCTGCGAGCCGCCCGCGGGCGGGGCGACGATCTGCTCGAACGCCTGGTCCTTGAGCCGAACGTTCAGCTCGTAGTTCCGCTTGTTGATCTCGTACTGGATGTAGGCTGGCTGCACGTTGCGTAAATCCTGTCCTCAACTGGATCTTGAGATTATCCTCCGCGGACATCAGGGTGCGCCTCGCCCGCTGGTAGGTGATCAGGGCGGTGCGGAAGTTATTCCGCTCGTTCATCCGGACCAAGGGGAGCTCGGCATTGAGAACCAGGCTGAAGTTCTTGGCCTGGCTCATGAAGGCGAACGGGTTGGTCGAGTAGGGGCCAGTGTAGACATTGTTGGTCAGGGCGATGTTGAGCACGCCTTTCAAGGTATTGGCCACGACGCGGATCTGCCGCCAGGCATCGTAGAGGGCCGCCCGGCTGTTCATCAGGTCCAGCCGGTATTCCATGCCGATCCGGACCGCGGCTTGCATACAAGTCCTCCAGGCCGTCCTCATCCTCGGGCACGAACCTCGGGGCCGTCGCGCGATAGTTCCGGTAGGGCCCGAGGACCGATCGTCCATCAAGGTCGATATCCTGGAGCGCCGGAATCTGGCTGATGATCGCGGGGAGCTCGGAGAGGTTCCGATCGGGGTTCTTCTGCCAGTTGTCAACCGCGTCGAAGACGTTGTAGAACGGCGTCCCGAGGAAACTCTGATCCATGACCAACGGCAGATCGGGGGGGAGCCCCATCTGCATCTTGAACTGGTCGAGCCCGTAGCGGTAAGTCACCTTATCCGGAACAGGGCCGAGCGGGCAGCTGATCAACTGGGAGTTCACCTGGTCGACCTGGAGTTGGGACAAGCCCGACGCCTCGCCCTGAATCAACTCCTGATACAGTCTAACCAGATTCTCGTAGAAAGCCACATTTCTTCGGTCGATCTCGATTTCCACCACGTTGAAGGCGGCCGGGATGAAACCGATCGTCGGATCGGTGTTGCCCGCCGAGGAGAACCCGTGCAACTGGAAGCCTGCCCCGAAGTTCTGGATCTGGCCGCCGGTCAACGTCACGACCAGGAACTGCTGGCGAAACTGGGCGAAGGCTCGGACGTTGTAGAGGAGCGTCCGTTCCTGGATGGTCAGGGGTTCGAGGATGACGGCCCGGCCGCCACCCCGTAACAGGGGCTGGATGAAGCTGATGGGCATCGCCGAGAGCACCGTCGGCTGCTGGGGGTTCTTGCCGGCGAAATTGAACACCAGCTCGCTGGCGAATCCCATCAGGAGCTGGCCGCCGGAGTTGAACAGCTTGCCGACGCCGGCAATCGTCCCCAGATTGAGGGTCGAAACCTGGCCGGTCGGCGAGAAACGCGTGGCGTAGTTGAACGAGTTGGGATAGTTCACTCCGCCCGCGAAGCTGCCGCCGCCGATCGAGGTACCGCCGCCGCCGGCGCCGCCGGTCTGGGGAACGCCGGTGGACGGCGACATGCCCGCATAAAACTGCGGCTCGAAGGCGAATCGCTGGAGCGTCACCGGCAGGGCCGCGAGGTAGAGTTGCTCCAACTGATACTGGTAATACCGGCCATTCATCATGCCAGCAGGAACGCCTGCTGCATGTCGAGCTTATAAGCCTTGAAGTCCCTGGGAAGGCCGGCGGCTTCGGATTCGTTGTATCGGCAGCACTTTCGGGACCAGGATCCCGGCGAGGCCGACGGCCTCGCTCGCCTTCAACTTCCCGGCCTCACCGATGAGCTGCCGGGTCGATCTGGGGTATGCCGGGCATCGTCGGGCAGTGCCTGGATATTCGGATCGCCTGTCCCCGGCCGCGGGATGGGGGCGGCGGCTGCGTTCCGTCGGGCGGTTGGGTCCGCGAGCCGAAGCCGCCGGGCGTCGTGGCGGGGGGTTGAGTCGTCGCGGCCGGGCTGCCGGCTGGCTGCGTCATGTCCGGGCCTCCCGGCGTTCTCCTGCATGGCAACTCGTGAAACCGAACGATCGTTCACACCTCTGTGTCCCGACGGTTTGAGCGGCGATCAGGCTCGATAGGGGCCTTGGCGGCGGGATGATCGGCCTCCCCGCCTCGGAGATCCTCTTCGATACAGATATGGGCGTCGAACCGGCCGACTTCGTCCCCGAATTCATGTTCCGAGGCGGCGGGATTGTGATCTTTCGGCGCGCCGACTCCGGGGTCGGTGGCGTCCTGGTCGTCCTGGAGGCGGATAATCTGCACGACCGGCTTCGCCACTTGAGTGACGGTTCGGCGAGCGGACGTCGGCCGAGCGCCTGCGGTCCGCCAGGGCGTCGGACGTTCCGGGCGAGCCGGGGCTCACTCGCGGTGGCGACGGTGGGCGGCGAGCCGGGGCTCGCTCGGGGTGGCATGGGGGCGGTGAGCCGGGGCTCACTCCGGGGTGAGGTGCCGGCGGTGCGGGGGCCATGCCGGGGTTCACCGGGCGGCCCATTCCCGGAGGGGTCCCCGTGCCGCCGGTCCCGCCGTGGACTGCCTGGAATGATGTTGGTCGGCAGCTCCTCGGAGAGTCTCAGTCCCGGCCTCGTTCGTTTCGTCGGTTCCTTGTCGGGTAAACCGTGCCGGGGGCGAACGGATTCGCCATTCCGGCGTAGGGCTTGAACGGCGACCGGTGGGCGCGAGGCCGGCATCCGAGCTGAGCGACGGGGGAACGCCACCGACGCCCAGGTTCGGTGGCAGCCCAGCCAGGGCGGGATGGTCGGAGGCACGGGATCTCGGTAGCCGGTCAAGCGGCGGATAGTCGTTCCGCTGCCAGTATTCCAAGAGGTCCAAGTAGCCGGTCCCTTCCACGGGCACGATCAGCCGGTTGCTGGGCCACTGCGGGACGGGCGAGAGGGCCTCGGCCGGGATGTCGTCCGGCGGGGCCGGCGGCGCATCCTGGTCGTAGGGATCGGCGAATCGCGACAGGGCCGGCGGCTCGATGGAGAACGTGTCCAGCCGCCAGCGCGGGTCGCGACTCTTCTCGAAGATCGCTTCCGAGACGTCCTGGTTGGCCCACTCCCGGAAGAACTCGCGGGTGCAGCCGCTGAGGCCCCCGGCGGTCAAGGCGGCGAGGATCGCCCCCTTCCCGAACGGGAGCACGGTGCCGCCGTATCTCGGACTCCTCCGTGTTCTCATGGATCTCGCCTCGACACCTTATGGTCTTGCCGAGCGTTTCGCTCCGAACGGAGCGCCGCGCCCGACGAATGGTAGTTGGCTTCGACATCCCGGCCCTGCACGATCCCGGTCGTGGCAGGGTCTTCAACCGTCCCGCCGCATCGTGTCCGATTGGTACCACGGCAGTCCGCGGACACTCCGATCAGCACGGAGAGCACTCCATCGTATTCCCCGGCTCGCCGTCGATTCGAGGACACCGCATCGAGGCCATTGAGGCCTCCGCGAGGAGGTCAGCTTCGGGACGCCGGTCGGATCGCCCATCCCCTTCCCTGGTCGAGGGATCGGGGCGATCTTGCCTGCCGAACGAAGATGCCGATCCGCGGGATTCCCAGCGGGCCTGGCCCCGAACTCTTGATGACCCGGAGGTAGGGTTCAGCGAAGTATATCGGGTCTACGACTTGGACGAGTTGAACTCGAAAGCACAGGTCGTCCCCATGATGACGAATCCCCAAGTCTCGAATTGGGTGGAGTCAACGGTCATCGCCGGACCGAAATTGCTGAGGTAAGAGCACACCCTTGGCGGCGGAGTTGCGCCGGACCGTTCGAGCGGGGTCCGCCAGAGCGCCCTGTCTGGGATCGGTTTTCCGAGGGAGGCTCGCCGAGCGGGCGATGAATGCGATTCATCGGCCACCGGGCGGACGCGCAACAATTGGCTCGGGAGGAGGGAGTCTCCAATGCTCTTCGGGAATCGCCGGCCTCGAAAGTTGGACGGACGGCGTCGTCGATCAGTGACGCCTATCGCCCGCGGGGCGAACGACTGGAATCCAAGATCCTCCTGGCAATCGATCTGGGAGGGACATCGCCCCCCCGGCCCTTCCCGAAATCGCCAATGCCCCCTATCGGCATGGATTTCGGGGGGGCCACCGGGGGGGCCACCGACCCAGGAGCGGCCGGAAGCAGTGTGGCCGACGTTGGCGACCTGAACGGGAATGGTTACGAGGATTTCGCCATCGGCGTGCTCCGGGCACGCGGTGGAGCAGCCCAGCGCCGTCTACGTCGTCTTCGGCTCGGCCACGGGGACCGCGGCGTCGATCGTCCAGAACTGGATTGCAGTGAATCCTGCGACGGGGACCTATTATTATACGCCGAACGATCGCGTCGGCGACCTCGGACAACTCGGGCGCCGCGGCCCAGACGAACCCCATCACGAGCACCCCGCTCGACTTCCCCTTCTCCGGCATGACCTTCGTGACGTCGTCGAATCCCACGTCGGGACTTGGCACTTCGGTCGCCGGGGTCCAGCTCGCGAGCGGAACTGACCGGAAACTACGCACTGATCATCGGGGCGCCGGAGGCTACGCGGCCAGCGGCCAGCACAGACCGGCCGCGTCTACGTGATCTCCGGCACCTGGAACACCTACATGGGGCAAACGATCAACCTCGACTCGCCTTCGAGTTACCCGGGCCTGTCGATCGTCACCTACGCAGGGCAACACCGCCGGTGCCGAACTGGGCGAATCGGTCGCCGGGGGTTCGAATATCCTGGGCGATGGCGACGGCGACATTATCATGGGGCGCCCCGGCGCCACCATCGGCGCCGCAACCGCCACTCCCCCCACCCCCGCCGACACGGGGGTGGTTTACATGGTGTCCACGGCCCTGCTGCCGTCCGGGTCTCCCACCACCCCGACCCTCGTGAATACGCTCGGCCAGAGCGGCACCCAGAGCGTCATCCTCGCGGGAGTCAATTCCGGCGATATGACCGGTTTTTCCGTCGCCGACGGCGGCGACGTCAATGGAGCGACCGGAAGCGTTGACGACCTCCTGATCGGGGCTCCCGGTGCAACCAGGAGGCGGGGAGGCCTATCTCGTCTACGGCAGTAACAGCCTGGCCAACCTCTCCACCACGGTCACGCTCTCCACCGGCGCCACCATCCGCTACGTCTTTCTGTCCAACGTCGGTGCGACGACCGGCACGATCGTCCCGGGAGCCATCATCACCGCCCCCACCTCCTCGACCTACTCAACCGACTTCGGCTGCTCCGTCGCATCGGCCGGCGATTTCAACAGCAGCGGATTTGCCGGCATCATGATCGGCTCGCCCGATGTACAGCAGCAGTTCGACGGTGACGGACCAGGGCGAGGTCTCGCTGCTCTACGGAGCCGCCAGCACGTCGGCCGCCTATCTCACCGGCACGATCTCCCTGGCCGCTCCCCCGGCGGCCATCACCCCCTTGTTACTCCAGGGGGCCGATGCCGGTGACGAGGCCGGCTACTGCACTCTCGTTAGTCAGTGTGATCAACAGCGGTCAGACCAACGAGATCCTCATCGGCGCTCCGGGTTATACAACTCGCCGGCGCGGGCACCGCCTACCTGATCCCGGGCGTGGCCGGTCTCACCGGGACCTTTTCCCTCTCCGCTGCCCCGCTCGACGGCCGACCAGTTCGTGCTCACCACGCCGACCCAGCCGGCGGGTAGTCCCCCTACCCACTTCGGGGCCTCGGTATCGGGCATCTGCTGCATAACATTCACCACCAATACGGCCGATACGGACACGAAGGGGGACTTCATCATCGGCAGTCCCGGGCTATGACGTGACCGCAGACCACCGCACGCGAGGCGGCCGGCGGTGCCCAGATTGTCCAAGGCGGTCTGATCACGCTAGGAATCCCCACGCCCACGCCCACTCCGACGCCCACGCCCACTCCGACGCCCACGCCCACTCCGACGCCGACACCCACGCCCACGCCGACGCCGGTCAAATTTGCTGCCTTGCCGGAAGGCCCCGTGCTCGAGACCGATCTTTAACTCGCCCTTCGGCGCCAACCAATACACCCCGACCGTCGCCGCGCTCTCAGCCTACAATTATGCCCCGATCCCGCTCGAGGTCGCACTCCAGCAGTACTCGCCGACGACCGGGTTCAACGAGCGGCTCTACGCGTTCAACCACCCTGGTAAACACCTGAAGAACTTCACGACGATTCGCGGGCAGGCGGCCACCGGCCTGTTCAAGACCAAGGAACCGCGCAACTTGCTACCCAGGGGGTGTACGACCGCAGCCGATTCCACGTCGGGAAGTCCTACGAGTACACGCACAAGGCGCCGAAGATGGGCAGCATCTACACCGGCGTGGTCCCGACCCAGGACGACGACCCAGAACGTCGCCGACACGCCGGGCCCGGTCTACAAGGATTCGAATCGGGATATCGGATCGAAGGAGGGTCGAACCAGCGTAGGCACCGACTCGGTTTTGAAGCGAGCGATATCGGCTCATGGTCGCGACGCCGCCGGCGGGGCAGCATCCGCTCTCTCGCCGGCTCGCCGGCGGATCATCGCGGCTCGGAGCCCGACCTCACGATCTGGGATAAGCGGCTGGCGAGCCGCTCGAGGGCCGGGCTGCGGTCGTAGGGATCGAGGTGGACGTTCAGCAGGCTGTATCCGGCCGTGTTGGCCATGGCGACCTGCAAGGCGGCTTCGAGCTCCCCGACGGTCCGGACCTCGATACCGATGCCGCCGCCGACGACCTCGGGGATCTTGTGATAGGCCCAATCCCGGATGTCGTTGAAGTTGCCTTCGAGGAGGAACCGCTCGGTCGTGTAGCCGTGGTTGTTGAGGATCACCACGATCGGATTCAGGCCGTGCGCGGCGATCGTCGAGAGCTCCATGCCGGTCATCTGGAAGGCGCCGTCCCCCACGATGACGAGGATCCGCGAGGCTTCGGGTTGGCCATGCTCGCCCCGACTGCGGCCGGGAGGCCGAAACCCATCGACGTATAGTAGGCCGGGCTGAGGAATTCGGTGTGCCGGTGCATCTCGAGGTCCGCCGCGCCGAAGAGGGAATCGCCGATATCGGCGATGACCGTCATGTCGGTGGACTCGGCCAGCATCCGGTTGAGGCGTCCGAAAAGGAGACGCGAGGTGACCTGCGACTCCGGAGCCGCGTCCGCCGTGCCCTCGAACGGGTTGGATCGCTTCGGCACGGGGGTCCGGACCACCTTCGGCCGCCGCGCGATCAGCCCGTGGATGAAGTCGTCGAGCCGCACGTCGCGGTAGTGGTGATGACGGATCCTCAGGTCCTCGCTCGTCGCGTCGATGCACTTCGACGGGTCGAGCTTCGCCGTGAAGATCCCCAGGTTGATGTCGGTCAGGAAGCAGCCGAGCATGAGCAGGCAGTCGGCCGACTCCACCAGCTCGGTCACCTCGGGACGGCCCATGGCCCCCTCGTAGACGCCGGCGAACAGCGGGTGAGCCTCGGAGATCACGCTCTTGCCCAGGATGGTCGTCGCGATGGGCATGCCGGTCGATTCGGCGAGGGACAGCAGCTCTTCCTGAAGGCCAAATCGATGGATCTCGACGTCGGCCAGGATCATCGGGCTGCCGGGCGGCCGTCAGCAGCGCGGCGGCTTCGTCGATGGCCTCGCGGAGCGCGTCGGGATCGCTGGGGGGCAGGCCTTCGGGCGGTCGATGCGGCTTGACCTGCCGGGCGTGGACCTGGTCCCGCGGCAGCTCGAGATAGACCGGCCGCTTGTATCGCACGGCCGCCTCCAGGACCCGGTCGATCTCCTCCAGCGCCGTCTCGGGCTTGTCCAGGACCGCCGAGGCCACGGTGATCTTCTCGAAGACCTCGAACTGGGTCTCGAAGCCCTTGACCTTGTGGTGCAACAAGCGGGTTGTGCGCCCGCTCCGACAGCCCGGGCGAGCCGCCGAGCACGATGACCGGCGACTTTTCCGCGTAGGCCCCGGCGATGCTGTTGCACGTGCTCAGACCCCCGACGCAATACGTCACGCAGATGCAGCCGAGCCCGTGAATCCGGGCGTAGGCATCGGCCGCGAATCCCGCGTTGTCTTCCCGCGTCGTCCCGACCAGTTTGATCGGGCTCTCCTCGATCAGCTTGTAGAGCCCCAGCACGTAATCGCCGGGGATGCCGAAGACATGCTCCACACCCAGGGCACCGAGCCGGTCGATGAGGTACTGGCCGACGGTCGCCACGGCCGGCGCGGCCGGCGAATCCGTCCCGGGTCGCCGCTGCGTCGCCATCCCGGGTGACCACTGGGGCGGAAGTGCTCGACATCATGAGTCTCCTTGACGGGAAGCGAGGAGTGAGGATAGCCGGACCCGCACCGAACCATCCCAGCGGTTCAGCGGTCCGCGGGCATCGCGCGGCAGCGGCCGGCCATAGACGTAAACCCAAACCAGGCGATTGTTTCGTGTGATTGTCCTGACGCGTCGGTAGAGACCGCTGGTCCGTCTCCTCATAGGCGTCCAGCCGGCGGATCAACTCGTGGCGAGATCCCGCAACGGACGTAACCCTCGACCCATCCGGCCTCGGGATCGTCCAGGCCGACCAGCGCCGGAAACGGTCCAGGTCGTAGAGGAACCCGCGCACCGCGTCGGGCTCCCAGCCGTCCCGGGCTGCCGACTCCGGATCGCGAGGCATCAGAGTACCGTAGGCGAAGAGCGTCGACAGCATCAGCCACCCTCATTTGATACGAGGGGACGGCCGGAAGCGTCCAACCCCACTCTTCCATTGTATGCGATTTGCGAGTGGTTGGTGGGGCAAACGGCGGGAAACTTCGCCCGCTACGGCGGGTGTCGCGAAGGATTGTGGCAGTCGGGCTGTGGATCGTGTTGATTGATCGGCTATCGAGAAGGCTGTTTGAGCCCCCTCCGGAGCTCTCTGAATCGCCCCTTAGCTACAGCGGAAGGAATTCCGTGTTCACGGGAAGCCACGGCGGCCTGAAGGGCCGCAGGAGCCCAGCCCGGGTGAACCCCGGGACCGGAATGGCCGGCCGTCTCCGGTGCACCCTAGGGGTGCAGGAGCGGATGCCACCTCGGCCCTTCAGGCCGCGGGAGGATGGGGGTCAGTTCCGGGTTGCACCCCGGGCTTTGCTCCGCGCCTTCAGGCCGCCAGGAACCCCTGGCAACACGAAATCTCCTTCGCTGAGAATTAGACCGGCCCGTAATTCGTGTAGTAGCTGTGGAAGTCGTTGTCGAAGACAAAGTTCGTGAATGATACGGTCACGGTGATATCGAGGCCCTGGACGAAGTGCAGGCAGCCGATCGGCAGGAACAGGACCTCGCCCGGATGGAGGATGCAGTCCAGGATTTGAGGCTGCGACAGGGCGGGATTCGGGCGCGGCGGGCAGGTCGCGTCCATCGACTTGCGAGAAGCAATGATGGAGATTATTCATCAGGGGAAGGTCCCACGACGGCGCGATCTTGACGTGTTTGCGGCCGATCACCTGCGCCATGAAGTTGTTCGTGAGGTCGTGATGAAACGGCGTGAGGGTGCCGGCGGGCCCCATCCAGAAGAAGCCGCCCGGCTCGTCCGCTCGCAGATACTCGGGGATCTGGACGATGTCCTCCCACAACTCGGACAGGGCTGTCCGGTTGTGGGAGCTGTTGTTGGCCGTCAGGTAGAAGTCGTTGGTTTCACCGGCGGTGCGCACTGCGCTCGACGTAATCTCCGAATCGCATGCGACTCGCGAATCGGTCCGACTGGATCTCGTAGTTGGGGCTCGAGTTCCGGCCGGTCTGCACCTCGACTTCGCGATCGCCGAACCGTTCCGAGAAGTAATCCAGGTTCCACTTGCGCATGGCCGGCCAGTCGTCCATCATGCCTGTGATGATGACCGGCCGATTGGTACTGTAATACTCGAGGAGGAACTCGTCGCGTGAAATCTTGTGGCGTCGTTCGACTTCGGACGATCTCGGGTGCAGGCGGTTGAGTTTCCGATAGTTTGCGAGCAGCCAGTCGCGTTTTCGCAGCCGGTTCGTCAGTCGCTCCGAGGCGAGGATAGTAGGGGCTTTGCAGGGCGAGATTGATTTCATGGGCAGCCTCTTGCGGGGAGAATCCACCCGCGTTCATGGTGTCCAGGATGCTTTGCGGCGTCGCGCCGACCATCAAGTTCTCCGCAATCCAGCGGCGACACTGCGTCGTCGACTCGCCGCGTGGCGTAGGACACGCTCTGGACGATCGGGTGGGAGGTAGCGTGGGAGGCAGGGTGTCGCACGACAGGTCGCGGCGGGTCCGGCCGTCGCTCCACGACGTGGCCCGCGCCGGGCTGAGCCGTGGCCCGCGCAGTTGAGTGCGGATCGCTTCGTTTCCCGGTATGGATCTTGTTCTGGATACATGGCGCGGGATGATAGCTCGGGACGTCCTCTGAGGAAAGGGCATTTCGGATTCCGGATTTCGGATTTCGGATTTCCAGTCCCAGAGATCTGAGTTGGAGGCAGTCGCCGTATGAGTGAGTTTGAGCGGATCGCCGTTATCGAGGTCGGTACCAAGGGGATACGTCTCCTGGTGGTCCAAGCGTCGTAACCCTCCTCAAGGAATGGAAATCCTGGAGAGCCGAGGCGAGCTGGGCAACCTCGGGGAAGGCCTGGACCAGAACGGCGGCCGTATGAATCGCCGAGAACATCCAGCTCAGCCTGGACTACGTTCGACGGTACCTCAGATGGCCCAGTCCAGGGACCCCGATCGGATCGAGCTCGTCGGCACGGAAGTCTTCCGCCGCGCCACCAACGTCGAGGAGTTCCGGGACCTCTTGCCCAAGCCGTTGTCCCTCTGGATCTTGAAGCCGGAGGAAGAAGCGGTCGGCTCGTTCCTGGCCGCTTGCTGGGGACTTCGCAACGTGCGCCCGTCGATCGGCCAGCTCGTCGTGATCGACCTGGGCGGCGGCAGCCTGGAACTCGTCGGCGGCCTCCAGGCGAATCCGCCACTCCCGCTGGCGAGTGTCTCGATGGGGGCGATCGGGACCCTCTCGCTCCGAGAGGCCTGGATGCGCGGCGCGAACTCGCCGGACCCGGAGCGGGCCTTCACCAATACATCGAGGCCGAGATCCGCCGCCATGCCGATGAGTTCGCCGCGTTCGGAGCCCCGGAGGGGCAGAGCCGACCAGTGCGGCGAGGCTCCTGGTGGCGGGGCTGGGCTCGACGGTGACCGACTCGGCCTGGATCCTGAACGGGAAGTCGCTCAATCGGTACAAGTCGAAGGAGGTCAATGGCCTGATCCGCATCGCGTACTCAATCTCCAGAAGTTGCGAGACGAGCTCCTGAGGATGACCGGACCGGGAGAGCCGCCTCACCATCGGCGCTTGTCCCACGGTATCAAGGATGTGCTCGGCCACCAGCTCGGCCTGGCCGCGTTGCTGGCCGTCATGGATGCCCTGGGAGCCGAGGCGATCACCGCGTGCGGCACGGGCTTGCGATTCGGGCTCGCCTATGCGTTCCTCCACAATATCCCGCTGGAGATCGCCAGGTCCGC
Source organism: uncultured Isosphaeraceae bacterium (assembly GCA_963842405.1). Lineage (GTDB taxonomy): Bacteria > Planctomycetota > Planctomycetia > Isosphaerales > Isosphaeraceae > CAVZRC01. Next base: position 8,186 of record CAWJGW010000076.1, on the reverse strand, counting down.
TCCCGACCAATGAGTCCGTCGCTCAAGCTCGGACATTGATCAGTTTGCCCAGGTCGTGCGTGAACGATTCGAGGATCAGGTTCAGGGCGAGTCGGCGCTGAATGTGGTAATCGGCTTCGAGGCAGCGGTCGGCCAGGACGAGGACATCTTCGGGCTCGAGGCGGCCGGCCAGGGCCATGGCGGCGCGGCGATCGGCGGCGTCGGGGCAGGGGGGGGCCAGGCCGGCGGTCTGCCAGAGGACGCCGCGGAAGAACCGCGACAGCTCGCCGACCAGGAGGCTGGCCCGCCGGCGCTGATCGACCGATTCCTTCCCCGACTGCTTGACGTGGTCGAGCACGCGATGGGCCATGGCGGGGGGATCGAAGCCATGGTCGGCGACCAGCTCGTCGATCAGGATGCGCCGGAACCGCTCGAGCTCGGCGTCGGCCAGTCCGATGGCACGCTGGATGCTACCGTCGCCGAGCGCGGCCAGCTTCGCGGCGCCGTCGGCATCCTCGGCCACACCCTGTTCCAGGAGCAATTCGGCGATATCGCGTTCGGACAGCGGGTCGAACCGCACGACCTGACAACGCGAGACGATCGTCTGGAGCTGGACCTCGGCCGACGTGCCGATCAGGATCAGCACAGCCCCCGGCGGCGGCTCCTCCAGCGTCTTCAAGAACGCATTGGCCGCCTCGTCATTCAGGTCGTCGGCGTCGTCGAGGATCGCGACTTTGCGCATGCCGCGGGCCGGCTTGAGTCCGAACTGGTCGCACAGGTCTCGGATCACGCGGATCGGTAGCTCGTGCTTGTCCTCGGGGCGTGCGACCTCGATGAAATCGGGGTGCGTCCCGGCCTCGACCTGGAGGCAGCCGGGGCATTCCTCGCACGGGTCGAGGTCCGTGGCGGGTCGGGTTTCGCAGAGCAGGCCCTTGGCCAGCTTCTTCGCGAAGGTCCGTTTGCCGATCCCCTCCGGGCCGACGAACAGCAGCGCGTGCGGGAATCGTCCCTGCTGGAGACTCCGACGCAGTTCCGCCACGACTCGGTCATGGCCGCGGATCGAGTGCCAGGACACGGCCCACCTCGCTCTTGATTCGCTCGAAGACGACTTCCCGATCCGCCGAGGCGTCGATCAGGACGATCGGCGCGCGATAACACAACGACAGTGCCGAGCGTCGCCCCGTTCCGATCGCGGCCTCACGATAGCCCTGGATGACGCTGCGCTTGATAATCCCCCGGCCGATCCTCGATCCGGTCCCGTGCGGCTCCCACCCGGGCCCGGGCGACGTCCAGGTCCACGTCGAGGATCAGTGTCAGTCGGGGCGGAGGCGTCCGGTCGCCACGTCGCCGACCACCGTGATCTGCTCGACCGGCAATCCCCCCGCATACCCTTGGTAAATGAGGTTCGCCAGGAGATATCGGTCGCAGACCACGACCCGGCCCGCCTCGAGGGCCGGCCGGATGATCTCTTCGACCATCTGCGATCGACTCGCCATGTACAGCAACATCTCGGATCGGAGCGCGATCGCGACCGTGTCGCGGTCGAGCAAGATGCCACGGAGCCGTTCGCCGAGAGCCGTGCCGCCCGGGTCGCGACAGGTGACGACGTCCAACCCCTGGTCGCGGAGCCAATCCGCCAGCCGGACAGCCTGTGTCGTCTTCCCACCCCCGTCAGGCCCATCCAGGACCAGGAAGAATCCCGGATGAGAATGAGGGCGAGGCTCTTTCGTCTGCGCCTCCGTGGACATGATCGCGGCCTCTCTTTGAATCCGGTCCCTAGCGCAAAGCAGGATGCGCCCATCCGGCTGAACAACTCGCAGTCGGTAAGATCCAGTCTATACAATTCTTGGTCGAAGAAGAGAATCTCGTAGAACGGAATTCATTCCGTTTCTTTCTTACTCTAGCCGATCGAAGAAACGGAATGAATTCCGTTCTACGAAAAGTGGGCGATGTCCGGCGGACCTTACGGTGTTTGATCGGGTGGCGGCGGGGCTTCGCCGCGCGGTCTACGGCCCCCGCCGGGAGGCGGGCCGTCACCATCGGGAGGCGGGCCGAATCCGCCAGGGCCGCCCCCGCCGGGCGGCGGGCCGCCAGGCCCGAACCCGCCTGGGCCCCGCTCGCGCATCTGCTTGAGCTGCTGCTTCTGCTCGGAGGTGAGGATCTTGTCCAGCTTCGCGTCCACCTCCTTCTGGAGGGCGTCCACCTGCTTTTGCTGATCGGCGGTCAATCCCAGCCGCTGGCGGAGCATCGGGGGTAGGATCTGACCCGGCTGAGGCGGCCCACCACCGGGGCCTCCGAAGCCGCCCCGTCCTCCACCGCCGGGCCCGCCGAACCCACCCGGCCCGCCGCCAGGGCCGCCGAACCCCGACGATCGGCCACGGGCGTTCGCGCGCTCTCGGACCTGCAGAGCGTTCAGCTCTCCACGTGTGACCGTCCCGTCCTTGTTCGTGTCCGCGCGGTCGAACAGACGGTGCAGCCGCTCATCGGTGACTTCAGACTTGGTCAGCTTGTCGTCCTTGTTCGCGTCGAATGCCATCAACCGGGCCACCAGGTCGTCGGCGCCCGCGGCCTGCGTGGCGTTCCCTCGGCCTGGGCCGGCGGCTGCGCCACCAGGGACGATGCCGCGGCCAGAAGGGCCACGCAGCTCAAGATCGAAAACAGGAAGGTTCGCATCGGTCTCCTCGAATCGGTTGGGGTTTCGTGACAGTGAAGTTGGTCGTGCGGTTAACGGCTCGCGGCCCGGCCCCGTTGCAGCAACTGTTCATCCGGGGTGCGGCCGAGAACGATATCGAAGTGGGCCGTCAGCTCGCCGGTTTTCGATCCCGGCAACGGCTTGAAATCGGCCTGGACCAGCTCCAGGTTGACCAGGTCGCCGGCCGAGAAGTAAATACCATCGTTTTGATTGCCCGGGTGGCCGCTGACGAAGATCTGGGTCGTGAGCAACTCGCGGCCTCCGCGCTTCACCTTGACGTGGATGTGGGGGGCGGGCCGCCCCGGGTACGGGACCGGCTTGATCGTGCGGAAGTAATACTCACCGGTCGAACCGGTCGTGAATCGGCCGAATCCCTGGAAGTTCTTGTCCTGCTGGTTTCTCGTCGTGCCGCTGTCGCCCGTGTGAAGGTACACCTCGTGGGCATCGCACTGCCAGATTTCGACCGTCGCACTACGCACCGGGCTGCCGGTCGGGCCCAGCACCCGGCCGGAAAGATGCGTGATCTCGCCGATGGCCGGGCGTAATCTTGTCGTTGACGATGATCAGGTCGTTGTCCGTATCCAGCGGAAGCTTGTCCGGGTAAAACGGGCCTTCGGTCAGGGACGGCGTGCGAATGAGCTGCTCCGCGAACAGTCCGCGGGTGGTGAAGAAGGCCGCGCCGAGGGCACCCAGGAAGATGCGGCGGCCGGGGAGCAGGATCGGAGACTGCATAAAAGGGGCTCCTCTTGGTAAGTGCTGATTGTCTGGGAACGGACACTTTCAGAATGACAGGACGGTTCGGTGTCGTCGAGCCCGTGTGCGTGATGCAGGCCGGACGAAACCTCAGCCGCGATCGGCCATCGTCACCAATCGAACGAATTCGTGTCCGACGTCTGAACTCAAGAACGTGCGGCGAGGCTCTTCGGAGACAGGCGCGTTGAGAGAATTCGCGAGCACCAGCCAGGGCGATCCGGCTTCGGCGAGCGGTGATTTACTTCCGCAAGAAGGCGTCTGCTTCCGCGAAGACCTGGCGGATCTTGCTGTGATACAGCAGGGTGCTGATCTGCTCGAAGGTGCCCCAGCGATACCAACGGCCGGACGGGTCTTCCATGTGCTCGGGGGAGCAGGCCAGCGGCTTGGCGTTCCGGACCTCGACGAGGTAGTAGGTCACGGTCTTGACGATCTTGCGTCCGCGCCGGATGTAGGTGTACGAGAGGTTCCGCTCGAACCCGTCCTGGAAGGCCCAGTCAACCAGGGCGGTCTCCTCCTGGAATTCGCCGCCAGCAGCCTCCTGGATCGTCTCCCCAGGCTCGACCCCTCCCTTGGGGAATTCCCACTTGGCGCGGGGGTTGCGAACCGTGGCGGAATGGAGGACCAGGTATACCGGCCCCTGATCGTCTCCCCGGCGGTAAGGAATCACGCCGGCGGATCGCTCGTGAAACGTGATCATGTGAGGGGGCGACGGGGCTGAGGATCTCCACCGCCTGCGCCCGGGGTCGTCCTCCGATCCGGACGCGTTCTCCTCCAGTCGCCGCGACCAGACCGAGGACATACCCCGCCTCGACGCGATCGTCTTCCCGACCATGGATCTCGGCCAAGAGTCCGGTGACCGGCGAGGGGACGTCGAAGGTCGCGGGGCCGGCCAGGACTTCCACCAGCCGTTCCCCTTCCCAGACGCGCTCCCCCCGGGCCGCAAACCAGTAACTCACGACAATCGGTATGTCCGGACCGGTACCCAGGTCGGGCAGGATCACAGGCGTCAAACGCATGGTGAACCCCGCCTCGTATTGTACGTCTATCGATATCGATCGGGGCGTCCGCCGATCAGGGCGTCCCGATCACTTCGATTCCAGCTTATCCCGACCAATCCCCTTTCGCCAGACTGATGTCGCGGTCATTGGTCATTGGTCATGAGCTCCGCCTGCTTCGATTCTTGGAGTGCGGGCATGCCGCCGGCCATCCTCTTCTTGCTGTCGAGTCGTCATCCATGGTTGGTCCTGACTTGCCAGCGCGATCGGCCGAGGCGATTAGATATCATCGATGAAACACGATGCTGTTCTTCAGGGTCCTACCCATGTGAGACGCTCTTCCGCCTCGAACGGACTTGGTGTGTCAACGATGTTGTGGAAACGACGCATCCGACGAGGCCGAACGCGGTCCATTCTCAAGGAGTTGGCATGTTCAGTCCTAGAGTGACTCAACCGTTTGATAGCGGCCCTGCTGGCCGTTTGTGGGTAGCCATCGCTCTCCTTCCGACGGATCGCGCGGCACAAGGCCGGTCCGACCGACTCGCGGTCCGAGTTACCGCTCGATCGGGGGCTCAATCAGAGGGTCTCGAATTTCACTCTCAAGAACGTCGCCTCGGATCGATCGGTCTCGCTCTACAGCTTCGTGGGCAAGAAGGCGATCGTGCTGGTCTTCCTCGGAACGGACTGTCCCATCGGCAATCTCTACGTCCCCCGGCTGATCGAGCTGAATCGCGATTACCACAACAAGGGAGTCGTCTTTCTCGGCATCAACTCCAATGCCCATGAAACCGAGCAAGACCTCGCCAAATACGTCCGCGAGACGGGGATCGACTTCCCTGTCCTGAAGGATCAACAGAACAAAGTCAGCGATTCGATCCTGGTCGAGCGGACCTGCGAGACCCTCGTGCTCGACGGATTCGGCCGCATCCGCTACCGGGGCGCGATCGACGACCAGTACCTCCAGGGCAAGAGCAAGGACCACCCGGAGCAGATGTATCTGCGCGACGCCCTGGATGCCCTTCTGGCCAATCGGCCGATCAAGGTGCCGGCGACTCGCGTCTTCGGCTGCCTGCTGGACCGAGTCGATCCCAAGCCGGTCGAAGCCTACGAAGGCGCCGCGGGTTCGGGCACCCGTCACCTGCGCTCAATGCCGCGTTGGAGACCCGCGATCACGAGCATCCGGTCAAGGTCGGGGCCGTCACCTATGCCGCCGATGTCTGCCGAATCATCCAGGAGAAGTGCCAGTCGTGCCACCGGCCCAACCAGGTCGGGCCGTTCTCGCTCCTGACTTACGACGATGCGCGCAAGCATTCGGCGATGATCCGCGAAGTGGTTGATGAGCGGCGCATGCCCCCCTGGCATGCCGACCCCCGCTATGGGCACTTCAGCAATGACCGCAGCCTGACCGCCAAGGAGCGGGCAACCCTCCTGGCCTGGGTCGACCAGGGCACCCCGCTGGGGGACCTGAAGGACCTACCCGCGCCCCGGACGTTTCCTCAAGGCTGGTCGATCGGCCAGCCGGACGTCGTCTTCGAGCTGCCCGAGACGTATTACGTGCCGGCTCAAGGTGTTGTGTCCTACGTCTACTTCCGCATCCCGACGAACTTCAAGGAGGATCGCTGGGTTCAGGCGGCCGAGGCGGTACCGGGCGATCCGTCGGTCGTCCATCATATCGTCGTCTACCTCATGGATCGCAGCCGAGGAGGGCCGGGGCGAGGGCGCGGGCCCGGACAGCATTTCTGCGGTTATGCGCCGGGTGATCTGGGCACCGTCCTCCCCGAGGGGACGGCCAAGAAGATCCCCGCCGGAGCCGAACTGATCCTCCAGGTTCACTATACGCCGAACGGCCGCGTGCGTACCGACCGCTCCAAGGTCGGGTTCATCTTCGCCAAGACCAAGCCGACCCGGCAGGCATACACCATCGGGATCGCCAACCCCGACCTGATGCTCCCGGCCGAGCGCGACGACGTGGCCGTGTCCTCCGAGATCGTCGTGCCGCAGGACATGAGGCTGGTGAGTTTCATGCCTCACATGCATCTCCGGGGCAAGGACTTCCAGTACACCATCACGAAGCCGGGTGAGGCACCACAGGTGGTCCTCTCCGTGCCTGCCTACGACTTCGGCTGGCAGACCTATTACGTGCTCGAGGAGCCGATCCTTCTTCCGAAGGGGACACGTATCGACTGTCTGGCCCACTTCGACAACTCGTCGAACAACCCCTACAACCCCGACCCGAAGAAACTGGTCCGCTGGGGCGAGCAGACGTTCGAGGAGATGATGATCGGCTATGTCGACCTGGACGTGCCGGTGGGCTCGCCGCCGATCGACGGTTCCGAGCTGCGCCCGGCGTCGATCCGGGCGACCCAGAACGCGATCCAGGCGTTGCGCAAGCTGACCGCCGGCGGTAACGCCGGCCCCAACCAAACGAAACCTGCTTCCCGCTAAACGAGGAACTCGATCATGAACGCGACGGGCCGGATCGTGTCCTTTTCGGCCGTGCTGGCGATTGTGGCGATTGGAGGCCCTGGACTTTCCGTGCCCGTTCGGGGAGACGATTCGAAAGGCCGCGAGATCCCCGCGGCCTTCTCGCCTTTCGAATACCTCGTGGGCAAATGGAAAGGGCCGCCACCCCCAAGGACTCCCGACAGAGTTTCCGCGGCTGGTCCGAGTCGCATTCCTGGGCCTGGATCTTCACCAAGGGGAAGCCAACCGGGCCTCTCCCTCTCGATCGAGGGGGGAAAGATCCTGGCCGGCGGGAAGCTGACTTTCGACGCCGCGCAGGGACGCTATCGACTCGAGGGAACCGAACCGAAGCCGGGCGGCGGTCCGATCGCGTTCGCGGGCGCGCTCGACGCCTCCGGCAAGACTTTAGTCCTCGAGCAGGTCGGGCACGACTCGAGTAGCGGCCAGCGCCGCAGGCACGATCCGCCTGTCGATCTGGCCGAACGCCAACTTCATCCGATACACCATGGCGGTGGACCGAAAAGATCCCGGCGACGTTCGGTTCAGTCGTAGCACTGAGGTCGGTCTGGCCAAGGAAGGAGAATCCCTGGCCGCGGGCGCGTCGACCAGTGAACGCCCCAAGTGCATCGTGACTGGCGGGGCGGCGACCATGACCCTGACCTACCAGGGCCGAGACGTTCCAGATTTGTTGCACCGGCTGCCGCGACGAGTTCAACGAGAACCCCGAGAAGTACATCAAGAAGGCCAGCCTGATGGCCCAGGCCGAAGCCGCCAGGTCGAAGTCCGGGTCGACCCCCGCGCGTGTCAGCCGGTCTGAGGACGCCTTTGCGGCAGACGTTGACGACGTGCCGGCGATGAAGGGAAAGCGCCCGGCAACCGGGGCCAGCACCAAGGCCGCGAAGGCCGATCCTGCTCCCGATTCGGACGGTGATGAGGCGACGTCCTCGGGCACCAGTAAGTCAACCACCGGGAAAACCGCAGCGAAACCGGCCCCATCTCAGCCATCGACCCGCGCCGCCAGTTTGCTTCAGATCGGGAAGAACCTCGAGAAATCGGGCAAGAGTAGCGTCGCGCTGGGCTATTACAAGCGGATCGTCAAGGACTATCCCGATACGCCAGCCGCGAAAACGGCCAAGCAGCGGATCAAGGCGATCGAGAAGCCGTGAAATCGTTAACCGGCCTTAATGGCGCCACCACGCGAGAGGTGCGGGAATTCGCCGATCGCAGCGGCATTCGGCACCATCGAGCTTCACTGAGAGTCTGTTCCAAAAGCCCCCGAATGGGGGCGACAGCACGTAGCCAGG
>CAWJGW010000075.1:0-53123 GCA_963842405.1 uncultured Isosphaeraceae bacterium | reverse complement strand
AGGAGTTACGCGGTCATGGTAAATTGTACAGAGGGTCGGCGATGTAAGCCCGCACGGCGCCGCGGATGATTCGAGCTTTGCCTCAAACCAACTGACCCCGGTGGTGAAGCAATGGACCTCCAGACGCAGAAACGCACGGATCGCCAGCCCAATGTGGTTCTGCTGCGCCCGTGCCGAACGCGTCTGGCAACGCTCGACCTCGGTGCATTGCTTGATGCCCCGATGGTAGTTCTCGATGGTCCAACTGTACTCCGCGTACTGCTGCCGCGTCAGGTCCGTCATGGCCAGGTCGCTGGTCGCCCAGTAGGCAATGTCGCCGTCTGGGGCGACGATCTTGAATACCTTGACCAGCCCGTAGCCGGGCAACCACACTTCCGTACCCGCGGCGGCGATCTCGGTTCGGCACACGGTCGTTTTCCCTGACGGTCGCGGTTGACCAGCCGATTGGACTTCAAGCGTGTCAGCCACGTCCAACCCAACTGCCGCAACAGCTTGAGGTTATCCAGGCTGCTATACCAGCCGTCGAAGATCACGCAACGCGGTTGGAAACCCCGGGCCTCGGCCGTCAGGAGCATGGCGCGGAAATGGTCGTTCTTGGTGGCCTGCTTGGCGTCGTGGTAGATGCGGTAGTCGCAAGGGATGTGGCGGTCGCCGTCGGTCCACAGCAGCGACACGAGGTTGATCCCCTGGACGACGGCATGGTGCTTGCCCGACCAGTGGCGTCCGACCAAGGCGATAGCCTTGGCGTAGGGTTTGTCCAGGGTGGAGTCGTCGGCGACGAGGACACCGCTCGGTCAAGTGACCTGCATCCGCGCCTCCTGCCAGAGCGTTTCGGCATCGGGTTGGAGCCGGTGCAACAGCCGGGTGAAGGCGTCATGGGCTGGCGGTCGAGGTTGCTCCGGTTGCACCTTGGCGGCCTCGGTGGCGCAGGCCTTGGGGGTGGCGATGAGGAAGTCGATGTAGTCGCGGTCGCGACATTTGGGCTTGGGGTTGTACATACGGCCTATCATGGGCATCCGAGCCAAACGGCGAAATATGGACACCCGACCACTACTGCGTAACTCCTAAAGCAGATACCTCTTACAAGTCGCCGCGAATTCGGCCGGTGTCTGGTATCCCAGGGAACTGTGCGGGCGTTCGGTATTGATACTTCCCTTCCTCCGGCGCCCCCAACACCCTGGCCTGCGGTTCGCTCTCGATCCAGCAGGGCCCAGATCCGGCGGTTGGCGAACCCGTGAGTGCGCCCGGCCAGTCCCTCGATGCGTCGAGCCAACGCCGCCTCTTCATCGCGAAAGACGGCGTGATGTCGAACTTCTCCACTCGGTATGGGGTCCTCCTGGAGGGCCTTCCAACGATAGTCGGTGGGGTCCGATGCCGGACTTGCTTCAGGCTTGGTCGATGTTCAGGCTGGCGTCAAGGTCGATTTGGAACACGAAGGATGGATGCAATCTGGTCCGGACTGGGTCGGTTTCGCGTCGGTCAGCTCCTGGCTCTCTACCAGTTGTACGATTCCCATCAAGACTGGACCAGATTCTCGAGCGCCATGATTGCCATATCGTGGTAATCTGTGCCACTATTTGGAAAGAAGAAGCCTATGAAGAAACGGAATGAATTCCGTTCCACAAGAACCTGGGACAAGTCAAGCTTATGATCACCCCCGACCCGATCGGCGACCGTGCGTCGTCGGTTACCTTGACCCCGGCGGAAATCCAGCGCTATGCGCGGCACCTCATCATGCCCGAGGTGGCCATGGCGGGTCAGAAGCGGCTGAAAGCCGCGAAGGTGCTGTGCATCGGCACCGGCGGGCTGGGCGCGCCGCTGTCGTTATACCTGGCCGCGGCGGGCGTCGGCACGCTCGGCCTGGCCGATTTCGACGTCGTGAACGTCTCGAACCTCCAGCGCCAGGTGATCCACTTCACCAGCGACGTGGGCCGGCCCAAGATCGATAGCGCCGAGGAAAAGCTCCGGGCGATCAACCCGGATTTGATCGTCCGCCGCCACGAGCACGCGGTTGACAGCTCCAATGCCCTGGAGCTCTTCGCCGACTACGACGTGATCGTGGATGGGACGGACAACTTCCCCACCCGATACCTGGTCAACGACGCCTGCGTCCTGCTGGGCAAGCCGAACGTCTACGGCTCGATCTTTCGCTTCGACGGCCAGGCGACGGTCTTTCACCCGCCGCATGGCCCGTGCTACCGATGCCTCTACCCGGAGCCGCCGCCCCCGGACCTGGTGCCGAACTGCGCCGAGGGGGGCGTGCTGGGCATCCTGCCGGGCTTGATCGGGGTCATCCAGGCGACCGAGACCGTCAAGCTGATCCTGGGCGCAGGAAAGCCGCTGGTCGGCCGGCTCCTGCTCTATGACGCGTTGGAAATGACCTTCCGCGAGATGAAGGTCCGCAAGAACCCCCGATGCCCCATCTGCGGTCCCAACCCGACCATCCGCGAGCTCATCGATTACCAGGAGTTCTGCGGCGTCCGCGGCGCCGAAACCGCGCCCGGCCACGGCGCATCCGGCGACGAGATCACACCGATCGAGCTCAAGGCCCTCCTGGATCGCGGGGACCGAACCCTGATCCTGGACGTTCGCAACCCCGAGGAGATCGCCATCTGCCGGATCGCCGGCTCAACCGTGATCCCGTTGCCCGAGTTGCCCGGCCGCCTCAGCGAGCTGGATCAGGGCATTCCCATGGTCGTCCATTGCAAGAGCGGCGTCCGCAGTGCCAAGGCGATCGCGTTGCTCCAGTCCGCCGGCTTTTCCCAGCTCAAGAACCTCAAGGGAGGCATCCTGGCCTGGGCCCAGGAGGTCGACCCGAGCCTGCCAACGTATTGAGGTGACGGGTGCGCGCGTGGCGGGCGAGACCCAGATCTGGATCTTACCCGCCACCCGCCCGCCACAGAAGTCACACGGACCGGCACCCCCTCCGTCTTCTGAGCTTGCTCCAGCCGCATGTGGTGCCAGATCAGGTCCATGAGTCGCCGGGGATCCTCGATTCCCAGGAGGTAGGCTTTCGGCAGCGTGTGTTCGGAAGAGATCAGGACCACATTGCCGATGCCCAGCCAGTCCCCGATCATGCTCTGCTGGATGTAGACATCTTTGATGCGAATCAGCTCGATCTGGTCCACGCGGCGATGGAAGAAGCCGGTGGTGACGAACAGTCGCCGCGTCGTAAGTCGATAGTGATGGCCGCGATAGGCCCGAAAATAGCGGAAGCCGAGGTTCAGCCAGTACAGCCCGCACGCCGATGCCGAATCCGAGTGGCCAGAACCACCAGCCTGCTGGCCGTGCGCCCCAGCTCCTGAAGGCCAGGTAGAGCCAGGCCAGGGTGAGCAATCCGGCGAAGATCATCCGGCCGATGAAATTCTTGGAGGAATAGTGGCCTTCCCAGATTGTCTCCTCGCCCTCAATTCCGGGACTGGCCGCCTCGGGAGTCCGGGCCTCGCCATTCTGGGTCGTCTCCGACTGGATGAAAGCCTTGGGTGCACCGGGCGAGACGATCACGGGGCCGTCCCCGCCCAGATCGGGCTGCGCGGGAGCTTCTGTCGTTGATTCATTGGTTAGCATCGTGGTGATCTCCATCGTCCTCAAGACCCGGACCCAGCCAAGGATCACTTGGAGTGCGGGATCCCTCAGTGCCCAGGAGAGATGCGCAAATCCGAGGCCAAACCGAACCAGGGCCGGGCGAACCCGGACGGGATCCGGAACGGCCCCCGCGAACCGGCCGGCCGACGCTCTTGGCGTACCGACGGTCATCGGAGATACTAAGCTACCTTCAGAGCGGACGATTGCCGGGCGATCAACCCGGGGTTGCGGGCGAGGGGGGCTTCCGATTCGGACGGGGCCCGGGCCCCGCGAATCGACGCACGCCGGGAGTGTGACTATGGTCGGTCGGACGCAGTTGATCGACAAGCTTCGTGAGCTGGCGCGGAACCTGTGGTGGACGTGGCAGCCCAACGTCATCGCGCTGTTTCGAGAGCTGGACCCGGCTCTGTGGCGCAAGGTCGACCACAATCCCGTCGAGTTCCTCAAGCGACTGCCGGCCGAGCAACTGGAGCGGCGGGCCGCGGAGATGGCCCTCGACTCGCGGATCGACTACGCATTCCGCCGGCTGACCGAGTACCTGAAGGACACCGACAGTTGGGGAGCGGTTCACGCCTCGATCCTGAGGGCCCGGCCGGTCGCCTACTTCTCCGCCGAGTTCGGGCTGCACGAGAGCCTGCCGATCTATTCGGGCGGCCTGGGCGTGCTGGCCGGCGATCATCTCAAGAGCGCCAGCGACCTGGGGATCCCCCTGGTCGCCATCGGCCTGCTGTACGCCCAGGGCTACTTCCGCCAGACGCTCGACGCCAACGGCTGGCAGCAAGAACATTACCTCAACGCCGATACCGAGCTGCTCCCGATCGAGAGCATGGCGGGCCCGGACGGCCAGCCGCTGCTGGTCGCGATCGAGACGGCCACCGGCGTGCTGCACGCGCGGGTCTGGCGGGTGGGCGTCGGGCGGACCACGCTGCTGCTCCTGGACGCGAACGTGCCGGAGAACAGCGAATCGGACCGGTCGCTGACGGCGCGGCTCTACGGGGGCGACGCACGGACCCGGATCCGCCAGGAGCTGCTCCTGGGCGTCGGCGGGGTGCGGGCCTTGCACGCGATGGGGATCCAACCCTCGGTCCTGCATCTCAACGAGGGGCACAGCGCCTTCGCGCTGCTGGAGATGATCAGCTCGGTGGTCAAGGCCAGCGGGCTGCCCTTCGGCGAGGTCGTGCGCGACGTCTCGGCGATGACCGTCTTCACGACCCACACGCCGGTGGCCGCCGGCCACGACCGGTTCCCCGCGTCCGATGGTCGAGGAGCACCTGGGGAAGATCCGCGAGATCCTTGCACCTCTCCTACGAGGACTTCATGGGGCTGGGGCGGGTCTACCCGGCCGATCCCAACGAGCCGTTCTGCATGACCGTGCTGGCGCTGAAGCTGTCGCGGTACGCCAACGGCGTCAGCGCCCTGCATGGCGTCGTCTCCCGGCGGATGTGGCAGCCGCTGTATGTCAACACGCCCGAGGAGAACGTGCCGATCGGCCACATCACCAACGGGGTCCACGTCTCGAGCTGGGTCGCCCCCCAGACGCACCTCCTGCTCGACCGGCACCTGGGAACCGACTGGGTCCGGAATCAGCGGCTGCCCGAGACCTGGGAGGGCATCGAGACGATCGAGGACGCCGAGCTGTGGGAGACCCAGCAGGTGCTCAAGGCCCGGCTGATCAACTTCGTCCGCAACCGGCTGGCGATCCAGGCCCGGCGCCGCGGTGCGCCCGATGCGACCATCGAGCGATCGATGGAGGCCCTGGACCTCAACGCCCTGACCATCGGCTTCGCCCGCCGCTTCGCCACCTACAAGCGCGCCGGGCTGGTCCTCCAGGACGTGGAACGCCTGATCGAGATGGTCAGCTCCGCCGACCGGCCGATCCAGTTCATCTTCGGCGGCAAGGCCCACCCCGAGGACCGCATGGGCAAGGAGCTGATCCAGAACATCGCCCGGCTCACCAGCCAGGATCAGTTCGCCGTCCCGGATCGTCTTCGTCGAGGACTACGACATCGACGTGGCGCGGCAGCTCGTTCAGGGCGTGGACGTCTGGCTGAACAACCCGCGACGGCCCCAGGAGGCCAGCGGCACGTCCGGCCAGAAGGCCGCGCTCAACGGCGCTCTGAACTTCTCGATCCTCGACGGATGGTGGGCCGAGGCGTATGATGGCACTAATGGTTTCGCCATCGGGATCGGCCAGACCCATGCGATCCCGTCCGTCCAGGATGAGCGGGACCACAAATCCCTCATCGAGACATTGACCCAGCAGGTGATCCCGCTGTACTACAAGCGGGATGCTTCAGGATTGCCCCGCGAGTGGATCGCCCGTCAGAAGAACGCCTTCCGAACCCTGGCCTGGCGTTTCAACGCCGACCGCATGGTGATGGACTACGTCCAGCACGGCTACCTGCCCGCGGCCGGCGGCCTGTCGTGTGCGATGCCCCGATCCTGATCGGGGCGGTCGCGATCGGGTCGGGTTGGTGCTGGTCCGGCCGCGGCGTGGCCGGCGACTCGCGGGCGGAATCATTACGCGGTAACCGGGACTATGAGCCAGATTCCATCGTTGATCGGCGAGAAGCTCGGCTCGTACCGGATCGAGACGATCCTGGGCTCCGGCGCCATGGGTGTGGTCTATCGAGGGACCGACGAGAAGCGCGGACGCGTTGTCGCCGTCAAGGTCGTCCATGGCGAGCTCTCCCAGGGCAGCAAGGTCCAGGAGCGGTTCAAGCGCGAGTTCGAGATCCTCGATCAGTTCCGCCATCCCGGCATTGTCCGGAACCTGGGCTATGGCAAGTTCCGGGGCACGCTGTATATCGCGATGGAGTTCATCCAGGGTGCGACCCTGGACTCGATCCTCGAAGAGCGCGGAGCCATGCCCTGGCGTGAGGTGGTCGACCTGGGGATCCAGATTTGCCAGGCGCTCCAGTACGCGCACGAGCGTGGGGTGGTCCATCGCGACTTGAAGCCGTCGAACCTGATGGTCACGGAAGACGGGCAAGGTCAAGCTCACCGACTTCGGGATCGCCAAGGACCTGGACAAGACGGCCGCTGACGGCCACCGGCCGGACGCTGGGCACGGCGGCCTACATGGCCCCCGAGCAGATCCGCGGTGCACCGGCGGTCAGCCACAAGACGGACCTCTACGCGCTGGGGGCCGTCCTCTACCAGATGCTGACCGGCAAGCCGCCCTTCGAGGGGAACACGGCCGTCGTGCTGATGCACTGCCACATGAACGAGGCGCCGCCGCGGCCCAGCGAGAAGATCCAGGAGATCCCCCGGGCGCTGGACGACCTGGTCGTGGGCCTGATGGCCAAGCAGCCCACCGATCGCCCCTGGGACGCGGCGGCCGTCGAGGTGATCCTGACCGAGCTGCGCGGCAAGGCGGAGCGCGGGGCCGCCATCGGCATGGTCTGGCCCGCGCCCGGCTCGAGCCCGGCCGGCGTGATCCGGCCGGATTCCAGCCTGACGGATCGCCCGAAGAAGAAGCCCCGCAAGGGCGGCATGTTCGCCACGCTGGCGTCCACGATGTTCGCCACCCGATCCCGACAGACGACGGCCGAATCCGAATCGCCCCGGCTCTCCCGCGGGGTCATCGAGATCGCCGGGCTGCTCCTGGCCCTCGTGGCCGTCGGCGGCTTGATCGTCTATCTCGTCTGGCCCCCCAGCCAGGAGACCCTCTACCACAAGGCCGAGGCCCTGATGGCCTCGACCCATCGCAGCGACTGGCTGACGGCCCGCGACGAGTACCTCGAGCCGCTCGACCGGCGGTTCCCCAACAATCCCTATCACGAGCAGACCGCGAAATGGCGCGACAAGATCCTGCTGGACGAGGCCGAGGGCCGCGCCAGCATCCTCGCCGCGCCGATCAAGACGCGCCTGAGCGAGCCCAACACCAACGCGGAACGCCAGTTCGCCATCTACCCATGCCGTGGCGACCGAGGCCTCCAACCGCCGCGACGACCTGACCGGCCGTGCAGCAGTGGCGGGAGATGGCGCAGCGTGCTCAAGCCCGACGACCCCGAGGAGCGGCCCTGGTTCCTGCTGGCCCTCCACCGCGCCGAGCAGCTCGAGGCGGCCATCCAGGACCGTCGCCAGTACGTCCTGAAGCAGTTGCAGATCGCCGACGAGGCCTTCCGCACCGGCCATCCCAACCAGGCGATCACCATCCGCAGCAAGCTGCTCGAGCAATACGCAGGCTATACCGATCTGGCGGACATCTTCCCGGCCGCCCCCGTCCCCGCCCGCGGTCCAGCCGGCGCCGGAGCCCAAGCCGGCCGCCGAAGCCGCTCCCCGCGGAGCCGGCCGCGCCGAAGCCTGCGCCGCGCGGAGCCGACCGGACACCGAAGGCCGTCCGCCGTCCGAGGCGCCGACTCCCCCGTAGGTTTGCTCGGTCGGAGCGGCGGCCGAGCCAGAGAAGACCGACGATTCTTGGGCTTCTTGCAAACGCCGCCAACATTCTCACAGCGAATTCCGTAGTTAACGATTGGACCCTGATTGACGGGCTATCGCCCGTACGATAAGGTAAATTTGCCCGTCTTACTTTGAGGCGGCTCCCGTCGGTTCGCCTTAATTGTCCCATGTTCCCGGCCGTTCCAGGCCCCGAGGATTCTGATGCCTCAGTCCCGCGTTCGCTTCATTGGCAGTCGTGAACTTCACCGAGAACTCCCGAAAGTGCTCGAGACTCTGGAAAACCCGGATGCCCGTTTTGTCTTGACGATTCACAGCAAGCCCAAGGCGGTGATCATCGGGGCGGAAGCGTTCCTCGACATATTGCGTGGCCCCGCCGCGGAAGACCGGCTCCTGGCCTTACAGCTCGGCGCTCTGGTCCAAGGACTCGAAGCCTCGTCCTCCTCGGCTGAGAGCTCCGATATCGAGGAACACCACGTCGAACTGGTCGGGGTCTGACCCCGCCCGGATCGGATCTCCTGCCCGTTCTCGACATGCGATGCCCTGATACGACCGATTCCATGCATGCCCCCAGGTTCCTCCAGGAGCTTGGGGGTATCGTTTTTTCTGGGATGTCCCGAGTCGTTCAGAGGACACCATAAAACCGCCGATCGCCGGGTGCGATCCGGAGCACATCCCGGAAGAGTCCGAAGACGTCTCGTAGCGGGCACGGGCGGTCTTCCACGGGCGAGCGAAGCCGTGGCCCAGGCCCTGTCGTGAGAAGTCGGCCGCGTCCCACATGTAGACGATCTGCCCCTGTTCGTAGAGCTTCCGGGCCATGAACGCGTCGGCGGCGGGGATCTTCACCGGCTCCATCCCACCGGCGAGATGGACGTGCGGCTTCGCGTGGCCTTCCGGGCCTTGTGCCCCGTGATAGACGATCGAGACGCCGAACAGGCCCAGGAAGTCTTTCGCGCTGCCGCGCTCCCCGATCCGGCTGTCGTCCATCACGATCAGGCAACCGCCCCTCCGGACGAAATCCTTGAGCCGAGCGAGCGTCCGCTCGGGCGGAGTATTCACCGGCGCCACCACGAACATCGCGCGGGTCTCGGGCTTGAGGAGATCCTCGTCATAAGTGTAGGCGACCCGCGGGACCAGTCCCAGGCGCTGGACCGCGACGAGCAGGGTGTCGAAGCTGCGATCGGCCGGCAGCGAGCCGGGCGACCCCAGCACCGGCGGGAACGCGCAGGCGCCGCCCTGCCACAGGAACGTCACCTCGGAGACCGGGTCATTCGGCTCCGGCCACGCGTAAATGACCCGGTGCAGACCCTCCGACGCCGCGACGCCCGACCAGAACCCGGCCAGCCCGACGAGGACCGCCGGCAAGACCAAGCCCGAGCCCGACATCCTCAGCCCCATGTACACGGCGATCAGCCCGGCGGCGACGTGCCAGGCCGCGGATCGGCAGCTCGTAGGGGCTCGGCTGGCGATTCAGGAGCCGGACGAGGTCCATCGCCAGCTTCTCGCGGTCAAAGCTGAACACGGCGAACGACGACCAGACCGTGCTGTCGGTGAACGCCGCGATCCGGCCTCGTCCGACGCGCACGGTCGCCGCCAGGACGGTCCGGCCGTGCTCCATCTCCGGATGCGCCCCGCGGCGGCCGAAGAAGCTCGAGCCGGCATAGTCGTGCGGCTCGCGGCGGCACTCGTCGGCCGCGAGGACCGCCTCGGCACTTCCGGAGACCTGGAGCGAGCAGCTTGTCATGAATTGCAGGTGATCCACGTGCAGGGCACCGACATGACGGCCGATCCGGGGACCGAGGTAATCGACGAAGCCGCCCGTCAGACCGTCCGAGACCGAGTCATATCGGAATCGGATGCCGTGCCGGGCCGAGAGGGCGTTGAGGTGCGTGCCCATGCCGAGCAGGTTCGTGTGGTCGCCGACCAGGAGCAGCCCGCCGCCGCGCCGGACGAAGCGGTCGATGGCGTCGATCTCGGCGTCCGGGAACGGCTCCTCCGGCGTCTTGAGGATCAGGACGTCGTAGCCGGAGAGCAGCTCGTCGTCGTAGGCCCGCGTGGTGTTCGCATCGACCGCGTACCATTTCCCCAGCCACTCGGCCAGCGACGTGAAGCTGTACGTCGGGAAATCACCATACCAACGCGTGTCGAGCTGCCGGGCCGTCGGCTCCCAGATGCCGCAATAGCGGTCGTCGATCAGGATCCGGCCGGCCTTCTCCGCACCGGGCGGGACGAACGTCCCGGCCAGCCCCGCCACCATCGACAGCCCGGCAACCGCCGCGCCGGCCCCGACGAACGCCCGAACCCTCGGCCGACCCGGAGCCAGAGGCCAACCCGGTGCCGCCGCTCCCGATCAACCACATCGCGGCACGATCCGCAACCAAGCCGGCAAGCACGAGGAACCCGGCCGTGATCCAAGGCGACGCGAACCGATCCAGCGCAACCAGCCCTCCGTCCCCGGCCAGGATATCGTCGTGCTCGGCGTAGACGGCCAGCAGCACGACATACCGGACCAGCCCCACGAGGAGCATCGCGCCCAGCCCGATCCCGGCCGATGCGACCACGCGGCGATCCCCGCGGAAGATCCGCAGCGCCACCCAGGCCAGCCCGAAGAGCAACAACGGCCGCACCGCGAGCTTCTCCATCGACGGGAGGATCGTCACGACGCCGTCGGGGTGGTCGATCATCAAGAGGCCGCGCTCGGACGCCGCGCGAAAGCCCAGCACGTTGAGCGCCCCGAAGCCAGAGTCGAGACGGCGCCGAACCGAGGCGCCCGCTCCTCCCAGGAATTCAGTGCCCGATCGGCGCTGAAGACGACCAGGAGCACGGCCGCGAGCGAAACGGCGGCCAGCCCGGCACGACGAAACACCCCGCGCCGCACGATCGGCCGCACCAGTGCCAGAAAGGCCAATGCCGCCGCGACCGATGCCCAAAGGTTGTGGTACGCGACCCGGCGATCGAAGAAAAGCATCCAGCCGGAAGTCACCAGCACGGCCGCGATGCCGACCGGAAGGACGAGTGCGGGCTCCACCCGATCGGACATGATCGACGCCGGGGCAACCCGGGGCCGTTCGAGGGGGGCGGTGATGGTGGTCACGGAGAAATGCCTCTTGTAGGGTGGGTGAAACCCACCGTATCCGAAACCTCATTACCCGGTGGGTTTCACCCACCCTACTGGGGCTTTACGGGCGAACGGAACAGCGGTTTCACGGCATCCGGGTCGGCGCCGAGATAGCGCTGGAACAGGTCGTGGATCAGCGCGAGGTTGCCCAGCCAGTACCCGGACATATCCTCGACGTTCATATCCGAGAAGAACCGCGTGTCGGCGATCAGCAGCAGCCCGCCCCGTCCGACCCTACGGAACAGCGCGACGACATCCTCGCCGTGCCGGTAAATCACCTCGACTCCGGGCAGACCGGCCGGGTCGCGGCCATCGGTCGATCACGATCGGCCAGGCATCGAGGAACCTGGGCTGCTTCTCGCGCTCGCGACGGCTCGCCAAGGGCTCGGCCGGCGTGACCGGCCCCATCGGCCTGGGCAGGAGCGTGAAGCCGTGTGCATCGAGGAGCCGTTTCGAGCCGGCCGCATCCGGCTGGCCGACGGTCAGGATCACGACGGCCCCGCGCTCCTCGGCCTTCAACAGGGCGTTCACTTCCCCGACGCGGAACGACCGCTGGGGCGCGACGAACGCAATCCCCCTGGCGCGTGCGATCGCCGAGGGGTCCCAATCCTCCATCTCGGCCACGCGGAAGCCGGAGCGGAGCAGGTTCGTGTAGAGCGGCCCGATCGGGTTGACCTTGGCGTTGTAATGCCCGCTGGCCGGGAAGTGCGAGCGATCGAACAGGACCAGGTCTTCGGCGGCATGCACGCGAGCTTCCAGTCGAGGCAGACTGAGGACCCACGGAACCGCCAGCCCCACCAGCAGGCTGATGGCGACCAGTGCCACCGGCTTCCGCTTGGCCCGGATGACCCAGAGCCAGAGCATCGCCGCCAGCAGCCCCAGCGCCGCCGCACCCCGCACAAGGGGCCGCTCGGTCCACGCCGACGGCCGCGACAGCCAGGCCAGCATCGGCCCGACGATGCCGGGATAATACGTGCTCACGGCCTGAAAAGCCGTGGTATCGCCCCAGACGACCACGCGGCCCCGTCCATACGTGGCCGTCGCGACCAGCACGACATCGCCCAGCCGCTCGCCCTTGTCGTAGTGATAATTGCCCAGGAAGCTGCCCATGACGTTCTCGCGAATCCCGTTGTCCGAGAATCCGTATCGTCCGACCAGCAGCGGCCGGGCCGACCCGGAGAGTTCCAGCGAGGCGCCGACAGCGACCCCGGGATTCTCGTTGTCCCAGCCCCAGGCGATGGCATCGGGCGCGGCGGCCTGGCACCCGCGCCAGCTCTCGCGTGCCTTGTAGGCCGAATCGAACCGGAACTGGATACCCAGCGGACCGAGCAGGCTGTTGAACCCCTTCATCAAGCCGAAGACATCCGTATGATCCCCCAGCACCAGCAGGCTGCCGCCCCGGGCCACGAAGTCCAGGACGGTCCGCCGTTCCCGCTCATCCCAGATCTTCGGCGAATTGATCAACACGAGGATCTGCGTCTTCTCCAGGTCAGCCGGCTCGATGGAATCCGGGATCGCCTTGACGGCGCGTCCGGCGCCCACAGACCCCGCACCGGCCCGTCGCGATTGGGATCCAGCCAGAAGCATCGACTTTCCGGAGGGCTTCGACGCCCTTCACACCGGCTTCCAGGATGCTCTTGAATACCGGATTCCCACCCGCGGCAGCCAGCATCACCGAAGCGATCTTCGAGCCATTTCCCGGCCCGGCCAGAGCCTTGTCCGATGCAGGCTTCTCCGGCTTATCGATGACATCGAAGTCATAACCCTCGGCGCGACAATAAACGGGAAACAGCCCGAACATCCCGCCGCTGAAGGCACCGAACTGACCGAAGACCGGCCGTTCCCAGTCGAGCCCGCCGCGGTTATAGACACGGATCGACCGCCCGGCCGCCGGACCGATCAAGGCC
Organism: uncultured Isosphaeraceae bacterium; assembly: GCA_963842405.1. Taxonomy (GTDB): domain Bacteria; phylum Planctomycetota; class Planctomycetia; order Isosphaerales; family Isosphaeraceae; genus CAVZRC01. Next base: position 40,112 of record CAWJGW010000075.1, on the reverse strand, counting down.
GTGCCGACGAGACAGACCCCGGCCATCGCCGCCGCGAGACAAGCCGCCAGGGAGCGCGCGCAGACACGATGCGAGGGCTGTCCACCCCCTCGCCCCGCCGGGGAGAGGGTGCCCGAAGGGCGGGTGAGGGGGTTTCTGCTTCTCCATTCCCTCGCCCCGCCGGGAGAGCCGGTGCCCGAACGGCCGGTGAGGCGCTCGCGCGCCTGTCGGAGTCTCCCGAACATCAGCTGCGAAATCTTCCCCAGAACAGCGGACCGGCTGAAGCCGGGACTCCAACCCGGAGATGCATCGCTCCGTGTTGGAGTCCCGCCTTCAGGCGGAATCCGACCACCCCGAGGACCGGCTGAAGCCGGGACTCCAACGCCGCCCGACTCGGGCCTCTCAACCCCGTCCGCGGGTAACCGGGAACCTGCTGGGCTCGCCCGACCGGCGCGGGAAGAAGCGCCCCGACCAGGCCGGCCAGACTCAGCCAGAGCAGGCCAAACTCGGCGCCCCGCGAGAAACCAGCAATCGGCCCCGCCGAGACCTCACGCATCACGACGGGCAACAATGCGAACCAGGCCAGCGGGATTGCGACCGCCGCGACCAGTCGGCCGATCCCTCCGGCACGGCGCCAACTCCAGAGGAGGTACAACACAGCCAGCACGACCGCCGGGCCGCCCAGTGCGGTCATGACTCAGGCGATCGTCAAATCCCCGGACACGGTTGACATAACGATCGGCCCCCCGCGCAACCGACTTCCGCGACCGCCCCGGCTTGCGGCACGAGATCGACCGCGAATCGCAGCGCGATGTAGCTGAGGCACGCCGGAACGAGACCCTCGGCAAATTGAATCCTGGATGGTCGCGAACCGCCTCCGATCTCGATCGCCGCCAGCGCAACGACCAACCCTACGAGAGCATCGACACCGAGGGGGCCCGCGCCACGACGGCCATCGCCGCAATGACCACACCCCAGCCCGCCACCCCAAACACGACTCCGACCGATCCGAATTGCGACGATGGTTGCCAAAACCGCCAAGGCGCTCGCACGCCGCAGCGTGAACGAGAGCGGCCCGAGCTGGCCATCAAGGAACAACAACGTGCCCGTGGCGGCGAAGCTCGTAACGGCGCAGGCGACTCGGCCGCGCCAGTTGGGCCGGAACTCCTCGGTTGTCACATCAACGATCATGGCGTTTCCCCGCGGTCTGGTTACGTTGCGGGTCATCGTTGACATCAGACCGCCTAGAGACCCTAAAAAAACCCGGTAATTGGCCCGTCAATTGCTGTAGATCTTGAGAGGAGTCCACTACACCTTTGCCCTGTTGGAAAGGGTCTCGTCATGGCCAAGCCCTTGCTCCCGGACGACCTCTGGGCCGTGATCCAACCCCGGATCCCGCCTCATCCCCCGCGGCCCAAAGGTGGACGTCCCCCCCTGGACGATCGCAAAGTCCTCACCGGGATCATCTTCATCCTCAAAACCGGCCTGCCTTGGGAGGACTTGCCCCAGGAGATGGGCTGCGGCTGCGGCATGACCTGTTGGAATCGCTTGCGCGACTGGCAGGCGGCCGGCGTCTGGGACCAGATCCACCCGATCTTGTTGGCCCACCTCCGTCAAGCCGACGCGATCGACTTCGAGCGGTTCATCGTGGACACGGGCCATGTCCGCGCCGTAGGCGGGGGTGAAGAAACCGGCCCCAGTCCCGTCGATCGCTCGAGACCCGGTAGCAAACACGCGATTGTTACCGACGGCCAAGGCGTCCCCTTGGTCATCGATACGATCCCGGGGAACACACCGGACGCCAACTTGACGGTGCCGTTGGTCGATGCCGTTCCCCCCATCGCCGGCCAGCCGGGCCACCCCCGCCAACGTCCGGATCATGTGATGGGCGACCGGGGCTTTGATGACGAGGAGCAACGGCAGGAGATGCGCAACCGCGGGATCGACCCGGAGTTGGCCAAGCGGCGCACGCCCCACGGTAGTGGTCTTGGTGTCTATCGTTGGGTCGTGGAACGAACGATTAGCTGGTTTCATCAGTTCCGCCGGTTGCGTGTGCGTTACGATCGCCGCGATGACATCCATCAAGGGCTCTGTGACTTGGCCGAAGTCCTCATCACTTTCCGGTTCCTGGACCTCTATGGCGTCATTTAGAGGACACCGATTCACAGGGTTCTTTTAGGCGTCTAAAGTAAAGGCGGGACTCCAAGTCGTGGCGGCGACCAATGCGGTCAAGTCGGGGTCGGTGGTCGACATCCGACCGCCTGAAGGCGGGACTCCAACGTCGGCTTCATTCCAGATGGCGGGACTATCGCGTTCAAGCGATATCGCGTCGCCCCGACCGCCTGAAGGCGGGACTCCAACCCAGGCCAAGCCAAAGATCCTGTGGGAGTACCGCCCTCACGCGGAATCCGATTCGTCCGCCGATAACAGTCCAAGGAAAGGGCGTCCGGGGCAAGTAACGCGGCACCTTTCCCTGTCCAATGCTATCACAGCCGACACCCGGCCATTGCGTCGCGACGCCCGGCTTCCGCTGCTGCATTCACTTCTCGAAATGGCCGACGATCAGCCGCGACGACCCGCCGGCTTTGACTTTGCCACCGGCCGTCTCGGTGTCGTCCGACCTAGAATCTGAAGCAAATACCCCACCTGAGACGGTGTGAGTGCGTCCAGAACCATGGAGTCCGCGCCAGCTATCAGTGAATTTGCGTCCCGAGCGTCCCGTTGCGCTAGCCGAGCCGCCTGACCGGCTTGTTCGGGCGTCCCCTCAAGCTGCGTGGTTAACGACATCGTCCAGGAAGACCCCGCAAGTCCCATCACCTCGCGAGCCGTTCGATTCCTGACAAGCATACGCTCAAGGACATCCTCTCGCTGCGGCCGAGAGAGCTTGAGTCGGGCGGCGAGTTCGGAGTCCAGCAGAGCCGGGATGCCACGCTGGCGCCAGAACCGCCGCCTGACCCGTTCAGCCTGGCTGGGCTCCAGGACAGCCCCTAATACAATCAGTTCGGCATGCGCCACAACGCTGGCAAGCAACCGCTCACCACGTCCGTAGAGCCGACTTGACAGATCAGAAGCCGGTGGTGATCCGTCCTTCGGCGGCGGATTGCCCAGCCCGCGAAGCAACCAGCCGCGACATGTCTTGCGGGCCAATTCGTTCGAACTTGACGTGCCATTTGGGACTGATCCGCTGACAATTCCGGATCCGGAGTCATGATTATTCCGAGAAGCTCCGAGGCTGGAAATCTTGAATCATTCAGCTTCGAAGCGAGCGAACGGACCGTCCAATAGAACTCAAGGCGGTCTGCGGCGGCTTGTCGTCCAGAGAGGGTAGAAAACCGTATCGCCCTTCGAGAGACTCAGCGACCAGAGGTCTGGCCACCGACCGAACACGTTTTGCCTGGGCGGGCGTGAGCACAGCCTCCAGTGCGATGGCCTCGGCGTGGGCGGCGACCACCCGTCGCAACCGCTTCCCGCTCAGGTCGAGCCGCTCTGCGAGTTCCGCAATCGGCGGCGTGGGCTCTCTGTCTAGCCCGCGGAGCAGCCACATCCGAAGGATCTTGCGGGTCGTCTCATCGAGTTGGCGAACGAGTTCGGCCTGCTCACCCGAGAGCGCGAGGGTCCCTTCCCCACTATGCTCCGCGATTGTCGCGAACAAGTCCGAGGCGTGGCCGGCGTCGAGCCGAGCGGCCTCGGTTCTGAGTCTCGTTAAGACCTCGTTCGGTCGAGAGTGGCGGGGTGACCGATCATCCTGCGCCCTGAGTGACCGTTGAGAGAGTGATGGCAGCTATGGTGAACAGAAAACATGAAATGCGAACGGCTTATTCCTTTTCTTCTTCGAGAGCCCTGCAGGAGGGTAAAGGCGTGTAGAGGTCCACACTGTATTGTATTATCACGTCAGAAACGTGGAAAGCGAGATCGGCTACCGCCATTGGTAGCAATCTTGGCTCAGTAACTATCCGAGAACGGGGTTGAACCCTGAAGCATAAGCGCTTAGGGCGGTTCCCGGATAGTTCCAAAAGCAACAAAAACCCGCAATACATGCCACGTCTCAACCTGTTGTCCGTCGGATGGACTTGAGACGGTGTTCCAAGCGTTAGGGCTCAGGTAATCTCCCAGGTCGGGCACACAGGGCAGGATCCTGCAATCGTTCGCCCCCTCGAGTCAGCGAGCTTTCCCCCGCTATTACTGACTGCAGATCCCAACCGGTTGGGGACTCTTGCCGCTGATACTGCAGTTGGTCTGGCCCGCAACCATTGCACTGCATTGACTCGTGTTCGCAGGGTTGGAACTCAACACTGTGCACTTTGCATTCGTCGCGGTTGATAGGATCGAGCAAAAGCCGTTGCTCGTCGTGGCCGAGCAGGTCTGGTTTGCCCCACCGTCTGTACTGCATTGGTTCTGATGACCGTTGCCAGCGCCGCCACCGCCCATGACGGAACAAGATCCCCCGGTAGTTCCATCTGAGGGCGGCGATGACGAGCATGTCGTAGAAGAACCCGAGTTCGGGCCGGCATTAGACCCGGTGCTGCAAGACTGGTTCGATGAGCCTGCACTCCAACCCATCGTGGAGCAGATCCCTCCCGTGCCGTTGTTATTACCCACTGTACTGTTCACGGAACAGGATGTGCCTCCCGAAACAGCACTGCAAGTCATAACAGGTGTGTTTCCAGTCGATGAGCTCGGTCCTATTGTCGAACAAGCTGTCGATGCGTAGCCTGGGCCAGTGGAGCAAGCTTCTGCGTCACTAGTGTTAGTATTCGTTGAACAGCTACCCCCCGAACTGCCGCTCCCGGTCCATTGAACCGAACAATTCTTGCCGGTCGAATCGGTCGAGCACGTACTGCCGGTTAGGCCGGTTGTCACCGAAACAAACGTCGTTCGGTCGTCATCCGGTCCAATATCACACGTGGTAAGAGTCGAGGATGTTCTGGCGAACGACACCAAGCTCAACTGCGCGCCCCGCGATTCCCCTGTGAGAGAGGAAGTCTTGCCCAAGGCTCTTGTGATTCTCGGCCTTTCCCACTTCGAGACCGTCGAGCTCGTGTCCAAGCAAACGTCCTTCCTGGCGGGCGGGGCCGCCCGCTGAGGGAACAAGGTCGACTTGGCCTCCTGCGGGTCCCAGCCCCGGTCCGCGGCCGATGTCGGACTGAAGCCAGAAGGGCAAGGGAAAATCCCGCCGCGAACAGAGCCAGACCGAATTGCATGCGCTTCATGATGAGCTCCTCATAATGTGGATTCAACCGATACGCGTTTGCGCTCGGACCGCGCGTCCGAGCCATGTGATTCCAGATTTCGGATTCCAGATTCCAGATCCCGCGTCCGCGCCGTGAGATCGCAGGTTTCTGACTCCAGATCTCGGAAGTATCTACTCGTGCAATCTGCGATCTGCCTTCTGGAATTCTTGGGATGCGGCATGACGCAGACATCCTACGGAGACGACCACTTGACGGTGGTCTCGGATTGACCATCGCCGACTTCGAACGGCAGGGAACGGATGACCGTCCCGCCTTCTTTCTGCGAGAACTGAACGTGAAAACGGCCATGAGGCACGTTCGCGACGGTGAACTTGCCGGAGGGCTCGGCGCGATACGACCAGACGATCGATTCGGCCTTGCCCTCGATGCGGACGAGTTGGAGCAGAGTGTTCTTGCTAGGCTCGGACGAAGCTTCGCCCTCCCGTATCCGGGCAAGCTCATCAAGGTCACCCGTCACTCGGTGCGGGTGCAACTCCAGGGCTCGCCAGACCTCGCGCTGGAGTGACCCGACGCCGAAATACTCGAAGCTCCGCATCGAATTGCCGTCGCCAGGCGGAACGGCGAATATGAAGTAGGGCTCGTCGCCGGGGACGTTGCTGAAGCGGAAGTAGCCGTGCTCGTCGGTCTCGACCCGCCGCACGAACTTCCGGAAGTTGAACCTGTTCTGCATGAAGACTGCGGCCTTCGCGGCCGGCAGACCACTCTCCCAGCCCACGAAGCCCATCACCTCGCGGCTGTCGGGCTCGTCGAGATCGACCTTGGCCCACAACCGGGCCGGCTCGGTTGTCGTTCCGTCACGGACCGAGGCACCCGACGCGAACGTGACGCGGCCGAAGAGGTCCAGCGCGCGGACCCGAAACGCCCCGGCGCGGAAGGCCGCTCACCTCATACTCCGACGCTTCGCTGGTCCAACCCAGCCAGGAGCCGCCCGTTCGGGATTCGACCAGCACCGGCAAGAACGGGTGCGGCGCGAAACCACGGACGGTCCCCTTGCCCCTCAAGGGAAACTGGAGAAGGGGGGGGGCGGGAGAGGATTTGCGGACCGAGGCACGGTGAACCACAACGGCTGATCGTCCCCGACCACCGGCCAGAACAGAGGAATCGGGGACATTGCCGCGTAGAAGAGCCGGTAGCTGGCCCGCATCGGGAACCGCCACGACTCGATGCCCGCCGCCTCGGGCAGATCGAACTGCGATACGACCGTCTTGAAGCCCGTGATGACGGCCTCGGCGGATTGATCCAGGTCGTAGCGGCCGACGATACGCAGGGGGGCGGATTCCTCCAGCCCCGAGGCGGCGATCAGCCCCTTGCGCAGCGGACCGCCGAGCCCCCGAAACTCGGAGTGGGCAGTGGAGAGTGGGGAGTGGGGAGACTGTGGCTGCTTGGCACGATCAACTTGCGTTACGACGGCTGTGGGGAGCGTCGGCCACCAGCGATGCGGGACCAGGTAGAGTCGCCTCGGCGACGGCTGTCGCGCACGGTCGCGAATCACGCGATCGGCACCCCGCATCACCAGGCTGGGCATTCGAGCCGGCACGAGCTTCACGTGGAGCACGGCAGGCCGGGCGAGCGTCACGTCGAGCTGGGCGCCCAGGCCGTCCTGGACGACGACGAGGTCCTTGATCGCCGGCGCCAGATCCCGGCCCGGTGCCGAGTAGAAGAACGTCCGTCCGCCGATGGGGAGATAGGGGAACTCGTAACGGCCCTGATCGTTGGCCGTCGTCTCGGCCTCGATCGGGAGTGTCCACTTCGATGCCGATGGCAAACCGGTCCTGGCCAGCTCGACGAGGCTCTCCAGCCTCACGCAACGGACCAGTGCCCCGGGGACGGGCTTGCCGTCCTCGTCGGAGATACGCCCTCGGATGGCGCGGAACCGATCGCGATGGAAGAGCTCATCCGGGAGCTTGTGAGAGTCCTCATGATGCTTCCGCCACACGGCGTTCGACCGGCTCCCGGATGCCTGGGCGATCGAGAGCGACACGAGTACGGCCAGCGCCACGGCGATCCCGCCCCCGGCTCCCCAGAGTGCGAGAGACACCCATCGCCGAGGGATCGGCTGGTCAGACCCAGTGATCGCACGAGGTACGCTCACAGGATTAAACACCGAAGTTTGAGCACGACCGCCGGCTCCAGAGGAGGAATCCGGCTCGATCAAGAATTATGCTGAGATATAGGTTTGCTGATTAAACTCTTGCGAGATCTCCTTGTCAAGGGGCTTGCCAGAAAATGTCGGCCGATGTCGGCTCAGCGTGATGCATTCCATGCTTTCGGCACGACACACCGGGTCGAACTTCGGAGTTGAGTGACTTGCCCTGCGGCGGGGGTGCGTTTGTGTTAGAATGGGTCTGGTCGCAAGTTCACCCGCGATCGTGGATCGTGACCGAGAAGCGGGTAGGGATCGACCCGGAGCCCCCGATGCGGACAGGCAGCGACGGAGGCGCCCGAGTGACGTCGCCGTGGCCTAGCGCGAGTGATCCGACCATGTCGAGCCGGCCCTTTGTCCATCTCCACTGCCACAGCCATTACTCGCCTCCTCGATGGGGCCAGCAAGATCCCGGAACTGGTCCAGCGCGTCAAGGCACAGGGCATGTCCGCGGTGGCCCTCACCGACCACGGCAACCTCTACGGTGCCCTCAAATTCCTTCGCGAGGCCAAGTCGGCCGGCATTCTGCCGATCATCGGCCTGGAGGCATACGTCGCGCCCGGCCGTCGCACGGAGAAGGCCGCCGGCGGTGTCTCCGGCCAGGATCACGCCTTTCACTTGACGCTCCTGGCCAGGAACGCCACGGGGTTCCGCAACCTGATGCGGCTTTCCTCGCTCTCGTTTCTGGAGGGCTTCTATTACAAGCCCCGGATCGACAAGGAGATCCTCGAGCGGCACGCCGAAGGACTGATCTGCCTGTCCGGCTGCGCCTCGGCGGAGTTCTCCGACTTCATCCTCCACGGCAAGACGGCCGAGGCCGAGCGGCTCTGCGCCTGGTATCAGAAGGTCTTCGGCGAGGAGAACTTCTACGTCGAGATCCAGAATAACGGCGTGGCGATCCAGAAGGAGTGCGCCGCCGGCGCGATCGACATCGCCAACCGGATGGGCCTGCCCCTGGTCGCGACCAGCGACGCCCACTACCTGACCCGCGACGATGCCGCCGCGCACGACGTGTTGCTCTGCATCAATACCGGCAAAACGATCGACGACCCGACGCGGATGCGGTTCGAGACCCAGGAGTTCTACGTCCGGAGCCCGGAGGAGATGTACGCCGCGATGCCAGGCCAGGAGGAGGCTCTGGCCGCCTCGGCACGGATCGCCGAGATGGTCGAGCCCAACTACGAGAGTCTCGGCCTGGGCCGGCGCTACTTCCCGTCGTTCAGCCCACCGGACGGCAAATCACCCGAGGACTACCTCCGCGAGCTCTGCGAGGCGGGCCTGCACGAGCGGTATGGCGACGATCCCAGCCCCGAAGTCCGCCAGCGGCTCGACCACGAGCTGGGCATCATCAACCGGATGGGCTTCGCCTCCTACTTCCTGATCGTCTGGGACTTCGTCCGCTATGCCCGCGAGCAGGGCATCCCCGCGCTGGCCAGGGGATCGGCCTGTGGGGCGATCGTCAGCTACCTGCTCAGGCTCAGCAGCGTTTGTCCGCTCAAGTACGACCTGCTCTTCGAACGGTTCCTCGACCCCAATCGCTCCGAGGCGCCCGATATCGACATCGACCTGTGCCAGGAACGACGATACCAGGTGATCGACTATGTGAAGAACAAGTACGGCGAGGCCAACGTCGCCCAGATCGGCACCTTTGGGACGCTCAAGGCCAAGGCGGCGATCAAGGACGTCGGACGGGTGATGAACATTCCCCTGGCGCGGGTCGAGCAGATTAACAAGCTGATTCCCGGCAAGCTCAACATCACCCTTGAGGACGCTCTCAAGGAAGAGCCGCAATTGCGCCGGCTCGAAGAGGAGGACCCCGAGGTCGAGAAACTCCTCGATTTCGCGGGCCGGCTCGAGGGGATGAACCGGAACGTCGGCACCCACGCCGCAGGCGTCGTGATCGCCGACCGGCCGCTCGAAGAGCTTGTGCCGCTGCAAAAGGTCCCCAACAAGGACAAGGCCCGGGAGGTCGTTACGACCCAGTGGGAGATGGGCGACATCGAGAAGGCCGGCCTGCTGAAGATGGACTTCCTCGGCCTCCGCAACCTGACCACCCTCGCGGCGGCCGTCCGGCTCATCAACCAGCGGCACCCCGAGAAGCCGCTCGACCTGGAAGGACTCCCGCTCGACGACCCCAAGACCTTCGAGATCTTCCAGCGCGGCGAGACCAAGGGCGTCTTCCAGTTCGAATCGCCCGGCATCCGCGACCTCCTGATCAAGATGAAGCCGGACCGCTTCAGCGACATCATCGCCACCAACGCCCTCTATCGCCCCGGCCCGCTCAACGGCGGCATGGTCGACGAGTTCGTTGACGTCAAGAACGGCCGCAAGCAGGCCGTCTACCTGCATCCCGTCCTGAAAGAAGTCCTGGAAGAGACCTACGGCGTCATGGTCTTCCAGGAGCAAGTTATGCGAATACTTAACCGCCTGGGGGGCATCGAGCTCTCCAAGGCGTACGCCACGATCAAGGCCATCTCCAAGAAGAAGACCGAGGTCATCGCCCAGGGCCGAGACCAGTTCGATCAAGGGGGCCGTCGAGCGCGGGCTGGAGCGGGACCGGGCGCTGAAGATCTTCGACCTGATCGTCTTCTTCGGGGGCTACGGCTTTAATAAGTCACATTCAACCGCATATGCTCAAGTCGCTTATCAGACTGCCTACCTGAAAGCCCACTACAAGACCGAGTTCATGGCGGCGGTGCTCTCGTCCGAGATGGATGGCTCGGAGCGGGACAAGTTCTTCGTCGAGCACATCGAGGACTGCCGGCGGATGGAGATCGAGGTGCTGCCGCCGAACATCAACGAGGGGCACCTCACGTTTCAGGTCGCCACGGAGGGGAAGATCCTCTTCGGGCTGGGGGCGATCAAGGGGGTCGGCTTCAAGGCCGTCGAGGCGATCATCAAGGCACGGGAGGAGAAGGGCCCGTTCCTGAGCCTCGACGACTTCTTCGAGCGGGTCTCGACCAAGGAGGTCGGCGGCGGGCTGTGCCGAGACGCTGATCCACGCCGGCGCCTTCGATTGCCTGGGCGCCCGGCGGTCGCAGCTCCTGGCCGTCCTGCCCAGGGCGATCCAGGCCGGCCAGGCCAAGCAAGACGACCGCCGACGCGGGCAACTCGGGCTCTTCGACATCTTCGAGCGACCCGCCCAAAACGGCAAGGCCAATGGCAAGAGTCAACGGTAACGGCCACGCCTCGCCGCTGATCAGCCTCCCCGACGTGCCCGAATTAGCCGAGTCCGAGCGGCTGGCCAACGAGAAGAAGGCACTCGGTTTCTACATGTCGAGCCATCCGCTGGCTCGCCACGCCGACGAGTTCCAGGCGCTGGCGACCCACCGCGTCGCCGACCTGGCCGCCGTGAAAGACAAGGCCGAGGTCATCCTCGTCGGCATCATCGCCAACGTCGTCGTGAAGACCGTCCAGAAGAGCCGGTCCGGGCTTACCCGGATGGCCAAGTTTACCTTCGAGGACCTGAGCGGCTCGACGCCCGCCATGCTCTGGCCCGAAGAGTTTGCCAAGATGGCCGACCTCGTCAAGAACGGATCAGATCGTCTACGTCAAGGGGACGGCTCGACCGCCGGCGCGATCCCCCGGAGCTGATCGTCAGCCGGATCATGACCGATCAAGCACAGGGCGTGCCGAGCTGGCCCAAGGTGTCATCGTGCGGCTGCACAAGGGAATCCACCAGGCGAGCACCTCGAGCGATTGCTCCGCGCCGTGCGAGTCGAGCCTCGGGAGCCTTGACCTCTATCTGGAGATCATCGGCCTGGAGCACGTGCGCCGCGCCATCTACAAGGCGGGAGCCTCGCCTTGCGAGTCCGCTACGACGACCGTCTCCTCCTCGATCTGGAGAACGCCGTCGGGCCAGGCCGCGTCCGCCTGCTCGGCCATCGCGGCGCCACGACGCGCATCGATACCGGCACCCGCGCGGCCATCCGCCCATCGTCAAACCGAGCCGCCACCGGCCACCGGCCCGGACCTCGAAGCGGATGATGATCCCTCGAGTGATGATTCCGACGATCTCTGAACGAGCAGTTGACCCGAGGGACTGGGCGGGATGCGGGGGTCTGGGCTGCGCACCGGCGGACACGGCCGTCACGATCAGGCCCGACGAACCCAATGATTGCGAGTTCAAGCTCGAAGAACGACAGGTGATGTCCCCGGTTGAAATCGGCTCTGAGAGGAAAGACTCCTCGAATTCTCACGGAAGATTCACTGGAACTTCATCTGACATCCAGCCCGCTTCGTTAGAATCCTTCGCACGGAGATCGCGTCGTGCGTGGTGCCACTTGGTACAGAATGCCAAAGGGCGTGCGAGGCGGCCGTTGCTGTCTTTAGCCCATTCCGGTGCGCGAGGCCATCCTGTTCGCATCTCTGGCTCGACCTTCTTGGCCATGGGAGCTTTACTGCTCAATGACACCGCGCCGAGGCGGATAACCTCAACGGACCTCCTCCCGGCATCCTTCGAGGCTCGATCGATGCAGGACAGCTTCGAGACGACAGCTTTGTCAATCTACCAACTAAAGAGTTATCAAGCTTCACAGATATTTCATTGGAATGCTTGAAGGAATATCCGTAAAGTTATTTGCGATGCCGCGTGCGGAATCGCTGCGGCCCGGCGCGTGAGGATGGGGCTGCCTCGAAGCATCAGCGGCCGTCCACGGAGTGAATCCGGGGACCGAGGTTCAAGAGCCGGAGCAACGCCGCGCTCGGCCGTGGTGTGCGAATCTACCACAATTTGGATACGCAACTATGAATGAATTGGCTCCTTCGAGTGACCGTTCTTTCGGGAGATGGCTTGCGTGGCCGGTAGCTGTCTCACTGGCGGTACTACTGGCTGGCTGTGGCGACCCTGACACCGTAGACGCCGCTCGCACGATGACTTTCTACCCGGTTAAGGGCAAGGTGACGCTATCCGACGGCAAACCCTTGGCTTCAGCCAAGCTCGTGTTTCAGGCAACGAAATCCTCACTGACTAGCACGACCACCACGGAGAGCGACGGGACCTTCACGGTCAAGGGTACCAAGGACGGGTTGCCCGAAGGGGAATACAAGGTCCGCATCGAGGCCGGTGATATGGGGCCAGCCAAAAAGAAACCGGTGGTCCCCTTCGCGGCCAAGTATCTGGACGAAGATAAATCGGACTTGACGGCCACGGTGAAGCCCGACGGCCCCAACGACTTTGAGTTCAAGTTGAGTTCCAAATGACAATGCACCCTCAACGATGGTTCGCCGTCACCTCGGTGTCTTCGTCATCCCTGGATGACGACGACCCATCGAAAATTCTAGTCCGAAGTGGTCTTGCGCCGCTCTTTGAGCTGGCCGCTGATTTCACACTAACCGCTTGCTCAATGGAGAGTTAAACCCATGATGAGATCTCGGACGAGATCGAACGCCTTCCGCCCGGCATTCACCCTGATCGAATTGCTGGTGGTGATCGCCATCATCGCGGTCCTCATCGCGCTCTTGCTTGCCCGCCGTGCAAGCGGCGCGCGAGGCCGCCCGCCGCGCCCAGTGCACGAATAACCTCAAGCAACTCGGCCTGGCACTTCACAACTACGAGAGTTCCAACGGGGCCTTCCCTCCCGGGGGCGAATCGACGAATTTCAACAACCCGTCTGGCGTGGCCTCCAGTCAGTTCGTCGACGGCGGCTGGAGCACGCTGGCTCGGATCCTGCCTTACATGGAAGCGGGCACCTCGTTCAACGCCCTCAACTTCAACCTTGCCGAATATAACGATGCCTACGGTGCGAATTATACTGGCGCCTCGCAGGTCATCGCCGTCTTCCTCTGCCCTTCCTCGACGCGCTCCCCGACGGTGGCCGCGACGGCACCGACCCCAATGACACGTTCTCCAGCCTCAACGGCGGCTACGGATACAACGACTACGGTGCGACCGTCTACACGGATATCAGCCCGATCGGCGTCGGCGGGCTCGGCGCAATGCTCGCCACACCGTATCGCGACAAGACCACTCGTGCCAACGGCATGCTGAAGCAGGGTAAGACGCGAATCGCCGAGATTACCGACGGCACCAGCAACACCATCGCCATCGCCGAGGATGCTGGCCGCGACTCCCGTTACCTCAGTCCTTACACCGAGGGTTACTGGGACGGAGTCAACACGCGGCAAGCCGCCATGGCTCTGATCAACCCCAACGATCCTGGGCCGTCGGGCGGCTACGCACCCTATCGCCGCTACTGGCGCTGGGCCGAGCCCGACGAGGGTTACGGCGTCTCTGGCACGCCCAATAACAAGTACCGTCCCGATCACGAGTTTACCAACTGGCCCACTGGTCCGTACGTGGCCCAAGGCAACAACGCCGGCAACAACGACGAGATCGCCTCGTTCCACCCTGGTGGCGCGAACCTCTTATTTGGCGATGGCAGCGTCCGCTTCCTCAAGGACTCGGTCAACCCCGTGACCATGCGGGGCCTGGTCACCCCCCAAGGTGGCGAAGTCATCTCTTCCGATCAGTATTGATCGGATCGATTGTAGCGATCATCGGGCCGGAGAAACCCGACCCGATGATCGCTACAATCCGCTGCGACCCCTGCCTGCGGGTCTTGTCGCGAGACATGGGTCCGCAGGTTGCTTGTTTTTTGACCCCGGATCGATCAGCGGCGGCGCTCCGCCGGTTTATCGTAGAACGAGTCGCAGGGAACGTGCCTGGCCGAATCGCCGTCATGCACCGCCATCTTCGCGCCGGGGTAGATCGATCCGCCGGCAAACTTCCCGTCCTTGGTCAGGGCGTAGAACAAGACGTTGCCCTTGAGCCGCCCGTCCTGGCTGCGCCGCCGGGGATCGCGGACGCATCGGGTCGCGATGGTCTTGCAGACTTCCATGATCGCGTCCTTGGGGGCGAGCCCACGCCGCATCCCTTCAACGATCAGGGCGCTGGAGAGATTCAGCAGGTTCAGCTCGCCGACGCCCGTCGAGCCGGCCGAGCCGACTTCGTTGTCCAGGAACAGGCCGGCTCCCAGGATCGGTGAATCGCCGACGCGACCGGGGATCTTCCAGGAGAGGCCGGAGGTCGTGGTGGTGCAGCCCAGGTCGCCGTGCGTGTCCAGGACCGAGCAGTGGATCGTGCCGGTCACGCGCGGCTCGAGCGCCTCGCGGATGAAGGCGGCCACGGTCTGGTCGGGCGGCGGGAGCCAATCGTCGTTGGGGTCGCGGGTCTCCTTCCAGTGGAGCCAGATCCGGCGCGCATCATCGGTCAGCAGGTTGACCTCGGGGAAGCCGTGGCGCGCGGGCGAACCGCAAGGCACCGTCGCCGACGAGCAGGCAATGCCGGCTCCGCTGCATGACCAGCCGGGCGACAGCCGCCGGGTGAATGATGTCGCGGATCGAGGCCACCGAGCCGCCGCCGTGGGTTGGCCCGTGCATGACGGCGGCGTCGAGCTCGACCACTCCGTCCTCATTGGGCAAGCCGCCCAGGCCCACCGAATGGTCCTTGGGATCGGCCTCGACGATGGCAACCCCCTCGATCGCCGCGTCGAGCGGATCGTGCCCCTTCTTGACCAGCTCGATCGCCTTCTCGACCGTCCGCAGTCCATTGGCGCTGGACACCGCGATCGGCCGCCTCGTGCCGGCCGGTTTGACCGGCCCGGCGCCGATCGCCAGCGTAGCTCAGGCTCGCAACGGCGGTCGAGCCCATGAAATGACGTCGGCTCATCGATTTCCTCATGAATGATCGCCCCACCTCGAGATAAGACTCCCGGATCAGACAGGACAGACTCTACGGGATGTTTTCGCACGATCGTCCCGGCGCATCCAGGGGTCACTGGGTCGAACACGTCAACTCGACCATCCACGACCGTCGGTCTCGCAGGACGTGGAAAGGCCCCATGGCGTGCGCGGGACTCTCCGGGGAGAATCCCGCGCACGCTGCGAGGGCGTTGTCGACCGTTGAGACTTAATGCTCAGATCAATACTGGTCGGAGCTGATGACCTCGCCACCGTTGCGCGTAGACAGAGACTGGTAAACGGACAACGGTGAGATGATCGTGTAGGTGTTATTCGACGTGTTCGGAGTGATGTTCGACGCGAATGCCGTCGTCGGGTTGTACGGCGACTGCTGGATCGAATCCTTGATGAACTTGACCGACCCGTCGCAGAACGCAAAGTTGGCCCCGCCCGGATGGTAGCTCGAGGCGGCCGAGGTATACAGGTCGGCATTGACCCCGTCGGAAGTCGCGTCGGGGGCCTTGTTGAACGGGTTCATCGGGTAGGACGTTGTGAACATCGTGTCGGCATAATTCCCAGAATTCCACCATCCCCAGCAGGCAATGTCCCCGCTGTTCGTCTTGCCGTAGGCGAACTCGCTGAGGAGCATCGTGTTGCTCGTGCCGTCGGTCATGGCGGCGATCGTGGTCTTGCTGTAGAAGTTGAAGATGCCGTTAGCCTGGCCAACCAGGGTGCCGAAAGGTGCTCCCCATGCAGGCCGGGTCTTGATAACGACCGGGGGTGAACCACGTCCCGGCGTTCCCCTTGTAATCGGTGAATCGCATTCCCCAGGTGAAATCGGCGAAACTGATCTGCGAGACCTGAGGATCGCTCGGGCACCACAGCGACTGTAGACCCGTGGCCTGGACCGTCGAGTTCTGGACCAAGGTATAGTGGACGTTGAAGTTCTGAGCGTTATACAGGGTGGACTGCTCGTAGAATGGCAGGAGCCGCATGAAGATGCTGTGCTCATGTTCGCCGCTGCACGGAGCCGTCGAGCTCGGATCGCCCGGCGGAAGCATTTGGAAGGAGCCGAGCGGGTAGACCCCGTTGGCCGACTCATAGTTGGCGCAGGCCAAGGCCAACTGTTTCAAGTTGTTGACGCACTGCGAGCGGCGGGCCGCCTCGCGCGCCGCCTGGACGGCGGGCAAGAGCAGGGCAATCAACACCGCGATGATGGCGATGACCACGAGCAGTTCGATCAGCGTGAAGCCGCGAGTCGAACGACCACGGCGATCTGAGAATTGGTTCATGGGGAGCGTAACCTCCAAGATTGGACCTGAGGTGCGACGATCAGAGAGTCGAAATCCGATACGAGCTCAACTTGGGAGAGGGAGGATCGGGGACTGTCGATCCCCGATCGAACCAACGAGGTTGACGAGAGATATGAGCTTCGCTGAAGCCAGGGCCATGCCAAAACTGTTGACGGAGGTGTCAACAGCGATCGTAGTTTGAAGGAGTCTTAAGGAGACGCTTTCTTGTCGCCCGGGATTTTCGACGCCGGAATGCCCGCCTTGGCTTTCTGGATTTCGTCCCTCTTCTTGCCCTCCAATTTCGGGGACGAGCCGGTCTCTTCGGGCGAGCAACCCATGATTCCAGACGACGCGAACAGGATCGCAACGCCCAGGATCAGACACGATACACATCGAATTCTCTTCATTTCTCCTCAAACTCCTCACGATCCGCGCACCGGCCAATCGGCACCGTCCACGGTAAAGCAGAGGCAGCGCGGAGGTTCGAAAAGTGCCTGCGAGGCCAAGGCGTTACGCGTATCGGTGATTCAAGGGCCGTACGATGGATCGAATGCGAGACAACACACAAGGGATCAGCGAGTCAGCACTTCATTGAGTACCCGTCAATTCGCAAGACTCGGATTGTGTGTCAATGAAGACCAACGCCTGACAGAAAGCGCCGTCTCGGTGGCGAGAGCCGGTCAGATTGATTCAATGAAGCGATGTGGGAGAGGTTGAATGAGTATCGTCGCTTCATTCATACGAGACGGTGCTTATTGTTGATCTGGCTCTCACCGATGTCAAGCATCTTGTTTAGAAAAACCAAAAAGGCGACAGAGCGTCTCGATAGCCTGGTCACCGACTGCCGCGGGGATGTCCTCATGCCTTGATGGGTCGTGGTGCACGCGTGCCAATCGGCGAGGACGCACAAGGACGGGGCTCTCGCGATCCTATTTCCTGGTACGGACTTCACCAACGCCGGCCAGCCTGGAGCTGAGATAGCAGGTGAAGGTGGGGATTGAGGCGGTGGCCGATGCCAGAGTGGCCGAGCTCGGAGTGCGATTCGCGATCCGGAAGCCGCGGTAGACGGTCTTGGAGGCTTGGCCAGGCTCTCGGACGGTGATCGCCATGGTGAGAGTATGGTCGGCGCTGCGGATTTCGATTTCCTTCAATTCAAACGTCGCCTTGCCTTCGGAGCTGATGTGCTGAGTGGACGGAACCCGGAACTTGCAGCCGGCATTGGCCGGTTTGACCTCGATGTCACATCCTTGCTGACCCAAACCCGCGATCCACAGATTGAGTTTAATCAGGGCAAAGTGCGAGCCGGGCGGCTTCGACGGCTCGGTCTGCGGTCGGGTCTCCGCGGATTTCTTCGGCTCGTTCTTTTGACCTTTTTCCTGGGCCGGGCTCCATCCCTGGGCGGGTAGTCCCCGTCCGATGAGGATTGAGGTCCCTACGATCAAGGCGAGAGCGGCCATCCATGACCTGGCTCGCATGGCAGTTCGACTCCTTCCTGAGTGCGTTGGCCACCCCGTCCTGGGCTCTTCTCGTGGCTCTCGGACCGTTCGACAGCCGTGACAGCGGCAATCGCGGATTGGTCCGAGCTCTTCCCGTTCGAGGGCCGCATCGCGTCCCAGCTATAATCCATGAAAGGTCGCACCCCGTCTTCCGACCGGGACGAGAAGGCTACTCCCGCTACAGGGATCATCCGATGTGGGCCGCAAAGTACACGGCCGCCGGGATTGCTGCAAGATCAGTTATTGCTCGTGACTCGTAACTCGCTACGACTGACCAATAACCAATGACTATGAGGCGGGAGAGGCGGGAGCCTTGGCGAGGAGCTGCCCCCGGGAGGCGGCCTGGCCACCGGCATCGGCGCGACCCGCTGCCGGGCTGGTCGGGGTTGCTTTCTCACTCCGGACGTTGACCTCGCGCGCCGTGATGACTGCCTGAGCCATCTGGTCGACCGAGGGTCCCATCCAGCTCAGGATGAGTGGTTGGGGTAGGATTCCCATGGCGATGGTCAGGACGACCAGCGGCACCGCGATGACGATTTCGCGCAGGTTGAGGTCGGACAAGCCCTTCCAGGTCTCGCTCCCGCCCAGGAAGACGCGCTGGATGGTCCAAAGGATGTAGCCGGCTGTCAGGATCACGGCCGAGGCGGCCAGGATGGCGAGCACCGGATCGTAGTTGAACGCCGCCAGCACGACGAAGACTTCGGCCACGAACCCGCAGAGGCCCGGCAAACCCATCGAGCCGAAGAAGATGACGTAGGACACGGCACCATAGAGCGGCATGATGTTGTTCAGGCCGCCAAGCTTGTTGAGATCGCGGGTGTGCGCCCGGTCGTAGATCACGCCGACCAGGAAGAACATGCCGGCCGAGGTGATGCCGTGGGCCAGCATCATGAACATTGCGCCGTTAACGCCGTAGGCGTACTAACCTCGGGTCCGAATTCAGGTTCATGACGGCCAGGCCCAGGGTCACGTAGCCCATGTGGCTGACCGAGCTGTAAGCCACCAGCTTCTTGAAGTCGGTCTGGGCCATCGCCACGAGTGCACCATACAGGATGCTGAAGACCCCGAGGGCGGCCACGAAGTACGCCCAGGAGAAGCGCGCCGCCGGGGCCAGCGGCCAGGCCAGCCGGATCAGGCCGTAGCCGCCGATCTTGAGCAGGATGCCGGCCAGGATCATGCTGATCGGCGTGGGCGCCTCGACGTGCGCGTCGGGAAGCCAGGTGTGGAACGGGAACGACGGCAGTTTGACGATGAAGCCGATGAAGAAGAGAATGAACACGTACCACTGGATGTTGATGCCGTAATAGCTCGTCTGGCTGGCGATCTCGGTGAGTTTGACCACATCGAAGGAGTGCGCCGAGAAGCCGGCGACCGCCGTGTTACCCGGGTAGAAGTAGAGGATCAGGATCGCCAGCAGGATGAAAACCGACCCGAACAGGGTGTAGAGCAGGAACTTGATCGCGGCGTACTCTCGCCTCGGACCGCCCCAGATGGCGATCAGGAAATACATCGGCAGCAGCATCACCTCGAAGAAGACGTAGAACAAAAACAGATCGAGCGAGATGAACACCCCCATCATGCTGGCGACCAGCAGCAAGTACAGGGCGTAGTATCCCTTGACCTGCTTGTCGATGTTCCAGGACGCCAGGCACGCCAGCACGCTGACCAGCCCGGTGAGCACGATCAGGCTGAGACTGATCCCGTCCACACCCACGTAATACTGGATGTGGAACGAGGGGATCCAGGGGAGCCGCGCGACCAGGTCGTTCTGGCCCTCCGCGGGCTCGTCAGTGGTGAAGCTCTCGATCTCGGCCGATACCGCCACGGTGTTGTTCTTGGTCAAGCTCTCGTTCTTGATCGATGCCGTCACAGTGTTGTTCTTGGCTCGGTCCGACAGCGACTTCCAGGCTTTGCCGTGGTTCCCCTGCTCGTCCACGGCGAGGTAGTTCCCCAGCATCACCAGCGTCACGAGGAAAGTCGCCAGCATACTGGCCAGCGAGATCCACTTGATCGCCGCCTCGTTCCGCTTGGGGACGGCCAGCACGACCACCAGGCCAATCACGGGGAGCAGCCAGAGGGAGCTTAGCAGGACGGTGTCGCTCATCGGTTCTCAGTCCTTGGTTCTCGATCCTGAGTATGTGGTCTTTGAGTCACGAACACGATCCGCGGGCAGAGCTGCCTTGGCCTTCGGATTCCCGCTGTGCCTCGGAGTGGCAGCACGAGGACCAATCAGCTTCGGATCCAGAATAACACGCCGGCGAACACCCCGATCAGGCCGATGGTCAGGAACATCAGGTAGTTGCGGAGCCGGCCGGTCTGGATCGAGCGGCCCCAGTCGCCGGTGACATACACGGCCTTGGCCGTCAGGTTGACCAGGCGGTCGACGGCGATCATGTCGAAGATACCCTCGAGCCGGCTCAGGAATGCGGTCACCGCCGCGGCACCGTTGACCAGGCCGTCGATCAGGATCCGGTCGATCTCGCGGCAGATGCGGGTAAGGTAAAGGCAAGGACGGACCAGCACGGCCCAGTAGAGCTCGTCGAAGTACCACTTGTGGACGAGGAACCGGTAGACCCCGCCAAACCGCTCGGCCGTCCGGACCGCATCCAACCGGGTGCGGAAGAGGAAACCCTTCGGGGCGTAATAGAGCAGGCCCAACCCGATCCCGAGAGCCGCGATCACGAGCGAGGAGGCCAGCGCGTAATAGTGCAGGTGATGTAGTTTTTCCGGGTCAATGGCCCGATATGGCTCGCCGTAGTCGAGCATCAGCGACAGCAGCGGGGTAAAAGTGAAAGGGTTGGGGATGTACCAGAACCCCAGCCGACAACGATGCTGAAGAACGCCAGGACGACGAGCGGCCCAACCATGATCCAGTCGTTCTCATGGGCGTGGGCGACCGGGTTACGGTCATGGGGATCGTCATGACCGTGGGCGTGGCCATGGTCGAGCCCGTGCTCTTCGTCAGTCGCGTGGGCGTACACCTCGTCGGCCTTGGTGGGGAACCCGCGCGCCTCACCGGCGAACACCAGGAACCACATCCGGAACATGTAGAACGCCGTGAGCACCGCACCCACCGCCGGCAAGAGGAAGAGCATGAAGTGCTTGGGGCCCTCGGTCATGCAGGACCCGGGCCATGGCGGCGGCAAGGATCGCGTCCTTGGAATAGAATCCGCTGAAGAACGGAACCCCCGAGATCGCCAGCGTCCCGACCAGCATGCAATTTGCCGTCCACGGCATCTTCTTGTACAAACCGCCCAGCGCGGGCATCTCGTAGGTGTGGACGCTGTGATAGACGCTGCCGGCGCAGAGGAACAAGAGCGCCTTGAAGAACGCATGCGTGATCAGGTGGAAGAGTCCGGCCACCCAGCCGCCGACGCCCAGCCCCAGCATCATGAAGCCGAGCTGGCTGACCGTCGAATAGGCCAGGACCCTCTTGTAGTCGGTCTGGACCATCGCGATCGTCGCGGCGATGAACAGGGTGATCCCGCCCGTATAGGCGATATAGAGGAGCACCTCAGGAGTAAACAGCGGGAAGAACCGCCCGACGAGATAGACCCCGGCGGCGACCATGGTCGCCGCGTGGATCAGGGCCGAGACCGGGGTCGGACCGGCCATGGCGTCCGGTAGCCAGACCTGGAGCGGGAACTGGCGCTCTTGCCCACGCAACCGGCAAAGACCCCCAGCCCGGCGATCGTCAGCATCCAGTAGGGATCTGCCGGGGCTGTCCGGTGACCTCATCGGTCTTGACCTGGCCAGTGCCCCGGTCGAAGAGCTGAACGACGTCGCCGCCGCTGAGTGTCTGCGTCGACGACGTGCAACTCGCCCGGCTTCCGCGAAGCCCCTCGTTGATCTCCTTGAAGTCGAACGTGCCCAGGCTCGCCCAGAGCAGGCCCAGGCCCAGGAGCATCCCCACGTCGCCGACGCGGTTGACGATGAACGCCTTGTTGGCCGCGTCGCAGTTGACCTTCTCCTCGTACCAGAAGCCGATCAGCAAGTACGAGCAGACGCCGACCAGCTCCCAGAAGATGAAGATCATGAACACGTTCGACGCGGCGACCAGGCCGAGCATCGAGAAGCAAAACAGCGACAGATACGCGAAGAACCGCGGGAACCGCGGGTCGTCGTGCATGTATCCGATCGAGTAGATGTGGATCAAGGTCGCGATGAACGTGACCATCAGGAACATGATCACGCCGAGGTTATCGATGGAGACGCCCAGGGGGACGACCAGCGCCGGCCGGGCGGGGCTCCGCCGGAGGCGGGGAGGCTCCCCAGGCTGATCCAGTGGATCTCGTAGGAGAACCGCTCAGCCGGGATGCGCGGGCTTCGTGCGCCTCGCCGCGCCGTGCATGGCCTCCGACCTCTGCGCTTCGGCGTGAGACTCCGACTCGTTCCAGGGCGCCGTGAAGCCGAAGTAATTCACGAAGCCGATGAAGCTGAGGAAGAACGAGAGGAAGATCGCGCCGGTGGCGATGTAGGCGTTATACCGCTTCAACTGCCGGATGAAGATCGCCTCGATCGCGAACGCCGCCAGCGGAATCAGGACGGCGGCCACGTACAGACCCACCTGCCAGCTCATGATTATCTTCTCTCGTCCCTTCGGTCGTGACCGGATCCCCCCACGGACGTTTCACCGGGCTCCGGAGGCGCGGATCACGCCCTTCGATCCCGGTCCGATCGTCCCAGGGGCGATCCCAACAACGTTTTCGCAGTAACCTCTCGTCGCGCCACCTCGTCCGGGGATCAGGGGTTGGATCGTGGAATATGGCACAGCTCATCACGGGTTTGCAAGACCCTGGTGGTTCCGACCGACGAACCTTCGCGCGACCCTGAGCCGAGCCGGCACCCACCCCCAGAGATTACCCCGCCGAATTATCCACGAGATCTCACGAGATCTTAACGGGATTCTTCGTTACGATCTCGCGGTAAAATCGGTCGCTCGGATTCGTGACAGCCGAAAACAGAGAGTTGGAGGCTGGCCCGATCAAGAATACAAAGACATATTGATTCCGCCTCTCCCAAGAACGGTCGTTCTTGAGCATTACCCCCAGGAGTCCTTTCATGGTTCTTCAGCCCGTGCGACGCCGCTCCGGATTCACGCTCATCGAGCTCCTCGTCGTGATCGCGATCATCGCCGTCCTGATCGCCCTGCTCTTGCCCGCCGTCCAGGCCGCCCGCGAGGCCGCCCGCCGCGCCCAGTGCACCAACAACCTCAAGCAGCTTGCCCTGGCGGCCAACAACTACGAGTCGTCCACCGGTTCCTTCCCCGGCGGCTCGTACTCCGGCACCCTCTTCAACCCGCCCCACTGGGGCACCTACCCCGAGAACTTCAGCGAGTTCGTGCGGATGCTCCCCTTCTTCGAGCAATCGCCGATGTACAACGCGGTCAACTTCAACCTCTGCTCGTCGGACATCGCCAACGTGACGATCTGCCGGCGTCCAGGTCAACTCCCTGATCTGCCCGAGCGATACCCAGAATCAGTCGATCCCGTTCCCCGCGACCCAGGCCTCGGCGGCGGCGTCACGCCCGGCTGGAGCTTCAACGAGATCCCTGGAATTTTCCCGCGATCACCGGCTATTCCGCAGGCGTTCACCAGCTATGCCGGGAATGCCGGCACCTTCACCTTCGGCTTCTCCAACCTGATGCCGACCACGCGTCCTCGCCCAGTTCAACGGCGTGATCTACAACGACAGCACCGTGCGGATCGCCCAGATCACCGACGGGACGAGCAACACGATGATCTTCGGCGAGCACAGCAAGGGGCACCTGTTCCTCCTCGACCCGGGCTACGCGGTCTCGGACAACTCCTGGAACTCGGGCCGGTGGTATGACACGCTGTTCGCCACGCTGTACCCGATGAACCTGGCCATCGGCAACAACGTTAACTTCGGTACCAATCACGCCAGCTACTACTACCCGACGGCGGCGGGGAGCTACCACCCCGGCGGCTGCAACTTCGCGTTCTGCGACGGCTCGGTCCGGTTCCTCAAGAACTCGATCAGCTCCTGGACGTTCAACACGGGCAATGCCGACAGCTACAAGGACGCCATGCCCGATAACACGACCTTCACGACGTGGCCTACACGGCCCCCAACACCAAGTCGGGCAGCTACCTGCTGAACAGCTTGAACGGCATCCCGCAGCTCGGCGTCTACCAGCAACTCTCGACGCGCGCCGGCGGCGAGGTGATCAGCTCCGACGCGTATTGACCGGCCGCGGCCTGTCAACGAGGCCACCCTGCCAGCGAGGGTTTCGACGCCCGGGACACGGCCATCAGGCCCTGTCCCGGGCGGTATTTCCGTCCCGGTCATTTTCCCGGTTTCCCGCCGGAACGCCCGATAACACCAGGAATCGAGAGGGTTGCATTCATGCCCAAGATCGCGCGAGCCGCTGGCCTCGTCCTGCTCGTCACCCTGAGCGGTTGTGGAGGGGGACCGCCCTCGACGTCGAATCCCGGGCCGCCTCCACCCCATCAAGGAAACCGGACGAGCTTGCCCGGGGGCAAGGGGTACGTTGAGGTCGTTCAGAAGAAGGCCACGTCGCCCACCACCCCGCTGACCGGCGAGGTCTCGTTCTACTTCCTCAAGGAGGATGGCAGTACGCCGTTTTCGCCGGCTCCCACCTCGGGGACCTTGACCGTCGGCAAGAAGAAAGTCTCGCTCCGACCCGAGGGCGAAGGACTGGCCACTCCGAACGGTCCTCC
Source organism: uncultured Isosphaeraceae bacterium (assembly GCA_963842405.1). Classification (GTDB taxonomy): domain Bacteria; phylum Planctomycetota; class Planctomycetia; order Isosphaerales; family Isosphaeraceae; genus CAVZRC01. Next base: position 15,566 of record CAWJGW010000075.1, on the reverse strand, counting down.
GCTTTTTCCCAAGGGGGGCGTGGATGGGGAGTTAAGCGTCGAACTGGACGGCCAGTCGGTGACCATCCCCCTGGGCGTCCGTTGAAGCCATTTCGCTCGGCTCACTCGCGAGTTGCCATTGCTCTGACCGGTTCGACGGGCGGCCCAAAGCTTGACCTCTCCATCGCCCGTGCTTACCCTGGGAACATCGTGGCGGCCCTGTTACCATGCCGAGCTCCACCTCAATCCGAGGCGTGTTCTCGGCTCCGACGGGGTCCTTACCCACCTGGGGGCCTCCCGGTCCACTTCGGCCCGGCATCCCTCCGGGCCTGCCGAGCAACCTGGAGACTCAGATCCATGCCCACCGTGACGGTTCAGGGAGAGAAAGCATTCGAGGTCGAGGCGGGGAAGAAGCTGGTCCTGGCGATCGAGGACGCCGGGATCGACATCCTCCATCGCTGCGGCGGGAATGCCCGATGCACCACGTGTCGGGTCGAAACCATCGCCGGCGACGTGCCGCCGATGGGTCCGCTCGAGCAGGAGCGACTCGCCCGCGAGGGAGATCTCGCCCCCAATATCCGGCTCTCCTGCCAGATCCGCGTCGAATCCGATCTGGAAATCCGGGTCATCAACCGCTCGCAGCAATCGGGCGTACCTGCCGGCCCGCGCCCGCGGATTGATTAATCCGACCGTAGACCCGGGCGGGGGCGATCCGCGGATCGCTCCCCCGGCATTCTCGACGGAACCGCTCGAGATCACTTATGCTTTTGCCGCTCGGAGCAGCGCTTGCAGCGTGCGGAACGGCGGCGGACTTGAGCCCCGCACCAGGAACATCGGTGGTACTTTGCCTGTCGTGACTTTTTCTTGCGGGGACGGAACGGCACAGGACACCTCGAAGCGTAATACGGTTGGAATTTTCTCGGAGGGATGCGCCCGGGGGCGATCCCGTTTGCCATGCATCCGGCTCAACTTGCCGGATCGAGGTTGATTAGTTTACTCGATCACCCCGCCGCCCGGCCAGAGGGCTTGGCCCCTATCTCCATCGCCGCTCGTCGCGCACATCACCGAGCACCAGCCAGTGGACAGAGAAGGCCACGGCGATTGCGGCCCCGAGCATGAGCCAGTACGAAGCCGGACCACCGCGAATCAACTTTTCCGGCAAGATCAGGCCCCAGGCCACCGGGAAGGCCAGCGCGACCGGCCACCAGGATGGAAACGGCTTGTGATGCTGCCAGAATTGAATGATCATCCCAATCACCAGGAAGAGTATCGCAAACCCGAAGGCGACCAACATGGTGACGGCCGTCACGATCATGAGGAACCCCGGACCGACGTCGTCGAGTGCAGTGTCTTCGCCGACAATCCTGTCCATCACCCAGGGGACGACCCACGGGACAACCGCCATGAAGCCGAAGCTGACGATCGTGGCGATCAGGTTCGGAGCGATCGGGATGACGTCTCCGGTGGTGGTGACCAGGTGACTCGATAACGCCGGGAGTTCTCCCGATTCGAGCGTACTCGCGGGCTTGCGGCCCGTCGGGACCTCGCGATCGAGCATGGCGTCGCTCCTTCCCCTCGGTCCAGGCATGATATCGCATGGGGGAGGCGAATTCCTGGGCCGTGGACATCGGGCCGATCGAACTGAGATCAAGTGTACGCCCTCCGGCCATCGATCGCCAACAGAATCGTCGCCGACGCCCCATTGTGGCGGGAACCGCTGGGCACCAGAATAGAAACGCGCCCGGGGAACGAATTCTCGACCAATTAGGTGCCGCCATGAAACCGAGTGGAGTCAAGATCCGGCGGGTGCGTCGCTCCCGATGGATCCGAGGAAGCCTGGCCGTCTTCGTGATGTTCCTCGCCGCGGGAGCCGTGGGCCAGGACAAGGGGAAAGCGGACCGCCTGCCGCCGGTTTCGGAGCGGGCGCAAAGGTCCACGCTGCCGGGATGCTCTTCGACGGCCACAACGACCTCCCCTGGCGGTTGCGGACCGAGGGGGACTTTGCCCTCAAGAAGTTCGACCTCTCGCACCGGCTGGATTCCGGCCAGACCGACATTCCCCGACTCCGCGAGGGGGGCGTCAAGGCCCAGTTCTGGTCGGTCTACATCCCCAGCGAGCATCCCAACCCGGCGCGGACGGTCACCGAGCAGATCGACCTGGTCCGCCGCATGGTCGAGCGCTACCCCGACGCCTTCGAAATGGCGTATAACGCCGACGACGTCGAGCGGATCGCCCGCTCGGGCAAGATTGCCTCGCTGATCGGAATCGAAGGGGGCGTTGCCATCGAGAACAGTCTGGCCCAGCTCCGTGCCTTCTACAACCTGGGTGCGCGTTACATGACGCTGACCCACAACTCGACCCTCGATTGGGCGGACGCGGCGAACGACTCGCCCAAACACGACGGCCTGAGTCCCTTCGGGGAGCGGGTGGTCAAGGAGATGAACCGGCTGGGCATGCTCGTGGACATCTCGCACATCTCCCCCGCCACGATGACCGACGCCCTGCGGGTCTCGGTCGCCCCGATCATCGCCAGCCATTCGAGCGCCCATGCCCTCTGCCCGTCCCCCCGCAACGTCCCCGACGACATCCTCCTGGCCGTCAAGCAGAACGGCGGCGTGATCATGGTCAACTTCTACTCGGGTTTCATCGTCCCCGAGGCGGGAAAGAAGATGCGGGCCGTGCTCCAGGAGATGCGCACCAAGTACCCCGACCGTGCGGCGCGTGCCAAGGCGATGGAAGCCTGGATGGAATCCGCCGACGCCAAGTTCGCCCGGGGGACGTATCGCGACGTCGTTGACCATATCGATCACATCGTCAAGGTCGCCGGGGTCGACCACGTGGGCATCGGCTCCGACTTCGACGGGATCTCTCAGTGGCCCGTGGGCCTGGAGGACGTCTCGTCCTATCCGCGACTGACCGACGAGCTGCTCCGCCGCGGCTACTCTGAGACGGACATCCACAAAATCCTCGGCGGCAACGTGTTGCGGGCCTTCCGCCAGGCCGGTCAAGTCGCCAAGCGGCTCCGCGCGACCACTCCGCCGGAAGTCGATGACATCAAGCCGGAGAAGCGAGGCTATTGACCGCGGACGGCTGGCTCACGAACCAAGATTGCTGGCTACTTTCTGCCGCTCGCCTTTGTGGCCTGAGCCGGTTTTGCTGCCGATACCTTCGCATCGTTCGGTTGCATCGAACGGGCCAACGACTTGGCGGCCTCGGCCGTGGAGAGCTGGTAGACGCGCAAGAATCCTCCGCTGCCGGGCCATACGGCCTGGAGGCTATCCGGGCTGAACGATCCGCGGGTCGGGGAGACCTTCCCCAGATCGACGCGATCGATCTGTTCGTGCGAGTTCAAGTCCCAGAGGCGCAGCTCGTGGGCATTGTAATCCGAGGAAAGCAATTGACGACCATCGGGTGAGACCGCAAACCAGGTGACCTCGTTGGGATGGCCGACGAAGCGATGGATCTCCTTGCCGGTACTCACGTCCCAGAGCCGGATCGTCTTGTCAAAGCTACTCGAGACCGCCCTCTTGCCGTCCGGCAGGAAGCTCACGCGCGAGAGAAGGCTGGTGTGTCCGACAAACCGGCGAATAATCTTCCCATTGCTTGCGTCCCAGAGGATCACGCTCGTGTCGCCGCCGGTAAGGACCTGCCGGCCATCGGGCGAAACGTCCACGCTCAGGACCCGGCCCTTGTGGCCCTCCAGCCTGCGGAGTTCCCGGCCGGTTTCCACGTCCCAGACGCGGACGGCGCTGTCCTTGCCGTCCCGCCAGATATCGGGCCCTCCACTGGTCGAGTAGGCGGTCCGTCCATCGGGTGAGAAGGCCAGGCTGAAGACCCACTCGTCATGCCCCTTGAATTCTCGGATCAGATGGCCGTCCTGAAGGTCCCAGAGCCGGATGATCTTGTCTTCGCCGGCAGTCAGTGCGCGGCGACCGTCGGGCGAGAAGATGCCCGAGATGATCCGGCCGCCGGTGGGGCCGAACTTCCGGATCACCTTCCCCGTCTTGCGATCCCAGAGGATCGCCGTCCGGTCGGCCGATCCCGAGAGCACGCGTCCGCCCTCGGGAGAGATCACCGCGAACTCGACGGTTTCGCCGGACGCATGCCCGGACAGGGTGCCAACCTCCGCAATCGGCGTCCGGTAGCCGGGTATGGCTTTCATGAGTTTGGTGACGGATTCCGCGAGAGCTCCCGGCGCGGTCTGGCCCTCGAATTTATGCCGGATCACGCCTTCATGATCGATGACGATACATCAGCGGATAGCCCTCGAGTTGCCAGGTCTGAGCGATCGGCCCTTCCTTGCCGTCTGACCAGCATCGCCAGGTGACCTTCTTGTCGGCGAGGATCTGGCGCAGGGTATCGGTGCTGTCGCAGTTCACCCCCAGGATCGCGAACGGTTTGCCCTCCAGTTTCTGGACCAGCCCGCGTTCTTCGGGATACATCTTGACGCAGAACGGACACCAGTCGGCGAAGAAGTCGAGGACTACCACCTTGCCCTTGTAGTCGCTCAGCTTGAAGGTCTTGCCGTCCGCGTCGGTTCCGACGATGTCGAGTGCTTTCTTGCCGACGGAGAGATGCTCGATCGCGAAGGCCATCGGTTTGGCGATGTCGGCCAGTGGGTATTCCAATCGCTGGCCCTCGACAGAGTACTCGAGCAGGACATCCTTGAATTCGCCGCTGCATCGCTTGAGCAGGCTCAAGACTTCCGCCTCGTCGTGCTTGGGCTTTTGAGAGAGTCTGACGCCCAGGTAGTAGCAAGCCGCTCCCTGAACGTTGCGATGCGGGTTGCGTTTGAGTGACTCTCGCAGAAGGACCGTCACCGACTCGTGATCCACGCCGCTGAGTGTCTGGAAGGCGTGGTGCAACCACCGTTCCTTCGCGTGGTCTTCGAGGATTCGGTCGAGCGCCTGCTTGAAGACGCTGCCCGGGGCCGAGGGATTGTCGGTCACGCAGGCCAGAAACAGGGCCTGGAAGGCCGAAGTCGTACGCCGTTCCTGACCGGCGATCTGGAAGAAGCGCTTGGCGTACTTGGGACCGGGGTTCTGCGTCCGATTGATGAGGTTGTACTCTAATTGATTGCGGGCTCCCTGAAGTTGCTTGTTGAACTCGTTGTAGGCATTCGAGTAGTCCTCGTACATCCTCTTGACCCGAGGCTCCAGATCAGCGAGGGGGCTAAACAGATCGCTCCCTTCGTTGCCGGGAAGCGGCTGGGGCGGTGCCGATCGGGCCTTGGGCAGGAGGTCGATCAGGTGGCTCACGTGGACGGCGAAGGCAATGCCCTGACCGGGCATCACACTCGTGTTGATTCCGATGACACGGCCTGTATCGGAGAGCAGCGGCCCTCCACTGCTTCCCCCGGCGATGAATGCGGTGCTCTGGATCATCACGCGATCGTCCTCGGCTTTGACCGGGGCGAGGTCGGACGCCTTCCGGATACCGCTGACGATCCCGTTCGTCGCCGTGAAGTTCAGCCCCTGGGGATGTCCGATGGCCGTGACCGTGTCACCCAGCGCGGGAAATGTCCGTGGGCCGAGGGGCAGCGACTTGACGGCCGTTGGCGTCTTTTCGAGCTCCAGGATGGCCAGGTCCTTCTTCTTGTCGTAAGCGCGCAGAGATTTGACGACGGCCGTGTTCCCTTCTTTCAAGTCGAACACCACGCGCGCCTTGGCCGCCCGTTTCACGACGTGAAAGTTGGTCACGACAAACCGCTTGTTATCGACCAGAAATCCGCTGCCGAACCCGATCTTCTGCCCCGACTTGTTCTCGATATTGATGAGCACGACGCTCTGGTTGGCCTGCTTGATCAGATCGCCCAGCCCGAGCTTGGCCTCCTGGCCTTCCTGGGCTTTCTCCTGGGCCAGGCTCCTCCCGCCCGGCACGATCAGCAGCAGCAAGCCGGCGAGGGTGGCGGTCGCGAAGCGGAATGAGCGACCGGCTGGGCGCTGGTCCCGGCTCCCGCGGCCATCAAGGATCAATCTCGGTTCGTCGAAGCGCATGGGAACAGACCCTTTCGTGACAGGCAGCGGAGGAATCCCGAGGCAGTCGAACGAGGTTGGGCCAACTTGGGAAGAGACACCGAGAGGCTGTGGAGAAATCGATTCCAGATGACGAATTACCGGCCTGGTTCAAATCGCCATGAGGCAGGGTAACACTTTTGTTGGGGGATGCCGGCGTTGGTCCTGGCGTAAAGCGTGAACAGGCAAGGATCTATCGCCACACTGCTCCCAGGCTTTACGCCGGAAAGTGTTACCCAGGTTTGAACCAGGCCCGAATTACGAATTGCGGATGGATATAAACCCTGATTTCAAAAGCATTTACGAATTCGCGATTCGTAATTTGGAATCCGCTATCCGATGCTTTCACAAACTCTGAGACCAGGACCGCGCCCTCGAGACTGGTCATCGGCTCCCGACTTTTTTCCGAAAGGCTTTCTCTTACTATCCGATGATACGCAGTTCCACCGAAAAGCTTACATGAAGTTCCTGTTTTTTCCACCGAACGGGAAAAAGCCCACGGAGAGAAGGGGTGGCCGATGGCCGGCAGAGCGGTTTCAGAGCGTCTTGAGGTACTCGATCAGGTCCATCCTCGTCCTTCAGCCTTCATCCTTCATCCTTCATCCTTGTTTCAGAGCGTCTTGAGGTACTCGATCAGGTCCATCCGCTGCTCTTCGTTGAGTCGATCGCCGAACGTATGGCCGCGGTTGCCCATGCCGAATCGCGACGTGTCGACGATGAACTTGGCCTGGAACGCCGAGCGGCGGGCGGTCGAGGCCTGCTCTTCGGCGGAGACCTCGGTGAACTTCCAGCCGACGTGGACCGTGTCATAGTGCTCGAACTCGGTCGACGGGGGGCGGGTGAACCGCTGGGGGCGGGTTGACGACTGGAGCAGTGTGTGCAGGGTCGGGGCCGTTCCGTTGTGCAAGTAGGGGGCGGTGGCCCAGATGCCGTCGAGCGGCGGGGCCTGGTAGCCCACGCGCTTGGTCTCCACCGGATACTCGGCGCCCAGCCAGGTGGAGTTGTAGTGGGCGACCAGCCGGTCGGACAGGCCCTTCGACCGCGCCGGATCGGTGCCGATCTCATCGAGGGGAACGATCTTGTTGGGGTACGCCCCGCCGGGCCCGTAGGTGCCGTGGCATCGGACGCAGGTCGTCGCGAATACGACCTTGCCGCGCGCGGACTTGGCGGCGTCGATCGGGAACGGGTATTTCGGCGGCTCGAGGCTCCTCAGGTACGCCTGGAGGTCGCGGAAGGCCGGCTCCAGGGCCTTGAACTCCTCGAGGTTCTTCTCGCCCAGCATGAACTGCATGTTGGTGCGGACGGATCGGGCATCGGTCCGCCCGTCGTAGTACATCGTCGTCTTGCGCTTGAGGTGCCACCAAGCGGGCGTGTCCATCTCGGGGAGGTTGGCCCCCAGTGGCAAGGGGAAAGTGCGGAACGAGAGATCCGAATTGTGCATGCTCAGCAGCACCGCGGCGACCTGGCCGGCATTATTGGTTCCTCGGGACGAATTCAGGATGAAGCGCGGAGAGCGGCGGACGCCGGCCGTCGGCGGTCGTCAGCTCGTTGAGCACGGCCCTGAGATCGAGCTGGGTGTTGCCCAGCCCGACGTAGCTTTTCCCGCCGATCGAGCCGCCGTGACAGAGCCATGCAGTCGATTTGCAGGCCCTTCTTGGTCCCGCCGGGACCGAGCCCGCGGCGCAAACCCATGGGCAGGCCGTCGTTAGGGTAGGGGGCCGGATGCAAGCCATACCGATGCCGGAAGGCCGCCGCATAGCCGGCCGGGTCGCGTGTCCGGATCGGGTGCCGGCTGGTCCCAGAGCCTGGCCGGCGTTGCGATAGGCCGACTCCGACCATTCCGGCTTGAGGAAGCCCGTCAAAGTCAGCGCAATCCGCCCCCGCTCGGCCGCCGAACGATCGACGGCCGTTGCTTCAGACCCCTTCGGTTCCGATCCGCCGGCCGAGGCCGCCAAGATCCCCAGGACTACCCAAACCCTCAACGATCGTCGCCGCATGGCTCCACCTCGATCGCTCTGCGGGACCGCTCGATGTGCCGCTCGGTCAAGCTCCATCTCTTCCTTTATATTCGCTGAGGACCCAATGGGGAAGGGTGGGTGGCGGCCGGCGGGTGGCGGGTGGCGGGTGGCGGCGTCGGTGGTGCGGGTGGCGGGAGAATGCATCACCCATACAAAGTCGAGCCGGGTAAGAGCTGAAAACGCGATTCGTCCTAGTCGGTTTCTACCACCGCCACGCCACCCGCCACCCGGCGAGCGAGCGAGCCACCTTTTCCTGAAAATCTGGCCAATTTGTACGGCAGTGCATCGACACGTCTGGACAGTTCCGCTAAAATCCCGGAGATTAAGAATATGAGGCTTCGATAGACAGGGGACGTGGGAAATCTCGACGGACCGGACCGATCGAGGGCATACGCCATGGGACCCGCCGAGATCGTCGCCAGCCTGAGAGAGCTCTGTGCCGAGAAAGGCCCGCGACTGACCACTGAGGAAATCGTCGACTGGATCGAACGGGTCGGCGGCTATGAGACCGACCCCGAGCTGATCGCCTACGCCAAGAAGATGAAGGCCCGGCAATTTGCCCGGATGCTCGAGTTCGAGGACGAGGATTCCGGCCTGCGGATCAAGCGGCTCTGGAGCTTCCACGACGACGCGCGAGGGCCGGCGGTTCTATGCCGACATCCTCGAGATGCCCGACGGAGCAGCGGAAACAACTGATCCGGCAGTATGCCAGGTTTCGTCAAGCAATTGCGGGCCGTCCGCAAGGCCATGGCGGATTACTTCGCCGGCCAGCGGTTCTTCGACTTCTATCCCGGCGACCCCGAAGAAGAGGCAATCGAGAGGACATTCCGGTACGAACGAGGCGATCCTGAACGTCCTTTCCGAAGTCGATCGTCGATGAACAGGTGGACCGAGGGCTCCCGGCCGCTGGAGCATCCGTGCTGGCCCTTGACCGAACCTTTCCGGCTCGCGAGAATCAGGAGGGGACACGTCCATGCCCGTGTCCGAGCGAGCCTCTCCACGAATCCGAACGACCGACGAAGGACCGCCTGCCGATGTCCACGTCCATGCCGAGCGACGGAACCCCGCCGGGGATGCGCCCGCGACCATCCCGATGAACCGGCTTCTCCAGGGGCCCGACGCGCTGGGCCGGTTCGGCTCGTTCGGCGGCCGGTTCGTGCCCGAGACCTTGATGGACGCGCTCGAACCAGCTCGCCGAGGCGTACGAGCAGGCCAAGGCCGACCCGGAGTTCCAGTCTCGGCTGAGCTATTACCTGAAGCACTATGTCGGCCGGCCGTCGCCGCTGTTCCACGCCGAACGGCTGACGAAGCTCACCGGTGGGGCCGAGATCTACCTGAAGCGCGAGGACCTGAATCACACCGGCGCACACAAGATCAACAACGCGATCGGCCAGGTGATGCTGGCGCAGCGGATGAACAAGACCCGTGTGATCGCCGAGACCGGCGCGGGCAGCACGGCGTGGCCACGGCCACGGCCTGTGCGCTGTTCGGCATCGAATGCACGGTCTACATGGGCGAGGAGGACATCCGCCGCCAGAAGCTAAACGTCTTCAACATGAAGACGCTGGGTGCGACGGTGGTGCCGGTCGCGACCGGCTCGCGGACGCTGCGCGACGCGACCAACGAGGCGATGCGCGACTGGATGGGCTCGTCGCTGACGACGCATTACACGATCGGCAGCGTGGTCGGCCCGCACCCGTTCCCGATGATCGTGCGCGACTTCCAGTCGGTGATCGGCCAGGAGGCGCAGGGCGCAGTGCCTCGACCAGGTCGGCCGGCTGCCCGACGCCGTGGTGGCCTGCGTCGGCGGCGGCTCGAACGCCGCGGGGATGTTCGCCCGGTTCATCGAGGATGCCGAGGTCGAGCTGATCGGAGCCGAGGCGGGCGGCCGGGGGCTCAAGGCCGGCGAGCATGCCGCCAGCCTGACCCAGGGACGGCCCGGCATCCTCCACGGCAGTTTCAGCTATGTCCTCCAGGACGATGACGGCCAGACCTCGAACGTCCACTCGATCTCCGCGGGGCTGGACTACCCCGGCGTCGGGCCGGAGCATAGCTACTGGAAGGACCTCGGCCGCGTCCGATACGAGAACATCACCGATCGCGAGGCCCTCGACGCCTACAACGCGACCGCGCGATACGAAGGGATCCTCCCGGCCCTCGAGTCGAGCCACGCGCTGGCCCAGGCGTTCAAGGAGGCCCGGCGACTCGGTCCCGGCAAGGTGCTGCTCGTCTGCCTCTCCGGACGCGGCGACAAGGACGCCTACGAAGTTGCCCGGCTGCGCGGGGAGCCGATCTATGGGTCTCTATTCTAACTCCGCTTCTTTGCCGCTGCTCGCGGGCGAATATATCGCGTGGTGCGATGGAATGGGCACAGGCCAAGCTCTCGGCAGCTCACTCGACCGTGCGGCGAACTTTATCTTCAAAATCCATGGGGCATTCTCCAATGCATTGGGCCGGTTGCCGCCGTGGGCATTCAGTTCGCATCTATCCGTTGATGGATGGCATGTATTTGACGACACCGAACCGGCGCCATTTTCAGCAAGCTCTTCGAGCGGCCCTCTGTGACCTGGCAGACGAGTTTATCAGATACTCAAGCGTTTTCCCCATCGTTTCATGGTGCGTGGCGGAATCGCTTTTGGTGCAACGATGCATGGCTCGTGACGTATCCGAGAATGCCTTCGTGCCGGAATCGGAACGCCTAATGAATTGGCGGACCGGGAGGCTTTTCGCGCCTCGCAACTGAATCAGTCGCGGGCCCAATTGCTTCTCGGTTCCGGAATGGTCCCCGCCTATTCGGCTGAATCGCTCGCTCCGCCGTTCGGCTTCTCTGTGGATGATTCAGCCCTGAGCATTCCGCAGTTGGTCGATCCGCTCGACAAAGGCTTTCACTCCAAGCTTTGGAGGTGGTGGTTCCGAAACCATCCTTCCGAGGTGACGGCTCAGCAGCTCTGGTCGGCTCTCCGGATCTCATTATGACGAGGCCGCTCAGCGGAGCCGCGAGATCGGATATCCAAGGGAGAGTATCCAAAAACACCGGGAGTGGGCCATAGAGTACTTCCGCGAGTTTGCAATCGCCGAATCCCTAGCACAAGTGTACGGCCGTCCCCGCGGATCTGATCGGGCCAACTCATTGGAGGTCAGACATGCCCAAGACAAGCACGGCAAGACTCCATAATTATATATGTCCCCTGTGCGGTGAGAGGCTCGCCTCGGACGACAAAGGGCAAGGATTCGTCCGGCATCTCGCACCACCCCGGGGGCCTGAAATCTTCGACGACACCGACAAAATCAACAAAATGCTTCAGGATGGCGACCTCGATCCTGACTTCATGGACTACTACGACAAGATGATCCAGTGCCCCTTTCAACAGGGCCAGCAGGATGGCTCATCGGCCTGGGGTCCTGTTGAGACGAGAGGGACTGATGCCTGTAATCCGAGGCCGGTCCACGGCCAACTTCTTGACACCGGAGCGCCGAGAACAACTCCGGGGGCGACTGGTCAACTGAGATCTCCGGCCTGGGAACGTCCGACGGCCCGCTCATCTTCGAGGTCCCCCTCGAACAGTCCGATAAGATGGACGTGATCGTCGTCTGGAAGGAACTCGAGGGCTTGTGGGCCGAAGACCGATCCCAGGTGATTCTCGATGCCTACCAGGATCAGCGCGACCGGATCTCCATGGCCATGGGCGTGACCTACCAGGAGGCCATCGACCAGCAACTTCTCCCGTATACGGTCGTGCCCATGACCCGACATGGCGAGGTGGACCCGGCGGCGCTACGCAGAGCCATGCTCGAAGAGGGAGGAATCGCCCTCGACGGCGGGAAGGTCGACCTGCGTTTCCCGACCCCGCGATGGCGGAAGCCGCCCACCAGCACCTGGTGGACCTTTTACCTGGCGGGTATTGGTCGATCCTCGAGGGAGTCGGTCCGCTCGCGTACGATTCCTGGTGGGAGACTTCTCGAACGAAAACTCATACTGATGCCGGACTCCATGAACAGAATCGACACCCTCTTCGACCGGCTCCGCAACGAGAAACGCCGCGCGCTCATGCCGTTCGTGACCGCCGGCGATCCCGACCTTTCCACGACGGGCATGCTCATCAGCGAGCTGATCGGCCGTGGTGCGCACCTCGTCGAGGTCGGGATTCCCTACTCCGACCCGATCGCCGACGGCCCGGTGATCTCCGCGAGCTATCACCGGGCACTGGAGCGCGGGGTCAAGGTTGCGCACATCTTCCAGACGCTGCGGACGCTCCGCGCCGAGGGCTCGGCGCGGTTCAACGACGCGCCGATGGTCTCGATGGTCTCCTATGCGATCATCCACCGGCTCGGGATGGAACGATACCTCAACGACGCGGCGACCGCCGGGTTCGACGGCCTGATCGTCCCCGACCTGCCCTGTCGAGGAATCCCGGACCTTGCTGGAGAAGGCCACCCGGCGCAACCTCAAGCTGATCCAGCTCATCACCCCGACGACCCCCCGTGAGCGTGCCGTCGAGATCGCCAGATCGACGACCGGGTTCATCTACTACGTCTCGGTCGCCGGGATCACCGGCGAGCGGAAGAGCCTGCCCTCGGAGCTGGTCGAGACCGTCGGCTGGCTGCGGACCCAGACGCCATTGCCCATCTGCATCGGGTTCGGGATCAGCGGCCCGGACCAGGTCTCGCCAGCTCGCCCCGGTCGCCGACGGCCTGATCATCGGCAGCGCCATCGTGCGACGCCTGGCCGAGGCCGTCAACCGCCCCCGAGCCGAGGTCGTCCGCGAGATCGGCCAGTTCGTCGGCGAGCTGGCCAAGGTGCTGGAGAACGCCGGTCGTCGTGACGCCCTCCTCAGGGCCGCTCCGCGTCGGGTTTCGGAACCGCCGCGCGGGGTCCTCCGTCCGAGTTCAGGCAGCCCCGTCGGAGCCGCACGAGGATCGTCTCCCAGTCGGCCCAGAAAGTTCGCCAACGCCGTTCGTAAGGTTGGCCCAGCGAGCCGGCGACGCGGATCCTGGCGGCATTCGCGCCGGACGGGACTCATTCACGATCGGCACCTGCTCGAGCCGGCCGACCGCGGCCCGGGGATCGAACAGGGACCAGGCGACGAACTCCATCTCCCAGGTCGCCAGCTCGCGGTCCTCGGTGTGCTCCATCCGGGCTCGTATGGGTTCGAATAGCGCCGCGGCCACCTCGCGGTCATACCAGGTGAGGGGATGGATCAGTGGCTCGGGGACTCGGCGCTGATCGTACGCGGATTCCCGAACGGCTGCCGCGAGGCCACGTCGCGCCAGAAGACCTCGGGCACCCGTGCGGGGTCGATCCGTTCCACGATCGGCAGCGTGCTCCAGGCGCTGAATTGGAATCGTTCCGGCTGCTCTTGCAGCATCCGATCGAGTCGACGCAGTCCTCGTCGAGCCCTGCGCGGCACCGGACCGTCTCGTACCTGCACGCCCAGGGCCAGGTACAAGAACATCTCAGGACGCTGTGCGCTCCATGGGAATCCCGTGATGACCCGTCGGGCGCGTCCCGGATCGACCCGGGCCATCTTCCAGCAGAGCGTCTCCAGAAGCCCCCTCCGACCACCCCTCAACTCTTTCCAGATCCGCTCGCCTTCCTCGGGATTCCGGTCGATCAGCCCGAAGGGCGATGCCGCCGCGAGTCCGCGCCACCGACGTCCTTGGCGATGGCCAGGGCCGCGGGCAAGTCGACCAAGGCCAATTGGGCGGCGAAGGCACCCCGCTTGGCATCGGTCTTGTCGGTGCATCTGGTTCGCGATGCGGAGTCCCTCGGCGAAGAGCGATTTGGCCTTCTCGACCTCGCCCAGCTCGTGCCATCGCTCGGCCACACCGCCCATCCGGAGGAGTCGCTCGGCCGTCTCGGGTATGGCTTTGGCCTGAAGCGCGGCGCGATCGAGCAGAGCAAGCTTCCGCGTGCGTTGAGCGGCGGGGAGTTCATCCACTACTTGAATCAAGGCCCCGACGCGCGGGCCGGGGTCGGCGATCGACTCGGCCACCGCGGCCGCCTCTTCGGGATCGGTGTCGACCAGCGCGACGGCGACCTCGGCGCGGATCCGGAACTCCCACTTCTTGTCCGCGAACTTCGCCGATTCCAGCTTTTCCAGGGTCCCCGCGGGATCGGCATTCACAAGGGCGTGCAACGTGTCGAACTTGGTCCGATCGTCCCCCTTCTCGACGACCACCTTCCACACCGGCTCGACCAGCCGCCGCGCCATCGCCCGCGACTCCTCCAGCGGGATCGGCTCGGGCAGCATCTTCATCTCCCGCGTCGGCCGCTCGCTGGTCCGCGTCAGCTCGACCGCGACCTCGCGATCGGACTCTCGAATCAACTGGCCATGGAACCGGAACCCCTCGCCGCGCGCGAAGAGGAACACGGAGCCTTGTCGAAAGCCGCCGAGGGAAAAGCGGCCCTCGGTGTCAGTCTTCGTCGCCGTTTGCTCGGGTCCGTCGCCCGTCTGAAAAACCGCGACATTCGCGACCGGCTTCCCTTGACGATCGACCACCCGGCCGCTGACGGTCCGCAACGGCAGCAACTTCATCGGGAGCAAGGTCCTTGGCTGTTCGCCGATCGTGATCCAGTCGGTGAGGATCGGCTCCTTGCCCGGGGCCCGGACCGCGATCCGATACGTCGAGCCGACCAGGAGATTATCCGGGGTCTGGAATCGGCCGTCGGCCCCGGTCCGCAGCGGGCCTCCCCGCGAGCTCGACCGAACTGGGCCGGAGCCATCCCTGCGCCCCTCGACCAGACCTCGACGACTTGATCGGCGACGGGCTGGCCGGCTCCATCCACGATCCGGCCCGCCGATCCGGCTGGTCTTCTTGAGCTTGATCGTGATGACCGGCTCCACGGAACTCCGGCCGGGCCGATCGACCAGCAAGAAGTCCTGGGTGCCGATCGGGTCGGCCGAGACCCGCACCGCGACGAGCTGATCGCGGGCCGCCAGGTAGTTGAGCGTCGCCCGCCCGTCCGGCCCGGTGACGACGGCCAGGGGAGCGGCCAGGGTCTCGGGAATGTCCGCGATGTTATTGTTGAAGACGTAGAGGATCAGCGGGGCAATCCGCACCCCGGCGATTGGCTGACCGTCAGGGCCCTCGATCTTGACGGGCCGCGGCTCCGGTTTCTGCAAGATCAATCGGTGCGGACGCCCGAAATAGGCATTCGCCGAGATAGCGAGCCCGGGCCGGTAGGCCAGGTAATTGACACCGTTCACGACGGTCCGCCCGAGCGGTGGGATCTTCAGGTGGAACTGGCCCTGGGCATCAGTCCGGGTCTGGGCTTCGGCCGCATTCTCCTTGCCCCATACGAGGGGAGGGGCATAGAGGACAACCTGGGCATCGGCCACGGGCTTGCCCTGGTCGTCAACCACCTCGCCCGTGGCTGTCCGGTCGGGTTGAGCCTGGGCGAACACCATCGCCGCCAGCAACGGACCCAGAAACATCATCATTGAACCCTCCCTCATCAACGAGGCATGATGGTCCCCTCACTGGAGCGGGTAGCTGGTAGGATCGGTTCTCTCCCGCCACCCATCACCCGCCTCCGCCACTCGCCACCCAAATA
>CAWJGW010000074.1:0-100817 GCA_963842405.1 uncultured Isosphaeraceae bacterium | reverse complement strand
GACCCCAAGATTATGCGGAGTCAATCCCGGCCATCCCCATTTGCGTCTCGCCTGCTGGCATTTCGCTGACGACCACTTGCAGACATGGCTCCGCATAATCCGGATGCTCTTCCTGGGGGTTTCAATCTCTTTCCCAGGAGGATTACCATGCTCGACAAGCTCTTTCAACGAACCCATCACGTCCGCCGACTCCAGGCCAACCCGCTCGGAGCCACGCTCGATCAGTTCGCCGACTATCTACTCCGCCCCGGTTATACGGCGGGCTTCATCCACCAGCTCCTGCGCGGGGCGGAGCATTTCGGCTACTGGTTGGGCACGCAGCACCCCATTGTGACGACCGACCTCGTCTCCAGAGCGTCGGTCCACCAGTTCCTGCACGAGCACCTCGCGACTTGCTCGTGCGCGGCTCCCTTCCCGCGGAGCCTCAACCCCTGCCGCGCGGCGGTCAGACATCTGCTGCGGATGCTCGATCAGCGCGATCCCTCTCGCTTGCGGCCACCTGCGTCGCGTCACGATTCACTTCTGGCCGAGTACGACTCGTTCCTCCGGCAGACCTGCGGACTGTCCGGCCACACGTGCCTCTACCGACTGCGGAACGCCCGCGAATTCCTCAAGCGACACTTTGGCGAGAACCCGCCGGAGCCCGATCGCCTGAGGCCGGCTGATCTCCAGGACTACTTCCGACGCCAGGCTGTGCATCTGAGCCCCGGATCGGTCGCCGTCCTGGCGAGTTCGCTGCGTAGCTTCTTCCGATTCCTGGCACTCTGCCATGGTTTCGATTCTTCCCTTGTGGGATTCATACCCGCAGCCCCGCAGTGGCCCAAGGACCGCTTGCCGCGATCGCTGTCGGACGAGGACCTCCGAGCGATCCTCGCCCATTTCGACATCCGCACAGCGACCGGACGCCGCGATCTGGCCATGATGCAGTGTATGAGCGACCTGGGACTCCGCGTCGGTGAGGTTGCCGACCTGACGCTGGACGACCTCGACTGGCGGCGCGGTGTCGTGGCCATCCGAAACGACAAGGGGCGGCGCGGTCGTACCCTCCCCTTGCCCACACCGCTGGGGCGGGCGATCGCCGCCTATCTCAAAAGCGGCCGACCCTCGTCCACCGACCGCCACCTCTTCCTGCGGGACACCGTGCCGGTTGGCGCTCCCGTGACCCATACGCTGATCCGCGCGCGTCTTTCGCCGGGCGTACGCCGCGGCTACGGGACGAACCGGGTCTGTCGGCACCCATGTCCTGCGGCATACGGCTGCGGCTCGGATGCGAGCAGCGGGCCACAGCTTGAAAGGCATCGCCGACGTCTTGGGGCATCGTTCGGTGGACACGACATCGATCTATGTCAAGCTCGACGTCGAGGCCCTGCGGGCGGTTGCTCTGCCCTGGCCGGGAGGTGAATCATGAACACCCTGACCATGACCGACCGGGTGGACGAGTATTTGTCGTATCGAAGGGCACTGGGTTACCAACTCCGGATCACAGGACAGATGCTCCATTCGTTCGCCCAGTATGCCGACAGCTCGGGGCACCACGGCCCGTTGACGACCGAACTCGCCCTCCGCTGGGCACGCCTTCCGGAGCAGGCAGCCCGACTGTATCAAGCGCGGCGGTTGGAGGTGGTGCGGACCCTGGCCCAGTATCTGGCCCCGCGCGAGCCGGGCACCGAAGTCCCGCCTGCTGGGTTGCTCGGGCCGGCCCACGCTCGTCGGCCGGCATTCATCTACTCCGAGGCCGACGTCACCGCCCTGATCGACGCGGCTCGGACGCTCAAGCCGACCGACGGCCTGCGCCCCGGACTTATGCCGCCTTGATCGGGTTGCTGGCCTGCACGGGACTGCGGATTCACGAAGCTCTTACACTCCAGGACGGTGACGCCGACCTGGACGCTGGCGTCCTGACAATCCGGCACACCAAGTTCCACAAGTCTCGGTTGGTCCCGTTGCACGCCAGCGCTGTCAAATCGCTCCGCGACTACGCAACGGCCCGCGACAGCCGTCATCCGGGTCTACGGAACACGACCTTCTTCGTGTCGGACGCAGGCCAGCGACTGCGCGATGGGACGGTGCGGCACACCTTCCACCAACTCCTGGAGCAGGCCATGCCTGGGATTGTCCCGCCAGGACGAGTTCGGCCACGTCTCTACGATCTCCGACACACATTCGCCTGTCGTCGCCTCCTGGCTTGGTATCGCGACGGGACGGATATCGACCGGGCCATCGACCAACTCTCTGCTTACCTGGGTCATGCCAAGGTCACCGACACTTACTGGTATTTGGAAGGCATCCCGGAGCTGTTGGCGCTGGCGGGCCAACGCTTCGAGCAATTCGCCGCCTTCTCGAAGGGAGATGCCTCATGACTCCTCCCCTCGATATCTTGATCCAAGATTTCTTCTGCCGCCGATTGATTGAGCAGCAGGGTGTGAGTCCACGCACCGTCGAAGCCTACCGCGATACCTTCCGCCTCTTGCTGGCCTACCTCCCAGGGTGGTTGAGGAAGCCGGTGCCGGCGCTCGACCTGGCCGATTTCGATGCCCCGGCGATCTTGGCATTCCTGGATCATCTGGAGACCCAGCGCCACAATGGTCGCGCACCCGCAACGCACGCCTGGCGGCCGTGCGTCCTTCGTGCAATATGCGGCGTCGCGCGACCCGACCGCCTGGCCGCTGGCCCGGCGGGTGCTGGCCATCCCGTCTAAACGCTACACCAAGCCGTTACTCGGTTACCTGACCCGTGAGGAGATGCAGGCCGTGCTGGACGCCCCAGATGCAGCGACTTGGGCCGGGCACCGGGACCGAGTCTTGTTCGGCGTGATGTACAACACAGGAGCTCGTGTGTCCGAGATCGTCAGCCTGCGTCGAGACGATTTGGTCAACGCCCAGGTGCGGTCGTTGCGCATCCGGGGCAAGGGTCGCAAGGAGCGCGTCGTGCCCCTGTGGAAGCAGACGGCCGCCGCGCTGAGCCAATGGCAGAAGCGACTTGGCCCTCCGCCGAGTGACTCGCTCTTCCCCAACGTCCGCGGCCAGTCGCTCAGTCGGTCCGGTGTCGAGGATCGGCTCGCCCTTGCCGTCGGGAGGGCCGCGGAGTCCTGCCCGAGCCTCCGGGACAAATCGGTCTCGCCGCACACGATCCGGCACACGACGGCGATGCACCTTCTGCAATCCGGAGTTGATATAACAGTCATCGCCCTGTGGCTGGGTCACGAGAGTCCCGAGACGACCCACCAATACGTCGAGGCCGACTTGAAGCTGAAGGAGGAGGTGCTGACCAAAGTGAAGGGTCTGCCGGTCAAGCCCTCACGTTTCCAGCCGAAGGGGAAGTTGCTGGATTTCCTCGACAGCCTGTGAACGGATTATGCGGAGTCGAGTAGCCAGCGCCGATCGACGACACCGGGCGATCTTGGCGAGGACTCCGCATAATCTTGGGGTCAGCATAATTGCGATTATGCTGAGGTCAGCATAATCGCAAGAATTGGCTGTTTTTCGGCAGCGAGGGGGGCGGGGCCACCGCGGCGATCCTGTTCAGCCTGACGGAGACGTGCAAGCGGCTGGGCATCGAGCCCTGGGCGTACTTGCGGGACGTGCTGGATCGGGTGAGCACACACCCGGCGAGCCGGATCGAGGAGTTGCTGCCGGACCACTGGGAGGCAATCCGTCGGGGTCGGGAAGGAACGGCTCCGGCCCCAGCGGCGGATGCGTCGGCCGATCCGCCGAGTCGGCGTGGGGAGACGGAAGGCCCGCGGCGCGGGATCGGGGACAGTTCCTGACCGAGTGAGTCCGGAAATCTTGACCCGTGCGCGAGGCGAGTGGATGCATTGGGTGGTCGTGGTCGATGCCCGACCCGGACTGTTGCGCCACCGTGACCGTCGGGACGGCGGCGTGCCGGTGGAACGCGGTTCGGTGCCGGCCCGCCATTCGGAGGAATGACGGCTACGCCGAGCTGCTTCGCGTGCGCGCCGCGGGCGAGCTGTACTTCACCTGACGCTCACCTCAGTTCCACCCATCGCTGAGCGCGACCCACAAGGCATCAATGATCGTGACCACTCACAGTCTCCATCCAACCAGTGGAAGCCGATGACGATCTGATCAATAACCTGATCGAACGCAACCCAGCGTTTCGCGCGCTTCTGGAGAAATCGCTGGCCGGTCCTCGCGTGCCATTCCCGGTTCGCGAGTTCGGAGGAGTAGCAGGATTCTCGTTACTCCTCATCATCCTTCTGCCGCAACCGTGCCAGGACGCCGAGGTCTTCGAGAGTGCTGGTGTCGCCGGTGCTCTCGACGCCCGCGGCGATGTCGCGGAGCAGCCGGCGCATGATCTTGCCGCTGCGCGTCTTGGGCAGGGCCTCGGTGAAGCGGATCTCGTCCGGGCGGGCCAGCGCGCCGATCTCCTTGGTGACGTGTGCGCGCAGCTCCTGGCGGAGTGCCTCGCTGGGCTGCTGGCCGGATTCGAGAGTCACGAACGCGGAGATGCCCTGACCCTTCAACTCGTCGGGCTTGCCGACCACGGCGGCCTCGGCGACCATCGGGTGGCTGACCAGCGCGCGTTCTCGATCTCCATCGTCGAGAGCCGGTGGCCGGCGACGTTCAGCACGTCGTCAACCCGGCCCATGATCCAGTAGTTGCCGTTGTCGTCGCGACGCGCGCCGTCGCCGGTGAAGTAGCAGCCGGGGATGTCGGACCAGTATTGTCGCCTTGTAGCGCTCGTCGTCGCCGTAGAGGGTGCGGAGCATCGACGGCCACGGCTGCTTGATCACGAGGAACCCGCCCTGATTGGTGCCGACGGATTTCCCGTCCTTGGTGACGATGTCCGGGACGATGCCGGGCAGCGGGTCGCGTCGCCGAGCCCGGCACGGCCGGGATGGCTCCCGGCAAGCGGCGAGATCATGATCGCGCCGGTCTCGGTCTGCCACCAGGTGTCGACGATCGGGCACCGCCCGCCGCCGATGACCTTGTGGTACCACATCCAGGCCTCGGGGTTGATCGGCTCGCCGACCGTGCCCAGCAGGCGGAGGCTCGACAGGTCGTGCCGGCGGGGGAATTGTTCGCCCCACTTCATGAACGCGCGGATCGCCGTCGGGGCCGTGTAGAGGATCGTGACCCGGTAATCCTCGATGATCTTCCAGAACCGGCCTTCGTCGGGCCAGTTCGGGGCCCCCTCGTACATCACGCAGGTGGCGCCGTTGGACAGCGGGCCGTAGACCAGGTACGAATGCCCCGTCACCCAGCCGACGTCGGCCGTGCACCAGAAGGTATCGTCGTCCTTGAGGTCGAAGACCCACTTCGTGGTCATCGTCGTCCCGAGCAGGTAGCCGCCGGTCGTGTGCAAGATCCCCTTCGGCTTGCCGGTGGATCCCGAGGTGTACAGGATGTAGAGGGGATGCTCGCTGTCGAGCGGTTCGGCGGGACAGGTCGCCGAGGCGCCGTCCATCAGCTCGTGCCACCAGTGGTCCCGGCCGGCCGACCAGGCGATGTGCGTGCCGGTCCGCCGGTAGACGACGACGTTCTCGAGCGTGGGACAGACCGCCGCGGCGCCGTCGGCGTTCTCCTTGAGCGGGACGAGCTTGCCGCGGCGATAGCCGCCGTCGGCGGTGACCAGGACCTTGGCCTTGCAGTCCTGGATCCGGCCGGCGAGCGACTCGGCGCTGAAGCCGCCGAAAATCACCGTGTGCGGAGCGCCGATCCGGGCACAGGCCAGGAGCGCGATCACCAGCTCCGGGACCAGCGGCATGTACACCGCGACGACGTCACCGGGGCGCATGCCCAGCCCCTTGAGCACGTTGGCGAACTTCGAGACTTCGCGATGGAGGTCCTGGTACCGCAAGACCCGGCGGTCGCCCGGCTCACCCTCCCAGATGAGGGCCGCCTTGTTCCTGGAGGGACCCTCGCAGTGGCGGTCGACGCAGTTATACGAGGCGTTCAGCTTGCCCCCGACGAACCACTTGGCGAACGGCGGCTGCCAGTCCAGCACCTTGTCCCATGGCTTGTCCCAGTGGAGCGACTGGGCTTGCTCGCCCCAGAAGCCTTCGGGATCGTCCTTGGCGCGGTTCCACAGGGCCTCATACTGGGCCAGGCTGGAAATGTGGGCCTTGCGTGCGAACTCCTCGGGGGGCGGGAAGACCCGGGTCTCTTGCAGGACGCTGGTGATCGATCCGCCGCCGTGGTCAGAACTCATGGTCGCAAGGCTCCTCGGTCGCGATGCTGAAGTGGGAGGGTCAGCCATTTCGCGCCGGGGTGTCATGCCGAGAGCAGTCGGCATTCCAAAGTCCGGCTGGACGTGGATCTTAAGACGGGCTTGAGGGGGAAGTCAATCACCGCGAGATGGTGAGATCGAGTTCTTCAGGACGTGACCGAGCGAAAGCGGGCTTCCGAACGGGCTCTCAATTCGCCGGCTCGGGCTCCTCGTCGCCCTCCTCGAACAGGGTTGATAAGCGCGACCTGAAAACCCGGGAGCAGGTCCCCGCCTTCGAGTGTGTCGCCAACCTGCAAGATGCGAACCTGCGTCGGCGATTCGTAGACGTAGACTTTCTTGGTCACCGGAAGGACGACCCAAACCGCCCTCACGCTTGGCCTGAAAATACTCCTCGATCTTGATCGCGACGGCATTGACGGAGTTGGATTGGCTGATGACCTCGACGGCCAGGTCGGGGACAACGTCCCAGCCTTCCGTTTCGAGGGACGCGGCGCTTCAAAGGCCAGCGCTGCTGCCGAGACGAAAGCGAGATCGGGACGGCGTTTCAGATTTCGGGCGCGATCGATCAAGAAAAGCGTTTCGGGCACGACGCGGCCCAGCCCATTCGAGCGGGCGAAGGGTCCCATCAGATCCTGAAGGAAACGCGCGAGGACCGAGTTCTTGGCTCCCATCGGCGGCTTCTCCACAATTTTTCCGTCCACGACCTCGTAGAGCTTGAGCGCGTCGGAATCCCAATCGGGGGGAGGGAACAACTCCGAAACCTGCATGTCGGTGGCCATGGCGAATTTCCTTCTGGGGTCTTTTCCGCGTATTATCGGATATTCCCGATCGGATAGCGATCCCAACCTCGTCGTCGGTCGATCATTTCGGTGAAGGCGCAAGAGCCGCGAACGTTGCTTCGAGCAAGAGCCACATCTCCAGGCGCTGGAGGCGGCGGGCGAGGGTCTCCCGCGGAGTACCGGTCCGGGCCTCCGTGCACAGGTCGATCATGGCGGACGCGTTCCAGGCGCCGCCGGAGATCAATCGCGCAGTGAGCGATGAGTCGCTGTGCTCGTCGAGCAAGGGCCGGGCCGCATTGGCCAGCGGGGCAAAGAGCGGATGCCGGCCGACCCGACGGAACCAGTACGCAGCGTTGCCCGGGTCGGGCTCGCGTCGATGAGCGATGCCGTGCCAGTACGCCGAGAAATCCCGTTCGCCCAGGTCGTCGGCCTTCTGGGCAGCCTCGTGGCTGGCATCCCAGAAGTCGTAGATCTGGAGCAGTCCGGCGGCGAGGCGCCAGCCGCGACCGGTTCGCGGCACTCGGGAACACCGCGGCCCAGGCCGGTTCCGACAAGGCCCGCTCCAGCCGAGGGGCCCGCGGCTTCGCCTGGACCAGCGGCAATCCCAGGGAGTCGTCGCCCCCCAGCGCGTCGTATGCCAGGGCCGCGCACGATGTCGGCGGGCGTCAACGCACCGGACCCGATCACCGCGCCGGGGATCTCGCCCGAGTCGAGCCGGGCGATGATGTCCGAGACCGCGCTGCCCTCGGACCTCAGCCGTTGTCGATTCCCGTCCACGATCAGCCGATCCCCGAGCACGCCCATCGGAGCGACCTTTCTCTCAGCGGCTCCACCGCGAGAAGGGGGATTGCAGATTGCGGATTGCGGAGTCGGCTGACATCGGCGTTCTTCGATTCGGAATCCGCAATCCGCAATCTGGAATTACTCAACGATCCGGATCAGAGGTACTCCTTGATCAAGCGGAAGATGTCCTGGAAGGTGACGAAGACCATCAGAAGGAGCACGAAGAGCAGACCGAGGTAGGTCCCTGCGATCAGTGCCGAATCGGGCAGCGGGCGGCCCCGGACCTTCTCGGCCACGAGGAAGACCATCTGGCCGCCGTCCAGGGGCGGGATCGGCAGGAAGTTGAGCACGGCCAGGTTGATGCTGAGGATCCCCAGGAAATGGATCAAGTAGGTCAGTCCCATCCGGGCGGCATGTGTAGCTGACCCGCGAGATGGTGATCGCGCCGCCCATGCTGCTCATGCTCACCCGGCCCGTGGCCAGGCTGCGGAACATGGCGTAGATGTTCAGGATGTTCTCGATCGTGTCGTCAAAGCCGCGGCGCAGGGCCGAGGCGATGGGCTGCGGGGGGAGTTTGCGGATCAACTCGTTGAACACCAAGCCCCGTTGCGGGTCGTGCCAGCTCGAATCGGCGGGTTCGAGCGTGATCTTGATCGGCTGGGACGCCTTGTTCACGACCAGGGTGATGTCTTTCATCGGACGGTTCTGGAGGTATGCGAACGTACTGACCCAACCCTGCCCATGCTCGTCGAACTCGATGGTCGTCGGGCGCGGCGGGTCCGGTGCCTTGCCGCCCGCGGGCTCGGTGGACGGGATCGGCATCGGCGTCACGGTCATGGCGTTGATCACGTCACCGGGTTTGAGACCGGCCCTGGCCGCCGGTGAATCGGCCCGTACCGCGACGATATGGGGCCGGATCGGCAGACACAACCCGAGCCCTGAGACATCCAGGCCGTCGTCATAGATCTGGTAAGTCGCGGCTCCACGGCGGTGTGTCGTCGGGGGTCACGGTGAGGGTCTCCGTCTTCCGCTCGCCGCCGGTCAGGACACGCTCGACCACGAAGGTCATCGGCTGGCCAGCATGCTTGTAGCACTTGCTGGGTAACTGCATCGGGTCGAAGTCGTCGTGGCCTTCGACCTTGATGATCCGGTCCCCCATGCGGAACCCGCTCTGGTCGGCGGGCGAACCATGGCGGATCGCGCTGATCGGTTCGGAGGTCAAGTGAAACCCGAAGTTGACGAACCGATGGGGGGTAAGCGTGACCTCGAACTGCTTCAGGATCGGCCCATCCTCTGGCGACCCGGCGGGCCGGCGCTCGATGACGTGCTTGATCGGCTGATCGAGATTCTTGGCAAGGAGGCGTTGATATTCCGCGACATCGGCCAACTTGGTCGCCTCTTGACCGACGGGACCGGCCGCCACCAGGGTGTCGACCGTCTCCTCCGCCTCCTTGCCCTCGGGTCGAGCATACGTTCGGCGGATCGGCCATCCCGGGGGGGCCAGGAAACCGACGACCTCGAGGCTTTCGCTCGGGACGATCCCGATGGTCGGCTTGTCTTGTTTGGGCTCCCGGCGTGGCTGGAGGTCCATTTCGATCGGGCCTTGATGTCCCGGGCGCTCGATCATGAAGTGGAGGACCTGCCCTTGACCGCTGAGCGCGACCTTGAGCTGCAAGGTGTTATAGCTGATGTCGCGGCGGCCGTCGATGGCCACGATCTCGTCGCCCGGCAACATCCCCGCCTGATAGGCCGGCGACGCCACCACAACCTCACCGACCTTCGCCGGCCTCATGTCCATGCCATGCCCGTAGGCATAGACGAAGCAGGCCAGGCCCAGGAACACGTTCATGATCACGCCGGCCGAGATGATCGCCATCCGTGCCCCGACCGATTTATTCGGATACGCCCGCGGGTCGGTCGTCTTGTTCTGCTCATCGTCGGGGGCCTCGCCGAGCATCTTCACGAACCCGCCCAGCGGGATCGCCGCCAGGACATATTCCGTCTCTCCCCGTCGGAAACCGAAGATCGTCTTGCCGAAGCCGATCGAGAATTTCTCCACCTTCACGCCGTTCCACTTGGCCAGGAGGAAGTGGCCCATCTCGTGGATGAAGATCACGAAGCCCAGGCCCACGGCGACCTGCAGGATATACAGCAGCCTCATCAAGGTATCCAACGCTCAACCTCCCGCCGGGCCCAGGCGTCGACGCTCCAGAGCATTTCGAGCGTGGGCCGAGGATCAAACGTATGAGAGTCCAGTGCCGCACGGCAGGCCCGGGCGATGTCCAGGAAGCCGATCTCCCCGGCGAGGAACCGCGCGACCGCCGCCTCGTTGGCGGCGTTCAGGCGCCGCGCCGGCCGTCCCGCCCTGCCTCATCACCTCGAACCCGAGGTCCAGGCAGGGGAACGTGTCCCGGTCCGGCGGCTCGAAATGCAGCGCGAACGATCGAGCCCAATCCAGCGCGGGATTCGGGCCGGGTATCCGGTCCGGATAGGTCAGCGCGTACTGGATCGGCAGGCGCATGTCCGGCGGCGAGAGCTGGGCGATCACGCTGCCGTTGACGAATTCCACCAAGGAATGCACCACGCTCTCGGGATGGATCACCACCTCGACTTGCTCGGGCTCGAGCTGGAACAGCCAGCGCGCCTCGATGACCTCCAGGGCCTTGTTCATCAGGGTGGCCGAGTCGATCGTAATCTTGGGGCCCATCTGCCAGGTGGGGTGCTTCAGCGCGTCTTCGGGCGTGACGTGGGCCAGTTCCCGGGCCGACCGGCCGCGGAACGGGCCGCCGGAGGAGGTCAGGATCACCCGGCGCACGTCCTGGCGGCCGCCGGCCATGAGGGCTTGAAAGATCGCCGAGTGCTCGCTGTCGACCGGGATGATCCGGGCGCCTCGCGATCGGGCCAGCTCCATCACCAGCGGCCCGGCCACGACCAGCGTCTCCTTGTTGGCCAGCAGCGACGATCTTGCCGGCCTCCAGCGCCGCCCATGTCCCCCGCAACCCGACCGCCCCGACGATCGCGCTCAGGACGCGATCGGTCTGCGGATCCTGCACCATTCTCACCAGCCCATCCAGGCCGGCCAGAACCTGCACTCCCATGCCCCGCAACTCTTGCTCCATCGGCCGCGCCAGCTTCGGATCGGTCACCACGATGAATCGCGGCCGATGCTCGATCGCTTGCGCCGCCAGATCGTGCCAGCGCGTGTGCGCGCTGAGGCCCCATGCCCTCAGTCGCGCCCCGCCGTCATGGCCGATCACGCTCAGGGCGCTCCGGCCAATCGAGCCCGTCGAGCCGAGAATCACGACACGAGTGAGTGAATCAATGCGCTCCATCCGTTACGCTGTGTGCTCCAGTCTTGTTGGCGAGTGACTCTATGGCTCTTCGTGATTCGCGGGAAGCCGTCGATGCTCCTGAAGACTCGTCATCCGGATCGTGCATGGTAACTTGGAGTAGACCCGTCGGTACGAGCGACTCGCCATCAAGAGCATAAGAGATTCGCTCGGTGCCGGACAAGCCGTGCGGGGATTGGAAGGACCGCCGTCGGCGGTTGAATCCAGACGGTTGAGACCGACTCGATGCGTCCCTGGATCGGCGGGACGGTGGCTCGCGCCGGAATAATTCTCTTCTCGGTGGCACCCGAACCTGCCCATGATGGATGAGCGCGGCCATTCGTTAACATTGACTCGATCGGGAGCGATTCATGCGCGCTCGTCAGCGTCGGCCTGGGATTGTGGCGTTCGTAATGGTTTTCCTCGTCATGATCGGCTGCTCCTCGGAGGAGGAAGGACCGATGGACCCGGGCGTCTCGCCATTCTATCCAGGGCCCGGGGGATCGGAGAAGACGGCGGCGCGGCCCAATGGGGCCGGCGGTCCATCCGCAGGGGAACCGGCACCGACGTCGGCCCAGGAAAATCGGCCCGGCACGGACGCGGCCGGTTCGCAGGCATCCGCTGGTCCTCTCCGCCCTGAAGACGTCGAACGGGAGCTCCGGATCGCGTTGCGTCCGGCGACGGACACGGCCAAGGCGGTGAGCAGCCTGGACCGGATCCTGGCGCTCCAGCCGACGAACCGCGAGGCGCTGCTCGGCCGCGCCTTCCTGGCGCTGGTACAGGCCGACAAGGCTCCCGCGGTGGCCGATCGAGCTGCGGCCATCGAGAAGGCCGTCGAGCTGATGCGGACGCTCCGCCGCGCCTACGAAAAACCCACGCAACCGGAACTCAACATTTTCGCACGGGTATTGTACACTCAGGCACGGATGCACACCGATCAGGGGCGGTACGACCGGGCCGCGGCCGTGCTGAAGGAAGCCTACGACGGGCATTTCGATCCCTTCGACCGGCTCGAGCAAGACCCGGCCATGGCATCCCTGCGATCGTCACCGGAGTATCGCAAGATGCTCAAAGCGATCGATGATGCGAACCTCGCCGCCGCCCGCGACCGGGTCAAGAACTTCATCGACAAGCCCCTCGACTTGTCGTTCGACTTCAAGGTCACTGGCCTGGATGGCAAGCCGCTTTCGCTCGACCAGTTCAAGGGGAAGGTGGTCGTCATCGACATCTGGGGCACCTGGTGCGAGCCCTGCCGCAAAGCCATCCCCGGCCTGGTCCAGCTCTACCGCAGACACCACCGCCTCGGGCTCGAGGTCGTGGGACTGGCCTTCGAACCCAATGCCCCGAGTCCCGATGCGGCCACGCAGTTGGTCAAGCAGTTCGTCCAGGAAATGGGAATCCCTTACCCTTGCGCCGTCATCGACGAATCGATCCTGAAGAAAATCCCCAACTTCCACGCCTTCCCCACCACGATGGTCCTGGACCGGTCAGGGAAGGTCCGGTTGCTCGCACTAGAGAACAGCGAGGGGCTCATCGGCGCGCTCGACAACGTCACACTGGTTCTACTCGCCGAGCCGGCGACCCCGGCGGCCCCGGGTCAGGCCAAGCCTTCGACCCCGGCCGCACCCGCCGCCGCCAAGAAGGCGGAGGCCAAACCGGTTGCGGCTGCAACGCCGGTCCCACCGGCCGCCACCAAGAAGGCGGAGGCCAAACCCAAGTGATCGGCAAGGCGGCTGGAGTCAAAACGGGTCGGCCGGCGCTGCGACCAGGGCGACCGCGGAGCCGCTTCTGGGGCTTGTACGGAAGTCGGCATCGCCTCAGCCTCCCGGACGAGGTCAACCCTTCTCGGATGTGGTCTGAACCTCGACGACGTTGCGGTACAGGGAAGAGGAGTGTGCGATGGGGCGGATTCTCCAGGTCGTTCTTGCTGTTGTCCTTGCTGGGGTCGTGGCCGCGGTGTACTGGCCGTTCCTGTTCGGGGTCGCGCAGTTCGCCCTCAGCCATCTCCTGTTCCCGGCCCTGCTCCTGCTCGTCTTCGGCATCCTGTTCGGTCTAATCGGGGCGGATTACGGTCTGCCTGGGCTGTACTGGCACGACCACCTCCGGACGCGGCTGGGCGCCGCCACGGCGGTTACGCTCTTGCTCGCCCTGTCCGGGGTCCTCGCCTTCTACGCCGCCAGGCCGGATCCGAAGGCTATCGACACGCTGCTCGCCCGCGCGGCTCCGATCCTCGACGAGCAGGGGGTGGCCGAAGATCTCGGGCGGCTGGCGCGGTTCCTCCTGGTGACGAGCCCACCGTTCCTGGCCTTTCTCCTGGCTCCCGCGCTGTTCCCGGCCGCCTTCCCCCGGGTCCCACGCTCGGCGCCGGCGATCCTGATCAGCCGGGAAAGGGTCGGACCGACGATGGGACGGACGATGTCCATCGCGACCAATCCGGCAGCCTACGCGCTCAGCCTGGCCACCTGGCTCGTCGGGATCGCGCTCGGGGTGCTTGTCGTCGCGGTTCTGATGTGGGCCGCCCAGATGGTGCGCGGTTGGCCGTTGTTCCAGGAGGCGGGCGATCACGGGATCAGGCACCGAGGAATGCTGATATTCTTCCTCATACTTGCCGTGTTCTACACGGTCCTCTCGGCCAAGCCGGTCTATGACCGGGTGGTGTCGCCCGCCTTCGCGATCTGCGCCCTGCTCGGACTGCTCGCGACGGCCTACGCCGAAATCGCCTATCTTTACCCATGGACGTTCCAAGGGGCGATGACGCTCGTCGTCCTGGGCGGGGCAATCTGGATCGCCCTGATCAACAACGACCCGTACAAGCTCCGGTTTCCGGCGATGGAAGCCTACTATCCGAAGGGTGCGTTGGGCCTCGTGCCGCTACGCCCGCGGGTCGACGAGATCGCCCGGGACTTCGGAATAGGGGGCGGACTGGGCCGCCTGCGGCTGGTCCGCGACGAGGACGCGCTGCGCAACTGGTTGGGGACGGTCGGGGGCGAGGCGAAGTCGAAGCTGGCGGTCGTTTCGGTCAGTGGTGGTGCGCTGCGATCAGGGCTCTGGGTGGCGATCGTCCTGGACCGTCTCGAGAAGCAGGTCCCTGGTTTTGGGCACCACGTCCGGCTCATTACCGGTGCCTCCGGCGGCATGCTCGGTGCCGGCTATTACCTGATCCACCGGCGGAAGGCGTTCGGCGAGCCCGACAGCCCGGCCGCGGCCGGTCCCTACCGTCCTTCGGAGTGGGTGCTGTCCATCCCTCGCGACAGCCTTGAGCCGGTTGCCCGGTTCATTGCCCTGCGCGATCCGTTCCTGGCCTTCCTCCCGCGGGTCGTCGCCGACGACCGGGGCATCCGTTTGGAGGACGACTGGAAGGCCCTTGCTTTTTCCTTCCGCGACCTGGCCGGGGACGAGGAGGCTGGCCGAATCCCGTCGATGATCCTCTCGCCGATGATGATCGAAGACGGTCGCAGGCTGCTGATCAGCAATCTCGACCTCGGATCGCTGATCGGGTCTGCCGGGAGTGAAATCGAGACCGAAGGTCCAGGCGGTGCGAACCAGCTCTACTCGCTCTCGGCCCTGGAGTTCTATCGGCTCTTCCCCGAAGCGACGCGGTTCCGGCTGGGCACGGGCGTGCGAATGAATGCGTCGTTCCCTTACATCTCTCCGTCGGTGAGCCTGCCGACCGACCCTACCCGACGG
The DNA here is from genome assembly GCA_963842405.1 of uncultured Isosphaeraceae bacterium. Taxonomy (GTDB): domain Bacteria; phylum Planctomycetota; class Planctomycetia; order Isosphaerales; family Isosphaeraceae; genus CAVZRC01. Next base: position 86,050 of record CAWJGW010000074.1, on the reverse strand, counting down.
GTCTTCGATGCAGGCGGCTACGATAATTACGGAATCCAGGTCTCTTCGGCGTGGATTCACCAGAACTTCAACTGGCTGCTGGCGAACACCTCGGGGGTCGTCCTCGTGCAGATCCGCGACGCGATCAGCACCGACGCGCGACTCGGAGTCGCGGACCTACCCTCGGGGTTCCTCGACCGGCTGTTCCGCGGGTTCCGGTTTTTCACCAGCGCCGCCGGAGGCCGCCGAGTCGGCCCGGACCGCCTCGGCCATGTTCCGCAACGACGAGGATGTCGCCACCCTCAGCGAGCGATTCGCCCAGGCCGCGGGCGGCGACCGCTCGTTTTTCACAACGGTGATCTTCGAGAACTCCGCCGAGGTCACCTACCGCCCGCCGGACCCCGGAGCCTGGCCCGGCGACACCTCGGTCGCCGCCGACACCGTCTCTGGCGTCGCCCTGGACTGGTACCTCACCAGGGCCGAGCGAGACAGCCTTATCGCCGCCATTCCGACCCCTGCACCCGGCGGCCCCTGGGTTGACCGACAACGTCGTCTCGGGCGGATCGCCGAACTCCAAGAGCGAGCCGCCGCAGCCTCGGGGACGGCCCGGGTCGAAGCCCTCACTCAGCTCGAGCAGGCCGAAAACTACGAGCGGTTGGTCCAATTGGAGGAATGGTGGAAACGGCCTTGATCGTCGCGGCCGATGGGGTCGCTGGCCACCGTTCCAAGTGCACCCGAGAAGGCGATCACGATCTCACTCTTGGGGATCTTCTTTTTCGTCCTCACGCTTCGGTCGGCCTCGTGGCTGGCTCGGGATTGACTGCGGAGTCGATCCCGATCCTTCCACTTCCAGCCGCACCAGGCCAGGTCTGTCGTAGGACGATCACGGCTGGTATGATCTGGATTGGGGAGTTCGGGCTCTCTCTGGGCAAGGCCAGTCACCGAAGATTTTGACGGATGAGCGATAGCCGACGATGGCCGTTTTTACCGATCTCGACACCAGGGTGACTTCGGCGCCTTTCGATGCGGCTGCGTACCATCGCCAATTGCCCATTTGCCGCGGTGTAGCCGAGCGGATCGCTCTGGTCCATGTGACTGGCCGAGAAAAGCGGTTCGAGATTACCGTGGAGGACCCACCCCACGAGATTCCGACCTCGGTTGATCTTGGCTACTGTACGGATCTTACAAGGCAAGCGGAGGCTCTACTCGGGCTGTCGCCTTCAGCCTATTTCTACGCCGGACGAGCTCACCCGGCCTTCGGAAATGTAGCCTTGGGCTTCGTCCCCGGCTGCGAGACCACTCACACAGGATCTGCGACCCCATTTGATACAGGAGGGCTCGTCCATCCGGCTCGACACATCAGGGTTCGCTTGGACCCTGACGGCGAAGCTGAACTTGTGGCGTATGGACGATCCTCCGAAATCCCGCTGGATCGATGGCGGGAGGTGTTTGCTCGAGTCCTCGCCGCCTACTTTTCATCTGTTATCGACTACTGGACAGGCAGACCATTGCCCCACGACCCCGAGGGGCTGTATGAATTGAACGGTGAATGGCGCGCGTGGACTTTCGAAGTACGGTTCCACGAAGGCCAACCCATCCATGACTGCGCGGCTTGGTGTGCTGATGAGGAAACGATGGAGACCCTGCGAAGGCTCCATGATTCGCAAGATCCTACTCCCCCGGGTGATCCACCGACTGCCCTGGAGAGGTTCTTTCAGAAACCGGTGGTGCTCGCACCAGCGGGGACTCCATCTTTCTGCGAACGATTGGAGCAGTGGGTACGCGACCAATGTCTCACGTAACCGGTATCCTCGCTAACGAACTGGAGATCGTGGGTTTCAACGGCACACCGCAGGTCGAATGCGGGCGTTCGCTGCCGGTGGCGCGGCGCAAATCGGATGGGATGTATTGCGTGCTCAGTTCGGTGGAAAACAGCGCGTCGCTGTCGTGGCACGACGGGGAGGAAGTAGACGCATTCGCCAAGGCGCGACGCTGGACCCGGTTGCGCGAGCCGCTTTCCCTGCCCCGCTCGTGTCTCTCGGATCCGGACAAACGACTCATCCGCCAACCGATGGTGGTCTTTGCGGCCCAGTCCTTGCTCGACACGGTGGGGTCCGTTGCCTGGCCGGCGAGCTTTCGTGGCGAGGCTTTTTTCTGGCATCGACTCGAACAGCATGATGACTCGATCCAGGCCGCCTGCGGACTTGCCGAGACTGTGGAAACTTTGCTCGACGACTGGGCATTAAGGTTAAAGCAACGTTACGACGCGATGCGTCGTCAGGGACATGACCCGGCGACTCTCAAGCGTGTCGCGGATTTCATGCTCTGTGCCGCGAAAGACAGACCGTTGCGTTGGCAGGCTTACCTTCGGTACGCGATGGTCCAGGAGCCGGAGCGGGTCCGTCGGACCTTCGATGCTTTTACGCCGCCGAGAGTTTCCCGACGTGCCCTGGCAAACCTATCTCGATGAGATCAAAAGCCTTGGTGAGGTGTTACAGTCGATCCCCGTCGAACAGCCGCATCCGGTCGCGGTCTCCTCGCCGTTGACGGTACTATCCCACGTGCGTGGCATTGCTAGTCGTCAGCCAATCGACGTTTGCCAGCCGAAGGCCGCATGAAAGAGTTCCCCCAGATCTTTGCGTTCTACAGCTTCAAAGGGGGCGTCGGCCGCAGCATGGCCGTGCTAAACCTGGCGTACGCTCTCGCGGCCAAAGGGCGGCATGTCTTGGTCCTCGACATGGACCTGGAAGCTCCCGGACTGAGTGGGTTTCTCCATCGTGAGAAAGAGATTTCCGGTTTCGCCCGGTGCGACATGGTCGATCTGGTAGGGTGGGCGAGCTCGGCCATCCCGCCACTCGACCCACTCTCATTCCCCTCGTCGAGCGAATTCGTCGTCTCGATTCCTCCGGAGAAGCTCGAGCCAATTCCCCGGGCGTCGAGCGAGCTCGGCCGACTCGATATCATTCCGGTGGAAGAAGATCGGGATTACTACGACCGGCTAACGACACTGGGGATGGGGAATTACAACCAGAATGATCTGGTCCGGACAGGTAGCGTCCTCAGAGCCTGGCTCAAGAACCTTCGCTTTCCCATCGGCGTTCCTGACTACTACGGACCGGATTTCGACCGAACGTCATCCTACGACTATGTGCTGGTCGATAGCCGCACCGGCATCACGGAGACCGGGGGCCTATGCATCGGTCCTCTGTCGGATCAGCTTGTCGTCCTCTCTGCTTTGAATGACCAGAACGTGAGGGGCACCCGGAATTTCTTGGAGGAGGTCGGTGTACTCAAGAATAGCGACCAGTCTGGATCCGAATCTGGGCGGAAGCCTTACTTGATTGTGGCGAGTCTCCTGCCAACCGGAGAAATCGAGACGAAGAACGAACGTCTGAAGGAGTTTGAAAAAGCCTTGGGTAAAGCCCAGGTCAAGCTTTCGTATCATCCCCGACTAGCACTGAAGGAGACGATCTTCACCCAGAAATACCCGGACGAATACCTCACCCGCGAGTATGAGGAGCTCTTGCAGCAACTCCTACGCATGGCGGACGACGGAGATGATCCGGATCTTGTGGAAAAGTTGTCCAGGCTGCCTCGATCGTCTCCGAAAACACGAGACATTCTAACTCGATTGGTCCGTAACATCTCGAGATCGGAGGCCTGGCTTTATTATCTCCTCTCAATAACGAATTTCACAGAGATCTCGGATGATACCGACTATGTCTTATGGGATCGAGTCTGCCGTGTGCTTTCGAGCAGGGAATCGCCTTCTCGATTACACTTACTCAATAACTGGGCAGCGCTACTTTTCCAGTGGAGTCTACGCTCGACAGACCCTGTATTGGCTGCTTTGCGGCTCGAAGCCGCGAGGAGTTGTTCTGAGAAAGTCCTTCAGGATGAAGCGTCGGATTCCGACCAGAAGGCTTTGGCACTATTCAATCGCGGCGTAGTACAAGCTCAATTAGGCTACGATGAGCAGGCAATCTCTGACTATACCGCTGCAATCCATATCTCGGATGCTCCTGCCGATCGGAAGGCCTTGGCTCTCAGCAACCGCGGCATAATCTACTGCAATCGAGGTGAGACGGAGCGGGCGAACAACGACTTCACGGCGGCGATCGACATGCTAGACGCCTCTGCTGAGACCCGAGCGAAGGCCCACCTCAATCGCGGCGCCATGTACGGACAAAAAGGCGAGACAGAGCGGGCGATCACCGACTATACCGCCGTAATAAATATGCCCAACATCTCTGTCGGCCAATGGGCTCAGGCTTTATGCTTTCGCGGTGCTACGTACGGCCAACGTGGCGAGACAGAGCGGGCGATCGCCGACTGCACCATGGTCATCGAGATGGCCGGAGTCCCCGCCGATCACAAGGCCAAATGTCTGCTCAACCGAGGCGTGGCGTACGGTAAGAGACTCGAGACGGGGAAGGTGATGGCTGACTATACCGCAGTCATCGAGATGGCCGAGGTCCCTGCCGACGAGAAGGCCCAGACAATGGTCAACCGCGGCTGGTTGCACTATGTCGAGGGCCGATATCAAGAGGCAATTACCGACGCACGGCAAGCCATCTCACAGAGTCCCAACTATTGCAAGGCTCACGGCAACCTGGGGATTGCATTGTTACTCGACGGTCAAGTGAGTGAGGCGCTGGCCGCTTACGACACCGCGCTTGATTTGGCCGACCTCAAGAACCTTGAGGAGATGACAACGGACCTTCGCGAGGCGATCGAGAAGCACGGTCCACTGCCGGGAGCCGAGGAAGCCATGGCTCGCCAGGAAGCACGACGCGAAGCCTTGAGTCAGCGACCTGCGAACAACGACAGAGCAGTTCTTCAAAAACCGGTCGGGAGCGAGTGAGACGACGAACCCGGCACGTTGAGTTCGATCAACCCTCCGGTGCCACGGCGGGATGATCTCTGACCACTTTGGTGGCTCAATCGTCACGGTCCATGTTTGCCTTTATCGCCAGCAACTTGTTATGAACGACTACCGGCGATCGATCGCGGTTTTCCGGATTGTCTGCCACCCTCTTGGTTGTCTCTCTGGATTCGCGTCAATCGCGCGCTCTGTACGCCGGGGGTATTCGTAAACGTCACCCGGCAAACCGTGGCTGGATCGCCGCCAACCGTCAGCTCTCCCTCCCCTCCGTAGGGCGAGACGGAACCGGGATTGTGTTCGTCGCAAAGCGCGGCCAGCCGAGCCAGGACAGCACGGAAGACGGACTTCGGGAGTGGAACCTCGATGAATTCTTCCGGTTCAAATCCGCTGGCGCGAACGCGACACCGATCAGCGTGCCAGTCGAGTTGAAGCTCCTGTGCTCGGCACAACACAAGCAAATCATTGACCAGTCCGACCACTCCACGCTGTGTGGGGCGAAGGACTTGACGGATCAACTCGGATGACTGTGATGGGTTATTCATCTCGAACGTCCAGGATATGCTTCTCGAGTGTCGGCCAAGCAGCCATCAACTCCTCCAAGCCAGCGCCTGGGTCGAACTGAACCAAACCTTGGCTGAGGGGAAACCACTCGTTAATTGCCTTCGCAACTATGTCTTCCGAAACATCAACCACCAGGATAACAGGACCACCCTCATCAGGGAACTCTGCGGCCTTTCTGCAGGCATACTCCTCAGGCGTGCCGAAAAAGTAGGGCCCCTCTTCGAGACACATCGAGAACCCATCGTCCCATGCTTGACCGCCGGGCTCTTGAAAGCGTGTGTCGGGCCCCTGATCAAGGATTCTCTCAGCACGCCTTCGGGTTGTACCATGCCGCAAAATCATGGCGCTCGTCCGGTGTTTCCTGGGATGAACGCAACAATAGACTCGAAGCGGCCTGTAACCGAAGCGAGATGCGGAACCTTAATCCACGCTCCAGCGCCTCGGGGGGGTGACCTCGAACCGGCCGGTCGGCGGGCTGAAGCGGACGCCGATCTGCCAGAGGAGGTCAGGCTGGTGCTTGGCCAGGAGGTATTTCATGACGACTTCGTCGGAGGGGGGCATTCCGGGGTCCTGAAACACGATACATAGCCGGGTCAGGGCCCGTCGCGTCTTGGCGTCCCAGACCTCGATCAGGCCGTGGGGCCGGCGCGGGATGCGGTAATACTTGTCGCCGTTCAGGACCGTCAGGCAGTCGAACTGGCAGAATTCGTGAAATTCCTTGGGCTCGACGACGTCGCGCACCAACTCCGCGGCGACCAGCTCGGGTACGCCCTGCTGGTAGGTCGAGACGTCCAGGTGCATCGGCTCATCCTCGTGGGTCGCCTGCGGCTTGCTCTTTCCCTCGATGACTCGGAAGATCTCCGCAGCAACCAGTCGGGCGTAGCCGGCCCGTAAGGCCACGCTGGAGATGACCAGTTGCGGGAACGATGATGCAGTGCGTACGACTTCGTGGGCGAAGGAAGCAGCCTCGCGCTGGAGCTTCTCCATCCAGTATCGAGGCATGCGCGCCGGTCGCTCTCGGAATAGCGGAACGGACGCGGTCCGACATCGGGGACCCGCACGTCGGTCTCGCCGCCGCCGCGATGGAGGGTCCGCAAGACCGAGTCGTACGTCGCCTCGCCGCGGGCAAACCGCTCGGCCGCGTCGATGTGTCCCGTGCTCTTGACACGCACGATCCGATAACTCGGCCGTGCCAGGAAAATCACCTCGCGCGCCTAGCTGATCGTCACGGCTGCGGATGTCCTCAACTTCAATCTCCCAGCGGAGATATCCCGTGCGAATCATGATCAAATCCCGCAGACAGCCGGACGGCAGCGGGCACGGGGCCCACCTCACTAATGAGGGCTTAATTTTTGTCCAGTGAGTCGCAACTCTGTGGCCGCCGCCGGGTGGGGTGGATGACCCGGCTCACCCACCCTGGATGGCCGGGACGATCAGGATCTCCGTCGCCGTCCGGTCGAACTGGCGGATCGGCGTGGTCCGTCCCGGGCCGTCGAGCCGGAACGCCAGGCGCCCCGGCGTGAAATGCTCGGCGAACGCCGTTTCCGCCGCGGTGACGGTCTCGGGCTGATCCTTATCCCACTCGGCGAGCATCAAGTCGCCATGTCCGGTCTTGAGGAGCCGTAGCTTCGCCATTATGGAGCACTCCCTTCCACTCCGTTCCAGGCCGAGCCTCGTCGATTCGGAATCGATCCGACTTGTCCGATCGTTTGAGCCGAGCCCACTTCGGTCCCGGCCTGGCTGATCTTCATCAAGAGGCGCGGGCGGCTCCTCCGCCCCACCGCACATCCACCGCGACCGAAACGGCCGCGACCTCGTCCAGATGCCCCTCCCGGCAAATCCCGACGGCCGAGCCGCCGGATGCCGGGGGAAGACCGATCCTTCGCGACGAGGTTGCCGATTCTACTCGATGCCACGCGTCAGGGCCACGGGTATCAGGGAGAAGAACCGGGCCTACGCAGCGAGCCTGACATCCACGCAACCGGGCATCACGAAGACGGAGTGGCGGCCGCCGCGGCCGCCGCAAGGGCCACGGCTTTCTTCCGCTCCTTCTCCGGCTTGGGACGCCGCTTGCCGAACGTCCCCCTGAAGATTTTGCCTCGCTTGGACCGCCGATCACCCTTGCCCATGATTCCTCTCCGAAAAAATGCGCAGAATTCACCGATCGAACGCTGACCACGACTTGAGAAGGCGAGCCCCCGAATTCCTGGAGCCGGCGCCGGGGGAGCCTCACCCTGCCGGGGTAATGAATCAGCTCTGTTCGCCACCCCTATTGAGTTTCCTATCCTATCCGATTAGGATGAAACCGAGCACTGACGTTTGTCATTTTCGCGAAATTTCGTCATTTCGACGGGAGGGGATCCGATGATGGCCCGTCGTCGTTTGATCTTGCAGGCAGTCTACACCGCCGGGCTGGTCCTGGTTGTGGGCTGTCATGGCCGTGTCGATCCGGGCGTTTCCCCGGGGCAGTCGGCCAAGACGGAATCAAAACCGGGCCAGGGGCCGCAATGGGTTGTCGCGCAGGCCGGTCCTACCGGCGAAGCCGGCCGTGCGGATCACTCCCGAGGCGTTCACGATAACGGCAGACGATCCCGGTTTGCAACTCCTGGCGACGGACGAAACGGACTCCGCCCGCGATCGGACGGCCGAAGTCCGATGGACGGCCGAGCCGGCGGGACTGGCCGCGATCGAGGCCGGGGGCTATCTGCGACCGATGTCGCCGGGGGTCGTGACGGTTCGCGCCGTGATGGCGAAGGCTGGAACGGGCGAGGCACCGCCGGCGGAGGCGAAGGTCACGATCGAGCCACGGTCGGCCCGGCCCTGGGATTTCGGCGAGGACATCGTCCCGATCTTGACCCGGCTGGGCTGCAACACAGGCGCCTGTCACGGTCGGCTGGAGGGGCAGAATGGTTTCCATCTCTCACTCTTCGGCTACGACCCGGCCGGGGATTACCCGGCCGTGGCGCGCGACGCCGGCCAGCGCCGGCTCTCGCGGCTGGCGCCCGATCAGAGCCTCTTCCTCCTCAAAGCGACCGGGCGTGTCCCACACGTCGGCGGTCCCCGGACGACGATCGGCTCCCCGGAGTATCAGGTCCTGCTGGCCTGGGTCCGCGACGGGGCGCCCGAACATCGCGGCAAGACGCATGGTGCCGTGGAGAGCGTGAGCATCGAGCCCGCCGGAGCCGTCCGGATGGATGAGCCCGGCGCGCGGCAGCTCCGCGTCGTCGCCCAGTACGCCGACGGACACCGTCGCGACGTGACCCGGCTGGCGTCGTTCAAGGTGAATGATGACTCGGCCGCATCGGCAACCCCCCAGGGTCGCGTCAGCCTGCTCCGCCGCGCCGAGACCGACCTGATCGTGCGTTATGAATCGCACGTCCTGAACACCCGGCTCTCCACGGTCATCAATCCCGACCTGGCCTTCGACTTTTCCAAGCTCAAGCGGCGCAACTTCATCGACGACGAGCTCTTCAAGCGGCTCGAATCCCTCAAGGTGCCCCCGAGCCCGCCGGCCGGCGATGCCGCGTTCCTCCGCCGCATCTCGCTCGACCTGACCGGCGAGCAGCCGTTGCCCGACGAAGTCCGAAGCTTCCTCGCCGACAAGGATCCGGAAAAACGGATCAAGCTCATCGATCGGCTGCTCGGCAAGAAGGAATTCCTGCTGTTCTGGAAGCTCAAGCTGGGCGACCTGCTCCAGATCAGCACGGCGCGCCAGGGGAACGGGGCCGCTCGCTACCACACCTGGATCGAGCAGGCTGCCTGGCCGAGAATCGGCCCTGGGACGTTGTGGTCCGGACGCTGCTGACCGCCCTGGGCGACCCCAACGACATCGACAACGGCGGTCCCGTCAACTATGCGCTGGATACCGCGATGCCCAACGAACAGGCCGAGCTGACCGCGCAGCGGTTCCTGGGCCTCCGGATGCGATGCGCCCAGTGCCACGACCACCCCTTCGACATCTGGACGCAGGATGCCTACTACGGCCTGGCCTCCTTCTTCGCCAAGGTCCAGCGCGGCGGCGGTGGTCCCAGGGCGATGATGGGCCGCGACAAGGTGACGATCAATCCCAAGGGCGAAGTCATCCACCTGCGGACCAAGAAGCCCGTCGAACCGCGGCTCCTTGACGGCAAGATCGTCAAGGTCCCCCCCGCCGACGACCCGCGCAAGGCGCTGGCCGACTGGATGACCGCCCCGACCAACCCGTATTTCGCCCGGGCCATGGCCAACTGGGTCTGGGCGCAGCTCTTCGGCAAGGGCCTGGTCGATCCGCCCGACGACATGAGCCGGGCCAACCCGCCGGTCCACCCGGAACTGCTCGACGCCCTGGCACGCCATTTCGTGGAGCACAAGTACGACCTGCGGGACCTGATCCGGACCATCGCGAGCTCCGAGACCTATGGACTGACCTCGGCGACGGTTAAAGGCAACGAGAAGGACACCCGGCTGTTCTCGCATCACCTGCCCCGCCCGCTCACCGCGCACCAGATGGCCGACGCGCTGGCCCAGGCGACGAGCGTGCCCGAATTTCTTCCAGGATCGGAGCGGCGCCAAGAACGTCCGCCGCGCGCTCTCAGATCTACGACCCGGCGATGCCCAGCCCGCTCCTCGACTCCTTCGGCCGATGCTCCCGGAGCGCCGCCTGCGCGGCCAGCCCCGCGCCGGCCCTCAGCCTTCGCCAGGCCCTCCTCCTGATCGGCGGCGACGTCATCGAGGGCAAAGTCTCCAACTTGAACGGCTACCTGGCCAATGCCCTGAAGCTCGAGCTGGAGCCCGAGGAACTGGTCGAGAACCTCTACTATCGAACCGTCTGCCGGCCCCCGACCGCCGAAGAGCTCTCGCGATGGTCGGCCGAGCTGAAACAGGCCTCGTCGTTGTCCGAGGCGGCCGAAGACCTGTTCTGGGCGTTGCTGAATTCGCGGGAGTTTGCGTTCAACCATTGACACTGAGGCCGGCAATCTCGTAGGTCGAGGCTTTCCGGCCTGACTCAGACCGGCGGCAGTCAGGCCTGCGAAAGCCGCGACCTAGCATTGGGAGGTCCGTCATGTCCGGGTCATCGAACGGTCAGCGGTGTGGCGGCCCGAGCCGTCGCGAGATCCTCCGGGTCGGCTCGCTCGGTTTTCTGGGTTTGGGCCTGGACGAGTGGTTCCGGCTCCGTTCCCGGGCCGGGACGGGCTCGACCGAAGGTCAAGAACTGCATCTTGATCTGGCTGGCGGGCGGCCCGTCGCACCTGGACACCTTCGACCCGAAGCCGAACGCGCCGGCGGACGTGCGGGGCGAGTTCAAGCCGATCGCGACCTCGGTCCCGGGCCTCCAGATCAGCGAGGTGCTGCCGAACCTGGCCAAGGTCATGAATCGCGTGACGCTGATCCGGAGCATGACCTCGCCCGAGTCGGACCATGGCCGGGCGTCGCACCACCTGCTGACGGGCTATCGCCCGTCGCCGGCCCTGGAATATCCAGGGTATGGGAGCGTGGTCGCCAAGGCGCGGGAGGCAAAGCGGGGAATGCTCCCGCCTTATGTCGCGGTCCCCGACGCCCCGATCTCCGGCCTGAGCGGGTACTTGACCCCAGCCTACGACCCGTTCGCCGTCTCCGGCGACCCGAACCAGGCGGGCTTCCGCGTCCGGAACCTGACCCCGCCCGACCGATTGACCCTGGCCCGGCTGATGCGGCGCCGGGACATGGTCAAGTCGCTCGATGAGTTCTCCCGCGACGTCCCGGCGACCTCGCTGACGACCAGCCGCGACCAGTTCTCCGAGCAGGCGTACTCCCTGCTGACCTCCAGCGCGGCGCAGGCGGCGTTCCGGATGAACGAGGAGTCCGACTCGGTCCGGGAGAAGTATGGGCGGACCACATTCGGCCAATCATGCCTGCTGGCCCGTCGGCTGGTCGAGGCGGGCGTCTCGTTCGTGACGCTCAACGATCGGCGGGACCGGCCCGCTCGGCTGGGACACCCACGCCCAGAACTTCCCGACCATCAAGAACACGCTGGCGCCTCCGCTGGACAAGGGGGTCGCGGCGCTGGTCGAGGACCTCACCGAGCGGGGACTCATCAACGACACGCTGGTCGTCATGATGGGCGAGTTCGGCCGGACGCCCAAGATCAACAAGCAACGCCGGCCGCGACCATCACGGGCGGGCCAACAGCATCCTGCTCTTCGGGGCGGGGACTCCCGCGGGGCTCGTCCTGGGCCGGACCGACGCCGGCGGCGACGTACCCGCCGAACGTCCCGTCACTCCCGCCGACCTGGCCTGGGTCCTGTACCACAAACTGGGGATCGACCCGGCCACCACCCGGTTCGAGGCCCCCGACGGACGCCCCATCCGCCTGGTCGACGAGGCCAACCCGCCGCGAGAATTGATCTGAAAAAAGTGGCGAGTGGCGAGTGGCGAGTGGCGAGAAAAAACGAGGTCTTCACTCGCGACTTGCCACTTGCCACTTGCCACTTGCCACTTGCCATGGTAAGTCTGAAGAGAGCGCTGGGTTCCCCCCTCGGTCGGTTCTTTTCCCAGATTTTGGCGAATATTACGAGAAGCCTGCGTGCGGGGCCGGCCTTCGATCTGGTAAAATACTCCGATCCGATAATGGTCCCCGCTCTCGCCAGGAGTTTAACCGCGATGTCGCAAGGTCCTCGCCGTCATCTCCGCCTCGAAAATGTTGACGGAGTGACCGTAGTCAGCTTCGTCGAGTCCAAGATCGTGACCGAGGAGAACATCCAGGAGGTCGGCGACCAGCTTTACAGCCTGGTTGAGGACGAAGGTCACAAGAGCCTCCTGCTGAATTTCGGCAATGTCCAGTACCTCTCCAGTGCCGCGCTCGGCAAGCTGATCAACCTCAAGAAGAAGGTGGCCGCAGTCAAGGGCAAGCTCAAGCTCTGCTGCATCCACCCAGACCTTCTCGAGGTCTTCCGCATCACCCGGCTCGACCAGGTCTTCGAGATTTATACCGACGAGCAGTCGGCCCTCGACAAGTATTGATCGAGAGCCAAACTCTGGCCGGCCCTTCTCGAGATGCTCCCTCAATCCGCTGGCTTCCAGGTCTGCGGCTGTGCGAGCCGGCGCACCGAGCGCCGAGTCGTGCGATCGTTTCTCGCCGGCTCGGACGATCCATGACTTCCCGCGAGCCACACCTGGTGAGACCGTCGTCGGCCGGTGCTGGGATCATTCGGCTCGGTCTCTCCACTCCCTTTATGAATGACCCCGCACTGACACCGATGATGCAGCAGTATCGCGAGCTGAAAGCCCGTGATCCTGATGCGCTCCTGCTGTTCCGGATGGGCGATTTCTACGAGATGTTCGGCGAGGACGCGGAGCGTGCCTCGCCCTTGCTGGGCCTGGCGCTGACCTCGCGCGACAAGGGGGCCGATGCCATCCCGATGGCCGGCTTCCCCCATCCGGCGCTGGATTCCTACCTGGCGAAGATCGTGCAGGCGGGCCTGCGCGCGGCGGTCTGCGAGCAGGTGGAGGATCCTCGATCCGCCAAGGGCCTGGTGAAGCGGGACGTGGTCCGGGTGGTCACGCCCGGGACCTTGACCGACGACGAGCTGCTCGACCCCAAGACGGCCAACTACCTGGCGGCCGTGGTGGAAGTCGGCGGGAAGCTGGGCCTGGCCTGGGTCGAGCTCTCGACGGGCCGATTCTCGCTGACGGGCCTGATGCGGACCGAGTTGATCGACGAGATCGCCCGGCTCAACCCGGCGGAGGTGTTGATCTCCGAGCTGAGCCTGGAAGCTCCGTGGGTGCGGATGCTCCGGGGCCAGCCGGTGGGGGCGATCACGGTCCGCCCCTCGTGGGACTTCCAGGCCGAGCAGGCACGCAAGACGCTCTTCGAGCAATTCGGGACGACGACGCTCGCCGGCTTCGGGGTCGACGACCGTAGCCTCGAGGTCCAGGCCGCCGGTGCGCTGGCGGCCTATCTGCGCGAGACCCAGAAGACCTCGCTGGGCCATATCACCCGGCTCGTCCCCTACCGACGCGCCGATACCCTGGCCCTCGACGAGATGACGCGGCGGAGCCTCGAGCTGGTCCGGACCCTGCGCGAGGGGAAGCGCGACGGCTCGCTGCTGAGCGTGATCGACTGCACGGTCACGCCGATGGGGGCGCGGCTGTTGTCCGAGTGGCTGACGTCGCCGCTGACGTCCCCCGAGCGGATCACCGAGCGGCTCGACGCCGTCGAGGAGCTGTTCACGCAGTCGATCCTCCGCGGCGACCTGCGGACGATGCTCAGCCAGTCGTACGACCTGGAGCGGCTGGCGGCGCGGGTCGGCACCGGGTCGGGCCACGCCTCGCGACCTGGTCGCGCTGGCCAGGACGCTCGCCCTGCTGCCGAAGGTCAAGGCCCGCCTGACCGCCCGGGTCTCCAGGCGACTCAATCAGCTCGAGGCCGCCCTGGAGCTCTGCCCGGAGATCCGCGCCGAGATCGAGGCCGCCCTGGTCGAAGACCCGCCCCTGGCCATCAAGGAGGGGGGCCTGATCCGCGATGGCTATCATGCCGAGCTCGACCAGTTGCGAGGTCCGATGCCAGCGGCGGCAAGTCGTGGATCGCCAAGTTCCAGACCGAGCAGATCCGGAAGACGGGGATTCCCAGCCTCAAGGTCGGATTCAACAAGGTCTTCGGCTATTACATCGAGATCACGCACGCCCAGGCGAGCGCCGGGCTGGACTCGAATATCCCGAGCGACTACATCCGGAAGCAGACGGTCAAGAACGCCGAGCGCTACATCACGCCGGAGCTCAAGGAATACGAGGAGAAAGTCACCCAGGCGGAGAACCGTGCCTTCGAGCTGGAATACGAGCTCTACACGACGCTGCGCGACCGCGTCGCGGCCGAGGCGCCCGGCTGATCCAGGCCGGCTCGGTCCTCGCCCAGCTCGACGTCCTGACCGCGATGGCCGAGCTGGCCGCGCGTCACGGCTATTGCCGTCCGGAGATCGTCGCCGATCCGGTCTTCGAGGTCGAAGCGGGCCGGCACCCGGTGCTCGACGCGATCCTGCCTCCCGGCGACTTCGTCCCGAACGATATCCGGCTCGGGCCGGAGCAGGGGACGATCCTCCTGATCACCGGTCCGAACATGGCCGGCAAGAGCACGTATATCCGCCAGGTTGCCCTGCTGGCCATCCTGGCCCAGATCGGGAGCTTCGTCCCGGCCCGGCGAGCCCGGATCGGGATGGTCGACCGGCTCTTCGCCCGGGTCGGCGCCACGGACGAGCTGAGCCGCGGCCAGAGCACGTTCATGGTCGAGATGACCGAGACGGCCAACATCCTGCACAACGCGACGCCTCGCAGCCTGGTGATCCTCGACGAGATCGGCCGAGGGACCAGCACGTTCGACGGCATCTCGCTGGCCTGGGCGATCACCGAGCACATTCACGACGCGATCGGCTGCCGGACCCTGTTCGCGACCCATTACCACGAGCTGGTGGAGCTGGAGAAGACCAAGCCGCAGCTCCACAACGCGAACGTCGCGGTGCGCGAGAGTGAGGGCGAGATCATCTTCCTCCACCAGATCCTGCCGGGCGGGGCCGACCAGAGCTATGGCATCCACGTGGCCCGGCTGGCCGGCGTCCCCGCCCCGGTCCTGGAGCGGGCCCGCGAGATCCTCAAGTTCCTCGAACGGCAGCACGGGCCCGACCCCGGACTGCCGGCCCCCGAAGGGCCGATCCGCCGCAAGGTCAAGACGGGTCGAGCCCTGACCGGCAGCCTGTTCGCCGAACTGCCCGACCCCCTCCTGGTCGAGCTTCGTCAGGTCGATCCGGACACCCTTACGCCCGAGCAGGCCGTTGAACTGGTCAAGCGGTTGCGCGAGCTGGCGGGCTAGCGGGGCTTGAGAACTGGGACGGTGGCCTGCTCCTTGTCGAGGCGTGACTCGACGCGTTCAACCCTCAAATCTAACTTACCTGCATACCAGGAGATCCAGAAGCCGCATCCCAGGAGACTCAGAACCACTGGGTCCAGGATGCTGATGCTCCAAGTGGCAACCTGGAGGGCTTTTTCCGTCCGTCCCCGGAACCCTTCGAGATTGGCATTGATCATCCCGAATTTCTCCGCGACTTCGACCCGGACAGCGGTGAGCTGCGCCGTCTCGGTGCGTTGCCGGGAGGCGTCGAGGTCGGTCCTCGCATGGCCCCGAGCTTCTCCCCAACCTCCGACCGGATGCTGGCGAAGGAGGTCTGGGTGCTGTTCTCGGAATGCTTCGAGATTGGTGTTAGTGGCCCCGAGCTTTTCCGCGACGTCCACCCGGATGCTGGTGTTCATCGCTCCCAGACTTTCGACGACATCCACTCGGAAGTTGCCGAACTCGTGGACGAGATTTCGGATTGCCTCAGCGATCTGCTGATGCGATTCCCTCAGCTCCTTGATATCGTCGGCAAGGTGGTCAGTGGATACGGGCATGGAGCCGCTCCATCGTCAGAAGAGCTCAACTCGATGCTGGCCGAACGCGCGGCGATGAGCCAGGCCGCACCAGGATTATACCATTACCGTCGGTGGAACGCCTCCCCGCGAACAGGGCATTCCACCAGATCGAAGAAGCGAGGGATTGAACCGCCAAACGTCCGCGTGACCGGTCGCGCGTTGCCAGGAACCGCCGGGGTCGCTTAGTTTAGAGGCATGGCGACGAGGGGATCGGGCCCATGATGGCCGGCCGCCCGTCGGCCTCGAGCCAAGAATCAACGCCGGGTGACCCATTCGATGATTCGCAACTTCCTGGTTTTGGCCGTCACGGGCGGGTCATTACTGATCGCCGACGTGGTGCTGGGATTCATGGCCGCCAGCGAGGCGCCCGAGCCGTACGCGATTGCGCGGCGAATCCACTTGCTGTTCTCGCTCCTCACGATCGTGGTCCTGCTGGGCATTCACTCGATCGTGTACACCTACTTCATGGCGACCGCGAAGTGGGCCAAGGAAGTGGTCCGCGTCTATCAGCTCCCGGACGGGTTCGTCTCGCAAGCGATCAAGAACAAGCGGCGGGCGTTCCGGTTCGTCATGGGGAGCATGACGACGATCGCCGTGGCGACATGGCTGGGCGGCGCGGCCGATACCCGCGGCTCGGCTTATGCGCTCTGGCATCTCGGTGCCGTGGCGCTGGCCCTGGCCTTTAACCTCGGCTCATTCGTCGTCGAGTATGGCGCGATCGTCGGTCACGCCCGGCTTCTGGTGGAGCTGAAGGCCCAGGCTGACCGCATGCGCGAGGAACGTTACGGGTCAGTAGTCAGTGGTCAGTAGCCAGTAGTCAGTGGTCAGTAGTCAGCGAATACCGATCCGGACCCGCCAGCGTGGTCTTTTTCTTGCCTGACTACTGGCTACTGACTACTGACTACTGTGACCGCTGACCACTGACTACTGCTGGAGTCCCGAATGAGACCGCTCGGGGTTGTGGTGCTGATCGTGCTGGTGGACCTGCTCGGGTTCTCGTTGGTCATGCCACTACTGGCACCCTTCGCCAAGCACTACGGGTTCACGGCCGGGCAGATCGGGCTGTTGTTCTCGGCCTATCCGATGTGCCAGTTGGTGGCAGGCCCGATCCTGGGCCGGCTGAGCGACCGCTATGGCCGGCGTCCGCTGCTGGTTTTCAGCCAGGCTGGGACCGCGCTGTCGTTCTTGATCCTGGGCCTGTCGCGCGACTTCCGGGTGATGTTGCTGGCGCGGATGCTCGACGGCGCCTCGGGGGGTAACATCCTGGTGGCCCAGGCGTATGTGGCCGACGTGACGCCGCCGGAGCACCGGGCACGCGGCATGGGCTTGATCGGCATGGCGTTCGGTCTCGGGTTCGTGCTCGGTCCACTGCTGGGCGGGCTGATGCTCCGCCTGCCGGTCGGCGAGGAGTGGCGGCTCCGCCTGCCGTTCCTGGTGGCGGCGGGCTTCTCCACGCTGGCCTGGGTGCTCGTGCTTGACCCGCCTTCCCGAGTCGCTCCCTCGCGACGGTGCGGTGCGGAAGGAAGCGCGGGTCGTGAACTGGCGCGGGATCGTGGACACGGTCAGCCTGCCGGGGGTCGGCCTGCTGGTCCTCGTCGGCTTCCTCGGCGTCCTGGGCTTTGCCTCGTTCGAGGGGACCTTCGCGCTGTACTTGAAGGGGCGGCTTCGCTGGGACGAGAGCTCGGCGTCATTCGCGTTCGCCGGGCTGGGGTTCTTGACGGCCCTCGTGCAGGGTGGACTGATCCGGCGCCTCGTCCCCCGGTTCGGCGAGGCGCGGTTGATCGTCGCCGGGCTCGTCCTGGCCGCCGCCGGATTTGCCGGCCTGGCGATGGCCGCCAACATCCCCGAGCTGGCCGGCTCCATGCTCCTGCTGGGACTCGGCCAGGGGCTGCTGAGCCCGTCGGTCTCGGGGCTCCTCTCGCGCATCACCCCGGAGAGCGAACAGGGGGCCGTCTTCGGGACGCTCTCCTCCGTGCAGACGCTGGCCCGGATGGTCAGCTACTCGGCCGCCAACCTCCTGCTCGGCGGCATCTCGCTCGGCGCGCCGTACTGGTGCGCCTTCGGGATCGACCTCCTGGCCTTGGCAGTCGCCGGGAGTCTCGCGGTACAGCTCACGCGGGGCCGCGGGACCGAGGCGACTGCGAGTCGAGCCGTGGGAGCCGACCTGTCCGCGAGTGGGGAGTGAGCGGAGAGCGGTCCGTGGTCAGATTGGCCTGCTCCCCACTCCGCACGCCTCACTCCTCAAGGTCGCGATCGAGGAAGCCGCCGATCTGGTTCGGGTCGGTGTAGCCGTAACGAGACATGACCTTCACGACTTCGTCGCGGTGGGCGTTGAGGATCTGGACGGCTTCCACGAGGGCTCGAGGACGCAATCGGAGCAACTCGCTGGTGAGGTAACGCCGGACCTGCCGACCCTTCGGAGTGGAATCGGTCGTCATCAGGTCAAACAGCCGTTGCGCCTGTGGGTCCTGGTCGATGGGTTGTTTGGCCGCGATCCGTCGGGCGGCGGCCAGCAGGCCCTCGGGGTCGGAGCGCGACCAGTTCGAGGATGGTTTGATTCACAGCGAGCCGAGGGGCCTTTTTCAATCCGTCGCCCCAGAGGCGGCCAAGCCAGGGAACGTACTTCTGGACCCGGACCGGGGCCGCGGGCGGGTCGGGCTTGCTGCGATCGGGGGCGTCGAGCAAGGTCCGCAAGGCCCAGGCGCGCGAAACCGCGACCGGGTCGGCGACCGAAGCGACGCGCAGCGCCGTCGAGTTGTCGCGGCTCGCTCGCGTACCAGGGACGCATCGCGAACAACAGCCGCGTGAACGACGATGCCTTCGAGTCCTGCGTCAGGAGCCAGGCGTAGGAGAACTGATCGGTGTCCATGTCCGGCGGCTCGATATCGCCCCGGAACTCCCCGAGGGTCTGGAGCTCCTGGAAGGTGACGGGGAGGGTCTTGTCGTTGAGGAAGCCGACGCGGGCATTGGGCGGAAACTTGCGATTGAGCTCGTCGATCACGGGACCGTTGAAGGCATCGTACCAGTAGGTCAGCTCGAAGCCGCGCTCCCAGGCCCCGCGCGGGCCGCCGATCAGCTCGTTGTAGTAAGAAAGCTCATAAGGATGAATCCGGATCAGCGCGAACGCCGCGGTGCCTAACACCAGGCTCACCAGGCGCCGGTCGGGCGAACCGGGACGGAACGCGGACGACCCGGGTCAAGGCCTCCGCCAGCCAGACCGTCCCCCAGCCCGCGAACGCCGACAGGAAGAAGAAGGTCGGCAGGAACAGCCGTACGCCGTCGTGGGCCGGCGTCGGGAACATCCGGACGATCGGCAGGGCGAGTAGGTGGATGAGGAAATAGAATGGGAGCCGGTCGCGACGGATCCTCAGAAGGCCCCAGATCAGCCCGATCGCCGCGGCCCCGAGGATCGCGACGGGGACCGTAATGACCAGCAAGACGAACGCATTGTGCCACGGGAGGCTGAACTCGTAGACCTGTCCGAAATAGATGATCTGGATATCGGGCAGCGTGCCCTCGCGGGCCGTGCTCAGCGTGTAATAGTGGGCCAGGCGGGGCAATCGTCTCGCGCCACCAGGCCGGGTTGCCCAGCCAGCCGACGACCGGCGCGAACGCCAGGATCGCCGTCCAGGTCTCCAGCCCCGGCCGCTCGACTCCCCAGACCTTATTCCTGGGGAACACCCGGCCGAGCAGCCGCCGGATGAACCAGATCAACAGCGGGATTGCCAGGATCGCCCCCGGCCAGTGGCTCACCGGTTGATGAATGAACAGGTTCGTATACTGGGGAGGCGGGAGGTGCCGTTGCAAGATCTGGATCAAGACGCCCGGAGCCTCCTGGCGAAGCGACTCATAGCGGGGAACAGGCAGTGGCCATTTCAGGACCAGGATCTGCTGGAACGCCAGCGCCAGCGGAGCGAGCATCGCGACGGTCGTGAGCAGGCCGTCGATCCAGGCCGCTCGATTCCCCAGTCGCGTCAGGGCGCGGACGACGAGCCAGAGCAGCAAGGGGAGCAGGACCATCACCGCCGCCATCTTTTCGACGAACGCGAGACCCAACAAGATGCCGACGGCGACCCGCCATCGCCGGGCGTTCGGCTCATGCAGCCCCTTCCAGAACGCCAGGGCCGTCGCCGCCCAGAGCAGCAGGCCCGGCGTGTCGGTATCGATCAGATGCGCCTGGCCGTAGAGCCGGGGCATCAGCAGGAGCGAGCCGGCCATGACCGCGCCCGCCCAGACCCCATAGCGACGGGCGAGGAAGTGGAAGCCGATCGCGATCGTCAGGGCGAATTCGATGACCGACGCCATCCGCCGCGCCGGGATGTCCTTCATCCAGTGACCGAAGAGCGCATACGTGGCCAGGTTCAACTGTCCGGCCAGCGGCGGATGGAAATTGATCCCGTGCCGCCCGTAAGGCCAGTAATACAGCAGCGCCGTGGGGTCGAGCAGCTCCCGGACGTCGGCCCAGGAGCGAACCCGGCCGAGTTGCTCCCACCACTGCACCGAAAGCAACTGGCTATATCGGTAGGCCGGCTCGTCCCAGGTCAGGCCGAGGTCGCCGACCGTCGGGACCAGTGCCGCCAGGGCCACCGCCAGGACCCCCAGCGTCGCCAGGCCCAGGCGCCGGGATGATCGAGCAGGACCCGGCTCGGACGATCCCCCCTCATCGGGCTCGGCCCCGGTCTTCCTGTTCGCCGGCCGCGGCTGGTGGGACAATCTGGCGGAGTGAACCTCCCGCGGAGCCTCACTCACGCCCACGCTCCCCTGCGGAGCCAAGGCTCCGTCGGGTATGGCCTCAGCTTCGTGCATGCTGGTTATTCCGATGGCTCTCGCGGTTCGCCTCACCACATGCCATTATCGGAACACCTCTGGCGTGCCGGCAAGCCGTGCTTCCCCAACGCGGCAAGCGGATCGACGGTCAGAACCGCCCGAGGGCTTTTCCGGGACGACTGTGACGTGTCACCCGTCGGTTCTCATTCGATCGCTGGCGACCGTTCGGAAGAACGCATCATACTGTCCGGCCACCCGGTCGAGGTCCCATCGGCGAGCCTCGGCCCTGGCCAGGGCGCGGTGTTTCGCCTCGAACTGCGGGTCGTCCCAGAGCCGCTCGATCGTGGCCACCCAGGGCGCAACCTCGCGCGGGGTCGGGATCGCGGCGTTTGCCGCCGTATACCGCTCGGGGATCGTGAACACGAACCCGGCATCGCCCAGGGTCTCGGGCAAGGCGCCGCCGGTCGCTGGCCAGCACCGGGATGCCGTTGGCCATCGCCTCGATCGCCACCCGGCCGAGGGACTCACGCCAGAGCGACGGCAGCAGGATCGCCCGGCTCAGCCGGTAGAAGTCGCGCGGGTCGGGCGTGTTGGCCATCCGGTTCAGGTTGGTCAGGCCCGAGAGGTCCACCGGCAGCCCGGCCAGGCCATCCGAGGTCCCGCGTCCCTCGACCACCAGCAGCGGGATGTCCGGCCGCCGCCGGCCCAGCTCCAGCGCGATCCGGGCGAAGACCGTCGTTCCCTTCTCCGGCTGCGGGTTGACGAACGTGACGTATCGCGGGTCGGGGTCGTCGGCGATGACCCGGTCGAGCCGGATCGGGTCGGGGATCACGGTCCCGTCCAGGCCGACCCGATGCCGGTGGAACCGCCGCGAGATACTCCGAGGGGAAGATGATCGCCGAGACATCGGCGAACCCGCGGCGGTCGCTGTAGCCGAAGTTGTGCAGGTGGAAGACGACGGGCGTGCCGGTCGCGCGCGCCCGTCGCATCAGCTCCAGGCAGACGGGGTGTCCGCCGTAGGTCAGCAGGGCATCGGGCCGGAACCGTTTGAGGACCTGCTCGGCGAGGTCGAGGAACGCGCGCCCTCGCGCGGGTCGGGCGCGCGGTCGGCCCGGCTGGAGGCCGTGGGCAGCATTGTGACGCGGACGCCGCCGACCTCCAGGTCGACGACTGCCGCGGTCCCGCCTCGGCCGAGCGACGCTCCAGCCGCCGGGCCGAGCCGTCGAGGCCCAGGCTCGCCAGCAGCTCGTCGACGGTGGTCTCGCGCTGGTAGTCGAGCACGCCGCAGGTCAGCGACCGGCAATCCCACCCGCGGGCGGCGAGCAGCTCCAGCATCTCGCGGGTACAGATGGCCGCGCCGCCGGACGGGTCGAGATAGCCGTGGATCGAGGCGAACAGCAGGCGAGGACGGCTCATCGGGGTTCCTCTCATCGGATTGATGCCAGTGCGGCCTGCCCAAGAAGCGAATTGAGAGTTCTATCACCCACCGCGGATCCTGGCGCTGGGTGGCGCTGGGTGGCGCGGTCAGACCACATTTCGACGAGGCGCCATGCACCATGAGCTGTAGAACGGAATCCACTCTTTTTTGCTCGAATAGCCGGAAACCGGAATGAATCCGTTCGACATTCTGATCGGATCACACACGCATAATAGTGATATCACTATGAGTTGTAGAACGGAATTCATTCCGTTTGGCTCGACCAGCCGGAAAACGGAATGAATTCCGTTCTACATTCTGATCGGCTCAGCCGCGCCGGACTGCGGCCAGTGCCTCGCGGTCGCCGGGGCAATCGGCGAGCACCTCGGCCCAGAGCCGGTCGGCCTCGGCGTGGTCGCCGCGCTCGGCGGCCAGGGCCGCCAGGTTGCGACGCGTCAGGTGGCCGTAGATCCCCTGGTCCACGCTGGCGAACTGCTCGGGCCGGCGGAGCGTGAGGATCCGCCGCCAGCACCGCTCGGCGCCCTCCGGATCGCCGCTGTGCCGGCGCACCACGGCCTCGCGGAAGAGCAGCTCGGCGTCCTCGGGGTCCAGCTCCAGGCCCGGCGGCGCAGGCGGCCAGGGCCTGCTGCGGCTCGCCGAGCATCTGGTGCGCCCGGGCGATCAGGGCGTAGAGCTTCCGCGTGATCGAGTCGCTCGGCGCCGAGCCGGCCAGGCTGCGGCGGAGCAGCTCCAGCGCCTCGCGCCACTCCTGGCGCTCGATGGCGATCGCGCCCAGGTTGAACAGGACGAACGGGTCATCGGGCCGCTCGGCCAGCTCGTCGCGGAGGATCCGGGCATCGCGCACGGAGCTTCCGGGCCCGCAGTGCCCGGTCGGAGTATCCCGTATGCCGCACGGTGAGATCGGTCCACCGCACGGGGACCCTGGCCCGGCGCAGCGACGGCAGGATCTGCTCGTGGACGCGATAGGTCCAGCGGATGTCCTCGCGGACCGGGAAGAGCCGGATGTGATCGACCACCGTCTCGCCGCCGCTGCCGTCCTCACCCGGGTCGCAGGCGCACGCGCACCACGAAGGCGGCTCCGTTCCCATGCCGGCAAGCCGTCGAGCAACGCCTGCAAGCTTCTCCCGCTCGGGCGGCTCGACCACGTCGTCGGCATCGAGCCAGAACGCGTAATCGCCGGTGGCCCGCGCCAGCGCGGCATTCCGCGCCGCGGCGAAGTCATCGACCCAGACGAAGTCGAACACCCGGGCGCCGAACTCGCGGGCGATCTCGACCGTCCGGTCGACGCTGCCGGTATCGACGACGACGATCTCATCGAATATCCCCTTCACCGATGCGAGGCAATGCGGAAGGTTCTTCTCCTCGTCTCTCACGATCATGGTCAGAGCTGACCCTGGCCGTCGTCCGTGGTCCGTTGTCCGCGGAAACCTGCACGAGATACGGCGAAGGCTCGTTGTGCGCAGAACCGGGACCGTAGCCCGGACGATCCGGGCTCTCCGCCGTCGCCGACACCGCTCTTTGCGGATCGGCATCGCTCGCGTCGCTGCGAGAGCCCCGGATCGCCGGTCCAGGGCCGCAGCGCGACCCGCCGGCCGCGGGGCCGGTCGTGCGCCCCACTTGTCGGCGAACCGCCGCGCGTTCTCCTGCAGCAGGGCCTCGGCGTCGATGCCGTTGCCGACGAACGTCCGGCTGCCGAAGTGGTGGACGAACAGGTCATGGGCCACGGCCAGCTCGAAGCCGGCCCGACGCGCCCGTTCGGCCAGGTCGTCGTCGTCGAACAGCCCCAACCCGAACCGTTCATCCAGCCCGCCGATGGCGTCGTACACGGCCCGCGTCATCAGCACGCAGAACCCGGACAGCTTGGGCACGGTGAACCATTTCCCGCGGTGCTCGTCGCGCCACCGCCGGGCGAAGGCGTGCATCTCGTCCAGGTCGCGATACGGCACGTCCTCGACCAACTGCGGCGGCGTCGCGTAATTCGACATCGGCCCGACCAGGCCGATCTTCCGAGTGGGGAGCCGACTCCGTGGCGCGAGTCTCCGACCCGCCCTCCGGCGGACGTAGGTTCCCGATCCGGCCCCCGCCCTCGGCCGGACCTGCGTCAACGCGATGAGTTGATCGAGCCAGCCGTCGGTGACGACCGCGTCGTTATTGAGCAAGACGAGGTATCCCCCGCGCGCGGCCTTCAGCCCCTGGTTGATGGCGGCCGGGAACCCCACGTTCCTGGAATTGCGGATGACCGTGACCGGCACGGGCGCGGCGTCCTGGACGCCGGCCAGATACTCGGCGGTCCCGTCGGTCGAGCCGTTGTCGATGACGATCAGCTCCCAGGGCGTCCGCGTGTGTCGGAACAGCGCCTGGAGGCAGAGCCGGGTGAACTCGCGCTGGTTGAAGCAAGGGACGATGACGGAGGCCAGTCCGCCGTGCTGAGGTACGCGAATCGACCGGACCGGCTCGCCCACGTCCGGGCGATTCAGATCCGAGAGCTGGGGCCGGCCACGGTCGGCGTCTCCGAATCCGGATCGCATCGTCGCGAACAGGTCGAGCAGCCGCGGCCCCTGGGACGGGCGGTGGTCCCATCTTCCGGGTCGGCATTGCCCAGCAGGAAGAGCCGTCCCTCGTCGTCGAACAGGACGCACGGGGTCGCCACCGGCAGCCGATCGGCCCACTTGCGGGCGAACACCTTCGCGCTGGCGAAGAACGACTCTGGGCAGCCCGTCGGTCCGCGAGTTGTGCCGGCACGGGGCCTCCGAGCGCGACGACGGCGAGCCCGCGCTGCCGGGCCTGGAGGCAGAGATCGGCCCCATAAAGATGGAACCCCAGCTCCGGGTCGAATCGCAACGGCGACTCCCGCGGCACGATCAGGAGCAGCTCGTCGAGGGTGGCGACCCGCGCCGGAAGCTCGGGTCCGTCGCGGAGCACGCGCTTCCGATCGACGACGCGGCCGATCCGCTCCACGGCGGGCGGGCCTCCGGGCGATGGAGGCAAATCACGTCGCCGACGCCGTAAACCCCCGCAACGCCGATCGGCCCGAACCGCCGCTCGGCTCGCCGGTATTGCCGGGCGATCGAGCCGGTCCCAGCCCGCGGGAGAGAAACGTCCTGATGGACGCAGACGACCAGCCCGTGCCTGGCCCGCTCCAGGCCCGAGTTCAACGCCGACCGCGGCGCTGGGGGGATCGAGGAACGCGATGACCTCGTGCGGCGAGCCGTGGTCCCAGGCACGGCGAGGCCATCAGGTTCGACTCGAGCACGGCCTCGTCGGACACGCAGACCACGAACGAGAGGGAGCACTTCGTCCGCCGGATCCCGATCCAGCTCATCCCTGTCGGATTCTTCAGTGGGCAACATGGGAGAGTTCTCGCTGAACATCACCGCTGGGGACGGTGAAAGAAGCGGACGAAGACGACGCATCCCCCTCGCCGCCGCAGGGAGAGGGTGCCCGAAGGGCGGGTGAGGGGATCTTCGAAGGACGTGGTGCGGCCCAATCTTCCCCCAAAATCGCCCCACGCAGGGAGAGGGTGCCCGAAGGGCGGGTGAGGGGTCTTCGGAGCGCACCACAAGAGCGGTGACATCGCCTTGGCCCCCTCACCCGGCCTGCGGCCGACCTCTCCCCGATGGCGAGGTGGAGAAAGCCGGGCCTCGTTGCACAGCAGGGGGACGAAGACGACACATCCCCCTCGCCCCACGGCAGTGGGGAGGAGGTGCCCGAAGGGGGGGTGAGGGGTCTTCCCAGCGTGCTAAAAGTGCGGAGACATCACCCACGGCGATCGCAACAAGTCCAGGCCAACGTTTCAACGCCCCAGGATTGGCGTGAGGGGAATCTCGCGCAGTGGTCTTGCGCGATAAGCCTCGATTATCATGCTTGTGTCCACGGACAATTCCGCGTGGAGGCCAACGCACGGGAGACGGCACCATGAGAGAGCCGAGACGCTCGAATTCCGCCTCCGATCACATGAGGAAACGGTGAGAAGCTTCCGAAGGAATTCCACGATCCCCGAACGAATCCTCTCGCGTTTGCTTCGCGATCGAAGGCTGTCGGGAGCGAAGTTTCGCCTGTCAATATCCCATCGGTGCCTACGTCGTCTATTTCTAATGTTACTCCCCCGTACTTTTAGCTCAATGGAACCGGAAGGTGATGAGGATCTCGGCCCCCAAGACCAAGAACGCCAGGGCTATCTGGAATCCGTCGCGTGTCTGCGCGTATTCCGGGTTACCGTCACCACGTGTTGCACGATCGTGAAAGCGTGCTTTTCGCACTTTCCAACTTACTTTCCGCACATCCCGGGCGGATTATCTCCGAATTTCCGATGGCCAACTCGGTCAGTTGTCGTAGACCATCCGCATGCCGAGCAACTTCAGGATTCGGCGTTGCAACCGACTCAGCCTCGTCGTCATGTCCACCGGCGGTCTCTTGCCGACGACCAAGCGGTGGCGTTGGATGTTCTCGAACACCTCGATCAGCCGCGGCGTCGTCGGGCACCGGCACGCTCGGCCCTCCGGATACATCGGCAAGCTCTCCACTCCCCGCCGGGCCATCGCACGCCGCAACTCCCGCTCCAACAACGCCTGCACCAGCAGGACCAGGAAGTACAGGCATAACAGGGCCTGGATCCGCGTCACCTCCTTGAGGTAGACCGGTGCCACCGCGAACTCGGTCTTCAACTGCGCGAACCGCCGCTCGATCACCGGCTGGCCCTTGTACGCCAGCAACAACGCCTGTTCCGAGAGCTCCCGGTCGTTGGTGATCAGCGGGAAGACCCCGTCATTGACCACCTCCGCCGCCAACGCGGCCTGGTTCAGCTCGTACCTCAGTTCGTACCGCGTGCTCACCTCCCGCCGATATTTCGTCTGCGGGTTGGGCCGGCCCGGCCGTTCCTGGTGAAAGACTTCCTGCTCGTGCTCGTCGATCGTCACGACCACCCACGGCGTCGTCCCACGAGCCTGGAGGATCGCCTCCACGGCCTCGGTCACCTTGGCGCGCTCGCGGTAGCGGGTCCGCGGCGACGTCAGCTTCTGCTGGAGCTCCGCCAGATCCCCCCAGGTCCGCTCCAGTTGCCGCGCACGGGCCAAGGCGTCCAGCTCCGCCTTGCGCGCGCTGTGATACCACACCAGGCGATAGCCTTCGGCACTCGTCGTCGCCGGCTCGCTGACGCGGTAGCGATCGATGAGGTCTCCCTTCTCGTCGTACTTATCGTGAATGCGTCGCCAACGGACCCGGCCGCCGGCCAAGGCCTCGCGGAAGAGGCGGTCCTCAGACCGGGTGCGGGGCAGCACGGTGAGGAACCGGCCGCCGTGCCCGTGCACGTAGCCCATGTTCTCGGTGCTGGCGAACTTGCAGTCGGCGACGTAGAGGAAATCCACCCGGCCGGCCAGCTTGCAGAGTAAGTCCCAGGTGTCGCGATGGGTCGTGTCGTCGGCGACGTTGCCGCTCTTGGCCTGGAAGTAGACCGGGATTCCCCCGTCCTTGCTCACGGTGAGGATGAAGAGCAATTGCTTGAGATCGGGCCGGTGGTCCTTGTTATGGCCCCAGGTGATGGCCAGCCGGGGTTGCCCCCGGCGGCGGGACTCTTGAGCGGCGTCGGCGTAGTCGCCGGAGAAGGTCAGGGTGGTCGAGTCATTGTGCAGCTCGTCGAGCTCGACCTGGAATTCCTTGACCGCGTGAGTGGCGACGGTCAAGGCGAGGGAACTACAGTCGCCGCGGAAGAGTTGGTCCAGGGCGCGAGCGAAGCGATCATCATTGAGGGCGGCGATCTGTTGGGGGTCGAGTCCCAAGGCGGCGGGATCGTAGCGAGCGGCCCAGTGGGCCACGCCATAGAGGGGTTCGCGGGAGAGGAGGAGGTTCTTGAGCAGGACGATCAGGGCCTGGGCCGGGGCGATGCGCGAGCGGCGATCCTCGGGGGGCAGGTAGTCGCGGAGGAAGTGTTCCAATCGCAAGCGAACGAGCAGACGATTGAGGACCGGCAGCAGTCCGAGTTGGTAGGAGTGGAGGGTGCGACCGGGGGCCCGGGCGGTGTCGCCCAGTGGCGGGGTCTTGGGGCGTGGTCGTGGCACGGGGGTGGCTCCTGTCGATGTTCCGGTGGCCAGGGCACGGGTCGTTCGCGGACGTCGGCTGGTCGGAGAGCGGCAGCCGGCTGGAGGCGATTTCTCTCGGCATGATTGTCGCGAACCGGGAATCGTCAAGAGGTGAAAAATTTTTCGTGATGTATAACGTCAAGACGTCTTGACGTAAGTCGGACGGCCCGCGACTGAGCGAAGACGGAGAAATGGGGTTGTGGGATTCCACCGCCAAGAGGGTCGGCGAAAACCGCGAGAAAACGAGGGTGTTGAGCGAGAAAGGCGACGATAACTGGGAGCGTTCGCAAACGTCAGAAGTGAGCATCGCGCGACTTACGTCGAGGGTGGACTCGGCGAGTCGAGGCCGAAAAAGTCAATCGCGGTCGCGGGACATTGACAGGAGATAGGACAGGAGCGAAGAATGCGGCGTCGAGAAGACGAGATCGAAGGGAGTGTCAGGCCAAGAGGGAGCCGGTCGCCGGGCCGGGCCGATCAGCCAGGCGGCCGCCCGCAGGAAGGTGGATCGCTGGTCGAAGGCTCCCGTCAGCCGAGGTGAAAAGAAACTCGGAGAAAATCAGTTCGCGATGTGCGGAAAATAGGTTCCCAAGCACTGGCGATTGAGATTGTCTGAATCATCAGGTTCGCTTTTGTTCGAGGGGAATGTGCAGAACGCCTCGCTTCCTCCCAGAGCGATGCGACAACGATAACTCATCGCCTTAGCCCCCTCACCCGCCCTTCGCGCACCCTCTCCGGGGGATGTGTCGCCTCCTGGGAAGACCCCTCACCCGCCCTTCGGACCCTCTCCCCACTGCCGTATTGCGCGAGGGGGATGTGCGTCTCCAGAGAAGCCCCCCTCACCCGCCCTTCGGGCATCCCTCTCCTGGGGGATGTGTCGCCTCCTGGGAAGACCCCTCACCCGCCCTTCGGGCACCCTCTCCCCACTGCCATGAAGCGAGAGGGAGTATCGTCTTCGTCCCGCTCGTTTACCGTCCCAGCTCCGTGATGTTCAGAAAGAGATCTCGACGTTATCCGCACTTCGCCCTCACGGCTGTATGAAGATAATCCGGCTGCCGTGTCGGGCGATCCGGAACGGCACCTCGCGGGGCCGGCCCAGTGCCTCGCGGATCGCCCGATGCCGCCAGGGCGGTGCCAGCAAGAGCAGGAAACCGCCGCCGCCCGCGCCCAGGAGCTTGCCGCCGATCGCCCCGGCCCGGCGCGCCGCTGCGTACCACGCATCGACGCGCTCGTTGCTGATCCCGCAGCCCGAGCGATCGCTTGATCTCCCACGCCGCGATGCAGCAAGCTCGGCGAACTGCTCGACATCCCCATCGCCGCCCAGCACGTCCCGCATCTGCGTCGGCCAGGTCGCGCAGCGAGCGGAGTACCTCCAGTGCGATTCCCCGTGACGCTCGATTGCCGCTCCAGGATCCCATTGGCGTCCCTGGTCTGGCCGGTGTAGACGAGAAAGCACCCACCGCTCCAGTTCCGCGATCGTCTCGGCCCGGCAGGGGACCGGCTCGACGTTGACGGTGCCATCGGTATTGAACCGGATGTAATTGAGCCCACCGAATGCCGCCGCGTACTGGTCCTGGCTGCCGATCGGCTTGCCGAGCACGTCGATCTCGATCCGGCAAGCCTGCTCGGCCATCCGCCGCGGTCCGAGCCACCCGGTTACAATAGGCGTGAGAGCGCTGCGAGCAATCCGACGGTCAGGCTGCTGCTGGACCCCATCCCGGTGCCCGCCGGCAGGTCGCCGATCGTCGTGATCTCCAACGGCTCGTCGATCTCCATCAGCCGCATCGTCTCGCGGACGATCTCGTGTCGGATGTCTTCCAGCGTCTCGGCCACCTGGTCCGCGAGTAGCTGACGCGGATGCCCGGCTCGAACCGCCGGTGGATGGTCACATAGATGTGCTGGTCAATCGTCGCGCGCTCAAGACAGCCCCGTCCTCGCGGCGGGTGAAACGCCGGCAGGTCGGTGCCCCCTCCGGCGAAGCTCACGCGATACGGCGTCTGGGAGATGATCATGAAAGCGGTTCCCTAAAGCGCAGCTCATTGGCCTCGGGCCCTGACGCAGCTGGTGACTCGTCGCACAGCAGCAGGACACGAAAAACGACACATCCCCCTCGCCCCACGGCAGTGGGAGAGGGTGCCCGAAGGGCGGGTGAGGGGTCTTCGGAGGACGTTCCGACCTGCTATTCGACGAGGTTCGCCGACACAGGTGCCCGAAGGGCGGGTGAGGGGTCTTCGGAGGCGCCCCACAACAGCGGTGACATCACCCACGCCGAGTTCGATCGCCGTTGCCCCCTCACCCCGACCCTCTCCCCGAGGGGCGAGGTGGAGAAAAACGTGTCTCCGCCTTCACCGCGCCTAGGGTGGGGCTGAGGCAGCCTCGACCGGGTGAGGGGGACCGTGACCAACGACCGCGTTTCACCGTCCCAAGCATGCTGGCGTTCGGCGAGAAGTCTCGTCATCTGATCGGTCATCGTCCATTCCGCAATTACGCGACACCTGTCTCAATACCCCGCGTTTCATTCTTCATGCAACGCTCGATAGGTCCCATCCCACGAGGATGCTCAGTTATCCCTTCGCCTCGCATCCGACTGTCTGACGTAGCTCTGACGAATCGTGCTCATTCTCTGTTCGATGTACCGAACGCTCAGATCCAGTTCAGCCGCGATCTCCGCGGCGGTGTACTCTTCGAGCCGCATCTCGAAAATCTTGCGGAGCATGGGGTCCTCAAGGGAGTTGAGGAAGCTGTCGATTTCCAACTGGCAAATAACCAGGTCATGGGGTGGTGGGAGATTGGCATAAACCCCATCGAGGGGATTCTCGCTGAATTGGTAACCTTGCCCGGGGCCATGTCCCCCCCGCTCCACAGACCCGCGACGGATCTCCCAATCGGCCCGGAATCGCTCCGCGCCGCGACTTGGCGGCCCGGTATCGCCGATTGTGGCGCGTGATCTCCCGCCGCATAATCAGGAAAACCTTCTTCCAGAAAGTGAGGCTGTCCGGAACCGAGGTCATCTTACCTTCCGCGATGATCTGACAGATCGTGGCCCAGGCGAAGTTGACCGCGTCCTCGGCTTCATAGGCGGCATCGTACATCTGGATGCAGCGAATGAAGCGACTCGCCGTCCTGAGCAGCCGCCGCTCATGGCGGGCCATGACCTTCTGGAGCGGCTCGGGCTCTCTTGTGAGGATATAGCGATTCATCTGGTCGGGTGTCGGTCCTCATTCACAGATTAGTACGGATTCTCCGGCGGCAGGTCGGCCATCAGCGTCGTCTCCTGAGAAGTGCGTTCGCAGTCTCGCCTCTTCTCTTCGCGGGTCTGATCCCAGGTCCCTTCAAGTCCCTTTGACCCCAAGTCCGTTTCTCTGACTCCCCCACGGCATGATGCACGTTCGCCGTCCGTTGAAAAGGAGGCGTCCCAAAAAACGCCGTCTTTGCCAGCCTGGCAATCTCCCCCTTCCGCCCCCCGATCAATGGATCTCTCGTTCCTCGCGGCAGATCGACAAGTACGTCGGGTTTGCCGCACTTGACGACCGGCTTCATCTCTCCCGTCTCGGGATCGGGCTCGACGACGAGGTGACGAGCGGGTTTATCCCGAAACACCTCGACCTTCCCGTCGGCCCACGTCAGGCGGAAGATGCCCTTCTCAGCGTCGTGCTCGAACGCGAACGTGGGCGTCTGCCGGAGTTCCATGGCGGCAAGCTCCTCGGGCGTCGGAGCGTGATCGGTGCACTCCGTGACGTCCGTCAACTGGCCTCTGGGAATCGTAGCTGTAAATTGTCGCCGACGGGTTGGTCGGGACGAGCTTCTTCACAGAAGGGATCTCCGAAGGAATGGCCAGGGATGTACGCGGGATGCCCGCTCGCCGGATCAACGCAAACTGCGGCTCGGAACCGCACAACACGTACTCACAATGTACGCGGGATGCCCGCTCGCCGGATCAACGCAAGAGTGGATCAGAAAACTGCGTCAGGGCCGCCGGGAAAAAGACGCCGAATACGCTTCGATCCGATCCGTCCGTGGATGGTTCGCGATCCGACGAAGCAGGAAGGCATCCCAAACAACGCAGTCTTCGCAAGCCTCTCAGTCTGCGTCAGAATTTAGCAATGTCCCCTTTTCAGGCCCCCCCTTTCAGGCCCCAGAATTTAGTAATGTCCCCTTTTCAGGCCCCTGCGTCAGAATTTAGCAATGTCCCCTTTTCAGGCCACAATGTCCCCTTTTCAGGCCCAGTCTTCGCAAGCCTCTCAGTCTGCGTCAGAATTTAGCAATGTCCCCTTTTCAGGCCACTTTTCAGGCCAATGTCCCCTTTTCAGGGCCTCAGGAGCCGCGGTGTGCGTGGCGGCTTGGCCTCGCTGCTGCAAGACCTCGATCGTCACGATCTGCTCCCTCGTGAGCTTGGCCAAGGTATTGCCTCCGAGCTGCCTGGAAACAAGGATCCGGACGTCAGCTTGGAACAACCTTGGCGTGCCGGTCGATGGATGTTCAGTACGACCGCCGCACGGAACCCTCTCAGGCTCGTAACGATTCGGGTTCACTAACTCCTAGATTTTACGGGTGCGGTGACACGAGGGAGCTTGAACGGTCGTAGTGGCCTCCGCGCTTGGATTGGCAACGCCCGGCGCACCGTCTCCGGATTTCAGAATCGTGGAAGACCCAGTCGCAAGGACGCGGCACATGATCGACAGGCCTCAGCTCGACGGCATCCGAATCGAGAGCGTGACTGCGACAGGAACCAGAATCCCCTTCCCTGAAGGTCAATCAGTTCAACCGTCTAATGTTATTACCCGTTGTGAGTCAGGTTTCTTCGGCTCGTTCCGAAAACCCCATCGCCCGATCGGTAATACCATCCCTATTTGAGTTCTTGAGGGATCGGTCGATTCCAGAGGCTTGACGCAATCCAATCGTGGTGTCATCATCGTGCGATGGGAAGCTGTTGGGGTGGAGCACTGATGGCGATTGTCCGAACGTCTAAATCCATCGCCCAACTGTCAAGTCGGTGAGGGAAGTCGTATGTCGGGTTACGCCAAACTCGGCGTAACCCACTCGAAAGGTGCAGGCCAGCCATCAAGTCATTACCGGGCGGTGAGATGATCTCTCTCGAAAGGTCGATCAGAGCGGAATTGAACGCGGCATTCGGACCCCCACTGAAAACGGGCATCTATATTAAGTGCTTTCTAAGTTAAGACTTAGATCCGATTCTTGACGATCATCAGATGGGATAGAATCTCGACTCCTTTTTTTTATCCGTTATTCAAAACACAAAATCCTAGCGAGAAGGTAAAGATATTTGTGAGAAGATTCTGGGTACTCCACTTTCCCACCGGCTGTTGGAAGAAGTCGTGTACGTTAAGCACAGACCCATGGAGTGCGCGGGTAGGTAGGCCGGGAACCGTGTTTTTCTTTGATCTGCCTTTGAATCTTGGTTTTACGAAAAAAGGTCGTGATACACGATCATTGCACGGTCGCCGCAACTCGTTGCGAGGCAAGGAGATCAACAAGGGACCTGACTTTACCCGAAGCCATTACCCGCTTCGGTTTGTGGTAGCCATTCAATAGCCCTGACATACGACCGCAATAATGATACCACGCACGTAGTCACTATGTCGGTTTTCACACTCTTGGTTCTCCATCCAGGGTGAGTCGTCATGCCTCTCTATCGTCCAAGTGCGATGACTGAGTGGTTTCGGGCCCACCCTGAGGCTGGGGTCGATGATCCGAGAGTTCAAGTCGGCATCTCGACTCTCGACGTGTTGACCGAGTGGTTTCGGGCCCACCCTGAGGCTGGGGCCGATGATCCGCGTGTCCAAGTCGGCACTCGACTCGAGGTGCTGACTGCGTGGTTTCGCCCCCGCGAATTGTTCCTTCGGCGTTTTGCGAAGAAACTACTTCTTCACCGAGTACCGTCCGCAGTTGATGAGGTGATCCGAAGAGACGTTCCTTCGCTTGCTCAAGATGCTCGTGAGGATTGATTTCAGCAGAATCAAACCTCTTACATTCACGATCCTTCACAATTTGATCGTCAACAAACTGAAAGCGGTGGAAAAAGAAAGGCCCACGGATCCGGCGGACATGCCTCCGATGACTTGGTGGCAACCTCCACCCGGTGAAGGGCAGTCACCTGCTGATGACCGGAGTGCAACGCAAAATCTTTTGCGAGAGCAAGTTGTGGAGATGTTAACCCCTCTTGAGCTTAGTGCCCTTCTGGCCTACTTGATTTCGGAAGGGGATCGCAAGCATGCCAGGTACCTGTACGGTACTGATGGAAGCGACCTTCGATTGATGCCGTCGGTGGACAACCTGAGTGACATTCCGGAAACAGGCAAGAGTCTAATCATCGTGGCCGTCGTGGAACATGTGCTCCACTTCCGAATCTTGGGCCTTGCTGGCAAGGTGGAGAAGGACACGGATGAGAACAGTCTGCCGGACCAAGCCCGGCTGATTGAAGATCTCAGGGAGCAACTCGGGTTGTTGTGGCCTCCCCATGAGCTTACCAAGAGCGAGAAGGACCGAGTCATCGCCGCTGTCACGTCAATCGTCCGCCATACGGGTTCTTCCGGCTACGACGGTAGTCTCAACAGAGCGAAAGAGAAACTCAGGGATGCGTTACGTCAAAACCCCTATTTTGCCGACCACGTCAAGGCTCTTTTCGAGGATTGTACGCGATTCTATCAGTTGCTTATTGAAGCAATGGCAAAATAGAAGTTCACGTGAGACGTGATATCTTGATATCTCGCATTTCGCACCACTTGAGGTTCTTGCGGCGTCATGGATCGTTGCCACAGGTTGAGAAAGGGTCGGAGGTCAATCATGCAAAACGTCCTGAAGACTGACCTGGCGCGGTTCGTTCGCGGCCAGGTAATCGCACCGGAGAAATTCCAGGCGATTCTTGGCGATCCCGCGGCGATCCGCGAATTATCCCTGCACGTTTGGCTCCGGGGCAGCTTTTCATGGTCCAGTTGGTCCCGAAGAAGACAAGGATTTCGACACGAACACTCTGCCCCAAATGGATGTTAGCTTCGAGGAACTGGCGCTGTTCGGTGAGGCGAAACTGACCGACTCCGGACGATGGGCTGCTGTTGCTCGGTTTCTCCTCGAACAGTTCCCCGAGGCACTGGACACCATCGTCGGCTGGCGCCGGCATCCTTTCGTCGGCGATATGTTCCGCAACTGGCTGAATCGGCTTGGTGCGGAAAACATTATCACTTGCGTTTCCATCTCGATTCGTGTCGTCGCTGTCGGCGACTCGAACAGTGGATTCAGGTTGATCAACCACAGGCCAGGTTGATGGAGCGACTGCCGGAAAATGTCCCTCAGGAGGAGCCGTCGTCGGTTGCGAAATGGCTAGAAAGGAAATTGACCGCCTTTACCGCCTCAGAGGATCGACTCCAGCATCTGGGTGCTAACTCGGGGTTTCTCACACCCAATGGCCCGACTGGCAGCAATTCGCCTTTGACGACGGACAGGCCATCGGGTTTCTGACGAGGGACGGTTCGGGAGTGACCGAGATCAGCCTGGAACACAACACTCTACAGTCGGATTCGCTGATCGAGGTAAGTCTGTTGGGCGAGAGTTCCCTGGGGGAACTCGCAACGAGGCGATTCTACGCCATGATGCACCGCTATGAAGGCGATGAAGGGAGGCTGGTGGCAAAGGCCCGACTCGTTGAGGCCCCTCCTTTAGACCCCGTGGTAGCTTTCCGCCTGGTGACTGCGGAAGAACTGACATGTAAGACGTCGTGGTCTTGAGATCATCCTTCGGAAAGCGGCACGACGAAATGACTCGCGGCCACTCCCGAGTTGGCGGATATGGGCCGCCCACGCTCTTTCCCAACCGGACCTTGATCCCCAAGTCCGCACTCTGGTCGAGGTGTTCGATGCCGACGGCCGAGAGTTCTAAGAACGAGATGGGCCGTGTCTTGCAATCGCACAGGCTCAATCGTCAACATGTGGAAGGTCCAGGAACTATGGATATCTGGGAATGGATTGACAATGTCAGCAAGAATAATCGCTCTATACCTGCTAGTTGACTGGAATATGAATGGTTCAGATTGGCAAAGAGCGATATCACCCTCCAGTGTCAAGAAAAGAGGGACCCCGGCGGTCTTCGCTCGCTGAAGGAGACCTATGCACGGGCTCAGCAGAACGCCGTGAAGGACTTCCTCAACACTTGGTACAAGGCACGGTGTGACGAGGCGGGCATTCGTGTGGATAGCCCGATGATGACTGAGCGGCCCTATCATGCGTTGCTTGGGCTCCTGGCCGCGTCGATCGCCGAACATCCAATTTCAAAGACGAACAACGATTCGGTCACTTGGTTGACCAGAAGCCAAAACCACTGGAGCGACGCATTAGGGTCCTCCGCAATATCCCAGCCCGGCACGCGATGCGGCCGGAGGTGAGTGCAAAACCGCGGCAGTCTTCTCGAAAGCACATCACGCCTGTGCCGGGTTGCGACAA
This sequence comes from uncultured Isosphaeraceae bacterium, assembly GCA_963842405.1. Taxonomy (GTDB): domain Bacteria; phylum Planctomycetota; class Planctomycetia; order Isosphaerales; family Isosphaeraceae; genus CAVZRC01. The sequence goes on along the minus strand of CAWJGW010000074.1, from coordinate 49,483 downwards.
GGGAGAAGGCTTTGTCGCCTGGCTGCATGTCGAACTCGTCCGGAAGACGGTGGCGCCGAGTTCTATCCCCACCCAACTAAGATGGGTTTCATGCCGATGACTGAAGATTTCCGCAAAGCCGTGGAGACGGCCTGGACGGAAGTCACGAAACCTCCGGCCATCACCAAGCGGCTCAAGGACAACGACATCCGCTGGTATGTTACCACTGACAAAGAGTTTCCACCGCTCGACGGTAAGTCTCTCAGTGGTGCAATGGCGGCCGTCTTGAGACAACTGATCACCAACGCACGGCACGATCAGAAAGTGGCTTTGACCGCTCGTGTCCTTAAAGGGGGCGGAATGGGCGGGCTGGGATGGTGTCGGTGAGAAGACCAAAGCGGCGCTTCAGCACAAAAAGATCACCAGGGTCATCGTGCATCCCGAAAACTTCGAAGAGGCACAGAAGGAGGCTCTCGCCCTAGGGTACGAAGACGCCGTTGTCACTGCGAGGACGATCGAGGAAGCACTGAAATTCATGCGTCCGAAACGGCGACATCTTATTGCCCATCACAGTGGCTGCGGTTGTCCTCACGGCACCGATCCTCTTCTTCGTATTTCAAACCCACAAAGATTCTGATTCCGATTCCGATTCCGATTCCAAATGAATTCAGAGTGGACCGAGAGGCGGTCGCCAGGGGGATCATCGGGGACGTCGATGATTTGGAGATCACTGGCGGCGAGGAGGGGGCAACCGCGTTCACTTACACGGCGAGCGGCAAAGGCGTGCAGCATGAGTGGGACCTCAAATTCAAGGACGATGGGACTCCCAATAATCGTCCTGCCAACTTCATCGGCTGCTACTGGCTCGGGCCGGCCGGCTGGGGAAAGCACCCGGCGGGTTCGACCTCCAGGCGTTCCACGCCGGATGGGTTGTCTGGGAAGCACGGGCGATTGATCAGGATTGCACGGTGGAATTCATCATTGGCAGCGACGGCTGGCTGTGGGAGGTCGACGCCCAGGGCAAGGGGAAGAAAGTCGATCCGCCGTATAAAGAGTCATTGCCCCGAATACGTCTGGGAGTAGAACAGTTGACCACGAAGTGGCAGACGTTCCAGGAGCCGCTACTCTACGCCCCTCAGGACCCTCGCCTTAAACGAGTGATCTGCCCATTCGGCTGGGTGATCCTGCCAGGGAAACTGGAGGGTCAGAAGTATGCCTTTGAAGTCCGCAACATCCGGTTTCAACGAACCCCCTGGACGCGAGCGATCGAGAGAGGCGCAGGGATCCAGCACGAGGGGATTCGATAGGGGAAGACTCTCGAAGATTCACGTGATTGATCACAAATACCAAGAGGAGGATATCATGAATCCCGATCCAACCGGATTCCGTGGAGGTCTGCCGTTTACGGCCCCGTTCTCTCAATCCTCGACGTCAGCGCGGTCCCGTGTTTGGTCCTGGTGTCTCTGGCCTGCGGCAGTACTCGGTTTTCTCGCGTGTGAGGCATGGCTGACGTACACGCGGCCGGCCTGGGGACAGACCGGGGCCTCGGCCTCGGCCGGCAAACAGCCTCCTTTGTCCCCGGATGGGAGCTTCTCGGTTAACAAGAACTACGTGGCCTCGGGGATGACAGGAGACATCAAGGATGTGACGTTCGGCTTCGGCGAGCGAGATTCAATGCGATTCACTTATGTCCCCGATGGCCGCCAAGAGCCGCACGAATGGGATTACAAATACATCAAGGGGGAGCTCAACAAAGTGCCGGCCAAGCACGCCGGCGTGCTTTGGCTCAGCCCTCCCCAACGAATTCGGCACGGCGAGGATGGCGGTTACGACCTCCGCAAGCTCAAGCCAAATGTCATCAAGTTCGAGGCCCGCAGTCTCACCGGGCCGATCCACGTCCGATTCACGATCGGCGGCGTCCAGTGGAAGTGGAGAGAGGATGCGAATCGGCGATTCGAAAAGCAAACGGTTCCCTACCCTGACACAGTCTCGTTCACCAGCCTAGGGATCAAGAGACTGACCGGTGACTGGCGAACCTACGAATGCCACCTCGCCGGAAACCTCGACTTCACACGGCTGGTGGGAGGCTTCGGCTGGATGATCACATGGGCCGACAACGGCATCGAATCACCCTTACAGCAAGCCAAGAGATTCGAGTTCGAGGTTCGCGACATCCGCTTCGAAGCTGCTCCCCCACGGGTCGAGCCTCGCAACGATGTGTTTAATGTCTACAACGATGCCGACGCTAGTGACAACCACTTCACGCCCACCGGACTGATGGGTGATTGCGGCGATATCCATATCGTGGAAACCTGGGCCGACAACCCGCACTCCGGGAAGACTTGCATTCGCGTTGTCTATGACGCTGCGGGTAATGGCCCCCATGAATGTAATTACCAGGGCCCTTGCAACTGGGGAGGCCTGTACTGGCAGCACCCACCTAACAATTGGGGAAAGCATACCTTCTGGAAAGGACGGGGTTCAATCTCAAAGGTTACAAACGTCTCATCTTCGCAGCTAGGGCCGATCGAAGACGCCGCATCGAGTTTCTCTTGGGGGGGGTGGAGGAACCCTTCGGCGACAGTCTCGGAAAACGGAGCCGGACCTTCGAGGTTACACCAGACTGGCAGGAATTCGAGATCCCACTCGATGGGTTGGATGTGTCTCATGTCATCAGCGGCTTCGGTTGGGTCACGGATCGGGCCTCAAAACTCGGCGGTGTCACCTTTTACCTTGATGACATCCGCTTTCTGACGAAATAGACACGGGTTCCGCAAACACGAGTCGGAGGCTGGGCCAAAGGCGCAGGGAATCTCATGAGCAGATCCTGCTTTCTTCACATAGCCGCATGTTTGATCGTGCTTGAATCAACCGCTGGCGACGTGGCGGGCCAACAATCCAGTCCGAGCAATCCAGCAACCGTCTGGATCTACCGGAACATCCCGTCTCAAGGCGAGAGGGATACTCGAACGACCTCCGAGCAGACATTCGGCCCTTACGGGTTCATGCCCGCCGACCGAGTCAACCAAGTCGCCGTCAACGCGACGAAGCCTGTCGATGAGAGCAACCCGAAAATGGGGACATGCATCGAGTATCGCTTCCAGTTCCGTAACCAGGACGACTGGGTGGGAGTCTATACACTTGTCGGAGGTAATGCCTGGGGCACCAAACCGGGAATCAACGTGCAGGAGTTGCTCGACGTCTCCCCCGACGCGAACCTCAACCTCCGTTTCAGGGCGGCGGGCGAAGGCACCGTAACGTTCAAGATCGGGGGAGTGAACACCGGTCCTCACCGGAGTAGTCTACCATTTCCCCACGAAGCCAGGCCGAGTCCGTGCCGCCTGACCCCGGAGTTCCGCGAGTACACAATCGGTCCGATACAGGCACGCGAACTTACCAATGTGATCGACCCCTTCTGCGTTGTGACCACGGTCCTTGACAACCGGGGACGGAACACCGTTCGGGTGGAGGTTGATGACATCCGCTTCGAGCCGCTCGAGCGCCGTCGCAAAGACGCTAGCCTGAGCCTACCCAAGGACTGGCGCCAGCGGCTCTCGCAGACGTTTCTGGTGACCTATACACCGACCGGTTTTGACCCCACCGTCAAACCGATCAAGCAACCGACGGCCGATGCGATCCGTGCCGACCTGGCCGCGATCCGCGCTCTGGCCGACGGTGCTGGGATCCGGGGCGAGCGGGCCGGAATCGTGACTTACGGCTGTCGCGACGGCCTCGAACAGATCGCTCCTCTGTGCCGCGAGTATCACCTCTCGGTTCTCCTAGGCCTCTTCAACCCCAGAGACCTCCTCGTCGAGGTACCAAACGCCGAAAAGCTGCTAGCGCGGGAGGATTTGAATCAGACCATCATCGCCTGTTCGGTGGGCAATGAAGCCATCACATTTCGCAGGGCATCGTTCGAGGAGATCCAGCAGGTCGCGCACCGCCTCCGTGAAGTCCGCGCCGTGCCGATGACCACGACCGAGATCGTCCAGGCCTACGGCGACGAACGACTTTTCTCATTCGACTTCGCCCTGGTCAACGCCCATGCCCTCTTCTCGAACATCTTCCGCACCGACGAAGCCGCGAAATGGGCCCTGCAACGGGTTGAAGACCTCCGGTCCTACGCCCCCAAGGGATACCTTATCCTGGTCAAGGAATTTGGCTGGCCGGCGGGGCCGGCTCCAGCGTTCGATGACGCCCAGCAGAAGACCTACTGGGAGACCATTCTCAAGGCCCCCATCGCCAAACAGGTGAACGTCGGTTTCTTCGACGGACTCAACAACGTCGGCTGGAAGAACGAAACGATCACACTTCCTGGCGGGGACCGCGCCAACATCGGCCCGCACTGGCCGGTCCTGTTCGGCCCTGAGCGCAAACCCAAGCCGTTTGCGGTTGAGCTGCTGAAGCTCTGGAGCCAATCCCGGCCGCGCTGAACCCGGCTCCGGCGGCCCCGTGTTTTCGATCAGCGATCGGCGGCGTGGTGGTTCGATCCACCACGCCGCTTTCTTGTTGATCGAGTCTGTCGATAATCACGTATGTCAGCTCTGTGCTTATCAGTTCCAACGCTCAGAGAGCGTTACGTCCTGCCGGATCCGCGCAGACCGCATCGACCCAAGGCATCTCTTCCGAGTCCACACACACTCTGCACTTGACCTACCCCTCCCACCAATCCCGTTTGTTACTTCAAACTGCATGTAACGGTTACTTCAAACCGCACGTAACTGTTACGTACTATTGTAAGTTACATTTCTCTCGTCGGATTTTATCTGGCAATGTCATATTTAAAGAGAAATAGGTATATCTGTATTCAGTCAGACCAAACGCCATTTGCATCAAGAAGTTGCGGCGGCAATTTCCGGCGATCGTCACCGATTTCATATGATAAACCAAGCCTTTTCACCCACGTCCAAGCCAATTCGCGACATACCGATCGAAAAAATCAGAGATGTGGTGGTATAGAGATGTGGTGGCATTCGGTAGCGGGGGATCCGGTCCTGCAGGACGCCTCATCCTGTCATCCTTGTCTTTCGTCAGTCCGAGGACCACCCATGAGCGGAGCATGTTTTCGCCCGCCGCGCCTCCACAGGAGCCTGCCAGGTATTTTAGCCAACACTTTCGAAAAGGTGGTCTCTCGGTCCGTAAGTTGATCTACGAGGGGTTCCTAATTGAGATCGTGTCCCACCGCCTTCGTCGCATCCCAGTTTAGATTGATCGATCCCGTATCTCAGGAGAACCCGATGATAGCCACTCGAACGAAAGCCACGAAGCTGCTGGCTGTCGCGCTCGCGGCAGCGGTAGGGCTGAGCCCCGGGGCGGTCTCGGCGGATGAGCCGCAAAACCAAGACCGCTATCAGGTCGATCAGGCCCTGGTAGTGGATCAGTCACAATCCATGGAAAAAGACGAGCGACTCGACCGTGCGAAGCAAGCCGCGATGTTCGGCCTGTGCCGTGCTCCACGGTCGCGTCGTCGTCGTCGGTTTCTCCGACGAGGCCGCGGTCAGTCCGACGTTCGACCTGGGAACGCAACGGGATGAGGCCCTGCGCCTGGATCGGGTCGCTGCGGACTATCGGCGGGACCCGGTACGCGAAAGCGATCGAGGCCGTCGCCAATCTCAAGCCGAAGGCCGTCGTGTTCCTGTCCGACGGTGGAGCCAGACGAACCCCCCGAACAGATCCTGGATCTGGTCCGCAACCGGATCGGCTGCCCACTGCATACGATCGCCAGTCCAGACGAGCCCGCAGGCTCGCGACATTCTTGGCCGCATGGCCGCCACGACCAAGGGAGGCTTCCATCCCATCGAGCAGGCATCGGAGATCGTCGATGCGTTTCTGGAAATCCTGGGCCAGATCACGCGATTCCGCCGGTTCGAGCTGGATGCCGAGTCGCTGACGTTGCGAGACGTGACAGGCGAACTGCTGGCCATCGGGTTCGACACCGCCCCCGCGATGAGCGTATCAACCGAGCGACTGAATGTGACACTCGGCGGCAATCAGGTACACGTGGCTCGCGCCATCTTTTCGGCCCGCACTGCGGTCACCGTGTCGGCTCCCGGGGTCGGGCACGGAAAGCGCGCGACTGGTCTTGCGGTTCGATCAGCCCGCAAGCCGGCTGAGTCTCGGTCCGGTCGTGATCGGGGGCGGTCAGGCGCAGGTCGAGGCCAAGGCGGATTTCCGCGGTCCGGACGGCAAGCCGCTCGACCCACGGGGCCACGCCGCCTTACGTGTGTCCTTCGAAGCCCTGGATTCTCAGGGCAAGGTCATCCACCGTGCTGACGCCCAGCCGTCCCCATCGCAGCCTGCTCTGGGCGCGACGATCGTCCTCCCGGTGCAGAGCGGTCAGGCCGCCCCATTCACCATCCGATGTGTGAGCGAGGACAGATCCTCGGGGGTCCCATTCCTGGCCAGGGAAAGCCAGGTTGTGGTGATCGACCCGGCTACCGCGCAGCGAGCACCTGCACTCGCGGCGACCAGTTCGATCCGTGCTCGAGGCGGCCGTGCCGGTGAGCCTCTGTCCTGCGTCGTAACGGTCGGAGTTCGCGATGGAACATCGGCGGAAAGGCAGGCGTTCCTTACGGCGTTGAAGGCCCAACCACCGGTCGTGACCGCCCGCTCGGCGCTGGGTACGACTTTCGATACCGCCGCGAATGCCAAGACATTCGAAGTCAAAAGTCGGATCGAGGCGGACAAAGCGTTGGTCATGGATCTGGCCTGGCCATCTGATCCACAGCCGAGCCACTATGAGATCACCGTGGCGGAAGGCGAGGCGGGTGGGGTCGCCTATCCCGCCGCGCAGGCCGCGGTCCGGACTGTGGCCGCGGATCAGCTTCAACTGCTAGTGAAGGTCACACGGCGAGGTTCCAAGAAGGTCACGCTGTTCGACTCCATGCAGCAGCCGCCGGAGCGAGGATCTGCCCTGGTCGGCGACCAGATCACCGTCGAGCTGGTGCGCGGAAGTTCCCTTGACCCCAGGGAATTCGTCAGTCTCCGCGGTGGTCTCCGGGCTCTCCTGATCGGGGAAGACGGGTCCGTCGAGGAAGTTCCCTTGAATCAAGCCGGCGACCGATTTGTGACTGAGCCCAGAGTCTTTGCTCAACCCAGCCGCCTCCACGTTCAGGTGAATGTGGCCGTGGAAGGGTTGCAGATCCGGTTTGACGGTCGTGTCCTGATCGAACCGATTGCGTTGAGCCTGGAGGTGAGCCAGGCACCGGTCTTTCAAACCCTGGCTGTGCTGCCGATGGGCACCGTCACTTTCCTCACGGTGAATGTCTCCGGCAAGATTCGGAAAGATCCTGCTGGATCTCAAGAGGTCCTTGAGATCATCGATCGCGAGGAACTCTCCATGCGCTGGTCGCTGCTCGATAGCGCCGGCGAGTCGGTGGCCAGTGAACGCTGTAAAGCGGACTCGCTCCCCTGGCGGACTGCACCGCGGCTGACCCACGTGGGAGATCAATCATTCGCTCTCGAGCTGGTGGATCGACACAATCAGGTGCTGGACACCATCCGCTGGAAATTCCAGCTCCTCGAGGCTCCGTTGCAGCTCGAGGTGGCCACGCGGTCCGACGACGGCGAACTCATACCCCTGAAGCCAGATCGCTCGAGCTGGGCCTGGCTGCCGTCCTGGCTCACGGCCGCGCTGCCGGTCGTCGTCGTCGCTAAACCGACACAGAGCCCCTTCTATACGGCGTATTACCTCGCCGGATTGCGTATCGGCCAGGTTGATGCGGTGTTCAACCAGAAGCTGGGCCAACACGAGGCCGACGTGGAACAAGTCGGGGCGATCGAATGTCTCGGGGTGTTTCGGCCCTACGGGTGGGGCGGTGACGCGTCGGCGACCTCTCCCGAGAAGGAGACCCATCCCGAGCTCCACGTCGCCGCACCGCTGACGATTCCGCCTCACATCACCCCCCGATGGGGGCGCCTGGTGCTGGCCTCGGTCGCGGTGTTCCTCTTCTGCGTGGTTGGCAGCGGGATCGCCGCCTATTGCTACCGCCATCGTCTCGATGCGCTTCCGTGCAAAGTCCGGCTCCTGGGCGCCTCCGGCCAGGCCATGCCGGTCGTCGAGCCAGACCAGCCGGTCTGGTGGCCGGCGCGGGAGATCCTGGTCTGTCAGAAGCGGGGCCACTACGGCCCGCCGGAGATTTGCCTCTCGTATCCGTCGCAAGCCAAGGGCATGGACGTCCTGGCACGTGTGCCGCCAGCACCTGGATGGATCGGTGAGGATCCAGGCCGAGGAGGCGGCTCTCGGGCCTCAAGGAAGGCCGGTCTCGCCTCCTGCGGTTGTCGCGCGAGAATGCCCAGCCGCGCGAAAACACTCAGGCGATCACGGACCGGGTTCAGCTCGTGCTGGAGTGCGAGCCGCGGCGTGGTCGAGGGACGTCTCAGGTTCCGGCGAGACGGTCCTGATCCGCGACGAGTCCACGCCTTGATCGAGCAACACACCCTCACCTGTGGAGACTTCTTCATGGAAAGCCGTAACGACCAACTCGACCACCAACTTTCCCGACGAAACGGCGCCGCGCCGGATGAGGACGGCGACGGGCCGATGGAGCTCTTGCAGTGCCCCCCGGCATTCATCCGCGCAGTGGGCACTTACGGCGGCGGCGAGGTGCGGCACTTCTATTCCGAATTGAAGGCGCTGTACGGTGGCGAACCGGAGCATCTGGTGATCATGGCCATCGACACGACCTATCAGCCACGCCTGGCCGGGATCGAGATGCTGCCGCCCCGCTGTTTCATCAACTTGGGGGAGCAAGATCAGATCCAGGATCGCCTCCGGCAGTCGTTAGGAAACCCGGAGGTCGCTGAGTGGATGCCCAAACATGTGACCGAGGTATCCACCGGTCATGGCGCCTGTGGTTCTCCCTCGGCGGCCCGGTTTTATTACGAGCAGATGGCCACCGAAGTGGCCAAGAAGCTCTGCGAGTCACTCAATCGATTCACGCCCGACAATCGTCCCGGTATGGCCAGCCGCGCCAATCTCCACCCGTTGCTTCGGGCCCAGAACATGGCGGTCACCTCTCGGGGCCCGATCGAGGTGATCTACGTGGTCAGCACCACCGGCGGGACAGTGGGGGCATTGGTTTATGACGTGGTCTTGTTCAAACACGCCCTCAAACACCTGGGGATCGAGGCCAACTTCACTCTGCTGTTGACCCTACCGGCGACCAACCTTTTGGGAGACGTCGATTCCGAAAACAAGCTACGGATGCTCTACGGTCGATTCCAGGAGCTGGCCGACCTCAACGCCGGCCGCGCAGTTCAGCATGTCGCTTGGGGATCAGGTCATTACGGCCCGCGGCCCCTTCTTCGAGTCAATCTTCATCCTCCCCGAGCCCAAAGCGGAGCGACTCGCTGAGCACCAGCGGTTCGTCGGCCGGTTGCTGTTGCACAAGGTTTCTCCGCTGGGCAAGACTCTCAGCGACCAGAGCGTCAACATGATGGGCGTGTACACCGCCGCACGGCCCGTACGGTCAGCCCAAGTTCCTGGCTTTGATCGGGATGGCGACGATCCACGCGACAGCCTACCCCGACACGGTCGGGTTCGCCCAGGCCGTCCTGGGACAGCAAGCCTCGACCGCGAAGCCGATCAACGCGCCGGGGATCGTTACCAAGATGATCGCCGATCCCACGGGCTTGACGGAAGCTGCCCTGAAGGCCCCCCTGCCAAGGTTGAGCCCAGTGTCAGTCCCCGCCGATCTGGGCGAGCCAGGCCACTTCCTGGACTATGTCAGGGATGAGGCCCGCAGGCAGGCGTCGACCAGGGTGGAAGAACGTCTGCTGGCCCTCAAGCAGCAGTGCGACACGGCGAGGAACCGGTGCCGCAATGTCCTGCACAGCGTGCCGCGAGGCCGGGCCCCAACGCGCAGCCGAAGTGGCCCGTCTCTTTGCCAAGACGCTTCGAGATCTGGAACACGGAGCCATCGAGTCGCCGACCAAGCGCGCCAAGGCGCAAGACCCGCCTCGGTCAATGACCCTGCAAGTCGAGCTGAAGGCGATCCAGGAGACACAGCGGTCTCGGGCCCACACCGAGTTCCTGGCTCGCGCAGGCTCAGGAGCTGCACGTGCTGGCGGACTGGGTCGAACAGGTCATTCCCCCTTTGGAAACCGCGGCCAACGCATTCGAGGAGCTGAGGATCAGCTACGAGCAGCAGTCGAAGTCCTTCACGTTGCGACCACCGGCGGAACATGCCCTGCTCGACCTCGGCGCTCTGGAAGAGTTGGTTGATCGGGCGGCGCCGGAATGCATTCGGGAGGTGCGGGAGCAGGCCGCCCGGGCCATCGAGACCAATGCCGACGCGCCACGTCTCAAGGCCGCTGTTCACGCCAAGGTCGCCCGCCATGCGAAGTCATTTTCGCGGTACACGAACCTGGACGAAGCCTTACTCGCGGCCGGCGCACGCGGGCGGATCGTGATGGAAAACGCCGTGAAGGCGGCCGAGCCGGCCGTCCGCACCGAGGCCGACTGGGATCGGCGCCGCCACTGCATCCTGCACGCGTACATCTCCGCGACGGAAGACCACCCTCTCGCAGTCATCGCTCGCGGGCTGGGGAGGTCCGTCTATCCCGCCCCTGCCGGCGCCGATGCCGGCCAGATCACGATCGTCACGGTCGATTATGCCATCGAGCTGCCCGCCTTAAAGGTCACCCGCGACGCGCTCGAGGCGCACGTCCAATCGAGGAATACGATCCCCGTCTTCGCCGACCAGCGTTTCACGCCGATGGCTGATGTCACAGTCCCAGGCGCCCGGGACTGGTTTGCCTACCTGGCGATTCCCATGCATGAGCATCTGAATACAGGCGTGATCACGGTGGAGGGGCGTGGATATTTCTACAAAGGCGAGATCCTGGGCAAGACCCACGTCACAGCCTCGACCGCCCTCTTGGAGAAGTCGGCACGCCTGGCGTTTCTGCCTCCTCACGAGGCCTTGTGCCAGCAAACCGAGGAGACGCTCTGGCAGGCGGGCGGCCAAGACATCCAGAGAGTGGTCGAACTCCTCAACGAGATCGAGGCGAAACTGGACCGCCACATCGACCTGGCCCGCCCGGCCGAGAAGCAGGTCCTGATGTACGAGCGGGCCGCGGCTCGGGCGGTTCGAGCTGGGTACGAGGAACAGATCGGACTTCAGGCGGCCCACACCATGGTTTGGGGCAACCCTCATCTCCGTCCAGGGACTGGACCCGCAGCGCCGCGGAACCTGGCGCGGGAGCCTTCCGATGACGGATCACCAGCCCACCGGATTGCCTAGACCCGCCGTGATCGTGAGCGTCTCGCCGTTCGGCGATCGGGTTGCCGCGGCGGTGTCGCAGCGGATGGCCGCGAGGCGAGGGTCGGTCCCGGCCCAGTGCCAGCTCGTCGATTCGACCGAGGATCCGCAGGATCGAATCGGCAGGGCTCTGACGGCGGCACTGAACGTCCGCAACACGACCGGCGGCCCTGCGCTGCTGGACAGCCAGACGCGGTATCGCTCGCCCTTCGTCCTGGGAATCCTGGCTGCCGGTGAGCTGGACGAACCTCGCTCAGCCGCGGCGGCTCATCAAACTCGCTCGCAGGGAGTTCCGCCGGTCGTCGCTCTCTGGCACCGTCGTCCTGCTAGTCTACGCGGGATCGGTCGGCGATCGGCTCGCCTCGGATGGGATCCTGACCGCGATCAAGGCCGGCGAGGGCCTCGACGCCACGCTCGTTTACACCGACACCGACGCCCGTGGCCGTCGCATTGAGGAAGTCGACGCCGTGGCGGCTGCTGGGTTGTTCCTGTACTACCTTCTGGAAACCGAACGGCTGCAAGAACTGGTCACCACTTTGGCCCGCGGAGTTCGCGTTAACAACGGAGTGGGCGGGAACTTGCTCGGATTCGGCGTGGGTCGCGTCAACCTGTCGGAGACACCTCTGCACCGGTTCCTCCGACATAAGCTCCGGGAGCAATCCTTTGGGGTCTTGTTCGGAGAGTGTCCGGACACGGACCGCCCGCTCCCCGCTCCCAATTCGACCGTTCTCCCGGTCCTGGCATCCTTAACTCAGGGGGGGAATGGGTCGTTGCGCCGGGTGGAGGCCGCCGTACGCGCGAGTGGCCGACCGGTCCGCCGATCACTGGCTCAAGGCGCGCCTCGAGGAGATGGCCGAGGACACCGCCGGCGCGCTTCGTGCTTTGATCCCGCCGCCAGTCGTCCCACCCTCGTCCTTCTGGCGGAGGCTATGGGCCTGGCTCTGTCGCATCTGGGCCGGGTTGTGCCGCCTAGCGTGCTTCTGGCGCTGGGGGCGAACCCAACGGGCGTCGCGATCACCGGGGGAGCCGGTCTGGACGTTGGCGATGGCCCGAGCCGAGTGGGAGGACCGGTTGATCGCGACGGGCCGTCGCCAGATCGAGCTGGCTCAGCTCGAGCAGACCTTGCAGCCTGGTCCACTCGAAGACTCGGCGCCGGCCAGCCCGTTCGAGCTGACTCTCAGCGATCTGCCAGCCATCCGGGAACGATTCTTGGCGCGGTGCGCACCGAGCCACGAGGAGCTGGCCTGGACGCTCACCCGCGCTGTTGCGCCGGAGCTCCTGACCGGCCCGAGCAGCCCCGCAATGTGGCTCGACCGTGCCGAGCAGGTTGAAGATCGACTCTTGAAACTCGACCAACGGACCCGTCTGCTCTGGCCTGAGGACTGTCGCGCACTGCTGGACCAGGTGGCCGAGTCAGTTTGCCTGCTGTATTGCGGTTGTGGCGACCGCCCGCGCCGCATCGCCCTGGTGCCGCCGAGCTTGTCCCAGGTCTTCCAGTCCGATGGCTATGAGGCGGTCACGGGCTCGGAAGGTGAGATCGTCTACCTGATCGTGCAAGCCGGGCTCACGGTGCAGAGCCTCTTGAGCAGCGAGGATCAAGCCGATGAACGAGCGTGATGTCGTCCGGATCCGGCACGTCGATCCGCGAGGCCGTGACCAGGCCTTCCTCATGCACGAGCAGGCCCTGATCCACGAGCTGGTCCACGGGGATCATCTACCGCCGGAAACCCAGATCTGGCTGGACGGCGAGTGGATCCGGCTCTCGGACCACCCCGCGCCGGTGTGGCTCGGCTTGATGGCAGAGCAGGCCGTGGCGGCGGTTGGACACTTCGACGCGATCGGCACTCAGCGGTGGGCCGACAAGATTCTCCGCTACAGCGGGGGCGGTCGCGGCGAGGAGCACTGCATGAAGCGGTGCGGATCGCCAAGTTCCTGCTCGGCCATGTCCGCCTCTGCGCAGGCCGGCATCGGGAGGCAGCCAGGTTGCTGGAACCGGCGGCGAGCCGGCCGTCGCGGCTCTCACCAGCGGCCCACAACAACCTTGGCGTCGCCTGGGCTCACCTGCTGCATCCCGAAGCCGCCCTGAGGGCTCTGGAGACGGCCGTGGCCCAGGACCCCACGTTCCTCCCCGCCCGGATCTCGCTACGGAACTTGGCCCTGACACTGATCGACGAGCGTGCCCCGGCCCTGCCGGGGCGGCCACCCTGGATGGAGATCGCTCGCCGCGAGGAAGTGGCGCTCAAGCAAGCCTCCGCGGCGCAGGTCCACGCCTTGCTCGACCCGCGGCGGGCGTTCCCCAACTTCGCGCTGTGGCACGTCTTCGAACGGGTCGCGTACTACCCCGGGATCGGCTCGGAGCTCGCCGCCAACCCGCTCGGCCAGCGCGCGGCGGCCTGGCTGCTCCAGGAAGCCAACCGCGGGCTGAGGGACGGGGACTTCGAGCAAGCCCGGGCACTGGCAGCCGTTGCTCCCCAGTTCGACCCGGGGATCCAGCCCGTGGCCGACAGCCTGACTGCGGCCGCGGCCGCCAAGCAAGAGGAGACGCGCCTGCTGGGACGGGCTCAGAACATCGTGCGGCGCTTGGGTACGTTCCTGCGGAGCCTGTCCGGCCTCACACTCGACGATCTCGACCGGGCCAGGGAGGCTCAAGCCCTGGCCGCCCCCTTCATCGAGGACCAAACCCTGGACCGACTGTACCGGGAACGAATCGAAAACCTCGTGCTCGAGGAGCTCGATGCGACATCTTCCGCCGAGGATCGCCGTAGCCGCCTCTGGACGATCGCCCATCAATACGCCTTGTCGGAAAGCGTCCAAGCCTATGGCAAGGCCGCCGGCCATTGCCTGGTCCAGCCGGTCTTTTCCAGCTTCTGGAAAGCCATCGTGGACGGCGACCTCGATGCCGCAAGGGTCGCCTTCAACCAAGCGGCGTCGCTCATCGATTGCACCGACCTCGTTCGAAAAGAAGAGGCCGTGCTCCGGCTCTTGGAAGAGGCCAAGACGCGCTCGCGACGGGTTCGGAAGACAGGACCCCGAGTCAGGAGGCATTCACCGACCGGCTCACCTCGGATGGGGACACCCAGGGACAAGCGAGTTGATCATGAAGAAATGCAATCGGCTCGTTGAAAAGCAGAAAAAAAACGCGGAGCTGGTTGGTATGAATCTGTGTATGTACCGAATCCTTGATTCACACCCTCCGCCAATCGAGAACCTGAGATCGTGGCTCAGGTGCCTGTGGCCCATCATTCACCTCGCGAAGGAGTCTGTAATGCGTGTTCTGGTCCGCCGCCGTGGGTCCGTGTCACGGAACACGGTGGCCCTCATGTTGAGCTTGGTGGCCGGTTGCGGTTGCAGTGGCAACCTCTCCCGACGGTCTCTGGCCTCGGTTCGTTCGGCTCTGACCCGAAGAACGAAGAGTCGTTAGCGACCCCGACTGAGACCATTGAACCAAGTGGACACGGCAGTACCCGGGCACCGGCCGGTCTCCGGCGTCTCGATGCTCTGACCGCGAAATACCGGGTGGGAGCGGAACTGGGAGACACTCGTCGAGAAGTCTCTTCCGCCGCCTCGGTTCGACCGACGATACCCACGGTGTCGTCCCAGGCCGCGTCGCCTCGGCCCGCCCCGTCCTCAAGGACAGCTCCGGTCGTTCAAACCCTTCCAATTGTGGGTATCTGGGTCCCCAGCGGCTGGATGGGCGACGCCGAACGTCCTGATGGCACCCTGAGCTATCGCCTCGTGGGGGATGATCCGTCAACCCAGGGTACCTACGACGAATGGTC
The DNA here is from genome assembly GCA_963842405.1 of uncultured Isosphaeraceae bacterium. Taxonomy (GTDB): domain Bacteria; phylum Planctomycetota; class Planctomycetia; order Isosphaerales; family Isosphaeraceae; genus CAVZRC01. The sequence goes on along the minus strand of CAWJGW010000074.1, from coordinate 34,461 downwards.
CTATGATCCGATCCGAGGAGGCTCGAAGGGCTGGGTGGCCGTGGCCTACCAGTTTCCCGACTCGAACTGGGGAGACGCTCCCGGCAAGCACCTGAGCCGTCGCGGGTTCACCCACCTCACGTTCCGGGCCCGGTGCCTGGGCCCACCAAGTGGCCAGACCCTCCTCATCAAGTCGGGCGGACACACGCGCCCGGGTGCACCTTATCCGGCTTCATTCGAGAGCGACCCGGTCATCGTGAAGCTCGACAAGAGCTGGCGCACCTACTCGGTGCTCTTAGACGGACTGGATCTGTCGAACGTCCCGGCAGCATTTACGTTTGTCCTCCGCGCATCTTCGTCAGGCCCCTGCGTTATTGACCTCGCGGACATCAGGTTTTCGGGACCGGGTGACTGAGGCCAGCTCCCCGCGCTCGGAGGCATCGTACTGCGGTTGTGGTATCGAGAACCCGGCCCTCCATGGTCGTGAAATCAGGAGAGGAGAAAGTCGATGAGAGCGAACAGGATGATATTCCCTGTGTTTTGGAGGTTTTTCTTGCCCGCGTTTCTCGCTATCGCCGGAGCTTGCACTCTGGTCGGACCCGAGGCCGTTGTGGCGCAGCTTGGCCGGATCACACGCACTGGAGTTCGATCGACGCTCGATACGGTCGAGGGCTGGTACCGAGCCAGGCAAACCGAGCGAATAGCCTGGCAGCGCGAGCAGTACGCCGCCGCGGTGACCAGGCGTTCCGAGCTGACGAGGTGCATCGAGGTACTCCGGGCTGCCCGCGAAGAGGCAGCACGTTCACTCGCCGAGGATCGGGAGACCCTCCGGGCGATCCATCGGGTTATGGCCAATCAAGAGGGAGACATGATGCGGGTCGGGGGCGTGCGGTGTCCGCGCCCCGAGGTGGAGCGCGACGCCTACGAAGTGCTGCACTCCTGCATCGAGCTGGGCCAAACCGTTGACCGCTACGACGCTTCGATCCAACGGTTATCCGCGGGCATCCATGAGCTGGATCGTCAGATGAACGTTGCAGGCCGTGCCCTGCGCGACACCGAACAAGAGCTCGCCCGGCGGGAGCACGAGCAAAGGGGACTGAAGGCGCGTGCCGAGGTGATCGGACTCCTCGAAGACCTAGAGGATGAAGGTGGCATCCGGGCAACCCCTCTCTGAATCCCGACTATCCGTGGAGGAACCGAACCACAACGGATCAGTTCCCCCACCCCAACCAGCGGCTGTGCTGGCTCAGGAGTTCGGTCATGTCCTCGGAACCATCCCCCAACCCAGCCCCCTACCTGACCGAGTGCAGCTCTGGTTGTGCGGCCGGTGGGGCCAGCATGGGGTCGCCATCCTCAGCGAAGGGAAACACCAGGCCACCGTCCGGCTTTCCCCCGCGCTGTTCGACTTGCTGGCGGTCCTGGTCCTGACCGCGATTCGTCCGGTCTCTCCCGACCAGAGCTGGGTACCAAGCGGCTTCATGACGGCCGAGGAGCTCTGCCGGGAGCTGACCCGCCGGGGCGGGGGAAATCCCAATCGGCCCTGGTACACCAAGAAGTACGTGAACCGGATGGTCTACCGGCTGCGCACGCTGCTGGCCACGGTGTTGTTCCAGTCGAGGTGTCAGGGACGGGAATGGGCCGATCGGTTTCTGGAAAACGGCCCGCTTGGCTATCGCGTATCGTCGGCTATGGCCAACCTCCGGCTCGCGATCCTCGACGGACCGGGCGGACGCGAGGACACGGAGAAGAACGTCCCGACGGTCGGTTCGAAGGGACCGGACCGGGACCAGCCGGGCATCGACGGGGGCGCGGCAAAACCATGAGACTCGAGAGGTTTTCCATCGTGGCGAAGACCTCGACCATCCTGGAGGCGGCCCGTCATGCAACTTTTCGTGCCCGTCGGTTCGGACCGATACAAGGCGGAGATCCTCGACAGCCCGCTGGCGATCGATGACGGGGGTGCTCTCATCCCGATCCGGAATGGCGCGGCCCTGGACCGATTCCGAGAGATCGCCCGGCTGGTGCCCTGGCGCGGTCCAGATGGGCAGCGGGGCGCGGTGCTGCTCGCGAGGTCAAGTGGCGTGGTCGTGGACGGTCGTGCCGCGCTGCCCCTGACCTCGCTCCGACGGGGCACGGAGGTCCGCGTGGCGGGAATGAGTTTTTTCTTCACCGATGAGGCACCGCTCCGGATTATGGCTTTCACGCTAGAGACAGGTGTCCGCGAAGCAATCTGTACCCGCTGTCAAGGCCCGATCCGGTCCGGAGACCCCGTGGTCTATTGTCCGCTTTGCGGCGTCATCTACATGGCCCAACCGGACAAATCACCCACGTGCTGGGCGTTTGGCCCGTGTCTCGTCTGCGGCCGAGACCCGCAAGTGGAGTTTGTCTGGCACCCCGGGGACTCGGCTCCGGCGGTTCCCGAATCGGAGCGATCGTGGCGATTCGAAGAGGTCCGCTCGGACGCAACCCTGGAATACCTGGACGAGGGGCAATCTGATGACCGATGATCTCGGACCCAACGAACCGGGGCCCGACTCTCGCCTCGAGGCGAACCCGGCCCTGGGGCCCGAGGGTTTGGCCCGACTCCGCGCAGGCGGTCCCGTGGCTGTCGTGGGCCTAGGCACAATCGGGAGCCGGGTCGCGGCGGCCCTGGCAACATCGGGAGTGCCCTTGATCCTCATCGACTCGGGAAAAGTCGAGCGAGTCAACGTCGGGTTGCAACTCTACGAGGAGGAGGACGTCGGGTTATCGAAATGCGAGGCCCTGGCATGTCGCCTGCGGCGAATCCGGCCCTGCGCTGGAGCTGAGGTGCTTCGAGATCGATGTACGAAGACTGGGGCCGCGAATCCTGCGACGGTGCCGGCTGGTGATCGGCTGTGTTAACCGGTTCGCACCCCGCGTCGGGCTGGCTCGCACGACCACCGCCCTGGGGGTCCCTTACTTCGATGTGGCTCTCGACGGCTCGGGGAATTCGCTCTACGGCCGAGTGAGCGGCTTCGATGCCGGGCATGGTACGGCCTGTTACTGCTGCGGTTGGGACCAGGAGAACTGGGACATGCTGAGCCGCGAGGAGGGTGTCTCGGGGTGCGCGGCCTTGGTCGCCGTGACGCCGGACGCACCGGCCACGCTGGCCCTGCCTGGTCTGGCCGAGTCCGTGGCTGGGCTGAGTGTGATCCAGGCGATCCGGTTCTTGCTCGGCTGCGAACCCGAACGCGTGCTGGGACGGGAGTGGCGGCTGAACCTCTCCGCCGGGCGGTTGAGCGACACGGGGCTCAGCCCTGACCCGCGTTGCCGGCTGGGTCATCGCCCCTGGCCGATCGTGGAGTTGGGCCAGCGCCCCGCCGAGTTAACGGTGGCCGCGCTCTTCGAGCAGGCCGCGGCACGGTTGGGCGCGACATCGCCCTGGGCGCCGCCGACGAGCCTCTGGTGCTCGAAGCGGGTTGTCTCGGATGCCAGGGCCAGGAGATCACGACCTGCCTGCGGGGTAGCCTACCGCGGGCGCCACGCTTGTCAGGGTGCCCTGGTCCCCCTGGTGACGGGGCTCCGGCCGTGGTTCTGCCGCAGCGAGGTCATTCATCTGCTGGACCGGACCTGGGCCGAACTGGGCCTGGTGCCAGGCGGAGCGGTCCTGGCCGTTCGTGGTGGCCTGGCAGAAGTGGTGTTTCTTTTCGAGGAAGACCAATCCGCGACCGAGACTGGACCGAAGCGAGACCACGCCGGCCATTGCCATGCGACCGCCTCTCGCCTTACCAATGGTTACGGACACGATCAACCCACTCGAGACGGCGCGTGATAGCGAGGAGAGGAAGCCACCATGGAGAGATCGATCTTTGACGAGTTCCTGGACCGGACGACACGAGCCGGGCTCGAACTGGCGGCTGAGAGCGATGTCCTCGAACTGGTCCGCATGCCGGTTCGCGGCGTGGGGTTGTATTTCGCAGCTTTCGGAGTGCCATACCTCGCCCTGCGGTCGGGAGGGACGATCGGCGTGGCCGATGGTCCGCTCGAGGTGATGATCCATCTGGGTCCGGACTACCTGCGCAGGTGCACGCCCTAGAGGTGGTGCAGGTCCGGCAGGCCGAGTGGTTTCATCCCAACTACCGCTGGCCGGTCTTGTGCGTGGGAGAGATCCGGCCGGGCATGCCCCTGCCCATGATGTTGCGCCATGTTTACGAGATTCTCACCTATCAAAACTTTGCGACCGACGACGGTCTCAACGGTGAGGCATGCCGGCGGTTGCGCGACGAGCCGGCGCTGCTCGACCGGCTGCCGCGCCCGCGGCGGCTGACGAGGCGGCGGCTCGAACTCAGCGGGGAACTGGTTACATCGTGAGGCACGGAGCGGTCGCCATGGTCCGTCAACGACTACCCTTGAGTGGTCTGCTGAGTACTATGCTCCCCGGCTTCGTCGGGCTAGACGAGAGCCAGGGGCCGCTGGCGATCGGCCGGGGGTCGGGGTGAGTGGAAACTGGAGCCTGCCGGCGATGGATTCTGGCTGGTGCTCGAAGGTTCGGGGACCGCGACCACGGCGCTGAACGGCGACCCACTGGTAGCGGCCCGCGACTGGCCCTGGCCGCTGAAGGCGATCCGACACGGGCCCGGTGGCCCCTGGTCCTGGTGCTGCCGAGCTGTGGCTGAACGGGTGCGCCGAGGACACCCCCCGGGTGAAGTCACTCCTCGCCCGGATCGACCGCTGGCTGGCGGATGGACTTCGCGCCGAGGACTACCGATCCGATCGCCGGGTCGATCCCAGCACCCGAGAGATCGAGGTGGCCCTCTTGACCGAGGTTCTGGGTGATGCCTCGAGGCCCAGTGGAGGCGGTTATCGATTGGCTGTGCCCGACGGGCCGGCCCTCGTGTTCCGGCCGGCCGCAGACCGAGATGGGTGGCAAGTGAGCTCGATCCTGGCTGCGCCCCGCCAGGCACCTGACACCGATTGGCCTGGCCAGTCTGCCGCAATTTCCTGGGGGTCGCCAACGGTCGCACCCGCGGCTGCCGCGCCATCCTCGACCCCGACCCCGAGATGGCCGCCGTGCTCGATTGCCGGATCCCGCGCCCGGCGTGGTCGGCGGAGGCCATCCAGGGAGCGGTTACGATCCTGACGGACACGGGCCGGTTCCTGGCACCCGCGTGCCAGGTCGTATGCGACGTGCCCAGCGTCGGCGAAGCGTACCGAACGTGCCTGCTCGGAGGCCGGGTTGTCCGAGCCTGAGGAGAAGTTGTCGAGAGGTTAATTCCAGGTTGGGAGAAATCGCATGAGCACTGCAAACCTTGCCGAATCGATCACGCGAGTCAAGGCTGTCGAACTGGACCGGGCAAAAGCGAGCGACCCTCAACGGCACCCTGGTTACGGCCGACATCACCGTCGGTGAACTGGCCGAGGCGATCCGGGAGCGGATGCAGCTCCCCCGTGGCAGCTACGCGGTTTACCTCGGTGATCACAAGCTCAACCGCAGCGCCACGCTGGCCGAGGCGGGTGTCGTGCAGGACGCGGAGCTGGAGCTGAGCCCCGAGGTCAAGGCGGCCGCGACCTGAGCCGCGCGAGGGAGGGCTTGGACCGTCGCCGGCTCGATTGGCCACTCTCGCTCGTGGGGCGTCCCCAGGTCGCGTGTGATCCTGAAGGCACTCGTCTGCCTCCGCCGGGCACGCAGATCGCCCTGTCCCGAATTGCCGACTGGAGAAGAGCTCATGCCGCATTCGAGTCCGATCATCGGTTGCTCGTGAACGTGGTCCGGGACCCGAGCGGCGAGCTGCTGGGACAGGCCGGGCTCGACGAACTGGCCCACCTGGTCGACGAGACCCGCTACGACGCCGTCAGCCGGGGAATCCTGCCGGACGAGCCGGCGCGGCTGGCGGCTCGGATCGAGCCGGTCCCGGAGGCGTCCGATCTCCCGTCCTTGGCCGGGGTTCGCGTCTCGTTGTGGCACGACGCCACGGCCGGCACCCTGTTTACCCGCGAGTTCCCCAAGGGAATCGCCGGATCGCGGGGCAGGGAGTTGGTGTCGGCATTGATCGGCGCGGGAATCCTGCAGGAGGGGGACGAGTATCGTGTCCGTCTCGTCGCGGCCCCGCGTGCCGAGCGACCTCGAGGCCGGTTCGCGAGCCCGGGGCAGCCGGAGACGGAACTCGACGAGATCCCGTTCCCCGTCCAGCGGGGAAGCCTCTCCGGCTGGGGAGTCGGCCCCGAGGTCATAGCCGCCGCTGATAGGCACAGGCCGGTGTTCTTGGCCCGTTCGATCCTCGAGCGAGCCACCACCGAAGCAATCCGCCACGGTAAGCAGGAGACCGGCATGCTCGTCCTCGGCGCGCTGATCGATGATGAGGGCCACTGCCAGCATCGGGATTCGCGACGTCCTGGGCGGTCGTCCTGACCGAGCAAGTCGAGGTCCAGGACGGCCAGGCCACGGCAACCAGTTTCATCTTCCCGCCCGAGTCCTTCCGGCGGGCCCGCCAGCTCGCGGACCTGCGGGGCCGGTGGGAGTCCGTGATCGGCTCGCAGCACTCCCACGGCTGGCGCTGCGCCGAATGCCAGCTCCGGTGCCCCATCCAAAACCTCTTCTTCTCCACCGACGACGAACGGATGGCCCAGCAGTTCCCGATCTACGGAACCTTCCTGGTCCTGGGAGGGGACCCAGACCGGGACCCAGACCGACCGGTGGCCAACCTCTACGTCCGTCAGCGAGGGTTGATGCGATCCATCGCCTTCGGCACGTTCTGAACCTGGCGCGGACCCGTCCCGTTCGACCGGTCTTAGACGATTCGAGGAGCTCTCATGCCTGCGACGAGTGACCTGCTCAACCACGTCTGGAGTGCACCTCCGAAGACCGCGTCCCGACGCCCTGAACCACCTGCTCCAGCTCCATCCGGAACTGGCCGTGCCAGCCGCCTGCGAGATGCTGCAACGCCAGTTGAAGCTCGAGCAGGCGCTGGAACAATCCCAGAAGGCGATCGCGGAGCTGAAGAATCTGATCGACGAGATCACCCGGCCGCCGCTGCACGTCGCCGGAGTCGTCGCCGTGAACGATGGCCGCTGCCTGGTGGCCCTGGGTCACGCGCGGGCATGAGGTCGCGATCCACCCGAGCCTGCGGCACGAACCGTTCCAGGTGGGTGACGCGGTGGCGCTGGCCCAGGACGGCAACGTGATCGTCCAGCGCCTGACGCATTACCGGCCGCCCGGGCGGGTGACCACCGTGCGGGGCTGGCACCAGGATCGGCTACGAGTCGATTTCCTGGCAGATCAGACCCTCCTGATCGACGTCACCCCCTCCGTCGCGAACGCCCAGCCCCGCGAGGGGGATCAGGTCCTGGTCCACGAGGATTGGAAGATCGCCCTGGAACTGGTCGAGCGGGCCGACGACGTGAAGCGCGATCGACTCGACCCGATCCCACTCGATCAGATCGGCGGGTTGGACGACGTGATCGCGGAGTTGCTCCTGGACGTGGAGTCGCGGTTCCTCCACCCCGAGCGCACCGCCGAGCTGGGCCTCGCCCCGCTGGGCGGGATCACCCTGGTCGGACCTCCTGGTGCGGGCAAGACTCTGCTGGTCCGCGGCCTGGTCAGCCACCTCCAACGCGAGTTCGGTCAGCGCATCGAACTTCGAGAATGTCGCCCCCGGCTCATGGCGCGATCCCTATTTCGGGGTCAGCGATCACAAGGTCGTCCAGCCAATCGCTCGGGCCGAACAGCGGCTCGCCGAGGGAGAAGCCGACCTGGTCATCCTGTTTTATGACGAGTTGCAGACCTTCGGGATGCGCTCGGCCGATCTGACCAACCGGATCGACAGCCGGATCCTCGACGCTCTATTGCACAAGCTCGATGGGATCGCCGCGCGGCGGGAGCGGCAACAGATCCTGCTGGTGGGAGCGACCAACCGGATCGACCTGCTCGACGAGGCCCTGATCCGGCCCGGACGGTTCGGCGACCTGATCCTGACGATTCCCCGGCCGGGTCGCTCGGCGGCCCGCGCGATCTTCCGCTGCCACCTCAGCCCCACGGTCCGGTTCTGGACCAACGGCGAGGCCGCCCCGGCGGAGGACGTGGTCGAGCAGTGCGCCGAGCACCGCCCTGGCTCGCCTGTTCGCCGACGCCGATCCCCTCAATGCGCTGGCGGAGCTGGTCTTGGCCGGCGGCCAGCGCCAACTGGTCTGGCCGCGCAAGGTGGTCTCGGCGGCATCGATCGCCAACATCGTCCAGCGCGAGCAAGCGCATGGCGCTGCACCGGGGACTGGTTGGTCCGGCCGGCCTGGTACCCGGGGACTTCGCCCGCGCCGCGGAGATCGAGCTGGACGTGATCGCGGCCAGGCTGGCGGATCCCACAAGGTCCGCGAGATCCTCGGCGACGGCAACATGCCCGTCGTCCGCGGCGTGCCCCGCCGTCGCGGCCACGACCATCCCACCCGGCCGCGATCCTGACCGCATCCGGAGAGGTTACCTCATGCCAAGTCCTCCGATTCTCGGGGCGGATATCGAACTGGGCAATGCCTGGACCGGCAACGCGTACCGCACCAATCTCGATGCGGCCAGCCGGGTGGTGCGCAAGGTCGACCCGGATCCGCGGCTTCGCGCGGTCACACGTGCGGCGACAGTCACCCCTCCTGGTACGGCGAATGGGGACGGCACTGGCTGACCAACGGAGGTTGCCTCTACGTCGACATGGCGCAGCATCGAGCTCTGCACTCCCGAGACGGCCGGCGCCCGCGACCATGCCGCCGCCGTCCACGCGATGCTCCGGATCGTCCGCGCCTGCCGCCGCCGGGTCCAGTCGCGGCTTCCTGACGGGGAAGAGCTGTTCGTCAACGTCCATGTCAGCGATGGCACGCCGGAGACAAGTTGGGGCGCGCACCAGAACGTGGCGATCCCCCGAACCCTCTGGGATGACATCTTCGATCATCGCCGTCCGCACGTCATGGCACTTCTGGCCAGCCTCGTCGCGGCGCTGGTGCCGGTCTTCGGCCAGGGTCTGATCCTCGCCCTGAAGCATGGCTGCCGCTATGCCACATCGGCACGGGCCCACCACCTCGGCAGCCTGGTGACGCTGGCCACCACCGAGGCATATAACCGGGGTTTGCTCAACCGCCGAGATGAACCGCACGCTGATGATCGAGTGGCCCGGCTCCACCTGATCGCCTTCGATGCCAACCTCATGCCGGCGACGATCCTGATGCGGTCCGGCCTGATCCAGCTCGTCGTGACCGCCCTGGATCAGGGTTGGTTCAATTCTGATCTGCTGCTCGACGACCCGGTCGCGGCCGTCGGCGTCTGGTCGCTGGGCTTCTGCCCCGAGGCCGGCACGCTCCGTCCTCCGCCGTCCGGCGGCCGGGTGGCTCGCACATCGGGCTGTTCGAGTGGCATCGTCTCCTCCTGGCAGACCTGCGCGCGCTGATCGATTCCGGTCACATTCCCGAAGCAGTGGTTCCGGAGGGCGGTGTCATCCTCGACCTCTGGGCCGAGACCCTGGATGACCTGGTGCGCGAAGACATCGACCGCCTGGCCACGCGGCTCGACTGGGCGCTCAAGTGGCGTGTCCTCTCCGAGCTGAGGCGTCCATCGAGCTCGTTCGATCTGGATGACCCTCGGCTGCGGCTGCTCGACCAGCACTATGGACACGTCAACGATCGCATCGGCCTGTTCTGGCGGTTCTGGCGCGAGGGCCTGGTCGAGCGGGTCATCGATGACCAGGCCATCGGCCGGTTCATCACGGCCGGCGATCCCCGGACACGGTCCGGGCTGCGGGGTGAGCTGGTGCACCGACTCGGCCCCTGGATCGCGGACCTGGACTGGAGCTACTGCGAGATCGTCCGGGGTCATTCGGCTTGGTCGCGGTACGGATCACGACGCCGGATCGCCCTGGCCGATCCCTCGGCACCGAGCGGGTCCATCATCGACGATCTTCGCACCCGGTTTCCCGACGACGCGCAGCTTCTGGAGTACCTGATTGAAAGTCCGGTCGGCAGCGCGATCACACCGCTGCCGGCACCAACGAACTCCAACGACGAGGAGATGCACCATGACCTTAGAGCGTTGCCATCACCCTCTTCACAATGACGATTCGGGCGACCCCTCACCCTTGCGGCAACACCGCGGCCATCAGGACGAGCTGCGGCAGAAGGCCGAGCGGGTCAGCCAGGCGGCCCAGGACGCCATCGCCAAGGCCCTCCAGGCCGGAGATGCCCAGCAGCAGCTCAACAGCCTCCGCAACACAGGCGGCCAGTGAACCGGGCGCTGGGGGATCGACCGTTTCTGACGCGGCTGACTGATCGGACCCGGCCCGGCATCGACTCGCCGGCCGCACCTCCGCGTCGAGGACTCCGGAGAGACGGAGAAGGCAGGGGAGGATTCCTTGGACACATCGTTCGTCTTCGGGCTGGAGTTCGAATGTGCCGTGGGATTCCGGAACCGCGGGGCCACGGAGAAGGATCGGTGCGACGCCTACGAGCTGATCCGCCGGGCGGTCTGCGCTGTCCCCCTGGTTATCCGACGGAGGCAGTGGGATCTTCACGCCGGCCTTCCGCTTCTACCTCGACGCCGGTTTTCACCCCGAGCTGGCCCTGGTGGAGGTCGCCTCACCCTGGCAGTTGCTGGAATTGAAGCAGGCCGCGTTCGCCCTGCTGCGCCGGGCGGTCCACCAAGCTCGGCAGGCGATGCCGGGACTGGTGCTGATGGCGAACAATCACGACTACCTCGAAGGGTCCTACTGGGGTTGTCACGAGAACTACGCGATCGCCTGCCATCCCCAGGAGCTGGCGCATGGCATGCTGCCGTTCCTGGCAACCCGGCTGCTGTTCGCGGGCAACGGACGGCTTGATCCCCAGGGCCGAGTGCTCCTGAGCTCCCGGGCCCCGGCCATGGAGCGGATCACCGGCGGCGAGACCATGCGCTCCCGGGCCCTCTACAGCACCTGCCGCGACGAGCCCCTGATGGACCGCGGTCCCTTCTCTCATCGCCTGCACCTGATCTGCGGCGACACGCTGGCCGGCCAGTGCGGCGAGTTCCTCAAGGTCGGTACCACGGCGCTGGTGCTGGCCTGGCTCCAGCACGATCCCCGCGGGGCCGATGATCTGCTCCATCGGTTTTGCCCGCTGCGGCTACTCAGGGCGTCGAATGTCTTCTGGCGTCCCACGCAGGGGCTTCGCCTATCCCGAACCGCCTTGAAAATCCAGCGTAACTACTGCGAGCGAGTCGGTCGGTTCGTGGAGCGTTCGCCTGGACTGCCGGACTGGTGCCACCAGGTCGTCGCGCTCTGGGACCAGACGCTCGACCTCCTGCGCAACGATCCCATGGCGTTAACCGACCGGCTCGATCCGTTCATCAAGCTGACCCTTTTCGACGCCGTTCTGAACGAGCTTGGGCGTGACTGGTCCGAGATCGCTTCGGACCAGGCCCTGTATCATCGGCTGGCCCTGATCGACCTGGCTTACCACGAGGTGGGTGATCTCGGGCCGTTCCAGCAACTGGATCAGCAGGGGCGACTCAACCACCGTCTTGTGCCGGTTCCGGTGGAGGCCACGACCGCTACGGACGTTGCTCAGCGCCTGACGACGCGCACCGCCCCCCGGGCCGCGGTGATCGCCGCCCTGAGCGGCCAGGCTGACGTCTTGTGCGGCTGGACGGGCATCGAACGCATGAACCCACGTGACCGGATCGACCTGAGCCATCCCCTGCGGACCGAGACTCCCGTGTTGCAAGCTGGAGGGGAGCGGACGTCGAGTCCGGGAAGTGCCGGACCGTACCCCTCGATCCCGGGTCGCGTCAGAGAACAGGCGCCGATCCTGGAAAGGGACAGCGATCAGACCTCGAGCCGCGGGTCGCGTCTCGTTGCGCCGCTGGTTTGAGTTCTGGGGGGATAATCTGTAAAGAAGCCATTCAACACGACGGCCCGGAGACTTCCGCGCCGAGGGCAAGAAAATCCGTGTGGGAGCGGCGTAATAGTTCATGTGGAGGTTGAGTTTCTGCAACAGTGGTCCTGGGCCCAGGACGAACCCCAAGCCGAGTCAGGCACGCACCATTGACGGAAAGGGTTCGTCCCATGCAGCTCCGTGCGCCATCTTGTCGGCGCGTCCGACACGCATCCCCTGCGCGACCGAACCGATCTTGTGATCGGTCCCTGGTGGTCATTGCGAACAGTCCACTGGATCTGATCGTGGATCCGCTGGGCGGTGGAAACGGTTCCAAGTTCCCGGCCCGGATCCGATGGAAGCTCGGCGGTCTTGGAGGCAATGGGTCGCCGGTTGCCCGGGTCAACGACATCTCCTGCCACCTGATCAGCGTCCAGGGCGAGGGCCCGCTGGCCGAGCTGTGCCGCCAGCTCGCCATCGAGCAGGGCCTGATCCCGCTGATGATCGAGCGGCCGGATGAGGACCCCGCCATCTCGGTGAGCGTCCCCAGTTGTCGCAAGCCCGGTGAGCGGAACTTGCACGTTCAACGGGTCGGCCCTCCCCGGCTGTCCGAGCTCGCCGCATTCGCGGATGTGATCGCCTCGGCATCAGCATTGATCGTCGGCCCCATGCCGATCGCCCCCGGCGCCTCGGGCCGCGGAGACGATCGCCATGCTGTGCGGACTGGCCGAGATGGCCCCGAGGAGCTACCGCGTCCTCATGCCCCACCCGACGCTCATCGCCCACGCTGACTTCCCCTGGGTCGCCCGGATGTTCCATGACAATCAGATGAACGCGGCCGAGGTGAACCTGCTCGACCCTGCGACCGATAACCTCGTGGTCCTTGCCGACCGGTTGCTCGACCTCGTGGGCGAGGACCACGACCTCGCGATCACCAATGGCGACCAGGTCGGCCGGCTCCGGGCCGATGGGCAGTGGTGGCCGATCGTACCGGCTCCGGTCGAGACGACGAGTGACGTGGGAGCCGGTGATATGTTCGGAATGGCCTGGGTCATCGCCCGGCGATTCTTCCACGCCGGCGCGCCCGAGGCACTGGATTACGCCCTCCGCGCGCGGCCGGCGCGCACGTCAGCGGCCGCCCCATCGTGGCCTACCAGGCACAGGCCCATCCGGCTCGAGGACGCTACGCGAAGGGGTTGCGCACTCCACGGTGCCCAGGTGCCGCGTGTGCAAATCGGGCGTGAAGCGACGGAGAGCCCTCTACCTGGGAACAGGTACGTAACAGGTGCGTCAACCGGCCTGCCGATCCATCATCGTAACTATTATTAATAAAATATTATTATATTTAATATAGATTTGTACCCAATCCGTTCGCGTACCGCTCCAGTCACCCATTGAGACGCGGTTTACAACGAGACCCGATGGATTCTTTCCTGAGGATTTGACCATGGGACATCAAGCCAATGACCCAGTGATGACCAATCAAGGGCATTTGATCGTGAATGAAACCGCTTGGGGCCACATCCGCGCGACCGAGGCCTGGCATCGCAACTACCCCGAGATTCGGGCCGCGGGGGAATCGCCCGAGGACGCCGTTCGGAACCTGGCTCGAAGTCTTTCCAGCGTCCTTGACACCGCCATCACCCACCACGACCGCGCCGAACTCGAGCGCGCCCTCGAGGATGCCCGCACCTCTGACGTCACCGCGAGCGGCGGGGGCGACGCCCCGTACGCCTGAGCGGCCCTGCGGCCTCGCCCGGTGCCGGACCGGAGCGGGCCGCACCCCTGCGCGTGTCCTCGGTCTCGAGGCGGAAGAACCAGACGTTTCTCGCCGTATCTCCGACGCAGACGATCCAGGGTGGTTGGCGAGTCAGCGCGACAGTCCACACCGGGGCCTCACCAGGGAAGACCACTCGACAGCGGCCGGTGGACAGGTCCCAGACCCGAACCGTCTGGTCCCCGCTCCCCGAGACGGCGCGTGCGACCGTCGCCGCTCAACGCCACCGAGCTCACCCCGCCGGTGTGGCCCTCCAGGACCGTGCGAGCAGCGGCCGGTGGACAGGTCCCAGACCCGAACCGTCCCGTCCCAGACTCCCGAGACGGCGGTGCGACCGTCGCCGCTCAACGCCACCGAGTTCACCCCGCCGGGTGGCCTCGAGCACGGCTGGAGCAGAGGCCGGTGGACAGGTCCCAGACCCGAACCGTCCCGTCATCGCTCCCCGAGACGGCGGTGCGGCCGTCGCGCGCTCAACGCCACCGAGCTCACCCCGCCGGTGTGGCCCTCGAGGCGTCGGCAGCAGCGGCCGGTGGCCAGGTCCCAGACCCGCACCGTGCCGTCCAAGACTCGCCCGAGACGGCGGTGCGACCGTCGCCGCTCAACGCCACCGAGCTCACCCAGTCGGCGTGGCCTTGAGGACGGCGGAGCAGCGCCCCGGTGGCCAGGTCCCAGACCCGCACCGTGCTCGTCCCGCTGCCCGAGACGGCGGTGCGACCGTCGCCGCTCAACGCCACCGAGCTCACCCCGTCGGTCGTGGCCCTCGAGCGACCGCGCAGCAGCGGCCGGTGGCCAGGTCCCAGACCCGTACCGTCCCGTCCCAGCCCCCGAGACGGCGGTGCGGCCGTCGCCGCTCAACGCCACCGAGTACACCGGCCGGTGTGGCCTTCGAGGACGGCGGAGCAGCGGCCGGTGCCAGGTCCCAGACCCGCACCGTCCCGTCCTCGCCCCCCGAGACGGCGGTGCGACCGTCGCCGCTCAACGCCACCGAGCTCACCCCGTCGGTGTGGCCTTCGAGGACGGCGGAGCACCGGCCGGTGGCCAGGTCCCAGACCCGAACCGTCCCGTCATCACCCCCCGAGAGGGCGGTGCGGCCGTCGCCGCTCAACGCCACCGAGCTCACCCCGTCGGTGTGGCCTTCGAGGACGGCGGAGCAGAGGCCGGTGGACAGGTCCCAGACCCGCACCGTCCGTCCAAGCCCCCTGAGACGGCAGTGCGACCGTCGCCGCTCAACGCCACCGAGCTCACCCCGTCGGTGTGGCCCTCGAGGACCGTGGAGCAGAGGCCGGTGGACAGGTCCCAGACCCGAACCGTCCGGTCATCGACTCCCCGAGATCGGCGTGCGACCGTCGCCGCTCAACGCCACCGAGCTCCACCTCACCGGTGTGGCCTTCGAGGGTGCGGATCAAGGCCGGATTGGGATCGTTCGGCGACGGATGGAGTCGACGCAACCACGGGGCGGTGGGACCGACCCCGGTGGCCTCCAGCGCCAGGACGTCGGCGCGGACCGGGCTATCCAGTGGCTCGGCGTGGGCGATCGGCAGCAGGCGCCTGGGGATACGGGCCGATCCGGTGACCCTGACGCTCGATGAACCGCCGGTAGGCGAGGAGGCGATCGAGCAGGCGGCCTCCTGCCCGAGTCGAACCCGCCGGCCTGCTCGAACCGGTCCAGGACGTCGAGGTAGTCGCGGTTCAGGTCGGGGAGGCTCCGGCCCATCGAATGGCGGCTCATGGCAGGACTCCGGCAATGTCGCTCCACCCCGATCACGACAAAGTCGATCCGCCCAGGGTCGACTGGAGGTATTCGAGGCTGGTGAGACACTCGGCCGCCCGCTTCAGGAGGGCGTCGTTCCGGGCCAACGCCAGGTGCCGCACCACGTAGGATAGGCCATAAGGCTCAAGGTGATCCCAGCCGGCGCGGTCGGCCTGACCGAGGTAGTACCGGCCGATCCGCGCGTGCATCGGCTCCAGGCCGTCGCGGCACGGGCCGGGGTAAGTGTCCTCGCGCGACAGCAGGTAATCCTTCACGCTCTGGTGCCGAAGCTGATAGTAGGTCTCCTTGTAGCCATCAGCGTCCTCGGATTTCGACGCCAGGAACCAGGCCAGCCGCTGTCGGGCCCAGTCCAGGTCGTCCAGGTCCCACTCCAGGATCCCCTCGACCTGATTCTCGCCGACCGGTGCCTGAGCGGCGGCCATGAGCCGGAGGAAGTCGGTCAGCCGTTTTCGATCGTCCCGGCTCAGTCCCTGGGTGATCCGCTCCCAGGAGAGGCGATACCAGGCGAAGATCCGCTGGGCGACAGGATAGCCGGACAGTCCCCGGGCGGCCTGAAGCACCTCAGCCACCGTCATCCGGCCGGCGAGCACACCTTCGATCAAGTCCACGGCCAGCTTGTAGATTCCGCCCACGTCCTGGGCCAGGGCCCGTGACTGGTCTTCGGTGATCTGGCGTTCCAGCCGCTTATTGATGTAGAGCTCCAGATCGGCAAAATGCCTGGGGTCGTCCTGGGGGATCTTGAAGGTCTCTGCCCCTTCGCTGCGGAGCGGCGCCAGGTGATCCCGGTCGCCGATCTGGGGGCGCGACGAGACGATGACGAACACGCCGTCCGGCAACCCCTTCTTCGGGAGCGCGAGCACGGCCTTCTCGGGGTCGTCGGCCTCGTCCAGCGCGTCCACGAAAAGGAGCAGCGAAGCATCGGACTTCAGGCGATCGCGGGCGATCTCCTTGATCAGTTCGCTCAGCGCGTCGCCGTACTGCTCCTCCTTCGCGGGCAACTCCCGTTTGATCTCGTACCGCTTGCCCAAGGCCTGGATCAAGATCTCGGGCATCGCGGACCAGCGAGTGCGGCCCTCGCGCGTATCGAAGAAGAACGCGGGATGCGGGCCGCCCCGGTCCGGGCTCACCCACTCGGTCACGAGGGCGGTCTTGCCGACCCCGGCGTCGCCGACGATCAGGAATACACCCCCCTTTCCCTGACGGTGTCGCGCGCCCGAAACGCGTCGAAGGCATCGAAGACCGCTTGACGGCCGGTGAACTCCGGATGGGCCTCGGGCTTCCACCCCCCGCCGATCATCAGGCCCTGGATCTGCCAGTCCGGCGACAGCTCGTAGCGCAGGCTGCCGGAGGCAGTGGGCCGCTTGCCGGGATCGGGATCCGTCAGCTTGTTCGCTACCCGAACGAGCCAGTCGGGCGAATCCTGGACAACGCCGGCCAGTTCCCTCAGCACCAATCCGAAGGCGTACATGTCCTCGGACGGGTCAGCTTGATGTTGGAGGTCCGGCACCCGGCAGGCGTCGTCGAGGAAGAGCTCGGGCGCCTTGTAGCCATCCTGGCCCAGAGGGAACGGCGCTTCCCCTTTCTGGCAGATCATGCCCAGGTCGGATAGCAGCGCCTCCGACCGCGCAGTTCCTTGGGCGGATTCTCGCTGTGGTAAGGGGACTCCTGCGCAGGAGCACGTTCGAGGGTTTGAGGTCGCGATGCACCCGCTCGTAGCGGTTGCCGAGCCAATCGAGTGCTTCGAGCAAGTTCCGCGACCACTCCATCGCCAACTTCGGGGGAAGACGCGTACCCGTCTGTTTCAGGTCGGCGATGACCTCTGCCAGAGGCGGTTCGTGACGAAGCATCACCAAGGCCGCCGGAGGCCAGCTCTCCGACACGTACTCCCGGAGATCGAGGAATTGCAGAGTCGAGACGATATAGGCGTGCGAAATTCCAATGCCCGCCTCGGCTTCTTTCTGGAACTGAGCGAAAAAACCGCGATCATGCCAGCCCGGATGTGTCAGGAACTTGATCGCCAGGGAGAACCCGGGATAATCCGGCGATTCGGCCATCCAGACCTCGCCCATCCCGCCGCGGCCGATGAAGCTTTTCAACTGGATTCCGGCGTAGGTACCGGGCAGCGAGGCTGGAAGGACAGTCACGACCGCCGCTGGAGGCCACATGATACCAGCACCCAGGTCGAGGATGAAACGGGGTTTAGCCCGATCCTGGTGGTATGGCGGATCCGGCAGCGCTTGCCGGAACACCACAACGAGGGTCTTGCCTGGATGGCGGGCGGAGGTCGCCGACCAGACCCATGGAGGACGCCCCGGCCCGAGATCCTCCAGGGGTTCTGTCAGTGTGATGTCCGCATGCGGCGCGGGCAACGGTCCAGGGCCCGGCACCATCGGCGGCGGAGAACCGCTGGACTCCGGGATGAATTCCTTGGTAGGCGTCTGAGGATTTCCCATCGACTTGCCCTCATAGGAAGCATGGCCTGGCGGGCTCATGCTGCATCGAGCTCGAAGATGCGTACGGCCTGTTCTCGTTCCTGCTGGATCTGAGCGATCAAGTCGCGACGGAAGCGTTGGAGAGCGGGCGTCAACGGGATGGTCTCGGGCAACGGGAGCTGGAGCAGCCCTGCCACGACGCCGCTCGTGACAGGCGAGCGGTGCGCCGGAACTGCCGCACCCATTCTGGTTCACCCTCCCGCTCCTGGTCCAGCACGATCCGGAGGACGGCCCGGTCGATGATCGCCTCCCAATCCTCTTGCCGGAGCGGATGCGGTAACGGGCCGATCCCTGCCTGGACCGCGAACTCTTCCAGCCAGCCGGGCAGCAGTTCCCGGAACCGCCGCTCTCGGGAATCGAGGGTTCGGGCTCTCTTCAGGATGATTTCGAGCAACGGGTCGCGGAGCGCCTCATCCAGACCCACGGTGCGAAGAACCTCGGGGAGGTAAGGCCGGAGGCGGCCAGCTAGCTCGGACCAATCTTGTCGCCCGACCAGCGTCGTGAAACCGGTCGGCTCGCCCGAGCGCGCCAGCTCCCCTTCCGCGTATCCTTGGATCGCCCGGGGGATCCCGGAATCCTCCGACGACTCGGCCATCCAGATCTCGCCCATCCCGCCGGAGCCGACGCGATCGATGTGTCGGAAACGTGGATCAGGCTCGGGCAACCGACCGGGGCCGGGCACCATCGGCGTCTGAGGTTCCAAATCGGGATCCGAATTTGCCGGTTCCTCCACGAGATCGGCCATCAACTCACGGTGGGCCTGCCAGAGTGCATCAGGGTCGCGGGTGAGCGCATCCAGGCGATCAACGCTGAGCCGCCCTTGCTCCAGGCGGAAGGTTCCAAGCTCGAGGATCGCCCGGAGCTCGGCGGAGAAGTCGCTTACCTTCCGATCTCGGCCTTCATCGTGATCCGAGGCCATGATAAACGCTTGGATGTGGACACCACGACTCGGTCGGTCTTGCGGTTTCGTCGTCGCGAGACGTTTCAGGAACGCGATGCGGGCGCGGCACACATCCTCGTCCAGGAGCAGCGCCTGGAGGGCATGCACGGCCTGCCGGGGCTGGTGCTCGTACTCGTCCGCGAAGTCGAGGAAGACAAGATTCAGGTCCAGGTTAGTTCTCATCGGAATACCCCTTTCTTTCCAGGCAGTCCCGCAGCTTGAGGACGCGCTCTAACCTTGGTCCGGTGCGCCCACCCCGACGGGTTGCCACCGTGGTGACCGATGATCTCGGCCGCCTCCAGCCATGTCTTCCCTTCGAAGAAGTGAAGGCGAAGCAGCTCACGCTCGTCGTCCGACAGGCTTTGCCAGCAGTCGCCGAGGGCGGCGACGAACGCCTCGAGGTCCAGGCAGGCCGGGTTCGGGAAGAGATCGGGATCGAACGGAAACGGCCCGACTCCGTGCCTCGCTAGTTCCCGTTGCAGGCTGAGCGCGACGCGATACAACACCGTCTTCGCCCACGGCAGCCAGGGGCGATTGGGATCATACTGGTCCTGGGCTTGAGGTTTCCTCAGCTTGTCCTCCGTCCGGCTGAGTATTTCGTCCTGAACGTCCTCGTCGCCGAAGCTCATCTTCCAGGCCAGTCCACTCAGCGCCGCCTGATGCCTGACGTACCAGAGCATCCGGAACGCGGCCGGGTCGCCTTGATGATACCGGAGCTGGAGTTCTTCCTCAGGAAGCTGTCCTGGTAAACGATATCGGTGAGAGTCGCTTCGAGCAGGTCCCTGGCCAAGGAAAGCCAGGGGCACTCGGGGTCGTAACTGGCCTGAGTCTCGTAATGGCCCAGCCGGTCCCTGGTTTGTTGCAAAGCCGAGCGGGCGAGGGACTCGTCCCCTCCGGCGAGGGGAAGGGCCTCGTCGCTCAACGCAGCCTTGTACCGAGCCCAGAGTTCCGCGAACGCCTTGAGTGTCCTTCGCGTGATAGAGTTTCCACAACTCCGTGTCGGGGAGATGGTTGTAATCCAAAATCGCTGGTTCTTGCCCCATGAGTGGAAGCCTCCCGCATCTGTCGGGGTCGATCACCGCATGTCCCTGCGATCTCTCAGGCCAGAGTACGTCGCTGCCTGCGGATGCTTGTTTGAATCGCTCCCAGGACTGAGCGCCTTCCTCCACGGCCGGTTTTCTTCTCTTATGCGAGGTTCGGGTTTTTTTCGGAAATTCTCGACTCCCGCCCGAATTGGCAATCCACGGATGCAATCAATTCGATCCACACTGAGCAGCCACCCAGAATGTGCAGGTACCCCCGTCTGGTCCCCGCATGATAGCCAATCAGACCGGTGCGAGCTTCTTGATCTCGAAGAACAGTACGTTTCTCGCCCCATCTCCGACGACGACGATCCAGGGCGGCTGTGTAGTCAGCGCCACAGCGGCTTACGAGAGCGTCGCAAGGAAAGATTGCTCGACACCGGCCGGTGGACAGGTCCCAGACCCGAACCGTCTCGTCATTGCTCCCCGAGAGGGCAGTGCGCCCGTCGCCGCTCATACGCCACCGAGTACACCCCACCGGTGTGGCCTTCGAGGATGGCGGAGCAGCGGCCGGTGGACAGGTCCCAGACCCGAACCGTCCCGTCCCGACTCCCCGAGAGGGCGGTGCGACCGTCGCCCCTCAACGCCACCGAGTTCACCCAGCCGGTGTGGCCTTCGAGGACCGCGGAGCAGCGGCCGGTGGACAGGTCCCAGACCCGAACCGTCCTGTCACCGCTCCCCGAGACGGCGGTGCGGCCCGTCGCCGCTCAACGCCACCGAGTTCACCCCATCGGTGTGGCCTTCGAGGACCGTCGAGCAGCGGCCGGTGGACAGGTCCCAGACCCGAACCGTCTCGTCACGCTCCCCGAGAGGGCGGTGCGACCGTCGCCGCTCAACGCCACCGAGTTCACCCAGCCGGTGTGGCCTTCGAGGACAGCGGAGCAGCGGCCGGTGGACAGGTCCCAGACCCGAACCGTTTTGTCCCTCGCACTCCCCGAGAGGCGGCGGTGCGCCCGCCGTCGCCGCTCAACGCCACCGAGTTCACCCGGCCGGCGTGTCCTTCGAGTACGGCGGAGCAGCGGCCGGTGGACAGGTCCCAGACCCGAACCATCTGGTCATTGCTCCCCGAGACGGCGGTGCGCCCGTCGCCGCTCAACGCCACCGAATTCACCCAGCCGGTGTGGCCTTGGAGGACGGCGGCGCAGCGGCCGGTGCACAGGTCCCAGACCCGAACCGTTTTGTCCTCGCTCCCCGAGAGGGCGGTGCGCCCGTCGCCGCTCAACGCCACCGAATTCACCCAGCCGGTGTGGCCTTCGAGGACGGCGGAGCAGCGGCCGGTGCGACAGGTCCCAGACCCGAACCGTTTTGTCCTCGCTCCCCGAGAGGGCGGTGCGCCCGTCGCCGCTCAACGCCACCGAGTTCACCCAGTTGGTGTGGCCTTCCAGGACGGCGGAGCAGCGGCCGGTGGACAGGTCCCAGACCCGAACCGTCTGGTCATTGCTCCCCGAGACGGCGGTGCGCCCGTCGCCGCTCAACGCCACCGAGCTCACCCAGTGGGTGTGGCCTTCGAGTACGGCGGAGCAGCGGCCGGTGGACAGGTCCCAGACCCGAAGAGTCCCGTCCCAACTCCCCGAGACGGCGGTGCGCCCGTCGCCGCTCAACGCCACCGAGGTCACCCACCTGGTGTGTCCTTCGAGTACGGCGGAGCAGCGGCCGGTGGACAGGTCCCAGACCCGAACCGTTTTGTCCCCCGCTCCCCGAGAGGGCGGTGGCCCGTCGCCGCTCAACGCCACCGAGTTCACCCCGTCGGTGTGGCCTTCGAGCGTGCGGATCAAGGCCGGATTGGGATCGGTCGGCGGCGGATGGAGCCGGCACAACCACGGTTTAGCCGGATCTCTCCCTGCGGCCTCCAGCGCCAGGGCGTCGGCACGAGCCGGGCTGTCCTCGGGCTGGGCGATCGCCAGGGGGAAGAGTAGGGCGGGGTCGCGCAGGAGGTGATGGCTCTGGCGCACGATGAAATGGTGGTAGGCACGGAGCCGGATGTCCAGATCGGGCGGCCGGTGTCCCACCGGGCTCGAACCCTCCGCAGAGTGACCCCGACGTGCACCGCAGGCCAGGACCTCGAGGTAATCGCCGATCAGGTCGTGCACACTTCGCACGGGACGCATCGAATCGTCTCCTCGGATTTCGCAAGAAGTGCGCGGTGATCCAGGCTCCCAGCTCCGCCTCATTATACGCTCCGGACCCCACTCCTTTCGAAGATCATTGAGAAAAACTCGTTCGTCGAGGACGTATAGCTTGATGACACGAAGCCTCCGTACGGGACGAGGCCCGTCCGCGGCCCTGTTGTGGAGACCCGTCGATGCCGTCGCTGTCACGGTGCACGATCCGTCTCGAGCTAGCCCGCCGCGTGGTGTGGGAGGCGACCGCCGTACACCTCAAGTTTCCTGGACGGTTCCAACTCGATCTCGACCCCCAGGGGAGACCCTGCTGGCGCGGGACGGTCCCGGTCGAGGAGCGTGACGTGCCGGTGCTCGTGACGTACCCTCATTCCTATCCGGCGGAGCCGCCCATGCTGGAGACGACGGCTCCGCTTCCCGATCCGTGCCCGCACTTGCTCGCGCGCGGCGGCGACCGGTCCACACTCTGCTGGATCTCCCCGCGTGCCCTGTCCCCGCGCCGCCGCTGGCAGCCCCAGCGGCACACGGCGGCCACCGTGCTTCGAGCCGCCCAGCGGTGGTTCCTGGCCTTCCTGGTCTGGCAGGCCATTGGCGATTGGCCCGTCGCCGACGCCTGGGACGTGGAGGACTTCTGATCCATGAACAGACACCGATACTCCGGGAGGAAGTACGGCACGGCGAGGTTCGTCCGGACCCGCGGAGTCGCTTCGCCGTCGAACCGATGATCGACCTGAGTGACGCTCGCGTCGCCGTGCTGGGGACTGGTAGCGTCGGCGGGGCGGCGGCGTGGTGCCTGGCGAGCCGGGGCGTGGGCCAGCTCGACCTCGCCGACCGGGAGACGCTGGCCACGGAGAACCTTCGCCGTCACATCTGCGGCCTGCGCCGACCTGGACCGGGCCAAGCCGCTCGCCGTGGCCGAGTTCCTTCAGGACCGCTTCCCGGAGCCGAACATCCACCACGCCGAATTCGACTTCCGGGAGCAGCCGGACCAGTTGCGGGACCTCCTGGCCGGTGCCGAGATCGTGCTGGTCGCCATCGACAGCGAGGGCCCCAAGCACCTGATCGACGCGATGCTCTGGGAGCTGGGCCGGCCAGCGGTCTACCTCGGCGTCTATGGGGGCGGCTGGGCTGCCGAGGCCATCCTGGTCGATCCGTCGAGTTCGACTCCTTGCTACGGCTGCGCCGCGCTGCGGCTCGGACGCACGGGAATCGAGGTGGATCCGCCCGCGTCCGGATCATCCTACGCCCTGCCCGTGCGGCTGCGGTCCCATGAGGGCGATAAGCCGGCCTGGAGCCAGGCCGATCTTGGCAGCATCCTCCCAGTGACAGCCCTGGGAGTGCGGATCGCCACGGCCTGGCTCGAAGCCCGGCGCGGTTTCGAGCGGCCGTTGCGGGAATTCCAGCGGCACCAGGCCACGGCCTGGCGATTCGCCATGCGCCGGGTCCCGGCCTGGGGGATCGGTCCCTGGGAGCTGGATTTCATTCCGATCCGACGGCGAGCGGACTGTCTCCTCTGCGGAACGGGCCGGGACCTTGCCACGCCCGAGCAGTTTCTGGACCTCTTGCATGACGATCTCCACGACCAATCCGCACCCGAGCCCTGACCCAACGACGCTGCGCGTCGCGTGCGGCATCTACCGCGTGAGCCCTGATGGCCTCGGGGAATCCTGCTCGCCGACCCAGGTGATGAGTTCGTCCTGCTGGTCGAGTTGACAGCCGATCGACCCCATCCTCGACTCCGAGCAGGTGCTGACCTGACGGTGGAACTCTGGCGAGGCGACCGGTTGCGGGACCGGTTTCAGAAACCCCTGGAAGACGCGACGGGAGGATGTTGGTCGTACGCATTTCGCTTGACCTGGTGTGCTTCGTCGCCCGGCAGTTCCCGGCTGATCGCCCGGGTCCTGCTTGACGGGGCCGAGGTCGCGCGGTCGGCGATCCTCCTGGGCCGCCCGGACGTTGACGCCCAGGGACGGTTCGCGGATATCGCGACCCGCCCGGCGTCGGCCGCGACCCTGCTGAGCTTCGAGCGGGAGTTCCAGAAGTTGCTTCAAGAAGATCGCACCGAAGTCGCTGGCGGAGAGTGACAGAAAAAACCGCCAAACCGGGGCGTAGAGAATAGTGGAAGGCACCAGCCGTGGGGCCGATCACGAGCCTCAGAGAATCGAACGGAGACGATGTAATGAACGCTTGCACTCGATTAGAGCCTCTGGCGCCGAGCTCGCCCGTCAGTTATTGGGAATGTTCAGACGAATCCAGAACGACGGTACGAAAGCCCTGTCCCTGGATGAGCAAGGGCATGTCACTGGAATCGTGAACAGCCAGGATCACCAGGAGGAACACCTCCTCGGCGACCTCGATGTTCACGCCTGAACCCACACCTAGAGCGCTTCACGCTTGGACGGACCACGCGACCCACCGTGGTGATGTGCGGTCTCTCCGGCGGCCTGAAGGGCCGCAAGGAACCCAGCCCGGGGTGCAACCCCGGGGACTGGCCGACGCTCCGAGACTCCGCGGCCTCAAAGGCCGCAGGACTCGGCGGGGCCCGTCTCCGGCACCCTTTCAGGGTGCGATGCCAGGAGCCTGCGACGGAGTCCCGGGGTTGCACCCCGGGCTGGGCTCCGGCGGCCCTTCAGGCCGCTGGAACGACCACACATCCCTGCGGGCATTGCGTGCGCAACCCAATCGTAAAGCGCTTTGAAGCCGTGCGGGATCACGCAGATGCTCGCGCTCTGCGATGGCCAGCCGTGCGTGGCACACGCGGTCGGAGGATTGAACGACACGATTCGGCAGGGAGTCGATGGGATCGTGTTCTCAGGCGGCACCCCCCAGGACCAGGCCGACCGGTTCGTGGAGGCCTGCCACCAGGCCGTCCACATGGCCGCTCCAGGATCGCGGGACCTGGATCAGATTCAGCACCCAGGCCAGCCAGGCCCGGTTTCTCTGGAACGACACGGTCCATCGGTACTGTGAGCTGCTGTATGCGAAGCCGGGGCCCGCTCTGCCATCGACCTGCAACGGTCTATCCCACCCTTGATCCCCGCTATACGACACCCATTTGCTCAGCCGGTCCGCCAGCCGAGCCCACGGTGTTGAATCCGGCGCAACTGACCAGGACGCGATCCGGTCCCAGGATTCCGGACATCACGTCCCGGACTTCCCAGAGCTTCTCCAGCCTGGTCCATTCGGCGAACCCGGCCTGCTCCAGGCGGTGGACGAAGTCCGTCCGCTGAGTCCGCAGGCCATTCTTGGATCCATCACCGATCAAGTAGTGGTTGACGATGACGCGGTCGCAGGCTCGGTCCAGCGCCTTGCAAACTCCTGGGGGTCGGCCAGGGGGAGCAGAGGGCTGATGGCGGCCTGGGTCCGGACGCCCTGCTCGCGGAAGGTCCGGAGGGTGTCCACCCGGCGAGCCGGCGAGCTGGCATGGGGCGGGAATCCCGGCAGTCGCTCCATGTCGGTCTCCACCGTCAGCGAGACCCAGAGCTCGCACCGGGCGCCGATCTGGACGATCAAGTCGCGGTCACGGCCGATGAGCGTGTTGTGGCTCTGGATCACCAGGACATCGGGCGGGCGGTCCACCATCTCCGCCAGCAGCGTGCGGGTCAGCAGGAGCCTCCGTTCCTGGGGAACGTAAGGGTCGGTGCTGCTGCTCATGAAAACCTTGAGGGCCCGGGGTTCACCGTGGCGCGGTCGCTTGAGGCGATCGTATTCGCGCCGGTAGGCCTCCCGGACGTCACGCTTGGCCCCGTAGAGACCCCAGGGCCGGCCCCGTGTGATCCACCAGTTGTGTTGCGCATAGCAAAACGTACCGCAGAGGGCACCGGCGAAGGCACAACCCAGGTACGGGTTGAGGCTATGTGTGAAGCCTGTCTTCAGGAAACCGCCGGTCTCCGTAAGGATGGTCTTGATCGGCACGATGGGCACTTCGGCAGAACGGTTGTCAGCCATTTGATGAGTCTCCGGACATCCCAGACATCGAGATTCACCGATCTCTTCCAGGTACGAAAAAATCCGAGAACCTGCCTCGAGGAATACGGTCCGACAGCACCGTTTTTTCTACGATGCGTCCGGTTCGGTTTGCCATCGTTGAAAAAAACGATCGGTCCGGCAGTAAGTAAGAGATAGACAGCGGTCCGAGGTCCGGATGAGACATCACCGGCGGCAACCGAGGGAGTATCCGATCATGACCATCGCCAGTCACATCGACTCCCACATTTGTAGGAATGGTCGAACATCGAGCCAACGACGGCGACGGCCCCTGCCCGGGCTCGAGAACTTGCTCTATGTGGCCCCTCACGCCGACGATGAGGTTTTCGGCGGGGGCTTGATCCATCGGCTGACGTCGCTCGGGTGCACCGTCCATCTGGCACTCGCGACGACCGCACGCGACCTCTACCAGGCGCACGCCCGTCGAATCGTGCGGGCCGCAGAACGGCAGGACGAGTTCCGAACTTCGGCCCGGATCCTCGGCGTTCGGGAGGACCGACTCCATACCTTCCGGGGGGAAGACGCCCGGCTGGATACGATCCCCAGGGCCGAGATCATTGGCTGGCTGGAGGGGCTGATCCAGACCACCGGGGCCTCGGCCCTGATGCTGCCCTGTCCCTCGCACCACCAGGACCACGAGCAAATCTACCTGGCCGGCCGGGCCGTCCTCCGGACCGGGGCGGCGCGGACCCTCCGGTTCGCCGGGACCTGGGAGTATCCCTACATCCTGTCCGAAGCATGTGACGAGATGACCCGCCTGGGACGGCTGACGTTCGACATCACCGGTGAGGCGATGCGGGCCAAACTCGAGGCGCTGACGGCCCATCGTTCTCAGTCCGAGGGCCGAGGTCGCTACCATCCCATCAGTGTACGAGGTGTCAAGCTCCTGGCGGCCGTACGGGGGATGGAGATCGGGCGCCCGTGCGGTGAGAGCTATTACCTGCTCAAGGGAGGGGTCTTGTGAGGTTCGGCGTCCGTCGCCGTACCACCGGCCTCCTCGTTTCGGAGATTCCACAGCCATGGTTGCGACATTCATGACGACACCTGCCTGGACCACGACGGAAACCTATCACTGGCGTGGACCTCACGGCCTCGGATTCTCTGCTTCCAGTAACCGGGCCGTCCTGGAGTCCGCGGCCCAGCTCTTTCTCGAGCTCGGGCGGCTGCCCGATCGGGGTGAGCGTCATCGATCTGGCTCTCCGATCCGAACGGGCGAAGGCGGGAGGGAATGCGATCGCGGGGCAGGACGTCACGTCGATCGTGCACGGGCGCCTCCTCGAAGTTCACACAGCAGCCACAGGGGCGATCGGGCACCGGCCCATCGCCTGCAACGCCGACTGGTTCCACTCGCACGTGATCGTCGCCGCTGACCCCGCCGGGCTGCGCCGATCACGTCCCCGGTCTGCTGGAGGCCCTCTTCACCCATCGGCGGGCCGGGGACTTCGTGGCCCGAATCAGCGCCCTGGCACTTCAGGCGTCCGACGCCGTCCTTCGGGGCGACCTCGGCCGACTCGCGCTGGCCGTCCGCCGCTACGTCACCATCTTCGATGCCTGGACCCAAGGCCGCCTGATCAACGATGAGGTCGGCCGCATCGCTGCCGGCCTCGGGGCGGCGCTCGGCCACGACTTGCTCGCCTGGAAGCCTCCTGGCGCCGGGTCGTCCTCCAGCATCATCGCCCTGGTGCGCGACGGGGCCGCCCGCGCCGCTCTGGGTTACCTGGAAGAGCAGGGCTGGGTCGCTATGCCGGCCATCCTGGCTGATGGGCTCCAGGGAGAGATGAACGGTCCCTCCGTGGCCCGATTCGTCGCCCCCTACCGGATCGACCTCATCGGGGCGGCTGACCTGGGTCAAGATCGGAGGCTCAGGGTCAACGGGATCTGTATCGCCGCCGCGATCGAGCCCCTGAGCGAGCTGACGATGAGCTTCGGCACGCCGGACCTCGAACCAGCGCCGGCAGGATGGTCCGGCTCGTGGGAGATGGCCGCGGGGAGCGGAATCTGACGGCCTCCTCATCCGCGCCCCGGTCAGAGTGCCCATCAGGCTGCACCGCTCGAGGCTCCCAGGTGACGGGCGGCCACGAGCGCGATGTCGTCAGCCAGGGGCCGGCCCTCCGGAACCCGTCCACCTCGGCGAGGATCGAGCGGAGGACGCCGGCCACGTCGGACGGCCAGGCGGCGCACAGCGCCTCGATCAGCGAGGAGGCACCGAATTCTCGACCGTCAACCGATCGGGCCTCGGTCACCCCGTCAGTGTAGAGCAGGACCAATGCATCGGGGAGGAGGTCGATCTGCCCTTCCAGGTAGCCCGAATCGCCTTGGATGCCGAGCGGCAGCCCGCCACGCGCGAGCGGCGTCACCCCGGATCGATCGGCGACCAGGACTGGAGGGTGCCCCGCAAGCGCGTACCGCATCAGGCCCGACCGAGGGTCGAGCAGGCAGGCCGCGGCGGTGATGAAGGTTCCGTCGAGGAGACCCTCCAGATGGGTGTTCAGCCGCGCCAAGAGCCTGGCGGGACCCAGGGTGGACACTCGGTTCCGGTAGGCGTGCAAAATCGCCTTGGCCGCCGCCGCGATCAGAGCTGCCTGGACACCGTGACCAGCCGCGTCGGCGATGAACAAGAGCAACCGGTTGTCGCTCAGGTGGACGACGTCCAACAAGTCGCCGCCGATCGCACCGATAGGGCGGTAGTGCCAGGCGACTTCGAACTCATCGGAGCCGATGGATCCCGCCGGAAGGAACGATCGCTGAACCCGGGCGGCCTCCGCGAGGTCGAGGCGGCCGGGGTTGAGCGGCCCCTCTGCGCACCGACCGTCTCGCGCCGGTCCGTCAGCCATGCTGCTACGGTGTTGGACCCGCCAACGATAGTCGCTCCCATCACGCATGATGCCACCTCCCCACAGGATGAGCCCAGCCTCCGCGCCCACATCACGTTTTCTACCTACACCTGATACCGGCGCGGATGGTCGGTTTTCTGCCGCAGCTCCCAGCCCGGACGCTACCTTGGGCAGCACATCTCCCGTAACTGGCTGCCGCCCACGGCGGGATGTCAATCCAGCCCCGAGGATTGCGCCAGGATCCGTCCTATTTTCGGGCTCATCCGAAAGGGCGACCCCGCGCACGGCTCCGTCGCACGAGAGTCGGTGGGGACTCTCGGCCGCCACTGCTCGGAGATCCATCACCCAGAGATCGGCAAGAGACTGCGGTCAAGGCTCCTCGGGGACGTGGCCATACTGGAGAACGGCGACCGGCGGGACGTCACCGCTCAGGTCGCCGGGCCGTGAGGGATTGTCCGATCTCACACCGCGCAACTCACAGCCTGTGAGGATTCGCCCAACCGAACCTAAGTACGGATTATCGGTCGTGATGCCCCAAGTAGGCCCAAAACCGGCCAATGTCACCCGTGCTGTCAGCGGGTCAGTCCTCGAACGCGACGTAGGTGGCGGTCATGAGTCCTGGGCTCCGGCCCGAGTTGGCATTCAGAATCCTAGCGTGCTCTTCAGGTCCCGAGGGCGGCGGCACCAAGTGTGATGATCTCGACGGCCCGGTTCAGGAGTAAGCCGCAAGCCTCGGCGTAGCGACCGGCACCGATATCCGCTTGGAGGTCATCGGCATCATCATCAGCGAGCAACGTCCAGAAGAGCGTGGTCGGACACTGGAGGAGGCCGTGGGCCAGGCGACGTAACTCGTCCCTGGAGATCAAGTCTTCCGGGAGGAGCCGACGGAGCCCGAAGGAATCGACTTCGCAAACGAATGCTTTCATGGTGCCGTCATAGCACGTCCGGGGGTGACGGCCAAGAGGGCCGAATCGGGCCAAGAAAAATCGGGGCTCCTGCCCTCGATTTTTTGGGTCTGGTTGTCTGACGATAAAACCGGTTATGCGAGCTTTATCGACCGCCGAAGGAGGCGCCATCTAGATTTTGCCGACCACCCCGCTGAGGGTCGCACAGGTGCCCGGCCGCTTCCTGACCGACAGCGAACGGAAACGGGGCGTGGCTGGCAATGGGCGCGAAGACTGGAATAAGCCGGGGGTACCAGATGTCAACGGCGGCTCGGCCGGAGATCGAGCACTTGTCGAGATTTACTGCAAGGTCGGGTTTATGACGCTGGGTGCGGACAGGCTCGAGGAATGGAACTCAACGCGCGAGGAACAGGGCTTCCGGCGCTCAGTCCGGAAACACTGGCGCAGTTCGACGCGGATAATCAAAACATTCAGGTCAAGGAGATCGGCGCGGTCTTGAATGATCTTGGCGGCCAAGTGTTGATGGTGAAGGTGGCGAAGAAGGTTGTGAATACCCTCGGGCTGGGGTCAATTATCGCACGGGAGTTCGACGCCGTTTGGGATGGCATCGGGACGTGGCGTTTTTAGCTCGGAATTGAGCAGCGGACGGAATAGTGTGTGACCGGTTCCGGAGTGCCGTCTTCGAGGTGGAAGACAAAGGGCGAACACCGTGCCATTTATCGGCAATGAAACCGTGCCAGAGAGCGGGCAACCCAACAGGCGCAATCGGGGATTTTCTCGGGGGCCATTCCAAGCCGCCCGTCGGTCGTCCAAGTCGGCGTGAAGCGGGTGCTTGCCCGCGGGGTGAGACATGATAAAGTTTCTCCCCGAGGATGACACACGCACCAGGCCAGAGGCGGACCAACCACGGGAGTTCCCCGACGCGGACCTGACGCGGAACGGCTTCCCGCCGCACCGGGCAATGACGGGCGTTTGGCCGGTTACAAGGATGCATCGAGCCCCGAGGTCGTCCGTCGGCACGCGCGGCTGGTCGCAGCCTGTGATAAGCGGACCAGGCATGTCGCCGTCGAAACCAAGGCGAGACTCTCCCGCGACGGGCTCCTGGCCCGAATCTGGCACGGTGCGTCACTGGGCCAGACTTGGGTCGCCCCCGCCGTGCGGGAACACTTCGCCCGCTGTGTGGCCACCTGCCTGGACAACGAATATGTCAGCGGCTATCTCACCAACCGGCGCCCCGGATGGTCCCGGACCTCCCTCGAGGCCAGCCCCATCGTTTGGGTCGAGTTCCAGCATGCCGTCGTCCTCGGTCGGCTGGGCGAATCGCTCTGTGCCGCTAGGCACAAAGCATGGGGAGAGTTCCTCGGGGTCCGGCCGCTCGAAACCCGGGACCCGGTCCACCCGTCCCGCGTCGCCTATGCGTTCAAGGCAACCGCTCCGTACCAAAGGCGGTTCGAGCAGCGGCGGCGATTGCGCCGGATGCTGGGCAAGGAGTATTCCAAGCTCGTGCCCCGGGCGATGGGGGCGAAAAAGGCCGAATTCCTGGCGGCATTGAGCGAGCACGAGGCGGTCCGCGTGCGGGCTCGCACCGGCCTGGGGCCGGGGCGCTTCTGGCGAGTGGTCAAGGGTCGAGAGTTCGTCGCATGGCCCGAGTCACCTCGCCAACTGACGCTGTTCGATGTCGAATGATCTTGAGAGGCCGTGAGACCTACATGCGTGGGGCGACGATCGCCCGAAACGTGAGGTTCAGTCGTTCCTCGACTGGCTTCGCCGTCTTCGGGATCTGGTGCAGCCAATTGGCCTGGGTGCCGCCGCGCATGATGAGGAGGCTCCCGTGGGTGAGCTCGACGCTCGCCTTCAATTCCTTCTGCTTCTTGTGCCTGAGTTGAAAGGTCCTGGTGCCCCCGAAGCTGGCCGAGGCGATGACGGGGTTCACGCCAAATTCGGGCTCGTTGTCGGCATGCCACGAGACGCTGTCTTTGCCAGTGCGATAGCGGTTCAAGAGGACGCTGTTGAACACGACGCCGGAGGGAGGCTCCACGGCCCGCTTGACCTCCAAGATGGCCGGTGTCCACGGCAACGGCACGTTCCTGATCCCGGAGTAGACGTAGCTGCTCCCCTCGTCGCCGTACCAGGCGGTCAAGCGCGGGAACCTGACCTCCTTCCCGTAAAGCTTGAAGGACTCCTGTCGCCAGTCCGTCGTGTCTCGCAGCTCTTCGAGGAGCCGGTCCGCTTGAGAGGAAGAGAAAAAGGCCGGGTAGAAGAAGACCTCGGCATCGGGGAGGTCCAGGGAGTGGGGAGAGCAACCCGCGGCATCGGCTAGCAGTCCTGGCACGGCTTCACTCCGGGTAGTCAACGAATTGGTAGGTCGTAATCCCCTTTATGACCTACGATTCGACCCCAGTCAAATCCCCAATCAATCGCGATTTACCGAGCGTGCGGCCCGCGGGGAAACTGCGGCCAGGCTCGGGGCTAAGCGACCCCCGAAGAGACCCCTTGCAAGCCGGGCCTGAATATGCCAGACTTGGCATATCATGAGCACCGGCGAGAACCGAGGAATCAAAGCCCCTCTTCTGGATAGGCTCCAGCCGGGATGACTTGCGAGAATTCCCGGAGGAGGTCAGCCATTCGATGGGCTTTGCCCTCTGGCAGGCCCAGCTTGGCCGCAAGCACCGCGACGCGAAGGTCTTGAAGGGCTTCGGTGGGGCGGGGGTGCTCGAGGTGGTCGAGGACCACGACGGGAGCACGTACCGGGCCGTCTATAACGGTGAAGTTCGCAGGTGCCGTCTACGTGCTCCACGCCTTCCAGAAGAAGTCGAAGAAGGGCATCAAGACGCCGGTGGCCGAGATGAACCTCATCCGGCACCGGCTAAAGGCAGCAGAGGAACACCATGAGGAAAGAAGAGCTGAAGAAGAAAGGCGAGAAGGCGGTTCCGATTGAGCCGTCGAGCGGGAACGTGTTCGCCGACCTGGGACTCAAGAATTCGGAAGAGCTCCTGGCGAAAGCGGAGCTCGTGCAACGCATCGTCGATATCATCGCCGAGCGGAAGCTCACGCAGGTCCGGGCGGCGAAGCTTTTAGGAATCGACCAACCGAAGGCGTCGGCACTGCTTCGGGGCAAGCTCGACGGGTTCTCAACCGACCGGCTGTTTCGGTTCTTGAACGCCCTGGGTCGGGACGTGGAGATAGTGATTCGACCGGCGAAGCACTCACACGAGGCGGAAACCCGCGTGGTCTGACCTTCGAGAAGGTTGGAAGCGTGTTCGAGCGCCGTTCATCCAGCGTTACGGTTATACTGATTTTTATGAGTATTTTCATGTATTATAATAACTATTATGTTCGGTTCCGCGACCGAAGGCATGTGGGGATGCACCCAGACGACGCACATCAGAATCGTGCCTCGAATGGCGTTCTTCCATTTCTTTGTCGGACTCAGTGACTGTCCCATAAGTGGATTTATGAAGCCACCCGGTAGTGGAACTCGGCCTCCATCCCCTTCGGCTCAAGCCGATTGAGCATCATCTGGATCATGGCCAACTTGACGAATGCCTCAGACGATCGCACGCTCTTCTCCCGGTCCAGGCTCAGCCGCCGGCATCGCGTCAGCCAGGCGAACGTCCGTTCCACCGTCCAGCGGATCGGCAGCTTGACCCAACCGTCGCTCCCCGCGGGCTTCCGCACGATCACCAGCTCCCAGTCGGCGTTGGTCTCCACCCACTCGTAGAGGGCATAGTTGTGATACTTGTTGTCCGCGTACATCCGCCGGACCTTGCCCATCGGCTGGCCCTCCAGCCGGGCGAACAACTGGGCCGCCGCCTTGGCGTCATCGACGTCGGCGGCGGTCACCAGGACCGCCAGCAGCAAGCCCATGCTGTCTACGACAATATGCCGCTTGCGACCGTCCACATTCTTGAGTGTGACGTTCCAAGAACCCGAAATCGATAAAACGAAGCCACGATTATGAGAATTGTATCGATTGCATGGCTGATTATGCCGGCGAGTCGTCCAGCAATCGATGGCGAAATCGAGCGAACGAAGCCAACAATGGCGTTCCAAGAACCCGAAATCGATAAAATGAAGCCACGATTATGAGAATTGTATCGATTGTATGGATGATTATGTCGGCAAGTCGTCCAGTAATCGATGGCGGCCGGGATCGTCCCAAACACCCTTT
The DNA here is from genome assembly GCA_963842405.1 of uncultured Isosphaeraceae bacterium. GTDB lineage: Bacteria > Planctomycetota > Planctomycetia > Isosphaerales > Isosphaeraceae > CAVZRC01. Next base: position 568 of record CAWJGW010000074.1, on the reverse strand, counting down.
TCCGAACTCGACACTTCGGCGCCGAGAGTTCGGCGCCGAAGTGTGGCGACACGAGCGAAATCAGAGTCAGGCGCCTGACTCAAGTGTCAAACTGCCAAAAGGACGAATTCTGCCAGTTTGGGACGATCCCTGTCGAAATCGACCGAACGAAGCCAACCGTGATGTCCCATGAACGCGAATCCGACGAAACGACGCCACGATTTGGCTGAATGTATGGATTGTATAGGCCATGGACTGTAAGGTCGTCAGTCGTCCGGGTGGAAATCAATGGAACAAAGCCAGCCGCGCATTCCGAAGAGCAAGAAATCGATGGAATGAACGTGTCATGCAGCCTTGGTTGCAACCAGCCCATGAAAATGACGATCTGTGCGTGCATGATCGCTGTTGTCAGAGCAGTTTTTAGAGAAAGTCAGGACTCTGCCAATTGACTCATTGGACGGTTAGTCCTGGGTTTGAAGTCGAACGCCACGACACCAGCCATTGCTTGAGAAATGGGTCAACCATTTGACGGCCTCCGGATCCTTCCGTCTGTTCCCAGAGGCTCGGCACGATGTCTGGCCGATTCGGA
>CAWJGW010000073.1:0-73791 GCA_963842405.1 uncultured Isosphaeraceae bacterium | reverse complement strand
GACGACCTGTTCGGGCAAGAACTTCTGGAGGTCAGAAGAGAACTCCGCTAGGCGCGGCGAAATCCGTGATTGGGTCCGCAACGTGTTCATCCCGCGCCGGACCTCAGAGGAGCAACCGAACTGACGTCGCTGTGGCCGTCGGCGAGAAGTGTCGGTTTTTCCCGATGGGGCAGGCCTCTGTGCTTGCCAGCTCTCGGCTCATAGATTGACTTCTCTATGCAACTCTCAGCAACAGCGGCCAAGCAGCATTCATTGCAGCGTTTTCTCAACCAGGAGGGATTCCACCGCCTCATCCAACGCGCGGCCCCGAACATTCTTGTAGCGAATCACCCCGGCGGAATCGATCACGTAGATCGTGGGGAAGGCAGTGACGTTCCATTCCTTACAGATTGGCCGTTTGGGGCCATCCCACCAGCACCGCCAGGTAATCTCGCCGTCCTTCAACAACTTGCTCAAAGTGTCCCGATCCGGATCGGTGTTGACGCTGAGGATCACAAATCGATTCTCATCCAGGCGCTCGACCAAGCCCCGCTCCTGGGGGTACATCGCCTGGCAATAGCCGCACCAATTCGCCGAGAACGTAAGAAGAACGACCTTGCCACGGAAGTCGCCTAACCGGAACGCATTCCCTTCCGAATCCTCCCCGACGATCTCGGGGGCGACCCTTCCGACAGCAAGGTCGCGGACTTCGTGCAATTCTTTCCTGGCCTCGCCGCCCAGAGGACTGTCGTCCTTCTTCCAGCCGAAGGTCAGGATGTCGGCATATGCCTCGATAGCCGCGCGAAGAGCCCTTCGGCTTCCTCGAACAACTTGCCAGGATCAGTTGACTTGAGCCTCTCCACGGCGTCTTTGCCCCACCGCTTCTCGAACCGCAGATGGAGATTGAACTCATCCGGAGGCTGCCTCAAGTCATAGATACGTTCCGCCTGATTCTTGAGGTACATCGCGAGCCAGTAGCAGGATCGCCCTCGGACCTCGCGATGCGGGCTCTTTACCATAGCTTCGCGGAAAAGGGCCTCGGCGGCCTGCGAGCCGGCGTCGAGGAACATCATCCCCGAGATCGCCAGCCCGATCCTCCGCTCCTTGATGTGATGGCGGATGAGCAACCTCCTCGCCCGATCTCCGACCGTGCTCATCAATGGCTCCCTCGAACCCCACGTTGACGACATCTTGCTGACCCATACCAAGGCGTCAACGATCTGGGGATCACCGGCTTGCTCGTCCTGCATGAGCTCCATGAACCGCGCCATCTTGGCGGGCTGCCTATCTTCTCGGAACATCCGGACGTATTCCTCTCCTTTCTCATTGGCCTCATAAGTATTCAAGGCATCCCGGAATTGACGGATCAATTCCTGATACTCGTCGGGAAGGGCTTGCGAGACGCAATAGTTGGAGAGGGGCATCATAATCGTAAGGACTCCCATGAATTGCCACCTGGTGCAGCATCAGGTCCGTTCTGGTCATCACAGGGCCGCCCAGAGAAACAAGCCTCGCTACCTCCCAGTCATCCTCATGGCAGGATTGTACAGTCTGTTCTGCCTCTATTTCGTGACGGGCTCGACGATCCGCTTGTCCTGGTTATTCATCGCCTCTATGCTCGTCGCGATGGGCATCATCGTCAAGGGTGAGCTCTCCACCCTTATTCAGCAAAATGTCCCTCGTCTCGCGAGCCATCCGTCGAGATCTCTTACTTTGACAACAAAGAATCGCACGAAGGTCAAGCTGCCCGCCCTGACTTTCTTCCCGGCGTAAGAACGGCTCCTCCGTCCCCCAACGCGCCGGCTGATCGACATGAACCGATCGGTCGTCGTCCTCACTGACCGCGGCCAACACGGTGCCGAAGACCGGCGATCCAGTCCTCGAAGCCGGAGGGCAGGGGGCCTCGGCGGCGGAGTCCCGCGCCCGCGAACGGGTGGACTTATCCGCGTCGGATTTTCAACTGAGTCACTGAAGCAAGTCATCCCAGTTGCCAAGGCGGGGTTGCTGAGCCGCGGTGTTCGGCCGCCGCAAGGGACGACGGGCTGCGGCTAGCAGGAGGTCGCCATGCGGCAGATTGGTCTTCGCGGCGACCTGGACCCAGACACGACTCACGGAGTTGCCCGCGGGATCGACCACACCGGCGACTGGCGATGCAGTGCTCGGGGCATCGAGAGGCAACGGACTTGAGACGGGTGCCAGGCCCGCCACATCACGATTACCACCCGGTGTTCCGGCAGCCGCGAGCTGGCCCAAGGCCGCCGTCCCCGAGATCGTCGGGTCGAAGAACAGGCCGCTGAGCACGGCGTTGGCACCGGCCGTTTTCGTGATCGTGAGCAGCACGTTCCCCGAGATCGTCCAGTTCAGGTAGGCCCCGCTCGTGAACTTCGACACGGTCTGGGTACTCAGCACAACCCCCGTGCCGGCATTGCTCAACTGGATCTGCTCACTGCGGGCGTTACCCCCATTGTAGTCCAGGAAGTACAACTCGAGGTTATACGACTGCCCGTTGGTCACGTCCACGTCCACCGTGAAGCTGGTGGAGGCATACCAGCAGGCGGCGATCCGGCTGGCTCCGCCCGGAACCTCCAGCCGCCGGGGTCGCGGTCGAGGGGTTGGCCCAGGTATACGCGGTCGCACCGGTCGGAGTGACGGTCACGCCCGCGGGGATCGCGTTGGGGTGGGTGGTGCTGGGGTTGTTGATGATCTCGTAGCCGTCAGTCCCATACACTCCGATCCAGTTGCCCTGCGTCGTCGTGTCCGTCTCGAGGAACGTCGCCGAGGTCGGCGACGTCGGCGCCGGATCCAAGAACAGCCCGCTGAGCACGGCGTTGGCACCGGCCGTCTTCGTGATCGTGATCAGCACGTTCCCCGAGATCGTCCAGTTCAAGTAGGCGCCGTTCGAGAAACTCGACACGGTCTCGGTGCTCAGCACAATCCCCGTGCCAGCGTTGCTCAGTTGGATCTGCTCGCTACGGGCGTTACCCCCATTGTAGTCCAGGACGTACAGCTCCAGGTTGTACGACTGCCCGTTGGTCACGTCCACGTCCACCGTGAAGCTGGTGGACGCATACCAGGTGGCGGCGATGCGGCTGGCTCCGCCCGGAACCTCCAGCGCCGGGGTCGCGGTCGAGGGGTTGGCCCAGGTATACGTGGTCGCACCGGTCGGAGTGATGGTCACGCCCGCGGGGAGCGCGTTGGGTGGGAGGTGCTGGGGTTGTTGATGACCTCGTAACCGTCGGTCCCATACACTCCGATCCAGTTGCCCTCTGTCGTCGTGTCCTCCTTGAGGAACGTTGCCGACGTCGTGGCCGCTGCCGTGACGTTGATCGTCACCGAGGCGGTTGCAGACGTGAAGTCGGTCGTGTCCGTGGGCGTGAAACTCACCGAGAGGGTCTGATTGTTTCCGATGGCCAGGACAGTGCCCGCGGCCGGCGTGTAGGTGAAGGTCCCCGCCACGCTCCCATTAACGCCGCCCACCGTCCAGGAGGACGTGGCATCGAGTTGCGTGCCCGAGAGGGCCGTGCCGGAGGTAATGGGGGCGGGGTTGGCCCAGGCGATCGTCGGGTTCGCCTGCAGGACGTTGATGACTGCTGTGGCGGTGGTGGTGGAGTAATCGGTGGTATCGGTGGGCGTGAACATAACCGACAGCGTCTGAGCGTTGCCCGCCTTGAGGACGGTGCCCGCGGCCGGCGTGTAGGTGAAGGTGCCGGGCACACTGGCGGTCGCGTCGAGCTGGGTGCTGCCCAGTGCCGTGCCGTAGACGATGTTCGCCGGGTTGGCCCAGGTAATCGTCGGTGTGGACTTCGATGTCGTCGGGTCGAAGAACAGGCCGCTGAGCACGGCGTTGGCACCGGCCGTTTTCGTGATCGTGAGCAGCACGTTCCCCGAAATCGTCCAGTTCAGGTAGGCACCGCTCGTGAACTTCGACACGGTCTGGGTGCTCAGCACGGCCCCCGTGCCGGCGTTGCTCAACTGGATCTGCTCGCTGCGGGCGTTACCACCATTGTAGTCCAGGACGTACAGCTCCAGGTTGTACGACTGCCCGTTGGTCACGTCCACGTCCACCGTGAAGCTGGTGGACGCATACCAGGTGGCGGCGATGCGGCTGGCTCCGCCCGGAACCTCCAGCGCCGGGGTCGCGGTCGAGGGGTTGGCCCAGGTATACGCGGTGGCACCGGTCGGAGTGATGGTCACGCCCGCAGGGATCGCGTTGGGGTTGGAGGTGCTGGGGTTGTTGATGATCTCGTATCCGTCGGTCCCATACACTCCGATCCAGTTGCCCTCGGTGATCGTGTCCTTCTGGATGAAGGAAGCCTGACTGACCTGCCCGACCGTGAGCGTCACGGTCGCCGTGCCACTCGTTGCCAATCCGTCGGTGGCCTGGTAGGTGAAGGTATCGGTGCCGTAGAAATTCGTCGCCGGAGTGTAGGAGAACGACCCGTTACTGTTGAGCGTGAGCGAGCCATTCGACGGTTTGGAGACAAGAACCGCCGACAGCGAATCACCGTTGGGATCGGTGTCGTTGCCCAGCACGCCCGGGGCCGGGATTGTCAGCGTGGCGTTCTCACTGGTCGAATAGCTGTCGTTGTTCGCGACTGGTGGCTGGATCACCTGGGTGACCGTTATGGTTACCGTGGCCACATTGCTGTTGAGCTGGCCGTCGTTGGCCTGGTAAGTGAAAGTGTCTGTGCCGTAGAAGTTCTGCGCTGGAGTGTAGCTGAAGGTGCCGTCCGCGTTGAAGGTCAGCGTGCCGTGCGCCGGCTTCGCGATGACTAAGGCGGTCAAGGGGTCGCCTTCGGGGTCGGTGTCGTTGGCCAGCACGCCGGGAATAAGGCCTGCTTGCGGACCTGGTCGAGCTGACCGGCGGCGAGTGCCGACCCGTAGACGCGAACGTCGTCCATCCAGGCAGGCGGAGTGTGGTTGGTATTCTGGTCGAAGGTAGTGGCACCGATCTCGAACGGCGCCGAGTTGGTGCCCAGGCTGTAGGAATACGTGGCCGTGCCGGCATTCGCGACCGCGCTGGTCGCGTTGCCGACGTAGTAGTTCAACACCTTGTTGGCGTCGAAGGTCACCGCCACGAAGATCCACTGGCTGCTGGCATTCAGCCGCCGAGGAGAGCACGGCCTGGGAATTCGCGTAGGTTGCGTAATCCTGATAGACCTCGAACTCGAGGGAGAAGTTCGAGGCGGACAGGGGGTTGTTGTTGCTGAATGGCTTGGTGAGTCGGAGCTCCCATCCGCCGTCGCCCGCGGGGGCGGTGGCGTAATACGGGTTGTCGCTCAACAAGACCGACTGGTCGGCCGGGACGGCGCGGAGGTTGATCCAGGTGGTGAGGGTCATCGCGCTCAGGCCCTCAATCTTGTTGACGCCGCCGCCCGAGGAGACATAGCCCTGGCCGCCCGTCAAGTCGAGCGCGCCGGTTGACGCACCTTGCGGTGTGCTGGCCGTCCGCGTCGCCGCACCCACGAACGAGCCGTTAGCGGCCGGATATGAGCCGCTATCGAGGGCCGGGGTCGTCCCCGAGCCGGCCTCATCGAACCGGTAGCGCAGGAGTGCGCGGGGGATGGTAACGCTCCCGAGACCGTCAGCCCCGTGTTCTCGCTCGTCGTATAGCTATCGTTGTTGGCCACCGGAGGCTGGTCCGTCGTGTTGACGTTGATCGAGACCGTGGCGACGTTGCTGTATGCCACGCCATCGAAGGCCTGGAAGGTGAAGCTGTCGGGCCCGGAATAATTGGTATACGGGGAGTAGGTGAACAAGCCATCGGCCTGGAGGGTGAGACTGCCGTGCGTCGGGATGGCGACCACGGAGTAGGCCATGAGGATGCCGGCGGGGTCGATGGCCGTGACCTGGCCGTTGCGGGCGATGTTCTCGTGCGCGCTAATGCTCTGATTCGATGCGACCGGCGGTTGGGAAGGGGGACCTTGCACCTCGAAGAGCGCCGATGTCGGTGACGCCGTTGACGGGCCGGGGCAGGCCGCGCTGGTCGGTGGTCGGTGCGCGACGTTCGTGCCGGCGTCGATCGCCGGGCTGCCGTACAGCAGCGCCATCGTCGCGGTCGGCCCGCCGTTATTGGCCAGCGCCCCGAGCTGGGCGGCCAGGCCGACAATGTTCCCGTTCGTGCCATTGGTCAAGGTATTGCCGGTGTGGTCCTGCACCAGGTCGTAGGTCGCCGAGGTGATCTGCCCTTGAACCTCGAGGTCGTCGCCGGTGTTGTTCACGTAAGCGGTATTGCCCGCGAGGATCGTGTTGGTGAGGGCGCCGATGACCAGGGTCTCATTGCTGAAGGTAGCATGGAACAAGCCGCCACCGGCGGAGGCAGTGTTGCCGGAGATGGTCACGTTGATGGACCTGGCCAATGTTGCCGTCATTGAGGAGGCCACCGCCGTCATCGTTGGTGGTATTGTTGGCGATGGTCGAATTGACGATTGTGCCGATCTGACCGTTGTTGAAAATGCCGCCGCCGCCGTTGTCCGGCGAGCTTGTGCTGATGCCCTGGTTGCCGGAGACGGTCGTGCCGGAGATGAGATTGATGGTGCCGCTCGTGTTGAGGATACCGCCGCCGCCGAGGTAGCCGCCGCCATCGCCCTGCGCGATGTTGTTGGCGATGGTGCAGTTGGTGATGTGGTCGGTCGTCCCATTGTCGTTCATGACGCCGCCGCCGACCAGCGAAGCCGTGTTGTTGGAGACGGTCGAACTGTCGAGCGCCAGGATGCTGCCAACGTAATTGTAGATGCCCCCGCCCTCTCCCAGAGAAGTCGAGTTACCCGAGATGTTGCCGGTGATGGTGGAGTTGCTGATATTCAGGGGCGACGGGTTCGATGACGACCCTTCGCATTCGACCCCGCCGCCCCGGCCGGCCGACACGTTACCGCCGCCGTTCGTGCTGCCAGAACCGGTCGTATTGTCGCTGATCGTGCAAGCGTTGATGGTGATCGTAGAGAGGAAGCCTTCGATACCGCCTCCGGAGCCACCCACTTCAGTGCCGTTGCCGGTGCTGTTCCCCGTGATCGTGCTATTGGTGACCGTGAGCGTGCCCTCGCTGACTTCGATGCCGCCGCCGTATCCGCCGTAGGTGCCGTCACTGCCCGTGCTGTTGTCCTGGATCACGCTCTGGTCGATGGTCAGCGACGCATCGGAAACATCAATCCCGCCGCCGTTATCGGGCCCGAAATACGATGAGTTGGGCGAGAGTCCGCCCTCCACGGTCACGCCCGAGATGCTGACGGAGGGGACGGTCGTGCTCGAGCCGAAGATGTAGAAGACTCGGTCGAGGCCGTTGCCATTGATGATCGTCGAGGCCGCTCCGGCGCCCTCGATGGTCACGCTGTTGGTGATGTCCAAGTCGCCGGTCTGACCGGCGGTCTCACCCGCTCCGGAGATCGTGAGATTGTACGTCCCGGCCGGTACGACGATCGTGTTCGCACCGGGGTTGGCGTTGGACTCGATGATCGCCTCCCGTAGCGAGAGGTCGCCAGCGACCTTGTTGGCGTCGTTCTCATCCTGGGTCGTGTTGACCGTGTACGTCGACAGCAGTCGCCGGTCTTCCAGCAGGAACACTGCCGGCCTGAGCCGATGGCGTCCGACCACCAGTTCCCTGCCGTGACATCGCCCGGCGCCCCTCCTCGAACCCGTCGCCCCTCCTCGAACCCGCCGTCGGAACCATCTTGTGTTGCCGCTCATGGCGTACTCCGATCGTCAAAGGATGAAAATGCTCATAGTGCGAAGCCAGGCGAGTCATCATGACCCGGTCTTGCGGGTCGGGCCTACTTAAAAAGGACCGTGCCATCCATCGTTGGGATTTCCTCACGACCGCTTCCGATCCCTGAGTTGTTGACCCCATGGGATGTGCCAGGAATCGGAATTTGGCTTATGATGGATGCGACCGCCATCGGTCCCCGTCGTGCGGGAAAGGGTGTAAGAGAAGTCTTGTCGGGTTGCTTTCGAACGCCCGTGCAGATGTGAGGCCCATTGAGCGCCTCGATCGTAACAGGGGGGCCTCGCCTCGCAGAATCGACCCTCGACGCCACCCAACGCTCGTCCACTGAACCTTCTCGCATCCCAACAACGATACTGTACCTATATTCACTTAGTCCGTCAAGATTGAAGTATGGACGCCACGGCTTTCTCCCACTTCACGAGGGATTGGGCTCCCGCCTCAACGGGTTTTCTGAGACGACGAATCAACGTGCCAGGGGACGGGCAAGCCACGATCCTTCTGATTCAGTCAGCAGTGACCTTCCAGGTTTCATGGAACAACGAATTGAGTCCAGTGTGAACAACACCGAACAAGGGAGGTCTATCGAACCAAAATCCTTGGACGGTGACAAGGTACTGCCGGACTCGGCCTGCGGATTGTCTCGCAAAGGATTGAAAAACGTGAGGAGTGCAAGTTCGCAACCGAGGCATAGGCGTTAACTTAACGAACAGACTCCGTGAAAAACCGCTGGAGAATCGAGACTGTCGCATGAATACCGGTATCTTTGTCTTTCGTCCCGAAGGGGCAGCCACAAATCAGCCCAGGGCATCGCCCTGGGATCCGGTCGAATGTTGACCTGAGCCCTGAAAGGGCGAAACAACTCCGGGGCCTTGTGCCGCCCTTTCAGGGCTTGAGTTCGGTTTGATCTCGTGGTCCCAGGGCGTTGCCCTGGGCTGATTTGTTCGGCCCCTTCGGGGCAGAATCCCATAGCCGGTATCCTGGCTATAGACTGGGAGAATCGCCGTGCATATCCACGATTTCTCGGTGATCCGGCCCCTTAAGTTAACACCTATGGCAACCGAGGAGGCATATGATCCCCCAACCACTGCTCTCCGTCTTCTTCTGCCGCCACCCGTCAGCCTTTACTCGTGGCCCGTGCCGCCCACGCGGTGCCGAAGGCCAGCGATCCGATCATCGAAGTCGGAAGCCAGGGGGCCTCCGTGCGGAGGCCCTCGCCTGTGAACGGGTGGACCTATCCGCGTCGGATCCTCAACTGAGTCGCTGAAGCAAACCATCCCAGTTGCCAAGGCGGAGTTGCTGAGCCGCGGTGTTCGACCGCCACGGGGGACGGCGGGCTGCGGCTAGCAGGAGGTCGCCATGCGGCAGATTGGTCTTCGCGGCGACCTGTACCCAGACACGACTCACGGAGTTGCCCGCGGGATTGACCACACCGGCGGCCGGCAGTGCAGTGCTCGGGGCATCGAGAGGCAATCGACCCGGGACAGGTGCCAGGGCCGCCACATCACGATTACCACCCGGTGTTCCGGCAGCCGCGAGCTGGCCCAAGGCCGCCGTCCCCGAGATCGTCGGGTCGAAGAACAGGCCGCTGAGCACGGCGTTGGCACCGGCCGTTTTCGTGATCGTGAGCAGCACGTTCCCCGAGATCGTCCAGTTCAGGTAGGCACCGCTCGTGAACTTCGACACGGTCTGGGTACTCAGCACAACCCCCGTGCCGGCATTGCTTAACTGGATCTGCTCACTGCGGGCGTTACCCCCATTGTAGTCCAGGAAGTACAACTCGAGGTTATACGACTGCCCGTTGGTCACGTCCACGTCCACCGTGAAGCTGGTGGACGCATACCAGGTGGCGGCGATGCGGCTGGCTCCGCCCGGAACCTCCAGCGCCGGGGTCGCCGTCGAGGGGTTGGCCCAGGTATACGTGGTCGCACCGGTCGGAGTGATGGTCACGCCCGCGGGGATCGCGTTGGGGTGGGAGGTGCTGGGGTTGTTGATGACCTCGTATCCGTCGGTCCCATACACTCCGATCCAGTTGCCCTGCGTCGTCGTGTCCGTCTTGAGGAACGTCGCCGAGGTTGACGACGTCGGCGCCGGATCCAAGAACAGGCCGCTGAGCACGGCGTTGGCACCAGCCTTTTTCGTGATCGTGAGCAGCACGTTCCCCGAAATCGTCCAGTTCAGGTAGGCACCGCTCGTGAAATCGGACACGGTCTCGGTGCTGAGCACAGCCCCCGTGCCGGCGTTGCTCAACTGGATCTGCTCGCTGCGGGCGTTACCCCCATTATAGTCCAGGACGTACAGCTCGAGGTTGTACGACTGGCCGTTGGTCACGTCCACATCCACCGTGAAGCTGGTGGACGCATACCAGGTGGCGGCGATGCGGCTGGCTCCGCCCGGAACCTCCAGCGCCGGGGTCGCCGTCGAGGGGTTGGCCCAGGTATACGTGGTCGCACCGGTCGGAGTGATGGTCACGCCCGCGGGGAGCGCGTTGGGGTGGGAGGTGCTGGGGTTGTTGATGACCTCGTAACCGTCGGTCCCATACACTCCGATCCAGTTGCCCTCTGTCGTCGTGTCCTCCTTGAGGAACGTTGCCGACGTCGTGGCCGCCGCAGTGACGTCGATCATCACCGAGGCGGTGGCGGACGTGAAGTCGGTCGTATCCGTAGGAGTGAAACTCACCGAGAGGGTCTGGTTGTTGCCGACGGCCAGGACCGTGCCCGCGGCCGGCGTGTACGTGAAGGTCCCGGCTACGCTCCCATTAACGCCGCCGACGGTCCAGGAGGACGTGGCATCGAGTTGCGTGCCCGAGAGGGCCGTTCCCGAAGTAATGGCGGCGGGATTGGCCCAGGTGATCGTCGGCGTTGCCTGCGAGACGTTGATCAGCGCTGTGGCGGTGGCGGTGGAGTAATCGGTCGTATCCGTGGGGGTGAAGGTGACCGACAGCGTCTGGGCGTTGCCCGCTTTGAGGACCGTACCCAAGGCTGGAGTGTAGGTGAAGGTGCCGGGCACACTGGCGGTCGCATCGAGCTGGGTGCTGCTCAGGGCCGTGCCGTAGACGATGTTCGCCGGGTTCGCCCAGGTGATCGTCGGGGTGGACTTCGACGTTGTCGCCGGGTCGAAGAACAGGCCGCTGAGGACGGCGTTGGCACCGGCCTTTTTCGTGATCGTGATCAGCACGTTCCCCGATATGGTCCAGTTCAGGTAGGTCCCGCTCGAGAACCTCGAGACGGTCTCGCTGCTCAGCACGGCCCCCGTGCCGGCATTGCTCAACTGGATCTGCTCGCTGCGGGCGTTACCCCCGTTGTAGTCCAGGACGTACAGCTCGAGGTTGTAGGACTGGCCGTTGGTCACGTCCACGTCCACCGTGAAGCTCGGTGACGCATACCAGGTGGCGGCGATCCGGCTGGTTCCTCCCGGAACCTGCAGCGCCGGGGTCGCGGTCGAGGGGTTGGCCCAGGTATACGCGGTCGCACCGGTCGGAGTGATGGTCACGCCCGCGGGGAGCGCGTTGGGGTGGGTGGTGCTGGGGTTGTTGATGATCTCGTAGCCGTCGGACCCATACACTCCGATCCAGTTGCCCTGCGTCGTCGTGTCCTTCTGGATGAATGAGGCCTGACTGACCTGCACGACTGTTAGCGTCACGGTCGCCGTGTCGCTCGTGGCGGTTCCGTCGCTGGCCTGGTAGGTGAAGCTGTCCGTGCCGGAGAAGTTTGTCGCCGGGGTGTAGGAGAACGAACCGTCGCTGTTGAGCGTGAGCGAACCATGGGCGGGCGGGGCGACGATTACTGCGGTCAGCGCCTTGTTGTCGGGATCGTTGTCGTTGCCGAGCACGCCCGGGGCGGGCATGGTCAGCGCGGTGTTCTCATTGGTGGAATAGCTGTCGTTGTTCGCCACCGGCGGCTGGACCATGGGGTAGACCGTGATCGAGACGGTGGGGACATTGCTGTAGGCGATACCGTCGAAGGCCCGGAAGGTGAAGCTGTCGGGCCCCGAGAAGCCTGTGGCCGGAGTGTACGTGAACGAGCCATTGGGTTGAAGCGCGAGGGTCCCGTTCAACGGGGCGGCGACCACCGAATAGGTCAGGGGGTTGTTGTCGGCGTCGGTGGCCGAGACCTGGCCGCTGAGCACCGTGTTCACCGTGGTGCTCACGGCCTGGTACGATGCGATCGGCGGGGAGTCGGGGACCGACTGGGTCTCGAAGGCACCGATATCGACCGCGCCGCTACTGGGCCGGGGCAGGCCGCGCTGGTCGGTCGTGATGCCGCTGACAGCAATCCCGGAGCCGATGGCCGGGCTGCCGGGCAGCAGGGCGATGGTCTGCGTCGAGCCCGCCGTTGTTCGCCAGCGGGGCCAGCCCCGGGTCGGCGACCCCGACGAGTCACTCGCCACCGATCCCGCCCGAGCCGCCGGTTCCGATCAGGTCGTCACTGCCGGTAACGTCGCCGGGGTCGGGGCCGCCGATGTCGCTGGCGGCGCCGCCGGGGGTTGTGTTGCCGGCGACGATCGTATCGGTCAGCGTCGCCAGGGCGGTGTAGCCGGAGCCGCTCTGGTTTGCGATCCCTCCTCCCACGGAAGCCGTATTGCCGCTGATCGTGCAGTCGATCAGGTCCACCGTGGCGTAATTGATCAGGCCACCGCCCGTTGGGGCGGAGTTGCCGCTGATCGTGCAGTTGGTCAGCGTCGCCTTGCCGTAGCCGATGCCCACCCCGGCACCAGAGGACGTGTCCGTGTTGCCGTTGATGGTGCAGCCGGTCAGGTTGGCCGTACCAATGCTGCTCAGTCCGCCGCCAGAGTTGCCGCTGATCGTACAGTCGGCCAGGTTCACCGTGCTGGAAAACCCGATGTTCAGTCCGCCGCCGACGTAGGCGAAGTTTCCGCTGAGAGTGCAGTCGGTCAGGTTCGCCGTCCCCCCCTGGACTTCCAGGCCGCCGCCATCGGACCCGCTGCCGCCGGTCACGGCGGTGTTGCCGCTGATCGTACAGTCGGCCAGGTTCACAGTACCGTAGTTGAACAGTCCGCCGCCAAATCCGAGCAGGCTCGCGGTGTTGCCGCTGATGGTGCAGCCGGTCAGCGTCAGCGTAGCTCCCTTCTCGTTGTCCAGTCCGCCGCCGCGACTGAAACCGGTCGTGCCGGACTTGTTGCCGGCAATCGTGCAGTCGATCAAGGTGGCCGTTTCGTCGTTGTCGAGGCCGCCGCCGTAGGACCCGACGGAGTTACTGTTGAGCGTGCAATCCACCAAGGTGAGCCGGCCTCGGTTATATATCCCGCCGCCATCGACCGCCGCGGAGCTGTTGCTGATCGTGACATCGGTGAGCGTCATGGAGCTGTAGTTGAGCAGGCCGCCGCCGTTGCCGGTGGTCGAGCCGCCGGTGATCGTCAGGCCCGAGATCGATACCGTCTGTCCATTCTGCTCAACGCTCGGCAAGGCGAAGACTCGGCTCTGCCCACCTCCGCTGACAGTCAGCAGCCCGGCCCCCGGTCCGTCGATGGCGATCGACCCGAACGGGGCGAAGTTGACCTCGCCGGACGTCAAAGCGATCGTCTGGGGCGTCGAGAAGACGGCCGGGTCGAAGGTGATCGTGTGGGACCCGGTCAGGACGTTGGCCAGGTTGACGGCATCGCGCGAAGTCGAGCTGACCCGGCAGCAGGTTGATACCGTCGGCAGTCGAATCGACCACCAATGGTCCGGCCTGGGCTTGGAAAGCGCCGATGTCCACCGGGCTGTCCAGTGGGAAGCCACGCTGGTCGGTCGTGATGCCGCTGACGGCAACCCCGGCGCCGATGGCCAGGCTTCCAGGCCGAAGGGCCATCGTCTGGGTGGGCCCGCCGTAGTCGCCCAGTGAGGCCAAATACGGGTCGTCCAGCCAGTTGCTGCCCAGGACGATGTTGCCGTCGACCCCGTTCGCGATCCCGCCGGAGCCGCCGCGGCCGATCAGGTTGTAACTGCCGGTGACGAGGTTCGAAATGCTGCCACCGATATCGCTGGATTGGGAACTGGAGTTCAAATTGTCCTCGACGATCGTATCCGTGAGCGCGATCGTCCCCACAGGGGAGCCGGAACTGTAGTTAGTGAGTCCAAAGAACGTGTTGCCGCTGACCGTGCAGGCGGTCAGGTCGGCCGTGCCGGACTGGTTCTCCAGGCCGGCGCTGAAGGTGTTGTAGACGACCGTGCTCTCGGTCAGGGTCACCGTGCCGGTGTTGAATACACCGCCGTCGGAGTTGCCACTGATCGTGCAGTCGGTCAGTGTCGCCTGGCCGCTGTTGTACAGGCCCCCGCCCAGGGTCGCGGAGGCGGGGTCACCCGTGGCCGTGTTCCCACTGATTGTGCTGTTGCTAAGTGTCACCGTGCCAAGGTTGAGCAGGCCGCCACCGTGGCCGCTGTTCGGCTCGCCCGTGACCGTCAGCGCCAAACCATCGCTGATGGTCAGACTCGAGATCGTCGCCGTAGCCCCCTTATCCACCTGGAAGACCCGGTTCAGGTCGTTGCCGCTGATGGTCAGCCCGGCGGATGGTCCGTCGATGGCGATCGTTCCGGTTTGGTTGCTCAGCTCGAGCTGGCCCTGGGCCAGGATGATCGTCGCCGGGGCGCTGAGGTTGAAATTGATGGTGGCTCCCCCCGAGACCGCATTCGCCTGCTCGACCGCCCAGCGCAGCGTCCCCGAGGTGGGATTGCTGGCCGGGGCGCTGTCGGCCGTGCTGGTGACGGTGAAGGTCCCCGACAGCAGGCAGCGGTCTTCCAGCAAGATCAGCGCCGGCCGAAGGCGGTGGCGACCGCCGTCCCATCCCCGAGCCCATCCGCAACCTCGGCCGGCGCCTCGCTTCAAACCCGCCGCCGCGCTCACCCTCCGCCGCCGGAACCATCCCGTGGGGCCGCTCATTGGTGTTCTCTCCTCGTAAGGATGAAATGCTTTCAGCAATCGCCGGACGTGATACCGTCGTTGGGCACCGACCTGATGACTCACCGCCGGTTCGCATTGGGAAGTCCTTGCCGTGGAACGCCGACGGCACGGTCGTTCAGTTCCGGACTCGAGTGGGAGGATTCGAGATGTCTCCCCGGGACTCCTTCGATTTGCACACGGCCTCCCATCCCGGCGGCTTTACTATATTTAAGTTCACTATCCGTGACAAGGTCAAACTCAGAAGGGACGATTTCCTCCCATCCTGAAGAGGATGCGCTCCCGCAGTGGCCGACTTTGTGTGAGAGAAACGGATCACCGGGTTCGGTGTCGGAACAGCGACGATGCTTCTGGCCCAGTCAGAGGAAGCCTCCGCGGCTCCATGGAATTACGAATTCAGAGCATCGTGGGCACGACCGCAAAAAGGTGACTTATCGGAACAGAATCTCACGGGGAACGCAAGGCATCACTCGCGGCTCGGTCAAGAAAGTGGACTCGGAAACGACGATCGCATGAACTTTCAGTGATGAGGACGACTCTGACGATGATTTTCCGCATCGTGAAGAACGTGCTCATCCGCCAGCCGCCGTGCCGAAGCGGTGCCGAAGGCCGGCGATCCAGTCATCGAAGTCGGAGGGCAGGGGGGCCTCGACGCGGAGGCCCGAGCCGGTAAACGGATGGATGAATCCCAGGGCTTCGGCGTGCAGCGCCTGTCGGGAGAAGGGGAAGGGAAAGGGGCGGCGGTCTGATGGGCGATAGACCGGGTCGCTGACGACCGGATATCCCGACTCGGCGAGATGGATGCGGATCTGGTGGGTCCGTCCGGTCTCGAGCCGGCATGCAACCAGGGTCGCCGCTGCACCAAAGCGTTGGAGGACCTCGTAGTGGGTGACCGCCGGCACACCCTGCCCGGCGGTCCGGGCGACACCGCGACGGCGGTCGCCACGGTCGGCCACCAGTGGCAGGTCGATCTTCCCGCGCGCCGGCTCGACCGCCCCCTCGACGACCGTCAGGTAGCGTCGTTCGATGGTATGAGCGCGGAACAACGCCTGGAATGGCCGCAACGCCTTGGGCGAGCAGACGACCATCATCACGCCGGAGGTATCCCGGTCGAGCCGGTGCACGATCCCGACATAAGGACGCGACCCGCCCCGGGTGCGGGCGAGGTAGCGGCCGGCCCGCTCCAGCAGGGAATCCGGCTCCCGGGCCTGGGTCGGCTGGGTCAGCAGACCGGCGGGCTTGTCCACGATCAGGATGTGACGATCCTGGTACAAGACCCGGATTCGCCGCGCCGCGGTCTCCGGCCGCGGCCGATTGGGATCGTACCGTAACGGGGTCTCCGGCTCGACGTCCTGACCCGGCTCCGAGCACGTATGACCGGCCACGTCCACCTGCCCGCGGCGCACCGCCTCCTGGCGCACCTCGGCGCGACAACCCGAACCGCTCCGATACCAGCTTGTCCAGACGCATCGCTTCAAATCTCGATCGTGAAAGGAGTTCGAGGAATCAAACCATTCCTACGTTAGCGGCCCGCTTCAGAAACGAATGAATTCCGTTCTACGCTTATCCCGCCACTCTATCGTAATGATCTCGGGTGTCACAATCGCGGCGTCTCCGCAGTTCGGGAGCCCGATCGGTCCGGCAGTTCCCGATTTCATGCTGACCCCGGAACGATTCCGGCCGATAAAGAGAACCAGACCGGCGGACCGGGCTTCTTGGGAGCATTCCGCAGAGGAAGCAATGGAGTTTTCTTCAAAATGCGCGGAATCATTGGTCCGCAACGGGGAAATCGGCCGATTGGTTAACCAAGTAATGAACCCGACGACCGTGCCGCAAGGTCGATCACGCCGGGCCGGAGCGGGTTCGCAGGGACTCGCTTCGCCCAAGTGCGTGGGAATGGACCCGGCTGGCGGGGCGGGCTCGGGCGGGCGGGACCAGGAATGGACTCCCCGACGGCGGTAAGTCTCCCCTCAAGAGACGGTTCCGAGGGGCCGCCGAATACGCCAAGGAGGGTGGAGACAATGGGGTTGCCCCGCAAGAAATCGCCGCGAGGGTCCACGAGACGGCGCATGGCGCAATGGTCGGCGCTGGCCATGGGCGTGATCCTGCCCTCGGTCGGATGCCAGGTCGAATACGCCGGCATGACATTGCCATCGGGCCGGTACATGCACGACGACGTCCAGTACTTGCCATCCAGTCCCGATTTCCCGTGGGCCAATACCCAGGCGGCCACGCAACGGGCTCGGATGCGTGCCATGGGAATCGAGCCCCCGCCACCGCCAGGCGCGGTGCCGCCCGCGATGGGTGCTGAGCCCGGAGCGCAGTTCCGTGGCGGGACGAGAGGCGGATGTCAACCAAGGAATGCCGCTACCCGCGCCTGGGATGATACCCGGTGCCGGTCCCGGTGCCCTGCCGGCTCCGGTTCCTGGTGGCGTGCCTGCCCCCGGAGCAGCACCTCCCCGCACCGGGTGCCGTTCCCCCACCGGGCGGGGCCGCCAATGTCCCTGCCACCGGGCGGGAGCCGCCGACGGTCCCGCGACTCCTGAGCCTCAGTCGATTCGGTAAAGAACCCTCCCTGGAACGTCTCTCCCCGCGAGACGAGACGAGACGAGCCGAGCGAGACGAGTCGGCCGACCGAGGAAGCGCTCGAGGACTCCTAGCCGGAACCACACACCCAACTGGTTTCGAGTCCTCGAGCGCTTCCAATCAACGTACGGCCGATCTCGCCTCGCTCGCTCGTTGCGTTCCCGCCCACTCGCGAGGTACGTACGCCGCCTTCAGCCTGATCGAGCAGGCGATCGGAATTGACGCGCCGGAAGGCGATCCCTAACCTACTATAGAAAAGCCACACCCCCGATATCCCGAGAAAGGCAACTGGAATGATCAACCCGATCGTGGGACACAGTCACGCTGGGGATCTATGCCGTGCTGCTGGCCGTGGGAGCCCTGATCGGCTATTTCAAGGCCGGGAGCCGACCGTCGTTGATCGCCGGGTCGATCAGTTCGGCCGCCGCCTTCACGGCCCTGGGCCTCTCGATCGGCAACAACCTCTGGGGAGTACCCGCTCGGGCTGCTCCTCTCCATCTCCCTCTTCGTCCTGTTCGGCTATCGCTATGCGGTCAAGACCGGCAAGTTCATGCCCAGCGGCTTCCTGGCGGTCATCAGTCTGGTCGTCCTGGCCGTGATGTTCCTGGTCATCGACTGGAGCCGGCCAATGGGCGGATGATCGGCGATTGGAACTTACGCGGTGGGATTTGATCCACCTTGGGAAGGACTAGGTTCGCCTTCGCGACGAGAGTTGCCCGCACCACGAGAATCGGAGCTTCCCCAGAAGTGTTGCGTGAACTCTCGGTTCAGAACCTGGCGCTCATTGAAGACGTCCACGTCGAGCTGGAGGGGGGCTACTGCGCCTGGACGGGGGAGACGGGGGCGGGGAAGAGCCTGCTGCTGACCGCGTTGGGATTGATCCTGGGTGGGAAAGCGTCGGCCGACCTGATTCGCTCGGGCAAGGCGGAGGCCCGTGCGGCGGCGGTCTTCGAGATCGCGGACCCGGACCTGCGGGCGTCGATCGAACGATCCTCGGCGGCGAGGGTTTACTGGACGAGGACCCGCTGATCATCACGCGACGCATCTCGGCGCAGGGCGCGGGGGTGCGACGGTCAACGGCCTGCCGGTGACGATCGCCACGCTTCAGAAGCTGGGAGAGCGGCTGGTGGACATCCACGGCCAAGACGAGGGCCGCGCCTTGATGGACCCGGACCAGCAGCGGGAGCTGCTGGATGCCTACGGAGGGCTGGGCGATCGGGTCGAAGCGTATCGTTCGGCGCGGCGGGACCACGAGGCGTTGCGTCGCCAGCGTCAGGAGCTGATCGAGTCGGCCGAGGCGCGGCGTCGCGAGCGGGCGCTGCTGGAATTCGAGCGCGACGAGCTGACCGCCGCCGATCCGCGACGCGGCGAGTCCGAGGAGCTGGCGCCGAGGCCCACCGGCTGGCGCACGCCGACCAGCTCCGCACCGCGGCCGCGGAGGGCTACTCGCTGCTCTACGAGGCGGACCGCTCGGCACAGGGGCTGTTGACACGGGTCGCGCGGGCGCTGGACCCGCTGGCGGGGGCGGTCCCCGAGCTAGCCGAGGCCGCCGCGACCCTCGAACGGCTGGCCGACGAGACTCGCGAGGTCGCCTTCAGCCTCCGCGACCTGGGCAAAGGCTGGGACGATGACCCGGCGCGGCTCGAGGACATCGAGGCCCGCCTGGCCGTGTACCGGCGGCTGGCCATCGCGGTTCCACTGCACGCCCGACGAGCTGGCCGACCGCCTGGCCGCGACCGAGGCCCAGCTCGCCGCGCTGGACCGGGACGACGCCGACCTGCTCGCCCTGGATGAGCCCCTGGCCGCCGCCTGGGACGCCCTGAAGCAAGCCGCCGCCGGGCTCACGGCCGCGCGGCGCAAGATCGCCAAGGACTTCGCACGGGGCATCCAGGGACGGCTCAAGGCGCTGGGGCTCGATGGTGCCGCGGCTGAGCGTCGCCGTCGAGCCCCGCGAGCTGGGCGAGGACCCCACCGCACCCTCGCCCCCGGAGTCGGGAGCCGACCGCGTCGAGATGCTCTTCTCGGCGAATCCCGGCGAGGAGCCCCGACCGCTGCGCAAGATCGCCTCCGGCGGCGAGCTCTCCCGCGTGACCCTTGCCGCCAAGGCCGTGCTGGCTGCCGTCGATCGCGTCCCCACCCTCGTCTTCGACGAGATCGACACCGGCGTCGGCGGCCGGCTCGGCTCGGCGCTGGGCAAGACCCTCGCCGAGCTGGGACGTCACCATCAGGTCATCTGCGTGACCCACCTGCCCCAGATGGCCAGCTACGCCCGCCGACAGTGGGTCATCCGCAAGCAGGTCGAACGCGGCCGGTCGCGGACCACCATCGCGCCCCTGGACGAGTCCGAACGCATCGCCGAGCTCGCCGTGATGCTCCGCGGCGACTCGGCCGCCGAAGGCACCCGCCAGGAGGCCATGGCCATGCTCGCGGAGGCTCAAGAGTCGGCAGCAGTAGGGTGCTCTGCGTGCACCCGTGGGCCGGGCGAGCGGCTCGTCTCAGTTCCGGCCCCACCGTTATCTGGGCGGAAGACGCCCTCCTTGATCAGTCCTTCGCGGAATGCAACGCGGAATGGGTCGTTCATGTTCAGGACATCGATCGTGACGCGTCCATTCGGCGTGCGGCCGATGAGATAGCCTCCTTCCCAGCGAAAGTGCCGCGACCACTTTTGCCGGCGCGGTTGAATAACGGTAGAGCTTCCGCGTCCACGGGTCCCGCCCGGCAATGTCAGACCCTTTGTAACCGTTGCACCGGGAACAGCTTAGGGCGAGATTCCCGGCAATCGTAGGCCCCTTGTGCTTCTTGGAAATGATGTGGTCGATCTCGAAGACAGTCTCGTCGAACTCCTGAAGCATCCGACATATTCGCAGCAGTTCCCTGCCCGCAGCCAGACGAGCCGGATGAGCGACGCATCCATGAGCACCTCAGGAAGCAGGGCGTTTCTTAGGTTTGATGTTGAGCGTGCGACGTGCCTTGGATTTCAGGATGCCGAGCAGGTCACCAGCGTTGACGAAGGCGAACAATTCTTCCCTCTCGGCGGAAGAAAGGACGCCTTCCTGGTTACGCACGGCCAAGTCATGCATGCGGGCCTTATCCCGATCGGTGAATCCCCGCTCCAGGATGTAGCGAGCCACTTCAGGTGAAAGCAGCCCATCTTCGTTGCACAGGACGCGTATAAGGATACTCGCTTCGGTTTCCCTGGCGTGTGTGGTGGTCGTGCCCATGATCGTTCCTCCGCGTGAATGACTTCTCAAGCGGAGTATACCGCGCCCGTCAGTTTCCGGGGAGCCGAAATGAGCCCGCCAGTGATCGAATGATGAAAGACAATGCGGTCTTCCCGCCTGATCGCCGGTCCTTCTCACAAGCTGGAAGACACTGGTATAGTCTCTCGAAAGGGACCTTCCGGCCGAAGCAATCTCCGCCCCTGCTGGTCGGGATGAGGATCGGGCTGCCGCTTCCGAGTGCCTGAAATGATTCCATTCCCGCCAGCCGGTCACCCTGGAATTGCTGGATCTCCCCAGGAGCTCGACGGATCCGCGGTAGCGATCGACCGTTTCCGACCCAAACGCATGAGAATGACCCGGGATGAGCCGATTCCGATTCACGATCGCAAGCCTTTCCTGGACCGTGGTCCTCGCCGCGATCGTTCTCGCCGCATTCCGATTCCGCCCGATCCTTGGGTTCACGGTGGCCCTCGTTGTCATCGGCGCGGTCCTCGGCGTTTGCTACCTCGATCGGATTCTCAGGGTCCTGAATCGCCCGGTCGGCCGACTCGGACTGGCCGTTGTCATCCTGGTGATTGCCACGGCCCCCGCCGTCCTGTTCTTCGACCCGGCCACCTTCCGGCCGCTCCGTCGGGGACACATCGCGCGAGAGCCGATGAGCTTCTATCGATTGTTCAGTGACGACGTGGCCTATGTGGCGAGCTCGCGGACCTGGGACCGGACCGTTTCGAACCTGTTCGTACCCCACAACACGCACATCGTGCCGTCGTGGCGGCTGGTGACCTGGGGCCTGGTCGCCAGTCGCGGGGAGCCTGGAACAGATTCCCAGGACGCTGGCGCTGGCTTCCTACGCGATCCTCGTCGCGGTGATGCTGATGACCGGCCGGCTCGTCGCGCGGGAGACGGGCCGGACCGGCCTGGGGCTGGCGGCCATGGCGCTGATGGGGACGACCTCGTTGATGCTGGCGCCCGCGGTCTGGTACTCGGCCGGCCAGCCGCTGTGGGCGGGGTCTGGCATCCTGGCGGCCCTGTGGTATGCGCAGTCGTACCGGCGGTCGGGTCGGGCGCTCACGCTGGTGCTCGCGGGGGCCTCGGCCGCGCTGGCCGGCGGCTTCTGGACGATCGGCCACATGGCCGGCCCGGTGGCGGCGGTCTATCTCTGGGTCGACGGCCGTCGACGGTGCCGGCTGCGCGGCGATCGTCCCCCTGGCGGCGACGTTTCTGGCCGTGGGGATGTCGCTGGCCATGGCCCCCCGCGCCATCGACAGCCGGGTCAGCTTCCACGGCCGGACGGTCCGCCAGGCGATCGACCCGGTCCAGGGCGTGTTCCACACGGCCCAGGCGATCCCCGAGAACCTCGTGCTCGGCAACCTCGGGCTCGAGGCGCATACCACGCCGATGCAAGGGCTGTTCCTCACGATCGGACTGGCCATCCTCTGGGCCGGCAGTCGATGGCGACGGGGCACCGAACCGTCCCCGCCCGTTGCCGCAGGCTCCGGGCAACCGCGATGGGGGCTTCCGCGCGGCGTCGTGTCGTTCTGGTCGTCGTTCGCATTCAATCCCCTGGAATGCGCCGGGGCCGCCCTGGTCCTGGGCAGCTATCTCGTCGAGTGGACCTTCCGCGGCTATATGGATTTCATCTACCTCCGCACGATCAATCTCTATGCCATTGTCCCCTGGTACGACGCGATCCCCCAGATCGGTGCCGTGCTTTTCGCGGCGGGGTGGTGGTCCGGTCCCCGTCGCGCGGGCGGGCCTCCGGCCGCGAAGTCCCGATCGACCGCCTTGACCTGGCGGGGAGCCCTCGGCCTGGCTGGTGTTGACCGTCGTCTTGATCGTGCTCAATCGCCCGAGGGTTGACGCCCTGGTCAGGGACAGCACCCCTCCACCTGCTCCCTTCGGAGCAGGAGTTCTTCAAGATCGCTCGACTTGCAGACGATGCGGGCCAACATGGTGTTGCTGAACCGGGCCGAATGGCAGCGATCCTATCTGCGCCGGCTCGACGCGGGGGAGAAGGTCGCCCGTCGCATGGGCCTGGGCCAGGACGAGGTCCGCGCCGCCTTCGGCTACCTGTGGATCCCCGGCGCCATCGGCCGGCTGCCGCCCAACGCCGATCTCGAGCTCTACGACGTGGCCGGACTGCTCGACCTGCCGCCCCAGGGCCGACCCACCGATCCCGCGATCGTCCGCTCGGCCCTGGGCCCCTACCTCGACCAGGTCAAGGAACCACGGCCCGAGTGGATCGCACCGAACGAGCCCTGGCCGCCTGACGGCCCCTGATCATCGGCCAACATCAGTCCTGGCCGCGTGCCCGCCACATCGCCGCGTGCCTCCACTGACTACTGACCAATGACCAATGTCAGAACGGGCTTCCGCCGCCCTCGTCGAGTGGCTCGGCCACGGTGGCGAGGTTCTCGAACCGCATGAGGTTCTTGAGGAAGGTGAGCTTGACGGTGTCGGTCTTGCCCGTTCCGGTTCTTGGCGACGATCAGCTCGGCGATGCCCGGCTGGTCGTTGGCATCGTAATATTCCGGTCTATGAAGAAGTAAGACGATGTCTGCATCCTGCTCGATGGCTCCGCTTTCGCGGAGGTCGGCCATGCGGGGCCGGCGGTCTTCGCGGTTCTCGACGGCGCGGTTCAACTGGGACAGGGCGATGACGGGGACGGGCAGCTCGCGGGCCAGGGTCTTGAGCCGCCGGCTGATCTTGGCGATCTGTTCCTGGCGGCTGTCGCGCGACTCTTCCGAGTCGACCAGTTGGATGTAATCGACCACGATCAGGCCGATCTCCTTGCGGCGGCGGAGCCGACGCGCGGAGGCCCCGATCTGGAGCATGTTCCGGGACGCGGTATCGTCGATGAAGATCTGGCCGCCGGTGCTCAGGTCGTTGAACGCCTTGGCCAATTGGGTCATCTCGCGATTGCCGAGTCCCTTGCCGGTCCTGAGCTTGTAGCCGTCAACCCGCGACCGCGAGCAGAGGAGGCGCTCGGCGATCTCCAGGTGGGCCATCTCCAGGCTGACGAAGAGCACGGGGACCTTGTGGCTGATCGCCGCGTGCTCGCAGATATTCAGCGCCAGCGCGGTCTTGCCCATGCTCGGGCGGGCGGCCAGGATGACCAGTTGGCCGGGCTGGAATCCGCCCGTGATGTCGTCCAGGTCGATGAGGCCCGTCGCCAACCCCGTGACCGCATGGCCGCCCGTATCGGCCCGCTCGGCGATCCGGTCCATCGCCTGGGTGACCACGTCCTTCAATTCGAGCGTCTCACCCTGGATCTGCTCCTCGGCGATGCTGAAGATCTTGCGCTCGGCCGATTCCACCAGGTCCTGGGCGGTGAACTGGTTGGAATAACCGTCGCGGATGATCTCGGTGGCGCCGTCGATCAACTGGCGGCTGATCGATCGCTCCCGGACGATCCCGGCGTAATACTTGGCGTTGGCCGCGTGCGGGACGAAATCGACGATCTCCCGGAGCGTCTCGTCACCGCCGATCTTCTGGAATTGATCGCGGCGGATCAACTCGTCGGCCAGGGTCACCGCGTCGACGCCCTTGCCCAGGTCGTAGAGGTCGCGAATCGCTTCATAGATGACCTGATGGGCGTCGCGGTAGAAATCCGCGACCCCGACCATCGAGATGATCTCGTGCAGGACGTCGTTGTCCAGCAAGATGCTGCCCAGCAGGCTCTTCTCGGCTTCGATATTCTGCGGCGGCACGACGGTCGCCTGCATGATGACGCTCCTGTGTGGATTCAGGACTCATGGCACAGTCTCAGAATGGTCTGGGAATTAAGGACGTCCCAGGCATGAGGACCAGGATATGTCCGCGAAGGCTCGGAGCATCCCCATGACCAATGACCGGATTCAGAACGGACTCCCTCCCCTCCGTCGCATCGGCTCGGCCACGGTGGCGAGGTTCTCGAACCGCATGAGGTTCTTGAGGAAGGTGAGCTTGACGGTGTCGGTCTTCCCGTTTCGGTTCTTGGCGACGATCAGCTCGGCGATGCCCGGCTGGTCGTTGGTATCGTAATAATCTGGTCTATGAAGAAGTAATACTATGTCTGCATCCTGCTCGATGGCTCCGGATTCGCGAAGGTCGGCCATGCGGGGCCGGCGGTCTTCGCGGTTCTCGACGGCGCGGTTCAACTGGGACAGGGCGATGACGGGGACGGGCAGCTCGCGGGCCAGGGTCTTGAGCCGCCGGCTGATCTTGGCGATCTGTTCCTGGCGGCTGTCGCGCGACTCTTCCGAGTCGACCAGTTGGATGTAATCGACCACGATCAGGCCGAGCTTCCTTGCGGCGGCGGAGCCGACGCGCGGAGGCCGCGATCTGCATCATGTTCCGGGACGCGGTATCGTCGATGTAGATCTGCCCGCCGGTGCTCAGGTCGTTGAACGCCTTGGCCAGCTGGGTCATCTCGCGATTGCCGAGCCTTGCCGGTCCTGAGCTTGTAGCCGTCGACCCGCGACCGCGAGCAGAGGAGCCGCTCGGCGATCTCCAGGTGGGCCATCTCCAGGCTGACGAAGAGCACGGGGACCTTGTCGCTCGATCGCCGCGTGGTCGCAGATATTCAGCGCCAGCGCGGTCTTGCCCATGCTCGGGCGGGCGGCCAGGACGACCAGTTGACCGGGTTGGAATCCACCCGTGATGTCGTCCAGGTCGATGAGGCCCGTCGCCAACCCCGTGACCGCATGGCCGCCCGTATCGGCCCGCTCGGCGATCCGGTCCATCGCCTTGGTGACCACGTCCTTCAATTCGAGCGTCTCGCCCTGGATCTGCTCCTCGGCGATGCTGAAGATCTTGCGCTCGGCCGATTCCACCAGGTCCTGGGCGGTGAACTGGTTGGAATAACCGTCGCGGATGATCTCGGTGGCGGCGTCGATCAACTGGCGGCTGATCGATCGCTCCCGGACGATGCCCGCGTAATACTTGGCGTTGGCCGCGTGCGGGACGAAATCCACGATCTCCCGGAGGGTCTCGTCCCCACCGATCTTCTGGAATTGATCGCGACGGATCAACTCCTCGGCCAGGGTCACCGCGTCGACGCCCTTGCCCAGGTCGTAGAGGTGCGCGAATCGCTTCATAGATGATCTGATGGGCGTCGCGATAGAAATCCGCGACCCCGACCATCGAGATGATCTCATGCAGGACGTCGTTGTCGAGCAAGACGCTGCCGAGCAGGCTCTTCTCGGCTTCGATGTTCTGCGGCGGTAGACGATCACCCAGCCCAACGGCCTCGGGCCTGGACACGCGACCCGCGCCATTGCCGTTATAGTTTCCCTTGCCGTTGCCGGGACCGTGGTTTACCACCGACATTGCCCGTCAAGCTCCGTGGCCATCGCCTCGTTCGTTCGCTCGACCCGCATGGGGGCGATCCCCTCACGAGCCGGCTCGACGCCACCGCTTGCCGCGAATCAACCGTCACCGGGTCGAACCCATCGATTCCTTTCGGAAGATATCCCCCGCAAATCCAGTCTACCGCGAAAATGTCCCCGGTTCCGGTCGGCATCACGATTTACTGGACAAGTGTATCAAGATGAGCCGAGGATGTCGACAGGAGCTTTGGAGAGGGCATCCTATTCATTGAGACGGTCTACGAGTCGCCCTGGAGGAGCGGCAGAGTGTCGCCGGGAGGCTCACTCCCGGCGACACTCTGCCGGTCCGATTCGGGGCTGGCGAGAGCTTCTCGTACACCCGGTCCGCCGGATTGCTGTAGGAACCCTACCAGGATCGGCGCTCAACCCGCCGCTTCGTCGGTATGGGTCGGGACCACCCAGAGTTTGACTTCGCTGGCGAGGTCCAGGGCCAGGTGGATCTTGATCGAGTAGAGGCCCAGCTCTTTGAGGGGGCCTTCGATCCGGACCATCTCGGCATCGATCGGGAATCCTTCGCCTCGAAGGGCCGCGGCGATCTGATCGGCGTTGACCGAGCCGTAAAGATGCCCTTCCGCGTTGGCATTGGCCTCGATCGTCAGCGAGGCGCTGGGCGATCTGGGCGCGAGAGGTTTTGCAGGTCGGCCCGCTCGTGCCGCTTCCAGCTCCTTGATCCGCTGGCGATGTTTCTCGACCATCCGCAGATTATTCTGGGTCGCGAACGCCCCCAACCCCTGTGGGACCAGGTAGTTGCGAGCAAAGCCCGGCCGGACCTTGACCACGTCGCCCGCCTGGCCGAGATGGGGCATCGCCTGGGTCAGAATCAATTCGATGTAGCCGTGCTTGGCACGGACCGGATGGCTCCGGCGGCGTTCGACGCCTGGCTGCCGGGGCGCGCCGGCCAGGGCCTCTTTGGCCTTGGCCGAGGCGGCGTCGGCCGTCCTGGAGCGATTTCTTGGTCTTGCTTGCTGCGCTGCGCGGCTTGGCCTTGGGCGCCTTGTGTGTCCGTCATCTTCGCCATGGATCCGCTCGTTTCGTCTCGAATCTTTCCGGTTTCAATGCCGCTCCCGGCGCTGGCGCCGGGAGGAAGGTGACGCTCCGATCACGTACGTTCATCGGGTTGACTCGGAGCGGAGTCCTATTCGCATTGTGGTGTGGGGTGGTTTTTCCCGACTTTCTGAGAATTTAACGTAACGTGGCGGTCGATTTCGACCAAGTGGTGCGTTTGTGCGCTGTCAGTTGGGACTGCGGATGATTCCAAGGTGGGTGACCCATCGGACCAGTCGAGAGGACCGTCGCACCCCCGACGACGTTCAGAACGGGATATCGTCTTCCTCTCGCTCTTCGTCGAGTGAGGGATGACCGGCTGGCCCGTTCGGCGGATAAGGTGTCCGTGGCGGTCCATTGACCGGCCCGCGCGGCTCGCCGTAACCGCCCCCGGCTCCTCTGGCGGGAGCGGGACCGCTCCGGCGCATGCTGGCGTCGCGAGCGGCCGGTGGCGCCGGCCTCATCGTCCAGGACGGGCACCGCCGCCACCGCCCGAGTCGGATCGGCGCGAGTCGAGGAACTGGATGCCTCCGGCTCGGCATGGACCCGGATCTTCGACCGCTTCTCGCCCGTGGTCTTGTCGTCCCAGGTGTCCATTTGAGCGATCCTTCGACGTGGATCGAGCTCCCTTTCCGCAAGTACTGGCAGCAGTTCTCGGCCTGGCGATCCCAGACCGTCACGTCGATGAAGAGGGTCTCTTCCTTCGCGCTCGCCATCGCGGCCCGATCCACCTCCGGGTCGTCGCCATGCGCAGCTCGGTCACGGCCGTCCCGCTGGGCGTCCGCCGCAATTCCGGGTCGAACGTCAGTGAACCCATCAAAAACACCTTGTTCAAGTCGGCCATCGTCTCGACCTCCCCCTCGAACCCTCGCCAACATCCTGTGCCGAGCCCGTGGGCCGTCGCGCCGTCGATCGAACCACCGTGGCGGCCGTGGATTTCGTGACGCCGGTCGGATTGGCTCTTGTCGAATAGTAGACGGTTGTCCCCCACGGGAACGTTAACACATTCCCGCCCAATCGACAAGATGAAAAAAGCCAAAACTTGGAGAAGGAGCGGGGCCGGCGGAGGCCAGGGGAGAGTTCATGCCACCTCGGCTCATTTCATTCCTCACGGCGACGACGTCTGGGGCGTTCCTCCATCTCTTCATCCCGGCCGTCTTCCGTCTCCACGTTCGGCGTGGACGTCATGGCCTGGTTCACCAGGTGGTCCGCCAGCTTGGGATGGACCTTCAAGACCAGCTCCCGGACGATGACGTCGCTCAGGTGGCAGGCCGAGACGATCTCCTTCAGGTGCTCGCCCTCGGTCTTGAAGTACGTCAGCAGGTACGTCCCCTTCTTGTGGCTGCCGATCGGATAGGCCAGCCGGCGTTCATCCCACTGGCGAGATGCCACGATCTCCGAATGATTCTTGGTCAGGATGTCATGCACGTGCTTGACCGTGTCGTCCCAGGCTGTGGCCGCCTTGGCACTGTCCAGCAGGAACATTCCCTCATAGGTGTTCAAAGGCAAGAGTCGGTCCTCCATTCAGGACGTAGTAGTCAGTAGCAGTAGTTAGTAGTCAGAGTAAGACGGCCCGCATGTACCAATGTCAGGAAAGTCAGAGGCGACAGTCCGTGCCGCGATCCAGGATTTTCATGCTTGCACGTACTGACTACTGACCACTACTGCTGACTCCGTTAAATCGATTCATGGCGGCATCGATGCCTTTTGTGACCCAGACGGCGACGGCCTGCGAGGCGAGGATCAGGGCGTCGTCGATGATGGGTCGTTCGGAGCTTCGGAAACCGGCCGAGGACAAAGTCTGAGGCATCGATGTTTTCGCGGTCGCCGATGCCGATCCGGAGTCGGGAAACTGGTCGGTACCGACGTGGGCGGTGATGTCGCGGAGCCCTTTCTGACCGCCGTCGGAGCCACCCGGCCGGAGCCGGAGCTTGCCGAGGGGGAGGCTGAGGTCGTCGCAGACGACCAGGAGGTCGGCCAGCTCGAGCTTGTAAAATCGCAGGGCCTGACCGACCGAGCGTCCGCTGAGGTTCATGAACGTCTCGGGCTTCAGGAGCAGGACGCGGCGGAAGTCGATCTCGATCTCGGCGAGCAGGCCGTCGAACTTGCGAGAGAACGAGGGCCGAACTCCACCTTCCGCCAGGCGATCGACCAGCTCGAAGCCGATATTGTGCCGCGTCCCCTGGTATTTACTACCCGGGTTGCCCAGGCCGACCACCAATTTCATCGTCGCCAACGTCGGGGCTCCGAACCCGAACCCAACCGGAACGGGGGCGGCCACGCCCCGGCCCGCCGCCGGGATCGCGCCGCGATGGCGGATCAGGATCGCCAGCCGGCGGGGCACGACCCGGGCGGGGCGATCCGGCCGCGATCGGGGTCATTCTTCCTTTTCTTTTTCCTTGCGCTCGGGCTTGATGACCTCGGGCTGGGTCAAGGCCTCGGCGGCCGCCTCGGCGGGCTCGGGCTCGGCGGCCCGAGGGGTGACGACGTGGGCCAGCAGCACGTCGGGATCGGCATCCGCCGTGACGCCCTCGGGCAGGGTCAGGTCGCGGACGTGGATGCCCTCATCGACTTTCAGGTTGCTGACGTCGACCTTGATCGCGTCGGGGATGGCCCCGGCGCGACACTTGATCCGCAGGCTGTGGACCAGGTGCTCGAGGATACCTCCGTCGGCGAGTCCCGGCGGCATGACCCCGCAATTCCAGCGGCACTTCGGTCTCGACGATCTCCTCGGCGTCGACCCGGGCGAAGTCGAGGTGGAGGATCTCCTTGCCGAGGTGGTCCCACTGCACTTCGCGGATCAGGACGGTCTCGGTCGTCCCAGCCACAGTCAAGTTGGGCGAGGTGTCCGGGCGACTTGATCATCCGCCAGACGTCGTGCCGGCTCAGCGTGACCGGGACCACGGCCTGCTTATGCCCATAAATCACGGCCGGGACTAGCCCGCTCTGACGCAGGCGCCGCGCGACGCGGGTACCGGTCCCTTTGTTCTTCTTCGAATCGCGCGGCTCGACTCGAATTTTCACGTCTTCCGACATCGATCACTCTTTCAATCGTGTTTCAATTTCAATCGTTTCAATCCATTCCCGGCGTGGGAGCCGGGAGAAATGCCGGCTGCCGGCCCTGCGCTGAAACCGCGCAGCCGGTCATTATGGAGTTTTTGCCGGCTTTGTTCAAGTCCCGGCGCGAAAATGAGATCACGTAGTCGGTGTGCGGTCGCCGGAAGACCTCCAAGAAGTTGACCCGGCTCTTGCTGTCGGTGCTCTCCTGGGCCGTTTGGCGGAGCCAGGCCGTTTCCCCTCGGGTAGCAAGGGGCAGCGCGGCGGCGTTTCCAGGCCGCCGCAGATCAGCCCAGGACCGCATCCAGGCTGTCGAACATCTTGCCCCAACCTTCTTCGGTCGCGCGATGATAGTCCGGCGGCAGAAGTTCATGCGTCAGGGTCAGGATGCAGCCCGCCCCGTCCGGCGCGATCTCGACGACGATCCGGTCGAAACGCGGGTCGAATTGCGGCATGGCGAACGAGAAGACCAGGCGGTGAGGGCGGTCGATCTCGACGTATTCGCCGAGCCCCGTGTAGTCAACGCCGTCGCGGCGGTCGGTGATGATCCAGGTGCCACCGACCCGCGCGTCGAGCTCGGTACGATTGCTCTCGCTGGTTGGCGAGGTGAACAGCCATTTCCGGGCCGTCTCCGGATTGATCCAGGCGTCGAACACCCGCTCCGGCGACGCCTCGAACCGTCGTGTCATCCGAAACATCTGGGAAGGATCGGCGGTCATTGCGACTCTCCTTTCTGGTCGGCCACGTCTTCGGCCTTGAGCAGGGCGTCGAGGGCGTCCAGGCAGGTGGTCCACCGGACGCGCTGATCCTCGATCCATGCCGACGCTTCGTCGAGCGGCTTGGGGTTAATGGAAAGGTAGTGGTCCCGCCCCGCCCGCCGCCGTTGCACGAGCTGGGCCCGCTCGAGCACACGGATGTGCTTCGAGACGGCATTCAGCGACATGGCGAAGGGCTGGGCCAGCTCGGTGACGCGGGCCTCGCCCTCTGACAGGCGACGCAGAATCGCCCGCCTCGTGGGGTCGGCCAGCGCCATCAGGGTCTGGTCCAGGTCGGACGGTGTCTCCAATATCGTCATCATTCAACCTCCCGGTTGAATATGATCCGGGCCAGGCTCCGTGTCAAGCCGGCGCGACCGGGGCACACTCCCGATCGACGTTTATACACGGACTCGGATACGGCGGGAATGGCCCCCGCGTCGTGAGATTGGCCCAGGAATCTCCAAATCTCCCAGCCGGTTTGTGGCATCGGCCAGCCGTCCCCTCCGTAATCCTGATCTGGGAATGCCTTGGAATGGTCAAGGGCCGGCTTCCTCCCGATAAGGTCAATAATGTATACTAGACCTGCCAAATGAGATTGTCCGGTCAATTTGAACGACGGACGAGGTTCTATGAGCACTGAAAACTTCCTACGCCCGAAATTGGTAGGAAAGCGATTCGATCATCACGCGATTCCGCTGGAAATCCTGGGTGACCTGGCGATCCTGGAAGAGATGGTTATCGAGGTTGCCAAGTGGCAATACTTGAAGGATAACCCAGAACGGAAGCGATCGCCGCGTGGGTTTACCGATGGGGTTTCACTGAGTCTTACATCGGTCGACGACGGAAGCGCCGTTGCAGCCATCGCCCTATTTCTAGGGACGGGCAACCTGCTGCCGTCCTCAAACCGGGTGTATTTTGAACAAGCCCGGGAGGCCATTGTCGGCGCGATCGGGGCCGCTGAAGCGGGCAAACCGGTGACCACTTATCTGCCGCCGAAGAGTCTCGTCTATTTCGATAGGTTGGGCCGCAGCCTTCGAAATGGCGAAGCGATCGTATTCCCGAACGGAGACCCGGAAGCCCCCGCAAAGCTAACAAAGGAATCCCGGCGTTGACTCCTTCTGGCGTCCGAGGCCAAGGAGGTGACCGAGGAGGTCCATCTGCGTGGAACGATCCACGCGGCCAACCAAGACACAATGACTTTCTCGATGACTCTGCCTGATGGCAGCAAAGTCCCTGGCCCGATCACCAAGCCGCATTTCGAAACAATTATTGAAGCGTTCAATGGGTTCTTGCAGGGCACCAGGGTTCAATTGGACGGGATAGGCAAATTCAACCGATCGGAGAAGCTGCAAGGCATCCAATCCATTGAGCACATCATGCTCCTTGATCCGCTGGACGTTACGTCGCGCCTCGAGGAGCTAAAGGCGCTGAAGGATGGATGGCTTGACGGCCTGGGTGCGGCTCCCTCCCCTGATGGGCTGGACTGGCTCGCAAGGACATTTGACGCGTTCTATTCCGATACGCTGCCACTGCCTTACATCTACCCAGTCGCGGAAGGTGGGGTGCGGTTTGAGTGGTCACTTACGCCGCACGAGATTTCGCTGGAGATCAACTTCAGCGAACGCTCCGGCGAATGGCATTCCCTTGATCTCGTGACGGATCAAGAAGAATACCAATCATTAAACCTCGATGTTCAGGAAGGGTGGGACTGGCTGGTTGACCGCCTGAAGGAGCTGAATGGAGTCACTGCATGACGGAAAAGACCCTGCTGCTCAGGCAGATCCATCCTCTCTTTATTCAGGAGGGGCGGGTTACGTCACAGGCGTTTCGTCCGACGCCGAAGGATCAGAAGAAGCTTTCGGTTTATGACGGCGATCTGATCACGGCAGAGCGATCATGGGTGCATTTCAGGGATAGGGGCTTGCAACAGGGCTTACGCACCAGTTTCTCCCGGGTTTTTGGCGGTTATCGTGTTAATTGTCACAATATCATATGAGTTGTATTTATAATAGTGGTCGTAAATACACGCAAAAGTCTGGCCAAATAACCATCAATTGCGAAAATGCTCCGAAACGGACCTCAATATGTCATTCTCCATCCCTCCCAAATTTGCTATTGTGATGCGTAGGCCCTGGGGCTTGCAATCGGTCGGCGTGCTGGCGGTCACCGTTGAAGAGTGTGTGACGGAAGAGCTTGTCGCTCGCTCAAGCCCTGAGCATTTCCCTGAGCATGCGGAAATTGATTTCTTGGAGTTCACTCCCAGGGAATGTGAGAAGAAGGGCAAGCGGCTGAGAAACGCGGCGGAAGTTCGCGGGTGGTTGTATCGCGATTGAATGGGATTCGTCTGCACGATCATCCTCTACTTGCGGAAACGCCTCGGCGGACAAAAAAGGGACAGCACACAAAGATGACAAGAAAATCCACATAGTTAATAAATCAGATCGGCAATGCCGTAATGTGAAGATGGCTTCTTAGTTGTGTCTCACTCTTGCTCTCCCATTATCTAATAAATACAAATCTGATCAATTTTCCGGAGTCTCTGCAGTGATGCACAAGGTCTCAAGTCCTGTCGCGACTGGTGGAGCAGGCACATTTTTCGAGCAACACGTCAATGCCTACTGGCTCGCCCAGCTCCTCGTTCGGGCAATCCCGCCGATCCTGCATGACTGCGCAGTCGTTGAAGTACATTTCCAGACCGAGCACCTAGACTGGAATACTGATGATTTCCTGGTGGTGGGCGAGAATGGTTCTGGTAACCGCCGGAGGCTAGCCGGTCAGGTCAAGCGGACCTTTACTGTAAGCGCGACGGATGATGAGTGCAAGAAGGCGACGTGGGATTTCTGGAGGGACTTCAAGAATGATCAGCCGTTCTCGCCAGTTGCCGACCGCTTTGCCCTCGTGACACTTCGGGGGACAAACACGCTGCTAGAACACTTCTCAGGGCTTCTGGATTGCTCTCGGGCTGCACGCGATGGGACTGAGTTTGAGCACCGATTGGCGACCCCCGGGTTTCTCAGCACCAAAGCCGTTCACTATTGCGACGAGATCCGAACGATCATCTCCGAAAAAGAGGGGAGGAGCATTTCCGCCGCGGAGGTCTGGCCGTTCCTGCGAGTCTTGCACGTCCTGAGTTTGGACTTGAACACTGCAACACGGCAGACGGAAGCGACGATCAAGACCCTCCTCGCCCACACGACAGGCGAGCAAGATGCGGTCGGGGCCGCGGAGAGTTCGTGGAACGCCTTGCTCCGCGAGGTCGGTGAAGGGATGCCCGAAGCTCGCAGCCTCAGACGAAATGATCTCCCGGAGGCGCTGCGACAACGCCATTCCCCGTGCGGACAAGCCGAACAGCGGGCCATACGTGCCCTGAACGACCACTCCGCGCTCATCCTGGGCGGAATCCATTCCACGATCGGCGATGAGCTCCATCTCAGCCGCGGCTATTTGGTGCAGGAGGTCATCCAAGAAATAGAATCGACCCAAGTCATCCTGGTGTCGGGAACTGCAGGAAGCGGGAAGTCGGGCATTGCCAAGGACGCGATCGACATCCTTGCAGCCGACCATTTCGCATTCAGCTTCCGGGCGGAGGAGTTCGCTCATCCTCATTTCGATGAAACTCTACAAAGGAATCAGATCCCAGCAAGCGCAGCCATGCTCGCGGCGGTCCTAGCGAGTCAGGCGCGGAAGGTGATGTTAGTCGAGAGTGTGGAACGGCTCCTCGAAGCGTCCACCCGCGATGCCTTCACAGACCTCCTGACACTCTTGGCAAGAGACAAGAGCTGGCGGGTTGTCCTGACGTGCCGCGACTATTCGACTGATCTCGTCCGCGCTTGCTTCCTGGAGTCCGCGAGAGTCGGCCATTCCGTCGTCACAGTCCCTCCGCTGGACGACGGAGAGTTGGAGGAGGTCGCAGCCGTCCATCCGGTGCTAGCGCGTCTGTTAGCGAATGCGGCGCTGCGCCAGCTTTTGCGCAACCCATACGTCCTCGACAAGGCTTTGCAGATCCCGTGGTCGGAGGAACACCCGTTGCCTCAGACCGAGCGGGAGTTCCGGGCGCTTTTCTGGCGGGAGATCGTTCGTGTCGACAACTACACCGCCAGCGGGCTGCCACGTCGGCGGGAGGAAGCATTCGTGCAGATCGCGTTGCGGCGGGCTCGGGCGCTCAGCATGTACGCCGCGTGCGACAATCTCGAGACCGATGTCATTAACCTGCTGCGACACGACTCCCTCATCGTATCCTCGGAGCAGAATAGCGTGCTGGTGGCTCCCGCTCACGACGTACTTGAGGACTGGGCGATACTCCAGTGGATCGACGAGCAGTCTGCGATTCACAGCGGCTCGGTCACAGAACTGTCCACCGCGATTGGAACGCACCCTGCTGTGCGGCGGACGTACCGCAAGTGGGTGAGTGAACTCGTAGAACAGGATCCCGGAACTGCAGACGGACTATTCCATGCCGTCGTGACTGCGGGAGGGCTGCCCGCCCAGTTTCGGGATGACACGCTCGTGTCGCTGCTGCGCTCACCGGCCTCGGCAGGATTTCTGGAGAGGCACAGCACGGATCTCTTCGCGAATAACAAACAGCTTATCCGTCGGGTGATCCACCTGCTGCGGGTGGCGTGCGTGACCACGCCCATCTGGCTGAAAGCGGCTGCGACCCATACGTCCATCTTCAAACTGCCGGATTGGTCGGCGTGGTCCTGCGTCCTGCGGCTTGTGCGGGGCAATCTGAGATTGTTCGCCGCAGACGACCGCCCTCTCCTCCTTGCATTCATAGAAGACTGGGCTCGGGGCGTCTACTGGCACGACCCGTACCCGGAAGGGGCCGATTCCGTTGCAGCGATCGCGTATTATCTCCTCCCGGGTTTCGATGGTTCCCGGACGACCGACCAGCGGAAGCGGACGCTACAGGTAATCGCCAAAATCCCGAATAGCGACCGCGAACGTTTCGCGAGCCTCCTCGAGGAAAGGCACGACGACCAGAAGCTAAGTCGGGCGGCAAAGGATTTTCGACAGATCATCTTTGAAGGCTTGGAAGGTATGCCAGCGGCCAGGGACATGCTCGAACACTTCTTGTCGGCCGCCAAAAACTATATGCTATGTTCCGAGGCTGATCTTACACCGAGATGGGCGTACGGGAACAGTCTCAAGCTCGAAACCCTCTTCGGGATCAAGCAGGGCAGGAGCCGCCACTCCATTCCCGCGAGTGCGTACCGCGGACCCTTCCTTCCCCTCCTGGGATACCACCAGCGTGAGGGTCTTGACTTCATCATTGCAGTTTTCAACCATAGCGTTCGACTGGTACGCACACCCAAGGGCCCGGTCGGAGTTCGTCGAGCCGCCGTTCGAGATGACGCTGACCTTCGCCGACGGAACGTCGCGAGTGCAGTGGTGCAACGACCGGCTCTGGTACCTATATCGGGGGATGTCGGTCGGGCCTTACGTCCTACAGTCTCTCCTCATGGCACTGGAGCGATGGCTGCTGGCGTATGCGCTGGCAAAACCATGCGAATTGGATGCGGTCCTCCAGCAGATCTTGAAGCAAAGCGACTCTGCGGCGATAACCGCGGTCGTCGCGAGCGTCGCGACAGCCTACCCCCACGAGTCCGGCGAGACGCTATTGGTACTCCTCCGGTCGCCGTTCTGCATCCTTCTCGACCGCATCCGGCTCGCTCAGGAGTCACGGACACTTTCCAAGATATCTGGGTTGATGCCTCTAATCAACGCCATGAACGATGTCTACGATACAGAGCGGAAGGAAGCGGATGCACTTCCACACCGCGGTCACGACTTGGAGATGGCGATCATCAATCTTCAGAGGGGGCCGCTCGCGCCTCGCGTGCATGAAATCCTGGATCGACATCGCGCGGAGTTGCCCTCGGTCGAGAAACAGAGAATGGATCACCGGATATGGCGGCTCGCAATGCACCGCATGGATTTGCGGCAGTATTCCATTGCGGACGACACGATCGGAGATCCCGTTGTAGCCAGAGGCTCCAAGGGTCCGGCAGACGGCCGACGCTACGTGCTCCTGAACCTCAAAACGCCAGAACCCGATGTCAAGGAGATGGTGGACCGAAACGCCGACAGGGTTCAAGGCATGAACGCCAGGTTAAGCCTGCTAATGTGGGGGCATAAGGTCTATGGCTGCGAGGATGGCGCGTTGTACGATCCTCGTCAGTGGCGGCAGAGGTTGCAGGAAGCCCGGTGTGCCAGTGTCGGGAATAGCTGTGGAAACGAGCCCTACGAGCGGAACCGAGGCGGACCGGAGTTCGTTGCCGCCGTTCTGCGTTCGCGACCACTGGGAGGAAATGTCTGATGACGAACAGGATTGGTGCTTGAATCTCGTCTGCTCGGAGGTGGAGCGTGAGGGAGATCACTGGAACCACCTCGCGCGATCTCAGCGTGGCAACATGTCTGCCGATCAGCCATGCGCGTGGGTGCTCCCCATGTTGCTCGGAAAGTCGCTAGGTGACACGCAGGGATCTCGAGTTCGCCGGGTTTTCGCGGTCGCATTGACCCACGCGATCGACGAGGTCCGCTGGGATGCGTCATTGGGTATAGGCAGACACCTTTGGGCAATTGATCGGGAACTGGCGCTGCGCTGCGTGTGCGCTCTCGCGACGGAGGCGACCTTGGTGCAGCAAGCAGCAGATGCGGAGGCTGACCCACACTGCCTCGAGCGACGACAACTCGACGAGATCGAAGCGAAAGCTGCGGTCCTCATCCGGCAGCGGTTCTTTGAAGCAGACACTACCGCGGATAACGCCTACCAGTCGTTGGACACCACCCAGGGGTTCGGGGCAGAGGCGAACGGCCGCATCCTGGCGATTCTTGGACAGGCGCCCACTGAACCTACGGCGATCGGGGCATTTCAGCGGCTCGCGTACACCCTCGTCGCGTGGTGGGACGCCGATGACGACCAGCAGCAAGACTGGCAGGAGCGGCACGTCGAACGGAATCACGAGATGGAGTCGGTGCTGAGCGATCTCCTCCAGAATTTCCTACTCCGAACCTCGGAGGCAGCGGCGACCACGATCCTCCAGCCCATTCTGGACGCGGTCGATTGTCACCCACGGGAGGTCCACTGGCTCATCCTTGGGCTGATCAGCGTCGAGGCTCGACAACCAAATACCCCCCAGTTCTGGTCGCTCTGGAAGCTGTTTGCCGAAAGCGTCCGACGTGCGAGGTGGCTTGCCGAGATCGACGACGAACCCGCTCATGGGGACGAGATGATTTCGGCCATTTTCCTCGGGGAGTCGTGGAAGGAGGTCAGCTACCGGCGAAGCCTGACGGGTTATGCGCACCTCGTCCACTTGTTGTTTGAGGACTTGCCAGCATCCTCGACGATTCTGGACCACTACGTTCGGTTCCTCCACCACATCGGCGAACAATCACTTCCCGAGGAGTTCGTCCGGGTCGCGAAACGTCTCCAGCAGGCAGACCCCCAGCGGATGCTGCGGAAGGGGAATACCGTTTTCCTGCTCGAAATACTCCTCCAGCGGTACGTCTACGGAAGTCCATCGGAATTGAAACGCCAGAGTGACCTCCGAAACGCCATCCTTATGCTGCTTGACATACTGGTCGAGAATGGCTCTTCTGCAGCATTTCGAATGCGAGATGATTTTGTAACGCCGATGTCAACTCAACTTTCCGTCAGTCAGGGTAAACGAGGCAGCACATCAAATTGCTGATGGGAGACGACCCCGTCCACGAAGCTTTGCAGGGAATCATGGGATGCGTGCGGAATCGGGAGGATCCACGAATGACGTCCTTGAATGGGACGATTTCGCAAGCTCAGGGGATTCACGTCGCCGATCTACGCGCGTATCTGCTTTCGAAAGGGTGGAAGATCAGACCTTTCAAACGGCCTCAAGCGATCTACTTCGAGGGGCCGCCTGCCGATGACGGAAGCCCACTGGTTCTGCTGATTCCCGCATCGGAGCAGCTTCGGGATTACCCGCTACGAATCGAAGAGACCTTGAATGCGCTGACTATACTGGAAAAGCGATCGCTGGCGGAAGTCATCCGCAACATCGTCACGCCAACGGCGGACATTCTGCACATTCGCCTGGAAAGCCCCGAGACGCGAACCGGTACGCTGGAACTGGGCTTTGTCGAGAGCTTCTTTTCCGGGATGAAGTGACCTGCTCGTCTTCGCCGCCTGCGGCCAGTTCGAGCCAAGGCCGTTCTACCCGCTGCCCCTGAAACAAGCGGTTCAGTTCGCCGACAACTGTCGGTATCGGACTGCTTCCGCCGGAAGCTTCCGGGTCGATGTGGAAGCACCACTGACCCCGCCGGCCAATGAGATTCAAGTTCAACTGGGCGATTATCCCATTGAAAGGCTCGTTCTGACTTCGCTCATGCAGGGGCTTGGCGAACTGCAAAGGGCCATCGACGAGGGAGAAACATCGAGCTTTCTGGAAAGGCTGCCACGTGGGATCAACGCGAATCTGTGCGAAGCCATTCTAGCGATGAGGCCCGATACGTCCGAAGTGACGTGGGAAGTCAGCATCTCCTGGAGCCCTGCCTGGCCGGTCGATGTCGCCTCGCTCCCTCAATGCGTACGGTTTCAGGATCGTTCGTTCGAACAGATTGATGCGATTGGTCGAGCCTTGCGAGTCGGAAACAAGCCGCGTCAGGGCCTACTCCAGGGGAAGGTCGTTCGGTTGTCGGGCAGAGACCCGATTTACGGAGGGTCAAGTCCCTTGTCGATTCTCCTCGCCGTCGAGACGCCCGAGGCTCCGCCCAACGTCGAGATCGTGCTCAATCCGGAACAGTATCGCCAGGCCGGCGAAGCTCACTTGCATGGCCAGCGGGTTGCCGTCCGAGGTATCCTCGATCGCGTCGGTCGAAAGTGGCATCTGCTGGACGTTTCGGATTTTCAGGTGTTTCGTGAGGCATTTTTTTGAGAGTTGGACAGAGCCAAAGCCGACGGGGTTGGACCAATCTACTTCTCCTCCGGCGCCGAACTGGGCTGGCGCGAATGACTAACCTTTTGGTATGATTAACTTTTCTTCAAGTTCATGGCGGTTCTGGTCGATTCCATTGTCCACAATGAAAAAGCCCGGCCACAACGGACACGCGAAATCGGCGGCCCGCGGCGAGCGCGTCATGAAGGGATCCGCCGTGACCAATCCCGTGCGTACCATCTGGGGCGATGCGCTCTTCGGTCTGAAACAGATCGATTCGGGCAGCGTTCAAGTCTGTGCCACCTCCCCTCCCTTCTACCTCCTGCGGTCGTACGGCACCAAGACCGACTGGCCGGATGGCTGGCACGGCGAGCTTGGACATGAGGATCACCCCAACGATTTCGTCCGGCATCTGCTGCTGGTCTTCGATGAAGTCTGGCGGACGCTCAAGGATGACGGCTGCCTGTGGGTGAACCTGGCCGACACGTTTAATAATAAGCAGGGGAAAAAAGGCACGACCAACGCCCCCAACGGCTCGGGAGGCCGCTTCGACGCCGGCGGCCGACGATACGCCGAAAGCCTGCGCCGCACCAGCCTGAATTCTTCAAGCATTATGTGCCCGGCATCCCGCACAAATCCGAGATGGGCGTGCCGTTTCGCTTTCATCTCGCGATGATCGACGCGTCCTTCCGACAGTTCGTCGGCGCGCCGGAGGGGCCGCAATGGACCTGCCGGCGCACGGTCATCTGGGCGAAATCGCTGGTCAAGGTCGAATCCCAGCAAGGCGAGGATACGGCGATGCCCGAGCCGACGAAGGACCGCCCGTCCCGAAACTATGAGTTTCTCTTCCTGTTCTCGAAGAAAGCCGACTACCGCTTCGACCGCACGTTGATCGATATTCCTGCCCGCAAGAGTTACAAGGCAGGCGACAAGGCCAATGCCGGCTCGGTCTGGGAAACGGAAATCCTGAGCGATAGCGATCCCGGTCCGGACGGGCTCTGGCGGGTGAACCAGGAAGCATCGAGGTATCCCCACGTCGCCATCTGGCCGCGTGCGCTGGTGCGGCAGATGCTGCTTCCGACGACCCACGAGGGCGACACCGTGCTCGATCCGTTCGCGGGTAGCGGCACCACGAGCGAAGTGGCGGTCAGCATGGGACTGAAGGCCATCCTCATCGAATCATCCGACCTCGCGCAAAAAGCCTTGCAGGATCGCATCGATCGGTGTACCCAGCCGAAACTCTTCTTCTGATTGCAGATACCGGATTGCGGATTCCGGATGTCCGAACCATCCGAATTTGTCATCCGCTATCCGCAATCGGGAATCCGCAATCTCCCAAGATGCGCACTGCGCAGGGATCCTACGGAGGAAGACTCTTCCTATGTCCTTCCGGACAGGCTCGTAGTCGGGAGACTGACGCCCAGCGCGGTATCAACTTGTTGCCTGAACGCGATTCCGCAGGCAGCATCGGTCCACATTTCTTGACCATGGGCCTGATCGCTTCACTCCTCGCAACGGCCGGCTTTGAAGGTTCCTGAGTTCCTGCTCTATCCTCGCGAGATGTTGCGGCGGGGCAAACCCCAAAACCTTGATGACGTCACCTTGATCGACCCGCGCCAGCCAGTTGCATTTCGCCACGTTGGGCTTGTTCAGGACAGTCCTGAGATGACGCGGCCGTTGCCAAGGGAGCGGTACGTGGTGGGGCGGGGCAGGGGTCCTCGAACTGTGTCGAGACGCAGACCACGCGGAGCTCGACCTCCGGCATGATCTGGCCGGTCGGGGAAAGGATTACGGCGGGATGCGGCTTACATTGCCGCGACCGTCGGCCACGGGCACCAGAATGATCTGGCCGTAATCAAAGGACATCCGACCACCCAGGCTCATTGCCCCATTCCACAGGGACGGGATACCGGTCGATCAAGGCGTCGAGCTCTTCGTTGCTCAGGGCCGTCCGTTCGACCTCGGTCCTGGCGGCGGCCTCATCCGTGTCGCTGCTTGTCTTGACCTGGCCGACCAGGAGGCGTCCATCCGGCATGACGGCGATCAGGTCGAGGTTGCGTTTGAGGTCTTCGACCAGCTCTGAAAGCTCGTCATGCTCGATGATGAGGCGAGGATACTCGGCCACCTCGGCCCGGAATCGCCCCTCCGCGGTCCTATCGATGGTGATAGTTAATGACATATTCTGGTCCCTGTCGGACATTCCCTCGTCGTTCCAGCAAATCCAATGCGCCGTCACGGAAGATTCCGCCCTGACCGTCGATCTCGGCTTCAGGGCACGCCCTCGCCTTCCACAAGACCGTCGCGTTTTGTCCGATCACCTGACGTTGAGTCCGTCACACGCATTATGCGTTCGCCACGCACGGTTCCATATCCCAGCAAAGCCTCCATTCTGCTGGATTGCCGACCCCGAATGAACTCCCAGGACGGCCCGACATTCTTCAATTATAGAGATTACCGAGGGTTCCGCGCCGGCAAGCTCTGGAAAAAAACGGAGATGAGGCCGGTCCCCGAAGACGACGATCAATCCCGAGCGCGGGAAGGGCGCCGATCGATCGCCCTCGGAGGCCGCCGATGAGTTCGACGCACTCCTCGACTAATCGCCTGTTTGACAAAGATTTAACAGCGAACTAAAATAAGGGCGATCCTCTGGTGATAGCGAGCGGTGTCCGCTCTGCCCACGAGCGATTCAACGGCCTTGGCGGTCCTCACTCCTTGCGCTCTATGACCTTCCACCGTGCCTGATCAAGAGGAATTCGGAGGTCCATGAGAGGATCTCGAGCCGCCCCGGACCGGATGCCCGCGTTCAAACCCCATGAAAGTCCTCCGCCCAGCCCCAGACCAACCCGCCAGGTCGTAACCGAGAGCGCCCAGCCATCCACGAGAGAACCACCCAATGCTTTCCATCCTTGGCCAAAAACCGGCGGCGTATTGCGATGGCCACAATCGGCGCCACTTTCTGAAGATCGGCGGCCTGGCGATGGGCGGGCTGGCATTGCCCCAGATCCTCAAGGCCCAGGTGGCGACGGAATCGTTGAGCCCGAGCAAGCGATCGCACAAAGCCGTCATCATGATCTACCTGTCCGGCGGCCCCTCACACCAGGACATGTACGACCTCAAGATGAACGCCCCGGCCGAGATCCGTGGCTCCTTCCGCCCCATTCCCACCAACGTCCCCGGCATCGAGATCTGCGAGCACATGCCGCGGCTGGCCAAGATGATGGACAAGTTTGCTATCATTCGCTCGCTCTACGGCAGCCCCGACCAGCACAATTCCGACATGTGCCTGAGCGGATATCCCAAGGGTCCACGAGGCAAACAGGACGGCCACCCTGCGCTCGGGTCCGTAGTCTCGAAGCTCCAGGGCCCCATCGATCCGGCCGTGCCCCCGTCGATCGGTCTCACGATCAAGACCGGACATCTCCCCTATTCCAATCCG
Source organism: uncultured Isosphaeraceae bacterium (assembly GCA_963842405.1). Taxonomy (GTDB): domain Bacteria; phylum Planctomycetota; class Planctomycetia; order Isosphaerales; family Isosphaeraceae; genus CAVZRC01. The sequence continues at coordinate 30,816 of CAWJGW010000073.1, read as the reverse complement.
GGAGACCCTGGCTTCCTGGGAATGGCCCATTCCCCGTTTCTCCCCGACGGCCCCGAGATGACCGAAATGCGGCTCCACGGCGTCACTCTGGACCGCCTGCGCGACCGCCGCTCCCTCCTCGCCAGCTACGATGCCTTCCGTCGCCGGACCGATCAGCGACAGGCCAGCTTCCAGGGACTCGATGCCTTCAACGGCGCCGCCTTCGAGGTCCTGACCTCCAGCAGAATAGCCGAAGCCCTCGACCTCGATCGCGAAGACCCCAAGGTCCGGGATCGCTACGGCCGCGGTAGTTCCGCACCCGCCTTCGGCGAAGATGCCGGCCCCCACTGGATGGACCAGTTCCTGATGGCCCGGCGTCTGGTTGAAGCCGGCGCCCGTTGCGTCACCCTCTCGTTCGGCAGTTGGGACCGACATGGCGGCAACTTCACCCAGCTCCCTCCTCAGCTCGACAAGTTCGATCAAGGAATCACCGCACTGGTCGAAGATTTGCACGCCCGGGGCCTGGACCAGGATGTGAGCGTCATCGCCTGGGGCGAATTCGGCCGCACGCCCCGCATCAACAAATCCGCCGGCCGAGACCACTGGCCCAAGGCGTCCTGCGCCCTCCTGGCCGGCGGCGGCATGCGAATGGGCCAGGTCATTGGTTCGACCAACCGCCTGGGCGAGGAACCGCAGGATCGGCCCGTGCACTATCAGGACGTCTTCGCCACCCTCTATCACCAGCTCGGCATCGACGTCCAGAACACCATGATCTACGACGCTACCAACCGCCCCCACTACCTCCTCGATCGTCGAGACCCAATCCGCGAGCTTATTTGACGCTACGCGCAGGCATCGAAGCCATTCCATCGCCGCGTTCGTGCCCGCTCCGCGATGACGTCTCGGCTGGTTACAATAGAGGGTCTAACTTTTCCCGGCCATTGTGAGGGCTGGGAGGAATCGGCGCGACGCGACGAAGTGCGTCGGCTTTTGCCTCGAAGGGGCGAGGAATCGCGTCGCTCATTCCCGGCGTCTCATTCTCGCTTCCCCTCCTGGGTTGACCTCTGTTGCCGTCGGGGCATGCCCACCTCATGAGTTAGCCCCATCAGGAATCGGCGGAGCCAGCAGGATCGGTGCTCGCAGAGCGCCCTAGAGAAAGCTTCCTGGACACGCCGCGAGAAAAAAATCCGGCGATGTCGGTTAATCCCGTCCGTCGGTTGCGGTTCTTCTCCCATGCGGATTGAGACTCGGTCTGCTGGCAAAGGAGAAGATCGATGTTGCGTGCACAGTTGCGATCGGGCCTTGCGCATGTGGGCCTCGCCTTGCGCGAGCCCGAAGAGTTCGCCCGCCGCTGGCATGGCGGCGAGGTCCCGTATTCCTGGTGGATCTTCGCCGCCCTCGCCCTGACGGCGATCCTCGGCACCACGACTTATGGTCATGACGATGGGGCTGCTCGGCGGGCCGCGCGCCATCGTCCTGGACGCGCTGCGATGCACGGTGGCGGCCGGGCTGTCCTGGGGGATCGCCTTGCCGTCGCTGTACATCTTCAACAGCCTCTCGGGCTCGCGGCTCCGCGCGAGCACCACGCTGCTGGCCGCCCTGGTGACCACCAGTTGGGGCGGACTGGCGATGATCGCGTCGATCCCGATCAACTGGTTCTTCACCGTGGCGTTCTCGGACCTGGTGGCGGACCCGTCCCGGGTCACCTGGCTCGTGCGCGGGGTCAATCTCGTCGTGTTTACCGGCGTCGGCGTGTCCATGATCGACATCTTCGGCCGGGTCATGGAGGTGCTGGAGCCCGATCGCGGGCGATGGCCGGTCCTCTGGCTGGCGGTGGTCGCGGCGATCGGCGGCGAGCTGTTCTACGCCTTCGGGCTCTTTCAATTCGCGGTGTGGACGATCGTGATCAGGAGCGACGGCATCAGACTTGTCAATCCGTAGTAACGAAGAGAAACCAACCCATGGAAACCATGACATTGCCGGAGCCGGTCGACACAGCCGTGGACGGCCGACCCGTCCGACCGAGGCTCCGCGGACGACCGACCTGGTCGAGCTGATGCTCAAAGACCAGCGCGGGCTCGATGCGCCTCGTCCGCGATGAGGCTCATGCCCCGGACCTGATTCCCCGGCTCCTGGCCGTCGCCCTGGTGGGATTCACCATCTTCGGAATCGCGGCCACGTTGATCGTGAACCTGGGCATTGCACTGCCCTCCTGGGTGCCGTCGGCGCGGTGGTCCGACGGCACCTGGGCGAGCCTGACACTCGCCTACGTCCTGGGCCTGGTCGCGGCCACGGGCGTCTGCCTGCCGAGCTTCTACTTCTACGGACTGCTCGCCGGTGTCAAGCTGTCGATGCTTCAGGCGACGGCGCACGCGGTCAAGTGCCTGGCCGTCACCGCGGTGGTCCTGGTCGGGGCGCTGCCGATCTATGTGGCCGTCGCGCTGGGGATGATCGTCTTCTCGGCTCCGGCCGAGTGGATGCGGTTGACGATCGGCCTGGGACTGGCGCTGACCGTTCGTCGCGGGGCTCTGGGGCGTCCACACGCTCTTCGTGGGGTTCACGGACCTGGCCGACACGCTGCCGGCCCGTCGCAAGGCCCGTCGCGCGGTCTTCCTGCGGCGGCTGACCCTGGCGTGGTCCGCCTGCTACACGGCCGTCACGCCCGTGATGATCTACTGGCTCTGGACCCGCTTCGCCGGCTGACGGCGGCTGTCCGGTCAGGCACGAGGACGAGGAGTACGTAGCCATGGGTTTTACCGAGACGATGATCTTCTACCTCCTGATCGGTGCGGGCGTGGCGACGGCGGTCTTCCTGTCGGACGCCCGACCGAACCGACTGGTCGCCCGGGTTCCGGGTGGCGACGGCCGTGGTCTTCTGGCCGTTGTACCTGCCGATCCTGCTGGCGCGACCGCGAGCCCGGCCCGAACCGGAAACCCGCCCCGAGCCGGGCGATGGCGACGCCATGTCGCGGACCATCGCCCAGGTCGAGGCCGAGCTGGAGATGGCGCTGGCCAGCCTCGACGGCTGGGTCGAGGACGTGCTGGCCCACGAGACCGACCGCTTCCACGAGCTGAGCTCCGCCTGGCGCGCTCAGGCGGCACGGATTCGCGAGATGGACCGCTTGCTCGCCCGAGCGGAGCCGGCCGACCCCGACGCGATACCCGCGCGCCTCGGGGCCGGAGGCGAGCGACCGCTGCCGCCAGAGCGAGCAGGCCCGTCGCGCGAACCTGGCCCGGCTCCGCGAGGTTCGCGGACCGGGCCTACGAAGACCTCATGGGCACCCTGACGTGGGTCCGCGAGCTGGTGTCGATGATCCACCTGGCCAAATTCACCGGGGCACCCGCGTCGCGGGCCGAGGAGCTGGTGGCCCAGATCGCCGCGGCCGTCGAGGGCATCTCGGCGGTCACCTGGCAGGAAGCCCCGCCCGAGTCCACCGTCCTGCCGACCCGGCCGGACTCCATCACGACGTGATCCCCAGAGGAGATTGTTCCATGCGACTATTCCAGCGCATCGGCGACATCATCGCCGCGAATCTGAACGACTGGGTCGATCGGTTCGAGGATCCGGAGGTGATGCTCAAGCAGGCGATCCGGGAGATGGAGACGATGATCGAGGGAGCGACCGCCGGGGCGGCGCGCGCCATCGCCGGCGAGCGCCTGCTGGCCAAGGACCTGGCGGACCACGAGCGGAAGGCCCGGAGCTGGAACGCCCGGGCGGAAGAGGCCGTGGTGCGCGGCGATGACGACCTGGCCCGCCAGGCGATCGCCCGCGCCCACGAGCACGAGGCCATGGCCCGGGCACTCGTCGAGCAGCGATCGTCGGCCGAGCAGACGGCCCAGGCCCTCCGCGGTCAGATCAACGCGATGAGGGCCAAGCAGGCCGAGGCCCGGCGGAAGCTCGCCAGCCTCTCGGCCCGTCGTCAGGTCGCCGAGACCGGCCGGGCCCTGCGCGGGATGGCCCGTGAATCCGCTTGCGGGACGAACGGCTTCGCTCGGTTCGATCGCATGCACCACCAGATCGAGCAGGCCGAGGCCGAGGCCGAAGCCCTGGGCGAACTTTACGAGAGCGACGCGCTGGAGCCTGGAGGCCGAAGCCGAGTCGCGCGAGCGAGCCCGGCGCGTCGAGGACGAGCTCGCCGCAATCAAGGAGCGGCTCCAGAAATGACGGGAGCCGCCGAAGGGAATCCTCGCGTATGACTACACGGCAATAAGCGTATTCGTTCGTGTACGAAACGGTCGACCACTGCGGAAATATCGTCGGACGTGACACGGAACATGAGAACACGGAATCCGAGATTCGTCTTTTCCGTGTATTCTCCGTGTGTTCCGTGGTTCAGATCTTCTGCTGCCCCGAGAGCCGCGATTCCGCGGTTGCCGGGCCGGAGAGCCCTCCACGGATCTTCCTTCAGCGACCTCCCACGGCTTCTATCCGATGTTCCCCGGGTGTATACTGCCGCTTCGTCCATCGCGGTTCACCCCGGGAGTCTCGGAATGCGTCCTTATCTGATCGCGGTCGCTTGTCTGCTCACATCTGCCGTTCATGCTTCTGGACGGCGTCCCAGCAAACGGTCGACTGGCCGGGCGTGGGGAATGACCCCGGTTGCATGCGGTATTCCCGGCTGGATCAGATCAACCGCGAGAACGTCAAGCGGCTCAAGCCGGTCTGGACGTATCACACCGGGGAGCTCGAAGGCCGCGAGGGCAAGACGATCGAGTGCACGCCGATCGTGATCGACGGTGTGATGTACGTCACCACGGGCTATCTCCGCGTCGTGGCCCTCGACGCGGCGACCGGCAAGGAGCTCTGGCAGTTCGATCCGCTCAAGGATCATCCGTTCCCGCACCGACCGGCGTCCGGCGGCGTCAACCGCGGCTGCGCGTACTGGTCCGACGGCAAGCCCGACGGCGATCGTCGCATCATTCACGGCACGTCGGACGGACGCTTGTTCTCGCTCGACGCGAAGACCGGCAAGCTCGACCCGAAGTTCGGCGACGGCGGCATCCGCAACCTCCGCAAGGAGCTCGATCCGAAGGTCGCCGCGCTGCAACTATGGACCGACGTCGGCCCCGGCCATCTGGAAGGATACGATCGTCGTCGGGGTCTCCTGCGACGAGGGGCCCGGCATCGCCGCGCCCGGGGATATCCGGGCGTTCGACGTCCGCACGGGCGAGCAGGTCTGGCGGTTCCGGACCGTGCCCCGTCCGGGCGAGTTCGGACACGAGACCTGGGCCGGCGATTCCTGGAAGGACCGCGGCGCGGCGAACGCCTGGGGCGGGCTCAGCGTCGACGCGGATCGCGGCCTGGTCTTCGCCGGACTCGGGTCGGCCGCCTTCGACTTCTACGGCGGCGACCGGCACGGCGACAACCTGTTCGCGAACTGCACGATCGCGCTCGACGCCCGGACGGGCAAGCGTCGTCTGGCACTTCCAGACGTTGCACCATGACCTCTGGGACCACGACCTGCCGGTCTATCCCAACCTGGTCACGGTCACGCACGGCGGCAAGCCGATCGACGCCGTCGCGCAGGTGACGAAGACGGGCTATGTCTTCCTGTTCGACCGCGAGACGGGCAAGCCGCTCTTCGACGTCGAGGAGCAACCCGTGCCCGCCTCCGACGTCCCCGGCGAACAGGCATCGCCGACGCAGCCCATCCCCGTGAAGCCGCCGCCGATCTCCGCCCAGTTCCTCGATGAGACGAACGTCACCGACATCGGCGAAGCCAACCGCGCGTCGGTCCTGGCTCAACTGCGGAAGATCCGGGGCGGACCGGCCTTCAACCCGCCCAGCCGGCAAGGGACCGTCGTCGTCCCCGGCTTCCACGGCGGGGCGAACTGGTCCGGGGCCTCGTTCGACCCGACGACCGGCTGGCTCTACGTCAACTCGAACAATGTCGCGAATATCATCACGCTCGTCGAATCCAGGCCGCGCGACCGGACGAAAAACGGACCCTACGCAACCACGGGCTACGTCCAGTTCCTCGACCACGAGGGCTATTCCGCGATGAAGCCGCCGTGGGGGGTCCTGAACGCGATCAACCTCAACACGGGCGAATTCGCCTGGCGGGTCCCGCTCGGCGAACACGTCGAGCTGACCGCCCGCGGAGTCCCGCGGACCGGCACCGAGACGTTCGGCGGCTCGATCGTGACGGCCGGCGGCCTGGTGTTCATCGCCGGCACCAAGGACGAACGCATCCACGCCTTCGACAAGCAGACCGGACAGACTCCTCTGGGAACACCCCCTCCCGGCCGGGGGCTACGCGACCCCTTCGACCTATCAGGTGAACGGCCGCCAGTACGTCGTCATCGCGGCCGGCGGCGCCGGCAAGCTGCGGACGAAGGCGGGCGATGCGTTCGTGGCGTTCAGTCTGCAAGGGGAGTGAGTTTCAGGACCAGGGCTGTTACGATCTGAAACGTTTTGGAGAAGGTTTGGGATGATCCTTGCACTGATGAGTCGCCTCGGGTACTGTCATGTCCGACATAATCTCCCCGTCCCCTCGGCAACTCGTCATCTTCGTTCACGGGACCTTTTCCTACGATGACCGCGAAGAGGTGGTCTCTCCGGCCGCCACACCTCCGGCCGGCCCGCTCCCAATGTCGGCCGTGCCCGTCACTCCTCCCTCGGCACGACGGGTCCCGTGGTGGCAGAGAGGCAGCAGCTTCGCAGAAGATCTCGGAAAGGATCTCCAGGACTTCGCAGCGGTCGTTCCGCCGGGAAAGGATTTCGTGGTCGTCGAACCCTGGTGGCGAACGGTCCTCCTGGCCGTGCGGCGGTGGTTCCGCCAGCCCATACCGCCTGCGGACCTGGGCGACCCCGAGTCCGTCTTCCACTGGTCGGGCGATAACAGCGAAAAGGGCCGCCGGCTCGCCGGTAAGCTCCTGCTCAGACACCTGCGCCAATTTCCCGGCGAGCGTCTCCACGTCGTCGCCCACAGCCACGGCGGCTCCGTCCTCTGGGAGGCGCTTTGCCAGGCCGTGCGCGAACCGGAGAACCCGTTGCCCAAGCTGGAAAGCTGGACGACCGTCGGAACGCCGTACTTCCAATTCAAGCCGAACCTCCGGGCCGCGTTCTGGGCGGTGCTCCCGCTGGTGCTCCTGTTCGGGATGACCTTCTGGAGGTTCGTGCCCTGGCTGGACGACTTCTGGACCATGGTGACTCCGTATGTGCCGCTCCCCCCGCTGGGCACGGCCGTCGCCTTCCTTGCCTTCCTCGGCGCGTGCATCCTGCCGCCGGCGCTCGGGCTCCGCCTCGGCTGGGTGTCCTACCGGTACCGAACCGCGTTGGCGGACCCCACCAGACCCCGAAAAGAATGGAAGCATCGGGAGAGGGATGAGGTCATCTCGGTCGTGATCGCTCTGCTCGTTGCCGCACTCGCCGCGCCGGTGCTCCTGTTCCTCACACCTCGAGTCTTTCGAAACCGCAACTTCTGGTTTGACTACGGCACGATCAGTGTCCTCGCAACGGCCTGGATGACATTACTCGTCGTGGTGATCGTAGCCCTCGCAGTGCGGATCGGGAAGGTGCTCTGGGTGGCTTTCGTCAACGGTCCCCGAAGCGAGACGGCCGCCACCAAGGCGTGGGAGGCGTTCGGGACAAAAGGACTCATTTACGCGTTCGACGTGTGCGATGAGGCGATTCGGGGCCTGGCGGCTCTCACATATGGGATCGACGGGGACTTGCTTCCCCGCACGCCCCAGCCGGGCCGCGACCAGTTCTCCAAAGGATACCGGCACCTCCGCCGTCCGGAGCGCGAATTCGACCACCAATCCTTCTTCCCCGCCTGGTGGTTCAACAACCTGCTGCTGCCGCTGGCCATCCTGAAGGAGTGGGTCATCAACCCGCTGTACAATACCGTCTTCGCCGGGTTCATCGACCAGTACGTCAAGTCGCAACTGCGGCGTCGTGCGTACGGCCTCGACATCGCCGAGCTCGACCTGCACACGGTCACCGCCCACCCCAGACCCGATCTTCGACCCCGGATCTCAAGTGCGGCAGGCACCGAGATCGAGGGCCTCACGCAAAAACGGGAACGGGTATTTATCGACCGGATCCGGGCCAACCTTCTCGCAGACCAACCGGCGGCCCTGCACCTCGACGAACTGCTGAAGAGAGAGTTCGCCGGTGAAGCAGGCGCGACCGGCGTCCTCGTGCACACTCGTTACTTCGATGCCGAGGCCTTCGCTCACGACGTCGCGGGCTTCATCGGTGAAGTCGACGCGCTCGCCGCCGGAGGCCGAGTCGCCTCCTCAGGCACCCCCGTCGACCGGCCGACACCCGGCCGAGCCCGGCCGCCTTCATCCAGAAGGCGGTCTGGTTCGTAATGGCGGCCGCCTTATCGCTCTGGCCAGTCGGTGCCATCGAGGGTCCTGGGACGTTATATCGTTTACCCATACTCCGGCCAGTACCAGCTCGATACGTGGGCCGGCGACGACCAGATGGCCGCCGACTACCTGGATAATGGCTACGACGGGATCGGGAAACTCTTACCCTGGTTACAAAAGGAGCCCGACGAGGCTCCTTCGATCGTGCGCTGGTGCCTCGTCAACGAGGTTGTCCGTGGCGCAGCTCTCTCGACTGGCTCAAGACGCTCGAGCCGCCGGGGGGCCTTACCGAAGAGGACCGCGGGATTTTTCAAGTCAAGCGGTTCCTGATTCTCGTCAAACTGGGCCAGAAATACGCGGAATTACGCGATCTTGCCCGAGCGGAACAATACTTCCGATTCGCAGCATCCCAGATTTGGGAGACCCCGCAGAGCCAGCGGGAGAACGCCCACCGAGTTCTCCTCACATGCCTGAACGTCGCGCGGACTCACCTGGATGGAAGCGACTACAAGACTCTGTATGACGGTTTCCCAGCAGTGAACCGGGAGGAGCTGACCCGGATTTCCAACGACTCGAACATCCGGCTCAAGAAACCATTCTGGGAGCAAGAATGGGAAGAGTATCGTAAACTCGGCAGTGCCCCCACCCACGATGACATCCTCAACTGGTGCCAGGCCAAGAATGTGACCGACAACAGCCTCCGGCCTGGCCGGACGATCCAGCGCGTCGCTTATGCGTTTCGCACCGCCGACCCACCACCCCCGGTCGAAAAGGTCGTGGAAATCCTCAGACCTGCCCTCGAGCAGATCGTCACGATCAGCAAGCCGACAGGGCAGGACGTTTGCTCAGGTCAAGCTGTTGATGTCGATCGCCGAACGCGTGTCCGTCAAGGACCGCGAGGATCTCTGTGGGACCGCGTTGCATTTGTGCGACCGGCTCGCCGAACACAACCCTTGGGAGGCGATCCAGGGACGAATGGCTGTGGTACTGACGCTCCGCTCCTGGTCGGACTCGGAGCGTCGACGACAGATCATCCACATCCTTCACAAATGAGTTTCCGAGTCTCCCATCCAGCGTCCGACTTCAAGCGGTCGCCGGGCTGGCCGCCGTCGAAGGCGACTACCCGACAGCAGCCCGTGTGATCCGTATGACCGAATCCGAGCAGCGCGTGGATATTGCCGTCCAGACGTTCGCCCGGGTCGCCGTCCTCCGCGGGCTCTTCAATCCACCGGTGCTACTCCGTGAGGCGGTGGGCGACCTGACTCCCTGAACCCTCGCCTGGTCCCAGCCGGGGAAACGTCACCGGCATTTTCTGAACCACAGGTGGCGATGTACCGGGCATGAGGGCGTCGTGTAAATGTAGTAATAGCAGGGATAAACTGGGTGCCACGACTTGGGGCTGAGGCTTAGGCTTCCGGGACGGCAATCGTGAAGTTCTGCGCCATGTTCGCGTTCAACCTCTTGATCGATGCCGTTGACTTTGGTCTTCCTGACATTGACCGAGACGAATGAGACCGTGGCCGTAATCGGTAGCTGGGCCGCGCCCGCAGTCCCCCGCCGGAACACCAGAAAGAGATCCTTATTGGTGTTCCCCTTCTCGAGGTCATTAAGGGTGACCGAGAATGTCACGACGCCATTCACGGCCGTCGCAGGCTTGATGAATTTGCCGGTCGCGATGAATGTCGGAACGTCTGGCAGGTTCTCCTGGACCCTGTCCGGGACCCCATCCCCCTTGTCCTTCTGTTGAAAGACCTCAATCTGAACAGTGTCGGTGTTTGGGATCGGGTTTCCGTCCAGGTCCTTCACCTGAATCGTGTAGCTATCGGCGTTCGTGCGGATGGGGAGGACCGTCGCGAAAAAGACGGCAACGGTAAAGGTCAGGGCCACAAATCGACGCGTCATGATGTGCCTCCGAGTAGAATTCGTAGATCGGGAGTTCGAGGCGCCACGGGAACCTGATCCGATCCGGCGAAATGTCACGATGACATGAAACATTGGGTTCTACTTGACTCGCCCGAATCGTCCTTTTCAATGTAATAGCAGAAATAGGAAGTCTGGGCAAGTCAGCGAAAATAGAAATATAGGAATGACAGGGACATAGCGATTTTCGGCGACCAAATCGCTCTGTCTCTCCTTCGGCATCTGTGGTGGAACTGGCTCGATCGAGCGAGACTTCGACCGAGAGAGAACGGCCACTGGCCGTGCCAACACCCCGGTCACCGCCAGCCTGTCCCTGGAGAGTTCCTTGTCGATCGAGATCACCGAGTCTCGACGGTGGCGATCCTCCCGGATCCCGAGTGTATCCCGGAGGTCCGCGCGGTAGAATCAACGGACTCGTGCCTCGAAACTGCCGGACCATCCTGCCGGGTCCCCACGCCGTCATGGAGCTGGCTTCGCTCGTTCGCGACGCGACTGCCACCCTCCTCGATCTCGTTCATCGCTCATTGATGTCGGAGCCAGCCCTCATGAATCGATGGGGAACGCGTAACCTCTGCGGGGTGTCGATCCTGCTTCTGGTCGGCGGGATCATGAGTTCGGCCGCCCCTCAGCAGCAGGCCGCTCATCCACCCTCGCTGGAGCAATCGAACGAGCGCGAAGCGATCGGTCGGTTCGTGGATCTGTACTGCGTCGCATGCCATAACCGCGACGACAAGACGGCGGGGTTGGCCCTCGACGCGATTGGCTCGGAGGATGTGAGCCGGAACTCGAAGGCCTGGGAGAAGGTCGTGCGGAAGCTCGTCGCTCGCCAGATGCCGCCGGAGGGGGAGATCCGACCATCGGGGCGCCGGTACGACTCGTTCGTCTCCCTGCTCGCAGGTTCGCTCGACCGCGCCGCCGCCGAGAAGCCCGAGCCCGGCCGGACCGACACGTTTCGGCGGCTCAACCGGACCGAGTACCAGAATGCCATCCGCGACCTCCTGGCGCTGGATATCGATGCCACCGCGTTGCTGCCGGGCGATGAGTCCAGCCATGGGTTCGATAACGTGACGGTGGGCGACCTCTCGCCGACGCTCCTGGACCGCTACATCACCGCGGCGCAGAAGATCAGCCGGCTGGCCGTGGGCAGCCCGGGCCGGTCGCCCGGGGGCGAGACGATCCGCATCCGGCCGGACATCACCCAGGAGGAGCACGTCGAAGGGCTGCCGATCGGGACGCGTGGCGGGGCGTTGATCCCGTACACGTTCCCTCAAGACGGCGAATACGAGATTCAGGTCCGCCTGTCGCGGGACCGAAACGAGCACGTCGAGGGCCTGCGCGAGCCGCATGAGCTGGAGCTACTGCTGGATCGCGAGCGGAGGTCGTTGTTCACGGTGACGCCGCCCAGATCAGAGGCGGACCATCAGAAAGCCGATGCGCACCTGAAGGCCCGCATCTGGGCGACGGCCGGCCCGCACAAGCTCGGTGTGACGTTCCTGAAGAATCCCTCCTCGCTGCTGGAGACGAAACGTCAGCCGTACCAGGCCCACTACAATATGCACCGGCACCCCCGAATCTCGCCGGCGATCTACCAGGTCTCGATCACCGGGCCTTATGACGCCAAGGGGCACGGGGACACGCCCAGCCGTCAACGGATCTTCGTCTGCGAGCCGAATCAATCGAGTGAAGAGGAGGCGTGTGCCAGGCGCATCCTCTCCACGCTCATTCGCCGGGCCTACCGGCGGCCGGTCACCGTCGCGGACCTCCAGAATCCGATGGAGTTGTACCGTGGGGCCCGCACGGAGGGGGACTTCGACGCGGGGATCGAGATGGCCCTGAGCGCGGTGCTGGTGAACCCGCAGTTCCTCTTCCGCATCGAGGCGAACCCGTCCGGCGTCGCGCCGAGATCGGCCTACCGCATCCCGGAGATCCAGCTCGCCTCACGCCTGTCGTTCTTTCTCTGGAGCAGCATCCCGGACGACGAGCTGCTCGACCTGGCGGAGCGCGGCGAGCTGAGCAAGCCCGAGGTGCTCGAACGACAGGCCCTCCGCATGCTGACCGACCCGCGCTCGCATAGCCTGGTGAGCAACTTCGCGAGCCAGTGGCTGCACCTCCGCAACCTGGAGTCGATCACTCCGGACCTGCGCCTGTTCCCCGACTTCGACGACAACCTGCGGCAAGCCTTCCGCGAGGAGACGGAACTCCTGTTCGAGGACGTCCTGCGCGAGGATCGCAGCGTACTCGACTTGCTGAAGTCGGACCACACGTTCCTGAACGAGCGCCTGGCCAAGCACTACGGCATCCCCCACGTCTACGGCAGCCAGTTCCGTCGCGTCGCACTCGGCGACGACAGCGTGCGGGGCGGCCTGCTCCGGCAGGGGAGCATTCTAACCGTCACCTCCTACGCGAACCGCACGTCGCCGGTGATCCGCGGTAAGTGGATCCTGGAAAACATCCTCGGCACGCCGCCTCCGCCTCCCCCGGCGAACGTCCCTGGCGCTGAAGGACAATACGGTCTCTTCGACGCTCTCGGTCCGCGAGCGGCTGGCGGAGCACCGCCGCAACGTCGCCTGTGCGGGCTGTCACAAGCTGATGGACCCGGTCGGCTTCTCGCTCGAGAACTTCGACGCGGTCGGCCGCTGGCGTGACTTCGAAGAGGGCAAACCCATTGACGTGGCGGGCGGCCTTCCCAGCGGGAGTCGATTCGAAGGCGTGACCGGCCTCGAGCAGGCCCTGCTGAAACGCCCGGAGCTGTTCGTCGGCACGCTGACGGAGAAGCTCCTGACGTTCTCCCTGGGAAGGGGCGTCGAGCACTACGATGCCCCGGCGATCCGCAAGATCGTTCGTGACGCCCACGCGAAAGACTATCGATTCTCGTCGCTGATCGTCGGGATCGCGACCAGCACACCCTTTCAGATGAGGAAATCCGAATGATCGTCACGAAGAAGGCCCTGCCGCGCCGGACGTTCCTCCGGGGCCTGGGAACAACGCTGGCCTTGCCGCTGCTCGACGCGATGGTCCCCTCGATGACCGCCCTGGCCGAGACGTCGGCCGCCCCGGCGCGGCTTCGTCGCCTGGGATTCGTTTATATCCCAATGGGTTGTGACATCACCCGGTGGACACCTCAGGGAACGAGCACTCTCGGCGAGCTGTCGCCGATCCTGAGCTCGCTGGCCCCGGTCAAGCCGCACGTCACGGTGATCTCGAACCTGGAGTTGCAAAACGCCTACCCCGGCACGCACGCGACCTCCAACGCCGCCTTCCTGAGCGCGGCACGGGCGAAGCTGACCGAGAGCACCGACTACTACCTCGGTACGACCGTCGACCAGATCGCGGCCCAGCAGATCGGCCAGGAAACGCAGTTGCCATCGCTCGAGATGTCGATGGACCTGCTCTCGACCGTCGGCCAGTGCGACAACGGTTACGCCTGCGTTTATCAAAACAACCTCTCGTGGTCGTCGCCGACGACGCCGCTGCCGTCCGAGGCCCATCCGCGGATCGTCTTCGAGCGACTGTTCGGCGAAGGGGGCAGCGCCGAGGACCGACGCGCCGCGTTGAAGAAGCGGGCCAGCCTCCTCGACTCGGTTACCGAGGAGATCGCCCGCCTGAAGAACCAGCTCGGCCCGGCGGATCGCGCCCGGGTCGGCCAGTACCTGGAAACCGTGCGCGAGGTCGAGCGGCGAATCCAGAAGGCCGAGGCCGACGCGAAGGACAACACTCTACCGGACCTCGACCGACCCAAGGGCGTACCGGCCTCCTACGCCGACCACGCCCGGCTGATGTTCGACCTCCAGGTCCTGGCGCTCCAGGGGGACGTCACCCGGGTCATCACCTTTCAGCTCGCTCGCGAGACCAGCGGACGGACCTATCCCGAGATCGGCGTCCCCGACCCGCATCACCCGCTCACGCATCACGGGAACGACCCCGCCAAGATCGCGAGGATGGCCAAGATCAACCAGTTCCACGTCTCGCTGTTCGCCGAGTTCCTCGCGAAGCTGGCGGCCACGCCGGAGGGAAACGGCTCGCTCCTGGACCACTCGCTCTACCTCTATGGCAGCGGGATGGGCAATCCCAACGTCCACGACCACGCGAAACTCCCGATCATCGTCGTCGGCGGAGCGGCCGGGAAAATGAGGGGCGGGCGACACATCCGCTACGCGAAGCCGACGCCGCTGGCCAACCTCCACCTGACCCTGCTCGACAAGGTGGGCGTCCGCCTCGACTCCTTCGCCGACAGCAAGGGGAAGCTCGACGAACTGTTCGAAACCGCTCTCGATGTAAGGAGCGAATGCGATGCGATACTCCAGGACGACCGGGTGGCTGGGGTCAAGCCGGCTGTGCCGGCGCCGCCCCCAGATCCACAGCGGAGGCACTCCTGGGGGCTCGCCGACTGACGTCGGCATCGACCCCAGCCACCCCGGCGCATTCCCCGCCTCACATCCCGGATCCCGCGAAAGGAACCGGTTCGGCGCCTGCGGACTGGTGCTCGTACTCCTCGCGAACAGCACAGTTGCGAGTGCGGCCGACGCCCCGCTGGCGGACGCGATGGAGAAGCAAGATCGTACGAGCGTCCGCGCGCTCCTCGAGCGTCGCGTCGACGTCAACCAGGCCCAGGTTGACGGCATGACGGCCCTGCACTGGGCGGTCTATCACGACGACCTTGAGACGGCGAAGCTCCTGGTCGCCGCCAAGGCCGACGTCAAAGCCGCGAACCGATACGGCGTGACGCCCCTCTCGCTGGCCTGCCGGAACGGAAACGAGGCGATGGTCGTGATGTTGCTCGACGCCGGCGCCGATCCGAACACCAGGCTCCGCGGCGACGAGACGCCCTTGATGACCGCCGCACGCACCGGGAAGCCGGGGCCTGTGAGGGCGTTGCTCGCCCGAGGGGCCGACGTCAACGCCAAGGAACGGCGGGGCCAGACGTCCCTGATGTGGGCGTCGGCCGAGGGGCATGCGGAGGTCGTCGCGATTCTGCTCAAAGCCGGTGCCGATTTCCGCACCGCGCTCCCCTCCGGGTTCACGCCCCTGTCATTCGCCGTGCGCGAGGGACGCACCGACGTCGTGCGAACCCTGCTGAAGGCGGGGGCCGACGTGAACGAGGCCATGCAGCCCAAACGGACCGCCGGCAGGGCCCCCGCTCGGGGGACCACCCCGCTGATCCTGGCCGTCGAGAACGGCCATTTCGAGCTCGCGGTCGTCTTGCTGGAGGCGGGCGCCGATCCGAACGACCAGCGCTCGGGCTTCACACCTCTCCACACGCTGACCTGGGTCCGCAAGCCGAACCGGGGCGACGAGGAGAGCGGCGATCCGGCGCCGATCGGCTCCGGGAACCTCAACAGCCTCCAGTTCGTCGAGAAGCTCGTGGAGCACGGGGCCGACGTCAACGCTCGACTCAAGCGGGGCGCCTCGGGGCGAGGCGTCCTCGGCCGGACCGGTGCGACGCCGTTCCTCCTGGCCGCCATGACGGCCGACGTCGCGCTGATGAAAACGCTGGTCAAGCTCGGTGCCGACCCGCGACTGCCGAACGCCAAGCACAGCACGCCCCTGATGGCCGCGGCGGGCGTGGGATGCCTCGCCCCCGGCGAGGAGGCCGGGACCGAGGACGAGGCGATCGAGGCCGTCAAGCTCGCACTGGAGCTCGGCAACGACGTGAATGCCGTTGACGACAACGGCGAGACCGCCATGCACGGCGCGGCTTACAAGAGCTTCCCGAGGGTCGTGCAGCTCCTCGCCGACAAGGGGGCCAGGATCGAGGTCTGGAACCGCAAGAACAAGTACGGGTGGACGCCGTTGTCGATCGCGGAGGGACACAGGCCCGGCAACTTCAAACCGTCGGCGGAGACCATCGCCGCCCTTCACCGAGTGATGCTCGCTGCGGGCATCTCGCCGCCGGGCGCCTCGCCGATCGAGGACCGCAAGGGCTATTCATCGGATACGGCGGGGAAGCCCGCACCGTAGAATCGGTCCGTTCGCCGACACCCTTTCAGTTGCCCGTCGTCAGTGTGGCCTGGCGGACCGAGAAGGCATCATCACCCGAGAACACCAGGTACAAGGTTCGGCCGTCCCTGCTCATCCATTTTGTTGGGAACGAGCTACAGTCGCCGGGGCCGACATCCCAGTCGTTCGTGAAATACGCCGTAGTCCAGGGGCCCCACGGCTCGGGGGCGTCGTAGACGCCGAACCCCCCTTGAAACCGTGGTCCTCGCGAGTCCCGGCTCTCGGGGAGGACCTGGCACCACAGGTAGCGATGCAAGGCCGCATTGTAGGTGATCCCCGAGCGGTAACATCGACCGGGATGCCTGAACACGGCCCCGCGTCCGGCGATGTCCCGAGTCCATCGTGGTCGTCCTTGAACATCCATGCCCACGAAGAACTCATACGCCGCGCGGTCGGTGAGGCGGTCCTTGGGTGCGCGGGCGAGGACCATGCGGTCGGCGGGTTCATAGGCGCTGTCGGCGTCCGGGGAATACACGTAAACGAAGTTGTCCCGCGCGCCGGCATAGTCCCGGCCGAAGTTCAAGAACGTGGGACAGCCGAAACTCGTTGCGAATCGCCAATCGGCCCAGGTCCAGGTTCGTCCTCGGTTGCGGGACCACGCCAGTTGGGAGTTGGCCGCGTTACGTACCCAGATGTATAAAACCCCGTTCGACTATCAGCAGCCCGCTCGCCTTTTTTCCGCGTGGTCCTTCTCCGGCTTGTTCCAGGTCCGGCGCCCGCAGGTTGCTACCTTGAAAATCGGTCGGGCCACCCGCGATCCTCGCCAGGCCCAGACTCAGCTTTGCCGCGGTGAACGGAGCGAACCCGTTGCCATCGCCGTAGGCGCCATAGAGGGTGTCGTCATCGGCCCAGGTCAGCGGCCAGTTGTCGCTGCCCTGGGCGGCGCGGACGATCGACTCTCGCGGGGCCCATGCGATCCCGGCGATCGCGGGACTCGGAGGATAAGGTGCGTTCCCGAGCGGTGTGCCTGGCCGATTCTTGACGGCCTTGATCAGCGGCACGAAGAGGACCTTCGCACGAGGGTCGTGATAGCGAGCGAGGACGTCGCCGCTCTTGGGCGCGGGCGTCAGTTCCTGGCCGTTGCGAACCACGATCAGTTGGAGGCTCGGGACAACGAAGAGGACCTGGTCGCCGGCCCCCGCTCCCCAGACCGCGTCCCGAGGGACCTCGGGGTATCGACCGTCCGCGTTGGTCCACCAGCCCATGCCGCAATGTCCGGGCAAGCCCGCATCGCTGGTCACCTGCCGAACCGCCTCTTCGGAGAGCACCCGCCGGCCATCCCAGTCGCCTCGACGGAGCACCAGCCGGCCAACCCGCGCGAGGGCCCTCGGCGTGAACGACGCACCCCCCCACGCGGCGATCAGGGGCAATCCGTCCACGGTGAAGGTCTGGCCGTAACCGACCGACCACTCCGCGTCGGGGACGCCGATCGGGCGGAGGATCCGTTCGCGCAGCAGCGTCCGCGCGTTGTTCTCCCGTGTTCCCTTCATGGCAGCCGCGACGACATACGATAGCAAGCCGATGCCCGGGTTGCTGTACTGGAGCCGCGTACCGGGCTCAAAGAGCACGGGGACCTTGTCCCGCGCGATCGTGAACGGGTCGTTTGGTGGGTCGAGCCGCTTCCAGAAGTCTCCCATCCAGCCCGGCAACCGATCGTGCGGCAAGCCGTCCGATTCCGCGTCGCCCAGGCCGGACGTATGCGAGCCGAGCTGTCGGACCGTGATCAGCGATTTCCGGGGGTCGGTTCTCCACTGGGGCACGAACCTGGAGACCGGGTCGTCGAGCCGCACTCTGCCGTCATTCAGGGCGACGGCCAGCATCATCCCTCCCACAACCGCCTTGGCCAGCGACGCCGTGCCGTGTTTGTCGGTTGCGGAACGACCCTTGGCGTACCACTCATAAACGATCCTGTCGTTGCGAATGACCAGGAAGCTCACGGTCTTCCGGCCGGCCAGGTCGTCCTTGAGGGTGTCGAGTTTCGCAGACGAGATTCCCTGAGCGTCGGGATCGCTGCGCTGCCACTGGAATGCGGAAACTTCCTGTGCGGACGCCATTCGTGCGTCCATGAGGGTCGACAGAACCATGAGACCGACGGTAATACCCTTGAGGGTCGACACAATAGACCTCCTCCAATGTTCGCGCTTCCCGTTCCATATCTGCTGGGCCTGGAAACGATCCGAGAACGGTGAGATCGGAACGGCGGCCTCATGCGAACCACGCCGGGAAGCAGTGCGTGGCAGGTGCGATGAGTGCGAGCCTCCGATTTGACGATCAAGGCGTTCTACCCTAATAATACTGGAACTTACCGCCCAATCGCTTCGCTGGTTGGGTAGCAGGGCCACCTGTCAGTGGGGGCTTGATCCGGGCCGACGATGGTTTGAACGTCCCTCTACCCTGCGCGGTCATCGCCCGGGGCAAGCTCGCTCCAATCCCCAGGAGTCTGCCATGTCCGTCCGAACGGTCTCCATCGACGATGTCCGCGCCGCGGAGCGCGTGATTCGCGAGCATGTCTCTCCGGCGCCGCTGATCCGATCGTACGCCCTGGAGCGCGAGCTCGGGCTACCGGAGAATCGACGAGTCTGGCTCAAGGACTACGGCTGGACGCCGTCCGGCTCCTTCAAGCTGCTGGGCGGACTGAACTGGATGGCGAACAACCTGGAGCGGATCGGCGACCGACCGGTCGCGGCTCACTCGTCGGGCAATTTCGCCTCGGGGATCGCGTTCGCCGGGATGCGGCTCCAGCGTCGCGTGATCGTCGTCATGCCGGAAACCGCGCCTCGGGTGAAGTTCGAGAAGACGCGGTCGTTCGGCGCGGAGATCCGCACTTACGACATCGCCCGCGACCATGAGACCGGCGAACGCGACCGGCTGACCCGCGAGATCGCCGAAGTCGAAAACGCGGTCCAGGCGTCGCCGTACGACGACCCCCACGTGATCGCCGGCAACGGCGTGGGCGCCCTGGAAGTCGTGCGCGACCTCCAGCGCGAGGGGCGCGCCATCTCCCATTTCGTTTGCCCGGTCAGCGGCGGGGGGCTGATGGCCGGCCAGGCGATTGCGATCGCCGACGGCTTCCCGCACGCCCGGATCATCGGCGTCGAACCCGCCGGCGCCGACGACTTCCGCCAGTCACTCGCCGCCGGGCAGCGGGTCCGCATCGAACACCCGACCAGCATCTGCGACGGCCTCTTATCCTACGACGTTGGCGAACACAACTGGCCGATCTTGAAGCGGCTGGTGACCGAGTCGGTCGCCCTGCCCGACGCGGCCACGCGTGACGCAATGCGCTGGCTCTATGAGCGTCACGGACTGCGCACCGAGCCCTCCGGCGCCATCACCATCGCGGCCCTCCTCACCTGCCAAATCGATCTGAGCGGCGATGGCGACCTCGTGGCGGTTCTCAGCGGCCGCAACGTTGACGATGACGCCTTCCGGACCTGGATCACCCCCGTCTGACCAGTTGGCGTCCCCTGTTTTCCTGGGTGGATCCCGACCTTTCGAGGATTGCCGGCGCCCCAAGGAGAATGAACTTGTCATGTCACCGATGGATCGGGAACGGAGTTTGCCACGAACATGAAGCCGAAGGACCTCGAATTGAAGGCGGGATCGCTGCCACCATCGGGACTGGGGAGCGGACGGTAAGCTGAAGATCGAAACCGAGGAAGAGCGCCGGCATCGCCTGGAAGTCGGCGCGGCGCCGACTGCGCGAGATCGCGGAAATCCCCGACGACCCCGATGATCCCTCGGATGAGGAATGGCATGCGGGGATCGACGAGCCGCGACTCCATCGCCCGGTTCATCAGAAGCTACTGAGCCATGCTGGAATACGCCTGCGGATTCGGGTCCACTTGGCCATGCGTGCCGAGCACTTGGGACATCCTTGGGCGAAGATCGCCGCATTTGGCTTGCTGGCGCGGGACGTCGACGGCAACATGTCACCGCGCCAACCGAAGACACTCTTCCTCGAATTGCGTGATCTCATCAAGGAGATCCATGGCCCTGCCGAGGCTGCGGCCGGCGATGTCGTCCGCCAGGTGCTTGAGGATTCGCGAGCCTTCGAACCGTGTCGCGAAGCGGCGAGCGATCCAGATGACCAGCGGGATCATCGCCAGCCCGAAGCCGAGATTCGCCGCAATCCAAAGCGGACCGAATTCGCGGTAGACGTCGAAACCGAACAAGCCTTGCGCGGCCACGATCGCGAGCGGCGTCCAGAGCAGCGGCGAGAGCAGCAGCAGCCAGCGGGTGACGCGGACTCGCGATGCCCTCAGTTCGGCGAGCTCGTGCTGGATCGCGACCACCGGTGCCGCATAGTCGATGCGGCCGATCATCGCGAGTTGCCGGGCGCTGGCCACGATCGTGAAC
The DNA here is from genome assembly GCA_963842405.1 of uncultured Isosphaeraceae bacterium. Taxonomy (GTDB): domain Bacteria; phylum Planctomycetota; class Planctomycetia; order Isosphaerales; family Isosphaeraceae; genus CAVZRC01. The sequence continues at coordinate 10,242 of CAWJGW010000073.1, read as the reverse complement.
ACCGCCACGACATGCAGCACGATGGCGGAGACGGCGAACCTCACGACGTCGAAGTGGTCCGCGAGGAAGGAGCCCAGCAGCAGCGCTGCGATCACACCGGAGATGAGCTCGTACAGGAGCAGGCTGGTCAGCCCGCGCAACACGGATCGCGTCCTTTCCAGTTTCAGCTCCTTCAGCACAAGCCGATTGAGCGCGAGGCCAGTGTCCAGCCGCCGGTCGAGCTCGCGCCATGCGGTCTTCAGGTCGTCGAGTTCCATTGTCGTCATCTCCTGGCAATATCAAAGGGAATTCGTTTGGGGAATGTCCGTGCGGATGCGCTGTTTCAGCCGGCTGATTTTCGTCGCCACGTTCGTCTCACTGATGCCCAGGATCTCGGCGATCTCACGATAGCTGTGTTCCTCCAGGTACAGGAGAAGCAGCGCACGGTTCAGATCGTCCAGCCGGTCGATGAAGCGGCGCAGGGCCGCGACCTGATCGTCGAGTTCTTCATCAGTCGGCGGGACATCGCTCGGTCCGGCCAGGCTATCGTTCAGGGGTAGTGGCTGCATCTGGCGGTGCGCGGCGCGGCGTGCGAAGGAGATCGCGACGTTCAGCGCGATTCGGTACATCCAGGTGGAGAAGGATCGTTTCTCGTCATATCGGGGGAACGCCCGCCAGAGCTGCACGCTGATCTCTTGAACCAGGTCGCGCCGGTCCTCGGCATGCCGGCAGTACGTTCCAGCCACCTTGAACACGATCTTCTGGTGACGCTCGAGCAGCGCCTGGAATCGGTCCCTGGGCGAATCCGTCGTCATCGTGGGTCGTGGTCTCCGAATCACAGGCGGCCGTAGTTGGTGCCTGTCACTGTCATGATTCGCACGACCGCGAAAAAAATCACAAGATCTGACCGAATGGCTCCCGATTCTCGAATCCGTGGAGGAGGGCGGCTGAGGGGATCAAGGAGCCTGCTGGTACACGCGCACGTAATCGACGTACATGTCGGCCAGGCCGTTATACCGGGACAGGTCGACGGGCCAGCCGCCGCCGGTGGCCAGGTTGACCATGAAGAAGAGCGGCTGTTTCCTGGAGAGCGGAAGCGTCGCGTGGCGGCCCACCTCGATGTCGTCGCAATAATAGATCGTGTCCGTCTCGGTGACCTTGCAGCCGTAGGTGTGGAACGTCTCGAACCAGGTGGACGGGATGCCGAACTTGCGCATGCGGACGGGATTGTGCATCCCCTCGAACGCCTTCGTCTCGATCGCCTTGCCGGCCTCGCCCTGGTTCCAGCAGTGGGGGGTGATCATATAGGTGTCGTCCGCGTTGGGCGAGCCGGGCCCTTCGCCGCCGTAGGCCTCGATGATGTCCAGCTCATCGCACGGCGTCTTGTCCTTGAGCCTGTCATAACCCGTCATGTAATCCGTCATGAGCCAGAATCCCGGCCACGTGCCGATGGCGTTCGGGCCGAGGAACCGGCACTCGAAATAACACGGGGCCGAGACCTTCACCCCGCTGGCGTCGTTCTTCATCGAGGAGATCAGGCCCGAGCTGTGGGTCTTGTTGCTGGCCCGGATCCGCAGGTAGGAATCGACCTGCGAAAACGGGTTGTTCGGCGAATCGTGGCCGGTGAAGGTATGGATGCTGAAGTCCTGGTAGCCGTTGGGCGGCTTGTGGTCGTAGTAGGTCGCCCTGGGGTCGGTGCTGGAGATCGAGAGGCGGCCCTTGAAGTCGTCGGCGAAGACCAGTTTCATGCCTCGGGCCGCCGGCGGCGGATTCCTGGGGATGCCCTCGTTCCACGGGACGCCGCCCCTGTTGTAAAGCTGGAGGTAGCAGTTGTCCTTCAACTTGCCGACGCTCCCGCTGATTCGGAGCGTGATTGGGCCGTGCGGGTAGGCGTCGGCGTGGAAGACGAAGGAGCTGTTCCCCTTGGCATCGAGCCGGACGTCGGCGACCGTCGAATCGGCTCCCAAGGCCCCGCCCCCTTTCCAGCACTTGACGGTCACGCTCTTGAATCCGGGCGCCGCGAGGGACACGCGGGTGTCGCCGCGAATGTCGGAGCAATAGCCCGGCGAGAGCACGGCTACCTGACCGCCCAGGGTCTCTTCGGCGGTTTTCTCCGAGTCGACGCTCAGAGCGTCGAAGTACAGGTCGCCCTCGGCGGGCAATCGTCGGCCTTGATCCGTGGGCTGGCCGACGGTGAACGCGATCCCGGTGAGCGGATAGTCGGGCTTGCCGTTCTTGTCGCCTCCCCAGGTCTCATGCGGCGTGTCCAGGTCGATGACAATTTCGCTCCAACCCGCAAAATCGATCAAACCACCCTGGCCGGTATTCTTGCTGTACTGATGGGTTTCGCCGCTGGCGTCGCTCACCTGCACTCCGTACGAGCACTTCGAGTTGTCCCCGCGGAGCCAGAAGTGCAGCGTGTGGACCGTCGCCTGGATCCTGGTCTTGTTCGGGACCCCAAGGTACTGGAATTGCCCGGCTCCCAAGAAGTGGTAATGCAGCTTCAGGCTCTGCTTCCCGTCGTGCCGGTGATCGGTCGAAAACTGGACCGAGGCATTCTCGTTGGGGATGTTGACGACCCACACGGTCGGCGGCGAAGTCGCCTTCTCGAAATCCTGCACCATCACCGCCGTCCGATTCGAGGGTTCGCCTTTCGACTTCGCGCTCTGGGACGTCGTTTCGCGTGCCTGTGCTTTCGCTTTCACGTCGAGGAAGCGTGGCACGAACGCGACGGCCAGCGTCCAGAGAATCCCCACGGCCAGTCGTACCGCCGTTGCGCATTGGATCTTCTTCAGAAGCATGGTCTTCAGGACTCCATGAGTGGGGCGGTCGCCCCCGCCGGGAGGTGACCAGCCCCCGTTCGCCCCCGAGTTGGCAGCCCGGACGCCGGCTCCACAATATCCTCTTGGCCCATGACCCATCAGCGGAAAATCAGCCATCACTGAAGATTTATGCAACTGAACTGGCTCTTTTGCAGATCATCTCTGGGTAGACGCTTTGAAAGGTTGTTCGGGGAGTTGTCCAAATCCCCGAATGGGATTCGCAGCGTGGGTGCAACCACCCTGCACCGGAGGGCGTTACGGATTTCGGCCCATGACCCACACGCTTTTGTCCCTCCGGGACCCTTCAGATCGCTCCATCAGTGTCTTTCTCAGGACAGTCTTTAATATAAGGTTTTTCCGGATTTGCCAACCGCCATTTTATGCTTAATACTGGAGTGCTACATGTTACCCAAGTTACCAAATCTGTGTAGAACTGGTCATCTCACATTGCCCAAGGGGGGTTGAGGACGATGGCATCGCACACTGGATTCTCTGGTGGGCACGGGTCTCCGACCTCGCAGGGATGCGGGGAACACAGGTCTCCTCGCGGTCTTCGCCCCCAAGTCCCCGAGATGGGCCTTCCGTTTTTGTCGGTTTCGCCGAAGGCGCCGAGAACGCTTTGATGATCACGACCGAGACGCCATCTATGACGTTACCGGCACGAACCCTGGGAGGAAATCTTGCCTGAGTAGGCAAACTACGATGCTCGAGCGACAACACTGAGTTTCCAAGAGCTCGAGAGTGACAGAACCACTCACTCCGCTTGTGAGTACGACCCGTCAATCGACGTAGACGGTCATTTTTTCGACGACGTCATCCCTGAGATTGATCCTCTATTGAAGCGTCCTCCGGGCGAAGTCCCCTCTGGAGTGACGGGGTAGGCACCAATGTCTCAAACACTCCGCGTCTTGCTCCTGGAAGATTGCCAGGATGATGCCCGATTGATCCTCCACGAACTTCGCCACGCCGGCTTCGAACCGACTGGCGACCGGGTGGAGACCGAGCCCGAATTCATCGCTCAGCTCGGCACCGCTCCCGATATCATTCTGGCCGACTATAACCTGCCCCAATTCGACGCCCTGCGCGCGTTGGACATGGTGCGGCAACGCGGCCTGGACGTACCCGTCATCATTGTCACAGGCGCCCTCGGCGACGAGGCCGCAGTCGAGTGCGTGAAGCGGGGCGCCGCCGATTACCTGCTCAAGGACCGGCTGGCCCGGCTGGGCCAGGCGGTGACCCATGCCCTGGACCAGAAGCAGGCCCGCGACGAACGGAGGCGAACGGAGGAGGCCTTGCATGAGAGCGAGGCGTTCACGACCGCCATCCTGGAAACGGCCCTGGATGGCATCATCACCTTCGAGGAGCGGGGCATCATCGCGTCGCTCAACCCGGCGGCCGAACGCCTCTTCGGCTATTCGGCCAGCGCGACCATCGGGCAAAACGTCAGGATGCTCATGCCTCCACCCGATCCCGAGGAGCCGGACCTCCCCCTCGACCGCTACCTGACGACTGGAAGCAAGAACCGCATCGGCACCGCCCGGGAAATGGTCGGTCGCAAGAACGACGGCACCACTTTTCCGATGGAGCTGACGGTCAGCGAAGTGCAACTCGGCGATCGCCGGATCTTCACCGGGATCGTGCGGGACATCACCGAGCGGAAGCACGCCGAGCTCGAGCTGACACGGCGGGCTCACGAGCTGGCTCGATCCAATGTCGAGCTCGAAAAATTCGCCTACGTCGCCTCGCACGACCTCCAGGAGCCGCTCCGCATGGTCGGCAGCTTCACCCAGCTCCTGGCCCGACGATACGGCGACCAACTCGACACGACCGCCAAGGAGTTCATCGGGTATATCGTGGACGGGGCCACCCGGATGCAAACGCTGATCAACGACCTCCTGGCGTATTCGCGGGTGGGAACGCGGGGCGCGGATTTCCAGCTGATCAATTGCCAGGACGTCCTCGACCGCGTCCTCGCCAATTTGAAGTCGTCGATCGACGAAACCCGCACCGTCGTCACCCACGGTCCCCTCCCGTCATCTCCGGGCCGATGCCACTCAGATGGGGCAGTTGTTCCAGAACTTGATCGGAAACGCGATCAAGTACCGCGGCGACACTCCGCCCCAGATCGAGCTCGAAGCCCAGCGCCACGGCGAGGAGTGGCTCTTCTCCGTCCGCGATCACGGCATCGGTTTCGACCCCAAGCACGCGGACCGGATCTTCGTCATCTTCCAGCGTCTCCACACTCGGGACCAGTACCCTGGCACCGGTATCGGCCTGGCGATCTGCAAGAAGATCGTCGAGCGACACGGGGGCCGGATCTGGGCCGAGTCCGAGCCGGGCCGCGGTTCCTGCTTCTCCTTCACGATCCCGGCCCGGGTGGATGGTGAGTCATGAGTCAGCGATCGCATCGCGAGCCCATCGAGATCTTGCTGGTCGAGGATAACCTGGGCGACATCCGCCTGACCCAGGAGGTCCTCGCGGAATGCGATGTGCCCCACCACCTGACCCTGGCCAGAGACGGTGAGGAGGCCATGGCCTGCCTGCGCTCGGCGGGCCAGTACGCCGCGACACCCCGGCCCGACCTGATCCTGCTCGACCTGAACTTGCCCAAGAAGGACGGCCGCGAACTGCTGGCGGAGGTCAAGACCGACCTCGAACTGAGGCGCATCCCGGTCATCGTCCTGACAACCTCGAGTGCCGAGCGGGACATCATCGAGAGCTATGGGCTGTACGCGAACTGCTATCTCATCAAGCCGGTGCAACTCGACGAGTTCATCGCAGTCGTCCAGTCGATCAAGAGTTTTTGGTTGCAGATCGTCAAGCTTCCCAACCGTGGAGGATGAAATGAGCGAGAATTGTATCACGGTCCTTCTGATCGAGGACAACCCGGGAGATGCCCGCCTGATCCAGGAGGTACTGGCAGAGGAGACTTCGACGCGATTCAAGCTGGAGCTCGCCACAGACCTCGAGACCGGTCTCGAGCGTCTCGACCAGGGGGACATCGACGTGGCTCTGCTGGACCTCTCGCTCCCGGACAGCCATGGGATCGATACGTTCAAGCAAGTGCACGACCATTCGCCCCAGGTGCCGATCGTCGTACTCACCGGGCTCAACGACGACGCGGTCGCGGTCCAGACCCTGCGCGCGGAGGCCAGGACTTCCTCAATAAGGGCGTATTAAACCTGTGTCGCCTTCCTCAATCCATACGAAATGCCATGGCCAGAATGCCGACCGAGGCATCGCATGACACCAAGAAGGAGACCGAGACCGCCATCGGTTCCCTCGACGATTTCTTGACCACGCTCAGCGACGAGCTGCGCAAGCCTCTCAGGTCGCTGCTGTCGGCCGTCTCGGCCCTGACGTGTGAATCCACGATGGGCGCCGACCTCTGGGCGACCCTGGCCATGATCCGTCACCACGTGGAGTGGCAAGGTCGGCTGATCGACGACATCCTGGCGTATTCTCGGGTGGGGACCCGGGGCGCGGCGTTCCAGACGACCGACTGCGGGGCCGCCCTCGAGCGGGCCCTCGCCAATCTGAGGCCGTCGATCGACCAGACGGGCGCGGTGGTCACCCACGACCCCCTTCCGTCCCTGTGGGCCGATGGCACCCAGATGACGCAGTTGTTCGAAACCTTGATCGGCAACGCGATCAAGTTCCGCGACGAAGCCCCACCGCGCATCCACGTCGCCGCCGAGCGGCACTGCGAGGAGTGGGTCTTCGCCATCCGCGACAACGGCATCGGCTTCGACCCCAAGCATGCCGAGCAGATCTTCACCATCTTCCATCGCCTGCACGACGCGGACGAATGCTCCGGCACCGGCATCGGCCTGGCGATCTGCAAGAAGATCGTCGAACGCCACGCGGGCCGGATCTGGGTCGAGTCCGAGCCGGGTCGCGGCTCCCGCTTCTTCTTCACGATCCCGGCAAGGGCCAATGGCCAGCCATGAGTGGGCCATCGAACTAATCGCTCGTCTGCTCGACCTGAACCGGTCCTGCGGGAGCTGGACCACGGAGCGCCATGGGGTCCCCCATCGGGTCCGACGCCCTGATCTGGCTCGTGTTTCTCACGATTCCAGTCGCACGGATCTCTTTTCGCCGGGGATGAGGTGACCCTGGCCAGAATTCACTTGCGGGGGCCCCGATCCCCGCCTTCGAGCCAATATCATGAAATGGTTCAAGAATGCGTTTCTGAATCAGAGTAGTATCCTCGCGGTGGTGATCCTGGCCATCAACGCCGTGGTCACCATTTTGAATCTGCGGACGCTCGTGGCAAACGACTACTCGGTCGTCCACACCCACGAGGTGCTCGGCGAACTCGAGCGTACGCTCTCCCTGCTCAAAGACGCCGAGACCGGCCAGCGCGGCTATCTGCTGACGAGGGACGAGGACTTTCTCGCTCCCTACCGGGAGGCCCTCCCCGAGACCGGCCGGAGCCTGGAACGCCTGTCGAGCCTCACCGCGGACAATCCCCGGCAAAGGGCCTATCTCGCCGACTTGCAGCGGATCGTCGAGCTCAGGCTTGCGTTCCTCGCGGAGGCCCTCACCCACCTCTCCGAGAAGGGACAAGAGGACGCACTGAGGCTTGTTCGATCCGAGCGGGGCCAACAAGCGATGCGCGAGGCCCGGCGACTCGTCGCTGCGATGCAGGCCGAGGAGAACCAACTTTTGGCGCGACGGTCGGTGGCCTCCCGGGCCGCCATCTGGAAGACCATCTCCACGTTCGCCATCGCGACCGTCCTGGCCCTTGTACTGGTGAGCGTGTCCCATCATCTCACACGGCACGTCATCCCCGAGCGCAAGCGAGCGGAAGCGAAGTTCCGGGGCCTCCTGGAGTCGGCACCCGACGCCATGGTGATCGTCGATCCGGCCGGCCGGATCGTCCTGGTCAACTCCCAGACTGAGGCGCTCTTCGGCTACGCCCGCCAGGAACTGCTGGGGCGGGAGATCGAGGTCCTGGTCCCCGAGCGGTTCCGCGGCGCGCACCCGGGGCACCGCCACGGCTTCTTCGCCGCGCCGCGGGTGCGGTCCATGGGTGAGGGCCGCGAGCTCTACGGCCTGCGCAAGGACGGCAGCGAGTTCCCCGTCGAGATCAGTCTCAGCCCTCTGGAGACCGAGGCGGGAATCCTGGTCAGCAGCGCCATCCGCGACGTCACCGGGCGGAAGCGGGCCGAAGAGATGTTGGCCCGGCAAGGCCGCCTCCTCGAGATCACCCACGATTCCATCCTGGTCCAGGACATGGACGGCAGGATCTTCTTCTGGAACCACGGGGCGGAGGCACAATACGGCTGGTCGCGGGATGAGGCCCTGGGGCGCATCTCCTATGACCTCCTGCAGACCCAGTTCCCGGAGCCGCTGGAACAGTTCCAGGCCCGGCTCCTCCGCGAAGGGTACTGGGAAGGGGAATCTGGTCCATACCAAGCGCGACGGCAGTCGGATCGTGGAGGCCAGTCGCTGGGTCCTGCAGGCACGAGTACGGGGACCTGCCGCTGTCGATCCTGAAAATTAACACCGACATCACCGAGCGAAAGCGGACCGAGGAGACATTGGCTCGGCAGGCCCGCCTGCTCGATGTCACCCGTGATGCCATTATGGATCGGGACATGGATGGCACGATCCTCTTCTGGAATCGCGGGGCGGAGCTGATCTACGGCTGGACGCGCGAGGAGGCCCTCGGATGTATTTCCCATTCCCTCCTTCAGACCCAATTTCCGGAGCCGCTGGAGGCGGTCGAGGTCAACCTCGTCCGCGAGGGACAGTGGGAAGGGGAACTCGTTCATACCAGGCGCGATGGCAGTCGGATCGTGGTGACCAGCCGCTGGGTCCTTCAGCGCGACGCCCAGGGCCGGCCCCGGTTGGTCCTGGAGAGCAACAGCAACATCACGGAGCGGACGCGCGCGGAGGCGAAGTTCCGGGGCCTCCTGGAGTCGGCCCCCGACGCCATGGTGATCGTCGACCCGGCCGGCCGGATCGTCCTGGTCAACTCCCAGACCGAGGCGCTCTTCGGCTACGCCCGCCAGGAACTGCTGGGGCGGGAGGTCGAGGTCCTGGTCCCCGAGCGGTTCCGCGGCGCGCACCCGGGGCACCGCCACGGCTTCTTCGCCGCGCCGCGGGTGCGGTCGATGGGTGAGGGCCGCGAGCTCTACGGCCTGCGCAAGGACGGCAGCGAGTTCCCCGTCGAGATCAGCCTCAGCCCCCTGGAGACCGAGGAGGGCGTCCTGGTCAGCAGCGCCATCCGCGATGTCACCGAGCGCAAGCGGGCCGACGAGGTGCTCCGGCAGCGTACGGCCGAGCTCGAAGCGGCCAACAAGGAGCTCGAAGCCTTCTCCTACTCGGTTTCGCACGACCTCCGCGCCCCCCTGAGGGCGATCGATGGCTTCTCGCGCATCCTGCTCGAGGAATACGCCGAAGCGTTGCCCGATGACGCCAAGAACTACTTGAAATCGGTACGCGGCAACGCGCAACAGATGGGACGGCTGGTGGACGACCTGCTCGCCTTCGCGCGCCTGGGCCGTCAGCCGATCAAGAAGCAGACCCTCGATCCCGCCAAGCTCGTGCAGCAGTCTCTCGACGAGCTGCGCGGCGAACAGGATGGGAGGCGCATCGAGATCATCGTGGGCGACCTGCCGCCCTGCGACGCCGAGCCGGCCCTGCTCAAGCAGGTCTGGATCAACCTGCTCTCCAACGCGATCAAGTACACCCGCGGTCGCGAGGTGGCGACGATCGAGGTCGGCTGCCGGGGCGACGGCGGTCCCTCGGGGGAGCGGACCTACTTCGTCAGGGACAACGGCGTGGGCTTCGACATGCGCTACGTCGACAAACTCTTCGGCGTGTTCCAGCGGCTGCACCGCGCCGAGGATTACGAGGGCACGGGCGTGGGCCTGGCCATCGTGCAGCGGATCATCCACCGCCACGGCGGGCGCGTCTGGGCCGAGGCCCAGCCGGGCCAGGGCGCGACATTCTCCTTCACCCTGGAAGGCGGGACTCCCCATGACTGACGACAAGGTCCAGATCCTGCTCGTTGAAGACAATCCCAACGACGTGAAATTGGCACTCCATGCGTTCAAGAAGCACAACCTCGCCAATCATGTTCATGTCGTGCGCGACGGGGCCGAGGCCCTGGAGTTTATCTTTTGCACCGGCCCGTACGCTCACCGCCAGATCGAGAATGGTCCCAAGGTGATCCTGTTGGACCTGAAACTGCCGTTGGTCGACGGGATGGAGGTGCTCCGGCGCATCAAGGCCGACCCGCGTACCCACACGATCCCGGTCGTGGTGCTCACCTCCTCGCGGGAGGAACGCGACATCGTGGAGAGCTATCGATTGGGCGTCAACAGCTACATCGTGAAGCCGGTGGACTTCGATCAGTTCACCGAGTCCGTGCGTGAACTGGGTTTCTATTGGCTGCTCCTCAACCAGCCTCCGCTGCTGGGAAACGTCG
>CAWJGW010000072.1:0-99566 GCA_963842405.1 uncultured Isosphaeraceae bacterium | reverse complement strand
TCTCATCGCCCCCCTTGTCGTGTGTAGAAAGGATTCGCTCGTCTCTGGGGAAGTCCGAGACCGCGGAGGTCGGTTCGGTCGTCGACCGGGTCACCGGCGTCGCCGTGCCGCCCCGTAAGGGACGGCGTAGGCGTTGGGGATGCCCGAGGCGTCCGACGTCAAGGGGACGCGCGAGCCGTCGGGAGAGAACGACGGCCGCCGACCGCGGTCGTCGCCAGGAACTGCTCGATGGTGTACTGCCGGACGATACGCCCGTCGGATGCGGGCTGTGTTCCGGCCGGGTGCAGGTTGTCGTGATGGACGCCGTGTTGAGCAGGAGCATGAAGCTGCCGTGGGTCTCGTGCCTCCACATCGGGTTGTTGCCGAAGAGGACGATGTGGCCTTTCCCGACGGGGAGGTCGATGACTGCGGGCGTCCCCGCTAGCTCGGAGCCTCCCGCGAGCATGCCGCTGACCCAGAGGTCTTTTTCGTCCGACCAGCGGAGGACGACGCGGGGCCACATCCTCGGCGGCAGGATCGTGCCGGCCAGGAACTCGCGCATCTCGGGCTCGATGTGGAGTTCGCGCTCGGCGGGCTTCAGGACCGGCTCGCGCTCAAACTCGCGGAGCGGGCGTCCTTGCGGGATGTCCGGATCGGTGGCCGAACCGCGGCCCGTCGGCCGCCCACCGCCCTCGCCGCCCGGCCCTCCGGCTCCGCCCCGGCCGAATCCGCCGCCCCGGCCAGTGAGAGGCGGAAGACCGGGGCCTGGTTGAAGTAGAGCGCGACCGTGTCGTCATAGCCGTAGGCGATCGGGCTCCGCTTGTCCTGTACCCCGCGCGGAGGACGGACCCATTAGCCTGGAGCTGACGCGTCTCGGCAATCGTGACGTACTCGACCATGCCGAGCCCGACGGGCAGACCGGCGCTCGCCGTGATCGGGACGAAGACGCCGCCCTTCTCCACGAACGTCTTCAGGTGGGCCAGCCCATCGAAACCCAGGCCGCCGCGGATATCGTCCGACTCGTCCACACCCCCGAGGTTCGGGGTCAGCTCGGTGGACTTGAATGGGACCGGGCCGCCGAACTCGGAGCCATCGTCAAGCAGGCGCTTCCGGACGCCGTTGATGAGGGTCGGGAGACTCGACATGACGGGTGGGAAGATGATCACGTCGTACTTCGCCTTCAGGTCGGGCGTGGCGCGGATATCCCGGTCGGAGATGTATGAGTAGGGCACTTCGCATTCGTCGAGGGCCAGGCGGAACCAGCCGTCGTTCTGGGTGGTGACCCAGGTGTGGAGCAGGGCGATCCTCGGCACGGAGACCGCGTGGCGCTTGACCTTGATCTCGTTGCCGACGGCTTGCGCGCAGCCCCAGCGACGCCGTGGCCGACCTGAGTCGCGAGGGGAGGTCTTCGGGGTTCCCCGCGACGGGATGAGGAACGAGCCGGCGTCGAACTTCTTGCCCTCGAGCTCGAACGGCTCTTCGGCGGCGAACACCTTGACGTCCTTGAGCCGGAAGCGAAGCGAGGCAAGGGCCGGCTCGGCGTTGGCATTGATCACGAACCCGGCCGAGCCGTTCCCTTCGACTCCGCCGTCGGCGCGGCCTCGCCATCGATCAGGGTCATCGGGGCGTCCAGGATCGACGGGTCGACGACCCGCAAGGTCACGACGTTCCGGAGTGGGCCCAAGGTCCAGCCGGTATCGTCGTAGGGGCGGGGGTCGGCGGTCGAGTAATACTGGGTGTCGAGCATCATGTCGACCATCCGGCTGTAGGGCTGATCCATCCGCAGCGACCGTGCTGCCCGCGGCGACCTTCTGGGCCTGGGTCTTGGTCGGTTCGGCCTTCGGCTCGGGGGTCGTTTCGCTCCGAGGGCCGGGCGGCCGGCCCGCGCGCGAGCGGGCGAGGGCATCGCGACCTTGACCTCCGCCTCGCTATCGAGCCGGTGCATCTCCGCCCCCTGGCGTTGCAGCAGCCGCGCGAGCCGCGCGGCCAGGGCGGGCCGCTTGCCGTCGTTGGGGATGATCCAGGCGGCAGGACCCTCGGTCCGCGCCTTGGCGACGGACCGCTTCGACTTCAGGGCGAAATTGCCCATGAATTCCTCGCGGTTGTCCGCCACGTACCGGAGCACCAGCAGCAAGGCGCTTTGCTGCATGTTGACATTATTACGCAACGACCACTTGACCTCGGGCAGCGGCGGGTTGGGACGGTACCAGGTGCGCGAGGTTGCAGATTCGGGGAGCTTGCGCTCGCGGGTATCGGCCCCGCCGTTGCCGAACGTCTCATAGAAGCGGCCGATCTCGTTGTGGCCGTTGGCGACGTAGAACATGTAGTTCGGGGCCCAGCCGTCGTAGAACCCGTGCGTCCAGACCCCCGGCACGCCGCGCCGGGTCATCCCCTTGATCTCCTGGTAGGCGAGCTTCTGCCGCTCGTGATGACGATGGGGTCGAGCCAGGAGTTATAGGGGCCGGTGCCGGTGATGTGTAGAGGTACGGCACCGACTCGTGCAGGTCGTGGAAGACCTGCGGGTGCCATGCCAGGAGTTTTCATCATCACGTTCGACAGCGCCAGTGCCAGTCCCATTGCGTCGCGGTTGTTGTCGTGGGCCACGTACTTGCCCCAGTAGACCAGCCCCGGCACCTGCTTGCCCGGGTTCGCCTTGCGGTAGCGATATATGTCGACTTTCCGGTCCCGGCCGTCCACCTCCACCACGGGCGTGATGAGGACGATCAGGTTCTTGCGGATCGCCTGGACGTGCACCGACTCCTCGACGGCGAGCCGGTAGGCCAGCTCCATGAGCATCTCGGGCGAGCCGGTCTCCGGCGAGTGGATCGAGCCGGAGAGCCAGTAGATCGGCTTGGCCTCGCGCACCAGGTCGGCCGCCTCGGCGTCGTTGGACTTGCGGCGGTCGGCGAGCTTGGCGGTGATCTGCTTATAATGGTCGATCCGTCCCAGGTTCTCCTCGCTGGAGACGGCCGCGAGGATCATCTCCCGGCCCCCCTCGCTCTTGCCGATGCTCCATACCCTCACCCGCGGGGACGCCGCCGCGAGCGTGCGGAAATAGGCGTTGATGTCCTTCGTGTACGTGAGCTTCTCGGGCGTGCCGACGACATAGCCCAGCGCCTTCCGCGGCGAGGGGACGGTGTCCGACAAAGGAGGTGGTCGACGAGCTCGGTTAGGAAGAACGGCTCCGTCGTGTACTCGCGGATCTTCGCGGTGTAATCGACGTCGATCCGCTGCGCCGGCGGATCGTCGGCCCTGCGCGCGAGGGAGCTCGAGAGCAGAAGGCTCGTCAGTAGCCACCGCGCGAGCTTGCGGAGCGTCATCAGAATGGTCCCCTCTTACGAGTTGGCGGCCGCCTGTGCGATCAACCGCGTATGTGCAAGTCTTTCGAACTCCGAGCTGGGATTCTCCGGATCGGTCTTCTCCGACTCCCGGTCTGTCTCACGCGGTTGACATTAAGGAGTAGTTGAATCAAACGGATGAATTCGATCAAGTGAGGTCCGATCGGAGTCCTCTCGGGAGTTACGTCACATGGGTTTTTCGCCTCGCGCCAGTCCAGGAATTCACTCCGATATCGGGCGAAGAGCGGCGTGTTGGAGGTTAACCGACTCGGGATGATTGGCTCGCATCACGACGAGGCGAGGACCGAGGGCGGCTCTGCCACTCGCTCTGACCGGGCGCCTGACTCTCGGAAACCCCATCGCGACGCTTCGTCACAAATCTCGCCAGCATTGAGACATGCGAATGGGCGATGAGGGACTCGAACCCCCGACATCCTGCGTGTAAAGCAGGCGCTCTAACCACTGAGCTAATCGCCCATCCGGTCAATGACGACCATGATTCATCCACGTTAGCGTTCTCGCTCCGCGAATTCCATCCGAAACCGGCCGGTTCATCAGTGCGGCGGTGCATCGCCCAAGGCGACGTGGCTGGGCTGGGGCTTCGGCTGGCTCTGACTCGTCGAGTAGGCGGAAGACGATGGCGTATGGTGTCTTGGCCGGTGCGGCCTTCGTCGTCGCCCGGCAGGATGCGCTTGCGCCGAGACGACTTTCCAGCCGGTGTCGATCCCTTCGAGGCGGAACCGCACCAGCTTCAGGCGTAATCGCGTCGGGCGGGTCGCCCAGCGAGGCGAGGCGATCGGTCACCTTCGCGATCACCTCGGCCTGCTCGTAGATGAACGGGCCGTCCGGCTTCAGCGTCCAGAAGGGCCGCTTGAGCAGGGCACTCCATGCTCGGGCGACTCGGCAACCTCCAGGGCCAACGCCTTGGCGTCCTGGGGCAGCGGGGGCTTGGCCGACTCGACCAGCATCTTGTAGGTCGGCAGGATCCGCTTCGGCGTCGAGCACCTTGGACAGGCCTTCGAAGACCTTGCCGAGCTGCTCGGCCGACGTCGAAGATCTCGTCGGGATCGCCGCTCTGCATCTTCTTGTACATGCCCGACTTCTTGGCCTCTTCCTTCGCCTCGTGGAGCTTGTCGAGCGTCTCGCCGGCCATGCCCCAGCGCGTTCTTGGGCGTGAACCGGCCGGCCGATCTTGTCATAAGTGAAGTCGGCATCGACCTTGGTGTGGAACTTCGCCAGGGGCGCGAACGATCCCTTGAGGATCTGATCGCGGGGCCTCTGCCGCGCCGAGACTCCGCACCGAGCCAATCCCCGGCGGCTCCTCGATCGTGCTCAGCTTTCCGGCGGCCTCGTCATCCTGGCGGACCAGCGCATCCAGGTAGTCGCCGGCGACCCGCTCGACCGCGTCCCGTTCCCGAGGCGGTCGCGGCTTGAGCCGGGGCCAGTAGACCATCACGCCAACGGCCGCCGACCGCCAGCGATCGCCAGCAGGCCCAGCCCGATCCATTGCCATCGCCGCGATCGACGCTCGATCGCCTCCTCGGACGGGATGAACGCCGATTGGCTCGCGGCTGGGTCGGCGGCGGTCGCGGCCTCGGGGGACGCAGGGGCCGGGATCGGGTGGGCGGGCGACGGCTCTTTTCCATGGGGTGTCGATCCCTTCTCAGGCTTGGCCGGGCGATGTCGCACCGGCTCGGTCCGTTCGTGGCCCGACTGTTCCAGCGCCGTCGCGATCCGCGCCAGGGTCGGGACGACCTGGCGCTCGATCAGTTCCGTCGTCCGCCAGCCGCCTCGGCCGTGTCGGCCATCGCGTCGAAGAACTCGGCCGCGACCTTGATCAGCCGACCGACCACCCAGCCCGCGAACCCGCAGCCGCCCAGCGACAGCAGCGCGACGACCCCCATCACGTTCCGCTCGCCCCAGGTGAACTGCGCATCCGATAAGAGCGATCGCGACTGGTCCAGGAAAATCGACAACCCCAGGCCCAGGAACCCGAACTGGACCAGCTTCGCCACCAATGCGAGGCTGCGCCCGCCCTTCCTCAGGCCCTGGTAGTGCGTAAGCTGGAGAGGATCTCGCTTCATGGATCACTCATCGTCGAGGATTCGACGGCGTCGCCTTCGATGCCTTGCGAGGTCGGAGCTCGTCACGACTGGCGCGGGGTCGGGAGACCCGCGTCGCATCGCAGGCCAGTCCCGCAATTATACGGTTTTCTCCGGATGATGCATCGGGTCAGATTCCCGAGCTCGAGCACGTAGAACCTTCGGCGCTGCCATCGGTATCATCCCGGATGAAATGGATCGCACGGTAGCCGGCGTCGAAGGCGGTCCGGAATGCCTGGCGGACGGCGCTCGCCATTGCTCGGCCATCTCGGGCCGCTCACGCCGCAGCCGCGCAATGTCGGCGGGGATCTCGAGGAGGACCCGGCCCGGCCCGAATGTCGGATTCGATGCCGGTCGGCACCCAGGTTCGCCACGGTTTCCCCTCTCCTCCGACTCGGTCCCGTGTCGATCAGCCGGGGCAAGGTCGTCGCGGCGTCGGAGGACGGAGCCAGACGGTCGGACTCCGCCTTCGTGTCCCACTCGGCGATCAGGCGGTCGGTCGGGACGCCCGCGTTGAGCGCGTCGGTTCGCTCGCCGTACATGTTTTCGATGTAACGCCCGGCCGACGCGCCCAGCCGGGCGAGGTTGAAATGGGCGTTGCCCGCCTGGAGCGGGTCGAACGCCCAGGCGATGACGTCGATCCCCTCGGCGCGGGCGAATCTGCGCTGGAGGAGCTTGATCTGGTAGCCCAGGCCCCGCGACTGGTAGCCGGGCACGACGCCGGTCAACTGCGAGTAGAGGCAGAGCCGGCCCTCGATCCGGCCGAGGAACGCGAACGACATCGCCACGGCCTCGCCGCCCGGCAGGAACGCGCCGAGGACCAGGCCGCCGTGCAGGTTGGCCCCGACCATCGTCGCGACCGGGACGAGGTAGCCGTCCTCGGTGATGCCCCAGGCCCGGCGCTGGGCGTCCTGGCAGGCGCGGTAGTCGGCGACCGACTCGGCCCGCCGGATCGTGATCTCGTCGTCGAGCTTCAGGCTCGAGCGTCGGTTTCCGTCATGGTTCCGACCTGCAATTTCGAGCAGGAAGCGCAGCCAGCAGAGCGGCGCGTTCCGGCAGCGAATCGATCAGGATGTGCTCGTCGTCGGCATGGGCGCCGCCGCCGCGCACGCCCAGGCCGTCGAGCGTCGGGATGCCCAGCGCGGCGGTGAAGTTGCCGTCGCTGCCCCCGCCGGTCGAGCCCTCGGTCAGCTCCAGGCCCAGCTCCCGGCCGATGCGCCGGGCTTGCTCGAACAGGGCCGCGATCGCCGGGAGTTCGCTCCATCGGCGGCCGGTTGAAGCCTCCGCTCACCGCGATCCGGACGTCCGGGCGTGACCGGACCTCAGCGACTGGAGCGCCGCCTGATCCGCGTTCCCTCCGCCTTCGAGGCGACCCGCACGTCGATCTCGGCCGATGCGCTGCGCCGGCACGACGTTGGCGGTCGTCCCACCCTGGATCACGCCGACGTTGAGCGTCGTCCCGGCCGACAGGTCCTGCAAGTCCTGGATTCGCAAGACCTGGTGGGCGAGCTCGACGATCGCGCTGCGGCCGTCCTCGGGGGCGACTCCCGCATGGGCGGCCTTGCCCTGGACCTCGAGCTGGAACCGTCCCACGCCCTTCCGCGCGGTCTTGAGCCCCCCGTCGGCCAGGGGCGGCTCGAGCACCAGGACGATAGGCGCACTGGCAGCGCCAGCTCTTCGATCAGGCGGCGCGAGGTCGGGCTGCCGATCTCCTCGTCGGAGGTGAACAGCACCCAGACCGGCCGCGGGCGAGCGCCAGTGGAAGCTCTCGAGCTCGGTCATGACCCAGCAGAATCGATCGCCAGGCCGGCCTTCATGTCGAAAGTCCCCGGCCCGAACGCCGGCCGTCCTCCACGCGGAACGGCATCCGTCTCGATCGTGCCCTTGCGGCCAGACCGTGTCGAAGTGCCCCAGCACCAGGGCCGGGCGCCGCTCCGGCTGGGCCGGGGAATCGGCGCGAGGATGTGGTCGCCACCCGTGCGCGTTGGCGATGATCTCGACCGAGCCGCCCGAGATCGCGCAAGCGATCCGCCAGGACCGCCCCCAGTGCATCGAGGGCCGCTTGTCGCGGCTGGGCGACTCGAATCCGACCAGTTCCTCGAGGTCATTCGCCATGTATCTCGACGCGACGATTCGGAAGCATGTCCAGCGATCTCCTGCACGTTCCATGGCGATCGATCCTTTCATGACTTGATCGTCGAACGTGCGGAGAGTCCGGGCCTCGATCCGTTCCTCGACCGGCTCGACGCCCAGCCCGGGCCCTTCGAACATCCGGATCGCGCCATCGTATCGCCCGGATCGGCGGCTCGACGATGTCTTCGGCATAGTACTTGTCCGAGCCGGAGACATCGCCGGGAAGCGTGAACCCCGGGCAGCGACGGCGATCGCCACGTTGGCCGCCCGGCCGATGCCGAACTCGTGCATCCCGCCGCACCAGACCGGCACGCCCCGCGCCAGGCAGAGGTCGTGCACGCGCCTGGCCTCGCGCAGGCCGCCCACGCGGCTGACCTTGATGTTGATGACCCGGCAGGCGCCCAGGTCGAGGGCCTTGCGCGCGTCGTCGGCCGAGTGGATGCTCTCGTCGAGGCAGATCGGCGTCTTCAAGGCGGCCTGGAGCCGGGCGTGGTCGATGATGTCGTCGTGGGCCAGCGGCTGCTCGATCAGGAGCAGGTCGAAGTCGTCGAGCGCCTGGAGCGTGGGCAGATCGTCGAGCGTGTACGCCGAGTTGGCGTCGACCTGGAGCGCGATCGCCGGGTATCGCTCGCGGACCCGCCGGACCACCTCGACGTCCCACCCCGGCGCGATCTTCAGCTTGATCCGCCGGTAGCCTTCCTCGAGGTACCGCTCGATCTGGTCGAAGAGCGGCCTCGACCTGGCTCTCGATCCCCAGGCTGACCCCCGAGACGATCTCGGACCGCGTGCCGCCCAGCAGCGCGTGCAGCGGCTGCCCCGCGAGCGGGCCAGGAGGTCCCAGCAGGCCATCTCCAGCCCCGCCTTGGCGAACCGGTTCCCCTTCACCAGGCGGTAGAGCCGACCAGCTCGTCGATCGTCGACCAGTCCCGGCCCAGGACCACCGGAGCCAGGAAGTCCTTGAGGATGTGCCAGCAGGTCTCGGTCGTCTCCGGGCAGTAATACGGGTCGGACGGGCTGGCACACTCGCCCCAGCCCGTCACGCCGCCGGCCGCGACCCGGACCAGGATGTGGTCGAGGTGCGCCTTGCGGCTGGAGCTGGTCTGGAACGGCCGCACCAGCGGAAGCCGCACGATCTTGAGGTCGATCTGCTCGATCCGCATTCGTCGGTCAATGGTCATGGTGTCGGGGTGGGCTTACATCCATGCCCTGGCCTTGGGTTCGTTTTCTGATTTCGAGAGCGGGTCCTGGCGTTCGGCCGCATGCATGCGTTTGGCGTTGGCTTCGTTTTGTCAATTTCGCATGGGTCGCCCCCCAGGTCTTGGGTTCGTTCGCTGCGTTTCACGTGAGTCGGACCGCGCATCTGGGTTCGTTCCATCGATCTTGCGTTCGAGCGACTGCCGAGGCTGGGTTCGTTCGTCGCGTTTTCGTCTCGGTCGGACGCTGAGTCTGGGTTCGTTCGTCGCGATTCGCGGACGAGCGACCCGTCGGCTGGGTTCGTTTTGCGAGATTCGAGTTCGTGAGACCCCGAGCTTGGGTTCGTTCGGCGAGAGCAATTCCCGAATTCGGTTCGTTTCGCGAGATCCCACGATTCGCATCGCTGACAACGGACCGAGTGTTCGGCTTTCGCATCCAACCCCGCCCCCTTCTCCACCTCATTTGCCACCCCGAACGCCGCCGGTTCGACCCGACTTCATTGATTATAGAAACTTTCGAGGCTCCACAGCGGCCCGTTCCCGAGAATTCCGTGAGGTGAGACTGGATCAATGCAGCTAATCAGGATATCGTCCGCCCGGCGACATCGCCTAACGATCCGGGAGATGGACGCGGGCGATCGGACGATCCATTGCGACTTGAACTTGTCCGTATGTCTCCTCTATCCCTTCGGGGGCTCACCCTCAGTGTGCCTACGCCGGCATTGATGCGATCTCCTCGAC
Source organism: uncultured Isosphaeraceae bacterium (assembly GCA_963842405.1). Taxonomy (GTDB): domain Bacteria; phylum Planctomycetota; class Planctomycetia; order Isosphaerales; family Isosphaeraceae; genus CAVZRC01. The sequence goes on along the minus strand of CAWJGW010000072.1, from coordinate 90,080 downwards.
TACTTTTCCGATCACGGGCCGTTGTTGTGGGTCTTGCCTGATGCAACGGGTGATCAAGTCTCGCCAGCCGAAACTGCACGTAGTCTATGTCGGTCTGGACGGTGAGCAGAAATACCATATCTTGCCGAGCGAATACACGTCCGCGCTTGGGCGTGCTTCGACTGCCTGGAATTGCTCGGGGATTCGTAACCCAGCGTTCCGTATCGCTGAAACGTCTTTTGCGTCACCACCCGAGACACGTTTTTGGAATCCCGAAATCGGCAAGCTTCCAGCAACCGCCCAGCGAAAGCACGTTCTCCGGCTTGAGGTCGCGATGGACGATATCGTGATCGTGAAGTTCTCCGAGCGCGGTGGCTACACTCAAGGCGATTTGTTTCGCTTCCTCAACGTCGAGGCCATGCCCGTCCCTCGCACTTCGACATGCGTTTGCAAATCGCCACCGTCCGCAAAGTCCGTAACCAGAGCGAAGGACTCGTCGAGTGCTCGAATGAAATCGGCGTTTCGTTTCGTTGTCGTTGAGCTGCCACCCTGTTGGTCGCGGGAGGAGCCAAGGAACCGTGACCGACGCGAAAAAAAGTTGGGGAAACCATCGAGAATCCGGGGTGGTCTGGGAGGAAATCGCCCTGCCATGCGAATTTATTTGCGGCCTAGAAACAGTTCGGGTTCACTAACCTCGTAAGGATTCAGGTCTCTTGACACCTGTCTGGATTGCATTAATGGGCGATGAGGGATTCGAACCCCCGACATCCTGCGTGTAAAGCAGGCATACGTTTATGATTTCTGTCGCCCTAAATCCTCATGGCTGAAAGGATTGTGAAACCACGATTCGGGCATACCGTTTTCCAGGGAATCGAAAGATTTAAGGAGACTTTCAGAGTTTTGGCACCATTTCTCTGCCGCGGCAGAGAAACTCTCAACGTCGCGTAACAACTTGGTCAGGGAATGGGGCTCTAGGGATAGGGGGATCTCGTGAAACCCCAACGGGAGATTCTGCGGCATGGCACTTTGGGAGCAACAACACGATGAGTCACATCTTGAAGCGGGATCAGCGGAGGGGCGGGCGGGGTAGGTTCCACGGACGGCAACGGTGGCGAATGCGGCCGACTTGTCTGGAACTGGAGGGACGCGCGCTCTTATCCACGATCGTCGTCAACAACCCCACCGACACGCCCGTCGCCGGCAAGACCGACCTGCGCCAGGCGATCGCCCTGGCGAATACGAACGGAGGAGCCGAGACGATCACGTTCGACAAAAAGGTGTTCAACACGCCGCAGACGATCAACCTTGATCCGGCCCTGGGCCAGCTCGAGCTGAGCGACCAGACCGGGACCGAGACGATCACGGGCCCGAGGGCGGGCGTGACCATAAAAGGCAACTACACGACGTCGGGCGCCGCCAACAGTGTATTCGAGATCGAACCGGGCGCCACGGCAACTCTTTCGGGCCTCACCATCACGGGCGGCAATAACGCGATCTTCGGCGGTGGCGTCAACGACTTCTATGGCACGGCGACGCTGATTGACTGCACCATCAGCGGAAACCCGCCGGCGGCGGTTTTGTCAACAATTTTGGCAGTGCGACACTCACCGACTGCACGATCAGCGACAACTCCGCAGGCTATTACGGATTCGGCGGCGGCGGCGGGGTGTGGAGCTACGGAACAACCACGCTCACCAACTGCACGATCAGCGGCAACTCGGCACCCGGGGGGGCGGCGGGTTGGCCAACTATGGCGGCCCGCTCACGCTTACCAACTGCAACGTCAGCGGCAACTCCGCCCAATACGGCGGCGGGGTGAGCAACGATGGCTTCGGAGCGAAGTACGGAGCGGAGTACGCCACGACCAAGCTCACCAACTGCACGATCAGCGGCAACTCGGCACCATGGGGCGGCGGGCTGCAAAACATCTACGGCGCGATGACGCTCGCCAACTGCGCCGTCGACAACAACCAGGCCCTGGCCACCTTCGACTTCGGCACGGCTGAGGGCGGCGGCATCTTGAGTAACGGTGGGAGTCTCTCGATCTCCAGCAGCACACTCGCCGGGAACACGGCAACCGGCGTCCTTGGAGCTAATTACCCTAGCGGTCTCATTGCCGGTTATGGCATTGGCGGCGGGATCGCTCTCGAGGGCAACGGGACCGCCACCGTTACCAATACCGCGTTCCTGGGTAACCTCGCCCAAGGCGCTGCCGGCGCCTCGGGATTGATTGGCGGAGAAGCCTCGGGCGGCGCGATCGCCGTGGGCCTGTTCAATACCGGTGTTTGATGGTCTCTCAACGCGTCGTTAACGATGAGTGGGTGCCTGCTGATCGGCAACGTGGCTCAAGCCGGCGCCGGCGGCTCGGGAGCCGACGGCGGCAACGCCTCCGGCGGTGGAATCTTCGTCGCCGTGGACGCCTCAGCGACCCTCGATCAAACGGTCGTCAGCATGAACCTTGCCTTGGGCGGCCTCGCCGGAGCCGGCGGCAGCGACGGCGACGGCATCGGCGGCGGCCTCTACATCTCGACCGGCGGCGTGGTGACCCTCAAGAAAACGACGGTCGCGCTGAACTTCGCCTCCACCAGCAACGACAACATCTATGGGACCGTGAGCTGATGACCTGAATGTGGGACGGCCGCCGCTATGACCGGACCGGACAGCCGGGGGCGGCTGTCCCACATCGGTTGATTTTGACCTGTCGGGCGGATTAAACTTCGGGTCGACTATTCACTTGCCCGCTCGGGCGTAAAACTCGTGCCGGAAACGGGGCTGTCGATTCGGAGGGACTGCATGAGCGCCAAGGGCCGATTCGATCCCGAACAGCTCCTGGCGGACGCTCGCGGCGGGCGGAGAGAGGCGCTGGGCAAAGCGCTCGAGCTGAATCGGACCAACCTTGCCCTGTGGGCCCGTGCGCAGATCGGTCTTCGGCTTCAGGGGCGCGTCGATGCCTCCGATCTCGTTCAGGAGACATTCCTGGATGCCTGCCGCGACTTCCACCACTTTCGCGGCACCAGCCACGGCGAGTGGGTTGCCTGACGGCCACCAGTTGGCCCTGCCTCGGGTTGCCCTGCGCAGTCCCGCATCCTGGACGGGCTCAAGCTGAAGCGGCCCGACCGCTGGCAACGCCGGACCGCATTTTGTAGTGAAGACGGCAGGCACACCGATCGTGTTTTCACGAGAAAACCGAGGTTCGCATCCATCCAACTCCGCAAGCGTAGCTGGAGAGCGCTTCCTTATTCGCAGGCGGCTCTCTAATGGCCCCTGCGATCCACGAACCTTTGTAGCTATTGTAGTTATGGGCGATACAGGACTCGAACCTGTGACCATCTGCGTGTAAAGCAGGCGCTCTAACCACTGAGCTAATCGCCCGTCCGGTCAATACGACCGTGTTTCATCTACAGTTAGCGTTCTCGCTCCGCGAATTCCATCCGAAAACGGCCGGCTCATTGCGGTGTAAGGCTATCGCCCAAGGAGCGTTGGGGCTGGGGCTTCGGCTGGTTCTGACTCGTCGAGTCAGCGGAGGACGATGGCGTTGTTGTCTTGGCCGGGGTGGCTTTTTCGTCACCCGGCAGGATGCGTTTGGCCACGACGGCTTTCCAGCCGGTGTCGATCCCTTCGAGGCGAAGCCGCACCAGCTTCAGCCGTAATCGCGTCGGCGGGTCGCCCAGCGAGGCGAGGCGATCGGTCACGTTTGCGATCACCTCGGCCTGATCGTAGACGAACGGGCCATCCGGCTTGAGCGTCCAGAAGGGCCGCTTGAGGAGGGCATCTTACTGCCGGGGCGACTCGGCAACCTCGAGGGCCAACGCCTTGGCATCCTCGGGCAGGGCGGGCTTGGCCGACTCGATCAGCATCTTGTAAGTCGGTAGAACCCGTTTCGGCTCGAGCACTTTGGACACGTTTTCGAAGTGATCCATCCATTACGGTAACCCCCAGAGTGACTTCAAGAAACCCACAGGAGCCGCGCCCCAAGGCGTTCTGAGCCTAGCATTGGAAACCCACCGATCGCGGAGGACTGAAACCTGGATGGTGGCACCAGGTCTCAGCACACTGGATACCGAGCCGACGATCGACTTGACAGGTCCCTGCGGCGTCTTCATTTCGCGCATATCGTCTTCCGTGTAGGCTGCACTGTCGGTGTCCACGCTGTTCACAAACGTCCTCGCGCCGGCGATCAACGCTGGGTAAACCGCTTCGGCACACTCGATCAGCACCTGTTCGAGTCCGCCATGGGCCACGCCGCCTGTTAAGACGAAAACACCTGTGCTGGGAGAACCGGCAATTACCTCTTGATTGTTGTTAGGGGCAACCAACCCAGCGGATTGCATCGCGCCTTGCGCTGGCGAAACTTGCGGTGGGGTCGATATCGGCATCCGGTACAATCCCAACGCCTGTGAGACTGGCCAGGCCGCCTCCGATCCCGATTCACGAGTGCTGCCTGGCCGTGGCCGTCATCTGGGGGTGCCATCCCACTCAACCGAAACGGAGCCCTGGATTATGCCCTCTCGGTCCCGTTCTCCGCCTCCGGGGAGAGCTCCGCGGCGTTGGCCGGGCGATCCGCGCGGAGAACCGAGTCTTTTCCAAGTGACCAATGACCACTTGGAGGAACGCGACCGGCGTGTTAAACTAATGAATAACGTCAAAGTTTCACTCCATCGGATGGCTTGACGGTGTGCCGCGCCCGAGGCGGCGGTTGCTCGATTCCGACGCCCGTGTCCCGCGTTCCACCCGAGTGTTGGCGGCTGGAGCCGCTTGACGAACATCGCGACCTGCTCGTATTCCCACCCGCGTCTTGCGCCCTATCTCCCCAAGGAGCCGACATCATGACTGATTCGATCCCCAGCGCGTCGCGGCGCGACTTCCTCAAGACCACCGGGACGGTGGCCGCGGCCTCGGCCCTGTCGGGCGTGGTGATCCCGTCCGTGCACGCCGCCGAGAACAACACGATCCAGGTCGCCCTGGTCGGCTGCGGCGGCCGGGGCACCGGCGCGGCGGCCAACGCCCTCGGCACCAAGCAAGGGCCGATCAAGCTCGTCGCCATGGCCGACGTGTTCCAGGACCAGCTCGACGACAGCTACGAGAACCTCAAGAAGAGCCACGGCTCGCAGGTCGACGTGCCCAAGGACCGCAAGTTCATCGGCTTCGACGGCTACCAGAAGGCCATGGACTGCCTCAAGCCGGGCGACGTGGTCATCCTCGCCACGCCGCCGGCCTTCCGCTGGGTCCACTTCACCTACGCCATCCAGAAGGGCCTCAACGTCTTCATGGAGAAGCCGGTCACCGTCGACGGGCCGACGACCCGCAAGATGCTCGACCCTGGGCGAGGAGGCGAAGAAGAAGGGCCTCAAGGTCGGCGTCGGCCTGATGTGCCGCCACTGCGAGGCGCGGCAGGAGCTGTTCAACCGGATCAAGGACGGCGAGATCGGCGACATCCTCATGCTCCGGGCCTATCGCCAGACCGGCCCGGTCGGCTCGGCCCTGACCGGCCCCAAGCCCGACGGCATCAGCGAGCTGATGTACCAGATCAAGAACTTCCACGGGTTCCTCTGGGCCAGCGGCGGCTGCTACAGCGACTTCCTGATCCACAACATCGACGAGTGCTGCTGGATGAAGGACGCCTGGCCGGTCAAGGCCAAGGGCACGGGCGCCCGCACCTACCGCGGCGACTACATCGACCAGAACTTCGACACCTACTCGGTCGAGTACACCTTCGCCGACGGCGCCAAGCTCTTCCTCGAAGGCCGGAACATCGCCGGCTGCCAGCAGGAGTTCGCCAGCTACGCCCACGGCACCAAGGGCTCGGCGGTCATCTCGACGAACTCGCACAGCCCGGCCAGGTGCCGCATCTACAAGGGCCAGAAGTTCACCCGCAACGACATCGTCTGGGCCTTCCCCCAGCCCGAGCCGAACCCGTACCAGGTCGAGTGGGACGACCTGATCGACGCCATCCGCAAGGACAAGCTCTACAACGAGGTCAGGCGCGGCGCCGAGGCGAGCCTGGTCACCTCGATGGGCCGGATGGCCGCCCACACCGGCCAGGTCGTCACCTTCGACGACATGCTCAACTGCAAGCACGAGTTCGCGCCGGACGTCGACAAGCTGACCCTGGCCAGCCCCGCCCCGATCCAGCTCGACACCAAGAGCAAGCGGTATCCCTTCCCGCAGCCGGGCATCGTCCGCGACCGCGAGTACCTGGTCTGATCCACAAGATCGACGGCGAGCCTCCGAGGTCGCGCGATCGGAGGCTCGCCGGCAGTGGCTCGCTTGAAATTCCGTCGGCGAGGTGCGGCACATGCGGCCGAAGCGGGTCGCGCTGATGATCGCGATGGTCGGGGTCGCGATCCTGGCGATCTGGGGGACGCTGCGCGCGATGGAAGACCGGCGGTGCCGATCCCTGCTCGAGGAAGCGCGGCGCGAGATCGACGGGGAACGTTACGGCACGGCGCGGGCGCGGCTGACCGAGATCCTGAAGCGGCGGCCGGGCTGGGACGAGGCACGGTACCATCTGGGCGTCTGCGAGTTGGCCCGGCAGCGGGTACAGGCTGCCTGGGACGCGTTCGAAGGTGTGTCCGCGGATTCGCCCTGGGCCGGGTGGAGCGATGTGCGCCGGTCTCGGATCGCGATGGATCGCGGCCGGTATGCGGAGTGCGAGGACTTGCTCGTCCGCGCCGCGGCGCGGGCCGGCCCGCACGTGGCCGAGGCGCGGTGGGGCCTGGTGCTATTGCTCCGCATGGAGGGACGGTTCGATGAGGCCCGGCGCTGCCTTCAGGCCGGTTTCGACCAGATGTCCTCGCCAGTGACCACCCTTCAACGCCTGTACAAGCTGGATTTCGATTCCTTCCCGATCGAAGGGATCCGATGGGGCCTCGACCGTGCCGTCAAGCAGGCCCCTGACGACGATCGCGTCTGGCTGGCCCGCGCTCACCTGGCGATCCGCACGGGAGACTTCGCGGAAGCCGAGGGGTGGCTCGGGCGGTGCTTGGCCCGCCGCCCCGAGGACCCGGCGGTCTGGCGAATGAAGCTGGAGTGGGCCCTGGCCGCCAACCGGCCCGACGAGGTGCGGCGCACCCTGCCGCATCTTCCCGCCGATGAGGAGCCCGCCGGGCCGTGTCTCGGCCCTCCGGGCCTGGCTGGCCGCACAACGGCACGACCGCGATGCCGAGCGACACGCCTTGAAAGAACGCGTCGAGCTCGACCCGGCCGACGGGCCGGCGCGGGAACGTCTGGCAGAGCTCGAGCGAGAAGCCGGCCAGACTCGCGAGGCCGATGCGCTGCGGCAATCGATCCGCGCGATCGACCGGACACGCAAGGAATACATCCAGTTGCTGGCCTCGACGTCTCCCGAGTCGCACGCCAGCGAACTGGCCCGGCTCGCCGACCGGCTCGGCCGACGGTTCGACGCCGCCAAGTGGGCGTCCCTGGGCGGCACGGCGCCTCCTGGCCACGGCCCGTTGCCGACGCCTCGCGACCCGGTCGCCGGCCCGGATTCCAAACCTCGTCCGACCCTGGCCGACCGCCTCGCGGACCTCGATCAGGTCGCCACCGATGATGGGAAAGCGTCGGCCCGTACAGTAGTGGTCAGATCGCCGCCGGTCATGCCCCGATTCGTCGACGATGCCTCGGCCGCGGGGCTGTCCTTCTTCCAGGAGAACGGCGGTGCCACGGGGCGGCTCATCCCCCCCGTGACGGCCAGCGGCGGCGTCGGCCTGATCGATTCGACGGCGACGGTTGGCTCGACGTTTACCTGGTCCAGGGCGGTCCCTTTCCCCCCGAGCCGAAGGCATCCCAGACCGGCGATCGCTTATTTCGCAACCGTCGAGATGGGACCTTCGAAGATGTCACCGGCCCTTCCGGCATCGGTGCCATGGCCGGAGGATACGGTCATGGCGTCGCCGTCGGCGATTACGACAACGACGGCCGCGCCGACCTGTTCGTCACCCGATGGCGGTCCTATGCCCTCTACCGAAATCGGGGTGACGGGACGTTCGAGGATGTAACCCTGAGGGCCGGCCTGAGCGGCGATCGGGACTGGCCGACCTCGGCCGCCTTCGCCGACCTTGACGGCGACGGCGACCTCGACCTTTACGTCTGCCACTACCTGAAGTGGGACGAACACGATGCGCGGACCTGTGCCGATCCGAACGACCCGTCGGTCTACCGATGCCTTCCACTCGACTTCGAGGCGCTCCCGGACCACCTGTTCCGCAACGACGGCGGGCGGTTCGTCGACGTGACCTCCGAGGCGGGAATCGTCGATCGCGAGGGTCGAGGGTGGGGAGTTCTCGCGGCCGACCTCGACGACGACGGGCGCATCGACCTGTTCGTCGCCAACGACATGACCGCCAACTACTGGTTCCGCAACCTCGGCGGGCTGCGGTTCGAGGAGGCCGGGCAGGCCGCGGGCCTTGCCGCCAATGCGTCGGGCTCCTACCAGGCGGGGATGGGGGTGGCCTGCGGCGACCTCGACGGCGACGGCCGGCTCGACCTGGCCGTCACCAATTTCTACAACGAGTCGACCACCTTTTTCCGCAACTTCGGCCAGGGCACCTTCGGCGACCAGACCGCGGCCGTCGGCCTCGCCGCCCCCAGCCGATACGTCCTCGGGTTCGGGATCGCCTTTTTCGACGCCAACAATGACGGCTGGCTCGACCTGATCACCGCCAACGGCCACGTCCACGACGGCCGCCCCCAGTTCCCCTGGAAGATGCCCGTCCAGCTCTTCCTGAACGACGGCCGGGGCAAGCTAACGGACGCCACGAGGCAGGCCGGCCCCCCGTTCCAGATCCTCCGGATGGGACGCGGACTGGCCGTCGGCGACGTCGACAACGACGGCCGGCCCGACGTTCTGGTCGTCTCGCAAAACGAGCCGGTCGCCTTGTTCCATAACCAGACCGACAGCGGCCATTTCCTCACTCTCCGCCTGGAGGGCACCACCTCGAACCGCGATGCCGTCGGTGCGTCTGGTCTCGGTCCACTGCGACGGCCGAGTCCGGGTCGCTCCTCGGCTCGGAGGGGGCAGCTACCAGTCGGCCGGCGACCCGAGGCTCCATTTTGGCCTGGGCGCGTCTCGACAAGCCGATCGCGTCGACGTACGCTGGCCGTCGGGTCGCGTTGACCGATACAGGAACCTCGCCGCCGACACCGGCTACCTGCTCCGTGAAGGAGACCCCTCGCCCCGGCCCTTACCCGGCTGGCACCCCGCCCGGTGAGAGGAGCTCCACAACACGATCTCTTATTCGAGGGTAGGTCATGAGCACGGCAACGTCGCCCTCGCGAATCGTCTCGATGGACCAGTTCCGCGGCTATACGGTCGCGGGGATGTTCCTGGTGAATTTCGTCGGTGGCCTGGTGGCCTTCCCGGAGGTGCTGAAGCATCATAACGGCCATCCCTACTTCAGCTATGCCGACTCGATCATGCCCAGCTTCATGTTCGCCGCGGGCTTCTCGTTCCGGCTGGTCGCGTTGCGACGGCTCGGCCAAGAGGGTGCGGCCCGGACCTACGTTCATTTCGTGGTTCGCAGTTTGGCCCTGGTCCTGATCTCGCTGGTGATGTACGCGTCAGAGGATATCGCCAAGATCAAGGCATGGTCCGAAGTGACGCCTGGGGGGTGTGACCTACGATTGATGTCCTCGGTGGCGGACGTGGGTGGCCTCCCGACAGCGGGGAAGAGTGCGATCATCGTGGCCGACGTTGATCGTGTACTCCACATCCGCATCTTCGACGGTGATGGCAAAGTGGTCGTGGACACTCATGAGAAAAGACTGAAGGAACAAGCCCGCCAGATCGAAGATCTCAGGAAGCAACTGGAGAGCTTGTGGCCTCCCCACGATCTTACCAAGAACGAGAAGATCCGAGTCATCGACGCTGTCACATCAATCGTCGGTCACAGCCGGCCCGAGGAGATCTGGGATCGCGTCGGCGGATTGCTGAAGGCGGATTTGTGGGAAGTCCTGGCCATCATTGGGGTGACCCAGATCCTGATACTCCCGGTGATCGCCGCGAGTGCCCGGGTCCGTACCATTGCGTGGATCGCATGCGCGGCCGTCCACCTGTTCATCTCCTATGGGTTCAACTTCGCCTTCGTATACGGCCAGCCGAACGGGTTGGATAACCTCGTGGGATTGACCGGCAAATCGGCCTGGGACGGCGGCTTCTTCGGCCCGATCGGCTGGGCGATCCCGATGCTGTTCGGAACGTTGGCCTACGATGTGGTGTCGAGCCGAACGCCCTGGAGCGCGACCGGCCGCCTGCTCGCTTCGGGGATCATCCTGATGGCCGTCGGTTACGCCCTGAATTGCCTGGGGACCTTGTACGACACCGACACAGGTGCCTCGGTGCCCTTGATCGGCAAGGACGTGGCCGGTTCGCCGGTGATCCCTCCGTTCGGGAACTGCGCGGGGCCGTTCGCTCGAATCGCTCCTGGCCACCCCCCCGTTCGTGATGCCACCACCGATCGATGTCCGGCCGCACAGTTACTGGTCGATGAACAAGAAAATGGTCAGCCTGCCGTTTACCTTGTTCTCCTCGGGATTCGCCCTGGCGGTCTATGCGCTCTTCATCCCGTTGTGCGACATCTGGGGCCTTCAGATCGGGGTCTTTCGCACGTTCGGACAGAACCCACTGGCCGCATACATCATCCACCACATGGTCGAGGGAACGGTCCTGACCGTCGTGCCCAAGGACTGCGCCGCTCTGGTACGGACTGGTGGGGCTGGCCGTCTTCTTTGGAATCACCTACCTGTTCGTGCGATACCTGGAGAAGCACAAGATCTACTTGAGGCTCTGAGGCTTGCGTCCGAGATGTATCCGGATGTAGTGATCCGTGAACGTGGCATGGAGCGGTGCACTGGCAAACGGGGGCATGTGGCAGCCGATGCAGCCCTTGGTCGAATTGACCGGACACATCGCGCCGCGCACGGCTGGGTCGGTCCGCGTCACCGGATTGGGGTGTGCATCCTTGGGCTCGGCGGGAGTGCCGGGGGAGTGGCAAGTCAAGCAACGCGCCGTGTAATGGGCCTCGGACCGCTCGTTGTCGTGGTGTGGGTCGTGGCAGGTCATGCAGTCGAGCGTGCCGGCGCTCTCGGTGTAGCAGCGGCTCCAGGGGAGGGTCGTGCCCTGGAACCGGATCCAGAAGGGATCCGTTCGAGGTAACGGCAAATCCTGGTGATGGCTGTGACACTGGCCGCAGAGGCGAAGGCGGCCCTCGGCCGAAGCCTCGGCCGGGCTGACGATCGCCGGGTCGGAGAACTTCGCCGCGATCGCTTTTTCGTGGATCGCGCCGGGACCGTGGCAGCGCTCGCATCCGATCGCCCGATCCCTGGACTCCGGCCCGGAGTTGTCGAGCACGGCCTTCGGGTTCGTCGCGTGGCAGAACAGGCACTTGAAAACCCCATCGGTGACGTCAAGGGATTTCCCCAGGAAGTCGGTTGCCCCCGACGCGTCCGCCGTGTGTCCGGTCGTGCGGACCCAGCCCGAGTCGCGGCCCGTATCATAGCGCGAGAGCCTGAGGATCTGCGGACGCCCCGCGTCGTCGCGGCCGACGAGCGAGACATAATGGTCGGCCGACCCGAAAGCATAATCGACGACGGCGCGGCGGACTTTGTGGCCAGCTTCGGTCTCGAAGCGGATCCGTCCTCCATCGCGACGGAACTCGTGGATCACAGTCGGATCATCGGGGTCGGGAATCGGTCGGTCCGGATAAGGAAGCACGGCGAGCGGCTGGCCTCGCAACAGGGTCGAGGCGTGCCGGCTGGCCTGGACGGCGCGGAAGATCTCGCGATGGCAATCGGCGCACCGGGTCTCGCCGACGAACGGTCCGGGCTCGGACTCCAGGGGGTGCTCGGCGCGATAAGAGCCGGCGGCCTGGAGTGCGGCGGTCGCCTCGGGGATGGCTCCTTGCTGCAAGGCGGCACGGCTCAGGAGCCAGGAGGACTGCGAGTCGGGTCCCTCATTGAGGACGCTCCGGAGGACATCGCGAGCCTCGCCGGGCCGGCCCGTTTGCAGGAGCGTTCGGGCCAGGAGATTACGATAGCGGCTGGTCATCGAGCGATCCAGCCGTGCCGCCTCCGGTCGCCCCAGCGCCTGGCGGAGCACAGCCGAGGCGCCGGCCGGATCGCTCAGCTCGGTGCGGAGCGCGCCCAGGTTCAGCTCGCCGCGGAACTCCCAGCCCGGAAGCCGGGCCAGCCGCTCGGCGAGCCCGACCGCCTCGGCGAGCCGGTTCTGCGCCGTGTCCCGGATGATCAGCCGCTCGATCGTCTCGGCGTGGTCGGGCTCGAGCCGCGACGGCCTTCTCCCAGATGCGTCCCGCCGCCTCCTTCTGGCCGGCCCGGTCCAGGCCGAGCCCCAGCAGGAAGAGGTCTTCGGCCTGCAAGGCGTCCGATCCCAGCCGGGCGAACAGGGCATTCGCCGAGGTGTCGCGGCCGAGCCGGGCCGTCGACCGGGCCAGCAGGCGTAAGGCTTCGACGTCCTCGGGCGCCGTCCTCAATCGCCGCCGCGCCAGGTCCGATGCCCGGCTCCAGTTCCCCTGGTCATAAGCCGATGCGCTCCGTGCCAGAAGGTCCGAGTCGCGGCGCGACCCCGTTCCAGACCACGACCGCACCAAACCCGGCCAGGACGAACAACCCGACCGCGATCGTCCACCAGACTGCCCTGCGTGGTACGATCATCGGTCTACCCCGGTTTCTTTCGTCCGATGGAGGAATGGGTCCCGACTCGATCGTCCAGTCTCTCAATGGGAACGCATTTCGGGCACGACGGAATCCATCAGATGCTGGATGATGCTCGCGACGGCCCCTTGTCTCTTGCTTCCCTTGGCGCGGACGATGCGACAGTCGGCGAACGAAGGGGAAAGCGCCCGCTTGCGGGTCTCCTCCAGCACGCGCCGAACAAACGGTCATCGGCGTCGAAGAGGTGGCCATGGATAAATAATGTGGACGGGTTGAAGATGTTGATCACTGTGGCCAGGCCGATCGCCAGGTATCGGATGACCTCCTGGCAGTCCTCTTCCAGACCGAGCTCGCCCGAGCGGACGAGGCGGGTGACCTCGTCGATGTCGACGGGACGGCCCAGTCGTTCCGAGACCCGCGAGGCCAGCGCGGTGTCACTGGCGACGGTTTCCAGACAGCCGCGGTTGCCGCAGCCGCAGGGACGTCCCTCGAGGGAAACCGTGATGTGGCCGATTTCACCCGCGAAGCCGCTGTGTCCCCGCACCAGCCGCCCACCGGTCATCACGCCCAAACCGACACCGGAACTTACGTCCAGGATCGCAAAGTCATCGAGACCGCGTGCCCGGCCGAAATGGCGCTCCGCCAGGCAGAGGGCGTCCTGGTCCTGCACCATGACGCATTCGAGCCCCAGCCGCTGGCCCAGATCGCGGCCTGGCGAACGGCCGTCGATCACGTGGACGTTGGGAGACAGGATGTCCAGCCCCCGGCGGTGATCGATCAACCCGGGCACCGTCACCCCGACGCCGAGCGTCCTCACGCCGGGACGCGCCATCAAGGCGCGGGCGTGCTCGACCAGCGCATCGATCAAGTCCGAATAGCTGCCGAGCGTCTCGACCCAGCGCATCCGCTCTTCGCGAAGTTCGCCGTCCAGGCCGGTCGCCACCACACAGCAACGTCCGATGTCGATGACCACCCCCAGGACCTGCGCCGACTCGGTGGCCAGCCGGAGTTTCATGGCGGGCCGACCAATGACGGGCGTGGTTCCTTCCAGCTCCTCGAGAAAACCGGCCTTCAAGAGCGAAGCCACCGCCTTGGAGACCGTCGGCGCGCTGAGGCCGGAGTACCGGACAACATCGGCCCGCGACGACGGTCCATGATCCCGGATCACACGGAGCACCTGACGCTCGTTGATCTTGGCGAGATAGGCATGTTGGGAGCTTGATGCAATCGTCACCGGATCGACTCGTCTTGCACGTCAGGTGCGCTGTGAATCGGACCAATCCCCGAACGCGGCGAGCCGCTCGGACCACCAAACGAACGGCCAGCACTCAGGAAAGCCGCCGCTTCCACAGAGGTCTTCACAGTCCACTCGCACAATTCTCAAAATAGTTTCTAAGAGAAGCTTAATAAGTACCCTTGACAAAGTAAATCGCACCTGGCTGTAATACGGGTCGTCTCAACCAATCTCATGGGATAAGTCAAGCGTCTCTGCGAATCTGGTCGAGCCAAGCCGGCTTGGCGAGGAGTGACGTGGACCTCTGAAATTCCAGCAGACGGGATGCCAATCGGACCGCGTCCTGGTTCCGTTCCCAATGTGGTGCATAGCCGGTCCGCGCAACCGGCATCCGGGCTCCTTGCAAGGCCAAGCTCGCCCGGGAGGCCGCCCAGCACACCAAGACCGTCGCCGAACCGACGAATCCGTTTCAGGGCCGTCCCGATCAGTCAGCGGAGGATGCAAACCGGCGATGGCTTCGAACCCTTCATTCGCGACGGTCGCTCAAGAGAGCACGGGTCGGGGGGTCGAAAGAAACCGGCCATTGCGGCTGACTTCGATCGTCCCTTGATGGGGCCGAATCACCGTGACTGATTCGAACCGGCTGCGAGGAATTCGAGCTTCCACGCTGGAGTCGGGGTCGACTGAAAGGGAAAGGGCTGGCTCATGAGCAAGGTGCGTCGTTTCGTCCGAATTCTGTTCGGCTGGGCCGTGATGTTGGGTGTCAGTCTGGCTGTGGCCGGTTGCGGCGGCGAGACCACCCCATCGACATCGAAGTCCGACGCATCGACATCGAAGTCCGAGCCCAAGGCCGCGGCCAACCCCTCGCCGCCTTCGAAGACCAAACTTCGAGGGGTGGCCGAGGGCGGAGACAAAACCGCTCGGGAGCGGAGGGCGGAACGGGCCAAGGCGAAGTCGCCGAGCGGGGAATAATCGCGGGCATGTCGGCAGCGGTGCATGTTATTTGGGTCACGATCCCAGTTTCTGATGCGTAGCTTTTTCGGGTCCCATGGCTTCGTTCGTTCTCGTTCTTGCATCATTTCCCAGGGAGTACAGTCGATGAGGAAGATCATTCACCGAAGAGGGGAATCGCTCGGTTTCACCCTGATCGAATTGCTTGTGGTCATCGCCATCATTGCCGTTCTGATTGCCTTGCTCCTACCGGCCGTGCAGGCCGCCCGGGAGGCGGCCCGTCGCGCCCAGTGCACCAACAACATGAAGCAACTGGCTCTGGCCGCCATGAATTACGAGAGCTCCAACGGAACGTTTCCGATGGGCGACAGCTACGGCCGAGACTGGCAAAGCATGGGTCTCATTCGCCAGGATGCGGGCCACTTCCTGCGCATGTCGAATTACTACGAGCAGTCCAACGTCTACAACGCGTGGAACAGCAGCATCATGCCCTACGAATACCCGAATGTCACCGTCAACGGGGTCGGAATCGCGACGCTGTGGTGCCCCAGCGACGGAATCATCGCCGGTCTCCGGTATCCGGGCATGTCGGGGGACGGCTGGGATTGCGCGCCGATCCCGATGACGTTCAGCAGCTACGCGGGCAACCTCGGCGTCCTGATCTACCAGTATAACGACCCGTGCCTGGGCCAGATGCAGGGGGTTTTCGGCCATAACGGCAACGTTGTGGCGGGAGGCACTGCCAATTTCCCACCCGTGAAGCTCGCCTCGATCACGGACGGGACGAGCAATACGATCATGTATGGCGAGCATGCCCACGCCCTGTTGGCCGCCTCGAATGGTGACATCTACGGCGTCAACTGGTGGACTTCGGGCGATTACGGCGACACCACGTTCTCGGCGATTTTCCCCCGAACTATTTCCCGAACGAAGCCGCGTCGTATCTCCCTGGACAGGGCAACGGTGGCATTGGGAACAACCCCAACGCACAGCCTCAGGTCGTACCTCGCCAAGGCAACTTCGACGACACCGCCGGCAGTATGCACCCCGGAGGCGCCAACTTCGCGTTCTGCGACGGATCGGTCCATTTCATCAAGAACTCGGTGAGCTCGTGGAATCCCAAGACTCTCAGCGCTGGCGGTACGGGCTCGTGTAGCTTTAACTACATCGTTACGCAGCGATTCGGCGTCTACCAGACTCTCGCGACGCGGAATGGCGGCGAGGTCATCAGCTCCGATCAGTATTGAGGCCGATGACTACCCTGTTGCCGCTTGTATATCGAGCCCGGGGCGGGCGTGTTGCCCGCCCCGCCATTCACTTTGAGTTCATCTTCGGGAACTCGGGAGAGCCGTCGGTGTCTTCCGCCAGATTCGCGAAGGGTTTCGCTCCCCTCCTCCATCACCACGATGCGATCGGCGGCCAGATCGGTCCAGGACTGAACCAGACCGGAAGGCCACTTCACCTCGAGCCGATCGACTTTCCCAGCCTCGCCCAGGCCGAACCAGAGCCGCGGATCGTGGGCGGATAAGTACCCGGTGCCGCTGATCAACCACCGGACCAGGCGATCGGCCGCCTACCCGGCATGTAACCTGGGCCCCGACCGGTGTCCGGCCGGAGTGGGTGCCCTGAAGCCGGATTCCGAGCCAGTGGCCAGCCTGCGCCCGGTTCCACAAGAGGGCGGCCGGCGCATCGCGATGGATGACTACCAGGTCGACTCGCCCATCGTTATCCAGGTCGCCGGCCGCAACGCCCCGTCCGACAACCCGGCGGGCAAAATAGGACGAGGACTCCGACGGCGTGGCCAGTTCGAAGCGCCCGCGATCCCGCCCCCAGAAGAAGAGGGCCGGCTGGGCCATCGGGCTGTTGGCCCAGGGCCGGTCGTCGACGTGCCCGTTGGCCACGAACAGGTCGAGTCGGCCATCGTTGTCCGCATCGAGAGCCGCATCGCCGAAGCCGGTCCTGGGACGGCTCGGCGCATCGAGACCGGCGCCGAGGGTCGCGTCGACGAAGAGCATCCGCCGCCCACGTTACGGAAGAACGTGCTCGACTCGTTGACCAGGTTCGTGATGAACAGGTCGATCCGTCCATCCCCGTCGAGGTCATCGGCGACCACCCCCATGCTGGCCGTCGCGAGCCCCGATCCGTTGGTGGCGACCCCGGCCTCGGCGCCGATCTCATCGAAGCGGAAGCCGCCCCGATTCCGGAACAGGAAGTTGGGCGTCGCGTCGTTCGCCACGAAGATGTCGAGCTTGCCGTCGCCATCGAGGTCCGCGATCGCCAGCCCCAAACCGCGCCCACCGTCCGCGACGAAACCGGCTTCCTTGCTCACCTCGGTGAACGTCCCATCGCCGCGATTCCGGTAGAGCCGATCGGGCTGTGCCGGGTAAAACCCGGGCGAGCAGTGGATCGGCCGGCCGGCATGGTCTCGGCAGATCGCGGTCGTCGTCCAGGGAGACCTCCACATACGCGATCACCACCAGGTCGAGATCGCCGTCGCCGTCGAAGTCGCCGAAGCCTGCCGCCGTCGTCCAGAGGTCCGAGGACACCCCGCCGGACGCTGTCGCGTCCTCGAAGGTTCCATTGCCTTTGTTGCGATAAAGGATGATTCCCCGCAGACTGGTCACGACCAGATCGTCGTCGCCGTCGTTGTCGTAGTCCCCGACCGCGCAGCCCATCCCATAACCCTTCCCGCCGACCCCGGCCATGTCGGTGACGTCGCGGAACGTGCCGTCGTGCTGGTTGCGGTACAGGAGGTTAGGGCGAGGTGGGGCCTTCACGTCGAATGGCAGAGTGCAGCCGTTGACGAGATAGATGTCGAGCCAGCCGTCGTTGTCGTAAGTCGATCAGTCCGACCCCGCCACCCATGGTGTCGGCGATGAAGAGCCGCCGATCGTTCGCGCCACTCTCGTAGTAGTAGGTGATCCCCGCGCTGGTGGCGCGCCTCTTCGAACGGCGGCGGCTGTCGCGGTGCGGCCGGGACCGCTTTGGGACTGGCGCGGTCGATCCGCGCGACCGGCGCCGATCCAAGACGGGGATCGGGCAGCGCGAACGGCATGGTCTCCGGGAATTGCCGGCTCGCCAGTCGGGACCGGCTCTCTTGACTCCCGGGGTCGAGCTTGAGCGCTTGCTCGAACCAGGCACGCGACTCGGCGAACAGTCCGGAATCGGCGCACAACTGGCCGAGCCGCTCGAAGAGCCTGGGATCGGAGGGGAGACCGGCGCGGCGGACTCGCTGGTGCTCGCGGCGAACCACCTTGAGCCGCTCTTCGATCCGGCTCGCCCGCTCCAGGTGGAGTTGAGCCGGCTCGGCGCGGCCGAGCCGCTTCAATGCCTGTCCCAGACGGAAATGGGCTTCGCGATTCTCGGGGTTCAAAGCGACCGCACGCTCGACGGACGTGATGGCGCGGTCCGTCAGCCCGGTTGTCTCCTCGATCCGGCCCCGGAACAACCACCATTGCGACTGGTCAACCGGTTGATCGGGTACCGGCCCGAGGACCTCGTCCGCGTTGACCGGCTTGCCGAGCACGATGCGGCATTCGGCCAGCGCAAACCGTCCGAAGGGGTCGTTCACGAGCGATCGAGCGGCGTCCTCCAGATGCGGCAAGGCATCCCGCGGGTGTCCTTGATAGAGTAGGGCCATCCCCCAGGCTCGCCTCAGGAAGGCATCGTCGGGCGTCTGGGCGACGAGGAGCTCCAACTCGGGGGCGAGGCCGCGGACGTCTTGCTGGTCAGACAACAAGTCCAGGACCAGGTCGACCAGAACGCGGGGATCGTCGCCGATCCGGTAAATCTGCCAGAGGATGGCGCGCGCCTCGGCGGTTCGCAGTTGCAGGCCCAGCAAGTACAGCAGGTTCCGGCGGGGCTCGAGCGCCCGGGGGTCGCGCTCGGCGACTCGGCGGAAGATCCGTTCGGCTTCGGCCGCATGCCGATCCCGGACCGCGAGCGTGCCGAGCATCATCTGAGCCCGCGCCCAGCTCGGGTCCAGCTCCGGGACGGACTGTAACAGCGCAACGGCGGCGTCACGATGCTGGAGCCCCAACTCGATGTTTGCCAGGAGGGTGCGTGCCTCTCCGTGTTCGGGATGGGCCAAGATCCATCGTTCGAGCCGCAGTTTGACCTCGGCTCCCCGCCGTCCGGTCGCTGTTTTCTCAAGCTCGGCCCAGCCGGATAAATCCGCCCCGGCCCGCGTTCGCAGCAAGTAAACGGCCCCTGTGGCCATGCTGGCGATCGTGACGATCGCCAGCGTGATGGCCAGGGCCCATCGTCCATGTCGCCAGCGATCAACTTGCGGCATCGGTTCGAACTCTCCCGGATCGATTGCGCTTTCTCGATCGTGGATCGATGATCCAAGGTTACAATGGATCGGGACGTATTGTCACGGGCCGCGGCTCACCGTCTCGAGTCGGAGCTTGTGAACGAATCGGATAAAAGATTCCAAGTTGCGAATCGCGAATTCATAAATGCTTTTTAAATCAGGTTTTATGTTCATTCACAGATTGCGGATTCCAGATCAAGACATATCTGGAATCTGGAATCCGCAATCTGGAATCCCTCACCGATCGCGACAAGGCCGAGTCCGGTCATTCCAGGGCGACGGTGACCGTCTTGAGCTCGGTGTAGTTATCGAGCGACTTCTCGCCGAGCTCGCGGCCGATGCCGCTGCTCTTGAACCCGCCGAAGGGCGCGGCGGCGTCGAAGACATCGTAGCAGTTGATCCAGACGGTGCCGGCGCGGATGCGTTCGGCGATCGTGTGGGCCTTCTTGATGTTCTGGGTCCAGACGGCGGCGGCGAGGCCGTAGTCGGTGGTGTTGGCCCGCTGAACGACCTCGTCGATGTCCTTGAACCTGAGGACCTGCATCACCGGGCCGAAGATCTCCTCGGTGGCGATTTTCATCTCGTCCTTCACGTCGGCGAAGACGGTCGGCTTGATGAAGTAGCCTTTCGTGCCGAACCGCTCGCCGCCGATGACGCACCGGGCCCCCTCCTGCTTGCCCGCCTCGATATAGCCGAGCACCTTGTCGAACTGGGTCTTGTCGACCTGCGGGCCCTGCTCGGTCGCGGTGTCGAACGGGTCGCCGAGCTTGCGCTTGCCGGACGCGTCGGCGAGCCGCTCGACCATCGCGTCATAAACCTTGTCCTCGACCAGCAGCCGGCTGCCGGCGCAGCAGCACTGGCCCTGATTGAGGAACAGGCCGAGCATCGCGCCGTTGACGGCCGAGTCGAGGTCGGCGTCGGCGAAGACGATGTTCGGGCTCTTGCCACCCAGCTCGAGGGTGACCCGCTTGAACGTACCCGCGGCGTTTTGCATGATGATCCGGCCGACCTCGGTCGAGCCGGTGAACGCGACCTTGTTCACGCCGGGATGCTTGACCAGGGCGTCGCCGGCCGTCTCGCCGTAGCCGGGGACGATGTTGATGACGCCGGCCGGGTAGCCGGCCTCGAGCGCCAGCTCGCCCATGCGGAGGCAGCTCAGAGGGGTCTGCTCGGCGGGCTTCATGACGACGGTGCATCCGGCCGCCAGCGCGGGGCCCCACTTCCAGGCGACCATCAGCATCGGGAAGTTCCACGGGATGATCTGCCCGACGACCCCGACCGGCTCGCGGCGGGTGTAGCAGAAGTACCGGCCGCGGACCGGGATCGTCTGCCCGTGGATCTTGTCGGCCCAGCCGGCATAGTAGCGGAGGCAGTCGATCACCAGCGGCAGGTCGCCCTGTCGGCTCTCATTGATCGGCTTGCCGTTGTCGAGCGTTTCGAGCTCGGCCAGCTCGTCGATGTTCGTCTCGATCAGGTCGGCGAGCTTGTTCATCAGCCGCCCGCGATCGCGGGCGTCCATCGTGCGCCAGGGGCCCGAGTCAAACGCCTTGCGCGCCGCCTTGACCGCCAGGTCGATGTCGGCGGCATCCCCCTCGGCGACCTCGGCGATGACCTCCTCGGTCGCCGGGTTGATCGTCTGGAACGTCTTGCCGCTCTTGCTGTCGCGCCACTGGCCGTCGATCAGCAGCTTCGTCTGGAACGAGCGGGCGGCCCCGTTTCCGGTTCCAGCCTTCTTGCGTGGTTGGGTTGCGGTTGCCATGATGCGTCTATCCTCCCATGCAGATGTGCGGGCGATCCGATCCTCGCGGATCGATGCCCGATCCTTCCATTTCTCGAAACCCAGCGCGCTATCTTATGACCGATCCCGGCGGGACTCAAGCGGCAGGACGATCGGGGCGGATCGCTACGTCATGTCTCTCTGGCTCATTGGGAGCCAGCAGCTTCGAGTTCCGTGGATTGAAGATGGATCAATTTCCAGAATCGAGATTCCAGTTCCATGCGTCCTTGAGGGTCTTCATTCCAGCAGCCTCTGTGCGCGGTTGCTCGAAAGACTGGCGGTGGAACTTTCTGACCACATATGTTCGATCCTCGACGATCTGCCATTCATCCGAATGGTCCTTCTGGGAGCGAAAGAGCATGAACTTCTCGACGCCGTCGGTCAGGTTGACACGACCGAAAGAGCGTTTCATCCGGCTCTCCCCACGGTTGCACAGGGCTCTGCGAGTCGGTTGCGCCTGCGCCTCACGACCAGAGCAGTGACTCCAGCCTGGTCAGCCATGCATCGAAATGGGGGCACTTCGCGCGGATCGCGGGCAGGCCGGTGTACTCCGCGATATCAGGCCCCGCCGATGGCTTCTGGCCTGGCATAGTCCGGTATGAGGTTGATGATCCGCTTGGACGGCGCCGTCGTCTGGCCGTCGTTGATGTGCTCGATAGTGGCAAATGATGCGGCGACCTTCTTCAGCTCTTCGATGGCTTGATCGCAGTCGTCGAACGCGACTCGGAATGACTCGGGCTCGGCGAAGAGGATCGTCTCGATATTCGTGGAGCTGCAAATGACGGGATGAACCGCGGGTCCGCGATGTCGTCGCCGAACGCCTTCTCCAAGGCCGTGACGTAGGGGATCGGATCATCCGGGTTGCGGCATTCTCCTTCTTCCCCGGGGAAATTCTTCGGCAGGCGCGATAGAAGGTCGATCAAAGCTGGTGAAGACCATGTCCCGTCCCTTGTGCTTTTTCAGTTCGTCCACGATGTCGCGGCGCATCGGCTCGTAACGACCTGGCACGCCGCCTCGGGTCACTCTTGCCGTGGTGCTTGGAGTGGGCGATCAGGATCGTGTGCAGGAGACCATCCTGCTTGGGAAACAAGTGGGGACACAGCAATTGATCGCAGAAACCTCGCTCGGTCTGCCCTTCGCAGAACACGGTGAGTCCCTTCACGCGAGAGGCCCTCCGCCGAGGACATTCTTCTCCCACAATTGGCCCACGCTGTAATCTCCCAGCCAGTATTTCAGTTCTTCGACATTGAGGCGACGAAAGACCGAGATCGCCTTGTCGGCGTCCACGACGATGATTTCCTCGGGGTCGAAGTGATCGAGGAAGGTCGTGGACTGGGTCGTCAGGATGACCTGGGTCTTGAGGGAGGCCGCACGGATCAACCCGGTGATGAATCTCGATGGCATGAGGATGCAAACCAAGCTCCGGCTCGTCGAGGACGATGGCGGCCGGCAAGTCCTCACGGGGTTGCAGGAACAGGGTGATCAGCGCCATCGCGCGAAGCGTATCCATCGGAGACCTGGTGAGGGCCGAAAGATGTACTCGCTGCCTCTTCTGCTTCCAACCGAGGAGGATGTATTGGGATTGAGTCGCTGGGGCTCGAGGACAAAGTCGTCGAACATCGGCATGATCTTGCGGACCGTCGAGACAATGCGGCGATAGATCATCGGCTTCGTCTGCTGGTACAAGTAGAGCATCGCCGCCAGGTTGCCGCCGTCGGAGTACAAGGCTTGATTGGCTTCGATGTAACACGACTGCCGAATCTTCGCCGTTTCCGATGTGTCATGGAAATGGAACACGCGGAATCGCCTGCGAAGACGGTCGTTTACGATTTGTGGTTCGACTCTGATCGGCATTGTTCGGCCTTTTGGCGGTAGGCGCGATCTCGGTGGCCTCCGTCGCTAATCGAGATCGTCCTGGGTCCCGCGACATCCGAGAGAAGAGGCCTGTCTCCTCGTCTGATCAGACGAGGGCATCCGGGGCACTGCATGGGTCAGGGCGAACGCGTATCGGATGGGACCTATCTCCGGTCTCGAATTCCAGCTCCGCATCCATATCGCGAGGTGTGACCTTGGAGTCCGTGGTGCAGGACCGAATCGGCCCCGCCGGATTGGCCGAGGTAAGTCTTGGAGGCGCTCGTCCACCATTTCGTGCATAATCGGAAAAATGAAACGAAGTTCGATTTCCCCGATCCGTTGGCGCCGATGAGGACGTTGAGCGAGACCCAGTTCGAGCTTGGGATCGATGTCCCGGATCGATTTCCATCCTGCGATGCGGATGCTGAGTAGTCGTGCCATGGGATCGGACCAATCTGGACGTTGAGAATCCTGGGTTGTCAGACGAGCCGAATATTACCTCATTGTCTCATTTCGCGGCCTCATCGCCCAGCCGGAGCCGGGCTTCCGGGCCGGGCAGCTCGTGGACGAAGACGACGTCGCGGGGCAGGTGTGCGCGGGCCAGGTCGATCATGTGGCGATGGTGCG
Source organism: uncultured Isosphaeraceae bacterium (assembly GCA_963842405.1). Classification (GTDB taxonomy): domain Bacteria; phylum Planctomycetota; class Planctomycetia; order Isosphaerales; family Isosphaeraceae; genus CAVZRC01. The sequence goes on along the minus strand of CAWJGW010000072.1, from coordinate 66,674 downwards.
TGAAGAAGAGCACCTGGGTCCGCCGCGAGAGCTCGGCCAGGGCCTGAAGTGCCGCGGCGTGCGCGGAGGTCGTCGAAGTTCAGCAGGATGTCGTCGACGATGAACGGGATCGGCTCGTGGGATTGAAGCCAGGATTCCAGGCTGGCCAGTCGCAAGGCGAGATAAAGCTGGTCGTGGGAGCCGTCGCTCATCCCTTCGACGCTCACCAGCCGGCCGTCGGGCCGGACTCCCTTGACCACCGAATGGCCGTCGCCGTCGTCGTCGATCTGGAGCCGGTCGAACGATCCGCCGGTGAGCAGGCCGAACAAGGCGCCGGCGCGCGCCAGGATCGGTCCCTGGTTCTTTTCGCGATAACGTTCGATGCTCCGGTTCAGGACCGACGCGGCCAGCTTCAGGGTGGCATACCGCGCAACGTCCCCTTGCAGCTTGGCGAGGAGTGTCTGGGCTTTCTCGGCGCTCTCGGCGGCACCGTCGCCGCCGTCCATCCGCGACAGTTCACCACGCTCGGCGCCGATGGTCTGGTCCAGGCGGCGCAGCTCCTCTTCCAGGGCCGCGATCTTGGTCTCGTACTCCTCGATCGAGGCGTCGAGCGCGTCGTGATCGGCCTGTTCGACTTCGGCGGCGAACGTGGAGATCTCGGTGCCCGCGGCGCGAACGATCAGTTGCTCCTCGCAGGTGGCGAGGTCCGTTTCGAGGCGGGCGCGGTTCTGCGAGCGGCGCTCGGCTTCGGGGAGCTGGTCGAACTCGGTGCAATCCGCCTCCGTACAGAGCCGCTCCAGGCAGACGCGGGCCTCCTCGCGATGAGTCTCGGCCGTGAAGAGGTTCCCTTCTTCACGTTGTCGCTGCTGGGTCAGCGTGTTGCGTTTCTGGTCGTCGGCCTGGGCGTCTCGGAGGCGGCGGGGCAGCTCGCGGGCCTGGTCGCCGGCCGGTCGATCGGCCAGGTCCGGGGCGACTCGCGCCGACAGCGCCGCGACGTCCGACGCGAACTGGTCGGCGTCGCGGTCGATCCCACGGATGCGGCTCTGGTGGTTGCGTCGATCGTTCAGCTTTTCCAGGAGTTCGCCGATCTTGGTCAGGAAGACCTCGGCCTGCTCGGCGCGGCACCGGCTTCCAGGCCGATGCGAGCCATCTTCGCGGACCATTCGGTTTGCCAGGCTTCCAGCGCGGACTCGGCCGACTGGAGCGAGAGCTGGGCCGTGCTCCGCTCGGTCCGGGCCGCGGCGAGCTTGGTTTCCAGCTTCGACCGTTTCTGAACCAAGTCGTCTTGCCGCTTGATGACCGCCTCGGCCTGTTCCAGCACTTCGGCCAGGTCCGAGCCCGACGTCGCCGATGGTTCGCCCACCTCGTCCCTGGCGAGCGTGACCGCCGCGCGCTGAGCGTCGAGGGCGTCTTTCAGCGGCTCGACGCCCTGTTGGGCCTCGTCCGCCTTCTCGATGAGCAGGATCACCTCATCGCGACGTCGGAGCCAGGCGCGGAGCTCGACCGGCGTCCGCGCTTCGGCCTCGACGCCCAGCGGGGCGACGAGCGCATTCCAGTCTCGGTCGATGGCGGCGCGGTGGTCATCGAGCAGCCGGCTCTCTTGCTCGATCGCCGTGCGACGGTCTCGGTGTTGACCGAGCTGCGCCCGCCACTCGGCCTTGCGGGCGACGCGGTCGGCCTCGCGTCGCAAGCGATCGGCCTGCGCATCGCCGCGATGAACGCTCTGCTCGTAGGCCGAGGCCAGCGTGTCTCCTGGCGTGAACTCGGCCAGGAACGCGGCGAGGTCTTGCCCCTCGGGTGCCTTGTCGAGCCACTCGGCCTTGACCAGCCGCCAGCCCTGTTCCCGCCGATTGCGCGCGGCCAGCAGAGCCTCCTCGGTCGGGACGTCGTGTTGCAGGTCCAGGGACTGCAACTGGGTCTCGAGCTGTCGGATCGCGTCGTCTTCCGCGGCCAGCCGCTCGGCGAGTGCTTGTTGCTCGCGCGCGGATTCCGAAAACCGGGATTCGTACAGATCCACGGTGGCGCTCGAGGGGTACTGCCAGGCACTGAAGGTCTTCGGCCGATCGGCTCCAGCCGGGGAGCTGAGCCAGGGCCGTCGCCGCCTTCTTCGCGGCACGGGTGAGCTTGCCGCGGGCCTCGGTGAGCCGCGCATCCAGGTCGCCGGCCTTGCGGGCCTGGCGGACCACGCGGCGGAGCGGTTCGACGTTCTTCGGTTCTTCCAGGTCGGCGAGCTCCTTCTCCTGTCGCTTGATCTGGTCCTCATGACGGGCGATCGTCTTCCGCGCCTCTTCCGTCTGGCCGCGAAGCTTGGCGAACTGCTGTCCCAGTCCGCGGATGATCGCCGGCTCATCGGCGCGGAGCCGCAACGCCTCGGCCTCGTCCAGGTCGGTCGAGCGGCCCAGGTCGCGGAGGATCCGCCGCGCCTGGTGCTCGGCGTCGCTCAGAAAGTTATCCAGCCGCTTCACGCGGTCTTCTTTCCCCTTCTCCACCACGCCCAAGCGTTCCCGCATCGCTTCGATCTCGTCGGCGGCGTCGAGCAGTACCCGGGGCGGGTCGAGCCCAGCTAGCTGGGCGTCGATCTCGTCGATCGCGGCGTGCGCCGCGTCGATCGTCGGGTTCGGCCAGACGAAGTTGATCCAGCGCCTTGCGGAACTCGTCGCCGAAGTCGTCGCGGAGGCGGATGACTTCTCCGAGTCGCGTCGATCTCCTGGGTCAGACGTCGTCGCCGCGCCACGATCGAGATCGCCGACTTGATCCGCTTCAGTCGTCCCTGGTCGCCGCGAGCCGCGCGGATCCGCCCGCGGAGTCGTTCCGACTCTTCGAGTGCGTCGCGGTAGGATCGGTCGTGCCGCTGCCACTCCTCGCTGGGCAACTGGTGCTTCTTCAGCTCATCCTGGGCGTCGCGGAGCTCGGTCAGGGCCTTGTTGATCCTTGGATTTTGGGCCCGGGGCTTGAACAGCTCGTCCAACCCTTGCTGAAGCGTCTCGTGAGCCCGTCGCAGGCCCGCCAGCCCGGCGCCCGCGGCGAAGAGCAGCTCGCCCAGCCGCCCCTGCCCGGTGCGGATCTCTTCGCCCGCTCGGGCAAGCCGTTCGTGATCGATGCCGAAGAGCGCCTCGAATGTGTCTTGGTTGATGCCGCCGAGGAAACGATTCAACTGCTCGTCGGCGATCGGCGAGGAATCATCGGGACCACGGAGCGTGTTCAACCTACCTTTTCGTCGGAGGACCTCCAGCTCATCGCCGGTGCTATGGCGCAGCTTACCCCCGACGCGAAGCTGATCGATGGGATGGACGAAGTGGTCGGCCGACAGGTGCGGGAAGTTGAACAGCAGGTACGATAAGGCGCGCATCGCCGAGGTCTTGCCCGCCTCGTTGGGACCGTAGACCAGGTGCAGACCGTGCGTCGCCCTCGGAGAAGTCCAGCACCACGCCGGTGAACGGTCCCACCGCCTTCAAGTTCAGGTTAAGCAGTTTCATGACATCTCACGTCACGTCGAGGCGCGGCCGTTCGCCTCGCCGCCCTGGGATTTCCGGAGCAGGTCCAGGAGCAAAGGCTGCACCTGCCCCAGCAAGGTTCGCAGCCACTCCGCCTCGCCCAGTTGCGGGCTCTCGGGGTCGTGGAGAAACTCCGCCGGCAGTTTGCGCTTCAGGTCGGCCAGCTCGTCGACGACCCCGCGCAGAGAGCCGGGATCGCCGCGGAGCTGTTCCAGGACGTCCAGCAACTCCTCGATCGGGCCGTCGGGGATCATCACGGCGCTCGGCGGCCGGAGCTGAAACTCGACCTTCTCGACCCAGAGCCGGTCGCCGCCGCAGTTCCGTGGCGAGGCTGCGGACCTCGTTGACGAACCGGTCCGGGTCGGCGTTCAGCCGGCCGTGTAACGTCGAGGTACCGCTGAGGATCACCCGGACGGTCAGCAGGACGTCGGGGTCGGGCTCGTCCGCGAGCAAGCGGTCGAGCATCTCCGCCGTGCGGCCGAGCAAGTCCGACTCGGTATCCAGCTCCGAGACCTCGACCCGGCCTCGCTCCCAACGGACCTGGTCCAGCCGGTGGAAGACCGGGTCGAAACTGCGATCGGAATTGACGGTCACGATCAAGCACCCTTTAGGACCGGCCTCGCGGATGTGCCGGCCTTGCACGTTACCGGCGAAGACGACCGGCGGGTCCTGACAGGGTACCTGGCGAAGGTGGATGTGGCCCAGCGCCCAGTAGTCGTAACCGCGAAGCCGGAGCTCTTCGAGCGTGCAGGGAGCATACCGCTCATGGCCGTCCGCGCCGCCCAGGCCGGTATGGAGCAGCCCGATATTGACGCAGCCCGAGACCGGCGCCGGATAGGCGGCGGCCAAGTTCTCCGTGACCGCGGCTTTGGCGAAGCTTTGCCCGTGGATCGCGACGTCGAGGTCCTTCAACATCGCGGTCTCGGGCCGATCGTGGGCGAGGAGCTTGACGTTGTCCGGCAGGGTCAGGGCGCGGGTCATCTTGTTGGCCGCGTCGTGGTTGCCGGCAATGACAAAGACCGGGATCTTGTGGTCTCTTAGCCGGTTGAGCTCTCTGACGAGATAAAGCCCGGTGTTGTAATCGCGCCAATCGCCATCGTAGAGATCGCCGGCGATCAGAACGAAGTCGACCGATTTCTCGATGGCCAGATCGATCAGTCGCGTGAAGGCCCGCCGAGTCGCCCCGCGGATCCGTCCCACGGGCGCATTCTCATACCGCTCCAGCCCCTTGAGCGGGCTGTCCAGGTGGATATCGGCCGCGTGGAGGAAAGTGATCGCCATGAGGATTCACTGACATTATACAACTGGGGCCGCCGGGCGACATTGCCACTCCAAGGGGAGTCAAGGCGGCCCACCTCCTCTCACTTTTTCGGATCGGCCAGCCGGACCTCGCTGGCGGTTGGGAAATCGTCGGGGATGGGGATGGTGACCTTGCCGGTGGCGGCCCACTCGGTGCCGCGGAGCATCACGGTGCGGAAGCCGTTGCAGCGGATCGCCGTGGTGTCGTCGCCCATGGCGTGGCCCATCACGGTGGTGAAGACGCGTCCCTTGCCATAAGGGATGACCCAGATCATCGGCTCGTTGGTGCCGGTGCCCCCCTTGGCCTTGTCGGAATACGCCGTCGCGAGGATCTCCATGTGCTCGGCCGGCCCGCGCTGGCCGTGGTAGAGTTCGTCCTTGGCGTGCATCCACTCGGCGGGCATGCCCCGAGTGATCGGGTGGTCGGGGTTGCGGACGACGATCGGGAACGCGTGCGTCGGCCCGTGCCCCGAGCCCGGCCCCTGGCCCTTGGGCGTGCGGACGACCTTGCCGTTCTCGTCGATCGTCAGCCGGTCGCCGTAACCGGGGTTGCGCCAGCCCAGGCCGATCATCTGGTTGAAGGCGGGCCAGTCGGGGAACGCGTTATTGGCCGCGTGGATGATCGCCAGGCCGCCCCCCTTGGCGACGTAATCCTCGAGCGCCTTGCGGACCTCCGGCGGCCACGACTCGCCGTTGTAGTTGCTGAGCACGACGTCGTACTTGGAGAAATCGGGGCGGAACGCGTCCCAGTCCGATCGCTGGGCCTTTGGGGCGGGCGTCGTCGCCACGTCGACCGTGAACCGGCCCGAACGCTCCAGGTCGGCCTTCATCGGCGGGGTCATGATCCGCCAGTTGTGGTTGTTCTGACCGTCCACGATCAGCACGCGGACCTTTTCCTCTGTCGCCTGAGCTTGCCCCGCCAGGCCCACGCCCAGAACCCAGCCAGCCAGTAAACCGACAAGCACCGCACCTTTGGAAATCCTGATCATTGGTATTGTCTCCTCACGAATCGCCGAGTCGCGTCATGCCGTGAATGGCAGCGCGCTACCGATCGCCGCCGGTCTCAGCATACCGCCCGGCGAGCGGCGTGCAACCATCGCGCGCCGGCCATCGAGTCGAGGAAGTCTCCGTCAGGGATGAAACCGGGGTTCGATGATAAGAGAATCAACCTTGTGAGATGTTACATGGATTGACCGGCAAAGCCGTTGCTTCCAGCTTGATCGTTATCTCATGCTTCCGTCACGCCGATCAGGAGCGCCGGCCTCCCGAGGGCCATTCGGCCAGGGACACGCCTCTTCCGGCCACCGTGTTTTCCCGCTCTCGCGATTTGCGACTTTGGTTTGCAGCACAGTTCGTGCAATCGATACTTCTTGCATAATCGTGGCTTCGTTTTCGCAGTTTCGATGGGGCGTGATCTTGGGTTCGTTCGCGCCATTTCGGCGCCGAAGCCTGGCGGCGCCCGCACATTCGATGCTTTCCGCATAATCGTGGCTTCGTTTTCGCGGTTTCGATGCGACGTGATCTTGGGTTCGTTCGCGCGATTTCGGTGCCGAAGCCTGCGTGCTCCGCACATTCGATGCTTTCGACACAATCGTGGCTTCGTTTTCGCAGTTTCGATGCGGTGTGATCTTGGGTTCGTTCGCGCCATTTTGATGTCGAACCCAGGTGCGGCGCTCCACGAACCACCACCGCTTGCGAGATGTGGGTGCACACTACAGACCTCTCCACTATAGTATGCCTCAGGTCTTGGATTTCGTGCACGCGGATCAGGAATTTCCTGAGTCTGTGGCCGGGGTGGGTCTTTTTCGGGCGATCATTTCCAGGGCGCTGAACCAGATGGCTCTCGGTCTCATGAAAGGTATTCTTGCCTGCGGCATCCTCGTCCTGCCGTCGCGGCCACTTTACCGTTTCCTCACTGACAGGATTGGTAACTTCGACGAACTGGCCCCCTACCTCGACCTTTGGAAGTCGATTCCTTGCCAGGCGGGCGTACTCGAGCTCGTTGTCATTGAGCACGATGCCTCCAGTACGGATGTGCCCCGCATTCCGAAGGGACCTCCGGCCGTGCCTTGGAGTAGGATCACGATTCGATGAAATCGTCATTCTTGTGCGAATGGATTTCATCGCTTTCAATCCGTTCGATGATTTCCGGAGAGTAGTCGATCTCGATGCCAATCCAACGGCGTTTCTTGTCTTCACAAACGCTGAAGGTCGTCCCGCTGCCGCCGAATGGGTCGAGAACGAGGTCGCCCTCTTCCGTTAACATCTCAACGACGCGGTCGAGAAGCTTCGTCGAGAGAGCGTTAGCCTTCCGGTTTTTCGATTTGAACTTCCAGTGACGGACGGGCGGTATGTCTGTCCATACGTCTTTTAACGTGATGCCGTTTGGATTCAATGCCCCACGGTGGCCGCCATAATCCTTGACCTCGCCTCCGCAATGTCGGCAGATCTGTACCGGGGTTCGGATTCGGCGGAAGGTGTTGGGTTTTCCTTTCGAGTAATAGAGCAAGCTGTAGTGGCTTGGGTGCAGTCTTCCCGCGATGGGCAGACATGCACTCATCTCGACTGCGATCCAATGGCGGAAGTCCATTCCGAGCGCGGTCAGGTGGGCCCCGAGCAGGATGTTCCACTTCGGGAGGTTGTAAACGAAGAGTGAACCACCGGGTTTCAGAATGCGGACGCATTCTGACAACCACTTGCGGCACCAGTCGAGATAGATGTCGTCGGGCTGCGTGTCTTCCGTGCTCGTGCCATACTCTTTGCCGAGGTTGAACGGCGGATCCGCGAACACCGTATCAATGACTTCTTCCGCGATGAGTGGCAATACTCTCAGACAATCCGCGGCGAAGAGTGCACCGTGCGGACTCGCGAAGATCGGAGCAATGCCAGCCTTCTCTTTGAGATAGGGCTTCACGTCGAAGGTGCCCGTGCTCCATTTGAGGATGACCTGTTTTTCGGTGCTTGGAAGATTAGCCATCGGCTTCATGTTATCCAACCTTTGGGAGTTCTTGGGAAGTCTCCAATAACCTTAAGTGGGTTGTTCTTCAACTACTTATTCGACGCTTGACTCTGCCCTCTGGTTTTGTAGGTTCAAAGAGATCGCCCCGATTCTACAACCGAGCCTGCCCGCACCACCCGCGCATCCCGCGCGGTCGGCACGGCGCGGGCAGGAAAGGGGTCACCAGAGCGATTCACGAGATTGGCCTGCCGCCCACTTTTTACCGGCTCCTTTCCACCCTTTGGCTATCAGGGCTTTCCCAACTGGCGCTCGGCCGCAGCGCAGGACGGCTTCGGCGAGGCGCACTGTTCTGCGATGGACCGCCGTGGTAACGGGCCCGGAAAATCCTGGATAGCGCGTCTCGACCGCGAAGCGCGTCAACGGCTCCGCCCGGCGGACATACTTGGGGACTTTCAGTCCCGAGTTCTCCAGCACGGTCAAGAGCTTGGCGAGATCGTGGACGTACGGGAACGTCAGCCCGCGATGAAGAAACACGGCCTTGACGGACTTTTCCGCCGCCTGTTGCGCATGGAAGCACAGGTCTTCCAGATACGCTTCGGCAATCACCGCCTTGGCGCAGGCCAGGTTGCTCCGGGCCCGGTTGAGCCATTCGCGCGGATCGTCCGGAGGCAGTCGTTTACGCCCCATAGACGACCTTTCCCTCTCTCAGGGCCGGGCAGATCACCAGACACGGCGTGTTGCGATAGCGTTCCACCTCTTCCGGAGTGACGACGATGATATCGACGGCTTCCCCGGCTCCGTGCATCTGGCGGTAAATCCGTTCGACGAGCCGTCCGCGTTGAAAACGGCCTCCTTTGATGACTAACAGGTTGACATCGCTGTCGGGCCCCATCTCCCCCCGCGCCGCCGAGCCGAACAGGACGATCTTCTCGGGCTGTGCCGCCTCGACGACACGGCGGACAATGTCGCGGAGAATGCTCGGTTCCACCGCGCGTTTCCCGACACAGGTCTTCCCCTGTCTACCAGCCATGTTTCGCCTCTCTCGCTCCGTTAGCTGTATCAATGCATTAACGAACCACCTTGGTCACCCATGAAAGGTCGCCGCCACCTGGCGATCTTCAGTAAACTTCGTCCAACTCTCCCCGCTTCTTCCTCTCGTAGTGGCTGTGGGAGATACCCTCTTCTCGGGTGTTCCTTTCGGGATCGCACCTCGCCAAATCGGGAAGATCCGTCGGGTACCTCAACTCGTCTCGAAGTATTGCGGCGAGATCGGCATCATCTCGCTTTGCCCAGAGGGTCCTGATCTTGAAAAGCTTCTGGCGACGGAACTCGTTGAGCTTCGGGTGGTCCAATCGGAGGAACCGGATCATGCGCTTGCCGTCTCGGGTCAGTCCCTCGATAGTGCCGTCTTCATGGACGCGAAAATGGCTCGCGTAGGCATTGCGGCAGGGGTTGAGGATCGGCCATCTGGTCTGCTTGAATGCGTTACATCTGAGGCATGAGTAAACGAGGTTCTTGTATTCGCAGTCCAGCTCCGGGGCCAGGATGTACGGCTTCAAATGCTCTACGCTGAAGTCGTTCTGGCCGTCCAGCCAGACCTCCCGCCTCAGGCAGAAGACGCAACGGAACCCGAACTCGTCCCGCAGCCAGGGCTTATACGTCTTGTAGTCTGCGTAGACCGGCCCGTGTTCAACGACGGTGCGGCTCGACCGGATATAAGAAGGGCTTGGGTTCTGTCTGGGGAGTCATGCCTCTTCCTGCCTTCAACCGTTCCGTACCCGATCCTCGAGCCAGCTCAAATCTTCGAGTCGAATTGGAGAGACGGTATCCAGATAGCGATCGGCCGCGTCCTGGAGCCGTTGCAGCTCTGACGCCTCCTCGTCACTCAGGCCCTTGGACAGATCCTTGTCAATGAGAAACGCTCTCCGATCATTGAACTGATCCCAGGCTTCTTCCAGATTCCCGGTAGTCCCGAGTACCCGAATGCGGGAGAAGACATCAAGCGGGTAGGCGTTGAATTCGAACGGGACGGGCCTGGGAGAACCGCCGAAGGAATCGAGGAGCTTCCGCTCGAGCTCCGGAGGAAGGTCATATCCCCTGAGAATCACAGCATCGATATTCAGGAGGGTCCTTCTCAGCTCCTCTTCCGCCCCAATGATGGCGTCTCCAGGGGCAGAAAGTCGGGTCGCGTACTCGTGAACCAGTTGAACGACCTCCTGCTGGTCCTTTGACGAGAGAGTCGGCAACGGGACGTTGTACAGCGTCCTGATGTGGATGTCTCTGCCGCGTTCGCGCGAGGTCACGAAGGCATTGGCAACTGGTCCGTTAATAATCGCTGCAAGACATTCGAGTGGGAGTTCCGCCCCGGTCGGCCACAGGGCATGGAATCGCTGGGAGCAGATGTTTTCTTTACGGTCGACGAACGCGGCGAGCCGCCAGGCTCTACGGCGGATCCGTGCGGCGTTCGCGATGATCTTGGGCTGATCCCAATCGTAGTTGATTGCTCCGCCACGCAAATTGTCGGTCTGGATGTTCAGATACTCGACCGGTGGCGGGACGAACGACTGAAAAGACGGCCTGATTCGACCGAAGCCCGGCCGGAATCCGGCCCTCGGGGAATCCGAGACGCATTCGCTCTCGTCGAGCTCCTGCCATTCCACTCCTCGATGGACTCGGAGTTCCGTTCGAAGCTTCGGTCGTGAATTCAGATACTCCCAGAGTCCCTCGAGGATCGGAATCGGCTTGACGGTGACCGTCACCCGCTCGCGGTCGTCGAGCGGTAGGGGCTTGTCGAGCTTCAAGATCCCACCTTCGTAGGTGGCTTTGACTTCCAGTGACATGGCTCATGCCCCCAAGGCTCAAGGTCGTACGGCGTTCGATTCCGATTATACCCGACGAGCCGAGTGATTGATGCCCTGTACCGCGCCACCGCCGGCCATCCGGAAGCTGGCGGCAGGCCAGCGACGATCTTGACGGTTTCCATGCTGACGCGCACGACCTGGCCGACGAGACGGACGATGGATTCGGGGTCGTCGGGCCGGCTGAGGTCGGTGACGCGGTCGGCGCTGGGGTTGGTGATCGGCTTGACCTGGTACTGGTCGATCACCCATTCCAAAGCGCTACGATTGCCCAGCCGGTAGCCAGTCACCTCAGTCGTGATGCCGACCAGGTTCACCTGACCTGAACGTCTTCCCGGGAAAGATCGACTTGGTTCAAAGGGGGCTTGCGATCTGGACTCCCAGACAATATACTGGCCAAGGGTATAGAGAAACCGCGGCCGATCTCACGGGGCTTGGAGGACTCGTCATGGAATTCTGTCTGCGATGCGCGGTCGCACCCGGCCAGTTTACGGGAGAATATGCGGTCTCGGCGACTCAGTCGAACGGGGAAAGGTTCTCGCTGTTCGTCGAGGAAGACCTGCTGGAATGGGAGCAACCCCGGGGCGACGGACGGGGTGAAGGCTGGCTACGCGTGGAAGTGATCGATCGCCGGGGTGATCAGACTCTGATTAAACTGCCCGCGCCATCCCTCGAAGGAGGCCAGTTCGTCACGGTGAGGTCGGATCAACTCGGATCGCCGTGCGTCCCGAGCTCACGACCATGATCCTGTGCAACACGGAAATCCAGCGGGCCATCGACGAGGGCCGGCTCGCCATCCGGCCGGAGCCTTTGCCCCGTCGCCCGACCGAGGGCCAGAAGTGCCCTTGCGACACGCATTCGGTCGCCCTGACCTTGGCCGGCGAGATCTCAATCCCGCGACCGGGGACCTACGTCATCGACTTGACGCGGAAGGGAAGCCTGGCCGATTTCCTCGTGCCGACTTCGGCTCGTGTCCAGATCGACCCGGGCCAAGGATTCACCTTGGAACCGAATCGGTTCAGTTAAATCCCAGGTTTCGCTTGCTTCGCGCACTCCCTCTTGGTTATCGCGCGTTGGTAGACTTGATGTTCTGAGAGGTTCTCCGGCGAACTCCAGAGTCGAAATACCAGAAAGAAGGGTATCGAAATGGGGAACGAAATAATCTATCTATCAGCCGAAGACAGATATTCATTAATAGATATGTCATCTCAAGAAAAGCTTTTCCCTCACCCATTCACCTTGGGCAATTTCGGAAAGGCGATGGAAGACCTCCGTGCGCATTGGGAATTCTTATGGGATTTTCGATGGAACGATCAAATTATCTACAATGATGTTAGAGATGCTTACGAGGAAGCTCAGGTGGGTGGGATTAAACCTATCATTCTGGCTCGTCCAGAGCAATACGCGGAGGTTCGACATTCCGTCGCACACGAAGCTGCCCAGGTCATTAAGATGAAGCCCAAAATTCTACCTAAACATTCGTTTGACCTTTCGATGTTCGAGGATGAAACTAGCCTTGCTATCGCGCTCACTGATGAGATGCTGGACGTTGTTGCGCCACGTTTTCACGAACTAGACTATCAGGAATCGTGTAACTCCTTGGGGCTGTCTGAATGTGAAGGCGAAATTTCAGAGTACACAGATAACTTCTTAAATGATTACAACAACAGCGATCCAGAGGAAATGTTTTCCCTTGATGATGAACAAGAACTGCATTGGAAGATAATTGAACAAGAACGCGCCCGAACTCTTCGTCGTTTTCTAGACTCAATAGGAATGAATTCATTACTAGCCGAATTAGCGATTGTATTTGATAGGGAAAGAGTAAAGGTGATTCCCTATCATTCTTTCTCATTGCATAATGTCTCGACGACCGATGACCAATTGATCTTACTCCGCCCTGGCAGACGCTCTGCTGATCATTGGCGACGATTCAAGAAAGATATCCGCGATCTGGAGGCTTTACTGAACGACCCAAACGTGAAGGAGCATGATATTGAAATGCTGCTGCGAAGAAATCCTCTCTTTCTCCGAGGGCTGAATTATCGCAAAGTTTATCCGCAGGTAATATTGCCGCTCGGCGAAGGTGATAGTCTTCGTCCAGACGCAATCGCAGAACCAATTGGTTCGGAATGGTGTAACGTCATCGATTATAAACTGCCCTCTCAGAGAGTATTGGTCGGTCGTGACAATCGTTTGAGTTTAGCCGCCGGAATTACTGAAGTAGCAGCTCAACTGCGAGAGTATTCAGCATATTTCGATGATCGGACAATTGCTAAAATCGTCGAAGAAAAATACGGTTTCAAATGCTATAAGCCCAAGCTTGTGGCAATTGTGGGTCGCGATCCACAGGATCTTCAACCCGAACAGGTTCGTCGCGCGATGACTGCGTTCCCAGATCTGGAAGTCGTCACGTACGATGGCTTATTAAGAGCGGCGAAGAGAAGTTTATTATTGTAAATCATCCAAAATTGTCAATGCACACATCTATCTAAATAGCCGATGATCGCTAGCCGGACGGAAACGGGGACGCAGCTAGTTCTCGATTCTCGTGCTCCGTTTCCAACCGTTGGCGTAACTTGGCGACTGATTGCGTGAGGGCACTTACCATTTCACTCACGCTCAATCGTATCGGAGCTTCATGTTCCGACCGATATAAATCGATCCAGTATTCACCACCTTCACGGAACACCTCACCCCACTGACCTCCACTTCGTAGAAACAATTGTACCACAAGCTCTTCCCTATCAGGTGGGCTGGCGAGCATCGCTTCGATCGTTCTGTCTGACATCTCAGCCTCGTGATCAAAAGAGGTTCTCAGCAAAGTGACTAAACTCCCACTGCGTGCCGTTCCACTTGAAGATCACGCCGCTTCCGTCTGAACGGTTAATTTGTAGAAGTTGCTCGCCGGGCCTTCCAGGTCGCTGTCTTACAATCTTCGCCGGGTCATTGAGAATGTTATCCAGCGCGGTCTGAGCCTGTTGGTTAATTTGAGCAGGGTTACCCGTCGGATCGGGAAAAGCACTGCTTCCACCGCGCTTCCCCGATGCGTGTTCGTTAGCGATCTCCCAGCTTTGGTCAGTCCTCATTTGTCAGCCACAGAACCAAGCTTGGAAAGGTCGGCAGCATCCGGAACAGGCAACCCAATTGGAGCAGCACCACCGGCCCCGGATCCTGAGCTCCCCACCGACATCTGGTTTATTTGTCCGATCGTGCTGACGGCCGCGCTTGCCTCGATGCTGCCCTCGACGACCACAACCGGTGCCAAAGCCGGCGCCGACTCCAGCGCTAGCATACCTCCGGCCTGGACAGAAAATCTAGCGGTGGCTTGAGTCCCCGAGGTCGCTGCACCTCCGACTCCGCCTCCAATCAGCATCGCCGGCCAGTGCGAAACCTGGCTTGGCGAGCAAGATCTCGCGCTCAAGTCCGTCGAGATCGCGAGCGGGGATGGTGCGGAGCCGCGGCTTCTGGGCCATGGCGGTGGTGAAGGCGAGGTTCCAGGAGGTCTAGCCGAGCTCGAACGCGAGATAGAGCGTGGTCGAGCCGGTGGTGGTAGGATGAAGGTCGTGGGTCGCTGACATGGTGAGACTCCGTGGTCGAGAGGATTTGGTGAAAGACCTCTTCTCAGGAGCTTACCGTCAGCGGCTCACGGTTTTCAGCCCGGTCGCTCCGGACAAAGTGTCTAACCCGGCGTTGCCGTGGCCCTGGCCCGTCTCGGCACTTTCTGGTAACAACGAAGGTCACGCTCGGCGGGCCGGGCCGCTGAGCTTTGCATGAGGCGGCTCGGTAGCGGCCCGGGGGCATGACGCGGAGCCTCCCCAATGGTACGGCCCCGTGCCTTTCAAACGGGCATGTGACTGTGGTATGCTGAAAAGCATGGCAAGGAGCTTTAAGGGGGGCCGTCCCGTGGTTCGCATGCGAACTGCGGCCACCGCGCCGCCGTGGATTTGAGGCGATCATGATCGCTGGAGCAGCTCCGCGTCTCGAATGGCGGCCCAATCCTGGTGGAGCAACCCGGACGATTAATGAGGCGTGCGAGCTCGCGAGACGTTGGGGCGTAGAGATCCCCAGCTACGTACAATTCTCGGTAGACGAGTACGATTACCTGGACGAGAATACGACTGCCAAGACCACGACGTTCCGGGAGTTTGAAGGGACGATCATCGACTGGTCTTGGTTCTTCCACAAGAAGACGGGAAAGATTCCGTTCTTGATCCGCAAGGACATCCTGGCGAGTGACGAGGCCATTGTGGCCGTCATTGGCCATGAGATGTTCGAAACTCGAGATGCTACGTTCGATCTTCGCAGGGGGCGCCTCTGTCGAGAAATGGGAGGCCGAAACCAGCCCGAACAACCCAGGGAACTTCCATTGGCAAGCGTGGGATTATGCAGACGACTTGGTCGCACGCATGAGGGAGGAGGGGAAATGATCGGAAAATTGATCGAGATGTACGAGAGCGGTTCCATTACAGGTTATCAGGTGATGATAGACTGCCTCCAGATGCTCGACCCGGATAGCCCGGATCTTGTCCTCTCCGAACTGCCAGAGGAAATCCTCGACGAGATGCTGTCCTATGCGCGACGCTACGATCCCCGTCGTCAGCGTTCCGCAACGTTCATCCCCCCCGCTGAAGACCAAGTCAGGGCGGCCGAACGGTGGATATGTGACCACGATGTTAGAAATTCCAAGCCCGTCAGTCAGTAATGTGATAAGAACTGGTTCGGTGGGTGGCGGTGGCTTGCAGAGCGCGGGTGGCCGGGGCAAGGTCCATGTGCCCCGGTCGTCCGTTGCCGCGATGTCGCCTCACCCGGCGGTGCAGAGGACCCGGCCCCCCGTCTTGGCTTGTGATGAGATCAAGGCTTGCTCAGGCGGGCC
Organism: uncultured Isosphaeraceae bacterium; assembly: GCA_963842405.1. Lineage (GTDB taxonomy): Bacteria > Planctomycetota > Planctomycetia > Isosphaerales > Isosphaeraceae > CAVZRC01. The sequence goes on along the minus strand of CAWJGW010000072.1, from coordinate 51,209 downwards.
GGGCCGCTGAGCTTTGCGTGAGACGGCTGAGGCGGAGGGTGGTGATGCCGTTCCCAACAGCGGTTCGTGAGGAGGCTCTCGTCCGCTCCAGACGCCGTTGTTGCGTTTGCCACGCGTTCAGCGGACGAAACACCGAGGTTCATCACATAATTCAGGAAGCGGACGGTGGGCCGAACACGTTGGACAACGCCATCCCTCTGTGCTTCCGCTGCCACGCAGAGGCCGGCCACTACAACCCCCACCACCCGCTCGGAACCAGGTACTCGCCAAATGAATTGCGGCGACATCGAGACGAATGGTTCAAGTTCCGCGAGGCCGAAATGGCCTGCTTAGGAACGGGCCGGGATTAACTTCCCGCTTTTCCTGCGATACGATATCCGGCACTTCGCTCGGGGACTCGCATCCAGGAGGGGATATGGTCGCGTATACACCAGAGATCGAACGGATGATGAAGTGCCTCTTTGACTCCCTGAGAGAGAACGATCGACGGCGTTATGCCGCCATCGAAGCGACCAAGTTGGGCCACGGCGGGGTCGAGTACATCGCCCGCATCCTGGGGTGCGACCCCAAGACCATCCGTCAAGGGCAGGCCGAGCTCCACGAAGAGGACGACTTGGACACCGAACGTGTCCGGAAAAAAGGGGTGGCCGCAAACGGTTGATCGAGTTCTCCCCTGCCCTTGAGGAGAACTTCTTCAAGGTTCTTCAGGACCACACCGCAGGCGACCCGATGCGGCTCGAGGTGAAGTGGACCAACTTGTCGCGCGGGCAGATCGCCATACGGATTACCGCACTGGGAACCCCGGTGAGTCGTCACGTGGTCTCTCAGCTACTCCGCAAACACAAGTACCGCAGGCGTAAGGCGTTGAAGAAGAAGACGATGGGTCCCCGCAATCCCAACCGCAACGCCCAGTTCGAGAACATCGCCCGTCTCAAGAAGAAGTATCTCAAGGCCGGGTTGCCCGTCATCAGCATGGACACGAAGAAGAAGGAGTTACTCGGCAATTTCTACCGCGACGGCGTGATCGATACCCAGGAGACCATCGAGACCAACGATCACGACTTCGGCAGCGCGGGCTCGGGGACGGTGATCCCCCATGGTCTCTACGATGTGGGCCAGAACAAAGGATTCATCCACCTGAACACCAGCCACGACACCAGCGAACTGGCCTGTGACAGCCTGGCGGCGTGGTGGGACCAACACGGCCGGGTCGACTATCCTCGGGCCAAGAAACTGCTGGTGTTGTGCGATGGTGGCGGCAGCAACAGCGCGAGCATGTATCTCTTCAAGGAAGAGCTCCAGAAGCTGGCGACCCGACTGGGCATCGAGATCCGGGTGGCCCACTACCCGCCGTACTGCTCGAAGTACAATCCGATTGAGCACCGCATGTTCCCGCACGTGACCCGGGCGTGCCGCGGCGTGATCTTCCTAACGCTGGAGACGGTTCGGTACTACATGGCCAAAGCCGAGACAACCACTGGGCTGGAGGTCAAGGTGAGCATCCTCGAGACGGTCTATGAGACCGGCCGGAAGTATGCCGCGGGATTCAAGGAGAGCATGAAGATCATCTTCGACAAGTTTCTCCCCAAGTGGAACTATCGAGCGGTTCCTCAACCCGTGTGAAATCGGGAAATCGGGAAGTTATTCCCGGCTCGTTCCTTAGCTCCTCTCGGGGATCGATCGGCGCACCTAGCCCCGCTCGTCGCTGACTTGGATCTCATCGAGCGAGAGGTAGGGACGCTGTGGTCCCATTTCGCCAACGAACCCGAGTGCCGGGAGATCGTCCGATTGCGTGGGGCCGTCGTTGGCGATTACCGGTGCGAAGATGCTTCCGGGCCCCACTGGTGGGAGCTTATCGCAGTTCGCGGTGGACGCTTCCTGGTTTACCATAAGCATGATCATCGTGGCGACTACTGTAGGGCTGCCGTACTGGGGGCATGGGGGAAATGGATTGCCCGCTGTCGCTAGAGCAAGTGCAGCACGAATACCCGGAACTGGCCACCGCCGTAGGCTTGGAGCGAGTCCGTGTGTTGGAGTTGTAGCCGCCGCGGCGTAGGACGGGACGCGAAGGACCATATCGCGATGTCGCATGCCGTCGTTCATCGGACGTTGACCGCCGGTGATCGGGCGGATAAACTTTGAGCTATGGACTACACGCATCTCATCACCATCGAGCCGGGCAAGCGGAGCGGCCAGCCCTGCATCCGCGGTATGCGGATCACCGTTCGGGACGTCCTGGAGTACCTCGCCGGAGGGATGACCGAATCGGAATTGCTTGCCGAGTTCCCGGAACTGACCGCCGATGATGTCCGCGCCTGCCTTGCATACGCCGCCGCCCAACTGCCGGTGCCGGCCGCGTGAGTCTGCTGTTCGACCAGAACTTGTCGCGACGGCTGCCGACGCTGCTGTCGGGCGAGTTCCCGGGTTCCGAGCAGGTGATCCTGGCCGGCTAGGCCACCGCCGACGACCGGACGGTTTGGGCCTATGCGGCGGCCCGCGGCCTGGCGGTGGTCTCGAAGGACGCGGACTTCCGGCACCTATCGGTGGCCCTCGGCCCGCCCCCGAAAGTGGTTTGGTTGCGGGTGGGCAACGGGCCGACACGCGATGTCGAGGCGTTGTTGCGGTCAAGGGTGGCGGACATCCGAGCGTTCCTCTCCGAGCCGGTGGCGTCCGTGCTCGGGTTGCCATAGGTTTTCTTTCGCATCAGGAGCCGGCCGCGCGGGAGCCTAACCCGTCATGGCAACGGACCCGCTGCGCGGGCCGCTGAACCTGGGCGTGAGACGGCGAGGAGCTTCGACATGGCTAAGTTCGCCCTTTGCCCCGTGCTCCTCGTCGCGGGCTGTCTGATCTCTGGCGTGTACGGGATGCTCCACAACCAGATCTCATACCCTGTCGCGCCCGAGTATTTCCATGCGTTCAAATTCCACCAATTCGCCATCCCGAACGGCCTCCACAACCGAATCGGTGCGTCGATGGTCGGGTAGCAAGCATCTTGGTGGATGGGGGTCATCATCGGGGTGCCGCTCTTGCTCGTCGGGCTGGTGATGCCTGACGCAAAGGCCTACCTCACCCGGATCTTGATCGCATTCGCGGTCGTCGCGGCCACGGCGCTGGTCGTCGGCCTCGCGGTGCTGGTTCATGTCAGTTCCTCGATCACGGCGTCCGACCTTCCGGGGTTCTGGTATCCCGAAGACGTCACCGACAGGCTGGCGTTTGCGCGGGCCGGGACCATAGTGGCTCGAGACGACTTCCCGGATCGCCGCCGAGCTCAACGAGGCACGAGCCACTGCAATCGCTTGGGACCACCCGAAGCTTCCCATCGCGCCAGGATCTTGAGCTCCCGCTCGGTCGGCGGATTGTTGCACCGTCGCCGGACCTGGACGATCGTGCGATCGCGATTCCGCACCTCAACCGTCGCCAGCCGGATCGTCCGGCCCGTCCCGAGGCGAAGCGTGAGGGACCAGATTGAGGTCCGCCCCGATGCGCATTCCGAGGCGTAGCTGGCGACGCAGTGTTGCATCGCCAAACCTTCCTCGCGCAGTTCCGCCGTTGAGAGGAGCTCGGTGATCTCGTAGACCCGGCGCTCTTCGCCGTCCTCGTCGTGTTGCACAAACCCGGCGATCCCGGACGGCCCCCACGAGGAGACCGCGGTCCGGGTGACTTGCGCAAGCTCGCGATGCCACTCGTGGATGGCCCTGAGCATCGTCTCGGGCGTCCGCCCTTTCATGCAGAGGTTCGGTTGGCGGGGAGGCTCGAGCGGCTGGTCCGCGGGCAAACCGCGAACCGGATCTCCGAATTTCTGGTGCTGGAGGTAGTCAATGATCGGCCCATAGTGGAACGGGTGGAGCGCCGGGTGGGCGATGAACCAGCGAACAACCGAGTCCCAGAACGCTTCGTCCCCGAACGCCGAGCCGATCCGCGTGGCCAGGACCGCACGAGCCAGCCGGTCGTCGCCACCCAGGTCGATGACCTTCGCCCATCGGAACGCAGCCATGATGCCGAGTGTCGTCGGGTGCCCGCAGGTAGTGATGCGCCTGCTTCCGGGTCAGAGGGATGGGCAGTCCGTCGGCCGTCCGGATGTTCTTCCCGCTGGCGACGTGCAGGTACCAGTCCTGGTGCTGGATTCCTTCGGGGGTCAGTCCTTCGAACCAGGCAGCCTCCAGGAAAGGGGGCACCTCGTAGGTCGCCAGCAAGTGCCGCAACAGGGACTGGAACTGCCGATCGGCGTTGTGCGTGGGGGCCTTCCAGTCCTCCAGCGGTCGGACCCAGACACTCCGTCGGGCGGAGAGCGCGACCAGAGCGTTGGCGAACCGCTGTGCGCCCGTCCATACGCCAGTGCGGTCCGGCACCGGCAGAACAGCAGGAGCCGACGGAGTGACTCGGCGTCCGGGGCCAGCGGAGAAACGGCCACTTCCGAACGCCGGAGCTCTCCCACGGCGTGGACGAAGAGGGCGGCCTCGCACAACAACGGGACCCGAATGACCTCGCCCGCTTCGAGTTTCTGGAGCAGTCCCTCCGGGTCGCGGAGCCATCGCTCCGATTCGCGGAGCCGCCGCTCAGCTTCTGCGATCTTCGCCTGGTCATGGTCCCACTGGGACCGCCGTCGTCGTCTCGTCCGCGTGCTCGTGGCGATCGGATGCCCTGCCTTCCGGTTTATGCCTCGTGGAGACCCGATCTCGGACAACCGGCCTCGTCGCGCGGTTCGCGCTTCGTCGAACAGACGCTCGGCTCATCGTGACGATCCGTGGCTCATCGGGTGATCGGGTGCGGCAGCGCCTCGCCGCGGAGTCCGGCGAGGAGGTTCTCGACGGAGCGCCGAGCCATGCGGCGGCGGGCCTCGACCGTCGCGCGGCCGAGGTAGGAGGTGATGATGATGTGGGGCATGGCCAGGAGGGGGTGGTTTCGCATGTGCGCTGATCGGCGCGCGATTCGGCTCTGGCGCGTGCGCTACCCAAGCGTGAGCCGCCGCGGCCACCGGCTGGGGTCGGCAGGACGTAGCCCGAGGCGTTAGCATCGGGAACCGTCCTGCCGCCCCTGGATGGCTTTCGTAACAGTCACTCAAACGTGCCGGCGATGGCTCATCGAGCGGCCCCATCCGTGTTCTGAGACCTGTTCCAGCGCCAGGTCATGGATCGGCAGGCCCGCGGGCGACGTCGTATCGTCCGCGTCATCGGGCAGGGTGCCGAGTGCGGCATCGACCAGACTTCTCTCGGGACGGCCCTCGAAACCATCGCGGGATCCCTGGACCGTCCGCCATCCGACCGTCGTGAGGATTGCCGGCGCCTCGCTGGTGCCGCTGGAGCTGGCCGGGATCGGATCAGAGCTGACCGAAAGACCGAGGGTCGTGGAGTTCGGGCCCTCACCATCGCCTTCGAGGGTTGCCTCAATTTGCGGTTCCGAGGCAGTGCTCTGGGCGGGGTCGAGGAACAGCCCGCTGAGGACGGCGTTGGCACCGGCCGTTTTCGTGATCGTGATCAGCACGTTCCCCGAAATCGTCCAGTTCAGGTAGGCTCCGTTGGTGAAACTCGACACGGTCTCGGTGCTCAGCACGGTCCCCGTGCCGGCGTTGCTCAACTGGATCTGCTCGCTGCGGGCGTTACCCCCGTTGTAGTCCAGGACGTACAGCTCGAGGTTGTACGACTGGCCGTTGGTCACGTCCACGTCCACCGTGAAGCTCGGTGACGCATACCAGGTGGCGGCGATCCGGCTGGTTCCTCCCGGCACCTCCAGGGCCTGGGTCGCAGTCGAGGGGTTGGCCCAGGTATACGCCGTCGCTCCAGCCGGAGTGATGGTCACGCCCGCAGGGAGGGAGTTGGGGTTGGTGGTGCTGGGGTTGTTGATGATCTCGTAACCGTCGGTCCCATACACTCCGATCCAGTTGCCCTCCGTCTTGGTGTCCTGCTCGAGGAACGTCGCCGAGGTCGTGGCTGGAGTGACGTTGATCGTCACCGAGTCGGCGGCGGTGGAGTAGTCGGTCGTATCCGTGGGAGTGAAGGTGACCGACAGTGTCTGATTGTTGCCGATGGCCAGGACAGTGCCCGCGGCCGGCGTGTAGGTGAAGGTGCCGGGCACGCTGGCGGTGGCGTCGAGCTGGGTGCTGCTCAGGGCCGTGCCGTAGACGATATTCGCCGGATTCGCCCAGGTAATCGTCGGAGTGGTCTTCGACGTTGACGCCGGATCCAGGAACAGCCCGCTGAGGACGGCGTTGGCACCGGCCGTTTTCGTGATCGTGATCAGCACGTTCCCCGAGATCGTCCAGTTCAAGTAGGCTCCGTTCGAGAAACTCGACACGGTCTCGGTGCTCAGCACGGTCCCCGTGCCGGCGTTGCTCAACTGGATCTGCTCGCTGCGGGCGTTGCCCCCGTTGTAGTCCAGGACGTACAGCTCGAGGTTGTACGACTGGCCGTTGGTCACGTCCACGTCCACCGTGAAGCTCGGTGACGCATACCAGGTGGCGGCGATCCGGCTGGCTCCTCCCGGGACCTCGAGCGCCGGCGTCGCGGTCGAGGGGTTGGCCCAAGTGTACGCAGTCACACCGGTCGGAGTGATGGTCACGCCCGAGGGTAGGGAGTTGGGATTGGAGGTGCTGGGGTTGTTGATGATCTCGTAGCCGTCGGTCCCGTACACTCCGATCCAGTTGCCCTGTGTCTTCGTGTCCTCTGCGAGGAACGTCGCCGAGGTCGCGGCCGCAGTGACGTTGATGGTCACCGTGGCGGTGGCGGACGTGTAGTCCGTCGTATCCGTGGGCGCGAAGCTCACCGAGAGCGTTTGATTGTTGCCGACGGCCAGGACGGTGCCCGCGGCCGGCGTGTAGGTGAAGGTCCCCGCAACGCTCCCGTTGACCCCGCCCACCGTCCAGGAGGACGTGGCATCAAGTTGCGTGGCGGAGAGCGCCGTGCCGGCAGTAATGGGGGCGGGGTTGGCCCAGGTGATCGTCGGCGTCGCCTGCTGGACGTTGATCGTCACGGTGTCGGTGGCGGTGGAGTAATCGGTCGTATCCGTGGGCGTGAACGTAACCGACAACGTCTGGCCGTTGCCCGCCTTGAGGACGGTGCCCGCGGCCGGCGTGTAGGTGAAGGTGCCGGGCACGCTGGCGGTCGCGTCGAGCTGGGTGCTGCTCAGGGCCGTGCCGTAGACGATATTCGCCGGATTCGCCCAGGTAATCGTCGGGGTGGTCTTCGACGTTGTCGCCGGGTCGAAGAAGAGCCCACTGAGGACGGCGTTGGCCCCGGCCGTTTTCGTGATCGTGATCAGCACGTTCCCCGAGATCGTCCAGTTCAGGTAGGCTCCGTTGGAGAAACTCGACACGGTCTCGGTGCTCAGCACGGTCCCCGTGCCGGCGTTGCTCAACTGGATCTGCTCGCTGCGGGCGTTGCCCCCGTTGTAGTCCAGGACGTACAGCTCGAGGTTGTACGACTGGCCGTTGGTCACGTCCACGTCCACCGTGAAGCTCGGTGACGCATACCAGGTGGCGGCGATCCGGCTGGTTCCTCCCGGGACCTCGAGCGCCGGGGTCGCGGTCGAGGGGTTGGCCCAGGTATACGCGGTCGCACCGGTCGGAGTGATGGTCACGCCCGCGGGTAGGGAGTTGGGGTTGGTGGTGCTGGGGTTGTTGATGATATCGTAACCGTCGGTCCCATACACTCCGATCCAGTTGCCCCCCGTCTTCGTGTCCTGCTTGAGGAACGTCGCCGACGTGGTGGACGCCGCAGTGACGTTGATGGTCACCGTGGCGGTGGCGGACGTGTAGTCGGTCGTATCCGTAGGCGCAAAGCTCACCGAGAGCGTTTGATTGTTGCCGACGGCCAGGACGGTGCCCGCGGCCGGCGTGTAGGTGAAGGTGCCGGGCACGCTGGCGGTCGCGTCGAGCTGGGTGCTGCTCAGGGCCGTGCCGTAGACGATGTTCGCCGGGTTCGCCCAGGTAATCGTCGGGGTGGTCTTCGAGGTTGGCGCCGGGTCGAAGAAGAGCCCACTGAGGACGGCGTTGGCACCGGCCGTTTTCGTGATCGTGATCAGCACGTTCCCCGAAATCGTCCAGTTCAGGTAGGCTCCGTTGGTGAAACTCGACACGGTCTCGGTGCTCAGCACGGTCCCCGTGCCGGCGTTGCTCAACTGGATCTGCTCGTTGCGGGCGTTACCCCCGTTGTAGTCCAGGACGTACAGCTCGAGGTTGTAGGACTGGCCGTTGGTCACGTCCACGTCCACCGTGAAGCTGGTGACGCATACCAGGTGGCGGCGATCCGGCTGGCTCCTCCCGGGACCTCGAGCGCCGGGGTCGCGGTCGAGGGGTTGGCCCAGGTATACGCGGTCGCACCGGTCGGAGTGATGGTCACGCCCGCGGGTAGGGAGTTGGGGTTGGTGGTGCTGGGGTTGTTGATGATCTCGTAACCGTCGGTCCCATACACTCCGATCCAGTTGCCCCCCGTCTTCGTGTCCTGCTTGAGGAACGTCGCCGACGTGGTGGTATTGGCGGTGGACACGGTCAGGCTGCCCTGCCCCGTGATGCTCGACGTGACCGTGTCGGTGGCGGTGATCGTCTGGGGCCCGCTCGTGTTCAGGGTCGCCGAGAAGCTGTAAGTCCCGGCGTTGCCCGATGTGAATGTGTAGTTGGCCGGCAGACTCGCGCCGGTGTCGCTGCTGGTGAAATGCACCGTGCCGGTGTAGCCGGTGGCGACGTTCCCGTAAGGATCGTAGGCGGTCACCGTGAAGCCGAAAGCCGTACCTACCGTCGCGGTGGCAGGCAATCCGCTGAACGCCAGGGAGGAGGCGGCAGCCGCCGTGACGTTGATCCCGCTGGTAGTGGCGGTGGCCGGGCTGCCGGTGGCCTTGAGCGTGTAACCGGTCCCCACCTTATTCAATGTCAATTTGGAGAACGTCGCCACGCCGTTGACCGCCGTCACGGTCAGAATCCCACCCAGGGTGCTGCTGCCCGGATTGCTTCCCAGGGCGATTGTCACGGTGCTGTTGAAGGATGTCGCCAGATTGCCGTACTGGTCCTCGGCCGTGATGGTCAGGCCGAAGCTGCTTCCCGCAGTGACGCTGCTGGGCGGCTGGGTCGTGACAATGAGTTTCGAGGCGGCGGCCGCGGTCACGTTGATGGGCGTCGTGGTCGTTTTAATCAGGCTTCCGCTGCTGGCCGTGAGCGTATAACCGATGCCGGCCGCGTTCAGGATCAAGCCGGAGAAGGTGGCGACGCCATTGACTGCCGTCACCGTGAGCGTCCCGCCCAACGTGCCGGCGCCGGGGTTGTTCGACAGGGCGATGGTCACGCTGCCGTTATAGCTAGTGATCACGTCGCCGATGCGGTCTTCGACAGTGACCGCGAGCCCGAAGGTACTGCCCGCGGTGACGCTGGCGGGCGGCTGGGTGGTGATCGCCAGTTTGGTCGGTAGACCGTAGGAGGCCAGGTCGGGGATCAGGAGATTGGCGATCGGCGTGCCGCGGCCGGTGACTTCGTCGTAGCCGGCCCCGGCACTGAAACCGTTGTAACCGGTAGTGATGTCATTGAAATCGCTGGCGGGCAGGCTGTACAGGGCCTGCAAGGTCTGCATCGGATTTGCAGTACTATTCAAGGTTGTGCCGCCGTCGGCCACGCGTCCCTGGTTGGCGATGGCGATCAGTCCGGCCCAGCAGGGACTGCTCAGACTGGTCCCGAAGTAGCCGTAACCCAGACTGCCGTCCTGGAAACAGGTCACTCCGCTATTCTGGCTCGCGTCGAAGGACACGTCGGGAGTTGTCCGGTATCCGGTGCTCTGGAATGGGAGTTGGTAGGAAGGCTCCGATTCAAACTGGCTTGGACCGCCGGTGCTGGCCCAGGCCTGGGCGGCGCCGATGGCATCGGCAACCACGGTGCCGTTGGCGGAATTGGCGTTGAGCACGACGGTCAAGGTGCCGTCGCCGCTCGACGTGAGCGTGGGGAAGAAGACCCCCAGTTCCTGGAACTGAGAACCGCCGTCAGCCGTGCCGACCGGAGGCCTTGGTCTGATTGACGGTCACCGTTCCAAGGATGGTTCCGGACGCCTGGGTGCCGTCATAGATCGTGTAAGTCGCATTGGTCGCGTTGCCGGGGCTGGCCGTCCAGGTCGCGGACACCTCCGTACCCCAGCCCGTGTTCGCGGGCGTGATGGAGATCGTCCAGGCCGCCGAGCTGGAACTCCCGCCCGCGGCGGTGCTGTAGTGCCGCTGAAGCCGCCCGATTGCGAGGTCCACGAGCCGGTCTGAGTGTAGGAAGAACTGCCGTTGTCGACGGTGCTCGCCGGAGCCGGAAAACTCCAGCCGGTTTCGCTGCCATAGGCGTTGTTATTCAGGGTCAGTTGCGTGCCGCCGACAGACACCACATTCGGTGAGGTCGCGGGATAATAGCCATCGTTTCCGACCGACGGCGCAGGAGAGTTCGGTGGGGACGGATAGACATTGGCTCCGTTGTCATTGCTGGCGGTCAAGAAGGTGACTCCCGTGTGACCGCTCGGCGTTACGAAAGTTGAGGAATCGTAGGCGGTTTCGCCGCTCCACTCAGTCAAGCCCCAGCTATTGGAAACCACCGATACGCCCGGGCAGGCTGGCGGCCAATGCGTCGCCGGTCAACAGATTGGTCGGCCAGTTCGCAGTCATCATTCACTTCAATGATGTCGATCTTGGCCCCCGGAGCAATGGCATGCGCCCATTCGACGTCCAGCGTTTCCTCACCTTCCCAGTGACCGGTTGGATCCTCCGCGGGCACACCGTTACTGCCGCTGGTGGCGATATTCGCGGTGATGTTCGTGCCGGACTCTGGTTATACACCGTCACGAAGGACGACGCCGGCCCGTACTGTTGGTACAGCGTCGTGGCTCGAGTCTCGTCGTCAAACTCATCGCCTGGTCGAAGCCGTCGAGGTCCGTGAGGATCGTTGGCTCATTGCCGGCTTCGACGAGGGCAATCGTTTGGCCGGAACCATCGGCCGTGGCGGAACCGAAGTTGGGAATGCTGTTGATCCCGTAGGCCGCGCGAATCTGCGCCACCGTGTAGGACAGAAGGTTCCCGCCGCGGGCGACGCCGCATTGAAGGTGAAGCTCATGGTGTTGTCGGCGTAAGCTCGTCTCCGCCACGGATTGGTCCGGATCGACGGTGACCGTGACCTGGTTCGTACCGGGCGTGGCGAGGAAGGTCCCCCAATACAGCGTCCCAAGAACCCGTCCCCGAGACCGCCGGCACCCCAGGTGAGGTAGCCGGTGTCCAGGGTCAGGCCATTGACCGTGAACGCGACGCGGTACGAGGCGTTGCTCGGCAGATTCTGCGGTGGTGAAGTCCGCCTGGATGTAGACCCATTCGCCGGCGGTTACCATGGTCAGGGGGTTGTCACTCCCGTTGACCACCAGGGCATTGGTGATGGCGATGTTGCCGGTCAGGTTGCCATAAGCGGTTGTGGGGGAGTCGGTCGGGTCTCCGGCGAAGACGGCCATGACGGCGTCGGGAGGGATGTCGGCCGGGAGGCCGGCCAGGCTCACGCCGGTGAGGGTCGCGACCCCGCTCGCGTTGGTCATGGCCGACCCGACCGGCGTCGGGGTCCCCCCTTCCATCAGGTCGAACGTCACCGGCTTGTCGGCCAGCGGCGTGCCGGCCGCGCTCAGAAGAGTCGCGGTCAAGGTGGCGGTCCCGCCATAGGTGCCGGTGCCCGAGACCGCGGTCAGGCTCGACCCCGGGCTGACGACCTGGAAGTTCACGCCGCCCCCTCCCGTTTCGCTGATTTTCAGCTCGGTGATGTTCTGGTCGGGCGTCAACTCGTTGATTGGATCATCTAGCAGGTCCGAGTTGGCAGTCAGCGTGGCCGTGTAGCCGTTGCTGGAATAACTCCAGGTGGCCCAGAGTGACGAGTCGGTGGGATTCACTTCTTTGGAGTCAGTAGCTATTGAGTTCACCGGTGAGGTGCTGCGTCGTCCAGTTCGTCAGTGGAGACTTGGGTGGCGCCGTTGAACGCCTGCACGGTCACGATCTCGCCTACGTCCAGGTCTCCGAACAGGATCTGGCTGGAGGGCCCGATCGGGAGGTTGTTGTTGAAGTTGATCTGGTACGTGTCGCCATTGCCGGCCAACAGAGAGTACATTGAGCCCGGCGTTCCGTCGCCGGTCCCTTGCGCCGGGTTGCCGGCGAAACTCGTGAGGTAGGTGGGGTTGTTGTTGTCGGGGTTTCCGCTCGCCGCCGCCGTCTCGAAGGTCGCATCTTCGATAACCTTATAATCAGTAGGCGGTTTACTAGGAGTCTGCTTGATCGTCACATCGCCGGTGCCGAGTAAGCTGGTGGTGAAGGTTCCCCCGCCATTGAGAACGCCGTCCGCATCGCCGGTGCTGTTGATCAGGTTGATGACCGCGTTGGGAGTCTCGTGCGGTCAGGTTGCCATAAGCGGTTGTGGGGGAGTCGGTCGCGTCTCCGGCGAAGACGGCCATGACGTCATTGGGAGAAATCCCGTTCGGGAAGTTAGCCACGCTCACGCCGCTGAGGATCGCGACCCCGCTCGCGTTGGTCATGGCCGACCCGACGGGCGTCGGGGTGCCCCCTTCCATCAGGTCGAACGACACCGGCTCGCCGGCCATCGGTGTGCCGGTCGCACTCGATAGGGTTGCGGTCAGGCTGGCGGTCCCGCCGAAAATGCCGGTGCCCGAGACCGCGGTCAGGCTCGACCCCGGGCTGAGGATCTGGTAGCGGATCACGCCCCCTCCCGCGTCGCTGATTTGCAGCTCGGTGACGGTCTGGCCGGGCGTCAGCACGTTCAGTGGCTCGTTGAGGGCATCGTTCTGTTCCGACGTCAACGTGCCCGTCGTGTCGTTCGTACCACTCACGGCCCACTTGGCCCAACCAGCGGTCCCGGCAGGGGGGGGCAGGATGCCGGTCTGGCCGGTATAGGCGCTCTCCGTCCAGTTGCTCAGGGAGACGGGAGTCGTGCCATCGAATGCCGTCAAGGTCATCGTCTCGGCCCCGTCCATGTCGGCGAACACGATCCGGCTGGAGGGCCCAATCGGGATGGCGAAGTTGATCTGGAACTTGTCGCCAGTGCTGGTCGTCAGAAGGTCCATCGAGCCCGGCGGGCCGTCGCCGGTCCCCTGCAGCTCCTGCCCCGCCTGCTCCTGCCCCGACGGCGGTAACGGGCTGCCGACGAAACCTGAGATGTAGCTCGGGTTGTTGTTGCTCGCCGAGGCCGGCGGGTAGGTGTCGGTCACCACGTTATAATCATCCGACGGAGAACTCAGAGCTGCTTGATCGTCACGTCGTTGGTGCCGAGGAAGCTGGTGGTGAAGGTCCCCCCGCCATTGAGAACGGTGTCCGCCTCCTGGCCGCTGCTGTTGATCATGTTGATGGCCGCGTTGGGAGTGGCCGCCAGTAGAACGCGGTCCTCCATGCACTCGACCTGGAGCCGGACACGACGCGGGAACATGGTTCTGGAAGGGCGCTTCCTGCCGGAAAAGATGCTCGACAACGACTGCCAACGTGAACGCTGGTGAGTAGATCGCATCGGATGAATCCTCGGTGGTGTGTACCCGTCCTCGGGGAAGAATCGATCGGTGACTATGAAATTGCGGTTCGACCACATTGCACGAAGGCGGAATGGAATGCAACCCCCGTGCTCTCGGTTGCCCGAGAGGACCTTGCCCGCGTCCGACGGTGGCTCCGCCAATATGATGTTTTTCCGAAACCTCTGCCTCAATTCGAACGCTTTTATAGGCGTTGACCATCACGATGGCCCCGCTGCCATTCGTGCGGGCGACTACCTCCGGAGTCCTGCGCTCGCTCGCGGGCCAGCCTCGTCCTCGTGCCGGATACGGGCGTTACTAAGAGTAAAAGTCCGGGACGAGGCACAACCTGTCGCGAAAACGAAAAAAATCCTCAAACTCATGGTTCGTTCGGCCCGTGGCGTTCAGCCCTGACGGCCAGACCGATTTGACAGGGGGGCGGGGATGATACCGCCCGGCTGTGGGATCTCGCCACGGGCAAGCCTATCGGCGCGGTTCTCCAACACGATCATTGGGTGACGGCTGAGCCTTCAACACCGACGGAAGCTTGTTCTTGATCGGGAGCAGAGACAAGACGGCTCGACTTTGGACGATCCTCAGTCCGCTAGAGCGCTTCACGATTGCGTTGGGTACGCGCGAAACTCCCCCCTAACCCCCTTGCGAAGGGGGAGCCGGAGAGTTCTGGTGCCACCTGCACGAGCCAAGCGTGACCCACCCTAGCCGGTTATACGCAGCCCGCGTCAAATCCTTACAGGGGTAACCGAGAATCGGCTGAAGTGCGGCGCCACGAATCAAGCAGGGTTGAGCGCTTCAAGATTGCGTTGGGTACGCGCGGAGCCCCAGCCCCACTTCGCGAGGGGGGAAAGTATCGCGTGTTTCTCCCCCAAGTGGAACGCATCAGTCTCTGGGTGGAAGTTGTGACCGGCATGGAATTGGACGACGTCGGAACGGCGAAAGTGCTGGATGCCGAGGCCTGGCGGAAGCGCCAGGTCCGCCTCCAGGAACTGGATGGACCACCGGGGAGCGGATGAGTGAGTCGCGAGGCGAATGCGCCGTTCGTCGCCGACCGAGCCGGCACTGCGCTCAGAAGGGATGTTGAATGGCCCGGCCTCCCATCGGCGCCGCGAAAGACCGAAGGTCCCGATCCGCACCGATCTGTGGTTCATCGGGTGACCCGATGCGGCAGCGGCTCGCCGCGGAGGCCAGCGAGGAGGTTCTCGACGGAGAGCTCGGCCATGCGGCGGCGGGTCTCGACCGTCGCGCTGCCCAGGTGGGGGGTGATGATGACGTTGGGCATGGCCAGGAGGGGGTGGTCTCGGGGCAGTGGCTCGGGCTCGGTCACGTCGAGGGCCGCGGCGGCGATGCGGTCCTGCGCCATCGCCTTCGTCAGTGCCTCGCGTGTCGACCACCGCGCCGCGGGCGATGTTGATCAGGGTGGCGTCGGACTTCATCAGCGAGAGCTCGCGGGTGCCGATGCTGCCGCGGGTCTGGTCGGTCAGCGGCACGCAGAGCATCACGTAATCGGACTGCGCCAGCAGGTCGTCCTTCTCGGCGAACTGGACCGACGGGGCCAGGGCGCGCTCGACGTCCTCGCGGCGGTGGCGGTTGTGGTAGAGCACGGTCATGTCGAAGCCGATCGCCCGACGGGCGACCTGCTGGCCGATCCGGCCCATGCCGATGATCCCGAGCGTCTTGCCGTGGACCTCGCGGCCCAGCATGTAGCCGGGATCGTAGCGGACGAATTCGGCCGAGTGGGCGTAGCGGTCCCCCTCGACGATCCGACGCGCCGAGGCCATCGAGCAACGCGAAGCCCAGGTCGGCCGTCGCCCCTTCGAGCACGCCGGGCGTGTTCCCCACCGGGATGCCCCGCGCCTCGGCATCCGCCAGGTTGATGTGGTCCACGCCCACCCCGTAGTTGCTGATCACCTTCAGGCCGGGGAGCCGGTCGAGCATCGCGCCGTCGACCTGGACATGGCCGTAGGTGTACATCCCCTCGACCGGCTCGTCACTCCCCGCCTCGGCGACCGACCAGGGGAGGATCTCGACCCGATCGCGGAGCAGGCCCTCGATGGTCGCGTCCAGGGGCGTGTCCGCCACGACGCGGGGGAGTCGCGGGTTCATTTCGAGCTTCTTCTCCGATGCGGACGGCCGGGCTGATCGGCAGCGGCTGCGAGCCGCTGGGATAGATCCGGCTCAGGAGGATCAACTGGTCGTGGGATTGCAGCGGGCCGGCCTCGTCGTTGATGGGGTTGAGCATCATCTCGTCGCCGCGCTGGATGCCGATGAGCAGGCAGGAGCGGCGGTCGTTGCGATAGTGGAGGAACCGCTGCGCTGAGCTCGGTGAAGTCGAGGCCGACCAGCTCTTCGGGGGCCGGGACCAGGAAGACCTCGTTGGCGTCGCGGCGGACGGTGAGCAGCTCCTGGTAGAACTCGGACATCCCGTGGAACAGGGCCGACCGGGCCAGCAGGCGCAGCCCCAGTGAATCCGACGAGACGACCTCGCTGGCACCGCCTTGAGCAGGTGGTGGCGGTTGCTGGGGTTGTGGCACTCGACGACGATATTCGGGCTGACTGCTCGCCCTGGCAGATGTGGCGGATCGCGATGCAGATCAGGATCGACTTGCCGTCGGCGTGCTTCCCCTCCCGGGCGTCGCTCAGGACGATGACCGAGTAGGCCTTGGCCGACCGTGGCCCGGTGGAGGATGACCTCGTTGGTCGGGTCCCCCTTGACGATGTACACGTCGTTGAAGGCGGGCTCGTCCTGCTTGTCGGGCAGGTCGATCTCGTCGGGATTGTCGTGGATGATCACGATCGGGCGCGGCTCGGTGATGATCTTGCTGTGGACCTCGCGGATCCACTCCAGCCCGCGTGGTGCCCAGTTGCAGAGCACCAGGTGGTCGTCCATTTCGAAGTGAGACACGTCGCGCCTCCGCAGGTAGCGTTCGACCAAGAGCGAGGCCACGCTCGCCGTGAAGAGCCCGGCCAGCCCGACCCCCGCAACCAGCAGGAACATGGCCAGGAATCGCCCGGTCGCCGTCTTGGGTGCGAAGGACTGGTCCAGCCCTCCGAACAGGAGGAGCCAGACGCTCCAGAGCGATTCGCTGAATGCGAAGAATCCCGGATTGGCTCGCCCCTCGACCAGGTAGAGTCCCACGGCGCCGATCAGCCAGGTCAGAATCAGGCCCAGGATCACCCGGCCCACCTGGTAGCGGTTCCAGCTGGTCAGCATCGCCAGGATAGCCAGCCGCAATCTCCTCCGCTGTAGAAGGGGCCTTGGCTGGCCGGTGCGTGCGACGTCGCGATCGAGGCATCGAGCTCGAGACTCCCGAAGCGAAGAGACTTCTCCAGACCGGTGGGCCGCGCCGCGGCAGAATCGGTTGACCAGGATCGGGTAGCGTAATGCACGACTGTGCGGCACGCAAGTCTCATGCCGGAGTCTCGAGGCAGTTCCTTAGTCATACGATCGCCTTGGCCCCTGAAACCGATCTACGGCACATGCACCCTGACACACCGGTGGAAGATCCAGGCCCCGGGTCACTGCGGTCGGGTTCCAGTCAGCGCGGTGACCGAATAGAGAAAACTGCCTCCGATACTCCTGTCTCTCCCATCAGCGGGTGATCCTGCCAACCGCTGGGACTCATTCGGATTGCAGCGGGAGCTTGAGACATGAGGATTTTCTCGTTACCTTGAAAACTGTTGATTTCACAAACTACCCCGAACGATTCCTGCTTATTCAGGCTGAGACAGGATCTGGCGAAGGTCAGCGAGCACAAAAGTCGGGCCTCTCTCCGAGCACGCTTCACTGCCAGAACACAACGGGAGAAAACCTCGATGAAGGCGAACGAGACGACGTTCCAGCATGTCATCGAGGGAACGAAGCAATACATAGTACCGCTATTCCAACGGCCGTATTGCTGGGACAAATCTCAATGGGAAACCCTGTGGAATGACCTCGTCGAGATGCAGGACGCTGCGCGACCTCGATCCCACTTCATCGGCTCGATCGTCACGCTTCAAACCCAGTCGGTGCCCGAAGGCGTCCCGAAATACCTACTGATCGATGGACAGCAACGGCTGACGACGACGTTCATCCTGTTAACCTTGCTCCGCGACACTGCACGCCGCGAAGGCCGAGCGGAACTCGCCGAGGAAATCGAGCAAACCCTTCTCGTAAATCGATTCAAGAAGGGGGACGATTACGTCAAGCTGCTTCCCACGCAGAGCCGATCGCCCTGCATTCTTGCAGCTTGTGCAAGACCCGGGAACGATTCCGTCGGGCCGCATCGGTGCCGCATATTCATTCCTGGAGCGCAAGCTTCGGACAGCGGGGATCGACGTCGAAGCCTTGAAAGGAATCATCGTCGAACGGCTTGCGGTCGTGAGCATCACGCTCGGTTCAGATGATAATCCTTACCTCGTCTTCGAGAGCCTCAACGCGAAGGGCGAGCGCCTCACGCAGGCTGACCTCATCCGGAACTTCTTCTTTCTGAAGATCCATACCGATCATCAAGAAGACATGCACGCCCAATACTGGCTGCCGATGCAGGAAGCGCTCGGCGATCAATTGACTGAGTTCATACGTCATTATTTGATCGGTCAAGATGGAAGCTTCCTTCGGGGCGATTCAGTCTACTTCCGTCTCAAGGAGCGTCTTGGTGGAGGAGACGCTGTTGAATTGCTCCAGACTCTCCATCGAGCCGCCCTGCAGCTACGAGCGGCTGCTGAACCCCGAAGTCGAACCTGAGCGCGAACTCTCGGAATCACTTGCGGCCTTGGGACGGCTTGATGTCACGACGGCTTACCCCTTCCTGCTCCGCTGCTACGACGACTTGGACTCGGGACGGCTCTCCGCAACTGAATTTTCGTCCGTTGTCCGCGTGATCGAGAATTATGTCGTCCGTCGCTTCGTCTGCTTCATCCCGACGAATCAGTTCAATAAGATTTTTCCCGGACTTTACAATCAGATCAGACGGGAGGCCCACCCGAGCATCCTGGCCGGCGTAAGATCGATCCTGGCCGGGCGTGGATATCCGAAGGACGTCGAATTCCGCAAAGCTCTCGTCGAAAATAGCCTCTACGGATCGGGGGACCGGCAGGCGAAGATCCGATTCATCCTGGAGAGGATTGAACGGCATCTCGCCGGCAAAGAGCCCCCGAGGTTGGAGACGGTGACCGTCGAACATGTTATGCCGCAGACTCTGACCGACGACTGGCGGACTCATCTTGGAGAGGATTGGGAGACGGCCCACGCGCTCTGGCTTCACACGCTCGGCAATCTCACGCTGACGGGCTATAACTCGGAGATGTCGAATGACGATTTCGCCGCGAAGCGTCAGCGGCTTATCGAAGGGACGCTTCACCTGAACAAACTCTTCGCCAGGTTCGAGTCTTGGCGAGCGGCCGACATCAAGGCCCGTGCCGAGATACTGGTCGAGCCCATCCTCTCGATCTGGCCGTACTTTGGAGGCGATCAACCCGAAGAGTTGGTCCCGCCGCCAAGGGGTCGCCGACCGGCCGAATTGCAGGATCTTCGGGAAGACGTTGGCCGTCTCCACTTGGAGGGACGTGCTCGAAAACACGGTCAACGAGGTCATCGAGATCGACCCGGACGCCTACGGTGCCCTCAGCCGAGAATTGTCGAGCCACATTGGGAGTGATCGCACGAGGTTTCGCGAGTCCCGGCAGCTTCGAAACGGCGGATTTGTCAATGTGAACCTTTCGGCAGAGGGGATCGATCGGCTCTGTCGGCGAATACTCGATGTCGCTGGAGTCTCGGAAAGTGAATGGAACGTGGAGACGAAGTGAAGACGTCGAATCGGACACGGTTCATGCCCTCCCAGGGGCATACCGATTCCGATCCGGTTCCCCTGTACGACCTCCTCTCGAGCATGCTCGAAGACGCCACGGCGACCATCGATGTCATCGCTGGCAATCCTTGTGTCCGAAACGAAGCGTCTCAATCCCATCTCCCCTCTAGTTCGTCGGCATGCTCGAAGAAGCGGGCCTTTTCTCAATCCTTGCGGGCGCGGCGATCGGCCTCGATCGCGGCTCGCTCCAGGTCCGTCATCTCGAACGGCTGGACACATTCCATCGCGGCCGGGGTTCGTGCAATCTCGTCGGACGTCATGGGTCGCTCGTCATCTGCCGACCCGGCGAGGTCCATCGAGACGATCTGCACCTCAGTCCCCTCAGGTAGATCGGTCGGCTGGGGCAGGACAACCTGCCCATTATGAATAACGCCTTTGAGCATAGTCATGCTTGCCCTCCTTCTTGAGGATCGAGCGCGGTCTGGCAGGATGTGATCTCGGAAGAATTCGTGATTTCTGTTCTGATCGCTTCCCAGTGACCTCGGATTCGAGAGCCGACGCCAGGGAGGTGATGATGGAAGTTCTCACGAAGGAAGTGATTGTGTCGTTCAAGGACGCCGCCCGCAAGCTGACGGGCCCAAACGAAGGGCGTTCGTGAGCAGGTGACCCTGGATTACTTCTGGACGGCGAACATCTGGAAGGCGGAGCAAGTCTTTGGCTGGTCCCACAAGACCGTGGAACTGGGATTGAACGAACTGCGAACCGGGATCACGTGCCTGGACAATTTCTCGGCACGGGGAAATCGCAGGACAGAGGTGAAATCTTCCGAATTGGAGGTCAACATCCGGGCCTTGGCGGAACCGGAAAGCCAGACGGACCCGAAGTTTCAGTCGCCGTTTCGGTACACGCGAATGACCGCCAAAGCGATGCGGAAAGCATCATCGACCAGAAAGGCTGGACCGATCGGAACTTCCCCACGAGAACACCATCGGCGAGATCCTCAACCGTCTGGGCTACAAACTGCGGCGGGTGCAGAAGACCAAGCCGTTGAAGAAGATCAAGGAAACGGAGGCGATTTTCGCCAACGTCCGTCAGGAGAATCAGGCGGCCGACGACGCTCCGGACGTGATCCGGATCTCGATGGACGCCAAGGCCAAGGTGTCGGTGGGAGACTACTCGCGAGACGGGGAATCCCGCCAGGCCGAGCCGGTCGAGGCCTGGGATCACGACCCCGAGCCCGAGCAGAAGCTAGTGCCGCAGGATGTGGACGTGCTCGCGGGCCTGGTGAGCATCTTCATCGGGACCTCGAACGGGACCAGTGATTTCCTGGTGGACTGCCTGGAACAGTGGTGGGAGGCGAACCAGGCGAGGTATCCCCACGCTCGCCGACTGGTGATCAATCTGGACAACGGTCCGGAGAATTCGAGTCATCGGACTCAATTCATGAACCGTCTCGTGAGGTTCGCGGATGCCACTGGACTGGAAATAAGGATTGAGTGTGTTCTCCGCCGTACCATAGCAAGTACAACCCGATCGAACACTGCTGGGGCGTGCTGGAAAACCACTGGAACGGGACCTTGCTGAACAGCGTCGCGACCGTGGTCGAGTGGGCTGGGACGATGACGTGGAAGGGGCGCACCCGATCGTCAAACTGATCGAGACGACCTACGCGAAAGGCGTTCGGATCGCCAAGGACGCCTTTGAGGCCATCGAATGCCGACTCCAACGCCACGACAGCCTCCCCAGAACTACGACGTCCTCATCCAACCGCAGCCCGTCTGAGAGACATCGGATGGCACAAAGCCAGAATCACGAGTCGAGACGATCGCAGGAACCCGATCTCGGGTCGGATTACCCAGACGATGGCAGGGAGGTCACCAACAGGGGGGAGCCGTTACAATTTCCTCTCGGTGTCGGCCCACCTGGGCCGCAAAGTCCGAGAAGCTCCGCGAATGGGCCTTCAAGACCTGAATCTGGTCCTCCCCAAGTTGCCGGATCAACGGCACCGCGATCTGCTCGACGTCTTCTCGCCGGGCGCCCGGGTCGTCCGTACATTCGACGCTTCAGTGGGCCTCTCCCCTCCTGTTCCGCATGCAAGGAGCCGCTTCCAGGAACGAGGATGGCCCGTGTCGCCAGCAGCCACGCCTCGATCGCCTCGACCGGAACGGCGATCACGATCGGCCAGCGGTCGCCCGGTTTGCTTTGCAGCCAGTTGAGAGCCGGCCGAGTCTGTTCGGCTCCCGCGTGTAGCAAGCACCATCGGCATCGTTGGTGTAATCCTTGATCCGCATGGAGCCAATGTCGGGGATGTCTCGGGTCCTCCTGTCCTCCGGCCGAGCGGATATCGACGCCTCCGTCGTTGTCCATCGAGAGCACAGCGAGCTGGGCACATCGACCGTAAAACCGACGGAGGGCCCTGTCGATGGTTTGCTCGACGAATTGCCAGCCATGTCCGGTGCCATCGATTACGTCGGGTTCGAGCTCCCCCTCGGGAACGTCCAGCAATTTGGCCAGGTAAGCATGCAGGATGAGGTGGTCATGACCCTCTGTCAGCAAACCGACGCGGATCGGCAACTCAGAGGCCCTCATAAACACCGGTCGCCCAAAGGTGACCGATCGGTTCGCCCGGCGTCATCTCTTGATGCAAGTCCTCTCGCTGGATCTCCACCAACGGCCTGACCCTGGACTGTCCTTCCACCTGTTCGACGAGCAGCACGGAATCCTGTAACTCCTCGCCGAAGAGGTCGATTAGCCAAGGCGAGTGAGTCGAGAACACGACCTGGGTTGCTTCGGCCCCCTCGTCTGGATAGGCAAGACCGAGGAACCGATCGAAGAGCCAGCGGAGCCTTCGAGGATTGAGGCCGGCTTCGGGCTCCTCGATACAGAGAAGGGCCGGCCTCCTGGGCCCGTGAACGAGGCTCAGCAAGCCCAGGGTGAGCAGGGTCCCATCACTCAGGTCCGGCGCGGCGATATAGCCTCGCTGGCCGCGGAACGACATGGCGAGACCCTGCTGCTGCGTCTGCACCTGCGTGACGATGATCTCTTCAAGTTCGGGAAGCAACTCCCGCATGCTTTCCAGGATGGTCTGGTAATTCGAGGCATTCTGCTCATCGAATTTTGTGCATGCAATGAAATCTGGGAGGCGATTACCGTAATAGCCGATCCGATCACAGCTCTGCCCGCTGCCAAGGGATTTCAATCCGGAGACGGTGAGATGATAGTAGCCAAAGCGATTGAGGGAGCGGGCCGCGTCTCTTGCGAAAACGACGTTAGGGGAAGCGGGATCGACCCTGGGGTCTTGTCGATAGACCCGATTCAGGAGAGTTGGCTCATAGGGATCGACCAAGCCGAACTCGCCCATGGCTCGTGGCTTCGGTCCGCGCTGAAAGACCCACCGAACCGATCCATCGGCTTCGTGCCGCTGAAGATTCTCTTCGAGTACATAGAGGCCGGCTGGAGAGTCGGCGATTCGAAGCTGATAGGTCGCGGACTCGCCGTGATGATCTCGGAGGCCGCTCAGGTCCACCGCGACGCCGATTGGATCGGTCTCCCCAGCCCACCGGCTCTTGACCCATTGGAACTCGCCCAGACCCGGTGGAAAAAGTTCCACAAGAGAACGGTTGATCGAGTTCTGAATGAGCAGCAGGCCCTTGAACACATTGGATTTACCGGAGGCGACCGAGCCGATCAGCAGATTGATCGGTTGCATCGGGAATTCACTCTGAGCATGGCTCCGGAAGTTCTCAAATCGGATTTTGGTTATCATGACAGTCGACCATGGTTTTGCATCGGAAGCGGCGGGACAGGTTTTCCCCACACCGGATTCTGGTCTCGCAGCAAGCCGCTCGTTCATCCATTATATCGGGCGACGGAAGTGTTTCGTAAGGTCTCGGGGAAGTTGGACTGGCGCCGGCTGTCCGGAAATCGATCGATTACGAGCCAGCGAACGGCCCAGACCGCCGCGCCATGCCACGCGCGTGGCCCGATCGTCATACCGTTCTCACAGAAGACGGCTTGTGATCAAAAGGTCAGCATCAGAAAACGATCGCTCCCAACGCATGGAAGGTGACGCCGATCCGCATTGTTGTAATATAATTCCACGGGAGAGGTGAATGGAATCATGCCGATCGATGCGATCATTTGGGACCTGGATGACGACTCGGTAGGCAATGTCCAACACTTACCTCGTAACGGCCTGTGAAGTTCCCCGGAGGTGACGACGATGACCATGCGGCGCATCACTCGCGACCGGCGGCTAACCCCTGCGGAAGCCGCGAAGTACCGCGAAGTCCGCGAACAGATCGCGGAGGAATTGCCGGATTTGATCGCTCGGCATCAAGACTGTCTGACGGCGCTCGACGAACTGGAGGTCTTACTCCAGCAACTCAGGGCTCGCGCGAAGAGCGAGGCTTGAGCTTATCCGAGATGACCCAATTGACGGGCATGGACCGATCAGCCCTCTCGAAGCTGGAGACAGGGCAACGTCCCAATCCCACGATCGAGACCCTGGTCCGTTACGCCGAAGCCGTGGGCAAGCGTCTTGTCGTCTCCCTGGCCGACGCTTGAGTCACCGGGCAACGACCACAATGGGTCCTCAGAGTCGTTTTGTTCGCGGCTGGTTGGGGGAATTGCGATGGATCCTTTGCCTCCGACGATCCACTCGGTTCCCAACGACACCGATCCGCGTGTTGAAGCGATGTTGATCGAGGGATATCGCCGCATGTCGCCCTCTCAGAAGCTCGAGCGGGTTCGGGCCTTGACCCGCGCGGTTCAGGAGCTCGCACTCATCGACATCCGGCGGAGGCACCCGGACGCGGACGAGCGCGAGCAGGCGATGCGCCTCGCCTCGCGCTGGATCGAGCCGGAGCTGATGGTTCGCGCGTTTGGCTGGGATGCCCGAAAGGTCGGGTACTGATGCTGTCCGAGCCACTTCTCGTTGTCGCCAGGCTGGCCCGTGCTTTCGACGCCTTGGCATCCGCTACGTGGTCGGCGGCTCGTTCGCCAGTTCGATCTACGGGATCCCTCGCGCCACGCAGGACGTCGATCTCGTCGCCGATATCGGGTTGCCTCACGTCGAGGCCCTCACGAACGCGCTCGCCGATGAGTTCTATATCGATGCCGATATGATCCGGGATGCGATCCGACGGCGCGCGTCGTTCAACGTGATTCACCTCGGAACGATGTTCAAGGCCGATATCTTCATCGCTCGAGGCGACGCATGGTCACGCGAGGAGATGTCGCGGGCCAGGAGCGAGCAGCTCGATACGCCGGACGGTCAAGTCACAATCCATTTCGCGAGTCCCGAGGACACTCTGCTCCACAAGCTGGTCTGGTACAAGCTCGGCAATCAAGTCTCGGATCGGCAGTGGGGCGATGTCCTCGGGGTGCTGAAAGTGCAGGCCGATTCGCTGGACCACGAATACCTCGACCGCTGGCGCGGTTGCTCGACGTCTCGGACCTGCTTGGCCGCGCAGGGAGCAGGAACACGGCATAGATCGGAGAATTGTGCCTCCCGGTCTTTGAAGTCGGACGGACACGGCATCACTCTCCCCGCCCTGTTGTCGTGATCCGCGACGGAATGGCACGACTGGCACGACCCGGAGGAGATCCCGACACGATCGTCACTCTTCATTTTTGGAGGGCGACGGTCGATTTTTCATTGAGGAAAGGTTAAACTTTCGATTAATCTTTCGGGTTGTGACGGGCGTGAGGCGGGTCGTCCCGGCCGTCATCGGTCGGGGCGGGTACCCGGGAAGTGGATCGCGTTGGTCCGATTTCTATCTGGCGGGCAGGCCCATGAGCGATCGACGGCGTTGGCTCGGGATCGTGGTGGTCGTGACGGCTGGCTGGTCGCGATGGGTCTCCCCGCGCAGGCCCGGCCCCCGCACAAGAAGGCCCTGGCCGACTACCTGGGCCCCGGCCTGGCCCGGAAGCTCAACGACTGCCGGACCTGCCACCTGGTGCCCGAGGAGGGGGCCGACCCCGCGGAGGATCGGCCGCACAACGCGTTCGGCAAGCGGCTCAAGGCCGTGCGCTCGCAGCTCAGGAAGGCCGGTAAGCCCTCGGGCATCCCGGCGCGGGTCGAGGCCGTCGCCAGCGAGGACAGCGATGGCGACGGTGTCCCCAACCTGCTCGAACTCGTCACCGGCCACTTCCCCGGCGAGGCCGACGACACCCCGGCCGAGGCCGAGCTGGCCAGGGGCCGCGACGCGATCGCCGCGCTCGAGCGGGCGCGGAGCGGGTATCCGTGGAACCCGTTCGAGCGGGTCGAGCGCCCGGACGTCCCCGTCGATCGATCCCGGGGCTGGGTCCGCAACCCGATCGATGCCTTCATCGCCGTCGAGCACGAGGCGCGCGGCCTGACGCCCCGACCCGAGGCGAGCCGGCCGATGGTCCTGCGCCGGCTGTATCTCGACCTGACCGGCCTGCCGCCCACGCCCGACGAGCTCCATGCCTTCCTCGCCGACGAAGCCCCCGACGCCTATGAGAAGGTCGTGGATCGCCTGCTGGCCAGTCCGCGATACGGCGAGCGGTGGGGCCGGCACTGGATGGACGTCTGGCGGTACAGCGACTGGGCCGGCTGGGGCCAGCAGGTCCGCGACAGCCAGCCGCATATCTGGCACTGGCGCGACTGGATCGTCGAGTCGCTCAACAAGGACAAGCCTTATGATCGCATGGTCGTGGAGATGCTGGCGGCCGACGAGGACTGCCCCGACGACCTGGATGCCCTCCGCGCCACCGGATACCTCGCGCGGAACTTCAAGCTGCTCAGCCGCGAGAAGTGGATGCAGGACGTGGTCGACCACACAGGACAAGCCTTCCTGGGCGTGACGATCGGCTGCGCCCGATGCCACGACCACATGTACGACCCGACTCCTCCAGAAGGACTACTACCAGGTTCGCGCGATCTTCGAGCCGCATCAGGTCCGGATCGACAAGGTCTGCCGGCGCGCGTCGACACGGCCAAGGACGGCATCCCGCGTGCCTATGACGCGCAGCTCGACGCCAGGACACTCCTGTTCGTCCGCGGCGACGACCGCTATCCGACCGGCAATCCGCTCTCGCCCGGCGTCCCCGATTCACTGGGCGGCCGATTCGAGGTCAAGCCGGTGCCGATGCCCCTCACGGCGATCGATCCCGACCGGCGCAAGGACGTGATCCGCGCCCAGCTCGACGCGAACGTTGAGGCGCTCGCCAGGGCCGAGGTGGCACTCCATCGACTCGGGACGAACATCGAAGGACGCCGAGAAAATCGAGCTGGCGCGATGCGATGTCGCGGTGGCCCAGGCGCGGATCGAGGCCCAGCTCGCAGTCGAGAAGGCCGAAGTCCTGGCCGACCAGGGGAAGAAGGGGTCGAAGGAGTGGACCGAGGTCGCGATTCGGGCGACGGCCGGACAGAGAAATCTGGCCGTCGCCGAGGCCGGCCGGGCCGAGGCGGTGGCGCGGCAATCGCGTCGGAAGGCCGCGCCGGCCCAGCGGGCCGAGGCCGACAAGGCCCACGCCGATGCCCTCAAGGCCCTGGTCCGCGCCCGGGAGGACACTCAAGAAGCCGGCCAGCACGAGCTATACGCCCCCGGCGCGGACGGTCTATCCGGCCACCAGCACGGGGCGACGGCTGGCGTTCGCCCGATGGATCGCGGACCGGTCCAACCCGCTCACGGCCCGGGTGGCCGTCAACCACCTGTGGGGCCGCCACTTCGGCCGGGCGATCGTGCCGATCGGTGAATGACTTCGGCCGCAACGGACAGCCGCCGTCCCACCCGGCCCTGCTCGACTGGCTGGCCGCCGAGCTCATGGATCGCGGCTGGAGCATGAAGGCGATCCATCGGCTGATCGTCACCAGCGCGACCTACCGGCAGGATTCCCGGCCCGACCCGTCCGACCTCGCCCGCGACCCGGACAACGTCTTCCTCTGGCGATGGGCCCCGCGCCGGGCCGAGGCCGAGGTCGTCCGCGACTGCGTGTTCGCCGTCGCCGGGTCGCTCGACTCGACCCTGGGCGGACCCGACATCGATCACAAGGCCGGTTTGACCGTCCCCCGCCGCAGCCTCTATTTCCAGCATGCCGCCGAGAAGCAGATGGAGTTCCTCCAGATCTTCGACGCCGCCGGGGTGACCGAGTGCTACCGGCGCAAGGACAGCATCCTGCCCCAGCAGGCCCTGGCCCTGGCCAACAGCGAGCTGTCCCTGCGCATGGCCCGCCAGCTCGCCCGGCACGCTCTCGGACCGGACCGGGCCCGACTCGTCCGGATTCGTCACGGCCGCATTTGAACGGGTACTTTCGCGACCGCCGACCGACGCCGAACGCGCCGAGTGCCTGCGATATGTCGGCCAGGGCATGGTCTCAGCGGAAACGCGAGAGCCTCGTCCATGTGCTGCTCAACCACCATGATTTCGTCACGATCCGTTGAAGGAGGCCCTCCTATGAGTATGTGTACGAGGACACGCCGATCCTTCCTGGCCGATACGGGCATGGGATTCACCGGGCTGGCGCTGGGCGCGATGCTGGCGCGGGACGGGATCGCGGGTGCCGCCAGCCCGGATTCCGGCCTCGCGGCGCCGCCGGTGGCGAAGGCCAAGGCGGTCATCTGGATCTTCCTCTGCGGCGGGGTGAGCCACGTCGAGAGCTTCGACCCCAAGCCCGAGCTCGATCGATACGCCGGCAAGTCGATCGACACCACGCCCTACAAGGACGTGCTGAACCCGTCGAAGCTGAAAAACCTGGTCTCGGCCAATCCGCAGCACGGGGGCCGCAAGATCCTGATGGGGCTGAACACCGGCTTCCGGAAGTACGGCGATTGCGGGATGGCCGTCGGCGACTGGTGGCGGAACGTCGGGTCGTGCGCCGACGACATCGCGGTGGTGCGCTCGCTCTGGACGACGGACAACGACCACGGGGCCCAGCTCCAGTTCCACACGGGCCGGCACGTGCGGGAGGGTGCCCATCCCACGATCGGCTCGTGGGTGAGCTACGGCCTGGGTACGCTCAACGAGGACCTGCCGGAATATGTCGTGCTGGGCGAGCCGACCGGCGATTGCTGCGGCGGCTCGTGGACCCATGGCGCGGCCTATCTCGGGCCGGAGTATGCCGGGGTCCGGCTCAACCCCGACGCCAAGGAGCCCCTGCCCTTCGTCGTGCCGGGCTCGGGCATGAGCGCCGAGGACCAGGTCGACGAGTTCGGCCTGCTGGGCCGGCTCAATCGCCTGGCGGGCATCGATTACCCCGACGATCCGGCGCTGCGGGCGCGGATCAAGGCGTATGAGCTGGCCTTCGGCATGCAGACCGCCGTGCCCGAGACCCTGAAACTGGAAGACGAGGGCGCCTCGACGCAGGCGCTCTACGGCCTGGATCGCGACGTGACCCGCCCGTTCGGGCGGCTCTGCCTGTCCGCTCGCCGACTGGTCGAACGGGGCGTGCGGTACGTCCAGATCTTCCACGGCGGCGGCGGTGGCGGCTCGTGGGACGCCCACGCCGGGATCCGCGCGAACCACGGCCAGCTCTCGGACCAGGTCGACTTGCCGATCGCCGGCTTGTTGAGGGACCTCAAGCGGCGCGGGATGCTCGACGAGACGATCGTCGTCTGGGGCACCGAGTTCGGCCGATCGCCCGGCGCCCAGGCCGATGGCCGCGACCACCACCCGCAGGGCTTCTGCGCCTGGCTGGCCGGCGGCGGCATCAAGGGGGGCGTCGTCCACGGCGCCACCGACGAGCTCGGCTTCCACGCCGTCGAGGACCGGCACTACGTCACCGACATCCACGCCACGGTCCTGCACCAGCTCGGCCTGGATCCCCGCAAGCTCGAAGTCCCCGGCCGCAAACGGCTCGAGATCGACTACGGCCAGCCGATCCGCGCGATCATCGCCTGAGTGAGGGGCCAGCTGTTCGCGGTAGTCCGGTCACTCGATCTCGTAGATCGCGCCGCGGGGATCGCGGGGGACGACGCCGCTGGGCTGCGCAGTCCACGAGGAGATCGAGGTCTTCGAGCACGATCGCGCCGATCAAGGCCGTCTCGCGTTTCGGTTCGCAGATGGCCGTAAAGGTTCCGTGACGACCGAGGAGTTCGACATAGACCCCTTCCGCCCCCTCGCGCCGGACCTTCCGGCCGTCGGCGTAACGAACCTGGATCTTATTGCCCAGCGGCAAGCCCAGCCGTTTCACGACGGCCTGCGGCAGCACCAGCTTGGTCGCCCCGGAATCCACGATGCCCTGGATCGTCTCGCGACGCACCTGGTCCGGCGGCAGCAGGCCGCGCTGCACCAGAGTCAGGTCCTCGTAGTTGGCAACCTCGATCTCCACGCTGAAACGTCCCACGCTCGTCAGCTCCTCTGGCTCGCATGGCTCTGCTCCTCGAAGCTTCACGGGACCGGCCTCACCCCGACGGTCGATCGGCCCGCCGGGACGTCAGCCTTTTCATTGTACCGCAGACCGACTCCGCAACAGGCTCGGGGCTGCCTCCGGCCGGAGGAATCCCGGACAGGCTCCCGCCGGTCCATCCGAGCGATCATCGCCCGATCCCGCTTCCGATGGACGAAGGTCGCTCGGTCAGAAGCTGTCGAAGTCCCGAGTTGGGTCCGATCGCGGGGGCTCGATTTCTGGCAGGATCGTCTTGATGTCGTCCGCTCGACCTCCTCGAACGAAATTGCCACAACGCCCAGAGCCCGACGCCGACCGCCAGCACGATGGTCGCCGGCATCATGGGCGGGGTGGCATGCCTTCCCATCTTTTCTCACTAATCGAGTAGAGAGCGTAGACCATGCAAGCGACGCAGACTATCGGGATCAGCAGCCACGCTTGCCGCCGTATCCCGGTGGTTCGCAGGTGATGATTCTTGGCCCTCTCAGGGGCGGATGATCTCCCTCGCTCGACCTCTGCGATCGAATTGCCACAACGCCCACAGCCCAGAGCCCCCCGCCAGAACCAACAGCACGCGGGGATGCTCCCGAACCGGTCGCCGACCCATGGACGCATAGACGATGTTAGCGGCGCAGAATATCGGGATCAGCAGCCACACCCGCCGCCATATCTCGGCGGTCGCCGAGGTCATGGCTCTTGGTCCCGTCACGGCTGATGCCCGACCCGTCAGCAAGACGCCCGGGAGGGATGGAGAGCGACTCCACCTCGGTCTTCACCTCGCTGACGTGCTGATACCGCCGCGCCGGCTCCTTCTCCAACGCCCGGAAACGACCTCGTCCAGGCGCACGTCCACCTGGACCTTCTTCGAGGGCGGAGCGAACCGGCCCAGCGGCAGTTCGCCGGTCAGCATCTCGTAGAACACGACGCCCAGCGAGTAGATGTCGGCCCGGTGATCGACGGCGAGCGGCGTCTCCATCTGCTCGGGGGCCATGTAGCGCAACGTGCCGATCACCTGCCGGGAACCGGTGAGAGCGGAGTCCGGGGACATCGTCCCCAGGAGCTTGGCGAGGCCGAAGTCGGCGATCTTCACGTTGCCCCGGCGGTCGAGAAGGATGTTCTCCGGCTTGATGTCCCGGTGGATGATCCCCTCATCGTGGGCGTACTGGAGCGCCTCGCAGATCTGCGGGACGATCCGCAGCGCCTCCTCGGGTTTCAATTGCCCCTTGCGGATCAGACCGCGGAGGTTGAGCCCGTCCACGAACTCCATGAGGATGTAGAACAAGCCCGCCGCTCTGGCCGAAGTCGTGAACGCCGACGATGCGAGGATGGGCGAGCCTGGCCAGGGCCCGGGCTTCGCGAGCGAACCGTTCGGCGAACGCCGGGTCCCGACCGAGATCCGGCGGCAGGATCTTGAGGGCCACGAGGCGGTCGAGCCGGACCTGCCGGGCCTTGTAGACCACGCCCATCCCGCCCTGACCCAGCAGTTGGAGGATTTCCAGTTGCGGGAAGTGTGGGGCGAGGTCTTCCGGCCTGAGCGGGGCCGGGGCCGAGCCAAGCGGATGGGGCGTCGTCGTGCCCGGTCCTTCGCCGGGATCGGTTCCGCTCTGGAGTACCTGGTTCAGAAGGCATTCCGGGCAGAGCCCTTCGGGGGCGTCGGCCGGCGATCCGGAGCCACATCCGGGACATCGCAAGGTTTCCGGCATCGGAGAGACCTCCTGACGGGCATGGTACGCGAATCCTCGTACCCTTTACTTACACATTCGTCGGCGAAGGTTACAGCGGTTTCAAGACGGTCGCGATCGGATTGCTTCGAAGAGGTGTCGCAGTTCCTCGTCGGCGTCTTCGGGCGCGAGACGGTCTGCGCGATCTCGGCCAGCACGCACTCGCGGAAGCGGCGGCGGAGTCGATGGACGGCGACCTTGACGGCCCCTTCGGTCGTCCCCAGCGCGGCGGCGACCTCACGATAGCTCGGCGCCGCGGCCTCGCCGGTCAGGAAGATCTTGAGGTGGTCGAAGTCGTTTCCTTTCCCCGCCCGCTCGAAGTCGTCCCGCAGCCGGGTCATCACCTGATCGAGCAGCGTGAGGGCCCACCGTCGCTCGTAGACGGTCTCGGCCGTGACGTCGGTCACCGGTTCGAGGCGGAACCGGCTTTCGCCTTGTTCGAAGTCCAGCGAGAGCACTCTTCGGCCTCCACCGCGCTTCTGGGACCTGGCATGATGCCATTCCTTGGATAAGAATCGCTTGAGAGCGGTCAAGAGAAAGGAGCGGAATCGGCCTCGCTCCGCGTCCGCGGTCCGGAGGTAGCGCTTCTCCAGGAGCCGGGCAAAGAACTCCTGAGTCAAGTCGCGGGCGTCGTTGGCCGGATAGCCCGAGCACCGGACATAGGCATAGAGGGGATACCAGTAGATCTGACAAAGCGCGGCCAGGGCCGCCTCGGCGTCGGGCGCATCGCCGCGCCCGCGGCGAGCACCAGGCTCCAGCGGGTCGAGGCGAAGTCTTGCGGATGCGAGAGGTTCGAGGTTTGATGGGACATGATAGCCTTGTATTGCGCAGGCATGGAAGACGCTCACATACTAACTCGACACGTCAGCGAGTGCATCCCAAGAAATCATCCGCTCGCTGGTTCTTCGGGCTCGTATCAGGGGCGTTCGCGTCGAGCTGTGTGCGAACCATGCGTTAGCGCTAGAAAGAATCGGTATCTTCATGCGATATGCCATCCTCCTGGAACCGACCCGGACCGGCTTCAGTGCTCACGTCCCCGACTTGCCGGGATGTGTCGCGGCCGGCGAGACCCGAGAAGAGACCCTGGACCTCATCCGAGAGGCCATCACATTCCACCTGGAAGGGATGCGACTCCATGGCGAGTCGATCCCCGATCCGGCTTCGATCTGCGAATATGTCGAGGTGAGTATGCCCGTCGGAACCTCCTGAAGTTTCATTTACTCCTATCGCCGCGAACATCACACCTCCGGCAGCCGCTCGGTTGCGTCGCCGAACCGGTCGAGGTGCACGCCGACCTTGTCCATCATCGAGAGATACAGCCGGCACATCTGCCGGTTCGGCTTGCCCCGATAATCGAGCACGCGGCCGGTCTTGATCTGGCCGCCGCCCCGGCCGACCATCACCACCGG
The DNA here is from genome assembly GCA_963842405.1 of uncultured Isosphaeraceae bacterium. Taxonomy (GTDB): domain Bacteria; phylum Planctomycetota; class Planctomycetia; order Isosphaerales; family Isosphaeraceae; genus CAVZRC01. Next base: position 18,435 of record CAWJGW010000072.1, on the reverse strand, counting down.
CAACTGCGAGGCGTCGTGCGCGCCGGTGAGCATGCTCGAGCAAAGCATGAGCATCGAATTATCGAGCGCCGTGCGCTCGCCCTCCTGGATCGCGTCGAGCTTGCGGGCGATGTAGGCGAGCTGCTGGACGAAGAACCGGTTGACCTTGAGCCAGTCGGCCGAGGTCAGCGAGTGCGAGAGCAGGTGGTGGATCATGTAATCCACGCCGAGGTTGGGGAACCGCAGGGCCGAGTGGTCGTTGTTGAGCTTGAGCGTGCAGACCCGGGTCGTGTCGGTCTGGAAGGCCAGGACGAGGATGTCGCACATCAGCCGCATGTGCTCGGCGATGTCCTGGGGCAGGCCGTCGGCCGGTCGGGGGATGTTGGGCTTGTCCAGGGTCGGCCGCCAGCCCTGAAGCTGGCCCGCCTTGCCGGACTGCTCGATCCGCTGCTCGACCTCGCGGACCGAGTCGAGGTACTCGTCCAGCTTGCGCTGGTCGGTCGTGCTGATCTGGCCCCGCAGGTCCTTGGCGTCGGCGAGCACCGCGTCGAGGACGCTCTCATCGCCTCGTCTGCACCTCGTCCTTGAACAGGCGGTCGAACGCCAGGGCGGGGTAGAGCTCCAGCGGCGTCGGCGTGGTGGGCGAGCTCCACGAGATGTGCGAGCTATACAGCATCGAGTAGCTGCGGTGGACCGACGCGTTCGACTTCTCGCAGGCCAGCACCAGGCTGGGCACCTTGGTCGATCGGCCGTGCCGCTGGGCGACGACCTGATCCATGCTCGTCCCCGATCGGATCTCGCCGCCCGAGGCCAGGGGCGCGCCCGAGAGCAGGTTGCCCGTCTGCGAGCTGTGGATGTTCCCCTTGGTCGCCTCCTGCGTTATAGAGGCCGCGGATGAACAACACTTTCTCGCGGAAGTCGTCGAGCGGCTCGAGCACCTTGCCGAGCTTCAGGTTCTTCCCTTCTCCCCTGGCCGACCACTCGGTGCTGTGGAAGCCGTTGCCGCCGAAGAGCACGGCCAGCCGGACCGGCGGCTCGCTCGCGCGCGACGCCCCGCCCGGAGCGTCGCCCCAGACCGGCAGCGACTCGAGCCACGGCAGTGCCATCGTGACCCCCAGGCCGCGGAGTACCGAACGTCGGGAAAGGCGATAGTCGGTCATTGTGATTGCTCCTCAAGAGGCGTCGTGTTCAGGAACCAGCAACCTCGACGCGCCCTCGATGATATCGAAATTGTTTGCTGCGAAGAATGGTCTCGAGCGCCGCGGAGACGCGAAAATCACTGGCACGCAGCCGGGTGAGCATCTCGTCGATCAGCGGCTCGTCGGAGAGCTGGACCGAGCGGCCCAGCGCGTATCCCAGGAACTTCCGGCAGAAGTTGCGGAGGAACTCGTCCTTGCGGTGGGTGAGGATGTAGTCCTTGAGGCCGTCGAGCCCTTCGAAGCGCGTGCCGTCCTTCAGCTCGGCGCGGGTATCGACCGGACGGCCGCCCAGGTCTTTCTGTCGCAATCGGCCGATGGGGTCGTAGGCTTCCAGGGCGAATCCGAAGGGGTCGATGCGGCTATGGCACGCGGCGCACGAGGCCACGCTCCGGTGCTTCTCGACGAGCTGACGGACGGTCAGGCCGTCGGTCGCGGCCTCGTCGTCGGGGAGCTGGGGGACGTTCTTCGGCGGCTTGGGCAGCTTCTCGCCGAGCAGGCTCTCGAGCAGCCAGTTGCCGCGCAGGACCGGGCTGGTGCGCGAGCGCGCCCGACTGCTTCGTCAGGATCGCGCCCAGGGCGAGCACGCCGCCGCGACCATGGGCCTTGACCCCATCGACCCGACGCCACTCGGGGCCCTTCACTCCCGGTATCCCGTAATGCCGCGCCAGCGACTCGTTCAGGAAGGCATGGTCGCTCTCGATCAGCTCCAGCACCGATCGGTCGTTGCGGAACAGGTTGACGAAGAACTGGATCGCCTCCTCGTGGAGGTCGGGCCGGACCTTGGCGAACGTCGGGAAGTGACGCTCGCTCTTCTCGTCGTGAGTGTCGAAGTCGCGGATCTCGAGCCACTGGCAGGCGAACTCGGTGGCCAGGCCGCGGACCCGGTCGTCGCGGACCATCCGTCGGGCCTGGGCGACCAGCACATCCGGGTCATGGAGCCGGCCCTCGCCGGCGACCCGGCGCAGCTCGTCGTCGGGCATCGAGGCCCAGAGGAAATAGCTGAGCCGGCTGGCGAGCTCCCCGTCCGAGACCGGCGTTCGCCGCATTCCCCGGGCCAGGCCGCTCGACCCGGTAGAGGAACGCCGGCGCGACCAGGACGCGGGCCATCACGAACCGCACCGCGTCCTCATGGCCGAGCTTCTCCTTGCGGAAGGATTGATAAAGCGCCCGCAGCTCTTGTTCCTCTCGGCCCGACAGCGGCCGTCGGTAGGCCCGCGCGGCGAAGGCCAGGAGCGAATGCGATCTGCTTCGGCTCCGAGGCGGCCTGCACCTTCACGGCGGCGTCATTGGCCGCCTCGAGCGGCTTCCGCCACGGCTCGACCCGCGCCGTCTCGCCCTCCTGCGAGGCGAAATTGAGCATCTGGTCGAAGTTCTGGTAAACGTTGATGGCATCCTGGCTGACGTAGTGCAGCTCGTCCCAGAGCCGGTCGAGCCGGGCTCGTTCGGCGTCGTCGAGCATCAGCCGGGCGAAGGGTTCGTCGCCGCGGAAGAACTGGAGCATCGTGACGACCTCGTCCACCGGGATGATCTGGCGGAAGCAGAGACTGGCGGGAAACACGCGACGGAACTCGTCCAGCGACGATTGCGAACCGGGCACGGGCCCGGCTGCCATCCCGGACCAGGACCGGCAGCCCGGGCCGCAAGCGATCGAGCGACCCGGGAGGACTCTCCAGCAATTGCAACTGCACGCTCCCCTCGGCGCCGGTCTCGGGCTCGAGCTCGCCGGTCACGACGAACTCGTGACCGGCGACCAGGTCGGCGGGCAGGCGGACTTCCAGGACCGCCGGCGCCGCGACGCAGAGGCTCTCCGCGTCGATGGGCTTCCCATCCGGACGCTTGCCGAACAGCCCGGGATCGAGGCCCCAATCGGACGAAGGCTCCGGCCTCGGCCGCCTGCATCCTTCGCATTCGACAGCCCCCCCTTCTCCGCCCGCGCGGCGGCGGCGATCGGCCCCAGCAGCGGTCCGTCCAGCGAGTTCGCCTGTCGGGCCAGGATCGCTGTCGGGGCCCTCCTTGTCCTTCCCGGCCGGTGGGCTCGCGGCGATGAACAGCCGCTGGATCTCCCCGGCGAGCCGGGCCTTCTCGGCGGCCTGGCTCGTTTCGCAGCCAGCGCGCCAGCAGCGAGCCGGGCGGGACGACGGGCCGGCCCGAGCTATCATCGGCCGGCTCGGTGTAGAAGTGCCAGATGTCCGGCTTGCCGAGGCGATCGGCGTGCGGGATTGCCGGCCAGGATGTTGCCGGAGACGTCCGGAGCCAGGTGCCACCGATTGGCCTTGTCGCCGGGTACGTTGATATCCAGGTCGACCTCGGTCAGGTCGCAGCCGTGGTTGCCGTCGCGCGGGCCGATCCGGAGCGAGACCAGGTCGCCGGCCTGAACGGCGAGATCGTCAATCGGCGCGATCGACGCCTTCTTGCCGTCGTCGATGGCACCGGCGGCCAGTCGTCGGCGGAGGCCGCCGCGGCGAAGCTCCACCGACCAGATGATGCCGTTGCCGCAGCCGCCGTGCGCGTCGGCCACCGTCGGGGCGACCCGGACGCGACCGGAGATCGGACTGCGCCAGCCGATCGAGACCATCAGGCTTCGGCGAGGGATGCACGGCGACGCTGTGCGGCTTCATGCGGCCGGGGACATTCGCCTCCTGGTCGGAGGAATTGGCGATCAGGACGGGTGTTCCGTCGAAGCCCCACCCCTGGATGAATTCGTAATTACTGTTGCGAGCGATCTTCTTCACGAAATAACTGTCGATCTTCACGGGCCCCGCGCCGGCGATCCCGAGGTAGTCGAGCCAGGCGGCCAGGGCATCGGCCTCGACGCCATGCGTCTTGGCCAGCGACGGCGATCTTCTCGCGGTCGCAGCCGGGCGGTGCCTCGGCCGCGGCGGCCAGGTACTGCGACGTTGCGCCGAGGATCGCTCGCCGACGGGCCGCCAGGTATCGGCCGAGCGGGCGGACGTCGCGGAGCAACAGCGGCGGCTGGCCCGGGACCTCCAGCCGGGGCCGTCGCCAGACGACGACGTCGCCGTCGCGGCCATCGCCGGCATCGCCGGCCGCCAGGTAGAGCACGACCTCGCCGGACTGCGGCGCGGCCGGGACCTTGTGCCGCATCGCTCTGCGAGCCGGCGAGCGGATCGACGGGCAACTGCCAGGTGCCGTCGAAGGAGTTCGATACGTTCTTGAATTTCCAGAGCGACGCCTGCCACTGCCGGATCGCGCCGGCCAGTGCGGGCACGTCAGCGGGCCTGGCGGTTCGCCATCGCGTGCGGAGATCGTCGAGCGACGCCACTGGTCTGTCCGCCGGCCCGCGCCGAACTCAGCATCCCCCAGAGCAAGCCGAGATACCTGGGGCTCAGGCCGCGTTTCGCGGCGAGGTCGCGGATGTCGTTCTCCTTGACCGGTCCGGCTGTCGAGCGGCCGCGGAGCTCGATCGTCGCGGCCAGGTAGGGTTCGATTGGCAGCTTGCCATCCTTGTCGGCATGACGGTCGTAGAGCCGCCGGATCTCGGCGACGATCTCGTCGGTCCAGTCGCGTCGTGTCGCGGTGCGGGAGAAGCGGAAGCCGTCGGGCAGGAGCACGGCGTGGGCCGCGACGCCTTTGGCGGCGTCGAAGTACTTGGTGAGCAAGGACGGGCGACATCACCAGCGCGTCGCCGGTATTGGTGAACCCCTCGCCGGCGGCCCCGTCCTGGGGGAACTCGCGCGCGGGTCCAGGTCGACCCCGGTCAGGTCGCGGATCGTGTTCGCGTACTCGACGTTGCTGAGCCGTCGCAGCACGACGCGACCCGGGTCACCGGCGCTCGCATGGGCCTCGAAGTCGAGATAGCGGCCGACCCAGCCGCGGAGGATCCGTCGGTCGTCGGCCTTGGGCTGCCGGGCCTCGGGCGGGGGCATCTCGCCCTTGTCGAGGATCTCGGCGACCTTCTGCCAGGTCGCCAGCCCGCGCCTGGCATCGTCCAGCGATCCGAATTTCTGGAGGTCGATATCCGCTTCCGGCTCCTTGCTGGAGTGGCACTTCAAGCAGAACCGCTGGACCACCGGGCGGACCTGCTCCCGGAACTCCCGGTCGAGCCGCGCGGCCGGTGCTTCCTCCGGAGCCGCCTTCTCATCCGCCGCGCGGACCGCTCCGGCCAGGACGAGCAGCGATGCGACACGATGCCCCGCAGTGGAATCGCCGCCGCGCAAGGTGGCCCGTGGCTCGAACTCCGTTTTTCGATGATGCATCGTGGTGAGGTTCCGTTGCGAGGGCGTCGGGGCGGGAATGCGGACCGGCTTGTTTAACAATTATCCACTCCATCTCCATTACGAGCAACAGGGTGGATCTCCGCGAGCCCGCACAATCGATCTTTCCGGCATGATCGTGGCTTCGTTCGCGCGGTTTTGCGTCCGAACTCGGGAAAGCCTGGCGAATCGAGTCCTCTTGGGTTCGTTCGCGCGATTTCGCTTCAGGTCGTTGCGAGTCGCCGGTAGCAAGTGGCGAGCCTCCGCGTCCGCCTGGGTTCGTTCGCGCGATTTCGCTTCCACAACCAACGTGGCCCGCATAATCGATTCATTCCGCGTAATCGTGGCTTCGTTCGCGCAGTTTCGCACGATCGTCGCGAGTTGCCGGTGGCGAGCCTCCGTGTCCATGGTGGGTTCGTTCGCGCGGTTTGCTCGCGCATGCTCCTGGGTTCGTTCGCGCAATTTCTTCCCGTACCATCATCGTGGGTTCGTTCGCGTGGTTTCGGTGGCGAATTTCGGTGGAGCACCCCACGAACTCCCGACGCTGGCGATAGCTGGGCGCGCAGAGAGACTCTACCTATCTTATAGTATGCCGCGGATTCCGAATTTCGTTGCCCCGACTCAGGAATTTCCTGAGGTTGGCCACGGTGCGGGTCGGCGGACACGGAGGCCCGCCCTGGGGCGGCGGAAAGTTGCCCTTGACAGGTCTGGGCATTCATCCTGGCTTGGTTGACGAGCCCCTGGGTGGCTGGGGTCGATGTCGGCTCGGCCGGCGAGCCCCCAGGAGTGCCTCCGAGGAGGATCTCGGGGGCGGCGCCGGCCGAGTCGGCTTGACCCCAGCCACCCGGCCGCCCTTCGAGCCTGGGCGCGGGAGAAGCGAACGCCGGCACTCAGGAACAAGGCAGGAATAACCTCTCGTATTACTCAGGGCACTCGCGTGTAAGGAGGACGGCCGAAATTCTGTAGAACGGAATTCATTCCGTTCGGCTGAAAACGGAATGAATTCCGTTCTACGAAAAGGAGGTTATTCCCAGCCTGTTCCTCAGCCACCGCGTTTGGCCCTGGAGAATCGCGGATTCCTCGTCGGAACCGCCCGGCCCGCTTGCCGATTCGTGACCTCCCGGATGCGGGCAGGATAGCCCCAGAAACCGGCTGCGAGCAGAGTGACCGCCAGCCTCGCCAGGGCCCCGCCGGACTCGTCGGGTCGATCGTGATCCGGCAATGGATCGGTCGGGATGGGAGCGTCCGGCGACTCCCGCCGACGGCAGAGCGGGGACGTCGATCGGCCCGGCCTCCTTCTGCGCTCGCCACAAGACCGGATCGACGGCCAGCTCGTCCAGGACCGAATCAAGAACCAGGCCAGCGCGGGGTTGGGCCGGAAGACGGATGGGGTCCGCGACCCGACCGATTCCCTGGAGCACCACCGATGGCTCCGAACCGCTCCGGGAGCGGAAGCTCGTCTTCGGCTGCGCCGCGGTCCAGCCGGGTTGCTGGGGCATGACGTTGAGCGAGACCTGAGTGCCCGCCACTCCGGCCGTAGGGCGAGGCATCGGGCCGGCCGGACCGGGATTCGATATCGTGCCGGGTCCGAAGAAAGCATGCCCACCCTGGGAGAAGGAGCCAGCGGCCGCGGCCTGGCCGGCGACGACCGGCGCGGGTGGCTCGTACCGCACGTTGATGTCGATGCCGGCACCAGGTTGCTGGGCCAATCCGAGCCCGTCACCCGTCAACGTGAAGGAATCAAACACGCTGAATACATCGATCGGACTGCTGGAGCTCGACCCGGTGTTCACGAGGTTGGCATCTTGCAAGGCCCCGACAGTCGGGCCGCTGTAGGTCGTGCCGGGCCCCTGGTAGGCCACCAGGTCGGGCACCAGGAGATTGGCCACCGGCGTCCCCAGGCCAGTGATGAGGTTGTAGCCGGAGTTTGCGCTGTAGCCGTTGCTGCCGCTGCTGATGACGTGGTAATCGGCCTGCGGCAGCATGTAGAGGGCTTGCTGGGTCTCGGTCGGACTGGAGCTGTTCAGGGTGGATTCGCCCGCGGCGACCCGTCCCTGGTTGACCAGCGCGACCAGGCCCGCCCAGGCCGGCGCCGACAGGCTCGTCCCGCCCACGACCTCGAACGGGTTGCTGGGATCGAGGTTGTAGGGGTCGGCGATCCAGGCGCCGGTGGCCGGATCGGCGACCAGCGAGACGTCGGGTGTGGTCCGGCTCCCCGTGGACTGGACGCCCTGCTGGTAGGCCGGCTCGGGTTCGTACAGGCTGAGGCCGCCTCCGGAGCCGATGAATGCGCCCGCGGAATCGGAGTAGTAGCCCCAGCCCGTCTCACTGTTGTAGGAATTATCGGCGTTGAGCGTGAGGCTCGTGCCGCCGACGGCCACCACGTTGGGCGAGAACGCGGGATACTCGGGGTCGGCCGCGCCGTAGTCGCCGGTGCTGGCGACGAACGTCACGCCCGGCACGTTGAACACGCTGTCGTAGGTGGCCTCATCGGCGGCGAAGACGGCCTGCCCTTCGGGGAAGCCCCAGCTCATCGACACCACCGACACGCCGGGCTGGCTGGCGGCGGTGGCCACGCTGGCCATCAAGTCGGACAGCGACTGGCTGTTGGCCTCGACGAGGATGATCTGGGCTCCGGGGGCGATGGCGTGCGCCCACTCGACGTCGAGCGCCTCCTCCACTTCCCAGTTGTCGGTGCCCGGGCCATTCGGGTCGGTTGAGGGCAGGGACGTGGCCTGGCCGTACTGGTTGAGGACCGTCAGGAACGACGAGGCCGGCCCATACTGAGCATACAGCGACGGCCCGGAGTCGGTCAGGCCGAACTGGGAATCGAAGGCGTCGAGGGCCTGGTAGATGGCTCGGATCGTCGTAGGCGTCGACGATGGCGATGGTCTGGCCGGTGCCGTCCTGGGTCACAGCGCGTTGATGCCATAGGCAGCGCGGATCTGGGCCGGCGTGTAGGCGACCGTTCCCGAGGGTGAGCTCAGCGTCACCGTGTTGGCGACGCCATTACCGCTGATGGTCAGCGTATCGACGATGAGTGCGGCATTGAGCAGGCCGTTGCCGCTCTCGGTGAGCTGCGGCCGCCGGGGCGTAGATCGTCCCGGTCATGCCCGAGGCGTTGCCGCTGACGGTGATCGCCTTGGAGTTGTCGCGGGTCTGGAAGATCACGATCCCAGCGTAAGTGCCGGTGGTGATCGGCGTGAGGTTATACGAGCCGTTGCCACTGAGGGTGATGCTGCCGTAGGTCCCGCCGGATTCGGATAGTTGCTGCCGGCATTGACGATCAGCACGCCCGCGCCGCTGACGCTGGCGTTGCCCGAGACGGAGAAGCCGCCGCCCTCGATGATGTAGGTGCCGCCGCCCAGGATGAGCTTGGCGTTGCCCGAGACGCTGATCTTGGAGTAGATGCCCTGGCTGATCGTGCGAGCGAGTTCCCGACGTGAGGTTGACCGTCGCCGGGGTCCCCGCTGGCGCCGGCGGCAGAGCCAACCCGGCGAGCGGGTCGGAGACGGTGCCCGTCCCCAGTGACCGGCGCTGGGCTAAAGGTCGCGTTGCCGCTCTTCTGGACGCCGCCATGCACGTCGATGACGGAAGCTTTCACCGACGCGTTGCCGCTGGCCGACAGGGCGATGGACGAGCTGGAATCGACGAAGACGCCCCCGCCGATCTTGATGCTCGCATTCCCGGAGAGGCTCAGCGCCCCGCCGGCCGACGGATCGAGGACGAAGATCGTCTGGCCGATCGTGACTGTGCCGGCGCTGCCGTTGCTGGTCAGGAAGTTGGTGTCTCCCGAGTACGTGGCCTTGATGATGTGGGAGCCGGCTGCCAGGCTCGTGGTCGAGAAACTGGCCATGCCCGACGAGAGTGCCACTCCGCCGGGCGTCAGGTCCGTATTGGTGCTGGTGTCGTAGAAGTCGACGGTGCCGGTCGGCGTGCCCGAGCCCGGAGAATTGGCGGTGACCGTGGCCGTGAAGGTCACCGCCTGCCCGAGGTTCGCGAAGCCCGGCGAGGCGGTTGCGGTGGTCGTCGTGTTGTCTTTGTTCACCGTCTGCGACAGGATCGCCGAGGTGCTCGTCGCAAAGGTGGTGCCGCCGCTGTAGACGGCCGCGATCGCGTAGGTGCCGGCCGGCAGGCTGTACGTGCTGAAGGCGGCCGTCGTCACTCCATTCACGTTCGTGCTCAGCGTGTCGGTGCCGATCGCGTCCGCCGGGTTGATGGCGCCGAGGTAGAACGTCACGCTGCCGGTGGGCGGGCTCACGTTGAGCGCGGACGGAGGATTGACCGTCTGGGTCAGCGTTCCGGTGCCGGGGAGGAAGTCGGAGTCGCCGCTGTAGACGGCCTCGATGGTGTGGCCCGCAACCGAAAGCGAGCTGATGGCCGCGTGGTGGCACTGCCGTCGACCAGCGACACGGGACCGCCGAAATCGCTGCCGTCGATCAGGAACTGAACCGTCCCCGTTGGCGTGCCCGAGCCGGTCGTCGGGGCCACCGTGGCCGTGAAGCTCACGGACTGGCCGTGGTCCGAGAGATTGGCCAGAGAGCTGAGCGTGGTCGTGGTCGTCGTGGCGGGCGCAATTTGAACCTCGAAGGCCCCGATGTCCACTGTGCCATTCACGATCCGCGGGTACCCCGGCCCGCGCTGGTCGTAGGGCAGCGGCTGTCCCGTCGTGGGATCGACGGCCAGGGCGTTGCTTCCGGCGTCGATCGCCGGACTGCCGGCCAGCAGCGCGATGGTCTGCGTCGTCCCGCCGTTGTTCGTCAGCAGGCCCAGTCCCGGATTCGCGGCCCCGATGACGAGGTTGCCGTCCGTGCCGTTGGTCAGGCTACCGGTGTCGTCGACGCCGATCAGGTCGTTCGAGCTGGCCGGGTTGACCGCCGCGCCGTCGACGTCGCCGCCGCCGCGGTCCCCCGTATTGACGGCGATGATCGTGTTGTACAGCGATGCGACCACCTGGGGCCCGTCGAACAGTCCGCCGTCGGCGTTGGCGGTGTTGTAGGCGATGGTGACGTTGATGGCGGTGAGGGTGCCGCCATTGGCATTGGCGATGCCGCCGCCCGTGCCGCCGGCCGAGTTGCCGGTGATGGTGCTGTCGGAGATCGCCACCGTGCCGCCGTAGGGGTTGTTGATGCCGGCGCCGGGGCCGTAGGCGCCGGTCGAGTTGGCGGCGATGGTCGAGCCGACGATCGAGACGGAGTCGCCGCCGACGAAGATGCCCCCGCCGCCGGTGCTGAAGCCCTGCCCGATGCCGACCGAGTTGTCCTCGATCGTGCTGTCGACGACCGTCAGCAGCGCGGTGCCGTAGTTGAACTCGTTGAGCAGGCCGCCGCCGTTGTAACTCGCCGAGTTGCCGGCGATCGTGCAGTCGGTGAGGGTGGCCGAGGCGGCGTTGACCAGTCCGCCGCCGACGGCATGGAAGCCGGCGGCCGAGTTGCCCTGGATCGTCGAGTTGCTGATCGTGAGCGTGCCCCAGTTGTAGGCGCCGCCGCCGGCCCCGCCGGCCGAGTTGCCGGCGATGGTGGAATCGCGAACCGTGAGTGAGCCGAAGTTGCCGATGCCGCCGCCATCCAAGGCCGTGTTTCCCTCGATCGCGCTGCCGTCATTGACGGTCAACGTGGCATTGTTGTCGTTGTCAACACCGCCACCGTTGCCGCCCGTCGAGTTGTCCTCGATCGTGCTCCCGCCGGTGACCGTCACCGTGCCATAGCTGAAAATGCCGCCGCCGCCCTGGAAGGCCGAGTTTCCCGAGATCATGGTGTCGCTGACGGTCAAGCTACCGCCGTTGTTGAAGACGCCACCGCCGTAGTCTGAAGTGTTGTTTACGATGGCGCAGCCGGCGACCGTCAACGTGCTGTCGTATTCGACGAGGATGCCACCGCCGTACGTGGCCGAGCCCCCCGAGACGGTCAGTCCCGAGAGGGTCGTCACCGCGCCAGGCTCGCCCTGAAAAACGGCGACTGCGCCGCCCCCGCTGATCGTGACCGCGCCCCCACCGGGGCCGTCGATCACCAGCGGCCCCGATGGGTCGCCCAGCTCGAGTGTGCTGGTCAGCGTGATCGTCAGCGGGTTGGACGCGCTGAAGACCGTCGTGTCGAACTGGATCACGCTGCCGGCGAGGTTCGGGTTGAGGTCGGCCTGGCCGAGAACGTAGGGAAGCGTCCCCGAGATGCCCGTGCCGGAGTTGGCGCTACCGGTCGAGTTGACCGTGTACACGGTTGGGGCGCCGCTGGCCGTGACCGTGGCCGTGAGCGTGATCGTCTGCCCGTACGATGACGGGTTCGGCGAGGACACGAGTGTCGTCAACGTGGGCACGGCCCGCTCGTAAGCCCCGATGTCCACGGTCCCATTGACGATCCGCGAGAAACCCGGGCCACGCTGGTCGTAAGACAGAGGCTGCTGCGTGGTGGGATCGACGGCCAGGGCATTGCTCCCCGCGTCGATCGCCGGACTGCCGGCCAACAGCGCGATGGTCTGCGTCGGTCCGCCGTTGGACGCCAGCAGGCCCAGCCCCGGATTCGCGGGCCCGATCACGATGTTGCCGTCCGTGCCGCTGGTCAGGCTACCGGTCTCGTCGACGCCGACCAAGTTATAGGAGCTGGCCGAGGAGAGCCCCGCGCCGGCGACATCGTCGGCTCCATCGTCGGCGGTATTCGCGGCCACGATCGTATTATCCAGGGTCGTGGTGCCGTTGTAGGTGTACACGCCGCCGCCGCCATTGGACCCGCCGTCGAGGTAGTTGTAGCCGCCATCATTGTCGGCGATGGTAGTGTTGATGGCCGTCAGAGTTCCGTAGTAATTGAGGACGCCACCGCCATTATTGATGGCCGTGTTGCCCGCGATGGTGGAGTTGATCACCGTCAGCGTGCCACCGGTATTGGCAATGCCGCCGCCGAAGGATGCCGTGTTGTCGTTGATAGTGCAGTCTGTCACCGTCGCGAGGTAATCGTTGGTAATCCCGCCGCCAGCCGGATCACCAGGGACGGTCGAATTCCCCTCGATCGTGGTGTCGGCGACCGTCAAGGTGCCGGAGTTCCAGATGGCACCGCCACCCTCGCCGCCCGAGTCCGTCGCCATGTTCCCCACGAACGTGCTGCCGGTGATCGTCGTCGTGCCGTAGACGGCCACGCCGCCGCCAACATGCCCCGAGTTATCCGCGAGGGTGGAATCGATGATCGAGAGTGCGCCACCGTTGAAGATGCCGCCGCCACCGTCGCCGACCGGCCCGGCCACGTTGTTCTCGAGGGTGGAGTCGGTGACCGCTGTCGTGCCATTGTTGAAGATGCCGCCGCCGAGGTCATTGGCCGAGTTGTGCGCGAGGGTGCAATCGGTGATCGTCAGCGTGCCACCCTCATTGGCGACGCCGCCGCCTTCGCCGGCCGAACCGTCCGCAATGGTCAGGCCCGTCAAAGTGGCTGACACGCCAGTGTCCACCTGGAACACCTCGACGGCGTTGCCGCCGCTGACCGTGACGAGACCCGCGCCGGGGCCTTGGATCGCTTCGGGCCCGGCGGATTCGCTCAGCTCGAGCGTACTGGAAAGCGTGATCGTCTGCGGCGTGGCGAAGACTGTCGGGTCGAAATTGATCGCGCTGCCGGCCGGGTTGGTGTTGACGTTGGCCTGGAGGATCGCCCAGAGCAGGTCACCCGAGGGATCGCCTGTGTTGGCATCGGTGCCCGAGCTGGTGCCGGTATCGCTCATGAGATTGACCGTGTAATACGTGGGGTTGCCGGACAGGAGGACTCGGTCCTCCAACCCCTCCACGACCCAGGTCCTGCGGCGTCGCCGGGTGTGGCCTTGAACGCGACCGCGGCCGTAAGAATCGGGCCCGGGGGATGCCGACGATGCCGGCTGGACAGACTTTCGGCGCATGGGTGCCTCTCCTGAATGGGAAATGCGTTCCGATGAAACAGTGAACAATCGAACGATCTCGCGCGTGAGTCCGGCGCCGGGACCAGACGGGGCCCTTTGCCAAAGAAGGCGGTGCACAACAGGAACGGCCGGCGACGTCGCTCCCTCGGCTCGCAGTGCCGGCTCGATTCGTATCTCAGCATCCGGGCTCGGCGACGAGCCCGGCGGTCACGGCTCCGGTCGTGAACGAGTCTCTTCCTCCTTCCGGTCCGCGGGCGTCCGCTCATCGGTCGGGACTGGCCCGGCCGGTGCCCCACGGTCCACGGGAACCGCGGCGACGTCCCAGATCTTCGCCGTCAGGTCGATGCTGCCGGTGGCGAGGCGCTGGCCGTCCGGGCTGAAGGCCACGCTGTTCACGCCCCCCGTGTGTCCCCGGAGCGTGAACACTTCCTGGCCGGTTTCGGTCTCCCAGAGCTTGACGGTCATGTCGTAACTCGAGGTGGCGATCCTCCGCCCGTCGGGACTGTACGTCACGCTCGTGACGTCGGAGGTGTGGCCGGAGAGGGTCCAGATCCGCTCGCCGGTCGTCGCATCGAAGACGCGCACCTCGCCCGGGACGCGCCCGCCGCGGTTCCGGCACGCGGCGATCCAGCGGCCGGAGGGGTCGCACGCGAGCCTCCCCGCTTCCTGGTGATGCCCCGCCGGGGCCGTCCCGAGATCTTCGAGCCGGAGCCGCTCCTCCCCGTCGGCGGTGTCGAAGATCCGGACGGTGAGGTCGGTGAAGGCCACTGCGACGCGCCGGCCATCGGGGCTGTAGACGACCGAGGTCGGCTTCACACCCGCCGCCGCCCGGCAGAAGACGGACGAGGCGCCGGTCGCGATATCCCGGACCCGGAGGGTCCCGCCCGGCCCGGGCGATGCGGAGATCGAGCGCCATCGGGATGGAAGGCGAGGCCGTAGGCCTCCTGTCCCTCATTGGACCAGTCCTGGAGCAATCGCCCCGTCCCCAGGTCCCAGAGCCGGATCGTGGCCCACTCGTCCGCGGCCGCGATGACCCTCCCGTCCCCGCGGATCGCCATGGCGCTGACGATGGGAGCCGGCATGGGGAGGGTCCGGATCTTGCGGCCGTCCGCCGCGTTCCACAGCTTGACCGAGCCGTCCCAGCAGGCCGAAGCCAGGATCGAGCCAGCCGGGGAGAACGCCACCTGCGTGACCCATTGATCGTGCGGCAACGTTCGCGCGGGCTCGGTGGCCGACTCGTCCCAGATCTTGACCGTCCCGTCCTCGCTCGCCGTGGCGATCCGCCGGCCATCGGGACTGAACGCGGCACCGGTGACGAACCGGGTATGGCCGCGGATGATCCCGAGTTCCCGGCCCTTCACGGCATCCCAGAGCCGCGCGGTATTGTCCTCCGACGCCGAGACGATCCGCGAGCCGTCGGGACTGAAGGCCACGGCGCGGACGAACGAGTTGTGTCCGCGGAGCAGGTGGATCGGCTGGCCGGTGGCGCGGTCCCACACCCTCACGGTCTGATCCAAGCCGCCGGTGACCAGGCGGCGGCCGTCCGGGCTGTAGGCGACGTCGAAGACCTCCTTTTCATGGCCCCGAAGCGTGCCGACCGCGTTTCCGGTCACCGGGTCCCAGAGACTGATGACGCCACTCTTGCACGCGGCGGCCACTTGCTGGCCGTCCGGGGAGAAGGCCAGGGCCAGGGGGGCCTCGATCCCCAGGTCGATGCGGCGCCGGAGCTCGCCGGATTCCACGTCCCAGACCTCCAGCCAACAGGGATGTCGGTCCTGCTGCGGAGACAGGCCCGAATTCGTGGCCGTCAGGAGCTGGCGGCCGTGGGGGCCGAACGCGACGTCACCGATCAGGTTTCGGGGGAGCCCGATCAACCGCGCGGGAGCGGCCTCCAACCGCGGGGGTGGTCCCTGGGTCAACCTCCAGATCTCGACCACGGATGCGCCGCCCACCCCACTGCGTACGGCGACGAACGACCCGGTGGCATCGACAGCGGCGACACTCACGGGCGAAGGCCGGTTCTCGATGGCGCGGCCGGTGGTCGCGTCCCAGATCGTCCACTCGCCGTCCCCAGCCCCGAAGGGCAGGACGTTGGCGACCGTGACCAACCATCGGCCGTCTGGGCCGAACGCCAGGCCGCGGAATGGCCAGCCCCGGCCGCGGAGTGTCAATCGCTCGAGGTGGCAGAGCCGCTGGCAGTAGGACCACTCCCAGCCGCGTCGGTCCGGCGGGCACTCATCGAGGAGCCGACGGGCCAGCGTGAGGTTGTTCTCCTTCCACTCGCCGTAGGCGCGGTTGACGCGGTCGATGTAGAGCCGTCGATCCTGCGCCTCGTAGGCGGCCGTCAGCTCGCGGGACCGCGCGTCGGCCAGCTCGCGCTGCTGCTCGGCGATCCTCAGGTTCGAGACGGCCTCCCGGCGCTGCTGCTCGATCAGGGCCGTGCTCGACGCCAGGCCGGCGAATGCCAGCACCAGCAACACGCCCGCCGATGCGACGACACCGCGATGGCGCCGCGACCATTTCGCCACGCGGCGGACGAGGCTCGGCCGCTTGGCCCGGATCGGCTTGTGCTCCAGGAACCGTCCCAGGTCGTCGGCCAGCTCCTGCGCCGTCGCGTACCGCGATTCGGGCTCCTTGGCGATCGCCTTGAGCAGGATCGTCTCCAGGTCGCGGGGGATCTCGGGGTTGATCCGACTCGGCGGCGTGGGCTCCTCGAAGGCGATCCGTCGGAGGATCTCCTGCCGGTCGCCGCCGCCGACGGCCGGCTGGAGCGTCAACAGCTCGTAGAGCGTCACGCCCAGCGAATAAATATCGCTACGGTGGTCCACCCGCTCGCGGTGGCCCAGCGCCTGCTCCGGGCTCATGTAGCGGAGCGTCCCCAGCACGTCGCCGGTCATCGTGAGCGTCAGCCCGGCCTCGGCCTGGACCCGGGCCAGGCCGAAGTCCGTGATCCAGACCTCGCCGCGCGTGTCGACCAGCAAGTTGGCCGGCTTGATGTCGCGGTGGACCACGCCCAGGGAGTGGGCATACTCAAGCGCCTCGGCCGCCCGGATGCCCAGCCGGGCGACTGCCTGGAAGAACGGCCGCGCGGTGGTCGAACGCGCCGGAAGGCCACAACTCCGGCAACGGGGACTGATGCAGCGGGACGCGCCCGGGGCCGGGACGTCCGACGTTTCGGTGGATGAGCCATCGGCCCTGGCGTGTTCGTCGGCCCTGGAGCCCGGGCGGTGAAGCCGTCGCAGCTCGGCGATCAGGTCCGACAGGGGCCGGCCGTCGATGAGCTGCATGGCGTAGTAATGCACGCCGCGCTCGACGCCCAGGCCGAAGATCGGCACGATGTGCGTGTGGTGCAACTGCGCAGCAGCCTGGGCCTCGACCTTGAACCGCTGGAACTGCCGCGGGTCGAGCGCCGCGGCGAAGGGCAGGATCTTCAGGGCGACGCGACGGCGGAGCGAAATCTGCTCGGCCTCGTAGACGACACCCATGCCACCGCGGCCGACCTCGCGGAGGATGTGGAAGTCGCCCAGCACGCCCAGCCCGGGGACGGAGGTGTCTTCCAATGGTGTCAGGCCGGTCCGGTCCCGGGCGGCCGAGCGGCCCAGGTCGGCCATCATCTCCAGCGCGGGGAGCAACTCGCGGAGCGACTCGGCGTGCTCCGGGTGCTGGACCGCGAACCCGCTCGGATCGAGCGATTCGCCGGCCTGGAGTCGCTGGAGGAACTGCTCGACCAGGTCGGCCAGGATCGGGTCGATCCCACTGGGGGGATTGGTGTGGGCGCCAGGGATGACGGTCATGGCGACACCTCCAGGATGGCCCGTAACCGCTGCAAGGCGCGGAGGTGGCGGACCTTGACGGCCCCCTCGGTCAGGCCCAGGACCGCGGCGATCTCGGCGATCGGGAGTTGCTCCAGGTTCCGCATGACTAGAACCTCGCGGTCGTGCGGGGCCAACTGCTCCAGCGCGACTCTCAGCCGAAGGCGCTGCTCGTCGCGGATCATGGCCTGGCTGGGGCTGGTGCCGCTGGCGAGCAGGCGGCGGGCCAGTTGCAGGACCGAGTCTTCCGGCAGCGGCATGGACCAGTCCTCCTCCCGTCGGACGCTCCGCTTCTGAGCGTGGATGTGGTGGCGGTGCAGTTTGACCAATCGCTCCCAGGCGAGCTGTCGCAACCAGGCGGAGAACGGCAGCGGCCGGGTGCGGAGATACTCGTCGAAATGCGCAGCGGCTTCGGCCAACGCCTCCTGCACGACGTCGGACGCGTCCACGCGCGCGGCGACCCGGCGATCGAGCCGCACGGCCACCATCTTCCGCAGCCGGTCGCGATGCCGGACCAGCAACTGCTGAAGCGCCGTCGCGTCGCCGTTGCCGGCCCGCTCGATCAACTCCTCAGTATTTGGTTCTGACGCGGTGCTCATCATCGAGAAGCCTCCCACTTCATAACCTTCCCAAACCGCAAGAAAAGTTACAGGACCGGACGAAATTTTCGGCGGTCGAGCTCGAACCTTCAATGAGTATTATCGTTGCGCGGAGACGAGCGTTCGAGAGAAAACCGGACCATTTGATCGGGAGCGAGCCGAGGAGCTGCGGGAGTCCGGCAGGTCGGGCGCCGATGGTGCAAGCCCGAGAGAGGCTCTCTTCGGCGGCGGCGAGGCGATGGGGATGTGCTGAATCAAGACAGAAGGAGCCGTCGAGCTACGGGTTTGATGTCGAGCCGGACAAGCCAGCGGAGCCTGGCTCGGCGGATGTCTCTGCGTCGAACTCAGCCTCGTCAGCCTGGCGTCTCAGTTCCGCCATCGTTTCCTTCCACTCCTCGACCAGGGGATCGTCCGAGAACATCCCGGCGAACGGCAGCCAGGGGTGTTCGGCCATGGGCACATCGAGCGTGACGATCTCGGCACCGTCGGAGACTTTCCTTTCGATGAGCTTGCGCAGTTCTTGGAGGGCGTCGTCGCGCGTTGCCCCTTCGGCCATCATGGCGAACGGTTCTCCGCCCTTGGCTCGGTAGCCGTGGCCCGGCACAGGCTCGATCCATACTGAGATTCGCATCGTCCGATCTCCTCACCGCCCCAAACCCCGATCGGAATGGAGACATCCTGACGGGTCGTTGTGCCTGTTAGTCTATCGCCGAACCGCGCCGGATTACCAGGACCGCTCGATCTGAGTGCAAGTCCAGAGAGT
>CAWJGW010000071.1:0-42752 GCA_963842405.1 uncultured Isosphaeraceae bacterium | reverse complement strand
AGTTACTATCCGGCTTCGGCGGCTCGGGCCAAAGCAGAATCCACGGCTGCCAGAGAGCACAGGTGTTTCCTCGCGCAACTCCGAGAAGTTATTCCCCAGCCCGTTCCCAAGCCAACTTTTCACTGCCATGGTCGCCCCACACCAACCTTGTCCACCTCAGAGTCCAGAGATTCGACGAATAATCTTCGCCTTCGGCAACGCCCGCGCAACTCTTGTACGCCGGAGTCGGTGACCTTGGTGCGGGTGAGATCAACTTCCCGGAGGCCGGATAATCCCTTCAGATGGGTCAGTCCCTGTCGCTGATCCGGGTGTCTGTGAGAATAACACTTCGGAGGCCGGCCAATCCCTTCAGATGGGCCAGCCCAGCGTCGCTGATCCGGGTGCTGGCGAGGTGAATCGTCTCGAGACTGGACAGCCCCTCGAGGTGAACCAGCCCCGCGTCGGTGACCTGGGTACCACTCAGGTAGAGCATCCTGAGGCTTGTCAGCCCTCTCAGGCTGACTAACCCCGCATCGGAGATATTCGCTCCAAGGTACAGTTCTCGGAGTCCCCGTAGCCTCTTAGGTGCACAGCCCCGCGTCGGTGACCTTGGTATCCTCGAGATGGAGGATCTGAACCCTGTCGAACCCCTCGAGGTGCACCAGCCCCGCGTCGGTGACCTGGGTCCCTCTGAGGCTCAGCGCCCGGAGGGCGGTCATCCCTTTCAGGTGGATCAACCCCGCATCAGTGATCTGTGTGCCGTCAAGCATCAGCACGTAGAGGCCGGTCAAGCCCTCCAGATGGGCTAGCCCAGCATCGGTAACTCTCGATGATTCGAGTTGTAGTGACTTTAGCCGGCCGAGCTGTCCGACATAGGCTAGATCTGCATCTGAACCCGGGTCAGTAAAATAGATGTATGCGACGCTGCCAAAGTAGTCGGGCCCGACGCGATCCACAAGCGACTTTGGCCACCACAACCGTCTGTTGGGAATGATCTCATCGCCCTCCAGCTCCCAGTCGTAGCTGGCCACTCCGCTGGCAGCCTTTCGAATCGCCGACACGGCATTGCGGGATTTTAGCGCTCGGATGATCCAGTTCATGATGCCCCCGACAATCAGGACCAAGACCATCAGCCCTCGAATGCTGAGGCGGAGCCACCAGGGTCTTGGAGAAGGCAATGTGGTCATATATCAAGATGCGACTGTACATTCGTCCTGGATCACCCTTTACGGGCTCCTCCCGCGTCGCAGACCGAGTGTAAAGCCTCAACAATGGATCACCGTTGCCATATCAAAGTCACACGATTCACGTTTTATATTTACGTTTCGCCATGCGAAATCAGCGTTCCGAAGGGGGATTTGAGCGTCTCTTGTATTCGAGGTATAGCCAGAAACCAACTACAGTACAGAGAACATTGCAGATCCCCATCATGAGATGATTGTTCCACGAAGGATCCAAAGCTCGGGCAGTTTGAGGCTCACTGAGCAGAGCACCTAGCCATAGCCCGTCCACGACCAAGGACGCGCCATGAACCCCCCGGGAACCAACCACCAGATCGACTCACTCAACCTGTGCATCGGCTTGGCCTGAGTTGCTCGGATTAATGACACACTTCATTGGCTCACCTGGCGTTCTTGGCGTCTCTCCCGCATGGGAAGCCTGGGTCTCTAGTCCAGGCCTTACACTGAGAATTCGACGTAAGTCCTTATTCAGCGTACAAAACTCCATTGATCCGTGGGGCATATTCACCCTTTACACATCGGACACTTGTAAGCCTCCCCTCTGGTGGTTGTCAGACGTTCACATTTCGGGTGATAGCCATCTCCAAGGATACCGCGCCTCTCGGTTCGTCGCCTGGCCTCAACGCTCCCAGCCCGATCATCTTCCGGACTTCAATAATTCTTCAACAGACTCATCTAACTTCTTCTCATCGCGGCCTCCCTTGTAGCGAATGATGCCATTGCGGTCCAGCACGACGACCATTGGCCAGCCCTGTACGTTCCAACTTTTTGAAATCGGCCCGTAGGGACCTCCGTCGTAGAACGATCGCCAGCTAATCTGAAGTTCCTTCGACTGGTACCTCAGTCGCTCCTTGTCTTCATCGGCATTGACTCCCAGCAAGACAAACGGCTTGCCCTCCATTCGGCGGACTAGTTCCCGTTCGTGAGGCACCATGTACATGCACGGAGCACACCAGGTTGCCCAGAAGCTGAGGACCACGACCTTGCCCCGGTAGTCGCTCAGCTTCATGGGCTTTCCGTCAATGTCCTTGCCCTCAATCTCAGGGGCTGGCTTGCCGACGATCAGGTTCGCGCAACGAGCGAAGCTCTCCCGTGGCAACTTCCGCCGGGCTGGGGCGGTCGCGCAGTTCAAGCGAGGACTTGGTACCCGGGGATATTCGCGGATCACCAGCTCGAAGAGCGACTCCACCTCTTGACGCATCACCGCCGTGTCTCGATCCCGCATCCGAGTCACAAAGACACGCTCCGAACCTGGTGACGGCGTGCTCGAACTGATCGGGGTGCTCGTGCATGTTCTCCGCTTCCCCGATCAATCGCATCAGGTGCTCTGCCAAGGCCACCGCCGCCTGGGCGCGCACCTCGGCGCTGGGATTCTCCCTCAGGATATCGCGGAGGAGCGGCTCGACTGCCGGCGGCGTCGTGTCGATTGCGATCAGACGAAGGGCGGCTCCAATCCTGGGAGACTTCACGTGCCTCGCCCTGATCCGATCGATGACCTCTTTCCGATGAGGTCCGAAGAAATCCACAATGAGCACTCGAACCAAAGCATCCACGGCCACCGGATCGTCGGGATGCGCTTTGGCCATCGACAAGAACCGAGCGGCGTAGGCCGGGCCGTTTGGGGGCGAGGACTTGCTGGCCTCATCGAGGGTTTTTGCCTTGTGGGCGCGATCTGCGAATTTTGTGGAAGCATTCATGAATTCGTTGAACAAGTTATCGCATTCCACTCGGAGGGGTACGTTCGACGGGGCTTGCCGTTCCTCCTGGGCGAGACATGCTGTGAGCATCATCAGAGTGGAGACTGTTATCACTGCCTTCATCATCGCTGCCTCCTTCCCGACGTAGGTGGCCCAGTCGCATGTCCTGGACCCAGGTGGGAAACCGACAACTCTCCCGCGCTGCCTCTTGCGCAAAGCCTTTTCCCTGGTCCAGGCCTGATTCAACGTACAAAATCCCATTGATCCGCATGGCCTATTCACCCTTTACACGTCGGACACTTGTAAGCCGTCCGCCCTGGCGGTTGTCAGACGTTGATGGTTCGGGTGATAGCCATCCCCAAGAATACCGCGCCGCTCGGTTCGTCGCATCACCCTTGACCCCGTACGAGTGTGTCGAGACCCCGAGGGGAGAGGCGGTCCTCCGGGAAGACGGCCCCTCTTCACACCGGTGACGGCTATTTCTTCCGTCGTCCCAGAGCCAGCGACAGTGGTCTCCGACCGCTCAAGCTTATCGGGAGTCTACCTGCCAAAGTTGACGGGAAGCCTGCCCTGGTTTACAGTGAATCGACGATTGTTTGACAAATATTCAAGAGGCGTCGAGGACGGATTCGCTTCAAGGCAAAGGTAGACGGGATGCAACTGCGGAGGATTCTCACGGTAATCGTTGTGCTGGCCGGTCTGGCGCCGATCGCCGTGCGCGCGGACGATCCGCCGGAACGATCGTTGGAACGCCGGTTCGCGGACGTCGTGAAGCCGTTCTTGAGCGAGAACTGCACGGCTTGCCACGGCGAGCGGAAGAAGGAATCGAAGCTCGATCTGAGCGTGTATTCCTCGGTTGACGCGGTCGCGAAGGATCACCAGGTCTGGGAGCGGGTGGAGGAGCGGCTCGAGGCGGAGGAAATGCCGCCCGAGAAGGCGCCCGGCAGCCCAGACCGCACGACCGCCGCGCGGTGATCGCGTGGATCTCGGAGCTGCGCGGCATGTGAGGCCCAACGGCATGCGGGCGATCCGGGGCCCGGTGCTGGCGCGTCGGCTGAGCAACGCCGAGTTCGATTACACGATCCGCGACCTGACGGGCGTCGATATCCGGCCGACGCGGGAGTTCCCGGTGGATCCCGCGAACGAGGCCGGGTTCGATAACTCGGGCGAGTCCCTGGCGATGTCGCCGGCCCTGTTGAAGAAGTACCTGGCGGCGGCCCGGCTGGTCGCCGACCACCTGGTCCTGTTGCCGGACCAGTTCGTCTTCGCGCCTCATCCCGCGGTCACCGATACCGACCGCGACAAGTTCTGCGTCCGGCGGATCATCGACTTCTACCGGCGGCACGAGGTTGACTACGCCGACTACTTCCTGGCCGCCTGGCGCTATCAGCACCGCGCCGAGCTGGGTAAGCCACAAGCGGACGTTGCGCGACTTTGCGGAGGAATCCAGGCTCAGTCCCCGGTACCTCGCCACGATCTGGGCCGTCCTGACTGAGGCCGGTCCTGAGTCCGGCCCGCTCGGCGAGTTGCGGACGCTCTGGCGGAAGCTGCCGTCGGGCACGTCGCCGCCGGCCGAGGTTCGGCGCGATTGCCAGCGGATGCGAGACCTCGTCCGACGCTCGCGGAAGGCCATTCCGCCGCGCCTGAAGAGCTTGAAGATGGTCAGGGCCATCTCCAAGGGAAGCCAGCCCTTTGTGCTGTGGGATAACCGTGAGCTCGCCGCGCAGCGGATGCGGTATCCGGGCGGTGGCAAAGCCGAGGACGCGCCCGGCCTGGAGCGGTTCTGCCGCGTATTCCCCGACACGTTCTTCGTGACCGATCGCGCCCCGTACTTCGAGCCGAAAGCCGCTCCGTCGGGCCGGCTGCTGACGGCCGGCTTTCACCTGATGCAAGGCTACTTCCGCGACGACGCGCCGCTTTGCGAGCTGGTGCTCGACGACGCGGGCCGTCGCGAGCTCGATGCGCTCTGGTACGAGCTCGACTTCGTGGCCTCGATACCGATGCGTCAGTACCACGACTTCATCTTCTTCGAACGCGCCGAGCCGCCGCGGTTCATGCAGGAGGCCCGGTTCGACTTCGCCCGGGTCGAGGACAAGGACGCCACGTCCGAGGCCAAGATGAACCGGCTGAGGGCGGCCCACGTGGAGAAGGCTCGCAAGGTCGGGGCCGACGACCGCGCCGTGGAAGCGATCGAGGACTATTATGCGATGATGTCCGCCCGGATTCGCCGGGTGGAAAAGGACCGGAAGGCCGCCGAGCCGCGCCACCTCGAGGCACTAGCGAAGTTCGCCGAACGCGCCTATCGCCGGCCGCTGTCGAGCGGCGAGCGAGATGATTTACTCGCGTTCTACCGCGAGTCGCGCCGGCAGGGCGGGCTGGGCCACGAGGAGGCGATGCGCGACGCGGTCGCTAGCGTCTTGCTCTCGCCACACTTCGCCTACCGCATCGACCTTGCCCCGGATGGCCAGGCGGTCCATCCGCTGTCGGACTACGCCCTGGCGAGCCGGCTGAGCTATTTCCTCTGGTCGAGCATGCCCGACGCGGAGCTGCTGGCCCACGCCGCCGCGGGCGATTTGCACAAGCCGGACGTGCTGGTCGCGCAGGCAAAGCGGATGCTGCGAGACGACCGGGTCCGCGGCCTGGCCACGGAGTTCGCCGGCAACTGGCTGGAGTTCCGCCGCTTCGAAGAACACAACGGCGTCGACCGACAGCGGTTCGCCAGCTTCACCAACGACCTCCGTCAGGCCATGTACGAAGAGCCGATCCGCTTCTTCCTCGACATCGCGCAGCGGGATGGCTCGGTGCTGGAGTTTCTCGATGCCGATCACACGTTCGTCAACCCGATCCTGGCGAAGCACTACGGCATCCCGCTGAACGGCGGCAAGCCCGGTGAGTGGGTCCGGGTGAACGAGGTGCGGCGATATGGACGCGGCGGCCTGTTGCCAATGTCGGTCTTCCTGACCAGCAACTCGCCGGGCTTGCGGACCAGTCCGGTCAAGCGCGGATACTGGGTCGTCCGCCGGATGCTGGGCGAGGTGATCCCGCCGCCACCGCCAGGGGTCCCCGAGCTGCCCAAGGACGAGGCGAAGCTGGGCGAGCTGACACTGCCGCAGCTCCTGGCCAGGCACCGCGATGTCAAGGAGTGCGCCAGGCTGCCACCGGCGGTTCGACACGATCGGGCTGACGTTTGAGGGCTACGGGCCGATCGGGGAACGTCGCGACCGCGACCTCGGCGGCCATCCGGTTGACGCCCGCGCCACTTTCCCCGACGGCAGCGAAGGCGCGGGCCTCGACGGCTTCGCCGATATCTCTCCGAGCGGCGCCGGGACGAGTTCGTCGCGAACCTCTGCCGCAAGCTGCTCGCCTATGCACTCGGCCGGAGCCTGATCCCATCGGACCAGGCGACCATCGGGGCGATGCGCGCACGGCTCTCCGCCGACGGCCATCGATTCGGCGGCCTGATCGAGGCGATCGTGACCAGTCCACAGTTTATCAATAAACGAGGCCGAGACCATTCATAATGTAGGTCAGGCTTTCCAGCCTGACACTTAATTAATTCTACAGCGGAAGGAGTTCTCGTGTTGACCAGAGGTTCCTGGCGGCCTGAAGGGCCGCGGGAGCCCAGCCCGGGGTGAAACCCCGGGAATCAACGGCCGCCCCCATCCGCCCGCGGCCTGAAGGGCCGCAGGTGGCGTCTGCTCCTGCACCCCTTCAGGGTGCAACGGAGAGGGGCCGGCAATCCCGGTCCCCGGGGATTCTCCCCGGGCTGGGCTCCTGCGGCCCTTCAGGCCGCCCGTGGCTTCCCGTGAACACGAAATCTCCTTCCGCTGTAGAATTAATTAAGTGTCAGGCCGGAAAGCCTGACCTACATAGAACCCGGGAACCGACCGATGACCGATCGCCACGAACGAATCAATCGACGCACGGTGCTCCGCGGCGCGGGCGTCGCGATGGCGCTGCCCTGGCTCGAATCGCTCCCGGTTTATGCGGGTGAGACCGCGTCCGGCGGCGCGCCGCAGGTCTTCCCGCGTCGCTTTGCCGCGCTCTTCCTGGGCAACGGGGTCAACCCGCTCCACTGGTGGGCGAAGGGCTCCGGGCCGGGGATGGAGCTGAGCAAGAGCCTTCAGCCGCTGTCACCGTACCGGAGCCGGTTGAACGTCATCACGGGCCTGTTCAACAAGCAGGCCACGGGCGTCGGCATCCATCCGGGCCAGACGGGAAACATCCTCTCGGGTGCGGCGCTCCAGAAGGGTGCGGTGCTCAAGGGGGGCGTGAGCATGGACCAGGTGCTCGCCAGCCGTCTCGGCGAGGAGACGCCGCAGCCGAGCCTCGTCCTGGGCTGCGAGCAGCCGATCACGGGCTACCACGAGTCCAACTTCTCGATGGCCTACAGCTCGCACATCTCCTGGCAGGACGCGCTCTCGCCGGTGCCGATGGAGGTCTATCCGTCGCTGGCCTTCGACAGCCTGTTCGACAACCAGGGGAGCAAGCGGACCCTGAGTATCCTCGATCGCGTGAAGGACCAGGCGGCCGAGCTCAGCCGTCAGGTCAGCCATGCCGACCGCGCCAAGATCGACGAGTTCCTGATCAGCGTCCGCGAAGTCGAGAAGCGGGTCGAGCGCACCCGCGCGATGAAGGACCGGGCCGACGACCGGGCCCAGAATCGCGGACGACCCACCCTCGCCATGCCGCGGCCCGACAACGGACTGCCCGAGGACATCCGCGAGCACATGCGGCTGATGTGCGACATCATCGCCCTGGCGTTCCAGACCGACAAGACGCGCGTCGCCACACTCCTGCTCTGCCGGGACCTCTCCGGACTGTTCTACCCGTTCCTCGACGTCCGCACGGCGCACCACCCGGCCTCGCACAGTGACACGTCCGACGCCTACGAGCGCGTGACGCGGTACTACGTGAGCCAGATCGCCTATCTCGCCGGCCGGCTCGCCGCGATGCCGGAGGGCGAGCGCACCGTCCTCGACAACTCGTGCTTGATGTTCATCTCAAACATGTGGTCGGGCAGCAAGCACGACTCGACCAAGGTGCCGGTGCTGCTCCTCGGCGGTCTGGGCGGCACGCTCGAGACCGGCCGCATTCTGGATTACACCGGCAGCGGCGACGAGAATCGCAAGCTGTGCAGCCTGTACCTCTCGATCATGGACCGCATGGGCGTCAAGCAAGACCGGTTCGGCGACGCCGACGCCCGCCTCGCCCGGCTATGAGCCGCCGGGTCATCGAGGCGGGATCGTGAGGAAATTATCTAACCACGGAAAACACAGAAATACACGGAAAAGAAAATCCGGATCAACCTTTCTTTTTCCGTGTCCCTCCGTGTTTTCCGTGGTTAAATCTCTGGCTTTCGGCTCACCGGCCGTGGCGGTGCCGCGTCAGGCATAGGGCACTTTACCGCAGAGTTGCGCACACCAAGGCCGAATCGGCCACCACACTAGCCCGAAGCGCTAGCGAGGGTCCGACGGCATTCCCTCGCTGGCGCAGTCGGGCTAGTCTGAATGCCATTTGTGTTGAGCTGTGCGCAACTCGATCGTGAAGCGCTCCAGACATACATCACGTTTTCAGCCCCTGTGGCACCATGGGCATCGAGCGGAGCCGGATGCCGGTGGCGTCGAAGATGGCGTTGCCGACCGCTGGGGCGATGCCGACGATCGGGGTCTCGCCCGCGCCGGCCGACGGCAGGTCCTTGCGGTCGAGCAGGACGACTTCGATCTCGGGCGCGTCGCGGAACCGCGGCACGCGGTACTTGGAGAACTTCGGGTTGAGGATCTTGCCGTCCTCGTAGGCGATCGCCTCGGTCATCGCGCCGCCGAGCCCCATGATCAGCGCGCCTTCGACCTGGTTCTTGAGGTGGTCCGGGTTGATGATGGCGCCGCACTCGAAGGCACTGACGGCGCGGAGGACCTGCACGCGGCCATTGGACCGATCCACGGACACCTCGGCGCAGGTAGCGACGTAGCCGCCTTTATCAATCCCGGCCGCGAGGCCGACCCCCCGGTCCGAGCCGGCCTTCCGGCCCCATCTGAACGCCTTGGCCGCGGCTTCGAGCACCGCGCGGAGCCTCGGGTCTTTGAGGTTCTTCAGCCGGAACTCCAGCGGGTCGATGTGCACGGCATGGGCCAGCTCGTCCATGTGCGACTCGCGGGCGAAGTGGTTCGCCGTGGCCGCCAGCGCCCGGTAAGACCCTTGCCTCAACGGCGAATTCGACTGAGTGGACCTGGCTGGCCTGGTTGGGCACCTCGTAAGGCGTGCGGATCCCCGACCCAGCCGGAGTTGTAGTTATGGAATTCCCAGGCGGTGAGCGTCCCGTCCTTGCGTACGCCGCTGACGATGTCGATGACGCCCGCGGGGCGGAAGTAGGCCCAGGTAAACTCTTCCTCACGTGTCCAGACGACCTTGACCGGCCGGCCGGCCTCGCGCGCCAGCCGCGCCGCCTCGACGGCCGCTTCGACCGTGTGCTTGCCCCCGTAGCCGGAACCGGTATCCGGCACGATCACGCGCACCGCGTCGTCGGACAACCGGAAGGCCCCGGTCAGCTCGCCTCGCACCCGGAACGGTCCCTGAGAGCCCGTCCAGACGGTCAGCTTACCGTTCTCCCACTGCGCCACGGCCGCGCGAGGCTCGAGTGGGGCATGGGCGATATAGGCGATGGTGTACGACTGCTCGAGGCGGACGTCGGCGGCCTTCAGGCCGTCCGCGATCGAGCCGGACCGACTGTTCGATCCGCCAAAGCCGCCGCCGCCACCGCCGCGCCCGCCCTGGCCTTGCCGTGCGGGCTGCTTCAGCACCTTGAAGAGGTCCTTGCTCGAGATCGGCGGTCCGGGCTTCCATTCCGCCTTGAGCGCGGCCAGTGCCCTGGTCGCCAAAAACTCGCTGGGCGCGGCCACGCCTACGAAGTCGCCATCGCGGACGACGACCACGTCAGGCATCGCCCTGGCCGCGCCGGCGTCGAGCGATGTCAGCTTCGCGCCGTACGACGGCGGGCGCAGCACCTTGCCGTGCCACATGCCAGGGAGTCGGACGTCCGAGGCATACTGGTGCTCACCGTTGACGAACGATCGGCCGTCAACTTTCGGCACGGAGTGGCCGGCGACGGCCCAGCGATCGGCGGGCGTCGTTGGGGCCTGGCTGGAGACCGTCTTCGTGAGCTTGCGCCCCTTGGTGAGCGTGCCGTAGGAGAGCGTCTCCTTGGTCCTGGCGTGGACGACCGCGCCGTCGGCCGCGGTCAGCTCGGAGCGGTCGACCTTCCAGGTTTCGGCGGCGAGGTCGATGAGCAGCTCGCGGGCGGCGGCGGCCGCGCGGCGGAGCTGCGGCGACATGCTGGGCGTGGTCCGGCTGCCGAACGTGCCCATGTCGTAGGGGGTCAGTTGCGTGTCGGCCATGACCATGTGGATCGACGCGACGGGTGCGCGCAGCTCCTCGGCGACGACCTGGGTCAGCGACGTTCGGATGTTCTGCCCCACTTCGGCCTTGCCCGTATAGACGGAGACCCGGCCGTCCTCGCCGATGTGCAGCCAGGCGCCGAGGTCCTGGGTCGCCGACTGGCCTCCCCGGCCGCCGCCCCGCGCTGCCGTCCGCCGGGCTGTTGCGCCTCGGCGACGTCGGCATCCCGATCCAGCAGGGAGAGGATGAGGATGCCCCCTCCCATCGCCTTCAGGAAGCCGCGCCGGTCCAGGTCGAACCGGTATGCCGGCCCTTCGAAGAACTCGTAGCGCTCGGGCTCGATGGCGATATCGGTATCGATATCGTTCTCGAACTCGGATGTGATGGTGGTTCGGTCGTTCATCGGCTCACCTCCTTCACAGCCTGCGCGGCCTTGCGGAGGGCGTCAATGATCCGCGGATAGGTCCCACACCGGCAGATATTCCCATCCATGTACTCGACGATCTCCTGGCGGGTCGGGCTGGGGTTCTCGCGCAGCAGGGCGACGCCGGTCATGATCATGCCGCAGGTGCAATACGCACACTGCATGGCACCGGCGTCGAGGAAGGCTTGCTGGAGCGGGTGGAGCTTTCCATCCTTCGCCAGGCCCTCGATGGTGGTGATCTCGCGCGCGGCAATGCTGCCGAGCTTGGTGACGCACGAGCGGACCGGTGCGCCGTCGATCAGCACCGTGCAGGCGCCGCAGCGCCCCTCGCCGCAACCGTACTTGGCGCCGGTCAGGCCCAGGTCGTCGCGGAGCACGCCGAGCAGCGGACGCTCGCGATCGGCATCGACGCGCACCGTCTTGCCGTTGATCCGAAGTTCTTGGACATCGGGCATTAGGATTGTCCTGTCAAAGAGGAGTGGTTTCAGGGTTTTTGAACGAGACTCGGCTCTGGCTTCAGGGCCTCGAACAGGATTCCGCGATCGCCCGGAAAGGGCTTGCGATGATCGTGCTTGTTGTCCGCGATCTCGTGGGGGATTTCCTCCGGGAAGGCCGCGCAGCGCATGATGTGCAGCGACGCCATCGCTTCGAGATCCAGATGCCGGCAGCGGAGGCATTGCGGAGTGATGGTCATGGCCGTAAGAATAAAAAAGGGTTCTCGATCGAGACTGTAGCAAGGATACCGGGAGTGGGGATTTTGCCCCGAAGGGGCCGAACCAAATCAGCCCAGGGCAACGCCTGGGACCTGGACGTCCAACCCCGCTCGAGCCCTGAAAGGGCGGGACACATGCACGGCGATGTTTCGCCCTTTCAGGGCTCGGGTATCGGCATCCGACCGGATCCCAGGGCGTGGAACGCTGACGAAATAACTTCCCGATATCAGCAACGAGAACTCGTTCCCACGCTCCGCGTGGGAATGCCGTCTGCGACGCTCCGCGTCGTCTTCGCGAACGCCTTCCCACGCTCGGAACGCGGACGAAATCCGCTCCCGGTTTCCCCGGGAACGGGTGGTCCGATTCCAGGAAGTTGTTTCATCAGCTTTCCTTGCCCTGGGCTGTCATGTTTCGGCCCCTTCGGGGCGACCAAAAGAGATGCCGGTATCGATGCGACAGTCTCTCGATCCTATGATTTCTTCAACAACCCACGATCGTCCATCCAATCCTTGAGCCGGGCCGTCCAGGTTGTGACGGGGGAGTGGGTGTCATGCATGCCGAATCCATGTCCGCCTCGGGCGTAGATATGCAGCTCGGCGGAGACCCCGGCCTTCCTGAGGGCCGAGTAGATGGCGATGGTCTGCACGGCCAGGCGATCGTTGTCGGCGACGAGCAAAAACGTGGGTGGCGTCTCCTTGGTGATATTGAAGCTTTCGGGACGGCCGCCGGGATAGACCAGCATGAGGAAGTCGGGCCGAGCGTCGAGGCGGTCGATGGGGTCGGCTGCCCCTGGGCTCGCCGGCTCGAGCTTCGTGCCCTCCAGCGCGGCGAGCTCACCGCCGGCCGAGAACCCCATCAGGCCGACCCGCTTCGGGTCGATCCCCCAATCGTCGGCATGGCTGCGCACCAGCCGCATGGCGCGCCGGGCATCGGCCAGTGCATGGTCTTCGACCTTGTAACCGGCGCCCTCGGTCCGCGCCAGGCGGTACTTGAGCACGATCCCCGCCACGCCGATGCTGTTGAGGTACTTGGCGACGTCGTAGCCCTCATGATCGATCGCCAGGAATCGGTGTCCGCCTCCCGGACAGATCACGACCGCCGCGCCCGTGGCCTTGTCTCGCGGGGGCAGATAGACCGTCAGCGTCGGGTTATGGACCCGCGAGATGTGCCGGTCGTGGACCCCGTTCTTCCCCTGCTCGGCCACCACTTCCGGTTCCGTCTTCCCCTCCGAGCCCGGCGCCCCGGACGGCCAGAGCGGGACCACTTGCGGTTCCTCGGCCGCCAGACACCACGCCGGCAGCATCAACCAGACCAGGAGCGTCCTCGACAACCTCATGATGGGTTCTCCTTCCGTCGCTGTCGATCGTTCACCTGTTGCGTCGTTCCACTGGGCCATGGCTGCGAGCGAGCAAGCACTCTCGGCCTTGGTCCCCAAGGCTTCGTTCGCTACTTCATCATAGCGACAAGATAGGTCGTTATGCTCCGTGGTTCGTCTCGGATTGCCTGGCTGTCGAGCTGCGGTTGCTGGACCGAATCGAGTGTAAGGATTTGTGCGGATCTTGGGTGCGCAGGTAGTATTTGGAGCGGGGGTTGTGGTCCCGATGGTCAATTCGGTCGCAACGGCCCGCGAAGTATCGACCCCACGGAGAGCTCTTGATGACGAGCGGTGAACGACTCCTTCGGGCCGCCGTCATTGGATGTGGTCGCGTAGGTGCCATTCATGCGGAGGCCCTCGCCACGCACGGCCTTGTCGAGCTGGTCGCCGTCTGCGACCCACAACCAGATCGAGCCGAAGCCTTGGCATGCCGATGGGGTGGCGCGGCCTTTCGCGATTGGCAAACACTCCTGGCATCGACGGCCCCCGACATCGTGGCGATTGCCACTCCCGACGACGCCCACGTCGAACCGACGCTTGCCGCCTTGGAGGCGGGCAGTCACGTCTTCTGCGAAAAACCGCTCGCGACGACCCTGGCCGGGGCAAGGACCATGGTCGCGACCGCGACCAGGTTGAAGCGAACGCTCGCGGTCGACTTCAATCGACGATTCGGGTTCGCCTATCGACAGGCGCGAGACCTCATCGAGAAAGGGCGTATCGGGAAACCGACCATTGCGTCCTTGCAGGTGATCGACCGGTTTCCGCCCATCCACGTCCGAACGTCGCCGACCGCGATGTTGACCACCCTGCTCACGCACCATTTCGATCTCGTCCGCTGGTTGGTCGGAGAGGTGGTCGCGGTTCAGACGACGGGCCTATTGAATGATGACACGGGTCTCGTCACCCCGATGGCCATCACGCTTCATTGTCGCGACGGCGTCCTCGCCATGGTGACCGCCAGCTATCAGCCTCATCAGGCTCGCACGTGGGAGTCACTCACGATCGCCGGCCCCGAGGGGATCCTCATCGCCGAGGACGTGGTCGGACCTCTCACATTCCGAGGCGCAGACGCCGAGACGGTGGAGACGTTTGCCTCGCCAGCCGATCGTTGGGAGAATGCATTCTGGAGAACGATCCGGCAGCACCTCAGCGCGTTTGTCGAATCCATCGCATCGGACGGCCCGCCGCCCGTGACGGGCGATGACGGGCTCGCGAGTCTGCGGGTCGCGACGGCCGCGGCTGTGTCATGGACCGAGAGAAGAACCGTGGAGATCGAATATGAAAATCGCTCATGACGTTCTGAAAGCCTTCGTCGCCGAGATCTTCGCGGGGGCGGGATGTGCGCCGCCGGAGGATCGGGCGATCGCCGATCGACTGGTCGAATCGAATCTCGTCGGCCACGACTCCCACGGTGTGATCCGGGTGAGCGATTACGTCCGCTTTCTCGGGCGCGGACAGGTGAAAGCCAATCAACAGGTTGAAGTCGTCGTCGATTTTCCGAGCGTCCTGGCGCTCGACGGGCGACAAGGCTTTGGACAGTCCATCGGCGAGAAGGCGATGCGACTGGGCATCGAGCGCGCGAAATCAACGGGCATGGTCGCCGTGACGCTCCGAAACTGCGGGCACCTCGGGCGCATCGGCGACTGGCCGGAAATCGTCGCGGCCGCGGGCCTGGTCTCCTTACACTTCGTGAATACCAGCGGGTTCGGCCTGCTGGTCGCTCCGTTCGGGGGGATCGATCGCCGATTGTCGGCGAATCCGATCGCGGCCGGCGTTCCCCGGCGTGGTGCCCCGCCGATAATCCTGGACATCTCGACCTGCTCGATCGCCGAGGGAAAGATCAAGGTCGCCCGTAATCGCGGCCGGCAACTCCCCGAGCACTGCGTCATCGACCACGACGGCCGGCCGACTACCGACCCGAAACAGTTCTATGCCGATCCCCCCGGCGCCCTCCTGCCGTTCGGTGGCCATAAAGGGTACGGTCTCAGTGTCATCACTGAACTCCTCGCGGGCGCGCTGGCCGGCGGCGGGTGCAGTAATCCCCGGAACAACGCCTATCTCAGCAATGGAATGCTCTCGCTCATCATGGCACCGGGTATCTTCGGACCACGAGACAGCTTCGACGATGAGGTCGAGCAATTCGTCGCGTTCCTCAAGAGCTCCCGGCGGGCCGAGGGCGTCGACGAAGTCCTCCTCCCCGGTGAGATCGAACAGCGGACGTGCGCGGCACGACTCGTCCACGGCCTCGACATCGAAGAGGTCACCTGGTCCGCCCTCGTCCATACGGCTCGAGCCGTCGGCGTCGACACGATTCCCGAAGGAGGGCTGAAGCCGTGATGTCCAGGCGCAACCTCCTGGTGGTCGTGTCGATGCTCCTCAGCGTTCTGACCGGATGGGTCCTGAGCGGACGAGCCTCGCGCCCGCTTCGATCGACGCATGACGACCAGCGCGTGTTGATCGGGCTCTCGCTCGGAACGCTCCAGGAAGAGCGTTGGCAGCGCGATCGGGAGCGATTCGTGAAGCGAGCCGAGGAACTCGGCGCCGAGGTCCTGGTGCAGTCCGGCAACAGCGATACCGCCCGGCAAACCCAGGACATCGAGTCGCTCCTCAGCCGAGGCGTCGATGTCCTGGTCGTCGTCGCTCACGATCCGACGGCGATGACGCGGCCCGTCGATGCCGCTCGAGCGATGCACGTGCCAGTCGTTTGCTACGACCGGCTGATCACCGGTTGCGATGTGGACTTATACATGAGTTTCGACAACGTCCGCGTGGGCAGGCTCCAGGCGCAGTACCTCGTTAATCGTCTTGGCGGCAAAGGTCGCATCGTCCGGATTCACGGGCCGAAGACCGATCAAACCGGACTCCTGTTCAAGAAAGGACAGGATGAGGTGCTCGCTCCGCTCATCGCGTCGGGAAAGATCGAGGTCGTTCACGAGGACTATGCCGCCGAATGGAAGCCGGAGAATGCCAAGCGGATCGTGAACGCCGCGATCACGAAGGTCGGTCCGACGATCGATGCGATCCTGGCGACCAATGACGGGACCGCGGGAGGCGCGATCCAGGCACTCCTGGAGGAAGGACTCGCGGGGAAAGTGCTGGTCACGGGCCAGGATGCCGACCTCGCCGCCTGCCAGCGAATCCGGCGAGGCGTCCAGACCATGTCGGTTTACAAGCCCCTCGGCAAACTGGCCGGACGGGCCGCCGAGGTCGCGGTCGACCTGGCTCGCCGAAGGATTGTCGTTGCCCACGACGCGGTCAACAATGGTGTCCGGGACGTCCCCGCCCTTCTCGAGGACGTTGTCGTCGTCGATCGAGCGAACCTGGAACACACGGTGATCAAAGACGGCTTTCACTCGGCGGAGTCGCTGAAATAGAGCGATTAACGATGGAGTCGTGCGCCCCAGGGCGATGCGAATACACCCCACTAACCCCAATACCGTTCAATGAGTCATAAGCTGAGATCACCCGGTCTCTTTGCGACGGACTCGAAACGCTCGATAAATTGAAAGAGTGAGGTCCCTCGAACCCAGTATTATGGGGGTGAGTCGTAGTCACGACCCGTTCTCCGCGGAGATTCTATGAAACACACTCGGTTAACGATTGCCCACCTGATTCTGGTCGTGCTGGTCGCCGCGGTCGGGCTGGCCGCGATTCGTAGCGGCTCCGCGGCCTGGGCCGGGGCGATGTTCTCGATCACGTTCTTCGCGATGATCAGTTCGCTTCTCGGCGTCGCCCTGGGGCGCGGCATGCGGCGGATCTACTGGTTGGGCTTCGCCACCCTCGGCTGGAGCTATCTGCTCCTGTTCTACGTCCCCTGGCTGGACGGGAAGGTCGGGCGGTTCCTCCTGGCCCCGAACCTGTTCGAGTATCTCGAAGAAGTCCTTCATCCTGAGCCGCCGGCTCCGCCCCCACCACAGCGTGGGAGGGGCTTACAGAGCCTTCCGGTGGAAATGCTCGGTGCCACGGTGACGGGTGGAGGATTCGGTGGAGATGCCGGCGGTGGGGCGATTATCGAGGATTTCTCGGACTTCGTCCGGATCGGCCTGGCGATGGAGGCGCTGATCTGGGCGTTCCTCGGCGGCTGGGTGGCCTGCTATTTCGCGTCGGGACGTGACCGCGAGGGTACTGCCCAGGTCGCCGCGACTGCGAGAGCGCCGGGGACCGGGGGACAAGGCCACGGGGAGGAGACCTTGCCGCTCGGGAGCGGCCCGTCGGCGTAGAACGCTTTCGAGTCTATTGGTAGTGCGGACGCAGTATGCCTCGTTTATACTGGCGGCCGGGTTCAATCGCCCCAACCACGAAGGAGTCTCGGAAGCGTCGGGTCCGCGGCCCCGGGTCTGGTTGTCCACCTTTCTACCATGCCCCATGGTCTCCCAATCAGGACCCCCGCATGAATCGAATCGCCCTGGCCTTTGCCGCGACCCTCTTCGCGGCCGGAGCGTCCGTATCGGCCGACGAGCTGACGAGCGTCGTCGCGACCACGTATTACCGCACGTTCTCCCATGCCCACCCGGTGCTGAAGCGGATCAAGCCCGGCGAGGTGGTGGCGACGAAGACGGTCGACTCGGCGGGGCTCGACGAGAAGGACGTGAAGCGGTCGGAGCCGTTCAACCCGCTGACCGGTCCGTTCTTCGTCGAGGGGGCCGAGCCGGGTGACGCACTCGTGGTGCGGTTGAAAAAAGTACGGCTGAATCGCGACTGGGGATGGTCCGCCTACCGGCTGGGCCTCTTCTCGCTGACGCCCGACGTGGTCGAGCACATCTACCCCAACGACATCCATCCCGACCTCGTCATCAAGGGGCGCTCGACGCTCGTCCCCTGGGACATCGATCGCAAGGCGAACACCGTGCGGCTCCGGACGCCGAAGAGTCAGGTCCATAACCTGGAGTTCCCCGCGAAGCCGATGCTCGGGTGCATTGGAGTGGCGCCGGCGGGCGATTT
Organism: uncultured Isosphaeraceae bacterium; assembly: GCA_963842405.1. GTDB lineage: Bacteria > Planctomycetota > Planctomycetia > Isosphaerales > Isosphaeraceae > CAVZRC01. The sequence continues at coordinate 24,987 of CAWJGW010000071.1, read as the reverse complement.
CGCGCCGACGTCGGGTCCGTCGGGGCCCTACGGCGGCAACCTCGATTACAACAAGATCGGCGAGGGGGCGACCGTGTACCTGCCGGTCTATCACCCCGGCGGGTTGCTGTTCGTCGGCGACGGCCACGCCCTTCAGGCCGATGGCGAGCCGACGGGGACGGGGATCGAGACGTCGATGGATGTGGAGTTCGTCGTCGAGCTGAAGAAGGGGGCGAAGCTGACCGGGCCGCGGGTCGAGACGGCCGACGAGATCATCAGCATCGGCTCTCAGCCCGAGTTCGCCAGTGCCCTTGATAATGGACTCAAGATGGCCACCAGCGAGATGGCCGCCTGGCTCGTCAAGGACCACGGGATGGAGCCCTGGGCCGCGCACCTGCTGATCGGCTACCAGGGGCGTTATGACGTCGTCACGGTCGCCGGGTCGATGGCCCTATGCATCAAGAAGGACCGGCTGCCGAAGAAGGCTGAAGTCAACCGCTATCAAGCCCGCGGGGCCGGAGCCCAGGGACTACGATCCCGCCCCTAAGAGGCTCTTGCGTCGCAATCGCTTCGCCCACTGATCCAGCCGGCGTTCCCAGGCAAGTTCGTCGCCGTAAGGCTCCTCGATCAGCCAGCGGAGGAAGTCCTCCGACCGCAAGGGCAAGAACTTGCTCGTCTTGGCCGGGAGATAGGAGCCATTGTCCTGGAGTTGTTCGATCACCAGGGATTCGCCATCAAACCGCCAGATCTCGGCGACCTTGAGCTTCGCGTAAATCCCGGGCCGGTCGACCGTCGGGCCAGAGAGATCGATCTCGATCGCCAGATCGGGGTTGGGATAGTCGGCGATGTCCATCGATTTACGCGCAAAGGCCGCCTCCACGATCGCGAACTTTTCCGCGAGGAAGTAGTAGCATTCGTCCGCCTGGAGTCCCCGCTCGATATTGGGCCGCTTCCATGTCGTCTCCCCGGCCGTCTTGCGAGGGATCCCCTTGACCCTCGAAACCGTCGCGATGATTTTGCCGAGCATCTCCTTGAATCGCTCGTGCGGGTACCCGGCGGTCATGATCTCCAGATCCGCTCCGTCATACGCCAGGCGGACGTGTTGCCCTTCGCCGATCGCCTCGGACAGGCAATCATAGACGTGCCACCCGACGCCCCGGATGACGACCCGACAATCTCCACTGTCCTGGAGCGGCAACGTGGCACTGTTGACCATGGAGTTCACTCCGAATGGGGCGACGGCGGTCCACCTTGAGGATCATCGGCCTTCGGATCCTCAGGTCCGGCCGGTGGGTTCTGGGGCTTCTCGCCGTTCTTATCGGAACCGGCATCCTTTGGTCGTGCGAGCGATGGGGCGGGGATCGCGTCGCAGATGAGCTCGGGCATGAAATTAACGGGTTCGTGCTGACTCGATCGCGGAGTCATAACTCACCTCACTCGTAAGGGGTGTGGCCTATTCGACGATCATCTCCCCATTCATCACCATCCAGTGGCCGGGGAACGTGCAGAGATACGGATAACGCCCCGGCTTGCGGGGTGCGCGGAAGGAGATCGCGAACTGGTCCTGGGGGCCGACGATGTCCGTGTAGAACAGGACGTCGTCGGTTCGGGGGATGTAGTGGCGAGAGACCGCGTCGGGCTCGGCGACGATCTTGTTCACGAGGTCGCCGACGCGCGCCAGCGTGCCGGGCTTGATCAGCGCCCAGTTGTGCGGCACGACGTCCGGGTTGATGAACGTGAGCTTGATCGGCTCGCCCGCGCGGACCTTGAACGATCGGACCGTGTAACTCAGGTTCTTGCCGGCCTCGATGGTGACGCCTCGTGCCCTGCGGATCGAGCTCGCGCCAGGGGTTCGGTGCCGGCCGGTGCGACAGGGCGACCATGTCGGCGAGGATCGGATGCGCGGCGATTGTCTTGGAGAGTGGGCCGGTAGCCAGGGAAGCCGGTGAACGGCGGGGCCATTCGATGGACCGTGGCGAAGAGGTCGATCGGAGGGCCATTGTCCGGGCGCAGGTGCAGGTGGAGCTGGTTGACGGGCTGGATGTCGGGGATCTCGAGGAACAGCGTCCGGCCGTCGGCCAGGACGTGGGCCGAGCGGATCGCCAGTGCGTCGTGGCCGGGCTGGCCGGGGTGGCTCGGCGATAGCTCGGGCGAGCCGTATCCCGCGCTGTATCGGTAGTTCCACGCCTGGGCGAACTGCCGATGAGGACGCTGGGCGACCTCGCGATCGAGCGGCCGGGAGAACCGCACGAGCACGCCGTTCTCATGGGCGTGGAATTCGATCGGGAGCTGGACCGGATCGCCGGTGTATCGCACGCGCTGGAAACAACCGTCGAGCGGAGTGTAGGTGCCCCACCCGGTCATCCCGGAGACGTAGAGCTGGCCGTCCCGCGGGTTGAAACGACCCCGGTGCGCCCCCGAGAGGAACTCGCCGGGCATGGGCACGGCCGCACCTTGAGGCTGGCCCCCGACCTTTTCGCGAAGCAAGAGGAAGTACGTGCCCGCTCCGAAGGAGAAGTGGAGCATCTGGCCGCGGAGCGGTCCGAACCGGTCGTCCGGGACCGTGACCTGCGCACCGCTGGAGTTGTCCAGCCCGCGGGGGAGATACACCAGGGGAAGGTCGGGCGGAGCGCCGGAACGCGGGCCGAGGTAGCCGTAATGGCCGCCGGGCCGGACCTCATGGACCATCGAGGCCGGCGTCCATTCGCCTTCGGATGCCGGGACCGTCAGCGTGCCGTCGGGAGCGAGCCCCAGCCCGTCCGGGTTGCGGAAGCCGGTCGCGATCACCTGGATCGATCGGCCGTCGGCCGAGATCTGCAACAGTCCCTGCTTGCCCGACGCGGTGTAGAATCGGCCGGAGGAATCGCGCTGGAGTCCGCAGATGAAATCGTGGCCGGCGGGCGAGGTCTCGTAGGCGTTGCTGAAACACTCGTAGAAGTCGGCCTCGCCGTCGCCGTCCCGATCGTGAAGCCGGGTGATCTGGTCCCGGCCGAGGACGTAGACCTTCCCCTCGGCGACGACCAGCCCGAGTGCCTGGTGCAAGCCGGAGGCGTATCGCTTCCATCGGACGTTCTGGAGCGTGTCGTCGAGTCCCTCGACGTGCCAGACGTCACCCTGGATGGTGCTCAGCATCGCGGTGCCGTCCGGGAGGAAGTCGTGGTCGCTGAAGAACAGCAGGGCATTCCAGGGGTTCTGGAACGGCGGCTCGATGGTGTCGATCGCATAGGGACCCTGGCTGGCCGATCGTGCCGCGGGTCGTCAGGACCTGCGGCCATCGTTGGGGACCGCCGCCGCGCGTCAGGTGGGCGAGGGGGTGCTTGTCGGCCGGGGCGACGATGCCGCGTGAACCGGCCGTCCTCGACCCAGGGGGCGTCGAGCAGCTCGACGTCGCCGATGCGATAGGCGAACACGATCCGATTGCCGTGCCGGTAGAAGCCGTGGTAGACGAACGGTTTCTCCGGGACCTTGCCCTCGGGGCGGGGCAGGGGAGTGCCGTCCAGGATCAGGCCATCCATCAGGCCGTGGCGCGTCGGCCGAGAACCGGACGAACCCGCCGCTCCAGACGGCCTCGTAGCAGAGGGTCATGGGGTTGAAGCAGGCGGACAGCTCGCCGCGATCGCCGAGCCGGACGCAGACGCCCTTGGGGACGATCACCCCCGCGCCTCGGAACACGCCGGAGAGCAGGTTGCCCAGGTCCGTCGCGTTCCATCGCACGGTCCATCCAGTTCGCGTCGCTCTGGTTGCCCCAGTGACCGAGTTTTCCGCCGTCGAGGCCGGGGAACTGCGGCAGCATGGCCGGGACCGTCGCCTGCTTCGAGAAATGCTCGGCCTCCTTGGCGTAGAAGTCGTAGACCCGGTCGCGGTTGACCGGGTGTTGCCAGCTCGGCCATTGCTCCGGGTGCATCGGCGTCCGGTCAAAGGTGAATTCGGCCGGCGCGTGGGCGTGCCGGAGCAGGTGGCCGGCGGTCCCCAATCCCGGCCGGCCGAGGTCCAGCAGGAAGCGGACCAGGTCGCGGCGCTCGGTCGGTCGTCATCGCGGCGGCCAGCCCGTCGGGCATCAGCGAGCCCTCGTTGCGGACGGCCTCGATATCGGCCCTGGCGATCCGGATCCGATCGCCCGTCGCCGGGTCGCGCAGCACCAGCTCGGTCTTGGAGTCCTCCTGCGGGTAGCCTTGACGGACCTTGCCGTCGACCGTGGCCACCGCGATCGGCCGCGTAACCCTCCTTGACCTTCCGCCTGGGCCAGAGGACGGATTCGACGAGCTCCTCGGGCTTGATGCAGAACCCCGCGGTCGTCAGGTCGGGGCCGACCGAGCCGCCTTGACCTTCGACTCGGTGACACGAGAGGCAGGCGAACTTCGGCGAGGCGAAGACGGCCGCCCCGCGCCGGGCGTCGCCGTCTTTCCGGGCGTCGCGGATCAGGGCCGCGATCAGGTTCGCATCGGCGGGCGTGGTCGAGCCGGTCGCCGCCGGAGGCGGCGGCACGGGCGTCCGCGGCTTCGGGCGCGGGCCGGCGGGCTTGCCCTCGAGCTGAGGCAGCAGCCAGTCCAGGCCGTCGAGGTTGTCGCGCAGCCGCTGCTCGGCGTCGTCCATCGTGTGGCCGAGGATGCCGATCGGCCCGCGATAGCCGCTGTCCCGGATGATCCGCAGCAGGTCGAGGTCCAGCGCGCCCTGGCCCAGCGGCAGGATCTTCCGCCCGACCCGATCGCCGCCCCGATCCATGCCGTTGAGATTCACCGCCTTGAGGTACGGCTTCATCTTCGTGAGCAGCTCGGCGAAGCGGTCGAGGTGGTCGTGGCCGTGGTGGAGGTTGTAGACCATGCCGACGTTCGTGACGCCCTGCGTTTTCAGTCGCTCGATGATCGCGATCTGGTTCTCCGGCTCGCCGAACCAGCCGCCGTGGTTGTACAGGGCCAGCGAGCAGCCGATCTTCGCGGCCTCCTCGGCCAGCGGGCGGAGCTTGGCCGTGGCGGCCTCGATGCGACGCTGCTGCTCGGCGCCCGTCGCGCGATCGGCCCCGAAATCGAGGAGCACCCAGAGCTCGGCCTTCACCCCGTGCCGCTTCAGCGCGTCGAGGATGATGCGCGTGTCGCGGTTGAGCTCGCCCGCGGCCCAGAAGGCGTCGAGCGCGACGTGGTGCCGCTTCAGGGCCTCGAACTCGGCGTCGAACGTCGGGATGTGCTCGGCCCGCCAGTCGTAGGCGAAGTGCTTGAAACCCAGACGCTCCAGCATCGCCGCGCGTTCCTCGGGGCTGCGCTTCTTGCTGTCGAACGGGACGATGCACCAGGCGATGAGGTTGTCGCGGGCGAAGAGCCGATCCGCAGGAACGGCCTTTGTTTTCTCGGCGGCTTGCGGGCGGATCGGTTGGCCACCAGTGGCGCTTGGTGGCGCAAATCCGACGGTCGCGCACACCACCATCAGTGCCAGGATTCCGGTCCAGAACACGGGTAGATTACGTAAGATCATATTTAGTCTAAAAAGAGATGCTGTCATCAAATATTCCTTTCAAGTGCACTGCGAGTTGGGTCTCTTTCCTCGTTTCGATTGTACACGGTGCTCCGACGGAGGGGTTATCGACCTTGCGATGTACTCGGACAAGAACCAACGGTCTCCGATGTCCGCCAGTTCCGAAGTTTCCCCCAAGAACCCTGCGCCTTTGGACACGAAAGAGGCAATCGTTGCGCTTTCCGTGTTTCAGGCTATCCCGACCATGGGGAGTGAGAAAAGGGCTCTTCCCGAGAAATCGTCAGCGTCGTGCCCGTGGACGCCTGAAGGCGATGAGGGCCCCGTGCGCCTTTCCAAGCGGAAGGCGTGGTCGAGGACGGGTTCACGATCGGATACCCGCGTGCCGCGCCCGCTGGATCCGCTCGGCCTCGAGCGCGTAACAGTCGCATCGAGCACGCGCCGGGGCCGATTGAAGAACCCCCCCGACGCCGGTCGGCGTCGCCCCCCCTTCGTAAGGGGGGGATGATTCCGGCGAATCGGCCCTGTTCTTGTCCCCCCCTTACGAAGGGGGGGCCGGAGCGGAGCGACGGTAGGGGGGGTTCCGTGAGCGAGCACTTCGAGCGCGCGTGCAACCCAACTGCTAGTCGCTCTAGAGCGCTTTACGATTGAATTGCGCACAGAGAATCATACTAGCCCAACGGCGCAGCAGGGTCCGACGCCTTTTCCCTCGCTGGCGCGTCGGGCTAGTATGAGCGGCAGGCGTTTCGAGCTGTGCGCGAATCATGCGTGAAGCGCTCTAAATGATCGCGGCTGCCTTTTTCGGACGGGTCGCCTTCCTCGGCTTGCGTGGGGCGGTTGTCCGGGTTCGGACGGACCCGGATCTCAACGACGCAGCCGACCGCCCGAGCGATCCGCCTCAGCATCGCCAGAGATGAGGCTCCGAAGCCTCATGTCACCGTTGTCCAGAGGCGAGCATCGATTCCGGGGAAGCGGCCAAGATGGCGAACATTGCCCGTGGCGACGATGGCAACATCGCCCGGCCCGGCTGCCGTCAGGGCCTGGGCGGCGAGGATCGCGTCGGCATCCAGAGAGTGCGGGTGGGCCGTCGGCATTCCTGTGTTGCGGACATGCGCCCAGAGGTCGGCCGCTCGGAGTAAGGCGGGTCGGTTCAGTCGCAGCAGGGTGAATCGACGAATGAGAGCGTCCAGTAGGACCCCGGCCGTCGCGCCAGCCCGAACCAGTTCCCGCCGAACTTCAAAATCGACGATCTCCGGAACCAGGACGAGGACCCCGTCCGCCTCGAGCGGCGTACAGCCAGGCGCGGCAGGCGTCGGCGTCCGCCTTGCCCGCCTGCTTGCTCGCCAGTCCGAGGGGCTCGCTGTCGAGGAAAACCAGCTTGGCCACTCACGAAGTCTCTTCCAGTCCTCGGAACACCTCGGTCCAAACCTCGTCGGTATCGGTTTCGTCGGTGATGTCGCCGACAGCGGCCAAGGCTCGGATCGCGGCGTCCCGGCGAGCGACACGCTCCTCGTCGCTCATCCGGACTCGCCCGTTCTCATCGGTACGTCCTGGGCCAAACGCAGGGATAGGCCCCTGCTCGTCCGACAGACCATCCCAGAGCGGCCATTTCTCGCGGTCGCCTTCCTGATCGACCGCATCAAGGGCAGTGGCCTCGCCAGCTTCCCTGATTTCCCGGGCGTGAATCCGGGCCGCCTCGCGTTCCCGCTCCTGCTCGATCAGCGGCATGTTCCGAGTCACATACGCGATGGCCTCGCGGACAGCCTCCAGCGGGACCTGATATTCTTCGGCGAATTCTTCGGGAGTGCGCGGATCAGGGCCGTGGACGACCTCGTAGACCACCGCGGCTCGAATCCGCCGGCCCTTGAGCCATAACTGGCGGTAGTTCGAGCCCGGCCGCGCCTCCAGGTGCTGATACTGTGGCTGAGTCTCGGTCGCCATGAGCAGCTCCTCTCAATAGTTCTCGATTGCGGGACGCCCCCATCATTTTATTGCAGGAGCCTGCCAGGGCGGGAGTCCAGAACCGTTCGGTCGTCGTCTTCGCCGTGCGCGAGGTCTCCTCGATGGCCCGCGAGCACCTGCGGAGGATGATCGACCGGCACCGGATCGGGACGCTCGAGATCAAGGTCCGTGGCGTGGCTTAGACGTCACGAAGCAGTCGCACCTGTGCTGGTGACGCGACAGGATCGGGATACGCCGTCACCGAGGAATGGGACGTGAAGCATACAGCCCCGTTGCGCCGGTTGAATAATCGACCCTCTCGCCACGAATGGCTTGCTGGTTCATACTGGATGGCCGGATCTTCCTTGGCACGACCGGCCACGATATCCATGGCGGCTGTCGTTAGGTTCGAGTCCCAAACTGATAGCCAACGAGCGATGCTGATCTACAAGAAAACCTCGATCCTGGCCGTGAGGCATGTTTTCGATCCACAGGTCATGGGCACCGTGGCCGAAGTGGTCGTCAAGGACGGCGCCAGGATTCTGGGTCATATCGCCGAGGAGGCCGCCGGCAAGATCGCCGGCGACTGGGCGAAGAAAGTCGCCGAGACGGTACGGAGTCACTTCACCGACCACAGCGAGAAGCTGACCGAGGCCCTCGCCCGGTCCAATGAGCGGGCGTGGAAGACGATCGAGATCGCCCTGGGCGGACAGCGGTTATGGGACCGGTTCGCGTCGGCCGAGGACCAGGCCCTGCGCGAGCAGGTGAAGGCGTTCCTCACGTCCGCCGTGAAGGAGGACGATCCCGGCTACCTGACCGCCTGCCTGAAGGAACTGCGTCAAGCCCGAGAGAAGGGGCATCTGACGGCGAGCGACGGGTTCCATCCGGAGAGCCTGGCCGAGGACGTCGGCCCCTTCGCCCGGTTCGATGACCCCGAAGCCCTGCTGGCCGCCGAGTGCGACGTCGTCGAGGAGATCGCCCGCGAGCTCCAGCGCCTGGGCTACCGGCACCTCGGCCGGTTACTGGCGGTAACCCCGACGCGGGGTCAGCCCTTGCTGGCGATGGCTGTTCAGTATTACTTCCGCCGGGCCGTCGGCGAAGACGCGGTCCTGGCCCGGGAGCTGACCTGGGTCAAGTTGATCGCCATCGACCGGCGCGTCCAGGACGGGTTCGCGTTCCTGGCCCTGATGCAGGAGCGTCACGGCCGGACGTTCGAGGAAGCCCTGGAGGGGCTGACCCGCGTGGAAGTGGTCGTCGTCGAGACCCACGATGCCGTCTTGAGCCTGCACGCGGACGTCCGCGGGCTGACCGATCAGTTCAAGCTGCTGCGCCGGGAACTGACGTCCGGTCATAGCGTCTCCTATCGCGACGAGAACGAGCGGGCCTTGATCGAGGCGGTCAAGCGGCGGTATCGCGCCTGAGCGACGACCAGCGGCGACGGTTCCCTCAGATCGGGCTCGACCTGAGCCGGCTGGAGATCGTGGCCGGCGATTTCCAGGAGGCGCTGGGCGAGGCCCGCGAGGCGGCCTCGCATCTCGACGAGCCGACATCGAAAGCCGAGGCCCACCACGCCGCCTACCGGGCCGCGCTCGAGTTGAAATCCTGGGACGAGGCCCTCGCCGAGTTGCAGAAGGCCGCCGCAGCCGACGGCCGGTTCGCCGTCTGGCCTACGACCAAGTACCGGGTCGAGCGGATCCTGGCGCCGGGGCGTTCGGGGTCGCGTTGCTCTGCCAGGATACCTACCTGGAACATCGGGTCGTCATCAAGACCTTCGATGTGGCCGGGATCGACCGGGACGTCGCCACCATTTTTCGGGAGGCCCGGATCCTCCGCGGCTTGAAGCACGCGGGGATCATCAACCTGTATAGCTGCGACTTCGTCGACGCGACCCGGCAGCAACGACCGTATCTGGAGATCGAACACTTCCCCGATAGCCTCTCCCTGGAAGACTACGTCCACCGGCATGGACCGCTCACCCTGGACGACCTGCTGCCGGTCGCCATCCAGACGGCGGAAGCCCTCAAGGCGGCTCATGACGCGGGGGTGTGGCATCGTGACGTCAAGCCGGGCAATCTACTGGTCCGCAAGACGGTGAGCGGCTGGGAGGTGAAGGTCATCGACTTCGGCCTGTCGCTACGGCGCAGCCTGGTCCAGACCTCGCAAGCACGGGCGGCCGGTCTGGACCGGTCGATGATCGGCAGCGCCGTGGCGGGCACGCTGCACTATGCGGCCCCCGAGCAACTGGACCCGAATCGGTCCCGGGAGATCGGGCCGCACTCCGATGTTTTCGGCTTCGGGCGGATGTGCTATTTCGCCCTGTTCGGAGAGCCGTATCCCGACCAGGAGGATCTCGATTCTCTGCCAGGACCCTGGAGAGATTTCCTGGGCCGATGCACGGCGAAGCGGATCGACCGTGGACCGGAGAACTTCGCAGCCGTGATTGTTCGGCTCGTGGGAATCCAAGCCGGCGAGAGGTGGCCGCCACTCCTCCGCCGGTTGCCGTCGATCGACCCCCATCCGCCCCGGTGCACACGCCAGCGCCCAGGTGACTCACCGCGCCAAGCCACGACGACGCGGCTCCCCGCCCCGATTCACCAACTCCCTGGGCATGACGATGGTGCGCATCGAGCCCGGCGAGTTCCTGATGGGCTCGACCAAGGCACAGATCGACAACCTGGTGAAGCAGTTTCCCGATACCAAGAGCGAATGGTTCGATGGCGAGCAGCCGCAGCATCCGGTCAAGATCACCCGGCCGTTCTACCTGGCGGCGCAGCAAGTCACGGTGAGTCAGTTCCGTCAGTTTGTCGAGAACAGTGGGTACAAGACCGAAGCCGAGAAAGCCGGCGAGAAGCAGAACTGGCGAGATCCGGGTTTCGCCCAGGGGGACGACCATCCGGTCGTCTGCGTGAGCCACAATGATGCGGTGGCGTTTCTCGGATGGCTCAACGAGCAGGAAACGGCGAAAAAGCGCGGCTACCGCTTGCCGACCGAGGCGGAGTGGGAGTATGCTTGCCGGGCCAGGACCCGGGGGCTTTACGGGGGTGACGATGACCCCGAAAGCCTGGTCCGTGTTGCCAATATCGCCGGAGACGCCGATGGGTTTGAGTACACGGCGCCGGTGGGCTCGTTCGAGCCGAACGCGTGGCATTTGTATGACATGATTGGCAATGTGTGGGAGTGGTGCGACGATTGGTATGACCCGAAGTTCTATCAATCGTCACCGAGGGAGGACCCGCGTAACACGGCCAGGGCCTCGTGCCGGGTGTTCCGGGGCGGTAGCTGGAGCGACGACCCCAGGGACTGCCGCCCGGCGTACCGCCGCAGGTACACGCCGGAGTACCGGAGCAGCTACCTCGGGTTCCGCGTGGCCGCAGTCCAGGAATAGGGCAAAGCAGGTCAGCAGGCAAGTGCCCTGGAGCGTAGGCTGGTTTGGGGTCGCAGCGGAGCCGACCCCAAACCGAGCCGGAGCGGAAGGGCACGATGGTGGTTGGGCTGGTCTCCGAGGGTTGGTCTTCGCGACCAAAACACAATCATTGCATGCATGTAATCAGCAATTCATTTAGAGTGGGGTTGTGATGGCGTATCGGTTCTTCCTGGTTCCGGTGCGTGACAGAGGCGCGGCCGAGGAGGAGTTGAATCGCTTCCTGCGAGGGCATCGGGTCTTGAGCGTGGACCGGCGGTGGGTGGACCAGGGGACGGAGTCGTACTGGAGCTTCTGCGTCGATTACCTGGAGACGGCCTCGTCGTCGGGGTCATCATCGGCGCAGGCGCCGGGCGAGGCGCGGGGCAAGGTGGATTACCGCGAGGTATTGAGCCCCGAGCAGTTCGCGGTGTTCGTGAAGCTGCGGACGTTACGGCAAGTGATCTCGAAGGAAGAGGCGGTGCCGGTCTACGTGGTCTTCACCAACGAGCAGCTCGCGGCGATGGTGCGGAAGGGACCGGCGAGCAAGGCCGACCTGGGGCGGATCGACGGGGTGGGCGAGGCGCGGATTCAGAAGTACGGGGATCGGTTTCTCGAGTGCTTGAAAGGAAATCGGGACGGAGAGCATGAAGCGAGCCGGCCGGCTGATGGAGCAGGTGCTCGACCGGGTCAGAGCCATTACAACGGAAAGTAAGTCACCATGTCCTTCCACTCCTCTTGCGAGCTACCTTCGATCGCGAGAGTGAGTTCGTCGATGGCCTGTCCGATGGGCATGGAGCTACCGACAAGGAATACGCCGGGCATGGCGAGTCCTGCACGTACACGATCGTAGGCAAAGGCGGGGATCGTGTTCACGTCGTGGGTCAGCAGGATCCGCCCTTCCGCGGCAGCCCACTCCAGCAGCAAGGGATCAGGGACCCTGGCCAGCCCGACGTCGATCGCGCGAACAAGGTCGAGGTATGGGACTCGCCGGCTCACTCCGCGGATAATGCGTTCGTTGAAGTTCTGATCGCTAATCAATGCGAGCATCCGCCTGCTCCTTGGCCCGGGCGCGCGCGATCAGCGCGGCGCGGAGATTCGGCCGCGGAGGCTGGGACGCCTCGATCATCTCGCGAATGCGTCCCGCCTCTTGTTCCCGACGATCGAGATACCTGTCGATCACCTCCGCATGCCGCAGGTAGTAGCCGATCACAGCGTACACGTCGGCGAGGTTTAGTGCGTCGTAAGACTCGACGATCCCCTCGGGACTGGCCCCGTTCCGGAATTCCTGGATGACCAGGTCCAGGAGGACTCGGGTGTCGCCGACCCGGATTGCGCCATGCTCATCCTCGCGAAGGGGAACGGACATCGGTTCGAAGGTTAAGGTCGGCATGAGCACATTCTCCTGATCGTTCGGCATCGTGATGACTCGAGGTGCGGCGATACCTTTCCCCCAGCACCTGGACATCTCTCATTGTACGCTCGGTCGCCCCGTCGCCGTCGACGGCCACTTCCGGAACTTGCGGAGGATTGCTTCGATACTCGCAACGATGGCCAGCCCGCTGGGCGACGAGCGGATATTTCCCTGGCAAGCAAGAAAGTCACATACGAGCCCGAAGCGCCATCGAGGGAATTGATGGTCTCCGCCAGAATCCACTCGCTGGCGCTTCGGGCTTGTATGATTCACTTTCTTGCCGAGGTAATAGGCCGGTTCATCGGGCCAACTCGTGGCTCATGGCTGCGGCGCGCTCGGTCGCGGCGCGGAGCTCGGCGCCGATCAACTGTTCCAGCTCGGCCTGCTCGTCCGCCGGGAGGGATCGTCCCGCGTCGCGCGCCGATCGCCAGTCGGCCATGAGCTGCTCCAGCCGTCGTCGTTGCTCGGCGTTGAAGAAACGATCGGGGGCCAGGTTGCGCACGATGATCAGCGTGTCACCCTCCCCGGCAGGGAGCTGCGCAGTCAACGCATCCAGGGCCTCACCGGCCGTGCGGCCCATGGCCTGGTTGCGGACCGTCACCGCTCGGAAGGCCATTCCCTCCGCGCCGGCGTCCTCTCGGAACAACGCGACTCTTGTCATGGAGCGGGCTCCCGGAACCTTATTTCAACTCGCATCGTGAATGATCAGATTGATGGCGTTGCGACTTCTTGATTTGCCAAGAGATATCGCGCGGTGGCCGTTACGTCGCGGACCAATGCCGGATCAACTTCCGGCGGGATGAGTCCGTGCACGACCTGTGAGCGGACCTTTTCAGCTTCTTTCAGCTTATTGAATTGCTCGCGGCTGATGAATCCATTGCCGTAGAGGGCTCGAATGTGCTCGTTCGGTGCGGTCTGACCGTACCATTGGGCCTCATCCCCGATCCGCCGCATAGCCGCCTCGAGACCACCCCAAGCCACGACGCACGCATAGGGCGAATAGCCTTGATCCGCCAGCTCGTCGGCAGCCTTCAGGATCCGGGCGAGCTGCTCGTCCGAAGGCTCCGCAGCATCTTGGGCCGCTCGCTGGATCGCGGTTACCGGCTCCAGGACGATCACGTCCAGCCTCCATCCCGGCTGAGCCTCGACGATTTCCGCCAATCTGGTGATCTGTGGATCGCGCGAAAGGGCGATCCGGTTGGTCTTGATCACCACGACCACGCCCTCGCCGCCCCTGGTCGCGATGAAGTCGGGTTGAAAGCCAGCCACGAATGATGGGACCTGGTCTCCGCAGGGTGCTACGATGACGTCGTATCCCTCATTACGATACTCCTGTGCGACTTTTTCGAGCGATTCCTGTTCCATGGCATCATTGGGGGAGTTGGATGACATTGGGTGCATCATCAATTCTTACGTAGAGAAACGCATCGCCTTTCGTGAACGCGGCCAGGATGATGGCTGAGGCCCTCCGGAGCTTGTGCGCAGCGTCGATGCTGAGATGGATCGTCTCGGAATAACGAATCTGTGAGTCATCCTCGTAGACGAGGTTGTTCATGGCGTCCCTGATGGGCTTCACCATGTTGTCGTCGTCCAAGGACGCTTTATCACCTTCATGGAAGTTAATGATTGTACATTTCAATTTGCTCGTCAGAGGAACGCTGGTCCCCCAGTTCTTCGCGGCCTCGGCTCGAATGAGGCTTTTCCAGGCCGCCAGGCTCGCCTTGTCTTTCGTCTGCTGAGAGACCGGCGGTCCGTTGACCGTGAATTCCAGGTGCGGCATTCCTGCGCATTCCTGTTGACAATGCCCCTTGGTTCATCGTTGTCAGGCCCTTGGACACGGCCAGGAGACGCACTCGTTCCCCACAAGACTATCCTACCATCTCGCGCTCCCGAAATCTGCCCCTTCGCGGTCGCGATCGTCAGACCGAGCAGGCTCCTCCGTTCAAGGACCGACTTCTCCCGGATCTGTTCGGCCGGATCACCGTCAGCCACGAGGTCGCGTCGGGCCGCGGACAACCTCGGGGCCGCGTGGCCGCAGCACTGCCGGTGCGGTGGATTCCGCGCAGGACTGGACCGGCCACCCGCCTGACCCGGTGGAGATGCTATCGGCCGGGCGAACGATGATTGGGGCCGCCCCGTGCTGGTAGCCATCGCGAAAGCTCGGGACGGCCCGGCTGTGATCGTGCAGTCCGACGCTTACGCGGGAGCGGTCAGCACGCTCATCGTCGCCGAGGTCACGAAGAATCTGACGATGGCGGGCGATCCGGCCTGTCTGTTCATCGACGCGAACACACCCGAAGGAATGGCCACGGGCCTGGTCCGCAATTCCGTCTTGTCCTGTTTGGTGCTCCTAACCGCGTCCCCGTTCCCGTCCCACTTCAGCTCGCAGGGTGAATCTCTCTTGCCGTACTGCCCTCGACACAGGTTGAAGACGATGTAGCGTGGACGGGGCCACGTGTTGGACCGTCTCAGGGAAATCCCCAAAATCGTGGAACCGCGGCCCTCTCTCGTTACATTTACAGCAGACGACGAGTGATGAGAGACCCGGGAGGGACGACTGTTGAAGATCCCACGGAACGGTGGCACCTTGCCTCAGCTTTCCGCGCTCTTCAATGAGGGTGTGACCGGCGCGTTGACGGACGGCCAGTTGCTCGAACGGTTCGCGACCCGTCGCGGAGAGGAGTCCGAGCACGCCTTCGCCGGGCTGGTCGAGCGGCACGGGCCGGTGGTGATGCGCCTGTGCCGGTCGATCCTGCGAGACGAGCACGAGGCGCAGGACGCGTTTCAGGCCACGTTCCTCGTCCTGGCGCAACGGGCGGGTTCGCTCTGGGTGCAGGACTCGATCGGTCCCTGGATCCACTCCGTGGCCTACCGCGTCGCCTCGTGCGCTCGGGCGGCGGCGATCCGCCGGCGTCAACACGAGCGTCGCCATGCCGAGCTGGCAGCGGGCCGGCTGGCCGTCTACCACGACGAGGATCGAGGTGACCTGGAGGCGGTGGTCCATGAAGAGATCGACCGGCTCCCGGAACTTTACCGCGCCCCACTGATACTCTGCGACCTGGAGGGTTGCACTCACGAGCAGGCGGCGCGACACCTTGGCTGGCCGGTCGGCACGGTCAAGAGCCGGCAGGCTCGGGGACGCCAGCGGCTGCGGACTCGGTTGATCCGACGCGGCTTGTCCCCAACATCCGGGCTGGTGCTCGGGACCGGTCTGGCTCCTGAGCTGCCGGTGCTGGCGGCCTTGACGAAAGCGACGGTGAATCTCGCGACGATCTGGGCCGGGGCGGACTCGGCCCGCGTCGCGGTCCTGGCCAGGGAGGTCTTGAAGGTCATGTTCCTGCAAAAACTCAAGCTGATCGTTCTGTCGCTCGCGATGATCGCATTGGTGGCCGCGGGCGCCGGCAGCCTGTTGTGGCGGGCAACGGCGGCTATGCCGGGGGAGGGTCGGGCGACTCCGGGCGTGCCGGGGGAGGCTCAGGCGGCGGCCGCCGCAAAACGACAGGGGACTGGCAAGATCTACCTCACGGGCGAGCGCGCGGACCCGCGGGGTACGGGTGCACGCATCCGATCGCTGATCGCCCTCGACCCGCAGACCGGTGAGAGGGCCATCATCTTCGACGGTTGTTCGATGAGGCCACGCGTCTCCCCGGACGGGAAGTTGGTGGCGTTTGAACGGGAGAATGCGCTCTGGGTCCGCGGACTGGATCCGAACGCCGAGCCCAGAAAGGTCATCGAACTGGGCGGCGAGACTTTTGGGTCGCCGCCCGTCTGGTCGCCTGATGGGAAGCAACTCATGATCAGCTTTGGCCGCGACGGGAAGCCTCTCAACACGACCCTGCGGGTCAACATCGACGGCACGGGCCGGGAGGAATTGGCGGTCCCCCCTGAAGACCATGTCCACGATTGGTCCGCCGACGGCCGATGGCTCTTGACCGCCTCAGGACGCGGCGCCAAGAAGGGCTGGCAGCTCTACGTCATGCGGCCCGACGGGACGGAACAGCGCCGGATCACGGAGGGCGGGAATCCGTACTATGCCCGGTTCTCGCCCGACGGTCGCCGCGTGCTGTATACCGACAACGGCCGCGGGAAGGAATCGGGCATCTGGGTCGTGGATGTCGACGGCAAGAATGGCCGGCATCTCTTCCCGACCGATATGGAGACCATTGCACCAGCCTCGGCCTGCTGGTCTCCCGATGGGAAGCGGATCGCCATGACTCTGGTCATCCACTCGCCTGCGGTGAAACTCCCGTTGCCTGTCGGAGTCGTCGTGATGTACCTCGACGTCATCGACATCCCCTCAGGAGCACGAACGACAGATATGCCCGACTGGCGATGATGCCCGGACTCGGCGATCTCGGACCGGAGCTCAAACGTCGGCCGACGATCGATGGCCTGTTCGAGCCTTGCCGGCGACGGTCATGACTCCCCTTGCCAGACCTCCTCACGGACCTCTTCAAAGAAGCCATCGAGTTGGTCGTCAGTCATGCCGCTTGCCTCAGAGTTTGTGAAAGAATCGGATAGAGGATTCCAAATTGCGAATTGCGAATTCATAAATACTTTTGAAATCGGGCTTTATATCCATCCGCCATGCCGCTTGCCTCAGAGTTTGTGAAAGAATCGGATAGAAGATTCCAAATTGCGAATTGCGAATTCATAAATACTTTTGAAATCAGGCTTTATATCCATCCGCAATTCGTAATCCGTCATCTGAAATCGATTTTTTCACAGCCTCTCAGCTCATCGGGAAGAAGCTGGATGACGCCGTCGAGATGCTGGTCAAGGAGCTCGAGGACGAGCGAAAGCCCGCCGGGAAATGTCCCGGCGGAGATGGGCATGCTGGTGTCGGGCTGGGATTCGTCCAAGGCATTCTTCTTGGGGGGCGAAACCAACAGAATTCCCAGTTTGCGGCTTACAACTCCGAGCATCACTTGATACAGTGGACTTCCTGGATCGCCACCGCCGACAGGCCGTCCCCGGGAGGCCTAGGCGGCACGTCAGAAGGGCCTTCGGCCTTGGGACCGGCCGTTGCGACCCGCGGTCTCCAATCCGCACCACTACCAACCGGATCGCATGCGGAAAGGCGGGCTCAATCCATGCCTACCAACCAAGATCTCTTCGTCGAAGAACGGTCGATGGTGACCATGAGCCTCGGCGATCACCTCGAGGCACTGCGTCGTCACTTGATCCTGGCCTTGTTGGGGCTCTTTGTCGGGATCGTCGTCACGCTGATCCCGCCCCTGAACCTGGGACGGCAAGTTGTTCGGCAGATGCAGGAGCCCGCACAGCGGACTCTTGGCGACTTCAACGCCAAGCAGGCGAACGAAAGGGCCGCGGCCGCCGCGGCTGCCGGCTCTTACACGCCGGTCGTCACACGCATACCGGCCGAAGCCTTTGCCCGAGCCGTCCGCCAGGTTTTCCCCGCCTTGGCCGCCCCGCCCGCCGACGCCTTGAAGGCCCGCTATGTCGAGTTGCCCCAAGAGTTCAATGATTCCGGCCTGATCGCCGCCGTTGAGACTCTCGTCGCGCGAAACGACAGCCTCGTCGCCCTCGGCCCAATGGAGCCGGCGGTGATTTTCTTCAGGGCGTGCCTCGTCACCGGGCTGGTCCTCGCCAGCCCCTGGGTCTTCTATCAAGTCTGGGCCTTCATCGCCGCTGGGCTTTACCGCCACGAACGGTCTCCGTGTACAAATTCCTGCCATTCTCCCTGGGCTTATTTCTTGCGGGGGTCTTTATCTGCTTTTTCGCGGTACTGCCGTTGACGCTTCGGTTCCTCCTCGAGTTCAACGTCTGGCTCGGGGTAAAACCGATGCTCGGTCTCAGCGAGTGGATGAGCTTTGCAACCATCCTGCCCCTGGCGTTTGGGCTTTGCTTTCAGACACCTTTGGTGATGATGTTCCTGTCAACGATCGGGATCTTCACGGCCTCGGACTATCGTGCGAAGCGCCGACTCGCCATCCTGATTATCGCCATCGTGGCCGCTCTCCTGACACCAGGGCCTGACGTGTCGAGCATGCTGCTTCTGAGCCTCCCGATGGTCCTCCTGTACGAATTGGGCATCTTGCTCGTCGGCGAGTCACGGGCAGCGACCGTCGAATGACGGAAACCGATAGCCGGGGAAGAGTTCATTAGGCTTGATCGGAAATAAGGAATTTGCCCTGAAAATGCCGGGGAATTCGAGTCCGTAGCAAGGATCCCGGGGATGGAGATTGTGCCCCGAAGGGGCCGAACAAACCAGCCCAGGGCATCGCCCTGGGACCACCAAGTCCGAGAGAACTCAAGCCCTGAAAGGGCGGCACAAGGCTCTGGAGATGTTTCGCCCTTTCAGGGCTCAGGTATCAACATTCGACCCGCCCCCAGGGCGTTGCCCTGGGCTGATTTGTAGCTGCCCCTTCGGGGCGAGAGACCAAGATACCGGGATTCTTCACAGTCTCGGGAATTCGCACGGAAATCCTGATTTCCGATAAAGTCTATTGATATGAAGGCCATCCCCAGCTTGCCGATCTCCACGCCGCGACGTCACCGTTGTCGGCGGGTGGAGACGTCCAACAAGACGGCAACCACCCGCACGGCGCCGCGAACGACGAGGTACCTGGGGCGGCGGCCGCCTGGACAATTCGGTTCATCACGGAGCGGTGATCGGGGTGTTGCCGGTCGTCATGCCGGCAAAGATCCGTCGGCCCGACGAAGCCGCCGTGAACCCCATCGATGGCGAGGATTTCCTCCACCACGACGGCCCCGTTGATCGGCTCGACCTGAAGAATTTCACCCGAGGGCTTGACGACTGTGGCCGCCCAGCGTACTCTGTACTACCACAACTAGTACAGATGGTGAATAATGTCCGCCTTCCACATTAACGTCACGACCGGGACCGGCACGCCGATCTACCGGCAGATCGGCGATCAGGTGCGCCTGGCCATGGCCACGGGTGCCCTACGGCCCGGTGATGCCATGCCCAGCGTGCGGAGCCTGGCCGAGCGGTTGGTCGTCAACGCCAACACCGTGGTCAAGGCGTACGCGGAGCTGGTGCGCGACGGAGTGCTGGAGTCCCAGCAAGGCATGGGCTTCTTCGTGGCCGAGAAGCGGCAGATCTACAGCGAGGCCGAACGTCTGCGGCGGTTGCGCCTGGCCGCCGACAACTTCATCAAAGAGGCGGTTTTCCTGGACTTCAGCGCCGAGGAAATCCGCGAGGTCGTGGAAGAGAAGTTGACCGAGCTGGACTGGCAAACCAAACCGATTGGAGAAAGAACATGATCGCAACCGATCTTTCCGATCACTCCAGCCCCGCCGATCCGGGCGACTCGGCGATCGAGGCCCGCGGGCTGACGCGCTACTTCGGCGCAGCTGCGCGG
Organism: uncultured Isosphaeraceae bacterium; assembly: GCA_963842405.1. GTDB lineage: Bacteria > Planctomycetota > Planctomycetia > Isosphaerales > Isosphaeraceae > CAVZRC01. The sequence goes on along the minus strand of CAWJGW010000071.1, from coordinate 5,441 downwards.
TCGACACCGTCTCCTTCCGGCGTGCCGCGCGGCAGCGTGTTCGCATTCATCGGCCGCAACGGCGCCGGGAAGACGACAACCATCCGCATGCTCTTGGGCCTCCTGGAGCCGACCCGCGGCTCGTCCATTATCCTCGGCTGCGACAGCGCCACCCTCCCTGCCGAAACCCGCGGCCGCATCGGTTACATGGCCGAGGGCCATCCGGTGTACGACTGGATGCGGGTCGGCCAGTATCCGGGCTTTCAACGCGGCTTCTACCATCACTGGAATCAAGAAATCTTCGCCGCTGTGATCGACTACTTCGCGATCAACCCGCGCACCAAGGCCGGGCACCTGTCGCACGGCCAGCGCGCCGGCCTCCACCTGGCGATGACGCTGGCGATCGAGCCGGAGGTGCTGATGCTTGACGACCCGGCCACGGGGCTGGACCCCTCCGCACGCAGGTCCCTGCTGGAGGCCATGATCTACTTCACCCGCAGCCGCGAGCGCACCATCTTCTTCTCGACCCACCTGCTGGATGACGTGGAGCGCGTCGCCGACCATGTCGCGGTGCTGGACTATAGCGTCCTGCGGGCCTGCGCAGCGCCGATAGGTTCCGCGACCGCGTGCGCTCGCTGGTCGCGCGGTTCCCGTTCGAGCCGCCTCAGAAGCTGCCGCCCATCCCTGGCCTGCTTCGAGTGACCCGGTCCGAGAACGAGCTGACGCTCATCGTGGCCAATCTCAACGGGCGGACCGAGCGCGACCTCGAAGCGCTCGGGGCCGAAGCCGTTGACGAACAACCGATCAGCCTGGAAGACGCCTTGATCGCCCATGTCGGCAGGCAGGGTGACAAGAGTTTCTTTCTGAACACGTTTGGAGGCACATCATGAAAGCGCTGATCTGGAAAGAGTGGCGGGAAAACCTCAAGTGGGTCCCACTGCCCGGGCTGGTGATCCTTCTCGTCTTCTCCATCGAGAAGCCCGATCAGCCCATGCCCTACGCGACGGACGCGTACTATCACGGCCTCACCGCGGTGGTCTTCGGCGCGGCGCTCGGGTTTCTGCAGATCTTCTTCGAGGCGCACGGCGACAAGCGTTCGGTGCTCTTGCACCGGCCGATCAGCCGGTCGCGAATCTTCCTGGCGAAAGCACTCGCCGGTGTCGGGCTTTACGTGCTGGCGCTGGGGGTTCCGTTCGCGTGTCTGGAAAGCTGGTTGGCGACGCCGGGACATATCCCGGCGCCGTACCATTGGCGGATGAGCCTTCCCTGGCTGGCGGACATTCTCTCGGGCCTGGTCTACTACTTCGCGGGGATGCTCACGGCGCAGGCGCGAGCACGCTGGTACGGTAGCCGGGTACTGGCCCTGGTCGCGGCCTTCGGTTGCTCCTACCTCGTGTGGGCCCTGCCCGAGTTCTGGCAGGCGCTCCTGGCGATCGGGGTCATCGGCTCGTTGGTGGGCGTGGCGGCCTGGGGCAGCTTCTGCGCGGCGGTGCCTACGCACCGCAGCCGCGGCTCGCCAAGGCTGCCCTGGCCATGACCTTGCTCGTGGGGCTGCTTGTGGTGAGCGTGATGGGAAAGCAAATGATCGGAGAATGGTTCGATCCCGGGTTTCATTTCCAGGTCAACCTCCACCGCGAGGGGCGCGTGCTCTTCAGCACCCATAAAATGGCCGGCGGCGAGATTGCCGTTACCAACCTCAACGGACAGTCGGAGAACGAGCTTATCGAGCAACGAGGAGGGTGGCGCGCCGAGGGGCCCATCATGGAGACGCCGCTCCATTGGGGTTACCGACATAATAGCCGATTCTACGTCGAGTGCGGAAACGGTACTAAGCCGGGCAACGAGCGCTGGTACTATGACTGCGCCCAGGGCCGCCTGCTCGGTTACGATCGGTATTACCATCAGCTCCTCGGCAGCATTGGCCCGGCCGGTTTTACTCCTGCCGGCCAGCAACCGGCGGAGCGGTTCCGGGGCGAATTACGATTCCGCACCAATCCAGGGCTGTCCCTGGGGTCGGAGTACCTGACCGTTCCAGGCGGCGTATACACCGTGGATTATGCCCGGCGGACGCTCCGAACGCTCTTCACTCCCGCCGCCGGTGAGACCGTCACTTATGCAACTCGGTGGGAGGGACGAGTTGTTGTCAGCACGGACAAGTCGTTCCACGTTCTGACCAAGGAGGGCTCGCCGGTGGTTTCCGTGCCGAGGGTCTTCCCCTTCGAGAAGTATGGGAATGTCATCATCGGCCGGCTCGAGAATCCGGGCGCTATTATGTCTGGTACGAACTGTCGTACTGGGTTCGGGAGCCTGAGGAGTACAAGACTGAGCCGAGCCATCTGCTCGAATACGATGACGCCGGCCGCGAGCTCGCCCGCCGGACCGTGCCGCCATTTCCGTACCCGGCGGCTTCGTATGCCAAGGCGTCGTTCGGCCTGATCACGCCGATGACGGAGGCCGCGACCCTTGTCGGGGCCAGCCGCTATCTCCGCGCAGCGGCGCGCTGGGAAGGAGGCATTCGAAAGCCCACGCTTCTTACTTATCTCGATGGCATCCGGCATTACATCCCCGGGACCTCACCAACCTACGACCAGGGGGCGGCCGAGACCACGCCCATCGGATTGATCGCCGGCTACATCGCCTTGATCCTGCTCACGGCGGCAGCCAGTGCGCTCGGCTGTTTCTTGCTGGCCCGCCGCTCGGCCTTTTCCCGGGCCCGTCGCATCGGCTGGGCCCTGTTGGGCTTCCTCTGCGGATGGGTCGGCCTCGTCCTGATGCTCGTGCTTCAGGAATGGCCGGCGCGCGTCGTCTGCCCGAGGTGCCGTAAGCTCCGGGTGGTCACGCGCGACACGTGTGAGCACTGCGGCGCCCCACACGCCGCGCCCTGGCGGACGGCACCGAGATCTTCGAAGCGGACGCGAACGCACCAAAGGTTGCCGTAACCGCGAGTTGACGCGGCGGCGCACCGAGTTTCTTGTTCGAGCCAAACCTGGAGGCGCGCCGATGAGAGCGCTCATCTGGAAAGAGTGGCGGGAAAACCTCAAGTGGCTCCCAGTGCCCGGCCTGGCGATCCTTCTCGAGTTCCTCATCGACAAGCCCACGCAGCCCATGCCTGGTGTTTCGGGGGCGTACTTTCTCTGCCTGATCGCAGTCGGCTTCGGTGCGGCGCTCGGGTTTCTGCAAGTCTTCTTCGAGTCGCGCGGCGACAAGCGTTCGCTGCTCTTGCACCGGCCGATCAGCCGGTCACGCATCTTCCTGGCCAAAGTGATTGCCGGTGTCGCGCTTTACCTGCTGGCGCTGGGGATTCCTTTCCTGTGTTTGGAAAGCTGGTTCGCCACCCCGGGAAAGATGCCGGCGCCGTACCATTGGCGGACTGGTCTGCCGTGGCTGGCGGACATTCTCTCGGGCCTGGTCTACTACTTCGCGGGGATGCTCACGGCGGAGCGCGACGTGCGCTGGTACGGCAGCCGGGGCCTGGCTCTGGCCGCGGCCTTCTTCTGCTCCTACCTCGTCTGGACGGTGCCTGAGTTTTGGCAGGCGCTGCTGGCGATCGGGAGCGTCGGTCTCTGGATGGGCGTGGCGGCCTGGGGCAGCTTCGGCGCCGGCGGCGCGTACTGCACCGCAGCCGCGCGTCGCCAAGGCCGCCCTGGCGATGATTTTCCTGACAGGGCTGCTGATCGTCAGCGTGCTCGGCAAGCAAATGATCGGCGAGTGGCTCGATTCCGGGCTCCAATGGGAGTCCAACATCGACCGCCAGGGGCGTGTGCGGATTGCCCCCTTCAAGGAGAGTCTGGGCGCGATTGGTCCCTGGATGGACTCGAGCGGACAGAGGATTCCCGATCTCAAGAGCCGGGTCATGGAGAGCGCGATGGTGGCCCCGCGGGCGGGAATGGAGACGCCGCTCGATTGGAGTTACCGAAACAGCGGCCGATTCTACATCGTATGCACAATCGAGCCGATGCCAGGCCAGGAAATCTGGTACTATGACCAGACCCAGCGCCGCCTGCTCGGTTTCGATTCGATCCTGCATCAGAGCCTTGGCAGCTTCGGCCCGGCCGGCTTTACTCCGGCCGGCCAGCAACCCGGGAAGCCCTTCCAGGGAGCGCTTCGATACCGTAGCAGCCGTTGGCAGGCTCCGCCCCAGCATTTCCTGGCCTTTCCCGACCGCGTGTACACGGTCAATTTTGGCCGGCGCACGATCCGGACCCTGTTTGCTCCCGCCGCGGGGGAGACCGTCACTTTCGCACGATGGCTGAGCGATGACCTGGATACCAGACGGCCACTGATTGTCGTGAGCACGGACAAGTCGGTCCACTTTCTGACCGAGGAAGGCTCGCCCGTGGTTTCCCTACCGAGGGACTACGAGAAGCATAAGCTGATCCTTGTCGGGCTGCTGGAGGACCCGGAGCGCTATTTTGTCTGGTACCTGCCGCTGCCCCCGCTTCTGGAGCCTGACGCGTACAAGACCTCGCCCAGTTTTCTTCACGAATACGATGCCGACGGCCGTGAGCTCGCCCACCGGACCGTGCCGCCACCTCCTTACCCGGCGGCTTCGTATGCCGGGGTGTTGTTCGGACTGGTCACGCCGATGACAGAGGCCGCGACCCTTGTCGGAGCCAGCCGGCATCTGCGCTCGGAGGCGCCTGGAACGGAAGCACCCAGAAGCCCGTGCTTCTCGATTATCTCGAGTACAGCCGGTATTACATCCCCGGAACCGCATGGTTCGAACTGACGCCGCGCGGATTGATTCCCGGTTACCTCGCCCTGGTCCTGCTGTCGGCGGCGGCCTGTGCGCTCGGCTGTTATCTGCTGGCCCGCCGCTCTGCCTTTTCCTCTGCCCGCCGCATCGGCTGGGTGGTGTTGGGCTTCTTTTACGGATGGGTCGGCTTGGTCGTGATGCTGGCGATCCAGGAATGGCCGGCGCGGATCGCCTGCCCGAAGTGTCGCAAGCTTCGCGTGGTCACACGCAACACCTGTGAACGCTGCGGCGCTGCACACGCCGCACCCGCACCGGACGGCACGGAGATCTTTGAGCCGACCGAGCCGGCCGCTCTGGCCCCGCCCTGACGCACCCCGAGCCCAAAACCAGAGTGAGAAGAAGATTGGACCATGTAAAATTCACTTAGTAAGTCCTCAAAATCAATGAGTCTGTCGCAAAGAGACCGGGTGATCTCGTTGCCACGCTCCTGCGTGGGAACGGCGTTCCTGGCCGCTCCGGCGGCCCGGGTGCCACAGCGACGCGGAGCGTCGAAAGCCGACACTTCCACGCCGGAGCGTGGGAGCGAGGATTTCGCCTGTGATAGTTCCTCGTCGAGCGAGTCACCGAAACCGCCCAACGACTGACTCGGGCCTGCGTCCTGAGATGCGCTCGTCAACGCGCACGGACTTTTCCTCGTCGCCGATCATGGCGCGAGCGTTCTCAGGAAGCGGGGCATCAGGACAGGAAACGTGTTACGTAAAATTAA
>CAWJGW010000070.1:0-27947 GCA_963842405.1 uncultured Isosphaeraceae bacterium | reverse complement strand
GCGCCACCACCACAGTGGCTATCAACGTCTTGGCGGTGATGTCAACGATCACCTGGGCCAACCCCGCGACGATCACCTACGGCACCGCCCTGAGCGGCACCCAGCTCGACGCCACCGCCAGCGTACCCGGCAACTTCGCCTACACGCCCGGCCCGCACAGGTAGGAATCCTCAAGGCGGGCAACAGCCAGACGCTCTCGGTCACCTTCACGCCCACGGATACCACCGATTACACCAGTGCCACGGCCACGGCGGTTATCAACGTCTTGCAGGCGACGCCGGCGATCGCCTGGGCCAACCCGGCGGCGATCGTCTATGGCACGGCCCTGAGCGGGACCCAGCTCAACGCCACCGCCAGCCTACACAGCAACTCACTTACTCGCCGGGCACGGGCGCGGTCCTCAAGGCGGGCGACGAGCCAGACGCTCTCGGTCACCTTCACGCCCTCCGATACCACCGACTACTCCACCACCACGGCGACGGCGACCATCAATGTTGGCAATCCGACCGCCTCTCTGGTCAAGACGGACACCACGACCCAGGCAACTGGATTGGGGCCTCGGCTCCCAGGGCTCAACCTCATCGGCAATGCGACGAGCTACCCTTCCTATGCCCAAGTGACATCCTCGGGCCAGTCGAACTGGAACTGGGCAGCCAACCCGAGCAGCCCGCGAGCCCTTCAGGACACTGGCGGCGCAGGCCGCATGGCCGCCTGCTGGTACTCGTCGACCAGCTTCACGGTGGATGTGAACCTGAGCAACAGCCGGCACACGACCTGGAACTGTACTTCGTCGATTGGGATAGCACCAGTCGTAGCGAGCAAGTGCAGATCAGCGCCGGAGGCTCGGGGATTGTCCTGGACACCCGGACGGTCTCGTCGTTCACCTCCGGCGTGTACCTCGAGTGGCAGGTTAGCGGGGACGTGGTGATCACGATCACGAAAGAGGCTGGTGCCAACGCCGTGCTCAGCGGGCTGTTCTTGGATCCGGTGGCCGTTACCACGGCATCCCTGGTCGGGTCGAACGCCACGACGCAGGGAACTGGATCCGGGGACTACGATGCAGGGGGCTACGACGCCAACGGCAATTCGTCCATAGTAGGCGGTTACCGGGAGCGTGTTCATCAGAGTCAAAAGGCTGGCCCTGCCGAACGCAGTCCTTTAGAAGCCCCCAAGAAATCAATAATCCGACAAACGGCTAAAATCCAGACGAAAAGCGAGTTGCTATAAGTATTTGACCGAACAGGTTTTGCGCGAAACGCAACAGCATGAACCCTGTCCAGCCAACCACTTGCAGCCTCTTCGAGAAAGCTCGGCATTCTAGGAGGTGCCCCATGCCCGTCTATTCTCAAGATCTCCGACAGCGCTCCTCGACACGGTCGAGCGACGAGAGGGATACTTTCACCAGATCGCTCGTCGGTTCCTCGTCAGCCTTTCCTGCATCACGCGATTGTTGCAGCACTACCGCAGGCCGGCTCCCTCGAACCCAAACCCCATGGAGGAGGGCGCCCGGCCGCGCTGGGGCCGCAGGATCTCCAGCGGCTCCAGGAGTTGATCCGCGAGCAGCCCGATGCCACCCGCGAGGAATTGCGCCAGCACCTGGCATCCCTGAACGCCCTCTTCTTTGGAAGCAAGGCGTGGCACTTTGGATACCATCATGGATTATAATCGAACGAGATCCGCCGAGCAATTCGGAGCCGGATCGACTCATCCCTCACCCCCAAGACCCGAGGAAGCAATCATCGTGTCAACTGTCGAACGCGACTCCGCACAGACAGTGGTCAAGAACGTCTGCCCGCTCGACTGCCCCGACACGTGCAGCATGCTCGTCACGGTCCGGGACGGCGTCGCGGTCGAGCTGCGGGGCGACCCCGATCATTCCTTCACGCGCGGGTTCCTCTGCCAGAAGATGGCTCGATTCCTGGAGCGCGTCTACAGCCCGGACCGGTTGCTCTACCCGATGAAACGGGTCGGACGCAAGGGCGAGGGCCGATTCGAGCGGATCACCTGGGACGAGGCGCTCGAGACCATTTCCCGGCGGTTTGCCCAGATCGCGGGCTCTGCCAATGGTCCCGAGTCGATCCTCCCGTACAGCTATTGCGGGACGATGGGCAAGCTCCAGTCGAGCAGCCTGGACCGGCGGTTCTTCCACCGATTGGGGGCCTCCCGACTGGACCGGACGATCTGTGCCACGGCCGGCGCGCTGGGCTACGAGTACACGATGGGCAGGGGCCGGCTCGGGGCGGACCCGATGGCGGTCCCGCGCGGCAAGTTCATCGTGAACTGGGGTTCGAACACGGCGAACACCAACAGCCATCTCTGGAGCCTGATGATCGAGGCGCGGAAGGCCGGGGCGACGATCGTCACGGTCAACCCCTACCGGAGCCCGACGGCCCGACGGTCCGACTGGCACATCCAGACTCGGCCCGGAACCGACGCCGCCCTGGGCTCGGGGTGATGCACGTCCTCTGGCGCGACGGCCTCCAGGACCACGACTACCTGGACCGCGCAACTATCGGTGCCGGACTCCTCCGAGAGCGGGCGTTGACCGAGTATCCCCCGGAGAAAGTCGCGGCGATTACCGGCGTGGATGTGGAGACGATCGCACGCTTCGCACATCGTCTCGCTCGCGAGCAGCCGTCTCTGATCCGGCTCAACTACGGGATGCAGCGGCACCACGGCGGCGGGATGGCGGTGCGGACAATCGCCTGTCTGCCGGCGATCATCGGCTCGTGGCGGCACCACGGCGGCGGGGCGATGCTCTCGACCAGCGGCACCTACGACTTCGCGATGGACAAGCTCACGCGCCCCCTGCTCTCTCCGACCGAGGCCCGGACCGTCAACATGAATCAGCTCGCCGAGGCGCTGGCCGGCGAGCTGCCCGGACCGCCGGTCCAGGCCCTCTATGTGTATAACGCGAACCCGGCCGCCGTCACCCCCGATCAGGCCAGGGTGCTCGAGGGACTCCGTCGCGAGGACCTGTTCGTCGTCGTGCACGAACTGTTCGCCACCGACACGGTCGATTACGCCGACATCGTGCTGCCGGCCACCTCGCAACTCGAGCACGTCGACCTCCACGGCTCTTACGGACATTTCGACGTGATGTACAACCCGCCGTCAATCGCGCCGCGCGGCGAGTGCCGGTCGAACAACGACGTGTTCCGCAGCCTGGCGAGCCGGCTCGGTTTCGAGCCGGAGCTGTTCCCCGACGATGAGACCTTGATCGGCGAGGTGCTCGACGGCGGCCCGACCATCCGGGGGATCACTCTCGACCGGCTGAAGGCCGAGGGGCCAGTCCGTCTCAACATCCCTGCGGAGTTCGCCCCGTTCGCCGACGGCGTGTTTCCCACCCCCTCGGGCAAGTGCGAGCTGTACTCCGAGCGGATGAAGGCCGACGGGTTCGACCCCCTACCGACGTACACCCCGCCTCTCGAGGACCCCTTGACCCGTCCCGACCTGGCCAGGCGGTTCCCGCTCCAGTTGCTCAGCCCGCCGCGTCCCCAGTTCCTCAACTCGACCTTCGCCAACTCCGCCCGCCACCGCGCCGCGGCCGGCGAGCCCACCATCGAGCTGGCCGTCGAGGACGCCCGGAGCCGGGGCCTCAATGAAGGCGAGTGGGTCGAAGTTTACAACGACCGCGGCCGGTTTCGCGCCCACGTCGCCCTGACCGGCAGCGTCCGGCCCGGCGTGGCCGTCGCCACCGGCATCTACTGGAACAAGCTCGTGCCCGGTGGAGCGAACGTCAACAGCACGTCGTCGACGGCCCTGACCGACATGGGGGGCGGCGGGACCTTCTTCGACAACCTGGTCGAGGTGCGGCCGCTCCGGTCCAGGTCGAGTTGAGAGGGATTACCCGTGCGATCCGGGCTCGCCCAAGGGCATGCGGGGACTCGCCGCTTCAGCCGGCCTGAATCGTGGGAGACCCGTCCGGTCTTCTCGCGAGTTCTCAACTTTCCGGACATGCGGAACCGGCTAGAGCGATTTACGATTGAATTGGCAGAAGAATCATACTAGCCCGACGCGCCAGCGAGAGTCCGACGCCTTTTCCTTCGCTCGCGCGATCGGGCTAGTATGAGCGGCAGGCGGCTTCGAGCTGTGCGCAAATCATGCGTGAAGCGCTCTAGAATGAGATGCCACGATCTTTGAGGAGCAAGTCTTGGCCAGGACGAAGGCCATCAAGAAAAAGGGGGACAAACGGACGAGGAAGGCCTTGCTGAAGCAGCGAACACGAGACGCATGTCATTGCCTCATTGAGTGCCAATACAGTCGAGCGATATTTCCTGAAGAACGGACACACTGTCCTGAAGACCGAGCAGGACTACGGTGTGGACCTGGTGATTTACACTTACGATCACAATAGATATGTCGAACCAGGAAATATCTATATTCAACTTAAGGCGACGGACACCCCAAGCCTCTCGGTCGATGGGACTTTCTACTCGTTTACCGTCCCGATCAAGGATTACAACGCATGGTCGAACGAACCCATGCCCGTTTTCCTCATTCTCTACGATGCGAAGAGTGATAAGGCATATTGGCAGTACGTTCAGGGCTACTTCGAGAGTAACCCCGACCTCCGGCCGAAGAAGAATGCGACGTCGATCACGGTGAGGTTCCCGGTCAGTAATGCATTCAACGAGGACACGGTGGAATACGCTCGGGCGAGGAAAGCGGTGGTGCTCGGTCAACTGAAAGGGGCAGTCAAACATGATCTCTAAGAAGATCCTTTACGGGCAACTTCACGAATACCTTACTTCGCTCGGCTACGATCTGAAAGTGTTTCCTACCCATGTCATCTACCGAAAGCAAGGGCACAGTTTGCCGATCATCCTCCCGAAGACCTCCACGAGGGAGGAGGTTTCCCCGTTCCATCTCACCGCGGTCGAGGGAATTTTGAAGCTCGACGGAGTCATCGAGTCCGGACAATTCGCCGTGGCGACAGCCCCCAAGCGTAACTCCGCGAAGCCCAAGGTTTTGCGAATCAAGGCGCCGAAGGTCAATGTCACGAAAGCCGATCGTGGATGATCGACGACTCATGCCAGGTCACTCGTCGAGGAATCGCCGATCTCAGGTTCGACCGATCAGAGGTGCCGAGTTCGGCCAGCAGACGATCCTCGGCGTCGTAATCCAGGAGCCCGACGCTCGACGGCTTCTCGGGCGGATTGGCCCGCTCCCAGGCAATGGTCCGCTCAAGGGCTTCGTGCGAAATCACTGGCTCGGTAAACCCCAGCTCCTCCCGGATGCGAAGCGAGTTTGTGTCCAGATCTTGATCGCAGCGATACGGCACGGCAATACGACCCTCGGGTGCCGTCACGACCTCACCAGACCAGCCAACGATCTCCGCGATCCTCCGCACCCAATCGGCCTCGCTGAAGGACGACGGCTCGGAGACGTTATAAACCCGGCCCGCGGCTTGCTCGTCCTCGATGGCCCGGCCGATCGCCGCGGCGACGTTCTCGACATAGCCGCGGGGGCACTTCCATCGTGCGAACGCTGCGTCGAGCACGATTGCCGGACGTCCATCGTTCATTCGCTTCAGGTAGGGTGACAGGCGGCGAAACGGGTCGCCCGACCCATAGGTCATCGGTAGCCGGAGGACCGTGCCAGGGAGCTTGGAGATCGGCCATCACCGCCCGCTCGACCGGGACCTTGTCGTAAGAATACAAGAAGTCGTCCGGCCCCTGGGCCTTGTCCCGATAGGGGAACCAGACCGATCGGAGCGGCGCAGTCTTCGGCGAGCGGCGTCGGCTCGACGGGGCCCGGCTCCGTCCCGATGAACCGTCCATAGGCCCGGTAGACATCGCCGCTGGAGAGCACGACGAGCCTCCGGGCCAGCCCCCGAAACGTTTCGACGAGTCCCCTCGCGTCATCCTCGGTGTAGGTGATCATGTCCACGACGACGTCGGGAGCGAAGCGGCGGAAGTCGTCTCCATGATCGGCCAGGTGGTGCCGATCACCGACAAGATGTTGAACCGAGTGCGGCAAATCGGCCTGGGTCTGGCCCCGGTGGAAGACGGCGACCTCATGGCCGCGGTGAACCAGCCGGCCACCAGGTGCGGGCCGATAAAGTTCGTGCCGCCGATGACCAGGAGCCTCATGGCCCTTCCCTACGGGGTCGGTGGATTGATAGGGGATTTCCGGCCACCACGACGATGCCATGCGCCTCGCCTTGGGAAATAGGCCGGGAATAACTTCCCGGAATCGTAGCGAACCAGGCACACTTTGTGGCAAGGTCTCTGACCTTGCCACCCAGCCGACCGAAGGTCTCCAGTCGGGAGACCCACGGTCCCGCTCCCGGCGGGGTCGGGAGAGCCGCGCCGAACAGGCCCCACCTGGAAATCAGGAAGTCATTCCCAGCCTGTTCCTTGGTGCGTGCGCCTCCTCTATCATACAGTTAGGCATTGGCCGCCTCCACCGTCGAGCCCTTGAGTCGATCGATTCCCGATCAGCCCAGCGGGAGCCCATTCTTGAGCGAATTGCCCTTGGACTTCGTCGCCAGCGACAGGTCCGTCGTGTTGACCGTCCCGTCGCCATTGACGTCCATGCTCAGCGGCGTCAGGCCCGACGCCGGCTGGCCGATCGCCGTCGCGATCTGGCTCACCGACTGGCCCCGCGCCACCGCGATCTCGTTCAGGTCATTCTGGTCCACAGTGCCGTCGCCGTTCACGTCGCCCAGCAAGCGGTAGAAGTGGTGCGTCGCGGCTTGGCCATGGCCGGACAGCTACGAGAACGTCAGTGTGTAATAGCCGTCGGCAGTCGTCGAGTTCGGACTGCCGCCGATTCCGCCGGTGCCGAAATCGATCTCGATCGCGTTGTCGATGACCGCGAGCAGGCCCTGGAGCGAGACCGATGTCGGCGTGCCGGAATCATTCAGGTTGTTCTGGGTGTCACCGGACTCTCCACGATTTCGCACATCGCCCGCTTCCGCCTTGTTATTCCAGATCAACCGCGTTCTTCGCATGGGTCGCTCTCTGGCGTTCTGCCAGTTGTACGATTCCCATTGAGACTGGAACAGGTTCTTGGGGCAGGCTAGATTCCGATGTCGCCGTTCTTCCCGTCGATGGACCCGTTCCTCCCGCTGTCCGGACGCGAGGTCGAGGTGGAACCCTCGTCGAGCCCCGTCGTCTCCACGCTCAAGCCATCAGACTTGGGAATCGAGCGGGCCAGGAGCCTGATGCGGAGGGCCCGGACCGGTCCGGAGTCGGGCTCGCAGCGCGAGGGCCTGATCGAGGTAGGACAGGGCTCCGGCGACCCGGCCGAGGCGCTCGTCGCACTCGGCCAGGCAGAAGAGCATGGAAGCGGTCGGCCCGTGGATCGCGAGCGACCGGAGCAAGTACCGCGTCGCCTCGCTCGGCTCGCCGAGCGCAGGAGGAGCTGGCCCAGGATCGAGGGGACGTCCTCGTCCTCGCCGATGGGGAAGTATCCGTCCCAGACCCGGGCGACCGCCTGGATCCACTCCTGCCGGAGCACGGCAACCTCGCACGGTTCCGCCGCGAGGCCCAGGCCGCCGGACGGCTGCACCACACCAACATCGTCCCGGTCTTCGGCGTCGGCGAGCACCGGGGTTGGCATTTCTATGTCATGCAATATATCGTCGGCCGCGGGCTCGACGCCGTGCTCAAGGAGCGAGCCGCGGCCGCCGCCTCGGGTGGGACCGGACGGCCCCCGGCTCGTGCACGGTGCCCGCGAGGCGGCGCGGATCGGCGTGCAGGTGGCCGAGGCCCTGGCCTACGCCCATGGCCAGGGGGTGATCCACCGCGACATCAAGCCCTCGAACCTGCTGCTCGACGACCAGGGGACCGTGTGGGTCACCGACTTCGGCCTGGCCAAGGTCGCCGACCAGCAGGACCTCACCGGCACCGGCGATTTCCTGGGCACCCTGCGCTACATGCCACCCGAGGCGTTCGAGGGTCGGTACGACGCCCGCGGCGACATCTACGCGCTGGGCCTGACCCTCTACGAGCTGATGGCCCTCCGCCCGGCCTATGACGAGACGGCCGCGCCCGGCTGATCCGCCTGGTCTCGGCCGGGGATCCCCCGCGGCTGCGGGCCCTCGATCGCGCGGTCCCGCGCGACCTGGAGACGGTGATCCACAAGGCGATCGAGCGCGACCCGGGTCACCGCTACCAGACGGCCGCCGAGCTGGCCGAGGACCTGAAGCGGTTCCTCGAGGACCGGCCGATCCGGTCGCGTCGCATCGGCGAGGCGGAGAAGTTCGCCCTCTGGTGCCGCCGCAACCCGGTGCCGGCGGGCCTGCTGGCGGCGCTGGTGCTGGTCTTCTGGGTGGGCTTCGGCCTGGTCGCCTGGAAATGGCGCGAGACCGTCGCCGAGCGCGAGGCCAGGGAGGAGCAGGTGGTCAAGGCCAACGCCGCCGAGGAGGCGGCCCGTCTGGCCCGCGACTATGCCCGCGGCGAGGAGAAGAAGGCGCTCGACGCCGCCGAAGTGCCGGACGCCGGTTGTACTTCAGCCTGATCGACCGCGCCCGCCTCGAGCACCGGGCCGCCAACATCGCCGAGGCCGAGGCCATCCTGGATCGCTGCGAGCCGGCCCGCCGCGGCTGGGAGTGGCACTTCCTCAAGGGGCTCGACCACGCCGAGGTCTTCACCCTCCGCGGCCACGACGGCTGGGTCGATTCGGTCGCCTGGAGCCCCGACGGGAAATGGATCGCCACCTCCGGCGGCGGCAACCCGTACTTCGAGAATCCGGGCGCAAAGGTCGTCCCCGGCACGGTGGTCCTCTGGGATGCGGCGACCGGCCGGCCGGTGCACACCTTGCGCGATTACCGGCACCTGGTCGGCCAGGTCGCCTTCACCCCGGACCAGCGCCTCGTCGCCGCGGCGAGTCGCGTCGGCACCATCCGAGTCCACGAGGTCGCGACCGGTCGGTTGGTCCAAACGCTCGCGGGCCTCGCGCCGACGCTCAAGATGGCGATGGCGCCCGACGGCCAGCTAGCGGCCGAGACCGGCAGCCACTCGCTCGCCCTTTGGGACATCGCTACGGGGTCGCGATCCCCCTTCCTCCCCGCGCAGCCGGAGGGCACCTACTTTCTCGCCGCCTTCAGCCCCGACGGCCGGTGGCTGGCGGCCGTTCGGACCGGGGCGATACGGGTCTGGGACACTGCCACCGGGACCGAGGCCGCCTGGCCCGAGCACCCGCAGGGTACACCGCCCTGGCCATCAGCCCCGATTCCCGCGTCCTGGCCACCGGGTTTGCTACCGGTCATCTCACTCTCTGGCACCTGGCCGATGGCCGGCTGCGGCAGACCCTGACCGGCCACGAGGGCCTGGTGATCGGGCTCGCCTTCAGCGCCCGATGGCCGCTACCTCGCCTCGGCCGGCCAGGACCGCACGGTGCGGGTCTGGGACCTCGAGTCGAGGACCTCGGTCCACGTGATCCGCGGCCATACCGACACGCTCAGCCATGTGGCCTTCAGCCCGGACGGCGACCGCCTGGTCACCGGCTCGAAGGACGGCACGGCGCGGGTCTGGGACCTGACCTTCGATCACGAGACCGGGGCCAGCGAATTCGGACCGATCCACCACCACGAGGCGATCGAGGCGATCGCCTACGCGCGGGGCGGCCGCGAGCTGCGGATCTTCGCGCGCATCGGTCGCGTGTATCGGCTCGCGGCCGGCTCGCTGGGCCGGCTGAGGGACATCTCGACCGGTCTCCGGGTGGGTTGGCGGACGCCCTTCGAGCCGGCCGCCTTCGACGCCGAGGGCCGACGGGTCATCGCCGTCGATCATTGCTCCGTCCGCGAGGCGGTCTGCCAGGATGTGGATGGAGGCGGCCGGCGGACGACCCTGCGCGGCCATACGATGGCGATCGCGTTCGCCACCTCTCGGCCGACGGCACCCGCGCCGCCACCGCGGCGATGTCCGGGCTCCCGAAGTCGCGCAGCGAGGTCTTCGTCTGGGACGCTGCCGCCGGGAGCGTGCTCCATCGGCGCGAAGTCACGGGCGAGTGGATCGATCGCGTCGCCCTCGATCCGACCGGCCGGCGGCTGGCCCTCTCCGCCTTCCGGGTCGTCCCGGCGACTGACGGGACCGGGCACGCGCGCGGCCCCGTTCGTGGCGGTCGTCGACGTCGAGACCGGCCGCGAGCTCCTCGCGCCGCGAGCTCGCCGACGATCGATTCCCGGCCCTGGGCTTCAGCGGCGACGGCCACGGCTGGCCGCGGCAGGCATCAACCGGACGGTCCTGATCTGGGACCTGGCCGCGGGGACGGACGCCCTCCAGTCCCAGCAAGGCCCGCCGGGCAATGCCTGGACCTGGCCTTCAGTCCGGACGGGCGCCGGCTGGCAGTCGCCTCGCGGCAGCAGGTCTAGCTGATGGACACCGAGACGGCCGAGGAGGTGCTCACGCTCCGCGGCCGGGCCCAGCTCGTCTCCAACAACCACGGCTTCAATCCGCGCGTCCGGTTCAGCCCCGACGGACGGGAGCTGCTGGCGATCTGCGACGACTGGACGGACCTGATGGCCATGTGGTCCAGCGTCCCGGACGCACCCGCGAATTCCCCGCGCGCGACCGCATGGCCCGCCGTCGCGCGGTCGCGCGGCACTTCGCGCTGACCGACGAGCTCGATCGGAGGAGCCGACGGCCCGGCGTATCGCGCTGGAACACCTCGATCATGCGGCACGCATCGGCCTGGAATCGCCCGAGCAGTTCCTGACGCGGGCCTGGATGCTCATGGACCTGGATCACTGGGAGCAGGCGGACGCCGCCCTCGACCGGGCCGTCGCCCTGGCGCCGCGCGACGACAGGGTCCTGACCGCGGCGGCCCTCATCTGTTCGGCAATACGGCCGCTTCGACCGCGCCCGGAGCTGGTATGACCGGGTCCCGGACCCGACCGCTTCCCTGACCTCTGCCCAACTCGACGAGCAGTGCGCGGCTTTCGGCTCGCCGGCGATCTCGGCCGCTATCGCCGATTCTGTGCGGAGTCGCTGAGGCGCTCGAAACGGATCAGATCGGCCAATGGGACGCGGGCAACGTGGCCTACACCCTCGCCCTGGGACCCGACCCGGGCCTCGACCTCGGCGAACGACTGCGGATCGCGCAGCGGGTCTATGACGGCACGTCGGGAGCCGAACACCCTTACGAGCGGGCGTGGGCCCTGCTCGCACTCGGGGCCTCCCAGGTGCGGGCCGGGGCCCCCGAGCGGGCCGAGCCGCTCTTCCGCGAGGCCATCGCCGCACCGGCCCCTGGGGGATACGAGGCCATCGCCGCCGCCTGGATGGCCATCGCGACCTGGCACCAGGGGCGTCGCGACGAGGCGAGATCCTGGTGCGCCAGGGCCGATCGCTACGTCCCCGAAGGAGTTCCCGCCGGCTATACCGGCCTCGAGAATCGCCCCCCGCCCGGCATGTACGCCTTCGATGGGTGGCGCCTGCTGATCGCCCGGCGCGAGGCCCAGGCCCTGCTCTTCGACGCCGACTTCCCCGCCGACCCCTTCGCCCCCTGAAGCCCGCCCGGCCCGGTGTCTCGTGTCTTTCTCTTCGTGACACGGACAGACGGATTGATGGAACCTCGAACGACATGAAATCACACGAATTCGGCCTTGGTTCAGATCGTGGGTCTTGCGAGTAACATGAGCTGGCCCGAAAGCCGTGTCACCTTTCGCTCCGCGAAAGGACGTGTTCTCGCGGCACGAAAGACATCGAGACGCCGCGGGCGTGAACGCCGGGGACACCAACTGTAACCTTCTGTTGAACCATGCCCGAATTCGGACCGGAGGATCCCCCGATACACCGCCGGACCGTAGCGACGACCGTGTATGAGGCCCACCAGAAAGGATCCTGAAGTGATAGCTGCAAGTCTCCGAAACCCGGAGCCCGTCCGAGCGTAGCACGCTTATTAAGACAATTCCTGTCTCTCGAAATCTCAGCGACTCAACTCAGGTCCATCGCTGATTCCCCCTGTCATGCCGCTTGGTATTCGTCATCCTGCGGCATACTATAACAGAATGGGGTAAGTCCGCCCCAGATAGGCGCCTAACAATGTAGAAGGTTCGGCTCATGGGCCGAGATTGGGTTCGTAGGGTGGGTGCAACCCACCATCGGCCCTGGGGTTGCGGTGGGTTGCACCCACCCTATGCCAGAGGCATTGACACCAATCTTTCGTGATTGCACTCGCGGCAACATGAGAAGAGCCAGCTAAGCTGAGGGCGAGCAATCATTCTCGATGCAACACATCTCAGTTCTATCGGAGGGAAAAAAGCGCGGAAAGAACCCAGGAAAAGAGGTCATCTGTATACAATCGCCGGCAGCCATCGCCGATCAAATCGATGAAACGAACCCAGGCCCCAGACGTGATGATGACATGCACTGCCTTGCGAGGACGTGAAGTTCGGGCTACTACTCAAGCCAAAATAGACAGAACGAAGCCAACTTCGAGGGTCAGGAAAGCCCTCGGATGGAAAAACACGAAGAACGAACCCAAGACATGGGCCTATCCGTTCAGTAAATGGTTTCCGATTCGCCTGAATTCGACGAAACGAACCCAGACTCGCCCCAGCCGCTGGATGATGCCATCCATGAGTTTCGCGGTCGGCGTGAACTCCCCAGGTCCGGTGTTTGGAAGATCAGCGAACGCACCCAAGCAAGGACCATGACAACCGATCAGGAGCCACTGCAAATCACCCAAAGATCCCGGTCGTCAAATTTGATAGAGACGGTCGCCTGACGTTCCGTTCGAGCCATGATCCGTCCAGGACCTCGGGATGTTACAATGCCGGGACCCGATGAGCGATCGGATTGCCCGGAATCGACCTCCGGTTCCCGGCTCGCGACTCTCCCGTCCCGTGGGGAGGTCGTTCGGCTCCGATCGGTGGCCATCAGTTCAAGGAAGCTTGGATTCCATGATCGACCCCCGGGTTGCCAGCGGATTGAGAGACCTTCCCCCTGCCGTGATGATCCCGCGCGAGCGGATGCTCGCCGAGTTCCGCCGCACGTTCGCCGGGTTCGGGTTCGTGCCGATCGAGACCCCGCACATCGAACGGATGGAAGTCCTGACGGGCAAAGGGGCTGGCTCGGACGAGGTGCTCCGGCAGATCTTCGAGGTCACCAACAAGGGAGGGACGCCCGGCGAGCTGGCCCTCCGCTTCGACCTGACCGTCCCGCTGGCCCGGTTCGTCGCCAAGCACATCGACGAGCTCGGCGTACCGTTCAAGCGCGTATGCGATCGGCTCGGTCTTCCGGGGCGAGCGCCCGGCCAAGGGGCGGTTCCGCGAGTTCGTCCAGTGTGACTTCGACACGATCGGCACCGAGAGCCCGCTCGCCGACGCCGAGATCGCCCAGATCATCCACGCTGCGCTCACCGCGGCCGGAGTGCCCGCGTTCACGATCACGCTCAACAACCGCAAGATCCTGGACGGCTTCCTCGAATCCGCAGGGGCTCAGCGGACTCAGCGGCCTTGTGCTCCGTGCGCTCGACAAGCTGGCCAAGGCCGGTCGCGAAGCGGTCCAGCGCGAGCTTCAGAAGGCTTCGGATCAAGGCGGGCCCGGGCTGACCGAGGATCAGGCTCGAAAGGTGCTCGACTTCGCCGAGACGGGTCGCGGGGGCGCGGAAGTCCTGCGAAGCGCCGAGGCCATCCTCGGGTCCAATCCCTCCGCCGCGGTGGGGATCGCCAACCTGCGAACGGTGCTAGACTTGTTGGAGGCCGCCGGGGTGCCGCGGGAGCGAATCGCCATCGACCTGGGCCTGGCCCGTGGCCTCGACTATTACACCGGGATCGTCTTCGAGACGACCGTCAACGGCTGGGAGAAGTTCAGCGTCGCCTCGGGGGGCCGCTACGACAACCTGGCGAGCCTGTTCACGCCGAGGCGGTTGCCGGGCGTCGGGGCCTCGATCGGGCTGGACCGGCTCGTCGCCCTGATGGACGAGGCGGGCTGGCTGGGCTCGTCGGCGACGACCGCGCCGGTCCTGGTGGCCAATTTCCCCGGTACCGATCCGGCCGTCCCGTTCAAGATGGCCGCGCGGCTGCGAGCCGTGGGGATCGGCACGGAGGTCTTCCCCGATCCGATCCCGATCGGCAAGCAGATGGGCTACGGCTCGAACGCGCGGGCACAAGCTGGCCGTGATCGTCGGGCCGGACGAGCAAGCCAGGCAGGTCTTCAACCTCCGCAACCTCGCGACCCGGCAGGAGGACAAGGGGCTTGCCTGGTCAGTACTGGAAGACTCGGTCGAGAGTGCGCTGCAGATCGTCAAGCAGCGATGGTGCCGCCTCCTGAGCGTCCCACCGTGGGAACGCGATGGATCATCGGCTCGAAGAGGAGGATCATCGTATGGATCGTCGTGAATGGCTCGGATTGGTCGGCTCGGGAATCGGGGTCTCCCTGGCGGGCGAGGCGTGTGCGGCGGATGGGCACGGCGAGGCGAAGCCGGGCGAACCGGGACTGATGGCACCCGTCACGAGATTCACGCGCCACTTCTGCGGCATCCACATCGCCAAGAATAATTCGAAGTTCCAGCTCGTGGCGCAGCACTATTGCATGTCGCGCTCGGAGGAGATGCACCAGTGCCTCCTCTACGACTCGACCGAGAAGAACGCGAAGCTGCTGGGCGTCGAGTACATCATCTCCGACCGCCTGTACCGCGGGCTTCCGGAGGAGGAGAAGAAGTACTGGCACCCGCACACTTACGAGGTGCTCGCCGGGGTCTCATCGCCCCCAGCATGAAGCCGGAGGACGAGCTGGCGTTCATGAAGGCCCTCCTCACGACCTGGGGAAAGACCTGGCACACCTGGCCCGACCCGAGCACCCCGGTCCCGCTCGGGATGCCCTTGCTCATGTGGTCGATCGGCCGCGACGAGGTGGCGGACAAGGACGTGATTGCCGCGCGCGGACAGAGCAATTCCACGTATCATCCGACGAGATCACCAAACATCGATGCCGCGAGCACTCGGGGCTCGAGGTACCCAAGGTCTCGCATCCGAAGATCGATGGACGAGGCGGGCCGGCAGTGGACTGACGAGGGCGAGGACAAGCCCACCGCGCCGCGAAGTGATCGGATCGATGAGTCATTCCACCATGTCCCAACCCGACCCCGATCCCAGCCCGGAACCTTCGTGGATCCCCGACGGGGACGGTGCGCACGACCAGACGCTCTGCGAGACGTGGTTGTTCCGCCTTCGTCGCGAGCGGTTCCGTTCGCGTTCCAGCGGCAAGAGTCACGACTTCTTCGTCGCCCATCTGGCCGACGGGGTCCACGTCATCGCCGTGACCCCCGAGCAAGAGGTCGTCCTCGTGCGACAATTCCGCGCGGGGTCGCGTCGAGACAGCCTGGAGACGCCGGGTGGACTCCTCGAATCCGGGGAGGACGCCGGCGTTGCCGGGGCTCGCGAGCTGCTGGAGGAGACCGGCTATGCGGGCGATCCGCCCCAACGGCTCGGGCTCCTCTGGCCCAACCCGGCGCTCCTCTCCATGGGGATCACCACGATCGTCATCCGCAATGCCCGCCGGATCGCCGATCCCCACCTCGGACCAGAGCGAGGAGCTGGTCGTCGAGCTGGCCCCGGTCCGCGACATCCCGGCGATGATCCAGGACGGACGGATCAACCATGCGGTCTGCGTCGCGGGGCTGCTCTGGTGGCTCGCTCTCGACGGGTCGGCGGGGCATCCTCGCCTGACACGACGCGATCAAGGCTCCCTGAGGTAGATCAACCGGTTGCGCGTCTTCCCCACGACTCGCGCCGCGCCGGTCAGCCGGAGGCAGTAGGCGACCCTCTGGGCGAACCACAGGGGTCGTCCGAGCTGTTCGGCCAGGTCGTGGGTCGTGAAGGATTTCCGTCCGTCGCAGCCTTCCGGCAACAGCCCCCAGAGGTCGCCGGCATGCCGAGCGAGGTCGATTGAAGGAATCTCGCCGAGCCGCCGATCGATGACGGCATAACCCGGCCGTCGACGACGCGGCACTCGTACCTCGTCGATGGTAACACCCAGGACCTGGATCTCCAGGTTGGCGTGCGGGAAGACGCGGACCACCCCGATCAGATCGTCGAAGACGTCGTGGAGCACGCCACGCCTGGGACTGCACCGCGCCGAGAGATCCGGACCGTCCGGCCTGGTTCTCCGAACGATGCGCCGCCTGAGCGGGACCGGCTTGACGATGCGGATGCGGTGCTCCACCAGGAGCCGCCGCAGTTTGCCCCGCAACGGACCCAGGGGACCCGATTGGACCTCGACCAGGCGTCCCGCATCGTCCACCGCGTCGACGCGGAACCCTCGTATGACAACCTCGGGACGCCGGTTGCCCCCGGTTGCATATTGCTCCTTCAATGACCGGTGCAGGCTCGTCTCCATGAGTCGCAGTGAGTATCGAGTCGTGAGCCGTTCTTCTGCGGCCAATGAGGGAATGGCGATCGTGACTCACGACCAGTCATTGCACGCCAGCCACCCGGAGCGGCTCCACACCCAGGTCTCGGATCGTCAGCAGAGAATGAAACGAGAGATTCCTGGCCTCGAAGGCGGCCGCGGCGCCTTCGAGTCGGTCCAGGACGACGATGACGAGGGCGACCTTGCAGCCCAAGGCTTCAACGGCATCAACAGCCTGGAGGGACGAGCCGCCCGTCGTGGCCACGTCATCCACGATGGCGACCGTGGAACCAGGCTCCAGAGGGCCCTCGATGCGGCTACCCGTACCGTGGGCCTTGGCCTCCTTCCGGACCAGGAAACCGCGGAGTTGTGCGCGCCCTGTGGTGCCCGCCAGGGCCAGGGTGGCCCCCACGATCGGGTCGGCGCCCATGGTCAGCCCTCCGACGGCCTGAACCTCGGAGTGATCGGCAAGGTACTCCAGGACGCCGGCACCGATCAGCGCCGCCCCTTCGGAGGAGAGCGTCACCTTGCGGCCGTCGACGTAATAGTGCGACGTCCGACCGCTGGCGAGTGTGAACGTGCCCTGTTTGAGCGCATCGCGCTTCAACAATTCGATCAGCCGCTGGCGTTCATAATGGACCGCGACCGAGCTCATGACCGATTCCCTCCTGATCCTTCCATCCACGGACCGCGGTCCCAACGTCCAACCCGCTCAGTCGACTCAGGACGCTTGTACACGGCGATTCCAAAGCGCGCGATACCCGGCGGGTTATTATCAACGACCCGAGATAGGGCTAGAACCATCGACGGTCGGAACCGGGTCTAAGATCTTTGTAGGTCAGGCTTTCCGGCCTGACTCTTACCCTGTCAGGCTGGAAAGCCTGACCTACGGAAACACGTGGTTCTAGCTGTCTATCAGATCATTGGTCATTAACCTACCAAACGCCGACCCGAGGGCCAAGGGTTCGACGATCCCTCGCGAGACTCGGTCGGCCTGACGCGGACGTCGAGATTGAATGATGAACCAATTGCCGCGGCTTCGATCAAGCCCGCCAACACGCCGGCCGATGCTTTCTTGTGAGAAAGCTCCGGAGGCGAAATCCAGGCGGGTGATCATTCGATGGCTGCAATACCGCCACGACCGGCACGCGACGCCGATCCGATCGGTCCCTTCCTCCATTACTTGATGGCGGAGTGCGGTGTCTCGTCAAATACCCTGGCGGCCTACCGTTCCGACCTCATGGGATTCATCCGATGGCGGCGGGTGGCGGCGCCCGGCCCACTGGCCGGGCTCGATGTCTCGACATTGAGCGACTACGTAGAATCGCTCAACCAGTCGGGGCTGGCACCGAGCAGCGTCTGCCGGCATCTCGCCAGCCTCTCGACGTTCTTCCGGTTCCTCGTCTTCGAAGGCCGGCTCGCGGACAATGTGGCCAAGCTGCTCATCGCACCGGCCGTCTGGGACCGGTTGCCGACCGTGTTGAGCCCCGCCGCGGTTCAACCGACTGCTCGCGGCGCCCAATTTGGAATGATCCACTGGGCCGCCGGGACCGTGCGGTGCTGGAGACGCTTTACGCGACCGGATGCCGTGCCTCGGAAGTTGCCGGACTCCGTCCGGCCGACCTGGACCTGGTGACCGGCCTGGTGCGCTGCGTCGGCAAGGGGAACAAGGAGCGACGTGTCCCCCTCGGTTCCCGGGCGATCGCCGCTCTGAACGACTATCTCCGGCGCGACCGCCCTCGGCTCGTGGCACGAAACCCGGGAACTGCGCAGCGTGTTCGTCTCGAAGTCGGGCCGGCCCCTTTCCCGGATCGCCGTCTGGACGATCGTCAAGCGATATGTCCGCGAGGTTGGTCTTCCCGTCGACGCCAGCCCGCACACCCTCCGGCATAGCTTTGCAACTCATCTGCTCGCCGGGGGCGCAGACCTCCGTGTCGTCCAGGAGATGCTCGGCCACGCCTCGATCGCCACGACCCAGATTTATACCCGCGTCGAACTGAGCCGACTCCGCAAGGTCCACGCCCAGTTTCACCCGCGATCGCCGGGATCAGGTTCGGCCGGCACCGCTCGTTGATCGGTCAGGACGAGGATGACGAAGGAATGGGCTCGTTGCGGAGGTTCTCGTTGAGCTTCTGTTGAACCACCGAACGATAGCCCGCGGGGTCCGTTCCCTTGGGAGCGGCGATCCCGATCCCCTGGCATCCGTGGACCGGCATGATCCGCACGATCTTACGATCCTGATCGGCCAGCAGGGCGACGCGGATTGTGCCGATGACGGCCGTATCGTCCCAATGGCATCGGTAGGCCGATCCATCCGGCAGATAGAGCATGACTTCGGGCATACCGGCGTCGTTCAGCCCGGCCCAGATCTGGGTGATCAAATCCGTCATAAGCATCAGACCCAAGAAGGATCGGGTTGGAACCAATTCCGGCCGCTCGCGAAAGCCGCTGGGCGAGATAGGCACAGGACGTTCGCTCTGGGCGACCGCATCGCCAAGGTTAAGCGAGCTCGCTCGATGGGAGTCTAGGACAGGATCGACGACGAAGCGATCGGAGGTGTGAAGAAAACCACGTACGGATTCAAGGAGAATGTCCCTGGCGGTTATCGCCCAACGAGATGCTGGCTTCTCGATGGTGGCTCCGAAGGTCGGTTCGGACCCCATGCGCCGTTGCCCGCTGCTTTCAGGGTGCGGAGACGGCTCATGGCCTCATTCATCTCGTGCCGCCGCTCGCAGTTCCTCGCCCGGCATCGTTTTTTTTTCAGCATCGAGAATATTTCTCGTACACCGAGATATTCTGGCGGGCAAAGCGGAGACTCTTTTCGGCTTCCTGGAGATAACCGAGATCGATCGCGGTCTCGCCGAGGTTAACCGCTACCATCAACTGGTTGTCCAGGCTGATTCGCTTGTCCTCGTAATTCAAGGTTTGTATTGGTCCACGAACTTCGCGCAGGTTTTCGCCAGTTTCTCCGCGTCCTGCAAGAGTTCGAGGGCTCTTTCCGCAGATGGCCTCGGATTTTTGAGCGCGGAGATCCTCTGGCCCAGTCAATTGCGATCTGGCATTGGATACCGTAAGGCTCGATCAGCTTCATGATGGTATCCGATTGTTGCGTGTAGGTTCCAACATCGGGTGGACCGATCGAATCGATCAACTGCAAGATTCGCTCATAGGCCGTCTTGTAATCGCCCATGATTTCCTCGGCCGTAGCCAGTCGCTGTCACGATCGACGGCGAATCCGGTTCGAGCTCGACGGCGATTCTGAGCGCCTCCTTCGCCAGGCTGAAATGTTCTCTTTGGATTTGCCGTCTCTCCTCCAGTCCCTCTTCTGGTGTATTCGTGAAGAACGACTCGGCGTGATCGAACCGACCGTTGGCGAATCTCTCGAGATGGCCAGCGAACATCGGATGGTTCTTGCCCCATTCGAGCAGCTTGTTGTGCGCGTCCGGAATCTCAAGGGCTTCACGGAAGAGGGACTCGGCCTCCTGACTACAGGGTTCCTTCACGTCGCGAACGAAGCTGAGATAGACCTTGGGCAGCCACGATTCGGGATAGGTCTTGATGAGCTCATCGAGTGGCTTGACGAGCTGATCCACAAGGGGTTCGGTTTCCTGGAAAATCTTCGCTATCAATCGTCTTCAACGCGGATTGGAAGACCGGAGAGGTCTCAATGGGAACAAAGTAATTCTCGAACTTTCTGCGTGCGGGCGTCGCCAGCATGGTCGCGAGCAGGATCACGGAAAGGATCACGGACGCGGCCTCGGCTATGATCCGCCAGTTCCGGACGGCCCAATTGGCGACCCGCTCGCGGCGCGAGGGATTGACGGCAAGAAGAAGAGGCTGGTGGGTGACGAACCGATGGAGGTCCTCCGCCAAGGATCGGGCATCGGGGTAGCGATCCTCGGGTGAGAAGGTCAGGCACTTGGCCACGATCACCTCGAGGGCATGAGGGATCGCCGGGTTGATCCGGGACACCGCAACGTCGAGCAGCGGCCTGCGGTCGAGCAGCAGACGCATGGCACGTTGTGGCGAGATGGTCACGGCGGGCAGGTCGGGCTGCTGGCCGGTGAGCAGTTCGCGAAGGACCAGCCCGAGTGAATAGATGTCAGCCTTCGCGCCGACCTTCCCCCAGAGACTCGGGTCGAGGAACGCCTCGATCTGCTCCGGTGCCATGTACGGGAGGGTGCCGCCATGCATCGCGGCCTGGGCCTGCGATGCGGAATGGGGCGACTCGGCGAGGTTGAAGTCGAGCAACTGCGGGCCATGGTAGAGCGTCAAAAGCACGTTACCGGGCTTGACGTCGCGGTGGAATGTCCGCATGCGATGCGCGTAATCGAGGGCTCGTGCCAGGGTCATGACGATCCAGGCAACGCCCTGGGGATACGTACCCCGCGCGGGGAATCCCTCCCAGCCATCGCCCTGCGGTCCCATCGACCGACCGCCGGCAGACTGGCGGACCGCCTCAGAGCTCTCCGGCGCCGGACTACCCTCGGGGATCTCCGTTCCTTCCACCAAGGCTTGCCAGATTGCCATCGCACTCCGCGGCCGGCGACCCGGATTGATCCGCTTGATCACGGCATCGAGCGGCAGGCCCGGCCGAAACGGCATGGAGAGACCGCGCAACTCGCGGTCGCCGAATACGACCGAATTGACCGGAACGATATGAGGGTGATCCAGGGCACCTTGGGCTTTCGGCTCCTGGCCTCGGTCGAGCGATACCTTGAGGACGACTTGCTTTCCCCCCAGCGAGAGGTCGCGCGCCAGGTAGACTCGGGAGGTGCCGCCCTCGCCCAGCAGCGAGTGGAGCCGGAATTCCTCGAACGTGTCGCCGGGTTTCGGGAAGGTCGGGGGCTCGGGCCGTAGACCGGCCGCCTGGCTGAACAAGCGATGATATTGGAGCTGCGAGAGCAGCGAGTCCTTCCACTGTGGATAGCGAGCGCAGAACGACTCGACGTCGATCGCGTCGCCGCGTTCTTCACCCAGGCAGAACTGCTCATAAATCAGACTCAGGACCCGGCTGTCGGCTCCCCGTAACTCCGAGAAGGACTCGAGGTATCCGGAAACCGAAGGGGACTGACCTCGCGCGTATCGGCAGCGGAGATCGGTCTTGATCAATTCCGCCAGCAGGACAACCGAGTCATCTCTCTCGACCGCGAGGCTACGCTTCTGCTCCGTCCATAAGCGCTTCAAATCGACTTCGCCGTGCCGCCGCCACTCATCCTCGAGCAATTGCACGGCCAGATCCACGCGGTCGAGCCCGCCGATGCCGCGGACCGGAGCGAGGAGCGACTTCATTTTCAACCTCCTGGTTCATCCATCGAAGCCAGGAGATCTTTCAAGAAACGCTGGACCTTACGGATATTCCATCCGGTCTTCTCGGCGATTTCCTCCGTCGAATACCCTTGCTGCCTCAGCTCGATGATGGTGCGCTGGGTCTCGTCCACGCCCGACAAAAGTCGTTCGTGCACCTCATTCGCCTGGGCCAGTTGGCTCGCCGTTGGCTCGCCCGAAGGCATCTGTGCCGGTCCGGTGTCCTCGTCCCCCGAGAGGAACGGCCGCTCGCGCGTGATATCACGCTTGAGCGTGTGACGCCGACGATACTCGTCGATTACCTTCTGTTCGGCGACATGCGCCAGAAAGGCGAGCAGAGAATCGAGCGAGGGGAAGTGAAGATGGCCGATATTGGCCGCCAGGCTCTTCATGACATCGCTGGCGAAATCGGTCGAATCGTAGAGCGAACGCATCGATCGATTCAGTTTGCGTCGGACAACCCGCCTGACTTTGGGGTAGCACTCCCGGAAGATGGCCTCCCAGGCCACCGGATCACCCCGATGCGGCCTGTTGCAGCACCATCGCGAGGTCAGTGCCTACCTCCAGACGAGACATCATCGTCATGGCGAAATACCTCCACTCGTAGGAGCAAACCTTTGCTGCACGGTTCAAACGACCGTTTTAGCATAAAGGGTTGTCCACCGCCCGACAATTTCACCATGTGGATTATAGTAAATTGCCGAGTGGGAAGTGGAAAGATACTTCACCCCGAATCGATGGCTTTCCGGGGTCAAGCGAACTGAGCAGACCGGATCAATTAGGCCAAAACAGACATAAGCGGAAAAGAGAGATTATCGCGGAACACACCGCGTCATCAACCCTCCCTTACAGCACAACAGAGGACAAATCCCAGAAATTTTCCCGGCTGCATGAAAAGGCTCGAATGGTGGAAGAATCGCTGATCGAGGACAGAATAAGCCATTAGCTGAGGATCAACCATTTCCCCAGAAAGTTTCAAATTGACGCCGGGCGAGAGGACGAAGGCCGTCGAGATCACCACGGACGTCGCGTGTCGATGACCCAGTCCGTGGGCCGACGCGGTTCAATTCAGCACATCAACGACGTCGGGATAGTGACCGGCTGGATAATGATCTCCATCGCCCCGGTCCCAGTGACCGTATTCGTCGGATTGGAGCAATCCGCGGGTTGGATCCCCGAAGGAGTCGCCGGTGCGACCGCGGCGTTGAGCACTCCGCCGGAAGGCGCGATGCGGATCGGCATCGAGTCGAGGCTCGGCTGAAAATGTCGGCGCGTACGCATGGACAATCACCTTTCGTTGAGAGACAATGGATGCGAAGATGTCAGCAAAGGGCATAAAGAATAGAGAACGGAACGGCGATATTGGCGAGCACCTGGAGGGCCCGGAATCGCCGTGGTGCAGCAAGTGACATGCAAGAATTCGGTCGTCCTGACGGGCCGGACGAAGGAGGTAGGTGGGAGCTCGGATCTTCCGGATTCCGGCCATCTGGCCGGATTACCCGGATCTCCCGTAGTTTTTTCGGCGAAACAGATCGGCGACTTCAGAGTCTGTTCGTCCGAATTGGATTTCTCGATTGTATGTCCGCGTCGATTCCGATGCCGCTCAAAGAACCAGCATCGTGAGTGGCATACCAAATCTAATTCATGACGACCAATTTTTTCGTGGAGCGGAGCCCACTGTCGGGGACCTCCGCGCTGGCGAATTCCTCGGCCGGATAGAGATCGGGCGAGAGGAAGGGGATGCTCGCAAATTGATAAAGCGGGCAGGAACGATGCTGTTCAGCCGCGGCGGCCGCAAAACGTTCGGCAAGCCCGGGCATCCCGGCGCGCTGGGCCGCGATATAGTAACCCAGCGGGGAGATCCGATTGGTCACGGGCAGGGCCATGAGACCGATCTTGCCATTTCCCCGATCACCCGCTCGGCCAGCCGAACCTCCCGCGAGAGCTCGGCGACGGAGACGGCGGACGATCCTGAACACCTGGGCACGGAAGCGACGAGCAGCCGCCGGTTGGGCCAATTCCGTCCACGGATCACTCAGAGACTCGCCAATCACCTGCGAGGCAACGTAGAGCTCACAGTCGAGGGGCAACCGGGGGTCGTCCACATGGGCCTGCCACAAGCGAAGGGCCGCCGCCGTCCAGACGCGCCGTGTCGAACAGCCGCGATACCACCGCCGCCGCCGAAGGGTGTAGGCTCGCTCGATCCGCTCCGCCAAGTGATCAATCAGTTCTTGAGTCGGCAACACGTCTTTGACCCCGATAACGACGTTGTCTTTCATGAGCCAGTCTCGTCGGCCCTCATCTACTCTGATCTAAAGCACCGCAATCCATCCTCGGACGCGACAGACTTAATAAGGATTTTTTTCGAGATTTCGACCCGA
The DNA here is from genome assembly GCA_963842405.1 of uncultured Isosphaeraceae bacterium. Classification (GTDB taxonomy): domain Bacteria; phylum Planctomycetota; class Planctomycetia; order Isosphaerales; family Isosphaeraceae; genus CAVZRC01. The sequence goes on along the minus strand of CAWJGW010000070.1, from coordinate 3,955 downwards.
CTCGACTGAGAATCGACGTAAATCGCCTGGAAGAAAGGACTTCGGTGCGAGCCAGTCCCTTTGTGGCATCGATTCCAGCGGCGGTCCTGTTGGCTCTGGTCGCCAATCAAGCTGGGTGTGGCGCAGCTTCGGACCAGAGCGTCGTCTTTCGAGGCCGTCGGCCAGATCGGTCTCGGATCGGATGGCTCGCCCACTTTGGCGATGATCGCGCGGAACTCGCCAAATTAGGGATCGAGTCCCGCACCGATCCGGTGCTATGATCGTGCGGAAGCAATACCAAAAGAGGATCATTCGGATCCCGTTATTCAACTCCGGATTTCCCTGTCGATTTCGCGTGACTCATCTTGAACGGAGGCTGCGGAAAGATTAAACTCACCTCCTCTGGCAAATCAGGGCACTGGATGCCCGTTCCGCATAGCTGTTCACTCGATCTAGCGTCGTAAGTCTTTGCATGGCAAGGATTGCAAATGGCGGTGGATTGCACGAAATGGACATCAGTCTAGGATTTTCCCTCGCAGGGGATCACGATCTCTCCATGGAAAAACCTCTTCGCAGTTCCGAGTGGCAGACGCTCAAGATGGGCCTGGCCGAGCGGATTCGCGAAATCCGTATCGATCTTTACGGCAAGAACGGCGGCCCACTCCTGGCGGAAGCCTTGGATATTCCGTTCCGCACATTGCATAATTACGAGAGCGGTTGCACCATACCGGCGCCCACGATCCTGCATTTCATCGAGCTGACCGGCGCCCATCCCCACTGGCTGCTCACTGGCCGGGGCGAGCGGTTTCTCGATCGCGACGTCAAGGACCGGGAATTGAGGACGGTCGCAAGGCGTTGCTCCGCCAGTACATCGTCCCCGGACGACCAGAGTCTCCCTGACACCGACCAGGTTCGGCCCGCGCTTGTTACAAAGTCGAAAGCTGTCGACCGGAGCCTTCGCAAATAACCGGCGAGATCACATAGATTCGCATATCGACATATATTACTTGCGTGGCTCTGCCGTCGAAGCTTCGGTTGACCGACCTGTCCCGCACCGTCGGGAGCGACTCTGAGATTGAGCTGGGATCGATGCCTGCACAGACCGGCTCTGGCAACTCCTCGCCGACGCCGGGGCCTTCACACCGACGCGTTCATTCTTCCCGAACCCGTACTCTCAAGGGCCCGGCGGGAGGGCGATGGCGGTATCAGGCCCGACTCCCAGGTCGTCGGGCAAGGGGTCGCGTGTATGGAATTCGAGGGTCGGGTCGAGGGGCATCTCGCCGGTCTTGGCGCCGAAGATGCAAAGGCCGCCGGCCTGCGGTGCGTCGTTGGGCACGGCCAATCGAATGATGATCGGCTTCCCGGCGGCGAGCTGGGCGCGGTCCTGGTCGTTGAGTGTGACCAGCCCGTCGACCAGCTCGCCGTGGCTTCCGTGTTCGACCCGGGCCAGGTGTGAGAGCACCCCTCGGGCGTCGGCCGGGTCGTCGGGGAGCGACAGCCGCTCGATCGGTCGACCGTTGAACGACACGGAAAGCGTCGAGCTCCATTGGCGTGTCGCATCCGTCTGGGGGTAATCCTGCCGGTTGACCCGCTCGGGCCAATCCACCCGCTGGCGCTTGGCCTTGGCGGACGCCACGAAGAGGTAGTAGATGGACTCCGGGTGGGCCTTTGCGACCGCCGCGGGGATGTGCAATTCGTACTCGAAATAACCCTTGCCGATGACCATAGACCTTGCCGGGCGGCGACTTGGCGGACTCGGTCCATTGCTGCCTCGCGAAAGTCCTGGGCGCGAACCGGACCACGACATCCTTCAGTCCGCGCCGCTCGATCCGCGGCAGGGGTCGATCGGGCTTGACCACCAGGTTGACGAAATTGGCCGCGAACCGCTGATTGTTCGGCTCGCGGAGCGTCAGGATCAACGCCCCGACGAACGGATACTTGGGCAGCGTGAACTGGAGCGGCTCGAGTTCGGCCACATCGTAGGGCGCCATGTGATGGGGATGCTCGTCGGCTGGACGATCATCCGGATATCGGCGCGGGAGTCGTAGCCGGTGACCCACCACCTCAGCTTCGGCTGGAACGCCCGGTCGGAGAAATGGCTGACGAAGACCGGGACTGTGACCGTCTCCCCGGGCTTGCCCACGATCGCCGGGGGGGCATCGTAGCCGATGAAGTCGGCGCCCAGGAGCTCGTTGGGTCTCATGTCGGGCACCCAGGTGTCGTAGCCGAACAGCTTGGGGGTCCGGTCGTAATTGACCAGCCCGTTATGCTCCCATTCGATGTCGGCCAGCTCGGTGTAGACAAAGCCCTGGATCTTTCGGTGTCGGCGCAACTGCGTGGTCAGGTCGCGGAGGCCCCAGGAGATGTCGCGGTCGCCGCCGCCGGCCGACACCGCGCCATATTCGGAGTTGATCAAGGGGTAGGCTCGACTGTGCCAGACCCGGGCAATAGTTGAATCCGCTACCGGGCCGGGTCTGGTCAACCACGTGCTGGATATGCTCCCTGGCCTGCTGGTGGTCGTCGATGTAGAAGTGCCAGCTATTGAGGTCCGTGTTGACGATGTGGTCGTAATTGCACGGGGAGTTGTCCTCGACGAGCCGGGTCGGGTCGAGCTTCTCGGATCGCCTGGACCATGTCTCCGACCCACTTCTGCGTGTCGTGGTCCTTCTTGTAATCCTCCGCCTTGCCGAGCCCCCACGTCTCATTGAAGGCGACCCAGGTGATGATCGCCGGGTGATTCCGGTCCCGCGCGACAGCCTCGCGCATCGTCTTCTCCCAGGCCGCGCGTGCCCTGGCGTTCTGCTGCCAGGTGTTCGGCATGTCCTCCAGGATCAAGACGCCGAGCTGGTCGGCCCAGTACAGCCGCCGGGGTTCGTCGGGCTTGATATGAATCCGCAAGCCGTTGAGCCCCATCTCCTTGGCGATCTCCATGTCTCGCCTGAGGAAGGCGTCATCCGGGTGCGGTATAGATCCCTTTCGGATTGAAGGACTGGTCGAGTGCCGCGCGGAGGTAGAGGGGTTTGCCGTTCAGGAGGATCCGCTCGAAAGGCTCTTCACCGTACTTGCCGTGCCCGATCGTGCGCAGGCCGAAATAGGTCTGGATCGAGTCGATGGTCTTCTGCTGATCGTCCCGGAGCTCGAGGGTCGCGGCGTAGATGTTCGGCGACTCCGGAGTCCAGAGCTTGGCGTCCGGGACGTCGACCGTGAACTCGAACGAGGTCGATCCTGCTCGACCCGGACGGCCTTCACCCCGGTGAATCGGTCCCCTCCCACGGAGTGCTTGGCCTCGGCGCGGACCTGGAACTCGCCCCCGCGAGGGAGATTCCTCGCGTCGACCTGGAAGGTGACTCGGGCCGGATCGAGCGCAGGTCGTCATCCGGAAGCCGGCGATGTAGGCCTTCGGCCTGGCTTCGAGCCAGACCGTCTGCCAGATGCCGGAGCTGGGCGTGTACCAGTGGATCTGCTTGCCGGTCGGCAAGCTGGGATCGGTCGGGTCGAACGCGCGGACGACCAGCGTATTCTCGCCGTCGCGCCGGACGGCATCGGTGATATCGAACTCGAAGGGTGTATATCCGCCCTCGTGCTCGCCGACCTTCTTGCCGCCGACCCACACATCGGCTCGCCAGTCGACCGCCTCGAAGCGAAGCCACACCCGATGATCGGCCGGGAACTCCTTGGGCACGGTGAACCGTCGGCGATACCAGCCGACCTTCGGCGCACCCTTGGGCTGGTGGATCCCGGAGAGTTCGCTCTCCCAGGGGAACGGGACCACGATCGTCCGGTCGAAGCCCGGGGCATCGGGCTTTTCCCATCCGTCGCGGAGGCCCTGGTCCTGGGCATCGAACCGGAACTCCCAACGCCCATTGAGGTTGGCCCAGTTGGCCCGCATGGCCTCCGGTCGCGGATGCTCGGGCCTGGGGATGCCGGTCTCGGCGGCGTCCGCGAATGGGTCCGTCACGAGGATGAGAAACCCGAA
>CAWJGW010000069.1:0-51743 GCA_963842405.1 uncultured Isosphaeraceae bacterium | reverse complement strand
AAGTAGTACTAGATGGACGAATCAACCAAGCAGTCGGACGTCGTTTCTGAGACGTTTCGATCGGAGCCTGCGCCGAAAGTTGATGAAGCCGATGACGACAGCTTCACGTGATTCAGTTCGGGCCGTGCTTCCTTCATTCTCACTTGAGATCTGCTACCGATCGCTCTTGTCCTTCGTGCTTCGCCGGCTCCGCGCCATATTTCTTGCCTTGCTGCTCGACGTACCGCAGCAAGCCGGCGTTGGCTCTGTCTACCATTTTGATCGCCCTCTCGGCCGTTGACTTGGCCTGCTCTTTGTCTCCGGAGGCAAAGTACGCCGCCGCAACCGCCAGGGTGCCGATTGCGTCGTGCTCGCCCTCGACCGCGGCTTTCGCGGCGGCCACGGCCTTTGGCCCGAATTCCTTCACCTTGGCTTGATCGCCGGCGAATGCGTAAACCTCAAGGAGATTCAGTAAAGTGGCCGGGTTTTCTTGATCGAGCTCGTACGAAGCTTCCGTTGCCTTCGTTGCCAGCGCGATCAGATCGGCGTGCCCCTTGTGGAATCGTCCCGGAGCGCAGTCGACACGGCTCGGAGGCCGGACGTGTCACCGCGGACGATGGCCTTGGCGATCAGCTTCTCGGCGAGCTCTTTCGCTTCGGGAAACTGTTTCCCTCGCACAAGCAGTCCGAGTTTCGACTGGATCATGTAAACGTTATCCGCCAACACGGGCCACTTGGCGGCGAACTTGGCCAGGGCCTGGAGCCCAGCCTCGGCGCCATTGGTCGTCGTCATCATGACCGCGTACGCGGCGTCGAAGTCTTTGTCAGCCGCGGCGAGTGTATCCGCCCCTGCTTTCTGGTCCCAGGTGCCGTCCAACACCTTCGGCAGCACGAAGTCAAGGAAGAGGGGGTGCCCGATGTAGGCGATCCTTCCTTGCTTGTCAACGACGAACGAGCACGGGATGCCGTTCTGCCCGGAGGCTTTCATGTAGGCGTTGTGAGTTTCTGTGCGTTGCCAAAGGCAAATGTGTAGCCCAGCTTTGCGCCCTGCTTGGCCACGAACGCTTTCACCTTCGCCTCTTTGTCGTTGGCCTCGGAGGCAAACCCGATGAAGGTCACTCCCTTCTCCCGATACTCGTCCTGGAGATCACCCATGTGGGGCATTATCTGTCTGCACGGCCCACACCAGGTCGCCCAGAACTCGACGACATAGACCCGATCGGGTTCGAATCCCTTGACTTCCGCACCATGCAGCCAAGTCGAGACGGCCAGAGGCGGGGCGGGATCGCCCACCTTGAGCGCCCTTCCGCCGCCATCGCGATGGTTCCAACAAAACTCACCCCAAGAACGCTGGCCACAATCAAGGAAGCGAATCTAAGTCGTGGCATGGGAATCTCCCGAGTGTTGGTTAGACTGGACAGGCGGGCCGAATTTCAGATTGATTGTAATTGGCCAGGGGGAGAACCACAAGGAGCTCGAAGTGACTCGTCGGAGCAAAATAACATATTTGATATATAAGATTATATTATTAATATTTGAAGGGCGGAAAGGGGACACTACAATCGAATGTTGCACGTCCTGCAGACGCAAGCATGAGAATCCCAGGACTGTTGAGCCACGCAATCCCCTTTTCCATAGTGTCGTGCTGAGGCTCTCATGTCGCCTTGCTCTGGTCGCTGGGATCGAAAAGCTTCACGATCTCTCTCGTCCCGGATGATGAGGTCCGTCGTTCGACCCTAATCTGTCAAGGAGGTCTTCCATCGGCTCAGTTGTGCCACACCGCCCGGCTCTGTCGTCCATTCCTTCCGAGACTCCCTCGATGCCCGAGCGAGCCTCCAGCCTCTTGCCCGTCACCATCCAGCAGGTAGCGTTCGCAGGAGGGCGCGCTCTGCCACGATCGTCTCCCGAGTCCTTTGGGACCTTCTTCTGGCAGGGAGGGCTCCGTGCCAGGCCCTGGGCGCCGATGGGCGATGATCGACGACCGGCGCTCTCCGCAAGGCCGTCAGCCTCAGCCACGGTCGGCGCTGCAGCGGGATGCGTCTTGTCAGCTCTGCAGCGACCACACCCCCGAGCTGCCGGACTTCGGAGGGATACGGCAGCCCACCCCCACCGTATCTGCCCAACGCCGAAGGACATCATCCCCTGTCCCATGAAGGCCTCGGTCGATCGCTCGCCGTGACGCTGACGGACATCTGGCATCGAGCCGGCCCTGGGTGAGTCAACCTGCGCCTCTGCTCGCGGGACGCTGCGCTCAGCTCCAAGACGTCCCCCTGGGTGATCGCTACTCTTGCCGTTCATATTTCGATATTGCGATGCCAAAACAGCGTAGTCTGCGACAGCGTGTTCCGGCTGCATCAGCGGCGGCCGTGCGACTTCCAGCGTGGTGGCGGTTGGGCCATGGAGGATCAGGTCGTCGAATGGTTGCAGCCAGAGCGCCCAGGAGTTGATGAGACGAAGACATTTACAACACTATTCCTGAGACCGATGGAGACTCGTCACCGATGCGAATTCACGTAGGGAAGCCGCGCTTCCGCATCCGCGTGTTGGATCTCGCTACAACCCTGTCGGATTCGGAAATTTACAGGACATCGGATCTTGGCTATTGACCGACAGCGGTGGCATGGATTCCTTCGCGGTCGATCAAGATCGAGCTCGGGGATCGACAAGCTGCGGTGCAAGATCCCGGAGATGGTGAGCAAAAGGAGATCGGATGACGTCGTCGGGACAATGTGACCGAGCGTAGATAGCGGCGGCGTCGCAAGAGCACGGGCGAGATCCGCAGCAGGTGAGTTTCAAAGGAGCGTTGCAGACTTCACAGGAGATCCCCGTGGGGCTGCGAGAGGGATGCCCCAGCAACGGCGGACGCTGTGGACGATCCTGTTGAGTGCGATCGCGGCCGACGCAGTGGCGTATCGCCCCGATCGAGTGAAGCCCGGGCTCGGAAGCATCGGCCCAAGCAGTACCCGTTGTTGACCATACCCCGACGACAAGCCCAAGCCGCTATGCGAAAAGCAGGTTAGAGCTACAGGACGTGACATTCGACACTAAATCTTGACGCAGACTGGGAGACTTGCGAAGGCCGCGTTATTTGGGAAGCTTTCCTGCTCTATTCGGTGGAAAGAGAGCAACTGCTACGCCGCGTTCTCTGTGTCATTTCGCCGGGGAGTCAACGAGCCTGCTTATCCGAGATGACGCGCAGTAGCTTGAATACTTCCGGGCCGCTTCGCCTCCCCAAGGTCTACGGGGCCCGGATCCATCCTGGGTTCGTCTGGTCCTTGCATCGAGTCAACCGTACCGGCGGCACAGCGTCGCAGCAGCATGGCGGTCGGGTCGGCCCAGTAGCGTTCCCCGGCTCGCGGCGGCAGCACCCGGTTGTAGAGCAAGATCACCGACGCCTTCGGCCGATATCCCCGGTGACGCTCGATCTCCTGCATGATCTCATCCAGCGGCCGGCCCTGCACGAGGAATCGGTAGATCCCCATCCAGGCGGGCGAACGATCCATGCAGCCGTGGCAATGGACGAGGATCGGCCAGGCCGACGGGTCCTGGGCCAGCGCCAGGGTCTGGTTCAGGAAGGCATTCGAGGCGTCCGGCGAGGCATCGGAGGGGCTCGCCACGTAACGAATGCCATGCTCGCGGGCGAATTTCAACTCGTCCCCCAGCAAGGGACTGCGTTGCGCCGTCTCCTCGGGGAAGAGGTTGATGATCGTGCGGAAATGATGGCGACTCTGGGCGACCTCCAGGCCGCGGCGGGTGGGCATCGCACTGATGTAGATACGGTCCGGGACGACCGGCTTGAGCCGAGCCAGGGGGCGGTGATACCACGTCACGTCGATCCCCAGGACCACCAGGGCCAGCCATCCGGCCGGTGCGGCGACGCCCATGGCCAGCCGGCTCATCCGCGATTTCAGGCACGGTGCCAGTTCAATCAGGAGGCCCAGGTCGAAGGCCGTGAGCGACCAGACCATCGCGCAACGCGGCCAGTAGCCGCGTGGCTCGACGCCCGGGATCTCGAATTGCCGGGCCACCGCCAGCACCAGGGCCGCGATCCAGAGCGAGCCCGTTCCTCGCGCACGAGCACCGCTCCAGAGTTCTCGCGAGTCGATCCCTGCGGACGCCAGGCCGTCGCCAACACGACGCCGGCCAGCGCGAGGGCGGCGGCGAGCAACTCCGCGCGCAGGACGAGGGACGCACGGGGATCGGCGATGGTCCTCCAGCCCAGGCCGTGCCAGCCGTCGACCGTCGGGCCCGGCGTCGCGCTGTACCAGAAGGCGGCCAGGCCGATCGCCATCGATGCCGGCCAGAGCCCCTCGCCCGCGGTCGACGGCCAGGCCCCCGGCCGCCAGCATCACGCTCGCCGCGGCCAGGTAGATCTCGATCCGATCGAGCGTATCTCCCGGTTCCGCAAGCCGGTACGCCGCGGGCGGCACGACGCTGAACCACGGCCGCTCAACAGTCGGGAACTCCGGGTCGATGTCTTCGTCGAAGTCCAGGACGTGCCAGACGGCAGGGACCACCATCAGGGCCAGAACCAGCCAGGGCCATCGCCTGCGCAGTCTCAGTCCCGCCCAGCATGCCCCTCGGCGCGGCGTCCATGCTCATGCGCGTCTCCGATGATGATATTCGATCCGCACGTCGGTCAGGCCTTCCGGCCTGACAGAACTGGACGTCGGCGCCGGACGTCAGGCTGGAAAGCCTGACCTACTTTCTGGCCGGATCTTCACGCCACCAGGCTCTCCGGCTCCTCCCAGAAGAAATAGTCGTTGCTGTTGGCCGGATACCGGCGGACCTGATCCTCCAGGATCCTCGAGGAAGTAGCGGACCCATCGGCCCGTTTCGCCGTTCTGAGGGGCGTCCTTGGGGACCTGGAAGGCCGGACGGAACTCGATGTGGTAGCGGCCATCGGACTCCATCCGGCAGAAGACCATCACGACCGGCGCCTCGGTCATCGCGGCCAGCACCACCCAGGTCGTCGAGAACCGCGTCGTCTTGCCGAGGAACTCGGCTTGTTCCGTGAGCTGGCCGGTCCATCGGACATCACCGGCGAGGTAGAGCAGCATCCCGGCCTTGAGTGTGCGGGCCGCACGGAGGATCGAGCTGGCCGAGTCGGCCGGTAGCCCCTGGCGGGAGATGAACAGCTTGTCCTGACCGAGCGGCCCCTCGCTCATGAAGTGCCGCGCGAGGTATCGCGAGATGTGCCGGGGACGCTCCATGAAGAACCGGACGGGCAGGTTCTCGCGGAAAAGCCAGTGCGCCGGCAGGAGATGCGCGCCGAAGTGGCTCGCCAGCACGATGCAGCCGCGACCCAGCCCGAGTGCGGCATCCAGGTGTTCACGCCCCGACACGACGAACATCTCGCGGGCACGGTGATCGGAGACACCGTCGAGCAGCAAGTCCCGCGTTCGCCATAAGACGTGATTGCCGGCCAGCTCCCGGCTCACCGCCGGCACGTCCCACTGGCAGCCCAGGATCGAGCGGCCCCGGTTGACCGCCTGCTCGAACGCAGCCCGGAGCCGGTGCGAGACCCGATATTCCATCCGGCCGATGCCCGAGACGAACCGTGACGCGATCGGCAACGGCAGCCCGCGAATGATCGGCAAGCAGATCTTTCAGAAAGCCCTTACGGATGTTGAGCCCGCGTCGTTCCATCGACGACCCCTCCCCACCCAATCATGCGGGACCTGCCGAGAGTGCGCCCGCGGACGCATGTCGTCCGCCGAGGGAACATCCCGGTTCAAGAGCCCGCTGATCCGCTTCGCTCGTCCATGTAAGCCGCCAGGTCGGCGACCCGGCATAAGTTTGGCACAGCATCCTCCTCGATGACAACGTCAAAATGATCCTGAAGTTGAAGGATCAGTCCGACCAGGTCGAGAGAGTCGATCGCCAGATCCTCGACCAGCCGTGATGTCGGGGGAGATCGCGACGTGTGAGTGGGACCTTCGCGGCCTTTCGGATGACGTTGACCACCGCGGCGATCTGGGGCGACTCGGTCATGGTCGGTGTCATGTTGTCGTTCTCCTCAGGATCAGGGCGTTATTCGTGCCGCCGAATCCAAAAGACGCGGTCAAGACGTGATCGAGCCGGGCGGCACGGGCCTGGATGGGCACATAATCCAGGTCGAGCTCCGGATCGGGAAGATAGTTGATCGTGGGGGGGATGAGCTGGTCGCGGAGGGCACGGACGGAGACGGCCGCCTCGATGGCCGAGGCGGCACCGAGGCTGTGCCCGAGCGCCCCCTTGATCGAGCTGATGGGCAACCGCCGTGCCGCGTCGCCGAAGACCTGTTTGACGACCTGGGTCTCGACCTGGTCGTTGAGGATCGTGCTGGTGCCGTGGGCGTTATAGTAGTCGATCGCCGAGGGCGCCAGTCCGGCCCGCTCCAGCGTGTTGGTGAGGCAGTGGACGATCCGATCGCGGCAGGGCATCGCCATGTGGTAGCCGTCGGTATTGGTGCACCAGGCCACGAGCTCGGCCTGGGGGTCGAGTCCCAACCGATTCACGGCGGACTCGGTCGCCAGGACGACGGCCCCCGCCCCTTCGGCCATGACAAACCCGGCTCGGTCGCCGCTGAACGGACGGCTGGCCTGGGCCGGGTCCTCTTCCGAGCGATCGCCCGGCTTCCGGCCCAGGAGCGCCTTCATGGTCGCGAATGCGTTGACAATCGGCGCGGTGAAAGCGCTCTCCCCTGCGCCGCAGAGGGCCAGGTCGGCCTCGCCCGATCTCAGGAACATCGCGCCCAAGGCGACCGCGTGCCCACCCGAGGCGCAGGCGTTCGCCGGCGCCGCGCCGGGGCCGTAAAGCTTGAGGTGCTGTGCGATCTGCCCGGCGGCTTGATTGATGAGCATCGCCGGGACCAGGTACGGGCTGATCGACGGACTCTGCCGCTTGAGCATCCGGGCCTGCTCGGTCTCGAGCAGATCCAGCCCGCCGAATGCCGAGCCCACAACCACGGCCGACCGATGCGGGTCCAGCTCCGCCTCCCGCCGATCGAGTCCGGCCTCGGACCAGGCCGCCCGCGCCGCGGCCATCGCCAGGTGGAGAAACCGCGCCGATAACTTCGAAATCGCAGGGTCCTCCGACGCCGTCCCGGGCCCGAACTCCTCCACCCGATCCGCCCAGGTCCTGGAGGAACGACTCCGAACCCATCGCGGCGTGGCGGCGAATTCCCGACCGACCTTCGATCAGGCCACGCCAGGTCGAGTCCATGTCCCGACCCAGGCACGTCACCGCGGCGTGTCCCACGACGAAAATCCGCTCCGACATCCCCGCCTCCCGCTCCGGCTCTCGGTCCGGTGATCCTGACCGCCGATCGGCAACGGTCACGTCGGAAAAACCGCAAGCTTCATGATAATCGGTATAATCGCCGCTGTCCCTTGAGTCGTTTTGCCCGCAATCCCGTTGATCCCACACGATTTCGCTCGATTATCAGGAGAGTTCGGCCCCATCCATCACGCCGCCACTTTCACCACCAACAGGCGCAAGACCATGCGGCTCATCAAGTTCACTACCCTCGACGACCCGACCCCTCGCGTCGGCCTGCTCGAAGACGATCGCGTGATCCCGCTCGCATCCGGCCATCGATGTCTCAGCGATTTATTGCATGCGAGCTGACATCAGACGCAGAGATCCATCGACTTCGGGCATGTAGCAAGCTCGCTCCGCTTGCGGTCGGATCAGGTCCAGCTACTGGCACCGCTGGACGATCAGGAGGTCTGGGGTGCCGGGCGTGACTTATGAGCGGAGCAAGGTGGCGCGGCAGGAGGAATCGGAGCGCGGCGCCTCATTCTACGATCAGGTCTATACGGCGAGCCGGCCCGAGTTGTTCTTCAAGGCGACTCCCAGCCGGGTCGCGGGCCCTGGGGAACCGATCCGGGTCCGTCGCGACTCGAAGTGGTCGGTGCCGGAGCCGGAGCTGGCGCTGGTCTTGAGTCCCGAACCTGAAGCTCGTCGGATTCACGATCGGCAACGACGTCAGCGCCCGAGACATCGAGGGGGAGAACCCGCTCTATCTCCCGCAGGCCAAAGTTTATGATGCCTGCTGTGCCATCGGGCCGTCAATCACGCTATCGAGCGCCATGCCGGCGCGCGCGGAGATCGGAATCCGCCTGGAGATCCATCGGGCCGGTGTTCTGGTCTATCGAGGGTGAGACGTCCGTCGCCCGGATGGCACGCCCGTTCGAGGACTTGATTGACTGGCTCGGGCGGGACAATCAGTTCCCCAACGGGGTCATCCTGCTGACTGGCACCGGGATTGTGCCGCCGGACGAGTTCAGTCTCGAGGCCGGTGATGAGGTCCGCATCACGATTGATGGCGTGGGTACACTGTCGAACCCCGTCATTCGAGGCGAAGTCGTAGGGCAGGTAACGCCTATCGAGGTCAGAAGGCGAACCGGCCGTGTCCCCTGTGATGGGGGACACGGCCGGTTGTCAGTCGCGGTCGATTGGAGATGTCCCGAGAGTGAGTTAGGTGGAAACCCAATCCGATCCCTCGGATCGCCGCACCCGGAACTTCAACGAATCAAGGCTTCTTCGGCGTTTCCTTGTCCTTGGGTGCCGACGGCGCCGGTGGCGTCACAGCCTTTTCACCTGGTGGCGTCTTGGAAGCCCCAGGTGCCAGCGCCGGGGGTCGCGCGCGGGTGTGGGGGGTTCGTCGTTGCAGCCAGCGATCACGACGAGCGACAATACCATGCTCGAAACGATTGAGCAGGCCTTGATTCCGAGCTTGATCCTCACAGTTGCTCTCCTTGAAAAGCTCGCAGTACGGCGGGACATCTCTAGCTTACTCTCCCCGCCGGCACACGCCGAGGGGCCGTAAGTCGCGGCGACGTTACGTGAGACGTCCTTGCCACATCGCAATACGGGGTCGGATTATAGTGAAAAACCGATCCCGTTCGCAACGGATGACTTCGTTTTTCCTAAATCGTCACGCGTAGCGGGGCCGGCCCTCTGCCGACCAGTCCGTTCGATTGACTCAGATTCGGTCGCCACGGACGGAGGTGAAATCGGGAGCCACCGGGACGTACCAGCCCGATCCGCAGGGTCGTTGTATCACGAACGGTTTCTCTCCCCGCGCACCCTTCTGGGTTAAGACCGTCTGGCGACGGGTTCGATGATAATTCCGTGAGACTTGCGCTGTGATTCGCCCTTGAGACTCCGGCGGTCCAGGTCGCGGGTTCAGCGTTCCGACCGGGAATCTGGCGATCGGAAGGAACACTATCTCGAATACGCAGCCGTGCAGCTCAAGTTCGATACTTCTCTCCAATCGAGGCGTGCCATGAAACCAACCGGCAATCGAGCCGCTTCTCTCCCCTTCAATCTGATGGACATCATCTCCGAGGCGATCCGGAGCATCTCGGCCAAGGCGCGCGTTTACGACGATCACATCAGACTCCCTGCTGCTCGAAGACCTCGCACTCGATTCGCTCGACCTGGTCGCGGTCATCCTCCGACTTCAAGACGAATTCGGAGTCGAAATCGACCCTGACGAAATTACAACGCTGAGATCTGTCAGTGACCTGGTCGACAGCCTCGCCAGGCACGTGCGGGCAGCGGCCTGAGCCCGACCTCGTTTCCTGACCTTGGCGCCCCGGCCTTGACGACGATAGCGTGCAGCCTCAACCGCGAGATCAGGCAATTCTCTCAATCCGGCAGCGACCTTCCCGATTCCCTGTCGATCCTGGACGTCCTGTTGCTCACCCCTGTCCCCTGGACTTTCCCGGCGAATTTCGCGCCGCACAATTCGATCACGCCCCCATCAATCCCTGAGCACATGCTACGAAGTATTCTGTAGATATCCATCGGAGACGATGCATCAGGTCTTAACTTTCTTGCAAAACCAGCCTGCTTTGCAGATAAATGGTCCATGAGTCCCTGGATTCTCGTCTTCCTGACCGGCCTGCTCCTTGTGCTCCCCTGGTATCTCCTCGCCGCGGCTGCCCGTCGTCCGCCGCCCGATGCGATGGCCGAGATCCACGGGCCGCTGCGCGCGCTTTACTGGGCCATGAAGCTGTATTGCATCGTATGGCATCAACTACGCGTTGAGGGTTGCGCGTCGTTGCCGCAGTCTGGGCCGGCAATCCTGATTTCGAACCATACCTGCGGGATCGACCACACGCTGCTCCAGGTTTCGTGCCATCGTCTTCTGGGGTTCATGATCGCCCGAGAGTACTTACGAGTCACCGTGGCTCCGCGGGATCTGCTCGTACATCGGCTGCATTCCGGTCAATCGCAACGGGCGGGACCTTGCGGCGATCCGGGCGGCCCTGAAGGCGCTCGAGAACGGCCGTGTCCTGCCAATCTTCCCGGAGGGCCATATCGTTCCGGCCTCGGGTCGACGGCTCGATGAGATGAAGCCGGGGTGCGCCTACATCGCGATCCGAGCTCGGGTGCCGGTCGTGCCGGCGTACATTATCGGGACGCCTCCGACCAACGAGATCGTCAGCTCCTTGCTCACGCCATCCCGGGCTCGGGTGATTTTCGGACCACCGATCGATCTCTCGGACATCCCGCCCGCGGAGGCTGGCGACAAAGCCGTACAGGCCCTGGTCAGCGATCGTTTCAGGATCGCTCTTGTGGCACTGCAGGCGCGGGCAATCGAGGAGCAGGACCGAGTTGAACTGAGGGTCGCACAGGTGTCGAGGCGAGCGGATTGTGAGTGTTCGTGGAATCGACGAGATCCTGGCGCGTTATCCCCCGCGGTACCATCCGCTGGCCGAGCCCGAGTTTCTGGGCGGGGCCGGCGGTCTCAGCGGGGCACGATTCTGGAGATACCGCGCCGGAGACGGCCTGCTCGTTTTGCGTGCCTGGCCGTCCGATGGACCGATCCGTGCGCACCTGGAGCAAGTTCATCGATGGCTGGCTCTCACAGTCGGGCTGGGGTTGATCCCGGGGCCGATTCCGGATCGCGGCGGACGCACGCTCCAGGAGTATGACGGCCGGTTCTGGGAGCTCACTCGCTGGCTCCCCGGTGAGCCGGACCGGTCCTGTCCGCCAGCGTCGGGCCGCCTGCGATCGGCCTTCGCGGCCCTGGCCGCGTTGCATGAGCGTCTGGCCGCAGAGCGACGAGAGGGGTCCTCGACGGGACTCGTGCATCGATATCAATCGACCGTTCACCTGATCCAGGGTGGCCTTGACACACTCGAGCAGGCCGTCGCACGGGCGGGAGAGCCAGACGAGGCTCAGTGTCGGGATACAGCCATGCGATGGGTCGGACTGGCCAGGATCGTCGCGCCCCGGCTCGTCGAACCACTTCGCGAGTCGGCCGGCCGGGTGACGATCCTCCAGCCTTGCCTTCGCGACGCCCGACCGGAGCACTTCCTCTTCGAGGGCGACCGCGTCAGCGGCCTGGTCGACTTCGGTGCGATGGACGTCGACTGCGTGGCCGGCGACCTCTCGCGGCTGATCGTTGAGTGGCTCGACGGCGATCGGTCAGCCCGGTCCGAGGCCCTGGCCGCGTACGAGAGTGTCCGCCCGCTGGAGGTCGCGGAGGCCGCCCTCATCGGTGCCTTCGAGTCGTCGTCGGCCCTCCTCATCGGGGAGCACTGGGTCCGTTGGCATTATCTCGAAGGGCGCCGATTCGACGATCCGCGGGCCGTTACGAGCGGACTCGTGCGCGGCCTGCAACATCTCGAGCGGCTGGCGGGCGAGGGCCGGATGCTCGGCGACCGGATTCTCCCCTCGTGAGGCTACAGCCGATCGAGATTCTTCCTGACATTCGCGAACAACTCTGCCGGATTGAACACGCCGGCGACGATCTCGTCGATGCCGAGGCCCTCGATCTCGATCAGATACTGCCTTTCACGGCTCTTGGTGGTCCGCGGCAGCGGAGGAGTCGGTGAGTAGCCGCTGGGCTTCCTCCTGGTTGATGCTGACGCGGCTGATGGTGAGGGTGTGGCCGCTCTGGGGATCGACGGTCAGCAAGGCCCCATTGAGGCGTGGGTCACCGGTGGCGACGTCGAAGTAGTTCTGGACAAAGGTCAGTGTCGCGGACAGGACCCGGTCATAGCGGCGGCCGATGATCGAGTCGTGCGGCCCGGTCATGCCGACGTCGGTCTGGTAGGCGGTGCCGCTCTTGAGGACCTGCTCGTCGGCCGTGGCGACGTGCGTGTGAGTGCCAAGCACGGCCGAGACCCGGCCGTCGAGGTAACGACCCAGGAGCTGCTTGTCGCTGGTTGCCTCGGCGTGGACGTCTACGATGACCACGCGTGTCTTGCCGCCGATCCGGTCGAGGATCCGATCCGCGGCGCGGAACGGGCAATCCACCGGTCGCATGTAGGTGCGACCCAGCACGCTGAATGCCGCGACCAGGGTCCCATCGCGGGCGGTGACGAGCGAGAGGTCCGGGCCGGGCGAGTCCTCGGGGAAATTTGCCGGCCGGAGCACGGCACCGGTCTTCTCGAAGATCTGGAAGATCTCATCCTTGCGGTAGACATGGTCGCCCATCGTCATGACGTCCACGCCGGCTTCGACGAGCTCTTCGTAACAGCGCAGAGTCAGCCCGGACCCGCCAGCGGCGTTCTCACTATTACATACGACCAGGCCCAGGCCCCATCGCGGAATGAGCCGCGGCAAGACCTGGCCGAGGATCTTCCGGCCCGGTGCCCCCACGACATCGCCAATGAACAAGATTTTTAGCGGCATTTTCATACTCATTCGTTCATAATACTGATCGCTTGCATCGCTGTCGCGATTCGGCTGTTGACTGGGCGGTCGGGGCCCTTGGGTCAGGCGTTCACAGGGACGGGCTCATCGCGCGAATTCGACCGACCGGGTCTCGCGCAGCACGGTGACCTTGACCTCGCCGGGGTAGGTCAACTGCCGCTGAATCGAATGGGCGATGTCCCGGCAGACCTTGGCGGACGCCGCGTCGTCGAGCTGCTGGCTGTCGACGATCACGCGGACCTCGCGACCGGCCTGGATTGCGTAGGCGTGCTCGACCCCGGGGAAGCCGAGGGCGAGGGTCTCGAGTTCCTCGAGCCGTCGCACGTATTTCTCCAGGGTCTCGCGACGCGCCCCAGGGCGGCTGGCGCTGATGGCGTCGGCCGACGCGACGAGCATGGTATAGGGGGTCTCGACGCGGAGGTCGTCGTGATGTCCGAGTGCGGCGTGGATGACCTCCTTCGACTCGCCGTAGCGGCGCGTCAGCTCGGCCCCGACGAACGGGTGGCCTCCCTCCATCTCGTGATCGGCGGCCTTGCCGATGTCGTGGAGCAGTCCGCAACGCCTTCCGAGGGCCCCATTGAGCCCCAGCTCCTCGGCCAGAAGGCCCGTGAGAAACGCGACTTCCAGCGAATGCCTCAGGACGTTCTGAGAGTAACTGGTCCGGAAATGGAGCCGCCCCAGGTAGTCCAGCAGTTTCTCGTGGAGTCCGATGACGTTCGCTTCCAGGGCCGCCTGCTGCCCGAGCCGCCGGATGTGCTCCTCCAGCTCCTCCTGGGTCTCCTTGACGATCTCCTCGATCCGCGTCGGGTGGATGCGGCCGTCCTGGATCAACCGCTCCAGCGCGATCTTGGCGATCTCACGCCGGATGCTGTCGAAGCCGGTGACGATGACGACGCCAGGCGTGTCGTCCACGATCACGTTGACCCCGGTGGCCTTCTCGAAGGCACGGATGTTCCGGCCCTCTCGGCCAATGATCCGGCCTTTCATCTCGTCGTTGGGGATGTTGACGGTGCTAACCGTCACCTCGGCGGTATGCGAGGCGGCATAACGCTGGATCGTTGTGGTCAGGATTTCTCGGGCTTTCTGCTGGCAGCTCTCGCGGACGGACCGCCTGATGCTTCAGGATCAGGCCGCCAACTTCTCCGTGAAGATCCTCCTCAACGCGTTTCAGGAGCAGCTCACTGCGCCTCGTCGGGGGAGAGGCGGGAGATGCGATGCAAGGCCTCGACCTGATCGGCCAAGACCCGCCGGACCTGGACGTTCTGGGTCCGCAACTCGTCCTGCTGCTCGGCAATCTGACGCTGGATGGACTCGAATTCTCGCTCCTTCCTGTTGATGAGATCGAGTTTCTGGTCGAGCAAGTCGGCGCGCTTCTCCTGCCGCTTCTCCTGTTCGCGCATCTCGCGGCGCATGGTGTCGGCCTCGGTCTCGATCTCTTCCCGGCGGCGGAGGGCCTCTTCCTTGGTGGCGAGGTCCGCCTGTCGGCTGATGGTTTCCGCCTCACGATGGGCGTCGGCGATGATCTGCGCGGCAAGCCCGCGCGCGAGATGGGCCTTCCATCGCGCGATGATCAACACCGCGACGATTCCACCAAGAAGACCAACGAGCAGTCCGACGAACCCATTCACGGGAGCCGTATTGACCTCTTGGGACCGCCCGGCCTTTCGCGACCCGGAGCGCAGCACCCCCGCGACAAGGAGGGAACCGAGCCGGTCGGCTACCGCGCGAGCTCTTTGAGGTCCCGGCACCAGCCGAAGGGGCGATGCCCGATGGTGTGTCCGACTCGGATCGGACAACCCTGGAATCAAGGGACGAAGAGAGGACAGGCACGCCGTCAACGTCTCAAACAAGCAGTCGCCGCACTCGCCGCTCTCGGCCGGGCGGCTCGATCGTGTGGCAAGGTTCCCATCTCGGATCAACACCGTCGTCACAGCTCGATCCGCATCCAGAACGCAGCCCTCGTCGCGAGGGCATCTCGCCAAGAAAGCGGGTCAAACACCGAAACCCAGGTGCCCGTCGAAGCGGCGAGAAGCCCGCCGCGAAACACGCGTAGGAATCGAGGGCCCAGCCGACCCATGGCCTGCTCGCCGGCAATTCCCGGTGCGCGTTTCGCACCGAGACCAACCGCCGAGAGGCCGTATCTCACTCGCAGGCACACCGCCGTCCAGAGGATGGCCAGTGCCCCGATCAGTCCGGGCCAGGTTTCCGACACGCGAGAGATCCTCGTCGCCAGTTCAAATCGTTTGGAATGTTGTCGGCGCCCGGCCTTCGCGACCGCCTTGACTCGCCCTCGAAAGACCTCTCGGGACACGCGGTTTGAAAGTCCTGGCATCGTTCATTTTAATCTTGAGAGACGCACGAACCGGCAGGCCATCATTCGGCGTCCGCTTCGCGACGTCCCCCGCGTTTAAGGACCCACACCGTTGCCGGCGCGGATCGTTCGTCTACTCTATCAGATGCCAACGGCCGGTCAATCGCCCGACGCTCCAGGAATCGTGGTCACCACCGATCCTTCAGAGCCGTGATCCAGACAAGTCGGCTCGACCGGTCTCTCCAGCGGACTCGGCCCGTCACTGGGGCTGGTCTGGTACAATGCTGCTGATGATCGGCGGGCCGGTCCGCAGGGTCCGGGCCATCGACGGCGGAGGAACTCCGGGTGGCAAGCGTCCTGAGAATCGCCCTGATGTTCTTGGCCACGGCCGTTGCTGAGCTGGTCGGCTGCTACTTGCCGTACAGGTGGCTCCGCAAGGGCGGCTCCCCGTGGCTCTTGGTTCCAGCAGCGCTGAGCCTTGCTGTGTTTGCCTGGCTGTTGACCCTTCACCCAACGGCGTCGGGTCGAGTCTACGCCGCATACGGCGGGGTCTACATCGCGACAGCGGTGTTCTGGCTCTGGGCCATCGATGGCGTGGCCCGAGCCAGATGGGACTTGCTCGGAGTGTTGGTTACGCTCGTCGGCATGGCGATCATCATGTTCGGTCCGCGGGTTGACGGCCGCTCCGCTGAACCTGACCAAGGGCGATGTTGGCTCCTCGGAAGAGACCGCGGAGCTTGGGCCCGAAACTCCGATAGGCCGGATCGAGTAGCGAGGGAAAGCAGCTCATGGATACGAAAAACACGCTGGTGGCGGTCTGCGATAGGCGCGTCGTGTTCGATCATTTGCCCGGGTTTTTTCCCTGTGACAACTCAACGAGAAGTTCGCGGCCTGGGGGCTGAGCCACGGACGGGCCAGGACTTGGGTGAAACTGCTGGGTCACGAGTGCGCCTTCTGAAGCTGACCCGCTACTTCTTCGGCCCGATGAGGCATGTTGCTCGGGTTCTGTGGGACTGCGCACTTGGCTTTTTCGACTGATAGGCGTTCCGGTCGAGTCGATTATCGGAGTTTAGTCTTCCCTGGGTGCTCCGATCATGAGCGAGGAGGGCGGTTCGGATGAGTGAGTCCTCGATCTCCGGGTCCGAACGGGCCTGGATCGATTGGGTTGCCGAGGCTAACGAGGCACTCGCATCCCTGGCCGATGCCGGAGCGCGATGGTGGGGTTTTGGTCCTCCATGCCAATGCTTCCAACTGGTCGTTGGGGACCCGGCGGGTGAGAATCTGGCGATCGTGCTCTTTTATTGCCGATTCTTGGCCGGCCCGACTTCGTGGCAGCCTCAGGCAATCCAGATCGCCGCGATTCCGATGATCCGACACGACCCTTCGAGTTGGCGATTTGTCCTGGAGGACGCTCGGGCGGGGTTCCGTGCCGAGTCGGGGACGTTTCACTGGGCTCGCAACGTCAATGTCGTTGATACAGCCGCGTGGGGGATCTGGCGGCCAGACTCATTGTGAGCGAAACACCCGCTCTCAAGGGCGACCAGCGGTATCGTTCGGCGCAGCCGTGAAATACGCCTGATCGCGCCGCTCCCAGTCGGAATACCCGAGCAGGTCATACAGCTCGGTGCGGGTCTGCATCCGATGGAGGAGATCGCGCTGCGTCCCTTGCTCGAGCAGCGTTTCCAGGACCTGCTCGGCGGCGCGCATGGCGGCGCGGAAGGCCGTGAGCGGATAGATCGCGGCCGTGTAACCCAGGGACGCCAGCTCGTCGAAGGGGACGAGCGGGCTGCGGCCGAACTCGGTCATGTTGGCCAGGAGAGGAGCCGGGACGGCCTGGGCGAAGCGGGCGAACTCCTCCACCGACTCCAGGGCCTCGGGGAAGATCATGTCGGCGCCGGCGGCGAGGTACTGCTGCGCGCGGCCGACGGCCGCGTCGAAGCCTTCGACGGTCCGCGCGTTGGTCCGGGCCACGATGACGAAATCCGGGTCGCGGCGGGCGGCCACGGCCGCGCGGATCTTGGCCGCCATCGCAGAGGGATCGACCAGCCCCTTGCCGGAGAGGTGGCCGCAACGCTTGGGCAAGACCTGGTCTTCCAGATGCAGGCCGGCGACTCCGGCTTCCTCGTAGAGCCGGATGGTCCGCTCGACGTGGATGGCCTCGCCGAAGCCCGTATCGGCGTCGCAGAGGACCGGCAGCGCGGTCGCGCGGGCCAGGACCGCCGCTTGTTCGGCGAACTCGGTCTGGGTCAGCAGGCCGATGTCCGGCAGGCCGGCCCAGCCGGCCGAGAGCGCGCCGCCCGAGAGGTAGACCGCCTGGAAGCCCAGTCGCTCGGCCATCTTCGCCACCAGCGCATTGAACGCACCCGGGATCATGATCGGACCGGCCGCCCAGGCCGCACGCAACCGGGCTCCTGGTGTCAACATGCGGCGTTCCTCCTCGTCTTGGCGGCCACGGCCGCTGTGAGTACGCTGGGTATTCTACCACCACCGCGGAGCTCGAGACGAATCCGCGATCCCTCGTATCGACGGTGGTCGAGTCGGAACGGGGCGGCACCGGACTGGACCGGGCGAGTACAATAGGTGCAAAGAGGAGCCATGGGATAGAGCCTGCTCACCGGCTGAAAGTGCCTGGCTCGACGATGCATCCATGCGGTCAGGAATCGATCATGAATGAAGAACTCTCGAAGATCGAGGAAGCGATCCAGGCCCTGAAGGAGGGTCGGATCATCATCGTCGTGGACGACGAGGATCGGGAGAACGAGGGAGATTTCATCGCGGCGGCGGAGAAAGTCACGCCCGAGACGGTCGAGTTCATGATCACACATGGGCGGGGGCAATTGTGCATGCCCATCATGCCCGATATCGCGGCCCGGCTCCAGCTCCGCCCGATGGTTGACCACAACACGGCGCCGCACCAGACTCCGTTCACGGTCCCGGTGGATCACCGGTCGTGTCGCACGGGGATCAGCGCCGAGGAGCGGGCGCGGACGGTGCGGGCCATCATCGACCCGACCACGAAGCCCGAAGAGCTCGTTCGTCCCGGCCACCTCTTTCCCCTGGTGGCCAAGGAGGGCGGCGTGCTCCGCCGCGCCGGGCATACCGAGGCGACCGTGGACCTGGCCCGGCTAGCCGGCTTGACACCCGCCGGCATCCTCTGCGAGATCACCGATGGGATCAAGATGGCCGGGCTCGAGAAGTTGCACGAGATCGCCCGCGAGCACGGCCTGCCGATCGTCTCGATCGAGGCCCTGATCAAGTACCGCCGCACTCCGCGAGAAGCTCGTGCAGCGCGTCGCCGAGGCGGACCTGCCCACCGTTTACGGACGCGGCCGGATCATCGGCTATCGCGTGCAGCACGAACCGGGCAACGAGCCGGTGGCGTTCGTCATGGGCGACCTGGGCTCGGTCGAAGCGCCCCTGGTGCGGCTGCACTCCTCCTGCTTCACGGGCGACCTGCTCGATTCGTTGCGGTGCGACTGCGGCGACCAGCTCCGCATGGCCCTGGAGATGATCGGCTCCGAGGGTGTCGGCGCACTCATCTACCTGCCGCAGGAGGGGCGGGGGATCGGCCTGATCGAGAAGATCCGCGCCTATAACCTCCAGGATAAGGGGCTCGATACCGTCGAGGCGAACACGGCCCTGGGTTACCGCGCCGACCCGCGCGACTATGGCATCGGCCTTCAAATCCTCAAGGACCTGGGCCTTTCCCGGGTCCGGCTCCTGACGAACAACCCGAAGAAGACCGACGCGTTCGTTTACTACGGCTACGACCTGAAAGTGGTCGACCAGGTCCCCATCATCGCACCCGATCGGGCCGAACGGCGCGATTACCTCGACGCCAAGCGAGACAAGATGGGGCACCTCCTGCCGGCGCGCTCCTGCTGCGGCAACGGCCACGACGACGGCGCCGAAGGCTCGACGTGAGTCCCGACCGGGCCATACAATAACCTCAAACCTCCTCGCCGGGCGGGTGGGCGGATCTCGTGCCCCGTCGCGGTCATCGTCCGGCTTCCCCTGTTTCTGCGAAGGGACCTTCATGTTCTTCGATCGGATGGTGCAGCCGCGCCGGCGATGGGCGGTGGGACTGGCCCTGTTGCGGCGCCATGGTCGCTCGGGCTGGGCGGATCGGGACTGGCCCAGGATTCCAAGACAAAGGCACCCCGCCCAGACGACCCCGCGGCCCGGGCACTCCTGGAACAGGTCTCGAAGGCGTACCGCTCCCTGTCGTCCTATTCCGACCAGGGCGAGTTCGTGATCGCGATGACGCTCGGAGGCAAGGTCCACAAGGCAGGTCCGGCCTCTGAAGCTCGCCTTCGCACGGCCCAACAAGGTGGACCTCGACGCCGGAGTGGCCCGGCTCATCAGCGACGGTAAGATCCTGACCGATAGTCGTCGAGTCCCTGAAGCGGTACACGACGGCTCCGGCACCCGAGTCCATCGGCATCAACACCTTTCGCGAGGGGCCGATCGGTGCGGTACTCTTCGGAGGACCGACCGCCGCACCGATGTCCGTACTGCTGAACCTGTTGACCGGGACGAATCCGGACGTGCTGGTCGACCAGATGGGGGGCTCGATCCAGCCCGCTCCGGCGACCGCCGGCGGCGGCAAGGCCGAGGGCTCGGCACTCCTCATCAACCTGGTGGAGGGGCCCGACCTCCTCCTGAAGGTCGATCCGTCCACCAAGCTACTCACCGCGATCGAGCTCAAGATCGACCCCGCGGAACTGGCCAAGAGTGCCCCGCCCGGCCAGACCCTCTCGATCGAACAGTTCGGCTGGACCGCCGGCACCGTCTCGACCCCGGCGGCCAAGGATCGGTCGTTTGCCTTCGTACCTCCCAAAGGCTTCACGCACATCGAATCGCTGAAGGATCAGCCCGGTGGAGGCCCGGCCCCTCAGCACGCCATCGAGGAGAAGATCGGCAAGCCCGCCCCCGAGTTCTCACTCACCCTGCTCGACGGGCCAGGGAAGACCAAGACGGTCACCAAGGCCGAGCTGGCCGGCAAGGTCGTCCTGATCGACTTCTGGGCCACATGGTGCGGCCCATGCCTGATGGAACTGCCCGAGATCCAGAAGCTCATCGAGTCCTACGCCTCGTCCAAGAAAGACGTCGTGATCGTCGCGCTGAGCCAGGACTCCGAGCCCGACCGAACTCTCGGAGATCCGCAAGCTGGTCGAGAAGACCCTGGATGCCAAGAAGATCACGCTGACGGGCAGCCCGGTCGGGCGGATCGGGTTGGACCCGAGTAACTCGGTCGGCAATGCGTTCGAAGTCGAGGGCTATCCCACGCTCGTCATCCTCGACGGCAAGGGGATCGTGCAGTCAGCCCACGTGGGCTACAACGACGAGGCCGCCGAGCCCCTCCACAAGTCGCTGGCCAAGGAGATCGATGCGCTGCTGGAGGGAAAGTCATTGGCGGTTCCCAAGGAAGGGGGCGGGAAGAAGCCCGGCGGCTGAGACGGAATCGATGCGATTGGGTGTGTGCCGATTCGAGTCTAGGGGACTGTTAAAAAATAACTTGAACAATTTCGTTGTGTCTCGGCACGCATCTTGCACCCCGATTATTGTATGAGTAAGACCGGTACTATGGAAGCGGTGCGGGCGAAATATCTGTTGCTACAGCCGCTCATGACCGAGCGCACTGCGCCGTCAATGGGCCGCGTGTGAGGCCGAGTCGTTGGGTCGCGGTGGCGTGAGCCTCGTGGCCGAAGCCACGGGACTGTCCCGCACCACGATCTGGGCTGGCCGACGCGAGCTGCGGCGACGGCTGGACCATCCTGAGATGGACCTGACGCCCGAACGTGTCCGGGCACCCGGCGGCGGTCGCCATCTCGTCGAGCAAGATGACCCGACCCTGCTCACCGCCTTGCGTGACCTCGTCGAATCGTCCACGAGGGGGGACCCTCAATCGCCTTTGTTCTGGACCTCCAAGAGCACGCGAAAACTGGCCGAGGAGCTGTCCGCCCAAGGTCATCCGGTGACCTACCCGACCGTCGCCGCCCTGCTCGATGACTGGGGGTACAGTTTGCAAGCCAACCGCAAGACCAAGGAGGGGGAGGACGATCCCGATCGCGACGCTCAGTTCGAGTATATCAATCGGCAAGTCCATGCCTTCCAACGGGACGGCCAACCGGTCGTCTCGGTCGATGCGAAAAAGAAGGAATTGATCGGGGATTTCCGCAATCCCGGGCGGGAATGGCATCGCCGTGGCCACCCGGAAGAGGTCCGCGCCAAGGACTTCCCGGACAAGCAACTGGGCAAGGCCATTCCCGAGGGGGTCTATGACTTAAGGCGGAATGAGGGGTGGGTGAGCGTCGGCGTCGACCACGACACCGCCGACTTCGCCGGGGCGAGCATCCGGCGCTGGTGGCAGGAGATGGGGTCGAGGGCCTATCCCCGGGCGCGTCGGCTCCTGATCACCGCAGATGCCGGGGGCAGCAACGGCTATCGGTCACGGCTCTGGAAAGTGGCGTTGCAGCGCCTGGCGTCCGAATTGAACCTGCGGATCTCGGTCTGCCATTTCCCGCCCGGGACGAGCAAGTGGAACAAGATCGAGCACCGGATGTTCTGCCACATCACCCAGAACTGGCGCGGCAAGCCGCTACGCTCGCGGGCTATCGTCGTGAACTTGATAAGCAACACGACGACAAAGGCAGGGTTACAAATCCAAGCGGAACTGGATACCAACGCCTATAGGACGGGCCGTAAGGTCTCCGATGAAGAATTCGCTACAATCCTACTGGAGAAGGCATCCTTCCATGGCGAATGGAATTACACTATAGCACCGAAAGTGTGAGACACTGATTGTTCAAGTTATTTTTTAACAGTCCCTTATCCAGTAGTTTCCAAGAAAAACTTCACAATCGCGGCCCGGTGCGCACCAACTGCGTCGCCGCGGTGGCTCAACCTGGTCACCGAGCCGTTCTACCTGCCGCATCGGCTGCGGGAGCACCATCCGATGCCCGCTGAGGACGCCCTTACACTCGGTTCATGCCACAGCCCCCTCGGATTTCTCTGCAGTTCCCAGCCATTCCGAGAGAAAGCGCTGAATTTCACCGCGATGCCGCCGCAGAAGCCGCTCGGCGTCCAGCACGCTCGGCCGATCCTTGTCCGGGTTCCAGGGCGGCCGGATCCACCAGTCCTGTTCCCCGGTCGCCTCCAGGCGGAACTGCAACAGTCGCAGCAGGCTCATCGTCACCCATTGCGCCTGGGTGGTCCGCTCGATCGGGTTCTTGGTCCAGGCCCGGCACTCCTCCCAGCCCAGGCGTTGCTTCAGGTCGCGGAAGCCGTCCTCCTGACGGAACCGGGCTGCGAACAGCTCCACCATCTGCGACCCCGTGAGCTCCACCGCCGAGGTCACCAGGGTGAACCGCTTCTTGTACCCTTCGACCTCGGCGGCGATCGCCTTGACCGGCACCTCGTGTCCCAAGACCCGCCAGAGGCAGACGACCTCCTTCCAGCGAATCCGCCGCATCCGCCCGTAGACGAAGGCGAAACCGACGTGCCACGGCCCGGCCCAGCGGCCTCCTTGACGGGGCGGGGGCAGTTTCTTGCCCCACTTCGGCTTGGGGCCGCGCTTCCCCTTGGGGGACTCCTGCGGGGGCAAGGCAAACAGCCGGGCGTCGTGGCGCAACCGGGTGAGGAACTCGATCCGGGGCAACCCGTCCTCGGGCCGGACCAACCGCCGGACCACGCTCCGCACGCGTAGCCGCCGTCGAAGACGCCCAAGTGCTTACCGGCGATGATCCGGCCTCGGCGCGGAGCAAGGCGACGGCCAGGTCGCACTTGGTCTGGAACGGCGCGGTGCCGCCGGGTTCACCGGGCTCGGCCGGCAACTGCGACTGGCGGAAGTAGAGATAGCCGGCGATCGGCAGGAACCAGGCTGGCTTGGCCTGTTCATGGAGCAAGGCGCCCAGGACCACCCAGTTGTGGGCCCGGACGGTCCCGGCCCGGTTGGGACAGCGGGCCGTATACTCGTGGAAGGTGCAGGTCCCCCAAACGTGAGGGCTGGAGCGATGGGCTTTGGTGTCATCGACGGCCGAGACCCGGTAGCCGTGCCAGACGCGGCCCGGGGCGGTCTCGATCAGACGCGTCAGCCCCCAGGTGACGCGGTCGGAGTGCCAGCCGCCGTACTCGGCGAAGCATTCCAGGGTCTTCCAGGCCCCGGGTTGGTCCAAGGCCAGGACCGACTGGGTGATGGTATGCTCCTCGACGTTGAGGGCCATGGCGGTGATCCACTCGGCAAAGTGGGGGAAGCCGCGGCGGGTGAAGCAGCAAGCGAAGGCGTTGAGCAACGCTTGCCAGATGGACCAGGTCAGCGTAGCTTCAGTCATGGCGTGTCTCCTGGTGCAGGGCCTGATGGTGAGTTACCACCTGGCAGGTTCCGCCCAGGAGACGCCGCTTTCAATACGGTACGTCTGCTCAGATTCTGTGGAGTTTTTCCAGGAAACTACTGCTTATCTGAAGCAACGCGCCAAGTGGTCGGCGACGCGGTCGCGAAAAGCTTTCGACGCCCGAAGGGCAGGGTGAGGTCGCGTCCTATGCCGCCACGATTATCGTAGTACCGGCGGTGGGCAAGAGGCTGGGACCGGCTTTGGCGAAGCGGGCCCCACGCCTTGCGAAACGGCCCCTCCGAGGTGCAAGTCCCTGTCCAGCTCCAAAGACTTTTCGTCCAAACAGTGTCCCGGTGCCGCAGGGCTCTACCCGAGCTTACCGGGCAGTGAGTGAGGCCGAGTATCAGGACATCCTTGCAACTGGCAAGCTAGGACAGGGACCGAAGTCGCTCGAAGGCAAGTGGTTTGCCGACTCCATCGAAGGGGCACAAGCCCACGGGAAGTCCTTGTATCCAGACGGGAAATTCCGTCTCGTTGAGGTGGACATTCCTAACAACGCACCAAGTTTGGCTACTCGGCCTAATCTCGATCGCCTTGGCCCTGCTCGGTACGTTCACAACGATGACTTGCCAACGCTTGTCCCACGCCCCCTGGAGTAATCGAGATGGTCACGAAGGAAGCTCTCGTTGAATGGATTCCTAAAGATCAGGGCGGGAGAACCAAGCCGCCACTAGGCGTTGGTGTTCCACCCTATACCACAGAAGTGCGATTTGTTGACGACCCGTGGCCTCCAGTTGATGCATCATGGTCCCTGGTTGTTGTTAAGAACGAACCGCTTAGCACAGAGTTCAAGTGGATTGCCGACGTACATTTTCTTGTCCCAGAGGCTCCGCACGAATTGCTTCGTGAAGGGCGGGAGTTCGAGTTGTATGAAGGCAGTAAGTGCGTCGCTCGTGGGAGAATCATTGGCAACTCGGCATTAGTGATGTAGATCACCTCCTCGTCGGAATAAAAGGGGACATTCTAATTCTCGACGCAGTCTGGGGGGTTTGGAGAACCCTATCTTATCCAGGAAGGGAAAAGGGGACATTGGGAAGGGAAAAGGGGACATTGCTGAATGCCACGAAGTTAGTGCACAAACCCTGCCTTCTGAACAACTTGTAGCATCTTGAGCAAGGGAGGGACTCCGGGCAATCTGGTGGTCGTCCATAGCCATCCAGACCCCGAAGGAGCCCTCCCGTGCCGCTACGCATCGTCACCATCTTAGACCGTCTCAAGCAAGACCTTGCCGCCGAACTTTCCCCCAACGCCATCGAGCAGGCATGCAAGCAAGAGAAATACTCCTGGCGGAAGCGGATGCTCGACCCGGTCACTACCGTCTACCTCTTCATCCTCCAGATCCTTCACGGCAACACCGCCTGTTCGCACGTGGTTCACTTCGGCCACTGGAACTTCACGGATGCCGCCTACTGTGCCGCGCGGAAGCGGCTCCCCCTGGCGGTCCTCCGCCGCCTCGCCGCGCGGATCGCCGAGAGCCTCCGGAGTTCGACGACGGCCCAATCGACCTGGCACGGCCACCGGGTCTGGCTCGCCGATGGGTCGAGCTTCTCGATGCCCGACACCCCCGAGTTGCAGGAGGCCTTCGGCCAACCCAGCGGTCAGCGGCGGGGCTGCGGCTTCCCGGTCGCCAAGTTCCTGGGACTCTTCGACCTGGCCACCGGCCTGTTCCTGCGGGCCGAGCCGGCGCCGCTCCGCTCGCACGAGATGGCGCGTTGTGCCGTCGCCACCTCCGGTCTGCTCCCCGGCGACATCGTGCTCGGTGACCGGGGCTTCTGCTCCTACGCTCACCTGGCCATCCTCCTGAACCGCAACCTCCACGGGGTGTTCCGTGTGCATCAGCGCCAGATCGTCGACTTCACCCCGGGCCGGCCGCAGGCCCCGCGGGGCAAGGCGAAGCGGCCCCATGAGGCGACGATCCGGCCACACTCGCGGTGGGTGCTGCGCAGGGGGACTGGGATCAAGTGGTCGTCTGGTCCAAGCCCAAGTCTCATCCACGGTGGATTCCCAAGGATGAGTATACGTCACTGCAAGGAGAGATCACGGTACGTGAGTTGCGTTATAAGATCTACACGCCGGGATATCGTGTGGGCGAGGTCACGTTGGTCACGACGCTCCTGGACGCGGCAGTGTACCCGGCGAAGGAGCTGGCGGAATTGTACTTCCGGCGGTGGCAAGTGGAAGTTTATCTGAGAGATTTGAAGATCACGATGAAGATGGATGTGCTCAAGTGCAAGACAGTGGATGGAGTGTTGAAGGAGCTGGCGGTGTTCATGCTGGTGTACAACCTGGTGCGATCGGTGGCGTGCGAAGCGGCCAAGGCCCGGGGTGTGGCCGCGGACCGCGTGAGCGTGACGGACAGAGTCCGCTGGCTGGTGGGCGCCGAAGGGGACGAGGATCGGTCGGTGATCTTGACCGTCCCCAAGCGGACGGGTCGTGTCGAGCCCCGCGTGAAGAAGCGCCGCCCGAAACAGTACTCTCGGATGACCAAGCCACGGCGTCAACTACGTAAAGAGTTGCTGGACAACAATGTTGCGGCTTAACTTCGTGGCATTCGGGACATTGCTAATTGACTGCGCAGATTGGGCAATTCTGGAAAGTCAGTCTTATCCAGATTGTGTATCTTGCGGCAAGATTCTGCAATGTCCCCGTTTTCGCCTCTGTCCCCCCTTTTCGCCTTTCTCTAAAGCTCGCTATGCTCCCCTTTTCGCCTTTTCGCGCGTACTTGAGGGAAAGTCGTTGGCGGTTCCCAAGGAAGGGGCGGGAAGAAGCCCGGCGGCTGAGACGGAATCGATGCGATTGGGTGTGGGGCGATTGAGGTGGTCATGCTAACTCCCGTTCAGCGGCTCTCAACACACCTCCCCGACGGGTTCGACGCCCAGTCCGAGTTCGAGATGCCCTTCCGAGGCTATCTCCCCGATGTTGTCGTGGAGTTGGCCGATGGGACTCGACACCGGCTGGCATTCGTTGACTTATCGCGGCTGGAGCAAACTCTGGAGGACAACGTGAGCATCGGTCGGCCCTACTACGTGGAACCGGGCCTTGTCGTCTTGCCGGAAGTCACGCTCGCAATGATCGAGAAGGCCGTTGACGGATTGCATGAAGAGGGCTATTTCGATTGCCAACAAGCCTCCTGTGGCGAAGATTCGACGCGAGGAAACTCATCGTCGAGACTCGAGCGTCTCCAGGTCCCGGACGGTGATCAATCGGGTGCCAAGATCCTGGTTGTAGTGGGTGACGCCGAGGACGCCGACGCGGCGGGCCCCGAGGGAATTGAGGTCGATCCCGGGGGGAATGTCGAGGTAGGCGAGCGTCGAGCCGTTCGAGCCGATCAAGGCGTGGAGCTTACGACCGTCAACGACGCGCGAGGACGGCTGGACGAAGCCGATCGCGCTATAAGTGCGGGTGCGGGATCGCTCGATCGCCACCAGCCGCCTCTGTATCTGGGCGACCTGGAGATCGCGCTGCCGGCTCTCGGCCAGAGTCTTCTGGATCGTCCGCGCGGCTTGTGCGGCTTGCTCGTGCCGGGTGACCCGGGTCAGGCGGTCGCGAAGGGCCTCCTCCACGGCCAGGTTGTCGCCGGCACGCTTCAGCACGGTCTGGTAGCCAGCCCTGACGGTATCGAACCGCCATTGCTCGATCGGCTGGCTGGCGAGGATCGTGTGGTGCATCGCGTCAATTCGCCGGATCTCGGCGGCGACGTCGGCCGGCACGGCGTCCGTGAGGGCCTTCTCAGCACCAGCGCGATCGTCCTCGGCAACCAGGTAGCCTGCCAACCTCTCGGAGACCGCAGGTGTCGGAGGTTTCACCTCATTGATGCCCTCGGAGCGGATGAAGCAGAGCGATCCGTCGGGGGGCACGATCGCCAACCAGGTCGTGGCGGTATTTCCTCGGCCGACCGACAGCGGCGGGCGGTCGACCAGCCGGACCAGAGTGCCTCTTCGCAGTTGAGTCCACGGCGGACCGGGGAGCCTGGCCCGGAGATGGCCGGAACGGACCACCACCTGAGTCCCGATGATCCGGGCGGTCGAGGGCAAGCTCGCTCGCGATCCGGCCAGGTCGCGCGTGGGGTCGGCCGCGCCGGGCTCGTCGCCCAGGTCGAGGGCCCTTCGCTGAACCCAACCGATCGCCATCGGAGGTGGGTCGATGGCGGCCCAACCCGCTCTGAGGGTCTTTCGCACTCGGACCCGGTCGCCCTGGTTCAGCGTGCCCATCACGTAGCCCTTTGCATCCGGCTGGTCGAAGACGTCCAGGTGCTCGGACACCACAGTCGTCATCACGGGCGCTTGATCGTGGAAAGCGATCGTCCGCGGCGAGGGGGGAGAAGGACGTGTAGGGGCCACCTGGCCCGGTTCAGCCAGCCAGATTCCCGTGAGCAGAACCAGTCGCAGAACGAATGCGACCATGCTCGACACCTTCTCCATCCTGGATGATGCCGGCGCACGTCGCCCCGGGGCCTGATTCTCCGCTCGACCATCCTCCCGCGCAGGATCGAGCCGGTCCCGCGGCTGCCGATCGAGCAAAAAACGGTGTTGCTAAGTATCCCGGATCGGTCCCGCCGTCAAGGTCCACGGCCTTTTCTTTTCGCTGGAATCACGGTATGATGGGATTTTCTCGTCCCAGCGAGAGGTCTCAAGTGGAATCACAGGTTGGAGTTGCGGGGATGTATGCCATTATCGAAGACGGAAGCCATCAATTCCGGGTGAGCGAGGGCGATCGAATCCGTGTCGATCGCCGCGACGGCAAGGCCGGTGATGAGCTCGTTTTCTCGAAAGTTCTCCTGATCGCCGGCGGCGATGGCGATGCAACCATTGGCGCACCCGCGATTGAGGGTGCCAGGGTCGTCGGCAAGATCGTCAACCAGTTCAAAGCCAAGAAGATCATCATCCAGAAGTTTCGCCGCCGGAAGAACATGCGTCGTCGCAACGGGCACCGGCAACCCTACACCATGGTCCAGATCACCAACGTCACGCCCGCATAATACAAGCCGGCTCTCTTCCTGAGTGATCACAGATCCTTGGTTGATCCGCATTCCCTCCGTAACGCATCGGCGCTCACCAAAGACCGCTCGAGGACGCATTCTACCAGCGTCCTTGAAGCGGTTTTCTCGTTTCGTCTTACTCACTTCGCTTGCTTGATCTATCTCACTGATTTGGCACTTTCCACAAAACGAGAAGAGCTGTATCTTGGATTTTCCTAGCTTGCCCATCTTTTGTAGATCAAATTAGAAAGTGGCGACACCGTGTGGCCTACCAACTGATCGGATCCACAGCAAACGACTCGTGTCATGCGGCATGAAGACTCGACCTTCGAACGCCGGGTTTATGGTCCGATTTTTCCTCGTGCTTTCAGCGAATGGTGTCGTTCCCACTTGATCCCTGTACAACAGTGAGCTATAAACCAGCTAGGCTCAGTTGAGAGCCGAATGCCGGGATAAGAATCAATTCGCGAGGACGGGCCATGGCAACCTTGGGCGAACGGGTGATGAGCGTGTCGGTATCTGAGGGGCTGGAGACGACGAGGAAGGCGAGCCAGGGGCGTTCGCGTGGGCGGACAGGGATGCAAATCCCGCGCGTGTTCAGCATGGAAGGATCGAGCCCGTACGACCAGGTCGACTGGGACTTGCGGACGGCGGAGATCAAGGACGAACGCGGTCGAGTGATCTTCCAGCAGGTCGACTGCGAAATCCCACGAACCTGGAGCCAACTGGCGACGAACGTCGTCTCGAGCAAGTACTTCTACGGCGATGTGGCGAGCGGCAACGGCAGCCCTTCGGAGGGGAAGCGTGAGTATTCGGTCCGTCAGTTGGTCAACCGCGTGACCCGGACCATCGCCGACTGGGGGAAGGAAGACGGTTACTTCGCGACCGCCGGGGACGCCGAACGGTTCTATGACGAGCTGACGGCACTCTGCCTCCATCAATACGGGGCGTTCAACTCGCCGGTCTGGTTCAACGTGGGCCTGTTCCACCGATACGGGATCTCCGGCCCGGCCAATAATTTCCGGTGGGACGAGGAGACGCGCTCGATCACGAAGGCGCAGAGTGCCTATCAGTACCCCCAAGCCTCGGCCTGCTTCATCCAGAGCGTCAGCGACGATATGGAAGGCATCATGCGGCTCGCCAAGAGCGAGGCGATGCTGTTCAAGTTCGGCTCGGGGACCGGCACCGACCTCTCGACGCTCCGTTCCAGCCACGAGAAGCTCTCCGGCGGTGGCAAGCCTTCGGGCCCGGTCAGCTTCATGCGTGTATATGATGCCATCGCCAGCGTGGTCAAATCAGGCGGTAAGACGCGCAGAGCGGCGAAAATGCAAACACTCAAGTGTTGGCACCCCGACATCCTCGAGTTCATCGAGTGCAAGATCAACGAGGAGAAGAAGGCGCAGTCGCTGATCCGGGCCGGCTACGAGGCCAATTTCAACGGCGCGGCCTACAGCTCGGTGATGTTCCAGAACGCCAACCTCTCGGTCCGATGCACCGACGCGTTCCTCCGCGCCGCCGAGGCCGATCAGGATTGGACCACCCGCGCCGTCACCACCGGCCGCCCCATGCAGACCTACAAGGCCAAGATGCTCCTCGACAAGATCGCCGAGGGCACCTGGCTCTGCGGCGATCCCGGCATGCAGTACGAAGACACGATCCAGCGCTGGCATACCTGCCCTAACACTGCACCCATCAATTCATCCAATCCATGCTCAGAATACATGTTCATAGATGATAGCGCATGCAACTTAGCATCGATCAACCTGATGAAGTTCCTGCGAGAAGACGGGGGTTTCGACGTCGAGCGGTTCCGGGCGGCGGCGCGGATCTTCATCACGGCGCAGGAGATCCTGGTTGACCACGCGAGCTACCCGACCGATCTGATCGCCGCGAACAGCCACAAGTTCCGGCCGCTCGGGCTGGGTTATGCCAACCTCGGCAGCCTCTTGATGGCCTCCGGACTGCCCTACGACTCGCAGCAGGGCCGGGCACAGGCCGCCGCGATCACGGCGATCATGCACGGTCAGGCGTATTTGACCAGCGCCGAGCACGCAGCGAACGTGGGGGCGTTTGAAGGCTTCGCGCTCAACCGGGAGCCGATGCTCCGCGTGATGGAGATGCACCGCGATGCGGCCGAGGCGATCGACCCGTCCGCGCCGGCCGAGTTGCTCGATGCCGCGCGATCCGTCTGGGCCGAGTGCCTCGAGATGGGCCGCGAGCACGGCTATCGGAATAGCCAGGTCACGGTTTTGGCGCCGACTGGCACGATTGCATTCATGATGGATTGTGACACGACAGGCATTGAGCCAGACATCGCCTTGGTGAAGTACAAGCAGTTGGCCGGCGGCGGGATGTTGAAGATCGTCAACCGAACGGTGCCGATGGCGCTGCAAAAGTTGGGTTATGATGAGCCGGAGATTCGGGGGATTCTCGACTTCATCGACGCACACGATACGATCGAAGGTGCGCCGGGATTGAAAGACGAGCACTTGCCGGTCTTCGATTGTGCGTTCGGGCCGCCGCAGGGGGGCCGGAGCATCCACTTCCGGGGCCACCTGCGGATGATGTCTTCCGTGCAGCCGTTCATCTCGGGTGCAATCTCGAAGACCTGCAACGTGCCGGCCGAGGCGACGGTCGAGGACATCCGCGGGGCGTACCTGGAGGGCTGGCGGCTGGGGCTCAAGGCGCTGGCGATCTACCGCGACGGTTCCAAGGGGAGTCAACCCGTGAGCACCAAGTCGGAGACGTCGAAAGAGGCCGAGGCGACGGCGGCTGCGCTGGCCGCCTCGGTGTCCTCGCCGGCTAGTCCGCGGTCCCCGCCCCGTCAACCTCGACGAAGGCCCATGGACTGTCATCGAGCCATGAGGCGAGTCGTCCGGCGGCGCCGGCACCGGCTCCGACTCCGTCGAATCAACCGCGCCGAGAGCGGTTGCCGCACACCCGGCGCAGCCTCACCCACAAGTTCGACATCCAGGGCCATGAGGGTTATATCAACGTCGGCTTCTACCCCGACGGCCGGCCCGGCGAGCTCTTCATCACCATGGCCAAGGAAGGCTCGACGATCGGCGGCCTGATGGACGTCCTGGGCACGGCGATCTCGATCGGGTTGCAATACGGTGTGCCGCTGGAAGTCTTCGTCAACAAGTTCGCTCACAGCCGGTTTGAGCCGGCCGGGTTTACCAAGAACCCGGATATCCCGATCGCCAAGAGCATCGCCGACTACATCTTCCGATGGCTGGGCATGGAGTTCATTTCGGGATACCGCGAGGCCAACGCACCCAGGCGAGGCACGTCGGAAGCCGAAGCCGTCGAATCGGCCCCGAAGATGCCTCTTCTCAAGGTCAACGGCCATCGGACCGCGACCATCGCCGATCTCGAGCATGCCGAGGCCGTGATGGGCACGTATCAACAGCAGCCGGCAGAGGCCCTCTCCAGCGACACTCTGAGCGTCGACGAGGGCCTCGGCGAGCAAGATCGCCAGTTCGCTCACTTCCAGAGCGACGCACCGGCCTGCGACAACTGCGGCGCACTCACCGTCCGTTGCGGCACTTGCTACCGATGCTTCAACTGTGGCAATAGCATGGGATGCTCCTGACCGCTCCAAAGGTCACGCGAAGAGACCCTTGAGCACACGGCCGCCGACATCGGTGAGCCGCTCGTCGCGGCCGTTGTGCAAGAAGGTGAGCTGCTTGTGTTCGAGCCCCATCAGCTTGAGGATCGTGGCGTGGATGTCGTTGATATGGGCGCGGTCGGCGATGGCCATCAGCCCGGCCTCGTCGGTGGCGCCGAGGACGGTTCCCCCCTTGACACCGCCGCCAGCCATCCACATGGTGAAACCCGTGGCATTGTGATCGCGGCCGCGGCCCCCACCCTGGCGAACGGGCGTGCGGCCGAATTCACCGCCCCAGATGACTAAGGTCTCGTCGAGGAGGCCCGTTCGCTTGAGGTCGGTCAGGAGGGCGGCGACGGGCTTGTCGGTCATCCCACACATCTTTTCGTGGTTGGCGTCGATGTCGTCGTGCGCATCCCACTGGGTCGCGACCGGTCCACCGCCCGAGTAAAGCTGGACGAATCGGACGCCACGCTCGACCAGGCGACGCGCGAGCAGGCATCGCGTCCCGAATTCGACCGTCCGCGGGTCATCGAGGCCGTAGAGCGTGCGCGTCGCCTCCGGCTCGCTCGGCGAGATCGACGGCCTCGGGTGCGGCACTCTGCATGCGGAAAGCCAGCTCGTAGCTGGCGATCCGCGCCGAGAGCTCGGTGTCGGACGGGTCGAGGTCTTGCTCGTTCATCGCACGGAGGAAATCGAGCGTCCCGCGCTGCTCGGCGAGCGAGACCCCGGCGGGCGGCTTGAGGTTGACGATGGGCACTGGGCCGCTCCGGAACAGCGTTCCCTGGTAATGAGCCGGGAGGAAGCCGGCTCCCCAGCAGGGTGCGCCCCCCTCCGGGGTCCCCTCGGGCTGGCTCATCACGACATAGGCCGGGAGGTTCTCGCTCTCCGACCCCAGGCCGTAGGTCACCCAGCTCCCCAGGCTCGGGAATCCCATCAAGACACGGCCGGTATTCATCTGATACATCGCCGGCGCGTGGATCACGCTATCGGCGAAGCAGGAGCGGATCAGGGCGATCTCGTCGGCATGGGGATGCATGTGGGGCACGAGGTCGGACATGTCCATTCCCGACTGACCGTACTTTCCCCACTTGCGATGACTGCCGAGGCAGAGCGGGTCGTTTTCGAGGAACTGGCTGTGGATCTTGCCGAAGCTCGGCGGCAGGGGCTGGCCGTCGAGCCGGTTGAGGAGCGGCTTGGGGTCGAACAGGTCCATCTGGCTCGGGCCCCCCGTCATGAACAGGAAGATGCAGCGCTTCGCCTTCGCGGGGAAGTGGCCCGGCTTGGGGGCCAGCGGGCTCGTCGGCGAGCCGGCCCGCCCGTCACGGGCCAGGAGATCGGCCAGGCCGAGCATGCCGAACCCGCAACCGGCGACCTTGAGGAACTCGCGACGGCTGCGCGGCAGGAACGGCTGCGGACCGGGACATCGGCGAGAGGCGAGAGGCTCGGACATTCTCGTGTTCCTTGTTGAATCGGGGGACTGGACCGCTGGTTCGTTTCCTCGATGAATCAACCGTGCCGATCCAGCTCCGAGAAAAGTTCGCTCAGTTCCAGGACGAATCCCGGCAGGATGTCGCCGCCCTCTAGCCTCTGGGAAGCCTCCAACACGTTGACTGCCCCGTCGGGTGTGTAGACCGAGACCCTGCGACGCTTGCGGTCAACCTCCCAGACCAGCAGCACCCCGGCGGCGAAGTATTCGCCGCGCTTGCGCTTCATCTCGGGGCGGGTGTTCGATTTGCTCAGCACCTCGATCACCAGGTCGGGTGCGAGGTCGGGAATCGGCTCCTCCGGCAGCTTGCGGCCCGGGAAGCGGTCCCATGAGGCATACGCGACGTCGGGTGCCCGAATCGAGCCCAGGGAATAGGCGGACCATCCCGTCGGGCGTCGGGACGACACCGAGGTTTCGTGGGATTACGAATTGTCGCAACAATTGGATCAGGGCACCTGCCAGGATCGATTCATGAAACCCCATGGCTTTCTCCACCAGGGTGCCGTCCACCAGTTCATAAAGCCGATGATAGCGTTGTTCGGCCTTGAGCAGATCGGCCTCGGTTGCATGCCCCGGCAATGGGTCCATCAACACGCGCAGACGAGGGAATGTTCCCGAGGCGTTTGATGAGGTCCTCGACTGTATACGGCGTGTCAACCGTCACGACTGCCATAATTCAGCCCTCACGGCACATAGAGGAATTCATTCGAATTGACCAGGGCCAGGGCGAAATCGACCCACGCCGCGGCCTCGGCCGGCTCCATGCCGGGAAGATCGATTGTCTTGCGGCTCAAGGATCGACCCTCTTGGGTCAGCTTCTGAATCCGATCGGCCTGGGACTTCAAGAACGATCGTGCACGCTCGACCTCGTTCGGTTTCGGCTCGCGGGCCAGGGTGAGTTGATAGGCCCGTCGAATCCGGTCGTCGGCATGCGACCCGGCTTCACGCAGGACGCGCCGGCCAGAGCCTTCGCCCGACCGGCGGCGAACTCGCTGTTGAGTAACACCAGGGCCTGGAGGGAGTGGGTGCTGGTCTCGCGACGAGGGCAGGCGCTCTGGGTGTCGGGGGCATCGAAGGCATCGAGGAGTGGGTAGCGGACGTTTCGCTTGCGGAAGAGATAAATCGATCGCCTGAGATGTTCCGACGGGTCGGGATCCTCGGGCCAGAGGTCGACCACCTCGGCCTCGGTGAAGATCAAGTCCTTGACCTCCTTCTCGAGGGGGGCGAGGATTCCCGGTCCGCCCATCCTGGGATTGAGCTCGCCCGAGACCGCGAGCATGGCATCGCGAATGCCCTCGGCATCGAGCCGGCGGCGATTCATCCGGCTGAGCATCTCGTTCTCGGGATCGTCGGCAGCCTGCTTGGAATTCGGCCGGCTCGATTGTCGATACGCCGCCGAGGTCACCATGAGACGGTGCATCGGCTTGAGCCGCCAGCCGTTGGCGATCAGTTCCTTTGCCAGCCAGTCGAGTAGCTCGGGGTGCGTCGGGCCCTCGCCACGGACTCCGAAGTCACTCGCGGTGGCCACAATTCCCCGGCCGAAGTGGTACTGCCAGAGCCGGTTCACGATGACGCGCGCGGTCAACGGGTTGTCGGCGGCGGGCCAGCCATCGCGCCAGGGCCGCGCGACGGCCCGTCTTCTCGTTGGTCGGGACGATCGATGACGCTGGTGAATGCCTCCGGGGGCTGGGAGGCCAGGATCACGCCCGGAGGGCGAGGGGCAACTTTCGGACCCCGGCTCTTGTAGTCCCCGCGCCGGAGCACGAACGTGTCGGACTCCTTGGATTTCTGGTCAACCAACGCCATGGCGTGAGCGGGCGGGCGCGGGAGGGTCCGTTCGATCTCGTAGATCGCTCGCTTGAGAGACTCCCGTCGGGCATGGACAGCCGGATCCGGGTCGGCGGCGACGGCCGCGGCAACCTCCTCCCACGTCACTCGCATCGACGACTGCAAGCCCTGAGCCAGTTTCTTCTGCGCGGGCGTTCGCTTGGACTGGGGCGTGTCGATCACGGCCCGCTCCTCGGCGCTCAGCATGGACTGCTTGCGTGACTTGATCGCCTGACGATAGGGTGCCTCGAGCTTGGCGAGCTGGGTCTTGAGAGGCGCGGTCCTGGCGTGGATCGCCTTCTCGATCGCCGCGAAGGCTTTGCGCTCGGACTCGGAAGCGATCGGCAGGTCATCCAGCTCCGATGCGGCGAAGAACGCCTGGAGCCGGTAGTAATCGGTGGTGGGGATGGCGTCAAACTTGTGATCGTGGCACCGGGCGCATCCGATCGTCAGGCCCAGGAACACCGAGCCGACCGTGCCGGTGATCTCGGACAGCTCCGACTGCCGCTTGACCTCAGCGATGACGTTGCCGCCGACAACCTCACGCGGACCGCAACGGCAGAATCCCGTGGCGATCAGGGCGTCTCGATCGCCCGGCTGGATGTCGTCCCCGGCGAGCTGGAGGATGAGGAAGCGATCGTAAGGGAGATCGGCGTTCAGCGCCTTGGACGACCCAGTCGCGATAGCGCCAGGCGTCGGGACGCTCGGCGTCGAGCTCGAACCCGTTGGAGTCGGCGTAGTGAGCCAGGTCCAGCCAGTGCTGACCCCAGCGCTCGCCATAGTGGGGGCTCGCCAGCAAGCGATCGACGAGCCGCTCGTAGGCGTCCGGCTGACCATCCTGGAGGAAGGCGGAGACCTCTTCGGAAGTCGGCGGCAATCCGGTCAGGTCGTAGGTGATTCGCCGGATCAAGGCCACGCGATCGGCCTCGGGGGCGGGTGACCAGCCCAGCTCCTCCAGCGTGGCCAGGAGGAACCGGTCGATCGGGTTGCGCACCCATCGCGATTCCTTCACGTTCGGCGGCTCGGCCGGCTTGAGGGGCTGGTAAGCCCAGTGGCTCCGCTTTTCGCTGCTGAAAGACTCGGGCGGGGCGAACGCCGTCCGGCTGAGGAGGAGGCTCCCCCGCCATGGTGGCGGCTGCCAGGAGCGGCATGAGTATCGCGAGGTGGGTCCGGACGATTTTGCGAACAGCCAGCGGCATGAGCGTGCTTTCCCTGGGGACCGGGTGCGGCCGATTCCCCGCCTGGCAGTGCCGCACGCCAAGGTGATTCACTGGCTTCAATTGTGCAGGAATGGGCAGTCGTCGGCAAGGGCAGCGGACGCACCCATTCATTCGCTGGTGATCTTCGCGTCGTAGCGATCGGAGTCAAACCAGCTCCTGAATCACCCGCCCGTCATAATTGATCTGGATCGGCCGACCGTCGGGGGTCTGGTGGGTCGTGTCGAGCGGGATACCCAGGCAATGATAGAGGGTTGCGGCGACATCCTCGGTGTAATAGGGGGCTTCCGTCGGCTGTTCGCCCAGGGCGTTCGTGCGCCCGACGGCGATGCCCGGCCGGATGCCGCCGCCGGCCAGGAGGGCGATACCGGCCGTCGACCAGTGGTCGCGCCCGGCCGAGGGGTTGACCTTGGGCGTTCGCCCGAAATCGCTGAGCACGAGGACCAGGGTCGAGTCGAGTCGGCCCCGGGCCGACAAGTCCTGGACAAGGCCCGAGATTGCCGAGTCGAGCTTCGGGAGCAGGCGATTCTTCATCGCGGTGAAGTTGTTCTGGTGCGTGTCCCAGCCGCCGTCGGTAACGGTGACGAACCGGACGCCTCCCTCGATCAGACGCCGGGCCAGCAAGCAGCCCTGGCCGAGCGAATTCCTCCCATAGCGGTCGCGGAGTCTCGGGTCCTCGGAGTGGATGTCGAACGCCTTCTTGGCGTGGGGGGCCGTGACGAGGTTGTAGGCCTTCTGATAGAACGTGTCGGCGGCATGGAGCGGGGTGGGTCCCGAGTCGTCCTCCCGTCTCTCTCTGCCAGGTATCGACCTCGTGGAGGACTTTCATCCGGCGCTGGAACCGGCTGCGGTCGACGCCCGCCGGGGAGCACGACGTCCCGTACCGCGAAATTCGGTCGTGAGGCGTCTCCCGGCAAGACGAACGGGTTGTACTGGTCCCCGAGGAACCCGGCCACGCCTCCGCCGAATCGCTGATCGATGTTGACACCGAGCTGGACGTACGGGGGCATCGCGTCGCGGTCCCCCTGTTCCTTGGCGACCACCGCCCCGTAAGACGGATAGACCACGGACTGGTTGAACGGATGTCCCGACATCATGTAGGCGTCAGCCACGCCGTGCGACCCGTTCCGGGGATTGAGCGAGCGGAGGATCGAATACTTGTCCTGCTGCTGGGCGAGCTGGGGCAGGTGCTCGCAGACCTGTATCCCCGAAACGTTGGTCGCGATCGACTCCGAACTCGCCGCGGACCTCCTCCGGGGCCTCCGGCTTAGGGTCGAAGCTGTCGATGTGGCTGATTCCACCTTGGAGCCAGACCAGGATGCAAGACACCTCGCGATCGGTCTGGGCCGAGGAAGCCCGCGCCTGGAGCTCCAGGAATCTCGGCAGGCTCAGCCCCAGTGCGGCTATTGAGCCGACCCGCAACACGTCACGCCGCGTCACTCCGTCGCAAGTCCGCTTCAAACCCAGCTTCAACTCGAACATCGGACCACTTCCCCTTTCGACCAGACCAGCAACGGGGACTCCGACTCACGATCGCCAGGACCACTTTTAGGCGGCAGGTGGGTGGAAACTCACCCGAAACCACCGACAGCGCGGAGCCTGCTCATACCAGCCCGAAGCGCCAGCGAGGGTCTTTCATCCTGTGATGCAAGGACTTACGACGACCCTCGCTGGCGCGTCGGGCTGGTATTGCCACGATCGAAACTCGGATAAGAAAAAAACCGCCGGTCGCCTTAGCACGTTCAACCATCGCGGAGTATTGGACGAAAGTTTAACATTCGATTGACCTGGTGGGCAAGACGGCAGAATCACTTCATCACGGTTCGGGATTTTGGGGCTGTTCGTGCCGAGACCTTCTCGCGGCTGGACACGCGGTGATTTACGCTGGACCTTTCGAGGATGGGGCAGGGGATCGACGGGTCCCGGGCGTGTAATTAGAGAGGTGACTCCTTGGCGGGGATCGAATTGCGGCAATTATCGAAGGGCTTCCCCGGTGGAGTCCCTGCCCTGGAAGCGATCGACCTGAGTGTCCGCTCGGGTGAGCTGCTGGTCGTGCTGGGACCGTCGGGATCGGGGAAGACAACCTTGTTGCGGCTCATCGCCGGGCTGGAGTCACCGAGCTCCGGCGGGTTGTCGATCGACGGGCGGGACATGACCCCGGTTCCCCCTCATCGTCGCGACGTGGCCATGGTCTTCCAGAACCCCGCGCTCTATCCACATCTGACGGTCTTCGACAACCTGGCTTTCGGCCTTCGCGCCCGGGGTGTTCCCCGGAATCAGGCGATGTCCAAGGTGAACACGATGGCCGGGCTCCTGGGGCTCGACGGATTGCTGGGACGTCGGCCCGCAGCCCTCTCGGGAGGCGAGCGGCAGCGGGTGGCGATCGGTCGCGCGCTGGCACGACACCCGCGCGTGCTCCTCTTCGACGAACCGTTCTCGAGCCTCGACCCGCCACTCCGCGCCGCGCTTCGCGAGGAAGTCGTGGACCTTCAACGCCAGTTCGGCACGACCTTGATCCTCGTCACGCACGATCAGGCCGATGCGCTCCTCATGGGCGATCGGATCGCGATCCTCGACCGGGGCCGTCTCCTCCAGTGCGATCCGCCCCGCGCGATCTACCAGCAACCGTCGCACCGGTTCGTCGCCACGTTCGTCGGCAGCCCGCCCATGAACATCCTGCCCTGCGAAGTCGAGCGCGAGGACGGAACGATTCGAATCCATCCCATCGCCGCCGAACACGCGCTGAGCTGGACTCTGCCGGGCGACTCCCTGCCGGCCGGGATCGATCAAGTCGAGCTGGGCCTGAGACCCGAAGCCATCCGAGTGAGGGAGGCCGGACCCTCTGCCGAAGCCTCCGACGCATCGCCGACGCTCCCGGCCCAGATCCGGCGATTGGAGTTCAACGGTGCCGAACTCCTGGCGACCCTGACCCTCGGACCGCACCGACTGGTCGCGCGGCTACCGGCCAGCCAGTCCATCCATGACCGGCAACGCGTCCACGTCGTCCTCGATCTCGATCGAGCCGTCTGGTTCGACCCGGCGACAGGGCGAGCGCTGAATCTTCATGGTCAATGACTCAGCCGTTAGCTCAACGTGATCAGCCCGGCTCGGAAGTCCAGGGTCAGGATCTATGGGGCGCCAGATCAATCCGAGCGAGGAGCATCGAAATGACGCCCATCCCGAAACATCGCACGCGGAAACGATCGACCCTCGCTAGCCGAGGCGATAAACTCAAACGACACTGGTAGTGGCTCCCGTGTCGAGTAGGAGGACCACTTTGTCAACGAGGCCCGACGGCCCGGACACCATGCCGCGCACCAAGACGATAGCCTCGAAGTTCGGGTCGAACGATTCACTCATATGTAGGAACGCCACATTCTTGTGTCTGGGGCCGAGGTATCGCATGGCGAGGTGCTGCGGCCGAGGCGACAATTCCTTCGTTTTCCGATGCACCTCATCGTAATCCAGGCTGTGGAACAGCACTTCGCCGGCCAGGTCGTCTACACTGCTGCCGGTCCACTGCGGCTCGTTGATCAGGACCCATTCCGACGGGAATCGGGCCTTCATCTCTTCCAGGGTCAGGATGTCGCTCATGTTCGGGCTCCTCAAAGGGGATGGGATCCGACATTTCTATTATCGGAGATCCGAGCGTGCGAGATCAATCGTTCAATCCGGAGTGACGTGCGGCCTGATGGCGCCCGTCCCCGAAACTCGCAAGCCGAACCGCTCGACCCGCGCCATCCGATGCGATAGACTCAGTTCATCGTCGAGAGCTTCTTCATCCCGAGACCAGGCATCGGAAATCCCAACGAATGCGCGACGTCCTGAGACAGCTCATCCTGGCCCTGGAGCAAGATCGCGAGTTGATGCTCTGCCAGGTCGTGGAGACCCGCGGCTCGACGCCCCAGAAGGCGGGGGCCATGATGGTCGTCGATCCCCGCGGCGGTCAGATCGGGACCCTCGGCGGCGGCTGCGTCGAGAACGAGGTCAAACAGAAGGCCCTGCGGCAGCTCGGCGGGACGGACCGCGGCCTTGCATTCGTTCCTCCTCGACCACGATTACGGATGGGCGGATGGCCTGATCTGCGGGGGCCGGATGGTGATCGTCACGCAGCCGGTGCGGGGCTCGGAGCCGCTGGCCTACTTCCGCGCGATGGATCACGCCCTGGAGAGGGCGAAGGCTTTACCGAAGCCATCGTCGTCAATCCCGAGGCGGTCGACGGCCTGCCACTGGGGAGCCGGTTCCTGTTCGACGGGCCAGGGCCGACTTGCGGACGAGCTGGCCTTCGGTCCCGGCACCTGAGCCGATCGCGTCGCGAGTCCTGCCGGTCGATGATCGGCCCAAGCCGAGAGTTGAGGGCGGAGTGGCTTACCTGGCGAGCTGGCCGCGGATCCGGCTGGTCATCGTTGGCGCGGGACACGTCGGCCAGGCCGTTGCCAGCCTGGCGGCCCAGGCGGATTTCGACGTCTGGATCGTCGACGACCGCC
Source organism: uncultured Isosphaeraceae bacterium (assembly GCA_963842405.1). Classification (GTDB taxonomy): domain Bacteria; phylum Planctomycetota; class Planctomycetia; order Isosphaerales; family Isosphaeraceae; genus CAVZRC01. Next base: position 10,793 of record CAWJGW010000069.1, on the reverse strand, counting down.
AGCAGTATGCCAATCCCGAGCGGTTCCCGTCGGCGCAGCGGATCCTGGTCGGACCGATCGAGGATGTCCTCGCCTCGATGCAAGTCACGCCCCGAACCTACGCCTTGATCGTGACACGAGGGCATGGTCACGACCAGGAGGCGCTCTATCGCCTGGCACCGACCACCGCCTCCTACGTCGGCCTGATCGGCAGCCGCCGGAAGATTCGCCTGATCTTCGAGGGTCTTCGCGACCAGGGCATCGCCGAGGCCGACTTGCGACGGGTGGCGGCACCGGTCGGCCTGGATATCGGCTCCCAAACGGTCATCGAGATCGGAATCAGCATCGTGGCCGAGCTGATCGCCCGGCGCAACCTGGGCCCGCAAGGTATCGCCCCTCGTCCGCATGGCGAGCTTCCCGAAGCGGCCGACGACGAAGCCCGCTCGTGCGCCGGCAACGCGAGGACGCCATGATCGCCGCCGTCGTACCCGCCGCGGGCCTGAGCGCCCGGATGGGACAACCCAAACTGCTGATGAAGTTCGAGGGTGAGACGCTGATCCATCGCGTCGTGACCGCGCTCCGGCGGGGCGGAGCGGGACGCGTGGTCGTCGTCGCTCCACCTGCCGAGTGCGCCCGAAGGTACCCTGATCGCCGACGAAGCCCGTCGGGCCGGGGCCGAGGTGATCGTCCCCGAGACCCGCCCGGCGGAAATGCGGCTGTCGGTCGAGCTGGGGCTCACGACGCTCGAGGCCGATCCGACCCCGCAGCTCGTGTTCTTGACCCCCGGGGACGTCCCGGGGATCACGCCGATCTCGTGGCTCGTCTGAGCGATGCCGCCCTGGGACGGCCCGGATGCATCGTCGCCCCCGAGTATGAGGGCCGTCGCGGTCATCCGCTCGTCTTGCCCTGGAGCATCGCCCTCGAAATCCGCGTCGCTTCCGGCTGGGGAAGGCGTCAATGTGCTCGTCGCCCGTTACAAGGACCGTCTCATCGAGATGCCGGTTCCGATTCCCGACGTCGCTCGTTGACCTCGACACCCCCGAGGATTTGCATCAATGGAGGCTTCGCCGATCCGAAGGCGATTCGGTTGACGAGGATTCCGATACGATGCCAATGAGGGTTCGTCTCTTTGCGATGGCGAAGGAGCGGGTCGGTCAACCCGAGATCCGCATCGAGCTATCCTCGGCGGCGACGGTCGCCGACCTCCGTGCCGCGCTCTGCGCACATTCGCCCGAGCTCGGCCCCTTGTGGTCCAGTGCGCTCATCGCGGTCGACGAGGAGTATGCCTCCGATGACGTGCCCATCACGCCCGGCTCGCAGCTCGCCGTGATCCCTCCGGTCAGCGGCGGTGCCGGAATGAGAACCGAGAGCCGATCGCGCCCGAGGTTCATCCGGGTATAATAATCGATGATCGAAATCACCGAATCGGCGATCGACCACGCGGCTGTCACGGAACGCGTCCGCTCCAACGGCGCGGGGGCGGTCTGCACGTTCCTGGGGACGGTCCGCGAGCTGACGGGGTCCCGCCGGACGGTATCCTTGACGTTATGAAGCCTACCCCGAGATGGCCCTGAAGAAGCTCGCCGAGACTCGAGGAGGCGGCGCGGCGGCGGTGGCCGATCATCGAGCTGGCGATGGTCCACCGCGTCGGCCACCTGGATCTGGGCGAGGTGAGCGTGGTCGTCGCGGTAAGCTGTCCCCACCGTCAGGACGCATTCGAGGCTTGCCGATGGCTGATCGATACTTTGAAAGAGGTCGTGCCGATCTGGAAAAAAGAGAATTGGGCCGACGGTTCCGAGGAATGGGTCCACCCCGGACTCGGCCCGAGCTGACAACCGGGTGCATCGGCATCGAATTCGCTCCAGAATGGCCGTTCCTGATGAAAACACCAAGAAGCTGGCCGACGACTCACGGCGGAATCTATGACTCCCCAATCGATCGACTCGTTGACTCGTTCGGACGACTGCACAACAACCTGCGGATCAGCGTGACGGACCGCTGCAACATCCGTTGCGTCTATTGCATGCCGGAACAGGTGGAGTTCTTGCCTGCGCGCACAGCTCCTGAGCTTCGAGGAGATCGAGCGATTCGTCCGGATCGCGGTGACGCTGGGAATCGACAAGATCCGGCTCACCGGCGGTGAGCCGCTCGTCCGCCGGGACATCCCGCTCCTGATCGAGAAGCTGGTCGCGATCCCCGGGGTCAAGGACGTCGGCCTGACGACGAACGGCATCCTGCTCGCACCCGTTGCCCGGACTCTGAGGGACGCCGGGCTGAAGCGAATCAACATCAGTCTCGACACGATGGACCCCGCCAAGTTCCTTCAGTTGACGCGGCGTACCGGCCTGGAGCAGGTCATCGAGGGAATCCTGGCCGCCAAGGAGGCCGGATTCGACCCCGTGAAAATCAACGCCATCGCCATGCGCGGAGTGACCGAGGATGACGTGGTGCCGCTGGCCCAGTTCTCGCGCGAGCACGGCCTCGAGCTGCGTTTCATCGAGTACATGCCGCTGGATGGCGGGCACCTCTGGGAGCGTGAAAAGGTCCTCTTCGCCGCCGACATCATCGACTTGCTCGAGCGCGGAATCGGCCCGCTGCGGCCCGTCGTCGATCAGGATCCCCGTGCACCGGCCCTGGATTACGATTGGGTCGACGGAGGGGGGCGCATCGGCTTCATCGCCTCGGTGAGCCGGCCATTCTGCATGAGCTGCAACCGGATCCGGCTCACCTCCGACGGCAAGCTACGCAACTGCCTGTTCTCCCTCGAAGAGACCGACATCCGGGCCTTGCTGCGGGCCGGTGCCAGCGACAGCACCATCGCCGGCGCGATTCGCGACAGCGTCGCCTCGAAGTGGGAGGGGCACGAGATCAACACCGCCCGGTTCATCCAGCCCGAGCGGATGATGCACTCGATCGGCGGCTGAGAGCCGTCCATCAGGGTACTCGGCCCTCGGATGGGTCGTCAAGTGTGGGCTCGGGGTCCAGGCCCCTGAACTTACATTCTGCGACACGAGTGTCCGGCTGTGTCCTCTTCATTGGGAGAGACGCGGGTTTCATCTCCAGGTAGCCCATCGGGTGCTGACAGGGAGGTCTGTCTGATGGAGGATCAGCGACAGGTCTGCGCGACTGGCACCGCCTCTTCGGGCTGCTGCTGACGGACTACTTCACTGGCTCGCCCTTCGTCGTGGAGGTCGAGCGCGACCTGTCAGTGCAGCAGCAATTCCTCGATGTCGTGGTCGTGCGCCGGGGTCGCGGGCGGTTCGCCGGCCGCCTGCCCGACGGCCTGGAGGGACTGGTGGCGCACAACCTGGTCACGTTCAAGTCGCACCACGAGGCGCTGGACTCCTGGGCCGTGAAGGAGTTGGTCGGCCACTACGTGGCCTACCGCAAGCTCGTCAGCCAGACGCCTTCGGAGCTGCTGTCGGAGGAGCAGTTCCGGCTGTACGCGGTGTGTGCGCGGTTGCCGCAGAAGCTGTCGCAGCAAGTGCCGTGGCAGGAGCGTCAGGCCGGGGTGTATGATTGCCGCTGGGGCACCGACACGGTCCGGGTGGTGGTGGCAGGGGAGTTGCCGCGCGAGGCGCACAATGCGCCGCTGCATCTGTTCAGCGCGCTCGGCGGAGCTGGTGGGCTTCGGCGGAGGGGCCTACCGGCGGCGGTCGGAGGCGACGAGCCTGCTGCTGGATCAGTTGTTCGAGCGGCTTCGTGGGGAGGCGATGGCCATGTACACAATGAAGGACTTCGAGATCGACTACATGAAGAAGCACTTGCCCAAGTTAACGCGGCAACAGCAGAAAGAAATCTTACAATCGCTGCCGATGGCGGTGCGTCTGGCCGGCCTGCCGCCGGAGGGCTGGCCGGCCTGCCGGAGGAGCGTCTGGCCGGCCTGTCGGCGGAGGCGCGTCTGGCCTGCCGCCGGAGGCTTCTCGCCCGCCTGTCGGCCGAGCAAATACGCCAGTATCTGGAGCAGACCACCGCCGGCCAAGAAGCCCCCTCGCGCAAGAGACGCCGGAAGAAATGAACGGCGGCGGTCGCGCGATGCCCCGGTCGGGCCGAAGCGACACCCCAGAATGACCGGCCGAACCCGGCGCTCTCAGCCGACTCGGCCCGCTGCGCCGGCTTGTCGTCACAGGGAAGCTACTGCGCACCGGTCCGGGCCGGCGTAAGAGCGTCACCCATCATCCGACCGTCTTGGTCGTGAACTCCTGCTGACGAACCTGATAACGACGTACCTTGGCCGGGTCGACCAGAAAGCCCAGACCCGGACGGGTCGGGACGCTGATGATGCCCGGCGCGGAGAGGTCGATCATCGGGATCGTATAGTCGTCGACGAACCATCGGGTGCTCGGCTCGATGTCGCTCGGGTACTTGCAGTTGGCCAGGGTTGCCAGGTGAATGCCATGCGCCTGGCCGATCCCGAGCTCGGGCATGGAGCCGACCCAGCAGGCAACCTGATGTTGGTGGCAGAGGTTGTGGATCGCCAGCGCAGGGCCGAGTCCGCCCACGCGCTGGATCTTCAGGTTGACGATCCGGCAGGCGCCGCGCTCGATCGCCAGGGCGGTCCGCTCGAAGCTCTCGGCCGTCTCGTCCAGGCAGACCGGCGTACTCACCGCGCGCTGCAACGCGGCCAGGCCCTCGATGTCATCGACTCCCATGGGCTGCTCGAACATCAGCAGGTCGTACTGGTCGAGCTCACGGAAGAGGTCGATGTCCGCGGACGTGTAAGCGGCGTTGGCGTTGACCATGAGCTCGACGTCGCCCAAGTGCTGGCGGACGGCACGAACCAGCTCGAGGTCCTCGCCCGGCCGGATCTTGATCTTGACCCGGCGGTAACCGGCCTCGAGATGGGCTTCAATCGTCTTGATCAACTCGACGATGCTGGGGTAGAGTCCGACGGCCAGGCCCGATTCAATCCCGAGGTCGATTCGCAAATCGGGGGCACCGAGGAGCTCGGCAATCGTCGCGTGACGCGCCTGCCCGAGCAGGTCCCAGAGGGCCGTTTCGGGACCAGCCGCCGCGAACCGGCCCGACGTTCCAGGAGGATGCGACCGCGCCGATGTCCTCGATGGAATGGACAGCCCGGCCCAGAAGGCTGGGGGCGATCGTGTTCGTCAACGCATCCCAGCAGCTCTCCGGCGTATCGCCGGGATAGCCGAAGCTCGCGGCCATGGGGGAGCTCTCGCCGAGCCCGATCGCCGAGCTCGTCTCGAGAACGACGAGTATGGCATCCTTGATCGCCACTTCGCCCCCAGAGATCCGGAACGGTTCCTTCAGCGGGATTTGCAGATGCGTCAGCACGACCCTTTCGATGGGATCCATGATCGTCATCAGGACCTCCTCCCTCCAGTGTTGATGGGAACGGACCGGGTGTCAGGCAGGATGGATTGGGATCCGGCAATCGGGATCGGCCGAACCGGCGTGGCAGGATGCCGGGTCGATCACACAAATCCTGTCCCCTCAGAAGCTTGAAACGCGGGAGGTTGCCACCACACGCTCGTTCCGTTAGAGTGAGTGGACTCCCGGTTCTTCAGACGATTCCAAGGCTCATCGGGTCTACCTAATGAGTGTACCGAAACGCAATTCGCCGTGGTATCGTGCCGGACTGGCGTTCACCTGCACCCGATGCGGCAACTGCTGTACCGGGGCACCCGGATACGTGTGGGTCACGTCCGACGAAATCCAGCAACTTGCCGAGTTCCGCGGCGAGACCGTCGAGGAATTCTCCACGCGATTCGTCCGGCGAGTTGGCGACCGCTACAGCCTGATCGAAAAGCCAGGCGGCGATTGTATTTTTTGGGACCAGCAGGCTGGGTGCACGGTCTATCCGGCGCGGCCGATCCAGTGCCGAACCTGGCCGTTCTGGCCCGAGAACGTGGAACAGCCCGAGGACTGGGAGCGTGTTCGAGAGGTTTGTCCCGGCTCCGGGCATGGCCGCCTCTACTCTCTCACCGAGATTCAATCTTCGATTGCTGTAACTCCAAAATGAGTGGCGAAGACAGTTCACACGTTTCCGGCGATTCTTGCGACGAGCCTCGGTACTGGAACGAGCTTCGGGCGCTCTATGACCAGCTCGACGCCGAGGTTGCCCGGCTCGGGCCGGTCTGTCAGCTCAGCGGTCGTTGCTGCCGCTTCCGCGAGTACGGACATACGCTTTTCGTCTCGTCGATCGAGATCGAGTTTCTCCTCAGTGGCGCGCCCGAAGCTCCGCGGCCGCTCGATCGCGGCGAGACGTGCCCGTGGCAGGACTCCGAAGGGCGATGCACGGCGCGGGAGGCCCGCCCGTTGGGTTGTCGCGTCTATTATTGTGATCCTAGCTACCAATCCGCGGCGCCTGAGCTCTCAGAACGCTTCATCACGCGCCTCAAGCACCTGGCTGATCGCCACGGACTACCATGGAACTACGCCCCTCTGCATCGCCACCTCCATGAACGTCGAGACCAAGGTTTCTTGAACGTTGAGCTCGCGGTCTCCAACCCTCTCTGATCGGCCTCGCCGCGTTCTGATCTCGCCAATCGAGAAACCTGGAGACGGTTTTTTCTTGACTCTACTCTAAGCTACCAATACACTTGAGCCATTTGCCGCCCACAACGGTCCGACCACGCCCCGCGGAGATCGCCACCGTGACCAAGAAAGAAATTGTCAAGAAGATTTCCGAGGATATCGGTCTGACACAGCTCAAGACGAAGGACATCGTCCAGCGGACCCTCGACGCGATCATTCAGACGTTGGTCTCGGAGGGCCGGATCGAGCTGCGGAATTTCGGCGTCTTCGAAGTCAAGCAGCGTGCCCCGCGGAAGGCGCGAAATCCTCGAACCGGGGACAAAGTCTATGTCCCCTCCAAGAACGTCGTCACCTTCAAGCCGGGCAAGGAAATGGAAGAATTGGTTCGAAAGATGGATCCGTCAAAGCTTCGGATGGAGGAAGACGACTCTGATGCCGATGAAGATAATAACGGATCCGTCGAGCCGGTCACGGAACCGCAGGTCAGGTTCGACGACTGAGTGAGTAGGGACCCCGAATTCCCGATTGGGATTCAATCGGAAGCGGGTCCGCGCCCGGGACAGGAGTCTTCGGCAGTCGGCACGCGCCGACCATTGGCAAACGGAATCCGGCCCGGGGCCGTGTTCGAGACCCCGGCCACGAGTCCCTCAATCAGAACCGCGCAAGGATGGCGCGGGTTGGCTGATCCGAGGAGCCAGCAAGACGGGAGGAGCCCGAAATGCGGAAACTGTGCGCGGCCATGGCGATCTTGGTCGCATCTCTCGCGCTGTTCGAGGGATGCGCACCTATCCCCTTGCCGCACTATGCGGCGTACAAGCCGAGACGTGTCGAGGAGTTGCTGGTCGATTCGGAGAACCTGCGCCAGGCCGGCGACGAGTGGGAGCGATTCTGGCTGCTCGACCAGCCTTCGCACCTGACTCCCTTCCGGACCCACGGCGGCGTCGGTCCCTGATCCAAGGAGCCGCGCAATCCCCTCGACCACCTACCGGGACCTGGCCGGTTTCGTCCAACTCGCAAGGGTAGCGTCCCCGATCGAAGACCTCACAACGGACAGACAAGCCGGCCGGGCGACGCCCGCCCGCGTCCGGCCTGTTGATCGCGCCACCTTCGACTGGCGCACCGTCACTTACAGTCTCGTAACGACCATGTCGATGAGACACAGGGACGGGGATCGCGCCCGGATGACGGTCGTGGCCGTCTGGTCCGGGCGCAGCGATTCTCTCGCGATCGGTCTCCTCATGGGCTGAGGTGGCTGTCGAAGAACGAGCTGACGGCCCCGACATAATTCTCGGGATCGCTCTGGTAAGCCTTGACATGCTCGACGCCCGGTAAAGTCAACGTCAAACACGAGGTGCCGAGGGTCCGTGCTAGCTCGTAGGCTTGGCCGACCGGCACCGTCGTGTCCGATTCTCCGTGGATCAGCAGGAGCGGCCGCTGGCCCCAGGACTTGGCGAAACGGATCGGGATAGGTCGTCGGTTCGTACGCCGTAAATGAATCGGGCCGCCAGCAGGATGCCCGGGTTAAACCACCTCGGCAGGCCGCTGTGCTTGCTGAGCTGCGTCTCCAGTAGCTTGGGCAAGTCTCCGTACGGGCTGTCGATGACGGCGACCTGGATCCGAGGGTTTCGGGCCGCCTCCATCAACAACGTCGACCCACCCATCGAATAGCCCAGCCAGCCGATCCGGTCGTTCGTGAAGCCCGCCGATTCCGCCCAGTCCATCGCAGCGCGGATATCGCCGCGCTCGCGTCGACCCAGATAGAGCCGGGAAGAGTCGCTCTGTCCGTGCCCTCGCAAGTCGAAGAGCAGCACGTCGAATCCGCGACCATGCAGGTCGCGACCCAGCGCCGCCATCTCAAGCCAGGAACTCCACATCCCGTGCACCAGCACGATCAAATGCCGACGCTTTTCCGTCGGCAAATACCATCCACGCAATGTGAGGCCGTCAGAGGTCCGTGTTGACCACGCTCGAACATCCTCACTGATCTCCCGGGGGTCAACCAATAATTGGTGATTTGTGGGATGTGTCAGGCGCTCGGCGGTGAACCAGGGAGATTCCCACGTACACCAGGCCGAGCAGTAAGACCGAGAGTCCGATGATCCAGGTCAGAATGCGCCGGATTCGTCGCTTGTTCGTGATCGGCTCCATCGTCACATCCTCCTTGGTGTGAAACCGGCCCGATGCTTTCAACTGCCGTCTTCCACCATTCTAACGGCTGAGCCGAGTTTTTCGCAGATCTTAACAGCTTCGTTTTTGTAGTTCTCGATTCTGTCGAGGCTTGCACGATCCGAGCGGTCGCCAGCTTTCACGCGCGCTCATCGTCTTGCTGATAAGAATCCCAGGTTCTTGGACACGCGAGCGACGTTTGCAACCCACTCCGAAAAGGGTCGGTTCGAAAACAATCAAGCGATAAACACTGCCAGGACTCGGGCCTTGCCTGTTTGTGCCCGCTGCGGCAGAATCGCGCCGTCATTTCGAACCGGATGCCGGTTGTCTCAGCGAGGTGATTCGTAAATGAAACCGATTCGGAGCAGGAACGAGAGCGTGCGAGAAGACATCCCGAACGTACGTGAAAAACCTCCCCGCGAGAAGCACTAAGAACGAGCGTCTATTAGGTTCATAAAGGCTGACGACACAAGGACTTGACAATGATCGGCATCGGCATTGTTGGAATTGGCTTCATGGGCATGATTCGAATGGCACGTCCTGTAGCTCTAACCTGCTTTGCGCATAGCGGCTTGGGCTTGTCGTCGGGGTATGGTCAACAACGGGTACTGCTTGGGCCGACGCTTCCGAGCCCGGGGTTCCACTCGGTCGGGGCGATACCCCACCGCGTCGGCCGCGATCGCACTCAACAGGATCGTCCACAACCACCGCCGTTGCTGGGGCGTCCCCTCTCGCAGCCCCACGGCGAACTCCTGTAACGTCTGCAACGCTCCTTTGAAACTCACCTGCCGCGGATCGCGCCCGTGCTCTTGCGACGCCGCCACCATCAACGCTCGGATCACATTGTATCCCAACAACGTCATCCAGATCTCCTTGCGCACCATCTCCGGGGTCTTGCACCGCAGCATGTCCATCCCCAGCACGATCTTGATCGACCGCAAATCCAGCTCCGCATGCCACCGCTGCCGGTACAATAGACCAAGATCCGATTTCCTGTAAATTTCCGAATCCAACAGGGTTGTGGCCAGATCCAACACGCGGGTGCGGAAGCCCGGCTTCCCCACGTGAATTCGCACCTGCCGAATCTCCATCGTCTCAGGAATAGTATTGTAAATATCTTCGCTCATCCACTCCGGTCGCTCCGGCCGCAACCATTCCACAACCTGATCCTCCTGGCCCAACCGCCGGCCGCGCCGGAAGTCGCACGGCCGCCGCTGATGCAGCCGGAACACGCTGTCCACACTCCGCTGTTTTAGCATCGCAATATCGAAATAAGAACAATAGTAGCGATCTCCCAGGACCACGTCATCGGGCTCGAACGCATCGTCCCAAAGGCTACGAAACAAGGCGTTTTCCCCGGTCTGCTTCCCTTGGTACTTGCCCAGGGCCAGCTCCAGCGCCGACCCGGTGGCCAGGCAGAAGATCACCACGAAGCGGAGGATCGGGAAACCCAGGCCGGGCTTCTGGGACGCGAGTTGGGGATAGGCCTTCTGGTTGGCCACGGTATCGGCCATGATCGCGGTGCTGCCGTCAACCACCTTGACCGGGCGAGAGCACCACCGCCAGTCCTCGGGGGCCTGCTGGTGCGACTGCAAGCCCACCAGACGCATCAGCCGCTTCAGCGCCGATTCCGGCAGCCGCGCCGGGCCTTGCAATACGGACTGGTGTCCTCGTCGTCGAGCTTCTGACCGCGGAGTCCCATCCAGGCGGACAACCGCTTGAGTGCGCTGCGGCAGGAGCGATCGGGGCTGAGCACCTGCCAGAAGAAGGCCCAGAAGGTCAGCCACGGGGTGTAGACGATCGATTTCCAGATGCCGCCCTCCTCGCGAAGGACCTGCTGGATGGTGGCCACGGGCAGGACGGCCTCGAGGCCCAAGTCGGGTTGGGCTGGAGGCTGAGTCTGGAGACGATGGAATTGGAAACGGAGCCGCGGTGTGGCACACTGAGCCATGGGAGACCTCCTTGCAGATTAGGGTCGAACGACACCCCATCATCCGACAAGAGAGGTCTCTTTTCATCCCCCCAGCGACCATGCAAGGGGACATGAGGGCCTCTGAGACCTATGGAATTCGTGATTGCGTGGCTCAACAGTCCTGGGATTCTCATCTTGCGTCTACAGGACGTGCCATTCGGGCATGATTCCTTATTAA
>CAWJGW010000068.1:0-28710 GCA_963842405.1 uncultured Isosphaeraceae bacterium | reverse complement strand
GCGATGAGGAACGCGCGGCGAGGATCTTGCGCGTCGGTCCGACGAGACGCCGAAGCTGCTTGGGACTCGCGAGTCTCTGAGCGGCTCCTGGTCCTCTCTTCGGGCTGCGGCCGCAAGGTCTGATAATCGAAATTATGCTCGATTGGGCTGGGTTCCGAGAAGCGACAGAGCAAAAAACGGATTGCCCTGTTTCCAGGGTCATGTCGGTCCCGTCAAATATGATGGGTAGAACCAGCAAATACGGCGGTTATTCCGGGAAATATCACGGCTTCGAGGAGCCTGAGGGCATTGGATCGGGCACGGACCCGGAATTCGTCGGAATTCTGGCTCATTCCCGAACTGGCATGGTAACTGCGATATGGGAGTCACGACGATGCGACTCCGGTCGGCTTCGGCACCAAACTCGGCCACAAGCTGCCGCGTAGGGCGTCGAGACGCACGACCTTAACATCATCGGCTACGAGTGGGTCTGCCGACCGGCACCGACAATCCTTGGAATCCCCAACTCGCTCGTTCCGGGTCATCAGGGCGCGAGTGGGATGAGCGTCGGCGGGGAATGACTGATAAATCGATCTCACGACTCGGAGAGTCATGCAGAGGAACCGGACATGGTTACTCAGTTACGAGCGAGCGCACGGTACAACACGGCGAAGTCAACGATGACGATCGGAAACCCACCGACGGCCACGCCGTCGTGGGAACAACTCCTTCGAGTCGGCCTCGGCCTGTATTTGTTGCCGGCCCTCATGGCCGTGGTATTCGTAAGCGTCGTTGGGATGCTCGTCCTCGTCGCCGGACGACGATTCACGGACATCGTCGGGAGCCGGGCCTGCCATCCCCGGCCCTCGGTCGGACCAGAAGTGTTCCGAGCGTGACGGATGGTCCCCTCGAACCCTCGCGCCAAGGAGACCGCGTGCCCCTCCTTGCGGATCAGGATCGACTCCGGCGTTCGAAGGGACGGGCGCAGGGTCCCAACCTCTTTGAGAAGCGAAGCCGGCGTTTCAGAGGATTGGATGCCGGAGTCCTCGAGGAACAGACTCAACCGTCCAGGCAGGACGATCTTGGATGTGGAGGCGTGTTTGATGTCGTCTTTACCCGTCGAGAGGAACGCCCAGAACTCGGAGCGTCACCCACCGCCCCCGACTGCCCCTTCAGTGGATCTCGAGCCGATCCGGGCGGCGATCAAGGGAATCCGGTTCGGCGAGGTGCGAATTGTCATCCAGGACGGAGTCGTGATTCAAATTGATCGCATGGAAAAGCAAAGGATCAAGTGAATACGTTATGGATCGCCAGGATTCTAACCAGCCGGACACCATCAACCCCACCTGCCATGCACTGACTTTTTGTTGACGGGCCGCTCGACGACCCACCACGATCCACACGCGTCCCCGTGGCGCCGTCAACTGTCGGTTCTCCCAATCACCCACTCGTCATCGAGAGGTCTCAAACCAATTTCGCGGACCGCTGACTGGACCAACCAGAGGCGTGCGCAGACTGAGGAAGTCTGACATGTTGACGTCTCATGGTCTGGACCTCCGGTCCTCCGACCGTTCGGATCGTACTCCCCACGCCCAGTCGGGCCGGAGGATCTGGACCGACTTGGCCCACCGGTGCCGCGTGCCGCCCTGCGTTCACGCTGATCGAGCTCCTGGTCGTGATCGCAATCATCGCGGTCTTGATCGCGCTGCTCTTGCCCGCCGTGCAGGTCGCTCGCGAGGCGGCGAGGCGCATCCAGTGCACGAACAATCTCAAGCAAATTGGAGTCGCCCTGCACAATTACCACACGGCGAACGATGTGTTCCCGATGGGTTCGTCCAAGAACATGATGAACCTGGGCGCCTACGCGGCCGAACATGGCATCAGTGCCCATGGGCAGTTGCTTGGTTACCTTGGGGAGTCAGCGCTTTACAACGCGGCCAATTTCAACTGGGGGATGAACGTGAACGCCACGTGCGGCCCCATTCAGAGCACCGTGTACCTCACCAGGGTCAACGAGTTCATCTGCCCTTCCGATGGCAACGCGGGTGTGACAAACCTCAACAGCTATATCGACAGCTTCGGCACGACCACGATCACCCCCGTCACCCAGACGACGACTGGCAGCACGGGGCTGTTTACCTTCTGGCAGTCCTACGGCATTCGGAGCTGCCTCGACGGCACCTCGAATACGATCGCGTTTTCCGAAGGGCTGGCCGGCGACAACACGACCAACTGGACGCGGGCGGCGGGGATTATCCAACTGGCATCTGTCACGATCTCGGTCCAGTTCCTCGACGCCTCGGGGAACTGGCCGGCGGTCCTGACCGGCGTGCAGGCCTGCAACACGGCCTGGAACAGCCGCTCGGGCACCCTCAACACGGCCCGCGGCAATTACTGGTTCCATGGCACCGCGGCGCAGACAATGTTCAACACGGTCCTGACGCCCAACTCGCAGGCGTACCCATGGGCTTACTGCTCCAGTGCCGCCATCGGCGACGCGGAATTCGTCACGGCCAACAGCAACCACCCGGGAGGCGTGAATACCCTGATGGGCGACGGGAGTGTCCGGTTCGTCAAGGACTCGATCAACCAGGCGACCTGGTGGGCCCTGGGCACGCGCGCCAGTGGCGAGGTTATCTCCTCGGACAGCTACTGAACCATTCCAGGAAACGAGTGGAGCAAATCAAGATGAAAACGAGCACAGAACGAAATCGTTGCGGGCTGGCGATCGCCGTCTGGGCAGCCCTGATGTCGGCGACCACCACCACCGGCGTCGCGGCCGATCCCTCGAAGCCAAACATCGTCATCATCCTGGCCGACGACCTCGGCCACGCGGACCTGGGCTTCCAGGGATGTCGCGATATCCCGACCCCTCGCATCGATTCCCTGGCCAAGAATGGAGTTCGATGCTCGAACGGTTATGTCTCCTGCCCCTATTGCAGCCCGACGCGAGCCGGGCTCCTGTCGGGCCGGTACCAGCAGCGATTCGGCCACGAGTTCAACCCGGGCCCCGCCGGGGCGAAGGAGGATGTTTTCGGCCTCCCCTTGAGTGAGACAACCCTGGCGGATCGACTCAAGGCCGCTGGCTACGCCACCGGCCTTGTGGGCAAGTGGCACCTGGGAGGGGCGTCGCGATTCCAGCCACAGCGGCGCGGGTTCGACGAGTTCTTCGGCTTTCTCGGCGGTGGACACCCTTACTTCCCCGGTCAGGGTGCGCCGATTTACCGAGGCACGGAGGTCGTTCAGGAGAAAGAATACCTGACAGATGCCTTCGCGCGGGAGGCGGTCGCGTTCCTCCAGCGCCACAAGGACCAGCCGTTCTTCCTCTATCTGGCGTTCAACGCGGTGCATACTCCGATGCACGCGACCGATGACCGGCTGTCGCGGTTCGCCAACATCGCCGACGAGGAACGTCGCACCTACGCCGGAATGCTCACCGCGATGGACGAGGGGGTCGGCAAGGTCCTCGACACACTCAAAGCCGCACACCTGGAGGAGAGCACGCTCATCTTCTTCTTCAGCGATAACGGCGGTCCGACCATGCTGGGCACGACGATCAACGCGTCGAGAAACGATCCGCTTCGGGGCTCCAAGCGGACGACGTTGGAAGGCGGCATCCATGTGCCGTTCGTCGTGCAATGGAAGGGGAAACTCGCGCCGGGGACCGTCTACGATCAGCCGGTGATTCAGCTCGATGTGCTACCGACTGCCCTGGCCGCGGCCGGTGTCTCAGCCATGCCGGACTGGCGGACTGGACGGCGTGAACCTCCTGCCGTATCTGAAGGGCGAGACGACGGTCCCTCCCCATGAAAGCCTCTACTGGCGGTTGGGCGAACAGTGGGCGATCCGCCGTGGGGATTGGAAACTCGTCCAGTACGATGAGGCGGCCGATCACTCCGATGTGCGATCGGTGGCTTCGCACGTGAAAGTGACTCCGCCCCGCCTCTACAATCTGGCAAAGGACATCAGCGAGAGCCACGACCTGGCGGCCGAGCATCGCGACAAGCTCAAGGAGCTGTTGACTGCTTGGCAGGCGTGGGATGTCCAGCTCGCCAAGCCGCTCTGCTGGGGGCCGGGAAGTGCACGTACGGCTTCCAGGCCCGCCGAACGTCTTCCTGCGCGAGCCCAAAATGCTCGGACGTCCCAAAAGGCTGGTTCCTCGGAGTGATTGAGCCGTTTGTCGGATCGTTGTCTTATAATGGGCATGTTCGGTTGGCTCGATCGGTCGTGCCACTTCGGCGTCCTGGGGTTCGAGCGGACCTACAGGATCTGCCGCGAGACACGTTCATCTCTCAGGAGTCGGCTGGCATGTACAGAGAACGCTTGATGATCGACACGCGCGGGCGAGGAACCCACGAGATCACGCCTCAGCTCCAGCAGGCCGTGGAGCGTTCGGGCATCACCGAGGGCTTGTGCCATGTATTCATCCATCACACGAGCGCCTCACTGATTGTCTGCTGAAAACGCGGATCCGACCGTGCGCCGCGACCTGGAGAGTTACGCGGCCCGACTGGCGCCCGATGGCGACCCGTCCTATGTCCACGACAGCGAAGGTCCAGACGACATGTCGGCCCACATTCGATCGATCCTGACGCTGACCTCATTGATGATCCCGGTCGCCGACCGTCGGTGTGATCTCGGGCACCTGGCAGGGTGTCTTCCTCTGGGAGCATCGCACCAGTCCCCATCGGCGACGAATCACCGTCACGATCCTGGGAGACGAATCCGACGATTCGTGAGCGGCGAGGTCATGGTCCCGGCGGCGGGTCCTCCGAAACGGACCACCCCGCCGGCGGTCTGATCCCGCGGGCGGGGTGGGAGGCCTTCGCTCGTCACGTCAGGCGCCGGTTGTCGCGGCGCGGTCGGCGAGATGCTCAGTTGCTGGGGCCCGAGCTCGCACTCCAGCTCGTCCAGTTCCAGGTGATCGCGGACAGGGCCAGGGTGCTCGCTTGGGGTTGTGCCGATTGCGGGTGGCAACGGCCATTACCGACAGCTACCGGGAGACGGACCGGGGTCGGTGTGGCCGAGGGCTGGGCGGCGGTGATCGCGTTCTGGAGCGATCCTCCCTGCCAGGTATTGGTCAGAACGTAGTCCTGCTCGATGTTCACGTTGCCGACCGTAACTTTGCTGCTGTTGATGACCTGGTTGTTCTGGCTCGCGATGAGCTGGTACTGGCCCGGGGCCAGCGAGAGCTCGTAGCCTCCGGAGGACCAGGTCTGAGTGGAGCTGACCCCGCCGGTCGCGAGGTTGACCGCGGTGATCTGGACGTTGCCCACTCCTTGACCCGAGGTATAGAACCCTGTGTTGTTGAGGATCGTTGTAAGCCACACCGACGACCTGGGCCTGCTCGTTGGACTGGGCGCCGAAATCCTGGGTCACGACCATCGGGCCGACCGACGAGCCCGCGGCGGTGCTGACGATCCCGATGCCGACGTCACGATAGGCGTTCTGGGCCGAGACGCCCATCTGCTGGATATTCATGCGATGGCCGTCATCCGAGACGCCCCAGTCGAGCAGGAAGGCTTCCATCGCCTCCTCGACCGAGGTCGAGTAGGCATAAACATTCTCGCCGGTCGACGTGGTGTTGTTATAGCCCGCCTGCTGGATCCGCTGTCGCCGGCGAGGAGCCATCGGAGCCGGTGTGCGATTGGAACTGGTTGTTGGCCATGTCCTGGCTATGTCCCTGGGCGGCCTGCGCGAGCTGCGCATTCCACGCGAGCGGGGGCTGCGGCGTGGCCGAGGCGATCGATATTGAGCGTCGCCTGGAGGTTGACGCCGTAGTAATTGAGCGTCGCCGTGAATGTCCGGAGTGATGTTCTCGGAGATCTCCTGGGCGGCCGCGGCCGGATCGGTGCGCGCCTCGTTCAACAACTGGAGCATGAGTTGTTCGTCGTTGGTGGGCCCCTGGCTCGTCACCCCGGTGGACAACAACTCACGGGATTCCAGGTTCTCGAACCGCGGTGCTCGACGGAACTTGGACCGAGCCATGGAGACCTCCCTGTCTATCAGGATTCGACCGGTGACTTCCTGCCCCCACCAGCCGTGATGAGGGCACTCGCGTTTCACCGGGTCAGCTCCCCTCACCTAGCTTGATGAGGGGGATTCGATCTTCCAGCCGGGAAGGAGACCGTACGCGAGGGTCGTATAAACTTTAATGAAAAATCTTTTGGGAATGACAATCACTCTCGTACGAACGCTCCCCAGAAAAGCAAGTCATGTGCCAGTCGAGGAAATGAGCAGTGTCCGGGAGGCAGCGTCGGGTCGTAAGTCCTGCTCTTTGCTCGGCTAACGGCTGCACGATGACGAGGCCCGGCATTGCGACGTGCGGCGGAAGCGGTCGCCAGTCCCCATAGCGACTCTTTGCAATGTGTCAAGTCGTCCTTACAAAACTCACGTTTTTACAAGGTCCGCGAGGGTCCTCCGAACAACGAAACTTTCTCTAAAGTCACTGGTTATGTCGTCCGACGCTCGCCTTCAGTGAGCTCCTTTGGGTCTCGATTTCGGCCCGGTCGCGTCCATCAGATCGGACGAAACGTTATGAGGCCGGGCCCATTGGGATGGGACGCATACGATCCGTTACTTGCTGATCGTCGAGCGATGGGGTTAGCCTGAACCAATGGATGCGAGAAACATCATGCTGCAGGGAACCACGGATCCATGATCACATCGGATGAGGCAGTCGATCGATTGGGCAAGGCGGAATCGGCCGGCCAGCTTTCCCGGTACGGCGTCGGTGAACATCCGCCGATGGCTGACGGAAGCCCCTTTGCCAGATACCGTCCCCGGCTGCTGGAAGACATCGAGCAGGGCCGCTGGCCGGAGCTCGACGATGCCTTTTTCGCCGTGCTCGAGTTCGGCACGGGAGGCCGTCGCGGCAAGATGTACCCGGTGGGCACCAACGTCCTGAACGAGCGGACGATGGCCGAGAGCGCACGGGGCCTGGCCGACTACGTGACGGCGAAAAGGGTGCGGACTCGCGCCGGACCTGCGTGATCGCCCGCGACACCCGGCACCATTCCGCCGAGTTCGCCGAGCTCTGCGCGCGCGTCCTTGCGGCGGCGGGTTTCCAGGTGATCGTCTTCAAAGATTACCGCTCCACCCCCCTGCTCTCCTTCGCGGTCCGCCATCTCCACTGCGACGCCGGCATCATGATCACCGCGTCGCATAATCCGCCCTCGGACAACGGCTTCAAGTGTTATTCCTCCTCGGGCGGCCAGGTCATTCCGCCCGACGATCGCGGGATCATCGCCTGCGTCGAGGCGGCCTCCGATCGCGAGATCCCGGAGAAGCCGCTCGAGGAAGGGCTGGCCGACGGCTCGATCGCCTGGGCGGATTCCGAGTTGGACGCCGCCTATATCGCCGCCGTCGTGAGCGAGTCCGTCAGCCACGCGCGCGCAATTATCGATCGTCTACACGCCGCTGCATGGCGTTGGCGAGACCTCGGTCGCGGCCGTGCTCCAGACCGCGGGCTTTACGAACGTCCATATCCTCGAATCCCAGCGCACGCCCGATGGCGACTTCCCCACTGTGCCCGGCCACGTCGCCAACCCGGAATACCCCAGGACGCTCGAGGCGGCGATCGCCGAAGCGAGGAATCGGGGCGCGGACCTCGTGCTGGCGAGCGACCCGGACGCCGATCGCATCGGCGTGGGCATCCCCGTCACCGGCGATCCCAGAGGCGAGTGGACGACGCTCGACGGCAACCAGATCGGCGTGCTGCTCGCCGCGTTCGTGATGAAGGAGACCGAGTATCACGGCCGGCTTCGGCCCGATCACTACCTGGTCACGACCCTGGTCTCCACCCCGATGGCGCGCGCCCTGGCCCATCGCCAGGGAATCCGCATCGAGGACGACCTGCTCGTCGGCTTCAAGTGGATCGCCAGCCGGATCGATGAGGCGGGCCCCGCCAGCTTCCTATTCGCCTTCGAGGAGTCGCACGGCTACCTCAAGGGGACCGACGTACGCGACAAGGACGCGGGCGTCGGGGCCTTGCTCTTCGCGGAGCTCGCCGCCACCGTCAAGGATCGGAAGCAGACGGTCCTCGAATACCTGGACGACCTCTTCATCGACGTCGGCCACCATGGCGACCGGCTCGTCACCAAGACCTTCGAGGGCCGCGAGGGACTCGCCAAGATCAAGACGCTTGATGGAAGCATTCCGCAATCGGCCGCCTCGAGAGATGGGCGGGCTGACCCTCGCCGAAGTCTGCGACTACCGGGAGCATGAGATCCGCCCCTTGAGCCGATCGGGCTCGAAGCGGCCCCTGCCCCAGCCTTCGGGCGACCTGCTCATCTTCCACGCGGAACGGCCGGGCTGCCGCTTCGCCGTGCGGCCCTCCGGGACCGAGCCGAAGATCAAGTTCTACCTCTTCGCCCGGACCGACGTGGACGGCCCCGACCACCTGCCGGCCGCGAAGGAAGAGACCAGGCGATTGCTCGACGGCATGTCGGCCGACCTGGAGCGGTACATCGAGGAGGCGCTGAAGTCGGCCTCGTGATGTTGTCGAGTACCCGTTCTCACCAGAACGATGACTTCAGCGAGACGTGCTTCCGCTTGCCGTCGATGACCAGTTTGAATTGATTCTTGAGGATCACCCTGAGTCCAAGCACCGGGAGGCGAGGATAGTTTGAGGCGTCGGATGGATAAACCGCAATCCCTCCTTCAAGTTTGAGCACGACCGGCTCCATCGGACCTTCAGCTCTCGTCGCCCGGGTCGGTTGCGGTGGATCCAGACGTTGCTTGGCGGAGTGATGGCGCTTCGATTCCCTCTCGCAACACTCCCAGAGAGGGCAAACTCGCGGGGTGGATTCCCGCCCATCGGATGAGCGTGATGCTCCTGGATGGAGAAGTTATGATTATTTCCCGTGTCGAGTAAGGCCGGGATGATCGGAGTCCGAGCATCCCAAGTCGGCAACTGTCCGAGATGCTGATATTGACGATGATCTGACTGGGTCTCACCCTCAAACGGCCACCGGGAACACTGAGTAGAGTATGTTCAGTCGGAGATTGGCAATCGGTCGAGGATCTTCATGAACTCGGCTCGATCTCGTCATACTCGAAAAGAGAAGTCTCAATCTCGTCATCGTCCTCAGGATGCGGTTCGATCACGCCGTGATAATACTCGTCGTTCCTCAGGCCGAGCTTTACGATTTCCCGATGCATCTTTTGCGGATTCCTCCAGATGCCGACCTGCTTCTCGCCGTGATAGAGCACCCATCGCCCGCGGAGCCGCTTCCGAGCCAGTAAGTCGGGAAGATCGCGCAAGAATGCTTCCTCGGATCGTCGAATGCCTTCAGGAACTTGATCGGAAGCGAGATTTTCAGAACGGGTCGACGGCTTGATCTGATCGTAAAAGTCGGCCCTGATCAGGACGTAAGTCGTCTGGGTTTCTGGGTCTTCGATCCGGACCGGTTCGTCGCCGGCCTTCTCGATCTCGTGGCGGAGCTCGGCAGTCAGGGTTGTCATGGCAGCCTCCTTCGTTTCATTCTAACCGCTCGCCAATCATTTCGTCCTCGTCGGCTTCAGAGGATCAATACCAGGTTATCACGATGGACGACCTCGTCGTAGAGGGCCGAGCCGAGCGCCTCGCGCGCTTGTTGAGTGCGGAGGCCGCGGATGCGTCGGGCGTCGGAGGTGGAGTAATTGGTGAGTCCCCGGGCGAACTCCTGGCCGAGGGAATCGCGGATGCCGACGACGTCCCCCTTCTCGAACTCGCCGACTCACCTCGACGATGCCGATCGCGAGCAGGCTCTTGGATCCCGATTCCAGCGCTCGACGCGCGCCGTCATCCACGACGTAATGGCCGCGCGGCCGGGCGGTCAGTCCGATCCATCGCTTCCGTGCGCGGTGAGTCGGGCCGTGCGCGAGGAACAAGGTTCCGGCCGGTTCTCCGGCGAGGATTCGCGTCAAGGGCTCGGGCTGGGTCCCGGATGCGATGATCACCGAGCCGCCGGCCTGGGTCACCAGCCGCGCCGCGGCCAGCTTGCTCTGCATTCCGCCGGTCCCCAGGGAGCTGCGGCTCGCGCCGGCCAGGCCCAGGACCTGGTCGTCGATCTGGGGCACCAGCCGGACGACATCCGGAGGCGTCGAGGCGTCCGGGTCGGTCCGATAGAGTCCGTCCACCACGCTCAGGATGACCAGGAGCGGCGCCTGGAGCAGGTTCGTGACCATGGCCGCGAGCCGGTCGTTGTCGCCGAACTTGATCTCGTCGACGCTGATCGTGTCGTTCTCGTTGATCACCGGCACGGCGTCGCATTCGAAGAGCGCGTGGAGCGTATTCCTCATGTTGAGGTAGCGCGACCGGCTGTCGAAATCCTCGTGGGTGAGCAGGAGCTGGGCGGCATGACGGCCATGGCGACGGAAGCCCTCGTCGTAGGCGCGGATCAGGTAGGACTGGCCGACGGCCGCGGCGGCCTGGAGCTGGGGCAAGTTGTCGGGCCGGCGCTTCCACCCGAGCTGGCCCATGCCCGCCCCGACCGCGCCCGAGCTGACCAGGGCGACCTTGAATCCCCGGTCCATCACCGCGCAGATCTGCTCGGCCAGGTGGCCGATCCGGGCCGGGTCGAGCGTACCATCCGGACCGGTCAGGACGCTCGTGCCGACCTTGACCACCCACGTTCGGGCCGAGAGCACGACGTCGTCGCGGACCAGGTCCCTGAGGAGTGGGGCCGTCCTGCCCCCGAGCGGTTCCGCCGAAGGCTCGTCGGGTCCTGATCGGCTCGGGCATCCGCAGATCACTGTGAGATCTCAACTTAAGACCTGTTCGCAAAGCGACTGGGGATGCAACTGCCGGCATCCTTCCGGCATCCGGCGATGCGCCGTCGAATCGGATGCATGGCAAGTACCCAGTGTGAAGATTGTCGGTATGCCTTCCCGACATTATAATACTTACTCGTGGCTGGCCTAGGGTGAGTCAGCTTGCACCCGGCCAGTCTCCTTTCCACCTGGGTCCCGGAGATGCGCCGGGGCTTCCTCCACGGGGTAGGCGGAACATATGGGCGAGCTTTTCCATGAATGTGGCGTGGCGGCCGTCTACCACGCTACGGATCGTTCGGCGTCCGCACTGACCCCGCCGCCGGGCGGAATCAACAGCGTCGCACGATTGATCCCCCGGATGTTGCTCGACATGCAGAACCGAGGCCAGCTCGCCGCGGGGATGACGAGCTATCGGCCGGACCGCAATGCCCTCTTGAAGACGCACAAGGAAGTCGGGACCGTCGCCGAGGCCTTCCGCCTGAATCATCGCGATGAGTTCGAGGCGATCATGCAAGGCGTGGACGGTCCCGCCGCGATCGGCCACGTGCGATACGCCACCTGCGGCGGCAACGACCGTTGCGATGCCCAGCCCTTCGAGCGCGATCATGGCCGCAAGGCCAAGTGGTTCGCCTTCGCGTTCAACGGCCAGCTCGCCAACTACCTCGAGCTCAAGGACGAGCTCCTCTCCAAGGGCGACTACCACCTGAAGCGCGATACGGACACCGAGATCATCATGCACTCGCTGGCCTACGAGCTCCAGGCGGAAGACCAGGAGCCCGACTGGGTGGGCGTGTTCGGCCGGATCGCGGAACGGTTCGACGGCGCCTACAACATCGTGCTGCTCACGGCGCATGGCGAGCTCGTCGTGGTGCGGGACCCGCTGGGATTCCGGCCGCTCTCGATCGCGGAGCACGGGCCCCTCTTCGCCGCGGCGAGCGAGAGCGTCCCGCTGGCCAATCTCGGCTTCCGGAACATCCGATCGCTCGAGCCGGGGACGCTCGCCGTGGCCAACTCCAAGGGCGTGCGAATCGAGCGGTTCGCGCCCGTCGCCCCGTCAGGCGCACTGCTTTTTCGAGTGGATCTACTTCGCGAACGTCGCCAGCACGCTCGATGACCGCTCCGTCTATCTCAGCCGGGCCGCCCTCGGCAAGGAGCTGGCCCGGCTGGAGGATGTCCCGCGCGATGCCGACACGATCGTCGTCCCGGTCCCCGACACGGCCAAGGCCGCGGCCGACGCCATGGCGTTCGCCCTGGGCGTCCCGTCGGTCGAGGGGCTGATGCGCAACCGATACGTCGGCCGCACGTTCATCGAAGGGACCGCCGACCGCGCGGCCAAGGCCCGGCTCAAGTACACCCCGCTGCCCGAGGTCCTGGCCGGCAAGCGCGTCCTCCTGGTCGAGGATAGTATCGTGCGGTCGACGACCATGCGCGCCCTCGTGCACGAGATCCGCGACCGGGGCGGTGCGCGCGAGATCCACCTCCGCGTCGCCTGCCCGCCGATCATCGCCCCATGTTACTACGGAATCGACATGTCGCGCAAGGACGAGCTCTTCGCCACGTCGTTCATCGACCTGCCCGACGGCGGCGTCTCGGCCGCGGGTCAACAGCGGATGGCCCGGGAGCTCGGCGCCGACAGCCTCCGGTATCTCCCCGTCGAGGCGATCGCACGCTCGGTCAGTCTCTCGCCCGACCGCCTCTGCCGCGCCTGCATCACCGGCCACTACCCCACCGCAACCGGCCAGTACCTCTACCAGATCGAAGCCTCCTCGCCCCGCAACGGCGCCCAGCGTCCCTACGAACTGGCCCATGCCCACCCGTAAGGTTGGCGGTAACGGACGCGGTCTCGTCGCAGCCGATCGGGGATCAGCCCAACTCGTAAATGGCCCGGTAGATCGGCCGTCCTTCGAGCCGGTATTTCCGCTCGAAGTTGGTCAGATAATCGAGTTCATGCTCAGGGGCCTTGGGCTCGGGGACGGGCCGCTCGCGAAATCGAGGACGAGCCGCGATGAGCTCTCGAATGATCGTGAAGTAATCCTCCACGTCGCTCGCGACGTGAAGCTCTCCCCCCGGCTCGGATCGCCCGTTCGATCTGGGCGACCAGGGCGTCGGTGAAGACCCGACGTTTCTTGTGTCGCTTCTTCCACCAAGGGTCTGGGAAATAGACGTGCACCGCGTGGAGGCTGGCATCAGGCACCCGGCGCGTCAGGACGTCGCGCGCATCGCCCGACCAGACCTTGGCGTTGGAGATCCCGAGCTTCGCCAGCCGCTCGGCCGCCAGCCGGGCATACTTCCGAGCGAGTTCGACCCCGAGGAAGTTGTGGCCCGGGTTGGCCTTGGCGGCGTTGGCGAGGAACAGTCCCTTTCCGGACCCGACCTCGAGCTCGACGGGTTGATCGTTGCCGAAGAGGGCCGACCAGTCGATGGCGACGGCTGCCGGGGTCGGTCGACGGACCCGGTTCGATCAGGTGAAACGAGGTATCGATCGTGGGGCGAGAGCGAGACATCGTGCGACGATGGTTCCGGACAGTTGCCAGGCAGGTTTCGGGTGAGGCCGGCGGAAATCCCTCCACGACGAGGACGCGACGCCGAGCGTCTCAGGTCGTCGCCTGAACTATCGTCCTGCCCGGCTATCGGTACCCCGATGATTCGGCCGTGGAAGACCATGTTCGTACCGACGAACCCCTGACAGTCGAAGATCGTATGCCGCCGGTGCAGCCGCAAGGCCTTGCCGATGAGCACGAGCCGGTCACCTGGCCGAACCTGGCCACGGAACCGGACATCCTCCATGCCGCCGAAGGCGATGAATCCATCGTCGAGCAGGTGGGCCTGTTTGCAGAAGAAGCTCGAGAGCTGCGCGGCGGCCTCGCAAATCAGGACTCCGGGCATTAGCGCGTAATCGGGCATGTGGCCCCGGACCCAGAACTCGTCGGCCTCGACGTCCTTGTAGCCGATGATCAGGTTGTTCTCGAGGTCCAACTCGATGATGGCCGTAAGTTGTTCCATCTCGAATCGTTGCGGATTCGAGTGACGGATTCCCGTCCCGGTCGACCAGGACGCGCGAGGTATCAATGGAGGCGGGGTTGACCAGGGGCGCTGGCGGCATGCGCGCGGATCCTTTCTCGATGGCTGCGCGGCGGGACGGCGGTTGCCAGGACGGACACTGTGGCGCAGGGCGAGGGGACGCCTTGGGCCTCCAGTTCCGATCCGATCTCGGGCCGTGCCCCGACGGGCTGTCGGGTTCGGTTCGGCGTGCGCGTGCGTTCCGGTTGGCGATGGCGTCTCATCGCTGAGCTGTTATGATGACTTCCGCCGACGACTTCGACAAGAGGGATCATCATCTTGGCGGGCAGTCGCTCGCGGCTCGCCGATCGGAGGAGACGTCGTGCCGGAACGAGCCCTTGGTACCATGGTGACTTACGGCTACCCGGAGCCCGACCTGGACTCCGAGCTGGCGCTGGCGACCCGGTTCGGCGTCGACCTCCTGGAAATCCTTCCGGATTGGAGCCGATTCCCCGATCCGAGCCGATTGCGACGAGGCGCAGCCGACCGCGGGCTATCGATCCATCAGCGCCCACGGTTGCTGGGGCGGCCGGACCATCCGCGCGAAGCGCGTTCGACCTGGGGGCGACCGACGCGAACGTCCACCGGGAATCGGTCGACGACCTGAAGCGGTGCGCCGATTGGCTCGACGAAGCCGGCGGCACCTGCCTGGTGGTCCATCCGGGAGGTCTGTCCGAGGCCCAGGACCGCCAGCCGCGTCGCGAGGCCCTGGCACGGGGCCTGCTCGAGCTGGCCGAGCACGCCGTGGGGCTTCGCGTCCGGATCTGCGTCGAGAACATGCCGCCGGGCGTCCACCCCGGCAGCCGGATGGCGGAGCTGGTCGAGCTCCTGGCCGAGCTGAATCATCCCAAGCTGCTGCTGGCCCTCGATACCGGACACGCTAACCTCACCGCCACGGCCCACGAGGAGACCCTCGCGGCCGGTTCCCTGCTGGCGACGACCCACGTCCACGACAATAACGGGCGGCAAGACTCCCACTTGCCTCCCGGTCACGGCACGATCGACTGGCCCGCCTGGGGCCGGGCCCTTGATGCCATCGGCTATTCTGGTCCAATCATGCTGGAATGCATCCGGCATCTCCGCCAGTATCCGACGGATTTCCGCCCTGAGGTTCTTAGGGGCATCTGTGCATCGAAGACAACCGGCTAACGCCGATTTGGCCGCCGATCGGAGGGACCCGTCGGATCTACTGAGCTCCGGCCGAAAGAGCCCTGACTCTCCGAAACGCGCGGTTGTTGGGATCCAGCCAGGGGGGGACGGCGGTCTTTCGGCGCAGGAGGGCGATCAGCTCGGAGCGGCGGAGGTTCAGAGCGGCGAGTGCCTTCGCGGTCCTTGGTCGCTGGATGAGCAGATTGAAGGCATCCGTGCCAAGCTGTTTCTCATGAATCCCCGGCACCAGGACCCGCCCGAACATGTCGCGGAGCGTTTCCGGGCTCGGCGCCACCTGGGAAAGGATGGAGTTCGACAACGCGATAATCGCGATTCCGGGCCACCGGTCTCCCGAACGCTCGATCACAACAGCAGTTAGAATTTCCAAAAAAATAATAATGAGTGCGCTGCGCACCACTGCCAATCAGCCGACCGGCTGAAGTCAGGACTCCAACAATCGCCTCCGCCTCCCGCCATGCCGGGTTCCACTTGACTCACTTCTTCTATTTCTATAGAAATCGCGCCGTCGGAGTTGTTACGGAGGATTCATCAGGGAGGGATGTGCCACGATGGCGAGACGAGCGAGCCGGCAGCCGACGGACGGCGAGCTGGAGATCCTGAAGGTCTTGTGGGAGATCGGTCCGGCGGGGTTGGGGCAGGTCCACGCGGCGCTCCAGAGTCGCCGGGCCGTGGCGCTGACGACAGTCGCCACGATGCTCAAGATGATGCTCGAGAAGGAGCTGGTCCGGCGCGAGGACGGACCGCGGGGTTATCTCTGGTCGGCGCGGGTCAGTTGCCAGGCGGCCGTCTCGGGCCTGCTCGGCAAGCTGGTCCAGCATGTGTTCGACGGCTCGGCCCGCCGGCTGGTCGCCCACCTGATCCAGGAGGGCGAGCTCGACGAACGGGAGTGTCAGGAGATCATCGACCTGCTGAAGGCCCGGTCCGACCAGAAATCGTCCCCGGCGAAGGAAGGAGCCAGGCCATGAATCCCGACCGCGCTGACCGCGTCGCCGGTCTGGACGGCGGCGGGCTGGACGATGCTGCATCTGCTCTGGGTCGGGACGACGATCGGCCTGGCGGCCGCACTGGTCCGCCGGCTCGCGAGATCGGCCCGGCCCGAGGTGCGCTATCGCGCTCGCACTGCTCGGCCTCGGGTCGCTGGCGATCGCTCCCGTCGTGATTTTCGCATGGGTCTTCGAGCCGGCAGAGGTTCCGGCTCCTCTCGCCGTCTCCCCGGTCGCGGGCGACTCGCCGACGAGGTCGGTCGCGGCGGCGGAGGTCCCGGCACTTCGCCTGCCGGAGCGGCCGAGCTTGCCCGATCGGCCGACGGACTCGTATCGGCGATCCATCCAGTCGCGGCTCGAGAGCCTCGCGGTCAGACTTCCCTGGCTCTGGCTGGCCGGGGCACCGCTCAACCTGGTCCTGCTCGCCACGGGACTTGTCGGCGTCGAGCGGATCCGACGGTCGAGCCGGGTCGTCGAGTCCGGCGAGATTCCGCGACGTTGCCGCGCACTGGCCGATTCCCTGGGGATCGCGCGCCGGGTCGGCGTCGCCGTCTGCGATCGCATCGCCGCGCCGATCCTCATCGGCGTCATCCGCCCGCTGATCCTCCTCCCGCCCGCCGCGATCGCGGGCTGGAGTGTCGAACAACTCGAGATGGTCTTACTCCACGAGCTGGCCCACCTGAAGCGATGGGATAACCTCGTCAACCTGTTGCAGCGGTTCGTGGAATCGCTGCTGTTCTTCCACCCGGTGGCCTGGTGGCTCTCGGGCTGGGTGCGCCTCGAGCGCGAGCTCTGCTGCGATCGCCTGGTGGTCGCGCGGATGGGCCGGCCGGAGGCTTATGTCGAGATGCTCGTGGCCCTGGCGGGCACGCAACGCGGACGCCGCGCCGCCGTGCCCGTGCTGGCCATGGCCGATCGTCAGATCATGACCCGGATTCGTCGGATCTTGAACATGGAGGACCGTTCGATGAAATTGACCATGCCGGAAGGAGTCGGCCTGGTGGGTGCCCTGCTCGTCGGGGTGTCGCTGGTGCTGGGGACCCAGGCGGCCCCGCCGAAGCCGGCGGGCCAGACCGAGGAGTCGCTGCGCCTGGCCTTGCGAAAGGCGGCAGACGGACGCGATCGCCGATACCGGCCCGGGTGCCGGGGGAGGCGGCATGAGGTTGATGGACGCTCCTTCTGGTCGGCGAGGCCCAGCTCAAGCTCGGCGACCGCACCGCGGCGCTGGAGACGCTCCGCCGCGCGTCCGAGGCGTGCGAGCGCTTCGACTTCAAGAAGAACGACTGGGGCGACATGGAGCTGTTCGCGATTCTGCCCGAAGTCGCGAAGCACCAGCGCGAAGCGGGCGATCTCGCCGCGGCACGGGTCTCACTGGATCGAGCGACCAGACTGGTCGAGTCGCTCGAGGGATTCTCCAAGGTTCAGGAGTTGTACATGCTCAGAGATGGCCAGGAATCCCGACGGGAGAACCACGAGGTCGGGCCACTGGTCCGTTGCGGGCTGCTCGTCGGGATCGCACGGGAGCGGATCGCCCTGGGCGACCGCGACGAGGCCCGGGTGCTCCTGCAACGCTCCGTCGCGGCGATCCAATCGCAAAAGGACGCTCTTGAAGGTCATGGCTCTCGCCGGCCTCGGGCCGGATCTGTTCAAGGCCGGAGAACCGGCCCAGGCCAGGGCGGTGATCGATCAGGCACGCCGGGCGGCCACGGAGCTCGCGAGTCCGGAGGCTCGTGATGGGGCGATGAGTCTTCATCGCGGATTCCCTGACAGAGATCGGCGACCTGGACGGGGCACTCGAGCTGACGCGGAGTCTCGGCAAGTACGGCAAGTCCTCCGCGCTGCGGGCGATCCTCAAATCGCTCGCCGACGAGCATTTCCCGGAAGACTGGTTCGTCGGGCCGGGCGGGATCAAGGTCATGATCGGCGCCGAGGCGCTCGAGCTCAAGGACCGCGATTCGGCTCGTCGCGATCTGCCGAAGATCGTCCGAGGTTGTGCGAGGCATCCCGGATCCGCTCCTCCAGGCCCGCACGCTCTCGACGATCGCCCACCTGCAAGCCAAGGCGGGCGACCTCGCCGCGGCCCGACAGACCGCCGACGCGATCCCGGACGTGAAGCGCAAGGACTTCCCCGGGCCGAGCGACGGCTTCTATGACGCGATCAAGCCGGGGACCCTCGCGATCCTCGCCAGATTGCAGGCCGATGCCGGCGACCGCGCCGCCGCCCCCGAGGGCCTGAATCGACGCCGTGGCCCTCTCTCGGGCGATCGAGGCCGCCGATCAGAAGATCGTCGCCCAGATCGTGATCGCCCGGAATCAACTCGGATGCGGCGACCCGGACGAAGCCCGTCATCTCATTCGCGAGACCATCGCCTTGGCCCTCGAGCAGGCCGAGCCGTTGCGGTCGCGCGGCCTGGCGATGCTCGCGGAGCTTCAGGTCAAGGCCGGCGATCTGGCGACCGCGGCCCGAACTGTGGAGTCCATCCGTGACTATCCGCCGTTCGAGAAAGTGAGGGCCTTGCAGAAGTTGGCCGATGGGCACAAGAAGGCCGGAGATACCGTGACAGCGAATCGGCTGATCCGCCAGGCGCTGGACCTGCGCCGAGGCCAAGGAGCCGGTCGAATGCCCAGGCCCACATGGGAAAGTCCCGTCGCGTGGGGGCCATGGCCATGTCCCAATTCGTCGATTGCGAGTATGAGCTCGATCCCCCTGGGCCGAGTACCAGAGGACGCTGCTTTCCGTGCCGTTGCGGGCGCAGCTCGGCGAGATCGAGGAAGCCGTCCGCAGGGCTCGAACGTTTTCGGGCCGGCAACGCGACATCCAGCTCGAGGAACTGGTCCGGTTGCTCGCCAGCGACGGCGACGTCGCCGGAGCGCTTCGCCTGGCGGCAAGCCTGGAAACCTCCGAGCAACGGCTCCAGGCCATCGCGATCACGGCGACCGAGATTGACGATCGACCGACGACCAAGTAGATCACATCGAGGTCCAAGGGACGTCCCCGGGGTGAACCTCCTCGGGGACGCCGGCCTCGCTCCCGTTCAACCGTCTGTCTTCACTCGGCCAGGTCCGGTCTGCTTTCGAGGCCGGTCCTCATATCTCTATCCCATAAGGCTTGGGGCTGTCATGCGGGACGGCGAGCCGCGTGATGGCCGCGTCGATGAGCGTCGGCTTCCCCGAGGCGAGCGCCTCCTGAAATGCCGACTCGAAGTCCGCCAGGGTCTCGACCCGGTATCCCTGCGCACCGCACGCCTTGGCATAACCCACGTAATCCGGGTTGGTGAAATCGACGAGCCCCGATTCGTGGAAAGTCGCGAGCTGGCTGAGCTTGATGAGCTTGAACTCGCCGTCGTTGAAGATGATCCAGATCGCCGGGATATCATACTGGACAGCGGTGAGGAGCTCGAAGCCGGCGAGCAGGTAGCAGCCGTCGCCGCAGCCGACGACGACGGTCCGGTCGGGCTGGGCGGCCTTGACGCCCAGTGCACCGTTGACGTGACACGCCATGGGCCCGAAGCTACCCGGCTTGCGGTAGGATTGCCCGCGCGTCAGCTCCAGGTAATAGGCCAGCCAAGGCGTGTGTGCCCCCGCGTCGCTCAGGACGATGCTGTTGTCCGGCAGAAGTTTCGAGAGCGATTGCACGAGTTGACCGGGATGGATCTCCGATAGGAAGTGGAGGATCGGGGCCGTCGCATGCCCGTCCTTGACCACCTGCGCCGGTGCCACGTCGCCGACCAGGCCCGACATGGCCTCGATCAGCGCCGCGATCCCCGGCTTCGCATCGGAGACGACCCCAAAGTCCGCCTTGTAGACCTTGTTGATCTCCTGGGGGGCGATGTTGACGTGGATGAGTGACTTGTCCTTGAGAAGATCGGGGTGAAATCCGAAAGTTGCGTATTGTGCGAAGGAGTTGCCGACGGCCAGGACGACCTCGGCTTCATGGAAGGCGTCTCGTGCGCCGCGATTACCGGCCGAGTTGAGAATCCCCAGCGCCAGGGGATGATCCTCGGGGATGATTCCCTTGCCGTCCATGGTGGTGACGAAGGGGACCTGGAACCGCTCGACGAGGGTGCGGAGCTCGGGGCCCGCGCCGCTGACGACCGCGCCGTAGCCGATGAGGGCGATCATACGCTTCTTCTGATTGATCGCATCGGCGAGCGCGCCGCGGCGGCGGCGACCTGGGCCGGGTCGGGCAGGACGGGCCGGATATTGAGTTTGATCTCCCGGAAGTTGTCCACCGAGACGTCCGGGTGGGTCAGGTTCTCAGGAATGGTGATATGCACCGGGCCGGGCCGTCCCTCGAAGGCGAGGTTGATCGCCTCTTCCAGGACGTCGCAGATCTGCGACGCGTCCGTCACCATGTACGAGCGCTTGGTGGTGGCGGCGAACATCGCCAGGGAATCGGGCGTGCCGCCCGCCCCGGAGGTCTCGTTTAAGGCACCTTTCCCTTTCCAGAGCAGCGAAGCGAACCCGGAGATCGCCAGCACGGGATGGGAGTCGGACATCGCGACCGCCAGACCCGAGAACAGGTTGTACGCGCCGGGGCCGGCGGTTGCAAAGCAAACCCCCAGGCGATTCGTGTACATCGGGTAGCCGCAGGCCATGAACGAGGCCGCCTGCTCGTTCCGGACGATCACCGTCTTGATCTTGGTGGAGTGCTTCAGAGCCAGGAGCAGCGAGGCGTCATTCTCGCCCGCACCGCCGAAGACGGTGTTGACCCCCAGAGATTCCAGCGCCTTGACGACCGCCTCGTAGATTCGCATCGGTCTCGCCTTATGGTTCGCATTGAGCTGATCTGGGGTGAGCCCCGAACGACGGACGGGTTTCCCGGATCAGCAAGGTCCATCCGCTCGGATCGTCTCACGCGGTCGTTCCCACCGCATACTCCAATCAATCGCCCCTCTGTTATCAACAAAAATCCGTCTGCCCCGAAGCGAAATCGATCGACGGCCTTCACCGTGGGTCTCGCCGGTACACGCACGACGGCTGCTTTGGTTGCGCTCGTTCGCGAGGGTGCCGGCTCGCTGGATCGCCTCTAACCCCTGGCCGCCTTTTGTCCTGAGAATTCTCTCTGTCCTGAGAATTCTCTCGTAAGATTTCTCCTGGGCGTGCGTAGATAAGAGGAAGGCGGTACGCCGGACGCTACCAGAAGGCCCTCGAGGGATGGGGCGACCAGCTACTCCCGACTACCGACTCCGGTCGCATCAAGATGGCCGAGGAATTCGTGCGGATCCCTCGCGAGCAGATCCTGGATCACGCCCTCAAGACGGTCCGCGCACGAACCTTGTCGAAGGTCTGGGCCTGCTTTGAGCAGCGCCTGCTGCGGAATCGCCCCGCTGCCGCGATGCCCGCGGAGTGGAAGCTTGAGCCCTACACGGTTAGTTTCTATGCTTCTCGTATCTTGAAGCAAGTCCACTCCTGCTGCGAGGAATTCGACGAAGACATCAGCCATGGTTTTGAGTCTGACGTGTCCCGACGATGCTGAGCTTTTAGCGGTGGTCGTCGGGGAAGGGCCGTCGGAAGAGCTGCGGGAGCACCTCGACGTGTGTCCGAAATGCCCCGGCCGGTTGGAGCAGCTCAGGACCGAGGTCGCGGTGCTCCGGGAGCGACCGCCCGAAGCGCCCTTGTCGCCTTCCACGGCGGGCGAGCCGGAAGCTGATCCCGCGACGGCCAACGGCCATGTGGACGACTCGGACGTAACCGCGACCTGGTCCGCGGCGGAATCCTCGGAAACCCATGACTCGGAACCCGAGACCGACCTCGGACTTACGAGCCAGCCCGCTGGGGCCCATGAGGCCAACCTGCCCGCTGCGATCGGCAAGTACCTGGTCATCGGCCGGTTTCCCCCTACCGGCCAGACGGACGTCTTCCGGGTCGTCCACCCGGGGCTGGCCAAGGACCTGGTGCTCAAGCGCTCGCTCGAGCCGGTCCGGCCGGACGGCTGGTGCGAGATCATCGAGGAGGGGAAGATCCTGGCGAGCCTGGATCATCCTCACCTCGTCCGGGTTTACGACCAGGATTTCCAGGACGATCGGCCTTACCTGGTGATGGAATATATCCGCGGCCGGACCCTCGATCAGGTCGCCTCCGAGGGACGCCTCGAGCCGCGCCAGGCCGCGACCCTCCTGGCCAAGGTCGCCGGGGCGGCCGACCATGCGCACCGCAAGGGGGTCGTCCACCGCGACCTCAAGCCCAGGAACATTCTGGTCGACGAGCTGGGTGAGCCTCGGCTGATCGACTTCGGCATGGCGCGCTCGCGTCATGCCTGGTCGGACGACCCGGGCCGGCCCGGTGGCACCTTCGCTTTCATGGCCCCCGAGCAAGCCCGTGTGCACTCGCCCGAGGAACAGGAGAAGGTCGGCCCGTGCAGCGACGTCTTTGCCCTGGGAGGTGTCCTGTATTACCTCCTGACCGGCCAGGCACCGTTTCCGGGTCAAAACTGGCGCGAGTCAATGGACCGCGCCCGCCGGTGCGACTTTGACCGCAAGACGCTCGACCATCCCGGAATCCCGTGTGGGCTGCGGCGGATCTGCCTGAAGGCCCTGGCCCCCGATCCGGCGGAACGCCATGCCAGCGCAGCAGAGCTGGGGCAAGCTCTCGACCGTTTTGCGCAACCCCGCCGTTGGCTTCGTCCTGTCGCGTCCGTCGCCATCGTTATCCTCCTCGGGGTCGTGACCTGGAGCCTCGGTCTCTGCGTCTTCCGGCCGCCTGGGTGGTCAAGCCGCCGGGAGTGGCTGCGGGTGACGCGGCCCGATCGAAGGCTGAGCTGAGCGAGGACCCGATGCCCGAGTCACTCCGGGGGACGCTGACCGATGAAGACCCTGTGCCTCACGCGCCACGGGTCGCGGCGCCGGGTCCGGTTGAGGACGGCGTCCCGGTCTACCTCCGCCAGTCAGTCCGGCCCGCGCCACGTGCCAAAGCACCGGGTCCGGTTGAGCCGCTTTCGGGAGAACTTTCCGTACAGGTCTGGAGCCCAAAGGGTCAGGGCCCGAAACAGGGCTGGAGAGTCGAGGATTCCGAGTCACTGCCGGTCATGAACGGGGAGGAAGTGCACTTGCAGGTGCGGCTGAACCGGGCGGCCTATGTGTATCTCCTCTGGGTGACCAGCGAAGGAAAGGTCTTGCCGCTCTATCTCTGGACGACCCCGAAGCTCGGATTCGCCAGCCCGCTGCCAGATCCTACGCCCGCGACCGTCGTGGATTGTCCGGCGCAGCTCGACGGCGGATGGCGCGTGACCGGTGAGAGCGGGCTGGAGACCGCATTGCTGCTGGCGAGCGACACGCCCTTGCCGCGGAACGTCGCCCTGGACCGAGAGATCGGCCGGCTCCCGGCCGCCCGGCGCTTCAACCTGCGCGAAGTCGTCTGGCTGGAGTACGCGCAGGGACGGCCGGTCGCCCACCGGTTCGACCCCAATCATCGCGACCTCAACCTCGACGAGCCGCAACGGATCGATGACCCTCTCTTGAAGATGATGGAGCGGTTGAGGCCCCACTTCGGGCTCTTGAAGGCCGTCCGCTTTGCCCACCAGGGGGATTGAAATGCTTTTCGCAACACTCTGGGCCCGATCTTCGAATTGGAGTCATTTTCGATCAGGAAGACGGCATGCGCCGTCGGTGGATGGACCAGGTTCGACGTCATTGGCTCGCACCCCCACATCGCTCGGCACGCGGTGAAACGCGCGGAGTGGCCCAGGACCCAAGATGGGGCGCGTCGCAGCGTGGCGCGGACGGGCTGGCCAGGCGTTCGTACCAAAGACGTCCAGGACCATTGGATCATTCGAGGATTAAGTCATGGACAAGGTTCTTGTTGTTGTCGTCGGACTCGAAGGTGGAGGCGTCTACGTCTACGGGAGACAAAAGGACGGAATTTGGTCGTTCTGGGTCGAGGATAGTTATATGGTTCTGGACGAGGATCTCAACGATAGTTGGCAGGGGTGGGTATCAGATCCGGTCGAAGACCTCTCCCTCGCTATGCCCCCTTCCTGGCCCCTGAACTCTCCGCGCGAGATCAACCCCGTATTCCTTGACTGGTTCCGCAATAAGTACGACGAAGCATGTTCGCAGTTGGCAGAGCATTGCCAGCGCTCCCATAGGCAAGGCGGACATCGAAAGTGGATGTGGATGCTCAATGGAAAGACTGACGAAGACCTCGAGCTCCCTTGAGAAGAACTGACTCGATGCCGATTTGCCGTGCGGCTTTGAGACACAGCGACAATGTCAACTGCCCTTTAGAGGCTTGTCTTCGCGCAGAAGGACGGAGAGAGAAACGGTCTCGTCGACGCGCTGGGAACGAGAACCCAGAGCGCTGCCCTTCAAATGATTGAAAATCGCTGCCGGTTCTGAGATCGGTCCCATACCCGACGGTCCCTTGAGAGGAGACTCCCATGACGGTCCCACAACGGCCGAGACGAGTCGCGTTCGCACTGGCGACGGCCCTGTTTGTCCTGGCAATGGCCGGCAGTGTCGCCGCGGCTCAGCCGCCGCCCGCGGCCGCCGGCAGCCAGCCGCCACCGAAGCTGACCGCGGAACAGAAAAAGTGGCTGTACGACCACGGCCACATGAGCGCGGGAGCGTACCCGCTGGCCATCTACAGTTGGGGTCGTCCGGACCAGGCGCTGGCCCTGGTCGAGCAAGCCCTGGCCCTCGACCGGGCCGCCTTCGGCGACACCGATGAATTAGTGGCCCTGTCGCTCGCCGAGCTGGCGGAGATCCAGGCCCGGCGGGCCGACTTTCCCGCCGCTCGCAAGGCGGCCCAGGAGGTGCTGGCGATCCGGCGCAAGACGCATCCGGAGACCCACTGGCGGGTGACCGAGGCCCGTCTGGCCCTGGAGAAGGTCGAGCGCTGGCCGGCGCTTCCCCCGGAGAAGCGTCAGCAACTCGTCAAAGTCGAGCAAGAGCTGGGAGATTCCTGGGAACGGCTCAAGCCAGGTCGGCCCGCGGCCTTGTTGCCTCAGTGGCGCGAGCCCATCGAGGCCGCGGTGGAGCTCCAGAGGCAGCTCTTCGGGGAAAAGGACCTCGACTACGCCTGCGGGTTGCGGCAGCTCGCCGCACTCATTGCGGAGGAGGCTCGATCCAACCCCGGGCGCCTCGAACTCAACCAGAAGGCCCTGGCAATCCTCCAGGATCGGCTGGGCGAGAAACACCCCGAGTGCGCCATCTCCTGCCGGCAGATCGGTGTCTCTCACAGGGATAACCGCCAGCTCGGTCAAGTCAGGCCGCTGTTCGGAACGGGCCGCCGCGATCTACCTGGAATCCCTGAGTGCGAGAGACGTCGAGTACGACCATGAGATTGAGTTGTGTGCCGGACTCCTTAGGGTCCAGGGGGACAGTCCACGGGCTAGGGCTCTCCTGGAGAAAGAGATCGAGATCCTCAAGGCGACGCTTGGCGAGCATGACCCCAGATACGCGAGAGGTCTGCAAAGCCTCGCCTGGACGTATAGGCTTCAGAATGCCTTCGCGCAGTACGAGCCCCTCCAGCAAAAGGCCGTGGCAGTCGTCAGAGAGGTCTATGGGGAAAATCACCGGGAGTACTGGTCGGCCCTCAGTAATCTGCTGGATTACTATGCCCGGATTAAGCGTGCCCCGCGCGAGGTGGTCGAGCCGATGAGATCCCGGCTCCGGGAAATCGAAAAGGCGATCCGCGATAGCAAGGAGCCGACTTTGGAACACGCCCAGTGGCTGATGCTTATTGCCCGGGAATATCGCCAACCGTCCAATCCGCGGCAGCTTGCCTGGGAAAACCGCGATCAGGTAGCCGAGGAGTACGTCCAGCCCGCGCTGGCAATCTACAAGGAGACCGTGGGCGAGACGGCCCCGCAGTACATCGGCGCCTGTCGGAACTCGCGATTTTCACAAAAGACCAGAGTCGCGCCGAGGCGATGCGCCAACGCGTGCGGGAGCTGACCCGGCAGAGCCGGACCCGTAATCCCGCTCGTGATTTACAGGATCTGCGAGTTGAAGCCAGGCGTTACCAGTCCGCCACGGCCTATGACAAGGCGGAAGCGACGCTGCGCGAGGCGGTGGAGCTGTGCAAGAAGAACGGGGGCGAGAAAAACCCCCAGTACGCACGGAGCCTCCTGGACCTGGCTTTCTTCTTGACCAAGACGCGTGCCTTCGACCGGGCGGAGCCCGTCTATCGCGAGGCTCTCGAGGTCTTCAAGACCATCGAGGGGGAAGGGGGCCAAGGCTACTCCAACACTCTTTACATCATCGGACACCACTATCAGCAAAAAGGCGACCGAGTCCGGGAGCGGGAATACTACCGGCAGTATATTCAGGCGATCAAGGCGGCGACGGCGGACCCGAACGGACCCTGGGCGAGTCGCCCCGACCGGACGTTTAGCTACCAATATATGTTGATGATGACGGGGATGGAGACCGAGGTCGAGCCGGTGCTGCACCAGTGTCTCACGATCGAGGAGCAGCTTCTGGAAGACGGCCTGGTCGTCCAGAGCGAGCGGGAGCGCCTGCGAACGAACCCGAGGTCATTGCTCGCGGAGTACCTCAATGTTGCCATGACGTGCGAGCCCGTGCCCGCCGAGCATATCTACCAGCACATCCTGGCCTACAAGGGGGCGGCCCTACGCCTCTCGGAGAATCGCCTGGTGCGCGATCGGCCCGAGCTGAAGGAGCTCATCGACAAGCTCGCCGCGGCCCGCGAACGCCTGGCCCGGCTGACCTACAGCCCGCCGTCGGCCGGCCAGCCGGACGACTGGTCGCGGCACGCACCCGCGCCCGGGAGGAGAAGCAATTCCTGGAGAGTGAGCTGGCCCAGCGGAGTGAGCCGTTTCGCCGGCAACTGGAACGGCGGCACCTGTCGCCGGCCGATGTGGCCCGAGTCCTTTCCCCGGGTGTGGTATTCCTCGACTACTTCCAATTCGAGAAACTGCGGCCCACGAACGACCGACAGCATCAGGGGGTCGCTGTAGCACGGCATTTGCTGGTCGCTTGCGTCAGCGGCAACGGGCGGCCTCTGGCCTGCATCGACCTTTGTGGGGATCGGCGGCGGGAACGCTTGATGTCACTCATCGCCGACGCACGGACGGTCCTCGTCGCGCCCGACGGAGGCCAGGCGTCATGGGCCATCTTGCCCGGCCGGCAACCCGGGTCATATCTCATCGAGGACGTGGCGATCGGTTACGTCACCTCCGGCCGACAGGTCGTGGAGATCTTCTCCGACCCGGAGAAGAACGACGGGCACGGGCTACTGGCCTTCGGGGGTGTCGACTACATGGCCGACCCGGAGACCAGGACGACTCGACTGCTAGCACAGGCCGACCTGCCCGGGCTCAGCGCTCAGGACCGGGCCGGGTTTACGTTCCTCGCCGGGACCCTGTTGGAGTCGCGGCGCTGCGAGCAACTGTTCCGGCAGGGGTTTCCAACCGAGCCGGTCACCCTGCTGGAGGAGCGGCCGCCCAGGAGGGACGCCTCAAGCAGGAGCTCAGCCGCCGTTACCGCTACGTCCATCTGGCCACGCACGGCTTCTTCGCCTCCCCCCAGCAGATCAATGCCCTGCGGCTCAAGGTGCGGCCACCCGCCTCCGGGACGGCCGCCGCACTGCGGCCGGGGCAGATGCCGGGGGCGGAGGACCTCGCGTGGCTGGAATCGGGGGTCGTCCTGACCGGCGCCGGCCGGGCCCCTCAACCCGGCCAGACCGGCCAGGAGGACGGGATCCTGACGGCGGAGGAGGTCGCGGCGCTGGACCTGCGGGGCACCGAACTGGTGACCCTCTCGGCCTGCGACACGGCCCTGGGGCAGATCGGCGCGGTCAGGGGGTGCTGGGCTTGCAGCAGGCGTTCGCGGCGGCCGGTGCGCGGACGCTGGTGACGACCCTGTGGCCGGTGGACGACCTGACCACCGTGATCCTCATGGACGAGTTTTACCGGAATCTCTGGCAGAAGAAGCTGCCCAAGCTGGAGGCCTTGCGACAGGCGCAACTGACGGTCCTGAAGCAACCGGAGTTCGTGTGGCGGCGCCGCCAGGAGCTCAAGGCCGAGTTCGCCAAGCTGGGCCTCAAACGCGACCTGGAGCTCGAGAGGCCGGGTACGCCGGCCAACCCCGTCAAGGAGGCGCTTCGCACGGACCCGAAGTTGTGGGGGGCGTTCGTCCTCAGCGGGGACATCCGCTGAGGTTCGCGATGATCAGGGGGAGCAAGATACGGAGCACCTCGGGGAGTCCAGGTCATGGTGTCGCATAGGGATCAACCGAGAAGTGCGCCGGGATTTGCCTCGAATGCCGCCGCACGGCTGGACGCGCGGTGATCACGGACGTCGCGGATTTCCGGTTTCGCGAACTGGTTCAGGTTCTTATGCAGGTCAGCACGAACAAGTGTTCGGCGGACAAGATTGACGCTTCGATGATCTCGATTGTGAGATATCGTCCCCACTTTTCGCTTGCAAATCATCGACCACGGCCATGGAACGCTGACGAAATAACTCCCATGCCAAACGCTTTTCAAGCCTTGAAACGTAGAGCGAGTGACGGGGAAATCGGGAAGTTATTTCGTCAGCGTTCCTAGGCCGTGGTATGAGGAAGGCCCCCCGAGGGGGCCGTTGGGGTCAAACCAACCGACGACGCCTTGTATCGCTTGAGACCGCCGCCACTTCGGATGCCAGCCCCATGAACTCACGGAGAAATACCGCGGGTCGCTTGAAGCTCTTCGAGACACTCTGAGGAGACCCCCATTATGCCAGGCCGATGTCGTTGTTCGGAGGAAGCACGCCGGATCGCTCGAAGCTCTTCGGGTCGCACGGCCAAAGGCCGTGGATTTA
>CAWJGW010000067.1:0-46278 GCA_963842405.1 uncultured Isosphaeraceae bacterium | reverse complement strand
AGGGCGTGTCGCTCCAGGACGCGGCCGTCGAAGGCGCCAAACTGCGGTTCCGGCCGATTCAGATGACCTCCTTCGCCTTCATCGCGGGTCTGCTGCCCTTGGTCGTGGCCACCGGCGCCGGGGCGATCGGCAACCGAACCATCGGCACCACGGGAGCCGGCGGCATGCTCGTCGGCACGGTCATCGGAGTCCTGGTCATTCCCGGCCTTTATTATTTATTCGGCCAGCTTGACGGCGGGCGCAACTCCTCAAGGACGAGACGCATGAACCACTTAGTGAGGTATTTGAGCACAACCCAGAGGACGGACACAACGAACGCGAGTCGTCAAGTACCCCATAGCTGAAGCTAAGGGAAAACCATCAATCCCAAGGACAAAGGACAAAGAGGACAAAGTTATCGAATGGTCCGGTCGCGGTCCGCGCTCAGCCGCAAGATCTTCTTGGACTGATCGATGTCTTCGATCGCGAGAGCAACGCCGGCGCGCGGATCATCGTTCGATGCTTCGAGCACGCACCAACGCAGTTCCGACGGAGAGACGGGGCGTGCAAGCTCGGCCTTGAGTGCCTTTCCGAGGCAGTGGCTCAGTGCGATCGCGCCGTGGCCGGAGAGATGGGTCGCGTCAACGAACATCGACGGGTCCGACACCACCCAACGCGCGTCGAGAACCGTGACAAACCGGGGATACCTCGCCTGGAAGGATCGAACCCATTTCTCATATCGGGCCTCGGCGCCGCTGCGATCGCGCAACGCCTGGAGTCCGGCCGAGAGGGGGGGCAAGAGCCAGAAGACCCGAATGTTGCGCCTGGCGGCGAGGCGGAGCATCTCCTCCATCCCCTCGGCATTACTCCGGTCAACGATGAAGGCACTCGGGTGCAGGCGTTCTTCGATGTCCGGTGATAGCTCACCATGATACCCGGGATGAAAGGTAGCGACGTTGGCACCGTCGTTGACAGTCCAGTTCCTCCAGAGCAGCCGGTTGATATCGTGAAGAGGGTCGGAATGTCCGCCCAGTGCGGCGAGCAGGTTGGATCGGATCTCCAGGCGAGAGCGCAGCGAAGGGAGCAAGCATCCGATGAGGGCAGCCGCCGCCATCTCGGGGCGGCGGCTGAAGAAGCCCAGCTCGATGCATTCCCAGGGCGACAAGACGGCCGGCCAGTATTGGGCATTATATTCAGGGCTGCCGATGAGCACGGCCTGCTTGGTGTTGATGACAATGGCTGCGGGGTGTGCTCCGGCGTCGAGCGCCCGGCGAAACACGTAGTAGGTCATCAGGGTCGGGCACCGCGCGGCTGCCAGGTTCACGGTCCGGAGGCCCGACTCCGCTTCGATCAGCGACGGGATCACTCCGTGTTTCGCCAGGCTATCGCCCAGGCAGAGCAAGTCGCTGCCAGCCGCCCGCGTCCGAGCAAGCTCTGTGCTGAATCGCCAGCTCAGGCTGACGGGACCCGAGAAATCGAACCAGTGCCGGGCGAAGGCTCTCGATCGCGACGAGCAGCCCGATCATCCCGACAAGCCCCCAGGGGATCACACTCCGCCGCCGGTTCCGCGGTCCGATGTCCGCTGGTTCGGAATGGGAGCCGTCGAGGCGCGAGAACGGTCGCCTGGCATGGGATCGGATTGAGAGGGACGAGGCGGAGCTTGACATTCTTGCGGCCCCGAAATGGATCGCGGAGAGGCGAGCAGGGGCGGCCATCCTGGCGGCTCCCTTCGGTTGACTGCCTGACCGGGTCGGACCACGAAATCGCCCTAGTCTCTGTCTGGCAATCCGTTCGCTAGCTGCGGCGCTGCCCCCTCATCCGGCCCTTCGGGCCACCTTCCCCCCGCGGGGGGAAGGGGTGAAACCGGCTCCGACCGAGCTTCTTCTCCCCTTCTCCCCCCGGGGAGAAGGTGCCCGAAGGGCGGATGAGGGGCAGCGGGGCGGACGTCGAATCTCAGACAGAGCCTACTGAGAGGACGCGCGCATCTTTGACGAAATCACCCGAATTGGCAAGCGAAGTCTGGGTTGAAACCCACTCGGTCATCACCTCGGCGTCAGGACTATTGCCGGTCGGTCAGACCGGGAGGAGAGGGGAGGCCTCTCGGGATCGGGAGGTCGCGGCGGGAACCCTGGTAGATTTCCTCGACTCAACAGTGCGTCGCGGATCGCCTCGAAAATGACGCGATGTCCCCGCGCGTTCGGATGCTTATCCCAGGCAGAAATCCGGAACTCGTCCACCTCGAGGGCATCGAAAGCGTTCGCAATATCCAGATAGTCCAGACCGTGGCGATCCGCCAGGGAACGGATCAACTTGAGCACTCTGGGAGACTTCCCTTTGCTGTCCGCTCGCGGGAGGATCACGACGGTCAGCGGGACCCCTAGTCGTTTCGATTCGGCACTCCAGCCGGCGTAGACAGGGTCGAACATCCGCTCGGACTCACCCTGGAATTTCCCTCGGAACGCTTCCTGGGTCTCGCCCCGTGTGACTCCCGCACGGCGTATCGCCTCCTCGACGAATGGGAACGGGACAGGAAGCCGGCGGTCCACCACGCCCTGGACGTGCGTGTCTTCCAGCCATGAGTCGAAGAAGGACGCGTCGCAGATCAGCCAGTCGGGATGGAAGCGCTCGCCTCCTGCTGCATCCGGTAGAGCCTTCGACTGGGAGAGTCGCCTGCGACCGAGAGGTTCACGACCTCCACGAAATACGACGGTCCGACCCAGCCTCGGAGCCATTCCTCCAGGAGATTGGTGTAGATTTCATGGTTGCTAACTCCGTAGCCCATGCTGTTCGATGAGCCGAAGACGAGGATTCGATACGTTCTCGCGGGCTTTTCGGTCGAAACCTCCGGAGTGCGAAATCCCAGGTGGTTGGTCCGGAACACGGTGCCGTTCCAGCCGATATCCAGGTTAGGTTT
The DNA here is from genome assembly GCA_963842405.1 of uncultured Isosphaeraceae bacterium. Classification (GTDB taxonomy): domain Bacteria; phylum Planctomycetota; class Planctomycetia; order Isosphaerales; family Isosphaeraceae; genus CAVZRC01. Next base: position 43,385 of record CAWJGW010000067.1, on the reverse strand, counting down.
CATGTTCCAGCGCAAATAAGTGGGCAGTTCCTGGACGATTCCCGTCTCTTCGCTACCAAAGGGCAGCCAGCCAGCGCGGCGGTCCGGATGAGCTCGCTCCGGCGCCATGGCTAGACCCATTGATCAGGGCTTCGTAGTAGCCCAGAGGGAGGGCGTCCTCAGTCTCGTTCGGCGTTGATATGCCGCGAAGGGAATAAATCAGAGTGCGATCGCCCGCCAAGCCGGCCAAGGCGAGCAGCACGATCATCATCAACGAGGATGACCCGCGGCGAATTGAGAAGAACGACGAGAGTTCTCTCCGCATCGATGGATTCCCTTCCGATGGAGCCACGGGATCCGTGGACTGCCCTCAAGGCGGACCAGCCCATCCATCAGGGCTGATCCGAGCGAAAACGGCGTTGGATAGCGACTGAATCCCGATTTCAGCGGCCGATCGGCCACTGGCAAGGGAGAATCGCTCAGGCGCCTCGCCTCTTCTCGGCCAGCAGCCCTTCGATCTGTTCGATTGAGTCCAGACGCTCGACACCAGCCTCGTGGGCCTCGATCGTGATCCCGAAATGATCTTCCAGAAACGTGACCAGCCTCAGCGTGCTGATCGAGTCGAGGATGCCCCCGGTGATGAGCGGAGTCTTCGACGTGAGCTCGGCCGCATCTTCGCCGGGGAGGAACTCTCTCAGGATGTAGTCATGAAGCGTCTTCGAAACATCTTCCATAGGTGACCTCGGAGGAAGAGCGCCGACAGGTACGCCAGGAGCGGAATGGTCCGGTAAGTCGTCCGAGTCGAACTCGATCGGAACACGGCGGCTCCCGCGCGACGCCGACACCGACTGGGATTTTAGCCGGAACCGGGAGAATGCCAGAGAGAAATGATGTAAATAAGTGTTAATTCTGTGCCGTTCTGAGCCCGCTCGAGCCAGACTGGAGCGTGAATTCTAGCGAAACGGGCGAAAGTTGCCAGCAAAAATTTGTAAATATTTGTAAACACTTCGTGTCATGAGTAGTGGTCGGCTTCGATGGCAATCGGAACGTGAGCGACCATGGGTACACTTGGACCAGGTGGCTTCGTCAAGTGGTGGCGACCATCGATCCTTGGTCGCTACCCTGCACTACGGACTGAGACTCGAGTTGTTGTTAGCGGTCTTACCTAAGTTTCGGGCACAGGCCTGACTACGGCAACCTACAGTTCGCGAGCACGGTCTGCTAGCGGTCTCCCGACCCCGCCTGGGATTGTCTGAGGTAAGCGTGGGCTTGGATTCAGCGTCGTTGGTGATGGCGATCGAGAACGGGATGACCCGGAGCGGCCGCGGTGAAAGTGGTCGGGGACTCGCGGTCATAGACGCGGATCTGGACCTGATCGTGAGAGACACGAGGGGGGATCATGGCGACCGGCTCGCGGTCGCCGATGAAATCGCGAAGCACCTGACTGTAATGCCAGCGCCCCTCGACGTGCTCCTTGCGGACGACGATCCAACGGATATCGGCGTGGGAGGAGGCTTCATAAACATCGGCGAAGGGGTAGCCGGGACGTTCGCTGAAGAAAAGCGACCAGTTAGTCAAGTCCAGGGCGCGGTGGGCGGAATCCGTGTGCTCGGCAATCCACCGGCCTGTGGATTGGTAGACGTCGAACGGACCGGCATTCGGTGGTCCCAGAGCACGGACATTCGGCAGGACCACGAGGAGGCCGAGCACGGCGGCCCATACGGCCGGGCCAGGGCGGAGCCGTTCGGCGGCCAGTCCCAGCCATCGCCCGGGGATCGCCACCTTCGACATCGTCCACGCGAGCCCGTGTGCCGCGGCCAGCGTGAGGATCATGCCGGGCACCAGTCCATGCCGGGTCGTGAGGTATCCCCCGGTTGCATGGAGCCGTACCAGCGCGACGGCCGACGCGGCGAGTAGGATCGCCAGAAGCACCCAGGCCCTCATCCGGGTAACCTGGAACGCCGCCAGAACGAACCCGAACACGCCCATCGCGAACATCGGCGGAGTCACCGCGGCTTTGAAGGCCTTGGTCATCCGGATGGTGGCGACCTTGTAGGTCTCGGCCGTCGTCTGGTCGGCGGCCAGCGGATGCTCGCGCTCCAACCCCATCGGGTCCGACCGCGGCGCCAGGCCGAGCACCCGGGCGATGCCCGGCTTCGTGCCCAGTCCCCCCTTCATCGCGATGTACGGACCGACGAGGAGGACCAGCCCTCCCGCCAGGAAAGCCAAGGGCGCGCCACCACCTCGGCCAGTTGATCCGGGTCACCCGGAGCATCGGCAGCAACAAGAGGGTCAGCACGATCGCGGCGGGCAACAACATCCCTTCCGGGCGGGTCAGGTAAGCCAACGCCCCGAACCCGATCGCCAGCGGCAGCCAGAAGAACCGCCCCTCTCTCAGGAACCGAACGGCCCCCCATAAACCGAACGTCCACCAGAGCAGAAACGTGCTCTCGCTCAAGATGTTGACCACGACGTAGCCGATGATGGGGTTCAGCAGCGCAAGGACGCAGGCGAGCCAGGCCGCTTTTTCATCGAACAACTCGAGGGCCAGGAGATACGTCGGGACGACCAGAAGCACCCCGCACGCCAGGCAAAGTGCCAGCGCCGCGCGCTCCCACGAGGCCGGACCGACGCCCCCGAGGACCCGATGGGCCGCCACGATTCCGAGTGGATGAAGTGGGTGGTCGATCCCCTTGATGACGCCGTCAGTCCAGGAACCGCGCTCGATTCGTTCCGCGCGGTGGATGTAACGAAGCCCGTCGGCGAAGCTCGCCTCGGTGTGGCGAACCTCCCACCCGAGTAAAGCCGCGGCACCGGCCATGAGCAAGCCGATGCGGACGGCGTGCTGCAACGTGGTCACGCGGTTCCATCCTTTCGAGGTTCGAGGAGGGCCGCGCCGGATCCCGGCCTCCCTCAATGCTTCCGTGCCGACCTTTGAAGCGTTGCAGGAGCCTTTCGAGGCCCGACGGGCTCGACCCGGGCACCGTGGCAGGCCCTGCTCCGCGTTCGAAATCAGGCGCCGTTGCGGATTCGGCCAGTTCCAAGATGGCTCGTCCTCGCAGGGGGATGCCCCGTCGAAGCCGGCGCGCCACCTCGGCGATTGTCTGCCAGGCCCGAACCTCGTCCTGCCGCCCTTGACATTGAGACCATCGCCAATGGATCGCCGCCTCTACGGTGACGATCGCCGATAAAGTCCAGAATTGCCAGCGCGGTAAGTGCTTGCGGAAATAAAGCAGCTTACTGTGCCGCGTGATGATCCGCATCTTGGGCGAAATCGCCCGATTTTGCAAGGGATGTCGGTGGACCACGCTCACGCTGGGATCGTATTCCACCCGCCAACCTCGCTGCCGCGCGACCCGGCTGAAGGCCACTTCTTCGTGGTAGAGGAAAAAATCTTCGTCCATTCCGCCGAGCTCGGCGATCAGCGACGTGTTCACGAGCATGCACGCGCCGGTGACCCAATCAACGGCTCCCGCGCGGATTCGCCAACCGGGCTGGTATTTCCGACGCGAGCGCGGTAAGAACTGCTCCCAGATCGAGCGAGCCAGGGTGGGGAAGGCGCCCACCGAGCCTTGAGGTGATCCGTCGGGGTTCTGCAATCCGAACCCGACGATCCCGGGCGGACCGCTCGGATCGGCCTCGTAGTGATCCAGACGCGCGAAGACGCGGCCCAGGAAGCCGGCGGCAATTTCCACATCCGGGTTGAGCACCAACAGCCATCGGCTCCTTGCGGCACGCCAGCCGGTATTGACCCCCACGGCGAAGCCCCCGTTATCCGGGCGGGCAACCAGCCGCAGACCGGGCTGTACGCCCGAGACGGCCTCGGGGATTGGCCCGTGTGAAGCGTTGTCCACGACCACGACCTGGCAGCGACCGGAAGCGAACTCCGCCTCGGACTTCACCGATTCCACGAGCCGGACCACATCCGGCCAGCTCTCGTAGTTGACGATGATCGCGGTGAGCCGGGGCTCAGGGCTTCTCGACGCCGCGGGTTGGCGAGCCGGCAACGGGTTCACTCGATCAACCTCCCCGCAAACCAGATGCAGATGGAGAAGACAATTCATTTGATATCTTCGGAATAACTCAGATTTAGGGTCGGTTTGGTCGATGCTAGGGCTTTAGGGAAAAAGAAGGCAGGGTTATCCGCCAGCGGACGTACGATATGAGGAAGAAGACGTCAAGGTCGAACCCGGAACGGTCCGGGGTGTGACGCTCGCCATGAGCCCGAGACCCAGGATGGGTGACGATTCATGAACAACACACTGGATATCGCGGGACAGGTCGCGCCCGCGACCGGACGGGCAACTCCACCCAGCCGGGTCGTCTTGGTCGGCGCACGTCGCGATGCACGGCGGTTGGTCCGTCGCCTGGGAAACCGGCCGTGGAACGGCTTGCCCATCGTCGGGTTTGTCAACGCGGGACATTCCCGATCCGCGAGCATGCGGCTCCGGAGCCGGCATCTGGCCCTTCATCCCGAAACCGATCCGGTCCCGGTCCTGGGATCGATCGATCGGCTGGACGAACTGGTAGACCGCGCCCGCGCCACTCATATCATGGTGGCCGTCTCGGGCGAAAGCGGATCGCACCTCCCACCACGAGTGACCCAGCTCATCAATTCGGATGTCGCCGTCCATTGCGTCTCGGTCGATTCCGGACTTCAAGATCTGGACTCGTTGGCGAGCCGCGCGATCGATGCGACCTGGTCGTCCCGCGGAACTGACCGCTCTCGTGGCTGGCTCCGCCCGAACGATTGGGGCCGGATCGCCAAACGCCTGGTGGACATCTCCGTGGCGGGAATCCTCCTGATCCTCTTGGCCCCTCTCTTCGCATTCGTCTCCTTGGCCATCCTGATTTCATCGGGCCGGCCGATTTTCTACAAGCAGCAGCGCGTCGGGCAAGGGGGACGCCTGTTCCCCATCTTCAAGTTCCGAAGCATGCGTTGCGACGCCGAGCGTGAAACCGGACCGATCTGGGCCTTGGATCACGATGCCCGGTGCACACGAATCGGGGATTGGCTCCGGCATACCAATATCGACGAGTTACCGCAACTCTTCAACGTGCTGCGCGGAGAGATGAGCCTCGTGGGGCCTCGGCCGGAACGCCCGATCTTCGTCGAGGAGTTTCGGCGAACGATCCCCGATTACGACTTGCGGCACGCGATGCCCGGCGGAATGACGGGCTGGGCCCAGGTCCACGGCTGGCGGGGACGCACTTCACTCCGCAAGCGGATTCAGTACGACCTGGACTATATCCAACGTTGGACGATCGGGATGGATCTCCGGATCCTGCTGATGACGATCCAGCACGTCTTCTGGGGAAAGACCTCGTGGAACGAAACGAAGCGAGTGGGTTAGCCGACCTCTCGAGCGACGGCCCCGGAGTGTGCGAGTGCCCTCCGCCGGTGTGCTCGATCGTGATCCTGACCTACAACGGCCGCGAGCTGCTGCGTTGCTGCCTGGCCAGCATCGAGCGGCACCGGCCGGACGCAGGCACGCTTCCGATCGAGATCGTGGTCGTCGATAACGGGTCCACCGACGGCACGGCGGAATGGCTGGCTGAGACCCAGCAGGGCCTTCGACTGGTGCTCCTGGAGCAAAACGGCGGCTTTTGCGTGGCGGCGAACGCGGGGATCGCCGCGGCACGGGGCGCCTTCATCCAGCTCCTCAACAACGACACGGAAGTCACCGCCGGCTGGGTCGAGGCGGCCCTGGCTCCGTTCGCCGACGAGACGGTCGGGGCCGTGTCGCCGCTGGTGCTCGTCCGGTCCGACCCGGCGCGGGTCGACTCGGCTGGGGATTCCTATGCCCTGGTGGGCTGGCCGACGAAGCGCGGACACGGCCAGCCGGCGGAATCCTGGGCCACGAGGCCGGCTGACGAAGTCTTCGGAGCCAGCGGCAGTAGCGCCTTCTACCGGACCGAGGCCCTCCAGGTCGCCGGCGGCTTCGACACCCTCCTGGTCTCGTACTACGAGGACATCGACCTGGCTTTTCGACTGCGATGGGCCGGCTATCGGAGCGTATTCGCTCCCGGGAGCCGGATCCTCCACGACATCTCCGCGACGAATGACCACCGCAGCCCCATGCTCCAGCGCCGCATCGTCCCGCAACGCCGAGCTGGTTTTCTGGTCGAACCTCCCATCCCGGATGCTCGTCCTGGCGGCCGTGCCCCACCTGGCTTTCATCGCGGCGCAAGCCGCCTGGCGGCTGGCCCGCGGGCGTCTACGGCCGTTCGCCGCCGGCAAGCTGGACGCGATCCGCGCCTGGCGGCAGATTCGCGAACGCCGCCTCGGCCGCGCAGCGATTGCCCAGTCGGCAGTCCGGCCGCCACACTTCGCGCTAACCACCGGCTCGTTCGAGGATGTCCGCAATCACTTGAATCGGCCCCTGGAGCGTTCGCGAAGCCGACCTCCCGAGCATTGACTTGCAGGTCAGGGCATCGGTGGTCGACGGCACCCGGACGTATACGTTTTAAGTACGTGTACTATTCGGGTCAGTCGCCAGCTTCCTCGGCCTGCTTGCCGGAGCTGCCGCAGGGCCGATCAGTGTGCCGCGCCGAATGGATCGTCGTCCTTCGTCGCCAGACGGACCAGCTTGCTCTTGTGGACGTAGCTGAGGAAGTTCTTGACGCCGTTCATGTGATGGCCGGTGACTGGCACCGTGTAGGACGTGTCGCACAGGACGGAATCGATCCCAATAGTCATCAGCGTCTCGATCGAGTCGACCTTGTTAACTGTCCACTCGCAGACCTTGTTGAATTGTCCGGCCTCCCTCATATCGACGGCCTGCCTCATCGTGTCTTCGAAGAGCGAGGGGAGGATGATGTTGGTGCCGTGGGTATACCACCCTGACCTCACGATCCCCATCCTCGTGAACGCCGTGTGGACCTGGCTCGGTTCGCCTTTCTGGTTAACGGTTACACCCAGGTGCCTCGACCCGTAATCCCTGCCCAGGTCCTTCGCGAATCGGAGGAAAGCGACCTTCTTGAGGTCAGCGCAATTGACCAGGCTGTACACCTGCGATGCCGGCGCGATATCGTAAAGATGTGCACGGATTTGCTTGACGAGCTCGGCCCCCATGCGGCCGAGCACATCGTCGCTCAAGCCGTCGGGGATCTTGCAGTCGAAGTACTGGAAGACGTACCCCGGGTGCGTCAGGCTGTGGGCGTGAACGGCCTTGAGGTAGGTGTCGAGTGGTGTCCGGGCGTCGGCCTTCGCCGAGTCGTAGCCCGGCCCGGCGAACCCGTGATGCACCTCGAACGCGAAACCGTCCCCGACTTGCTTGCACTCGATGTCGAACTCCACTCCATTCGCCCCGTTCGTCAGCGCATCCAGGATGTACTTGGGCGAGTTGCACATGTGGGCCACGATCCACACTGGCCGCGGCCGGGTCGTTGACGTCATCGCCAGGTGGTCCGAACACGATGATGAGTTCATGTTCAGATGGAAAGCGGTCGGGGTCACCCCGAAGACAAGCGTCGTGCCGGAGTCCTTCTTGGTCAGGAAGCATTCCTTGTCGCGCTTGGTGTTCTTCCAGACTGAGTCTCCGTCCGAAACGATGACGTTCCAGTAGTCCATCCCGAACTTGCCAAGACCAGTGTTGTACCCCACCCGCCAACCCGGGGTGACGGCGCCAGGGGCCACGCGATGCCATGTGTGCGAATACACCTTGTCGTTGCTGTAGCGGTGACTCAACGTGATCGAAATTGGTCTGTGGAAATGGTTCTTCACCGCGATGTGGGTATTGGTGTTGTACCCCTCGAACGCCATGGCGTCGGTGCATCCCGACGAACGCATGTCGAGAAAGAAGCGGGATTCCGACACTTTGAACACCAGCGTGGTATTGGCATCCTGCTTGGTCAGGAAACACTCCTTGTCGTGCGTGGCGTTCTGGAAGACGGCCTCGGTCGTCCGCACGGTGACGTTCCAGTAGTCCTTGCCGGTGCGGCCGAACCCGGTGTTGTAGCCAACCTCCCACCCCGGCGTGACCGCGCCCGGCGCGATGTCCTTCCATGTCTCGGTGAAGACGTGGTCGTCGCTGTAATGGTGCGTGAGCGTGATGGTGGCGGCGGCGGGGAACTCGTTCTTGATCGCAACCTTTGTGTGGGTGTTGTAGTCCGCGGCGAACGAGGCCAGCAGGAGCACGGCCGGTTGAAGGATCATCGGTGTCCCTTCGGGTAAGTCGTCGTGAGATGCGGCCGTCGGGGGCACGGTTCGTCCGCTCGGCCGTGTGTAAGCACGCTCGGAAACCAAGTCCAAGGCGGCTCCGCCGCGTCCGGAATGGTACCTTCACATCCCGGAGACCCGGATTGTCCCGATTTCCGCAATCAATGCTCGGTGCGTTTCGGGGCCTTCCAATCTCGCATGTCCAGTGTGATCCGCCTATGCATCAAGGGATTGTCAATCGTGATTACGCCGGATTTCTCCGCTCCGTTTAGTATGGTCCCCTTGACGAAAAAAGGGCTTTCGGCCGGAAAGTGGACAGCAGAGTTCGGTGAGATCGTGAACTGGATCTTCCTGCCGTCCGTCATCACGTAGGAATTCCAGCCCGTGATGCGGAATGACGTTGCTCCGTTTCTCTTGATCACTCCAGCCATGAATTCCTCGAACTCTAGACCTGGATGGAGGGCCGTATCATATGCCTCCAAGAATCCAAATCCATCGCGTCGATAGACTGCCACATAATAACCGGGGTGAAACTGGCCGGTGGGGTACGCTTTGCCGCGATTGATCGATTGATCGATGAACGTCCATAACGCCGTGGTATTCGGTTTGGGAGTCGTCGGGTGACCTTGGCTGTCCCTGCCTATGGCGACGGATTGGTACGAAGGGGGAACAATTGGATTCAGCCCGCACGCGAAGTCCGACGCAACGCCCATGTTCGAGCGCTTCACATCGTCCTGATCGCCTTCGAATCGGATCAGGTCATCCCGCGTCGTGAACTGACCGGTCGGCATGAATGTGGTCGGGAGTGCCAGGCCAGTGTCGTCGTGCTTGCCCATGCCCGCGACTTTGTAAGCGTAGGTCGCGTAGTGGCCGCCTGAACTGATGAGATAGCTGGGCGAGCTGGCATAGGCTTCATCGGCGTAATGGTGAAATCGCTGAAAGAAAACCCGATCAGACCGATTGACCATCAGATCGAGGATGGCGTCGGGCAGGCGGTAATCGCTGAGTCCCGCCCACTGCATCTCCCAGCCGAAGTGGCCCGGCAGCGTTTTCATCGGCCGTTTGTTCGCCGGGTCAGGGCTAATTGCCATGTCGGTGGTACCAGCGAATTGCATCGAGAAGCTGTTCTGGGGATCCATTCTTCCCATGCTACCGTCGAGAAAATTGGGGTCATTGTAGTTGGCGGGGTCGTTGGGGCTATGCGCGTTGTCCGACTTGCGTCGAAACGTCACCGAACGGCGCGAATCGTTGCTCGAGACTGCAACCTTCGCCATCATGTAGTCCAGCACCATGTGCGCCGCCGTCTTCACCCGGGCGCCGGACGGATGGCGATCCGACGTGAAGGTATACAGGTTCAACAGGGCGGAGGTGGTGTAGTCCTGATATGGCCGCGCGTTGTACTCGATGAAGTCGTTCAGCAGGAAGTGCTGAAGATGCTTGAGCATCCACTCGTCCATCCCGTTTCTCGAGTTGTCATACTGGGCGTCTCCTTGCCGCCGATAGAGCAACTGGTTCGTCAGATACCGCGCCGTCTCGATCATCATGACGTGGTTTTCGCTCTCGGGCACGGGCGGCGCGTGGCCGAACGGCCACAAGTCACCCGGATCAAATGGCCCTCTTTTGTTTAGTAGATTGTTGATAATGTGATTCTGCACCTCTGGAGGCATGACGTGGTAGTATTTGTAGATGATGGCCGTGAGGGCCGTCAGTCCAACGTCATAATCACCGGTTCTTTTCCGTTCCAATCCGGCGGTGAAGATGGTGGTCCCCACCGAAGTATCGGTCGTGGTCCCGGATTTCGATGCGATCCTCTGGCCAAGCAGCGATTTGCTCGCTTCCAGGCGGTAGCCCCGGCCGTTGCCCTGGAAGTAGTCGGGATACGCGAACTTCGCCAGTATGAGGCTCCCATAGGTTTGTCCGTCCCCGGAGAGCGAGACCCCGATCGGCGCGGATGCCTCGTAACGAATCGCGGCGGCGGCTCGTTTATCAAAGTTGGCCCTGGCATCACGTACGGAAGTCGCAGGTTCTACGTCCTCCAGGTGAACCCACTGATGTTCCGGTTTCGGCTCCGGCAACTTCTTTGCGGGAGGCTTGTAGGAGTATTCGGGTGCCAGGGGAACAAAGTAAATCTCGAGCCGCGTTCGACCATCCCTGTCTGAACGAGTCCTTGCCGATGGCGTGTTTATCACCGCCCTCCACGGTCAGGCGGTATAGGCCCGCCGAATGGGGGCGCTGACCCATCGTCCGCTGGTTCGCGAATTACCCTTGACCTCCGACTGCCCCATGTTCCTACCGTCCATGTCCCAGCGGACGTTGAAGTAATCGTAGTTGAACGGTGACGTATCGCCCCATTCGAATACCATCTCGTAAGGGCCTTTGAGGTACAGCGCTTGAACCGAGTTTGGGCCGGTCGAGGGCGACCACCCGATGACTCCATGCTCGAATTTCTGGTAGCGACCCTTTCCTTCCTTCGAATCCAGTTCCTTGCTGGTTGCGCGTCCCAACGGCCCGGCGCTCCCACCCAACTGCTTGTATTTGGTCGGAATGGGTGGCGGCACAACGAAGTTGACAGAGAGCGAATTGGACCAACCTTGTCGGGACCTGGAACCGCCGAGTGCTCCATCGGCGCCTTCGACGACGAGGCGATAGCGCCCCGACCTACTGGGGTGTGTGACCCAACGGCCGCTGGTGCGTGAGCCGCCCTTGATATCCTGCTGTCCGAGGTTCTTGCCGTCGAGGTCCCAGCGCACGATGAAGAAATCATAATTGAAAGGCCCTGTATCCGCCCATTCGAACACGAGTTCGAAGTCTTTGGCGTACGCAACCTGAAGGGAGTTCGGGCCGGTGGCGGGCGACCACCCAATAACTCCGTGTTCGAACGTCTGGTAGCGGCCCTTCCCCTCCTTGGAATCCATTTCCTTGCTGGTTGCGTGCCCCAAGAGCCCGGCGCTGCCACCGTACACCTTGTATCTCGCCCCGATCAGTCCCACGACGGGAAATTCCGGATGGGGCGAGTCTGCCGCTCCGGCGCGGGCATCGTCCACTCGAAGGACAACGAAGCAAAGAAGAGCAACCAGCCAAATGCGTCGTTTGGCAACGATCAAGGTCCCGATTTCGAACGACATACCGAACAGAGATTGCGGCATCGGATTTCTCCTGGTCTGGCCCGGCACCCACTGGTAGGCAAGCCAGTCGAGTAAGGGGCCAGAGGCACCAATGTTGCTTAGTTCCATATCAGGCGATGGGCAAAGTAACGCACTTTTCCATCCCGCCACGCATTCGAGTGCTGATTGAACCCTTCCTTCAGAGTGGCGCTCCTCCGGTTGGATTTCCCTGCCTGGATGATCTGAGGGCCCTCGGCGTCGATCTTGAGGTCCGACTTCGTGCTTGGGCGCACGATGGCGATATGACCCGCCTTCATGTCGTTTTCCTCCTTGAAGGTCGCCACCACCAGGACGCCGTCATTTGCCAGTCGCTGGGCTTCCCTGGCCGACGACACCGGCTTCCAACCCTGCTCCCTGCCCTCCTTGCGCAGCCAGTCGAACTGGGCGTTGGCGAGGAGAACGGTGCCGTGTTCCGGCGGCCGCAGAATATAGACATCTTGCCTCATGCACACTGCGGCCACAAATGCGCTGCAATGCGTGTGCGACTTGCCGTCCGTGGCCGGCGTGCCGAGCGACATGCCCGTCTTCCAGTTGACATGATGTGTCGCGAGCCAGAGTCTATCTACATTCATTTCGTCCAGGGCCTTTGCCAGTCGATGGCCGTCGGGAGAAATCTCCCCTCCGATGGCGAGCGCCGGTCTCTGAAGCGCCCCGGCCAGAATCAGGATCAGGGTCAAGGTCCAGCCGGACTTCCTCATGGGCATACCTCCCAGTCGTTCAGCCGCCCAACCCTGGTGTCGCTGGCAATGCACAAGGATTACCCCAGAGGGGTCCTACCGTTTGGCGGACACTGCCCGTCGGACCGCATCGAGGTGTGGCAGGGGCTTTGGCGTTGTCGGCTGGGGGGGTTGTGTCCTTGGGGCCGGGCCGGGCCGCCTCGCCGAAGTCGCAGCCTGGGCCGTTGAGGCCGTCACGATTTCGTGCGGCAACCTTAACGGCAGCGTCCGCTTGACGACCACAGGAGGCCCATCCTGACCCTCACCTGGGAGGCGGTCGGCAAACCTTAACGGCAGCGTCCGCTTGACGACCACAGGAGGAGCGGACACGTCGGCCCGTCGGGCCGGATTGGGCCTGGCCGCGGACACGCCGGCGCCTGGCGGCCTCGCGGCGATCTGCGCCGAGCCAGGGTGATTTGAGATCGCGGGTGCCGATGCCGACAACCGCGCCTCGGCCTGCCGTCGTACCTGGGCAAAGTCGCGGTACTGCTTTGTCGTCTTTTGTACCTCCGCGCGTTGCGTCGTTGACATCCGCTCCAGCCTTGGCAGGTTCGCCGCAGGATCGCCGTTCATGCGGCTTAGATGCGTGACCGACATCATGTTTGTTCGCGTGTTGGCCGGGACGAACTTGGTCCTCGCGTTCGCATTGCTGGTGGCAAGTTTCCGAACGCCTTGAAGCTGTCCCGCCAGGGTGCGCGACGGGGAAGGTATTCTGCCGTTCGATCGCTCGGCATAGAGCTGACGCAGATTGTGCGCCAGGCGGCGTCGTGCCGTCCCATGCCCCCCTCGACTCGGTAGTACTCAAAGAGCGGATCGGGGTTATGGCGGTCCACACGGTAATTGACCCAGGGAATGTACCCGCGCGGGAGTAGGTCGGCCCGAAGTAGTCACCGAAGTAGTAGGAGCGGCACGATGGGCGCGCAAACAGGGCGTGTGTCAGGAACTCGGGCCTGACGACGAATGCCGGCGTGTAGCCGAATGATCCGCGTGCGATCATAGCGCGGTCGAACGCGACCGGAGCAAACAGGAGACCGCGGAATTGCAAGGGATGGTCCCAGTAACCATCGACGAACACGTATCCGGCGGGGGTCCACGCGTAACTGGCTGGAATCCAGATCCAGCCAGGATGGTGAGGGTGCCAGAATCCCGGCCGCCAGAGGTAATGAGTTCCACCATACACCCAGCAGCCTGGGGCGTAATCGAGGCCTGGCCCCGGAGCGGGGGACGGGACAGTATCGAGCGGCGGCGGGGGAGGGGGGAGATAATCCACGTGAGCCTGCGCCGCTAATGACCAGAAGCCGGCGACCCATTGGTATCCGCCTTGGACGCTGCGCCAGTGCCCAGGCATCCAGGCACGACCGGGAGGCGGCACGCGCCAGGTCCCGCTGACCCAAACGAAGTCCTTTTTCTCATCATCGAAGCTCCAGTAGCCGGGAATCCAGACGGAGTTCTGGCCCTGAGGCCTCTGGTCGGGCGCGTTCTTCGATCGGCGCAGGCGGCGCCTGCGGGATCACGGGGTTCGCGACCGGAGGGCTGCCGGACGGCTCGGCGTAGGCTTCGTGGACCGGCCCCCGGGTCTGCACCTCCACGCCTTCCGGAGCCGCAGGCGGCGGTGGGTCGTCGGTCTTGTTCTCATCGCCCTTTGGGGTGGCCGACGGTGAATCGTCGGGCTTGTCCTCACCCACCGTTGGGGTGGCCGATGGGTCATCCGTGTTTGTCTTGGTGCCCTTCGGCTCGTCCGCCGGTGGGTCTTCCGTCTTGGGTTTCGAGCTATCTTGCTCGGCCGGCGTCGGGTCGTTCGTCTTGGATTTCGAGCGCTTTTTCTTGGTCGGCGTCGGGTCGTCCGTCTTGGGTTTCGAGCTATCTTGCTCGGCCGGTGGTGGGTCGTCCGTCTTGGGTTTCGAGCTTTTCTGCTCGGCCGGCGGTGGATCGTCGGTCCGCGCGTCCACGGCCAGGGTCAGGAAGCCGACGAGGGTCAACATTACACTTGTGGCGGTCAATAATCTGGACACGATGGTGAACCCTTGGGGTTAGGTCTATATGTTGTGTACTCTCACGCCTGGCTCGACGGTGGTTCGTGGATGGCGCCCGATGAGACAGAATCCACTGCGTTCGCGGCCGCTGCTCCGAGCCAGGTGCTTTCCTGCCCTTCGAGTCGGCCCAACCGATGATCGTGACACCGACGTTGATCCTGCCCCACCAACTGACGGCGTGAAAAGCAACCCCGGCGCCAGTCCTCCGAGCCATCTGCCGAACCGTCATTGATCGCATGACTTGGCCATGGACAACTCCCATGGGACGCTGCTGCGTTTGCTCAATGCTCGGGCGGCCACTTGCTGAAGTGCGATGGTTGAGTTTCGCTTGAATCTCAGAGGCGACTCGGTCCCGCTGTGAGAGGAATCGAACCGGCGGCCCGCGCATGACGATCAGCGCGTAGCCTTGCTCGAGCCAGACGTCTGGGAATTCGGGCAAGCGGCAGCCCGTGGCAGAGACAATCCAGTTATTCTTCGGTCAGGTGATCAATCACACGGCCTGATGGAGTTGATTCAGAATGTGTCGCCCCTTCCAACCAAGGCCGAAGTCGCGAATCGTTGGACATAGCCTATCCGACCTTAAGTAATTGCCATTTGCGGGTGCACGAGTACACGATTTGCAAAATTATTTATTTGGCGAGCAGAAACGACCCGCACAGGCAATCGCACGGAAGAGCTTAAGTTCTTATTCTTCATGAACTTGGACACTCGGACGGGACGATCTCAAGGGGTTGAGGGTCGCGACGAGCCGGAACAGGATCAGGTTTTTTTATTCGGTCTCGACGAAGGAAACCTGTTATTGTGTGTGGGCCAAGGGACCAAATCATGGCTGAAGACCAGTCGTTCGCCAATTTCATCTGCCGTATCCGCGCCGGCGATCACGAGGCCGCCGTTGAGTTGATCGAGCGATTCGAGCCTGCGATTCGCCTGGAAGTGCGGCGCCGATTGAGCGATCCTGGCATGTACCGGGTATTCGATTCGGTAGACATCTGCCAGTCCGTGATGCTGAGCTTTTTTATGCGGGCCAGCGCCGGCCAGTACGAACTGGACCAACCCCAGCAACTCTTGAAACTGCTCGTAAGCATGGCGCATAACAAGCTCGCCTTTCACGCGCGGAAACTGCATGCCAAACGACGGGATAGCCGGCGCGAGGTCTCCGGAACGGTCCCCGACCTCGAGGCAAGGGAACCTGGTCCCGACCGCATCGTGGCAGGGCAAGATCTGCTTCGGGAAGTGCGCCGGCACCTGACCGAGGAGGAACGACTTCTCACGGATTTCCGTGGTGAGGGGCGCACGTGGCCCGAAATCGCCGACGCCGTGGGCGGTTCCCCGCAAGCGCGCCGTCGGCAACTGACTCGTGCACTCGATCGCGTATCCCGACAAATGGGATTCGACGAAGTGTCCGATGCCTGAACCGTCCGCCAGTGAGACAAGTTCCGCCGAGTCGCTAGCTCCCCGCTCCAACCCGGTCCAAGAGTTATGGCTTGTCTGGCGGCAGGGCCACCGAGCGAATGTCCGGGAATTCCTCGACCGAGCCGGAGAACTGACGCCTCCCCAGGTCGCCGCGGTGCTGCTCGTTGACCAGCGCGAACGCTGGCTGATCGGTGAACGGATTCTCGCGGAAAACTATCTGGCGTTGTTTCCCGCGCTACTGGCGGACCTCGAATATGGCGTCGAATTGGTTTATGGAGAGTATCTTCTTCGCGAAGAACTGGGACAGGGGCCGACCCTCGCCGAGTACCTGGAGCGCTTTCCGCAATATGCCCGCAGGCTCAGAGAACAGCTCGAATTACATCATGTGCTGGAAGTGGCCTCTTCGCCTGGGGCGAGGCAATCCATGCTGGCACTGGAGAGCATGAGCCCGGCAATCATCAACGACCTCCCGGTATCTCCGCCAGCCGACTCGCGATGGCCGGCGCCAAGGGGTTACGAGATCCTCGGCAAGTTGGGCCGTGGGGGCATGGGGGTAGTCTACAGAGCCCGGCAGCGAAACGCCCACCGCCTCGTGGCCCTGAAGATGATCCTCGCCGACGCCGACGCGGCACCGGAGGTGTTGGCTCGGTTCCGTACGGAGATCGAGGCGGTGGCCCGACTCCAACATCCCAACATCGTGCAAATTCACGAAGTTGGCGAGCACGATGGCCGGCCTTACTTTTCGATGGAATTCGCGGATGACGGCAGCCTGGCACAGAAGTTGGCCGGCATCCCGGTGCCGTTCCGACGGGCCGCGGAGCTCCTGGAAACGCTGGCCCGGGCCATTCATTACTCGCACGAGCGCGGCGTCCTGCATCGGGACCTGACACCGAGCAATGTGCTGCTGATGGCCGACGGCACGCCCAAGGTTACCGACTTTGGCCTGGCCAAAATCCTCCTCGGCGAGTTGGGGGTCTCGACCCCAAGAGGCCAGACCCAGAGCGGTGCGATTCTCGGAACGCCCAGCTACATGCCTCCGGAGCAGGCAGCCGGCAGAAGCAAGGAAATCGGACCGGCCGGCGACGTTTACGCGCTGGGGGCCATTCTCTATGAGATGTTGACGGGCCGGCCGCCGTTCCGGGCGGAGAGCCCCCTTGAGACCCTCCGGCAGGTGCTATCCACCGAGCCGGTGCCGCCAAGTCGCTTACAACCCGGGTTGCCCCGCGACCTGGTGACGGTCTGCCTGAAGTGCTTGGCAAAGGAGCCGCTCAAGCGGTACGCCAGCGCTCTGAGCCTGGCCGAAGATCTGCACCGCTTCCTGGAAGGCAAGCCGATCCAAGCTCGCCGCGCAGGTTTGCCGGAGCGCGGCTGGCGCTGGTGCCGGCGCAACCCGGGCTTGGCCGGACTACTGTCCTTCAGTCTGGGTTTACTCGTGCTTCTCACCTTCGGCTTCCTCACGGCAGCCGTCTTGTTCAAGAATCAACGGGACGCAGCTCGCAACGCCGAATCGGAAAAGACTGAGGAATTGTGTCGTTCGTACCTGGCCCAGGTCCGCGCGGGCCGATTAGCAGGAGAGGCGGGGCAGAGGTTCGACGGCCTGGCCGCGATTCGACGAGTGATCGGCCTGGTCGGCGCAGCGAACCTCCGGCCCGAGCAGATCCTGGATTTACGCAATGAGGCGATTGCTTGTCTTGCGAGCCGCGACTTGCGCACGGTCCAGGAACAGGCTTCCGGCCTGGACTACGATTTCGGCGGATATGCTATTGACCCGATGTTAGCACGCTATACGTATGCTGACTACAACGATAGGCACCTCGTCATCCGTCGCCTGGCCGATAACGCAGTCCTCGCGCGCTTGCCCCCGCCGCCGGGCCTGAAATTCTGGTACGTCTCGGCCCAGTTCAGCCCCGATGGCCGCTTCCTGGTCGTGTACTATCTCAACGAAGATGAGAGAAACTGGTGTGCGGTGTGGGATTTGCCAACCGAGACGGTGGTTTGCCAAATCGAGGTCGCGGGCTACCCCGAAATCCGTCCCGACAGCCACGCGCTGGCGGCCGCGTCGAAGGATGGTACGATTGCCCTTTACTCGTTGCCGGACGGCGGCGAGATCCGGCGCTTTGGCCATGACCTGTTTCCCCACCATCTCAGTTTTGATCCTGGCGGTCATCAGCTTGCCTGCTGTACCTCGAAAGGTTTCGCGCTTCGAGTCTTCGATATCGACTCGGCCGAGGAGAAGGCATCCTTCGTTCACCCGGCCGGAGTCTACTCCTCGGCTTGGAGCCGCGACGGCCGGACCTTGGCAGTCGGGTGTGAAGACCGCCTCATCTACGTCTACAATGTAGCGCTGAAATACTTGCAAACGGTTCTGAGAGGACACCGAGCGGACGTCCTCGGTGTTCAATTTAGCCCTGTGGGTGATCTTCTGGCTTCGACCAGTTGGGACAATACCACGCGCCTGTGGGACCCGGTAAGCTCCCAACAATTGGTTAGCATGGCGGGAAACTTCCTTCGCTTCAGCCCGGATGGCCGACGATTGGGCTTCAAGAAGCATGCCACATTCGGGATCTGGGAAGCCGACGACGGGCGCGTCTGCCGGACGTTGCACCCCGGACGGGTCGGCAACCGCGCCCCCTGGCGCAGGGACCCGGCAACCAGGGGCGTAGATTTTAGCGCGGACGGCCGCTTCTTGGCCTCGGCCGGTCGGGATGGTGTGCGCTTGTGGGATACGGCCACGGGCGAGGAAATTGACCATCTCGGGGCTCAGGGACCAGTTGACACCGTGCAATTCGACCCCAGGGATGAAGGGTTCATCACCCATGGCGCGGCTGGCCTGTATTACTGGCCCGTGCATCCGGTGGGACCGCCGAAGTTGCGCGGTCGCTCACGCGTTGGCCCGCCCCGAGCCTGGCATCAGCCAGGATACACCGACTGGGCCCGAACTTGCTGGGATCGCCACGGCCGGTATGTCGCCTTTACCGATAAGCCCAATCACCGCGCTCTGGTCCTGAATCGGGACCAGCCGAGCGCCAAGGTGGAACTGAAAGACTGTTATCGGATTATATCAATTGCCTTGAGCCCGGATGGGAAATGGGCCGCCGCTGCTGCCTGGAAAGATCCCCGGGTACACTTGTGGAACGCGACTACCGGCAAGTCGGAAGCGCCATTGCGAGACACGGGGCGTGACGTTTATGCCTATTCCGCCGTCTTCAGCCCGGACGGCCATTGGTTGGTCGTAGGCAGCGCCACGGGCTACCGGTGGTGGCAGGTCGATTCCTGGAAACCGGGTCTGAAGATCGACAATAGCCAACGGGAGGGCGGCCCCTCGCCCATGGCGTTTGCCCGTGACATTCCCCTGCTCGCCCTCGCGGTGGCGCCGCAAACAGTCCGCTTGGTTCATCCGGTCACGGGCCGTGAATTGGCCACGCTGACAGCTCCGGTCCGAGATGTGATCGCTTCGCTGTGCTTCAGTCCCGACGGCAACCAGTTGGCGGCCGCGATGGAGAACCATATCCACCTCTGGGACCTACGCTTCCTGCGTCGCCAACTCGGGGAGATCAGTCTGGACTGGGACCTGCCCGCGTCTTCGTCGCCTGCCCATGCGACCGACGCCGAGCCGCCGAAAAACACCGTCGACCTTGGCGATCTGCCGAAAACGCCGGGCAAAGCTCGTATCCCCTGAGCCCCGGCACCCTTTGCTCTCTCACGTGAGGCGGATATCGAAGCGGTTGACCGAAGCAGGCGGGACCGTGCAACGAAGCTCCTCGCCCCGCGACTCATTCGGTCTCATCTTGGGCGTTATGGCGTGAGGGCTTTCGAACGTGTTGTGCGCATTCAACTGATTGTCGGTCAGGACCGTGTGCCGGACGTGGTCGGCCTCGCCCCCCTTGAGGCGGATCAGGATCTCCGCGGGCTCGGTGGCATGGGTATGGACCAGCGTCAAGGTCACGCCTTTTGGCCCGGTCCGGGAGGCCGAGCCCGCGAGCCGGAAGATCCGCTCCGGACCGCCACGGGTCTGGAACGTCACGTCGGTCGCCTGGACGTCCATCCGGACCGCCTTGGCAGCCTGATGCGGGCGGTACATGGTGTAAACGTGATAGGTAGGTGTGGCGACGAACCTGTCGCCGTCGGCAAGGAAGAGTGAGTGCAGGTTGTTGACGAGTTGCGCGACGTTCGCCATATCAACCTTGTCGGCGTGACGGTTGAAGGTGTCGAGCGAGAGCGCGGCCACCAGGGCATCGCGCAAGGTGCCCATCTGCTCGAACAGGTGCCGCTTGTTGATCTCGGTCCCGGCGGGATGCCAGCTTCCCCACTCGTCGATGATCAGCTTGATCGCGTGCTTGCGGTCGAATTCCCCCATCGCGGCCCACTGGTCCTTGATCAGGGTCTCCATCTTGTTGGCCTTGAAGAGCTGCTCGTACCACTGGTCGCGACTGAACTCGAGGGCGTGGCCGGTCGTCCCGCAGTAGTAGTGCGGTGCCCAGCCGTGCAGGGGCGCCCGTGCGCCGTCGGCCCACTTGGTGAAGAACCGGCGCGTCCAGTCGAGGTCGTTGCTGTTGGGACCGGCGGCGATCAGGTAGAGGGGTACCCCGTACGCCGGCACCCATTCGGTGAACCGACGGTACTCGCGACAATAATCCTCCGGGATGAACTTGCCGCCGCAGCCCCAGCTCTCGTTGCCGACTCCCCAGTAACGGACCCCGAACGGTTCCGTACGGCCGTTAGCTTTACGCTCGTCGGCGAGGGTGGTCGAACCCGCCGGGGCGTTGCAATACTCGACCCACTGCTGGAACTCCTCGGGCGATCCGGTCCCGACGTTGGCCGCGAAATAAGGCTCGACGCCGCAAAGCTGGCAGAACCGGATGAACTCATGGGTGCCGAACTGATTCGACTCGGTCTCCTCGCGCCAGCGACCAAATCGCCGCGGTCGCTTGGAGGAGGGTCCGATTCCATCGCGCCAGTGGTATTTGTCGGCGAAGCACCCGCCTGGCCATCGGACGACCACGGGCCCGAGTTGCTTGACGTGCTCGACGAGCGATTGACGGATGCCGTCGATGTTGGCCACCTTCGAACCCCGGCCGACCCAAATCCCATCGTAGATGACGCCGCCGATGTGCTCCGCGAACTGGCTGTAGATCGCTGGTCGGATCGTGGCGATGGGCTCATCCAGCAGGACCGTGACCGATGTCTCCGCCGTCAGCTCACCCTGCGCCCTGATAGCACGCGAAGCGGTCGTCGCGGCACCCAGGCCGACTCCAGCCGCAGTGATGCGCCGCAATGCGTTCCGGCGGTCGATCGGCAAATTCTTCATGATGATGGCTCCCCTGCCCGTGAGACTCGGCAAACAACCAGGGCCGGGTTGCTATGTCTTCGTCTGGAAGGCGGTTGTGGTGTCGCTCCCTCGCGGCGGCATTATAGCCCGGAGGGGATCGCCTCGCCAATATTGCTGCCAGAAACGGCGCAACTCCCACGGACATGACCGAACCGAGGGCAGAAACGTCGGGAGTCCCGGCAGGAAGGTCGTCGACGACGCGGGTGAGCGAATTTGAAGTGGAGACCGGTGCCGGTAATGGACTGGAAACGGGGACGCACCGAGACCGGACCGGAAACGGGGACCAAACGAGGGCGACCGGGGTTCCATGAAGAAGAACCGGAGTGAATCTCGTTCGACAAAGGAGGTGCGGCCACTTAGGAACGCTGACGAAATAACTCCCATGCCAAACGCTTTTCAAGCCTTGAAACGTAGAGCGAGTGACGGGGAAATCGGGAAGTTATTTCGTCAGCGTTCCTTACCGGATCTTGAGCAGTTGATTGGCGCGATTTCCGAGGTTGTAGACGGCGGCCTGGAACAGGCGCGGATCTTGGGTCTGGCCGTGCGATACGCCTCGTCAAAGCCCTCGGCCTTGGTCCAGTTGACGACCTGCTGGATCTGCTTGGACATGAGCTCGAGCATCTCGTCGATCGTGGCGGCGGCGGTGGCGACCGGTTCCGCGAGGGCGTCGGCTCGAGCGTCGCGGGGCCCAGGGGCCCGGTCGTAGGCCGGCTCCGGTCTGTCGGCGACTTCAACGGGTGCGGCTTTGGAATCCTCCCAGGGCGGGGCGGTCGCGCTCATGCCGCGGCGGCCACGCTCGGTCGCCTCGTCGTCGCCACCTCCCTCCTTGTTGTCGCGCGGTCGCCGTTCGTTTTGATCCTTGGGGAGTCCGGCGGAAGTGTACAGCTTTCCGTCCGACCCGACTCGACCGGGGAGATTCGGGATCTGGTGAGACTCGATCAATTGCCGGCGGACCTTGGCGACCAGCTCGCGACTGACGGCCAGCTCCTCGGCCATGCGGCGATCGGACCAGTCATGATGCAGCTTGAGCTTGACCTCCACGGCCCGACGACGCTCCGCGCGGGTCAGAGGCAAGCCGTGGAACAGGTTGACGCTCGCCACGAAATCGAGGGCCTCGGCGAACGTGCCCTCACGCACCTCGGCGGGAATGGTTTTCTTGCCCAGCATGATCGCGGCCGCGTGACGGTGAAAACCGTCGGCCAGCAGCAGACGGCCTTCGACCTCGAAGACCGTGATCGGCGGCAGACGATCCCACGAGTCGGCATAGCGCTCTACCGTGAAATCGTCCAGGCGGTCGCGGAGATTGAGATTGGGGTCGAGGACGAGGTCGTCTAGTGGAACCTTGCGGATATCCATGGCGGCGTTTCTTTCGTGGTCGGTGTGACCGTGCAGCGTCGGGGATGTTCCCAGCCCCATCCTGTTGCCCTATGATCGGTAGGGTAGGCCCGGTGACTGGCGTCGACCTTGACGGGAATCTCGGGCTGGCGGAGGGAGTTGACGGTCATGCGGATTGTGGTGACAGGTGCCAGTGGCCGCCTGGGGTCCTACCTCGTTGATCGACTGATCGCCGGTGGTCATCAGGTCTTCGCCTGGAGCGGGACGACACACGGGTTGCGCGGTGGGATCGAACTGCGGCCGGTCGACCTGACCGATGAGGCCGAGGTCGCCAGGTCCCTGGATGAGGCGGACCCGGAGGCGCTGATCCACGCCGCGGCGTTGAGCTCCGCCGATGCCAT
Source organism: uncultured Isosphaeraceae bacterium (assembly GCA_963842405.1). Classification (GTDB taxonomy): domain Bacteria; phylum Planctomycetota; class Planctomycetia; order Isosphaerales; family Isosphaeraceae; genus CAVZRC01. Next base: position 20,854 of record CAWJGW010000067.1, on the reverse strand, counting down.
CTACCGCGACCCGTCGCGTGGGCGGGCCGTCAACGTGGAAGCCACCCAGCGGGTCGCCGCCTGGGCCGCGAGTCACGACCGACGCATCCTGTTCACCTCGACCGACCTGGTGTTCGATGGTGCCAGGTCCTGGTATCGCGAGGAGGATGAGGCCGTGCCGATCCTCGGATACGGCCGGACCAAGCTCGATGCGGAGTCGTTCGTACGGGCGATCCCACGCGGGGTCGTGGCCCGGATCAGCCTGCTGTTCGGGCCGGCCCTCGGCGGAAATCCCGGTTTCTACGACAGGGCCCTTGCCGCCCTGGCCCGAGGCGAACCGCAGTCCTTCTTCCAGGACGAATTTCGATCGCCTCTCGATTACCGCTCCGCCGCCGATATCCTCACTCGGCTGATCGAGTCGGATGCGACGGGCCTCGTCCATGTCGGCGGTCGCGAGCGGCTCAGCCGGTTCGAGCTGATGTACCGTGTGGCGATCGCCCACGGGATCGACCCCAGCCTGATTTGCCCTGCTCGCCAGGCTGATACCATCTTCGCAGAACCTCGACCCCCCGATGTCTCGCTGGACACAAGCCGTCTCGCGTCAATCTTCCCGGACCTCGAGCCGCCGAACCTCGTGACAGCCCTCGCCGGGATGTCGTCTTCAACCAGCCCCAGTCCCAAGGGCCCCACTCGCATTAATGTAAGTTACACCTGAAGCAAAACTTGTACGCATCAAGGCCCCTCATTGCGTCACGATCGCGCGAACCGTACGTAGCGGGTTGAGATGCCGAATCGTCGCCGATGCGACACTGCGCCGGCCCGGTTCCACCTCGGAACAGGGAGGGATTGGGCGTTTTTGAGCCTCGAATTGTTAACGTCTGTTAAAAAAGAGCGAGGCGGGCCGCAGTCTCAGAAAATGTCGCTGATAGAAATAGGACTCGACAATCCGTTGGGCTCAGTCTTTACCAAGGAGTCAATGAAGAGCCCATGCAAATACTTCAGTCCGTCAATACCTCGCTGACAATGTTTCAATCGACATCGTTGTGGGCTTACCTCGATCCCGGCACCGGAAGCATGGTCTTCCAGGTCCTTGTGGCGGGACTGTTGAGCAGTACGTTCCTTCTGAAGTCCTGGATGAGGTCGCTCCGCGATGGCTTGTGGATGAAGACCCGGAATTCCTGATGAGCCACGCGCTGTCGGCTGGCTCGTTCCGCGATCCGGCCGGTTTCGTTTATTGCCAACAAGGAGACCTGCGCCGTCAGGTGAATCAGGTCTACCGAGCGCATTACGATCAGCTCATGGCCTCCGGGCTCTACGAGGAATTGGCGAGAGACCGGTTGCTGGTCCCTCATGAAGAACTCGAAGATGCGGCCTGGGAGCCGGTCCTGGCTTACAAGGTAATCCGGCCCGAGCCCATCGAGTTGATCTCGTATCCCTACGAATGGAGCTTCAGCCAGTACCAGGATGCGGCGCTGGCCACGCTCGAGATCCAGCGTAGTGCGCTTGGGCGTGGAATGACCCTCAAGGATTGCAGCGTCTACAACGTGCAGTTCCAGCGGGGGCGTCCGATCTTCATCGACACGCTCTCTTTTGAGGCGTATCGCGAGGGAGCTCCATGGGTCGGCTATCGCCAGTTCTGCGAGCACTTTCTCGCGCCCTGGCGCTCATGAGCCTCAAGGACCACCGGCTGAACCAGCTCACTCGCACGAACATCGACGGCATTCCGCTGGACCTGGCGGCTCGTCTGCTACCGATCCGCTCGCGGCTCCGCTGGGGGTTGCTGATGCACTTGCATCTGCATGCGAACCTCCAGAGGGCCCACGCCCATCAGGCTGGTCCGCTGGCCGGGGCACGGATGAAGATCAGCCGGAACGCGGTGCTCGGGCTGATCGACAGCCTGCAATCGGCAGTCCGACGGTTGCGGTGGCGGCCGTCGGGTCGGGGTTGGGCCTCCTACGATCAAGATCTCCCCTATACTCCGGAGGAATTCGAGGGAAAGGCGCAGCTCGCCCGCGAGTTCCTGGATCGGACCAAGGCCCGTACCGTCTGGGACCTCGGCGCCAACACGGGAGCCTTCAGCCGGATCGCCGCGGAGATGGGGCTCTCCACGGTCGCCTTCGACTCCGATCCAGCCTGTATCGAACGGATCTACCTGGAAGCGAAAGACCGTGGTGAGACGCGGCTGCGGCCCCTGGTGCTCGATCTCTTCAATCCCAGCCCCGGTTCCGGCTGGTTCAATCGGGAGCGGGCCTCGATATTCGATCGCGGCAGCCCCGACGTGGTCATGGCGCTGGCCCTGATTCACCATCTGGCATTCACGGGTAACCAACCCCTGGAAAACCAGGCGGAATTCTTCCGATCGCTCGCCCCATGGCTGGTGATCGAGTTCATTCCCGAGACCGATCCGCAGGTTCGGTCCCTGTCGGCACGACGGCTCGGTGTGCATCATGAGTACAATCGAGATACATTCGAAAAATGTTACGACAAGCACTTCTCGATCATCCTGGCGGAGCCGGTGACCAAGTCGGGACGGACTCTCTACCTGTTGCGCCGTCGGGAGGACTCATCGGGTTGATCGGAGCCTGGGTCGTCCACCCCTTCTTCTTCGCCGTCTACCCGATCCTGGCCCTGTTCGCCCAGAATGCCCGTGAGGTCCGCGCCGGGGAACTGACGGCGATCCTGGGCTATGCGATCCTCGGGGTAGCCGGAACCTGGCTGCTTCTCGGGCTTCTGCTGAGGAACGTCCGGAAAGCCGGCCTGATTGCCTCACTCGCCGTGCTCTTTTTCTTTACATTCGCCCACATGAAGGAACCCGCGAACCAGATCGCAGTCTGGCTCAGTAGATTCTGGGTTCCTTATACCGTGCTGGACATCGATGTTCTGTGGATCATCATTTCCGAGGTCGTCCTCCTGGGTGTGTTCGCCGTCCTGGTCGCGGCGCGGCGGAAGGACCCCAGAAAGGCGACGGGTTTCCTGAACGTCTTCGCGATCGTGCTGGCCGCGATGCCGGTCTTCCAGATTCTGTCGGTCAAGACTCCCACGGCCGTGGCCCGGCCGAAGTACCACCCGGTGCCGTTGGCCCTGGGTCCGCAGCCGGCCGAGCGGGGCCGTCCCGACATCTACTACATCATCCTCGACGGCTACGCGCGATCGGACGTGATGAAGTCCCTGTTCGATTTCGACAATTCCGAGTTCCTCGCTCACCTCGAGCGCAAGAGGTTCTTCGTCGCGCGTCGAAGCACCGCCAACTACTGTCAGACCCCGCTTTGCCTGTCGTCGTCGCTCAACTCGTGCTACCTCGACGAGCTGGTCAAGGGTCTGGGGAATGACCAGACCGAACTCTCGGACTTGATCGGGAAGAATAACGTGGTGACGAGCCTCCGTCCCCTGGGTTACCAGTTTGTGACGTTCGCCACCGGCTTCGACCCGACCGAGCATCCGGAGGCGGACGTCTACCTCTCGCCACACGCCTATATCAGCGGTTTTGAGCGGATGCTGGTCGAAATGACGCCGCTCCAGCGGATCTGGAACAGCCGGCGCTGGGGAGATCAATTCACGCAGGCACGCCAGCGGATACTCTATCTCCTCGATCAGCTTCCGGAGGTCGCTCGGAATCCCGCCCCGACATTCACCCTGGCCCATATTCTCTGCCCCCATCTCCCATTCATCTTCGGTGAGAAAGGCGAGGACGTCAGCCTTCGGAATATCGGATTCTCTCTCGTCGGCAACGATCGAGTGAACGGCCGGTTCCGGGATCCCGAATATGTTCCGGCGGGCCTACCGGAATCAATCGGCCTTCATCACCCGCAAGATCGAAGAATCCCTCGATCGCCTCCTGGCCCAATCGCCCGAGCCGCCGATCATCATCCTCCAGTCCGACCACGGCTCGGAGTTGTACCTCGACACCGAAGACGTCCAGCACACGGACCTTCACGAGCGGATGAGCATCCTGAATGCCTACTACTTTCCCGGCCGGAACTACGGCAGCCTCTACGAAGGCATCAGCCCCGTCAATTCGTTCCGAGTGGTCCTGAACACGTTCTTCGGCGCCAGGCTCGACCTGCTGCCCGATAAGAACTATTTCTCAACCTGGACCGATCCCTACGCATTTATCGATGTCACCGGCCCCGTGCGGTCGGCGGAATCGAAAGGCTCGCCCGGCCCACCTTTGTCAGAGAATCCTCCCGACTCTTGAAACCCAGACAGAGCCCGATCGTTATCGTTCATCCCTCAATCGTTGCTCGCATTCGGTTTCTCGCGACTCCTCGCATCCAGTGCCTGATCTGGAATCGGTTACGGATCCTTGAATGCAATCCGCAGCAGTCCTCGATCGTTAAGGATTGTAAAAAACAGGGCTGAGCGGGATCCCATTCGGAGGAGACATCGCTAATAGAATAAGAGGCGAGGATAGTCCGTGGGCTGTTCGTTGCTTCGATGCCGCAAACCCGCCATTACCACGAAGCGGCAGCCATCCTGGTAATTGACTTTCCGTGGTTCTTGATCGTGCCGTCGAGGTTTAGGGGCAATACCGTTGAATTAGTCATAAGCTGAAGACAGCGAACGGGTTGAACTCGTTCCCACGCTCCGCGTGGGTGAACCCTACCGCAACCCCAGACTCGATGGTGGGTTGCACCCACCCTACCAACCCGCTGACATGGGTCCTCACCAATCTTGTGCATGAGCCGAACTTGTTATCACCCCGGGCCTTGGGCTCGGAACTTAAAGGCAGACGTCTTCCATGCTCTTTGCATACTTCGGACCGGAAATGCAGTTGCCGCTGACCTCGCTCATCGGGGCGATCTCGGGCATCATCCTGATCGTCGGTGCCGCGCCCATTCGAGTCATCAAGCACTGGTTACGGAGAATCACCCCGGGGAACAAACAGCCATAGGGACGTTCTCTGGTAGAATGGGGCGTGCGTTCGCTGCAATGGCTTGGGATTGAGTGCCACCCGGCTGGTCTTTCAACGGCCATGGCTTGCAAGTCTTCCGAGCATCGGGATGGTTCGTCGTTAACATCGAGGATTAACAACGGAATGGCAGAGGTTCCAGGTCCCACCGTGGGAAACGGGCCTCCGGCGCCGGGGAGACGCGGGACGGGCATTGGCCCGTTCTCCGTGCTCTTGATGGCATTTGGCTTCGGGCTGGTCGCCGGCCTCCTCGAGTTACTGTTGTTGGTCATTCGCGTCACGGTGTCCGAGAAGGGCTTCTTCCTGAGAAGCGAGCACTTCATCTGGATGGTCCCGGTCTCCGTGCTGGCGATCTACGGCAGTTGGGGCCTATTGCTGGCTGTCGTGGCCAGGTGGCGCCGGCGGCTATCGGCGCGTTGGGTCATCGGCAGCTTGCTATTCCTGACCTGTCTCAGCCAGCTTCTCCTGGTGCCGCGGCTTGAATTCCTTGACGTGCGGCCTCCTGGCCGCCGGGATCGCCTTGCGGTCCGCCCCCTGGATCGAGGCTCGCCTGCCGCAGTTCCGCCGCCTGATGCGCTACGGAGCGCCAGTCTTGATGACGATCCTGGCCCTGCTCGTGGGCTGGGCGGTTTTTCGGGATGCGTTCCGCCGAATCCGGCCGGGAACGGGGCGTCCCGCGCCGACCGACCAGGCTCCGAACGTGGTCCTGATCGTTCTGGATACCGTCCGAGCCGATCACCTTCGCCTTTACGGGTACGATCGCGATACGAGCCCCAACCTCGCACGCCTGGCGAGCCAGGGAGTCCGGTTTGAACGGGCCCACTCGGCGGCACCCTGGACGCTCCCATCTCATGCAAGCTTGTTCACTGGCCGATGGCCGCGCGAGCTGTCCGTGGGTCAACTCGGCTGGCTCGACTCAACCTACCCCACGCTCGCCGAGTTCCTTCGCGGTCGTGGCTACTCCACCGCCGGGTTCGTGGCCAACCAGTTTTTCTGCGGCCATGAATCCGGCCTCGCCGGCGGGTTCGACACGTACCGGGATTTCCCGGTTACCCTCGCCGAGGTCCTTCGCGCGTCGAGCCTGGGGTGGTTCCTGTCGCAGAGGACCAGCCGCCTGCGGGACGAAATCCGGTTCCGCTGCGCCGCCGGCTCGCCATCGGTCTCGCTCGATTTCTCGCGGAAGGATGCTGCGACGATCAACCGCGAGTTCTTCGATTGGCTCTCAAACCGCGGCCGAGAGACCCTTCTTCGCGTTCTTGAATTACTTCAATGCGCACGATCCGTATCTCACACCCGAAGGGAGCGACCACCCGTTCGAGCCCGCTTCGCGGTCGCGCGCGGAGCTCTTGGATGCTCCGCGACTGGCAGAAACTGGACAAGAAAAGACTTGCTCCCGCACGGATATCGCTCGCGCGGGATGCCTACGACGACTGCATCGTCTCGCTCGACCGGGAACTGGGGAAACTGATCGACGAGTTGACGCGGCGGGACCTTCTCGATCGGACCTTGTTGATCCTCACCGCCGACCATGGGGAGCAATTCGGCGAGCACGGCCGGTTTGGTCACGGCCTGAGCCTGTACGAGCCGGAGATTCACGTCCCGCTCCTGATGGCCTTTCCCGGACAGGTGCCGCGCGGGCTGGTTGTTCGTGAGGAAGTGAGTCTGCGCGACGTGCCGGCCACGGTGGTCGATCTGCTCGGCTGCAACCGCGAGTCGCCCTTTCCCGGCGAGTCGCTCGCCAAGGCCTGGAAGGAGACGCGGGCCGGCGAATCGATCGCACTCTCGCCTCCGCTCTCCGAACTGGACCCCTCCGCCGCGGCAGTGACCGACCCCCTGCAATCCGACACGTCTCACGGACCGATCACGGCGATCCTCGTCGAGGGCAAGGTTTACATCCGTCATGGGGACGGCGGAGAGGAGCTGTACGATCTCGACGTCGATCCCACGGAGTCTCACGACCTGAGCGAAACGCAGGAAGCCGGGCCCGTCCTCGAGCGGTGCCGCAGGGTTTTCGATCGACTCTGACCGAGAACGCTCAGATCGTTGACCCACCGTCGGCGACTGCCTGACCGAGGCGTGGAATCGGGAGACTCCCCGGCAGCGACCACAGACCGAATTCTTCGGATTCTTGAAACCCATCGGCAACAGGATGGGCTATCATCTTACAAGGAGCTGCAGGAGCTCGACTCGCTCTCTTCTCGGATCGGCGGCCTCCCGATCATTTCGAAAACGGTTACCCTGAACCTGGAGCGGTCGCAAGATGGTCCCACTCAAGAGATCGGCATGATGCTCGCCATGCGGTCTGCTCCTCCTGATCGGAGCATCGCTCGGAATGCCCTTCGAGGCGCAAGGCCGCCGAGCCGCCGACCTATTACAAGGACGTGGCGCCGATCTTGCAGAAGAACTGCCAGGAATGCCACCGGCCCGGGCAAGTCGCGCCGTTCTCGCTCCTCGATTACGCACAGGCTCGGAAGCGTGCCCAGGACATCGCCGCGGTGACCGAGGAGCGCACGATGCCGCCCGTGGCACGCTTCGACGACGGAGGGCGGCCCGTTCCGGGCGCGCGCGTGTTGACCGACCCGGAGTTAAAGACCCTCGCGGCCTGGGCCGATGCGGGATGCCCGGAGGGCGATCCGAAGGACGGCCCGCCACCTCGGGAGTGGAGCTCCGATTGGACGCTGGGACCGCCCGACCTGATCCTCAAGATGTCCGAGCCTTACAAGCTGGGGCCATCCGGGGCGGATGAGTATCGCGTCGTCGTCATCCCATCCGGCTTGACGGCAGGTCGTTGGATCGCCGCCGTGGATTTCAAACCGGGGAACATGAAGGTCGTCCACCACATCCTCTCGGCTTATGACGTATCGGGAAACGCGCGGAAGCTGGACGCGGCCGAGCCGGGTCCCGGGCTACGCGACGTCCGGCGGCGGGTATGGCCGGCTCCCCAGTGGCCTGCCCTTCTTCCCCGCCGGCCAGCTCTGGGGTTGGGCACCGGGTCGGACTCCCCGGCGGTCGCCCGAGGGCACTGCGCGGGCCTTGCCGGCCGGGGCCGACGTGCTGCTCCAGATTCACTACCACAAGAGCGGCAAGCCCGAGACCGACACCACCGCGATCGGCCTGTATTTCGCCAAGGGGCCCGTGGACAAGCAGATCCGATCCGGCGTGGTCCTGCCCGCACGCGCCGGCTTCCTGGGAAGGCCCGAGCTGAAGATCCCCCCGGGGGATCCCAATCACGAAGTGAAGGGGAGCCTGACCATCCGCCAGGATTCCCACCTGCTGGCCGTCTTTCCTCACATGCACTGGCTCGGCAAGGACTTCCTGCTTCGGGCCATCCGGCCCGACGGCTCGCGAGCAGACCCTGATCCGGATCGACGACTGGGACTTCAACTGGCAGAACCCCTACGAGTTCGTGACGCCCGTGGCGCTGCCCAGGGGGACCAAGGTCGAAATGCTGGCCCACTTCGATAATTCGGCCGGCAACCCCCGTAATCCCAGCAATCCGCCGATCGAAGTGCATTGGGGCGAGCAGACGACCGACGAGATGTGCATCGGCTTCCTCCAGCTCACCCGCGACGCCGAGCACCTGAAGAATCGGATGCCGGATGCGGGCCGGCCCGCGTTCCGGCGTGCCACGAGCGACGCACTGAGAGGCTTAAGAAATGATTCCAGATGACGACGAATTGCGGATGGATATAAAGCCTGATTTCAAAAGCATTTACGAATTCGCGATTCGTAATTTGGAATCCGCTATCCGATTGTTTCACAAACTCTGAGTGAAGAACCGGCCGGTAAGCCGGCCAAGCTCATAAGCGCTCATGCATGATTTGCGCACAGCTCGAAGCGCCTGCCGCTCAGACTAGCCCGACGCGCCAGCGAGGGGAAAGGCGTCGGACCCTCCCTGGCGCGTCGGGTTAGTATGATTCCTGTGCGCAATTCAATCGTGAAGCGCTCTCTTGGGGCGTGTCCGCCGGCTTTGTCGTCGCGCGAGGCGGGCCATTGAGGCAGAGGTGTCACCGCGACGTTCGCTTGGGGTCACGCGGCGGACCGAACGGCGAAGGGAAGGGACTCAACGACCCGCGTATCGGATCGCCGGTCATCGTCTTCCACCGTCGCGACTGCTTCCGGCGTGAGCACCGACAAGATCCGTTCCTTGGCTGGCAGGACCTTCGGTCTCGCGCGGTGAGGCGGGGTCCCCGGTCGATGTGCCCGGCCCCATCGACCTCATGCGGCTGAAGAAGACGTCCTCCTCGATCGCCCGAATCCGCTCGCGTTGCTCCGGCGTGAGCCCCAGTTCCGCGACCACCTCCGGCTCCCGGAAAGCCCCCACGCCCTCCGCTTGCAGGGCGATCTGGTGGAGGCGAGCCTGTTGCGCCGGCGTCAGGATCGCGTTGATGTCCGCCTCGTTGGCCCGGGCATGATCGAGGGCCCGCTGCACCCGCTCGGCCGGCGACAGTCGGCCGCGATCGTTGAGCAACTCCACCCACTGCTTCGCGGCACGGGCCGACACCTCCTTCAAGCTTCGACTGCTGGCGTTCGTTCAATCGCAGGTCGTCGAGTGACGGCGGTTGGACGAGCAGATACAGATGGTTCGCGGCACGAAGCAAGGCCAGGTCGGAGAGGATCTTCTCCACCCGCTTCGTCGTGTCGCGCAGTTCGGCCTGCGCACCGGGGTCGTTGTGCCGTTGCTCGATGAATTCCTGGTAGTAGGCCAGCGCAGACGTGAGCAGTCGTTTCCGCAATCCCTCCATGCCGGGCCGATGCGCGAGCTCTTCCTCGCTGACCTGAATGAGCTCGTCCACGGACCGTCGGGCGAGCCGGAATCGCGCCTCGGCCTCCTCGGCCCGCTGCTTCTCGCGCTGGTAGGCCGATTCGGCCCGCTGCTGCTCGGCCCATGTCTTTGCCTGCTCGTGGCGGATGAGCGCCGTGCTCACCAGGGACGCGGCGGAAAAGAGGACCAACACCACCACGCCGGCGGCGACGATCGAAGGGTGTCGCCGCGCCCAGGTCCGGAGTCGCTCCGCGAGTGTCGGCCGGCGCGCGTGAATCGGTTGTTTGTCCAGGAATCGCCCCAGGTCGTCGGCCAGCTCCTGGGCCGTGGCGTAACGGTCCCCGGCATCCTTGCGGAGTGCCTTCAGGACGATGGTCTCCAGGTCCGTCGGCACGGATCGGTCCAGGGCATGCGGCGGCGGTGGTTCGTCGTCGGCGATCTGCCGGAGCAGCTCATTACGGTCGCGGCCGTCGAAGAGCGGACGCAGAGTCAGCAGCTCGTACAAGCGTGGCGCCCAGGGAATAGATGTCGCTGCGGTGGTCGACGATCCCGCGACGGGCGAGGGTCTGTTCCGGGCTGGCGTATCGCAGCGTGCCCAGCATTTCCCCCGTCATCGTGAGGCCGACGTCGCCGGTAACCTGAGCCAGGCCGAAATCGGTGATCCAGAGCTGTTCCCGCAGGTCCAGGAGCAGGTTGCTCGGCTTGACGTCCCGGTGGACGATCCCAGCCTGGTGGGCGTGTTCCAGCAGCCAGGGCCGCCTGCTGGCCCAGGCCGCCCACCCGATCGAAATACCGCCGGCTGTCCGAGCACCACGCCTGAAGATGGTTGCCGCGGCGAGGGTGTCCGCATTCTCGGTCTGGGTCTCGGCCGCGCCGTGGGGGACACACGCGGCCGCGGTTTCCGTGTCCGCCCTGAGGCGTGATGGTAGCACGGACGCCCGACGGGCCTCTTTGGCAGGGTGGCGACGTAGCTCCTCGATCAGCGCGGCCAGGCTCTGTCCCTCGATGAACTGCATGGCGTAGTAATGGATGCCGCGCTCGCAGCCGACCGCATGCACGGGGACGATCTTCTCGTGCTGCAAATGCGCCGCGGCCAGTGCTTCGGTCTTGAATCGCTTCAGTCGGCGAGAATCGATGGCGGAAGCAAAGGGCAGGACCTTCGAGCGCGACGCGTCGCCGCAGCGAGATCTGTTCGGCCTCGTAGACCACGCCCATGCCGCCCCGGCCAACCTCTCGCAAGAGGCGAAAGTCGCCAAGCTGACCATTCCGGTTGTGGAAGCGCCGGGGGCATCCTGCGATTCTTCACCAAGACCATGTCCGCTGCCGGGATCCTCGCCGCGGAACCGGCCTTCCCGGTCGGCCTCCTCCATGGCTGACTCGCGTAGCGGGGCGGTCAGGCGCTCCAGCTCATCGTGGCTCGCGAGAAACGTTTCCAGGTCATTCCGTAGGTCGGAGTTGGCTGCCAGGAACTGCTCCCGATCGGGTTCCCGTCCGGCCTCGAGCGCCTCGACATAAGCAAGGAGGACCGTCGTTCAGACATTCCTCGCGGTTCGTGTCGCTTGCGAGATCACGGAGCATCGTCCCGGCCCTCCCTCATCCTGGAGCAACTCGCGGAGTCTCTTGAGCCCGCGGAACAGCAGCCCGACCGCAGCCGGCCGCGTGCGTCCGATCTGCTGGCCGCCACGTCGGCCACCGTGAGGCCTTTCAGGTAGTGTAGTTCCACGACCCGCCGCTGGTCTTCAGGCAACTGGGCCAGGGAGCGGGCGAGACGGAGCCGATCCTCGCGGCGCACGGCCCGTTCGCTCGGCGACGTCTGGTCGGCCACGAGCAAGTCATCCAGCCGGGAGGACGACCGCTCCAGCCTCGGCCTCCAGGGAGAATTCCCGGCCCAGCTCGCGTGCCTGGGTGTCGAACCGCCGGGCGGCGGTCGCCAGGACGCTCGCCAAAATGGCACGGAGCCAGGCCAACCACTCGCCCTCGGTACGGCCTCGGAACTGCGGCCGGCCGATGTGCGCCTGGAGGATCGCCTGCTGGACGATGTCAGAAGCGTCCAGCTTCGCTCGGAGGCGGGAGCTCAACTGGAGCTGGACCAGCAAGCGGAGGTAGTCGCGATAGGCCTCGAGGGACCATTCGTTGGTATGATCGGTGTTGTCCACGATCCCCCTCTCGTTCTGCCTGGTTTCCCGATGTCGACCCGGCGATCTTCGTTTTTCGGAAGTCGAGGGCTTTCCGATTCCATCGTACCCGGGACTCAGGTCGAGAGGCCAATACCGGTAGGGTCGAGTATTGCCCACCGTACGGAGATTCTACTCGGATCGGCTCTACGTCGCGACGTCGAGGGACTCGGAGGACCGCCGGAAGAACGCGTAGGCCGGCACGCCGAGCACGATGATCCCCAGCCCGACCAGGGAGGGGACCCTGGTCTTGACGTCCACAGAGCATATTGCCGAGCAAGAGCAGCGCGGCGGCGACGTAGAGCAGGGGGGTCAGCGGGATACCCGAGCGTGCGATACGGCGCGCGGCAGGTCCGGCCGCCGGACGCGGAGTACGAAGACGCTGGCGATGGCCAGCATGTAGAAGATGGTGGCGCCGAAGATCACGTAGGTGTAGAGCAGGTCGTAGAGCGGCGTCTCATTGAGCTTCTTCCACGCGGCGAGGATCCATTCGGGCAGGGCCTGGTTGGTGTCGGACGGGGGGATCATGACCAGTAACGTCCCGGCGACCGTCAGGAGGATGGCCCAGGTCCCCTGCGCGAGGATGGCATTGGCCGGGGTCTGAAACCTCGGGCTGACGCGGCAGAGTCCGGCCGGAAAGAGCCCATCCCGGGCCATGGCGAAATAGGCCCGCGGCCCGGTTAGAGCGTTGCCGTTGAGCGAGATGAAGGTCGAGATCATGACGAGGATCGAGATGGCCACGACGCCCGGGCCGCCCGAGCAGGTGCTTGCAATAGACGGCGGCCGTGACCCTGTCGAAATCCGCGGAGTCCCGGCTCGCCGATCGGATTTCTTGCATGGGCAGGACATAGTGATACGCCAGGGTCATCCCCAGATAGACGGCGATCAGCACGGCCATGCCCAGGATCAAGGCGCGGGGGATGTTGCGGCCCGGATCGCGGATCTCCTCGGCGAGCGGGGTGACATTGGTCCAGCCGTCGTAGGCCCAGAGCACGCTGACCATCGCGGTCATCATGCCCGTGAATATCGAGCCGTTCATCGCCGTCCGGCCAGACCGGGGAGAAGTTCGCGATCGTGCCGGCGCCGAGCGCAAACGGCAGCACCATCAGCACCGCGACACCACCGACCTTGAGGGCCGTCCCCACGACCTGGAGGCCGCCGCCCCGCTTCGCGCCCATGACGTTGACTGTGGTGACGACCGCGATGGCCAGCACCGCGGCACCGGCTTGCCACACCTTGACCGGGATCGACGCGGGCGGCGGGGCCAGTTGCGAGAAGTAGCGCGCGAATGCCGCGGCGAGCGTCGCCATCGAGCCGCTACGGACGACCAGGAACTCGACCCATCCGAACAGGAACGCCGGCAACGACCCATACGCGGCCCGGAGGAAAACATAGAGTCCGCCGGCCTGCGGCAGCATCGCCCCCAGCTCCGCCAGGGTCAGCGCCCCGGCCCCGGCGAACAGTCCGCCGATGACCCACACCAGCACGATACCGCTCATGTACGGGACGTTATCCGCGACGGTCGCCGGGACCAGGAAGATCCCCGAGCCGATCGACCGACCCGACCACGACGCAGAACGCCTCGATCGGGCCCGAGCACCCGGGGCAATTTCACCGACTGCCGCTCCGTCGATTCGACAGGGATCATCAAAGGGGCTCCCGAACTGGACCGTTCGATCGGACCGGGGCGACGTCGTCACCCTCGGAGAATTCAACGAGCGGCTCCGGCCGCCTGCGCCTGATCCGTAGCTGTCTTGAGGGCCTCGGCCGCCTTCTTGATCCGTTCCACGGTCTTCTTGACCGCGACCGCGAGCTCCGCCGGCTTCTTGTCTTCGAGGGCCTGCCGGATCGCCGGCAAGGGCCAGGCTGCATACCCCGTCGTCAGGCCAGGCGCGTAGATCGCGTGCTTGAACCACGGACGGCCGGGTAGTCCGTCATCGAACAGGAACGCCCTCTCGATCTTCAAGATGGCGTCGTTGAGCGCGGCCAGCTTGTCGGGAGCGATGGTGTCGTGCCGGGTCAGGGCTTCGGTCGCCCGGTCGAGTTCCTCGGCGCGGTCCTGGAACTCTCGGACAGCCAGGACCAGGTCGTGGAGTCCCTCCAGATCCGTTCCGAGGCTTCCCGGATACCGTCATCCTGCCGGACGCGTCGGACCTGGATGAGCCGCAGCTCGTCGACATGCGCGCGTAACGCCAGGCCGTAGGGGACGAATCGGAGCGGCGCGACGTCGGCCGCCGCCGCTCGCATCGCGATCAGCGTGTACAGTCGGGCGGCGGTGGCGTGATTCAAGAACTCCGGATCGCCGAACTTCTCCATCCAGTTGAAATCGTCGTAGATCGAGTGGTAGACCCCATAACCGCCCTTCAGGCCGCCGTTGACGGTCGGGATGCCCAGGTGATCGACGAACGCGGTGTAGTCGGAACCCGACCCGAGCCAGTTCATCTGGGGGACGAATTCCCGGCTCGCCGACGAGTGCGATCCGGCACTGCTGTCTGCCTTGTCATCCCAGATCGGATCGTGATCGACGCAGCGGCGAGCTGGAGGCCCAGGCTTTGCGACGTCCTTCGGTCCAGAGGTCGCGCAGACTTCTTGCCCGAGCGGACGTCGGTGACGGCACCCGCTGACTTCCAGCACGAAGTCACGCAGGGATGGCACTCCGCCGAGACGTGAGCTCCGGCCCGCTGACGGCCGAGTCGACGTTCAGCATCAGGACGGCCTTCTTCTTGACTTCCTCGGCGTGCTCCTCGGCCCACTCGGTCGAGCCGACCAGGCCGTATTCCTCGGCATCCCAGCTCGCGTAAACGAGGGTCCGCCTGGGTTTCCAGCCGTGCTTCACGGCGTCGCCCAGGGCGCGGCACATCTCGAGCGTCGCGGCCGTGCCGCTGCTGGGGTCGACCGCGCCGTAGACCCAGGCGTCGCGATGGTTGCCGATCATGACCCATCGGTCGGGCTCGACCGTGCCGGGGATCGTCGCGATCACGTTCCAGATCGGGCGGATGCTCGTAGTCCATCGAGGTCTTGAGCTGGACCTCGGCGGGGCCGGGCCCGACGTGATACGCCAGGGGCAATCCTCCCTGCCAGCCCGACGGGACGTTGGGACCGGCGAGGACCTTGAGGATCTCATGAGCCGTGTCGTAGCTGATCGGGAGCGAGGGGATGATCGCGATGGTATCGACCAGCTTCATGCCAGTCTGCTTCTCCCAGTCTTCGTCATAGAGACCAGGCACCTGCCGTCCTTGGACGATCATCGATCCTGATTGCTTCACGCTCAAAGGAAGCCGTTTCGCCCCCTTGACGGAGGGGCCGAACGGTGTCGAAGGGTCGCCCGGCCCGAGCGAAAGGAACTGGACGCTGCCGCGCTGGATGGCGGACCCTGGGCGGAATCGTCCGTGGGGATAGACGTCGCCCTTGGCGTATCCGTCGTCAGCCGGATCGGAGAAGATCAAGATCCCCCTGGCCCCGCGCTTCTGGGCGTTCCAGACCTTCAATCCCCGGAAGAGCTCGCCGTAGCGCGCCAGGACGATCTTGTCCTTGACGTCGATCCCCATCTTCTCCAGCGCGGCGAAATCATCAGGGCGGCCGTAATTGGCGTAAACCACCTGTCCCGAAACTTCGCCCGAGGCGCCGTACCCATTGAAAGCGCCGAAGGCTTTGGTGCTCGCGGAGTCCTTGTCGGTCGCGATGGGTGCTTCGTCCAGGTTGAAGTCTCGAGCGATCGGCCGTTCGAGTTTCAGCGACGGGCGATACGGATAGTTGAGCAGGACTTCCATCTCCGCGATCTCCGCCTTCCAGCCCCATTCGCGGAGCTTGTCGCGGACGAAGACGGCGGTCTTGTGATCGGCGGGGGTGCCGGCGACGTGCGGCTCGGCGGTGAGGGTGCGGAGCCATTGCCGCGCGTTGTCGGGCGTGGGGACGGTCAGGGCGTGCGCCTCGGCCTCGCGTTGCTTCTCGCCCGACCGGGTCGCGAACCCGATCGACGAACCTGAGCTGGCCGAGCCCGAACGCGGCGGATCCGAACCGCGGGCCGGATCGGCACCCAGGATCGCGGCCAGGACGAGGATCACGGCAGAGTTCAGAGCCGTTCCGGGATCGCCTCATGAATCGACCTCTCGGGAAACAGACGCTTGACAGGAACAAGGACACAGGACCACACTAGGCGCGCAGGGCTCGCTCACTCGGCCTCGACTGGGGCTGATGTTCGAGCCGTGACCGACGACCGGGGATAGAGGGGACGTCGGGGGAGGAAATCGGAACCTAGGATACGATTCACACGCCGTGGCGGGTAGGGGCGTGTCCACTTCCAATCTCGTTTGTGCCACTCTCACCAAGCATTCGCCACCCTCGAGACCCGCACCGATGGCTGTTCTGCTCTTCGCTCCTGGTCTGGCTGTGCTGTCCACGGCCGTGCAACCGGCCGCGGGCGCGGGATCGGGCTACGTCCCGACCAGCTCTCTGGACGATCTGGCGGACCTGGGTACTCTGGCCCGGCTGCGTGACCCGCGAATCCGGCCGTTGGTCATCGGTCCGGAGAGTGCGACACGCGCCCAGGAGCAAACCTCACCCGGCGCGGCCTGGCTGTGTTCTGGCATTCCGAGCGGCTGGTCCGGACCCGGCCGGACTCTGAAAGATGTGCGCGACACCTGAGATCCTGGAAACCTGAGAAGGGACACATCATGGCTGTGGCGTTCACGGTTGGCGGCGCACGAGGGACGTTCGATGCGACATTCGCCGAGGAGGTGGCGGGCGTGCTCGACCATGCCTTTGGCGCCGAGGGTGAATGGGAGGGCACCCCACCCCTCCACTACGGGGAGCTGGCGGACACGGGCTGGTCGGACCTTCAGCGTCGCGCCATCGAGGAGCTGGGGTCGGAGACCTTCCCCAATCTCACCGCCCTCGGTGAGGACGGACGCGGAGTCTACCTGCCCGCGAACGTCCAGACCGCGTCCTTTCCGCTCTCCGCGGGCGGTGACCTGAAATGCGCCAGCTTGCCGGGTCTCCGCAACGAGCTTTCGGAACTGGCCCATTGCTGGGAGCTGCCGCTGGATGACGACGGCCTCAAGGAATTGCTCCGGGTCGCTCACGACCCCGACGATGGCTGTGTCGTCGATGCCTCGGAAGTCCTGACCTTCGCCCGGCTCGCCCTGGCGGCCAACGAGGCCGTCCGCCGCGACTGCCCCCTCTGGCTGGTCGGGCAATAGCCGCTCCCCTTGCCATAGAACGGAATTCATTCCGTTTCGTAGGAGGGTAGACGCCTTGACCAATGGCGGTCCGGCACGGCTTGGGGAAAACGGAATGAATTCCGTTCTACCCCTGCTGCTCTCGGACAGATTCCCAAGGAACCGGCTCCTCGGACGAACGTCTAAGAGACAGGCGACAGAATCGTTCCGTTCATTGCGACCTGGGATCTCATCCATCGTTGCTCGGTGCAACGCGTTTCGCTCCGTCGACCGGATTCCGATCCGACTGGGCACGTCCTCTTCCGATCCTTCACGCATCTCCGCCCCTCAGGTCGCCCGTCGCCTCGAGGAGACCTATCCATGCGTTCTCTCTCAGCATCTCTTGGACGACTGGGACCGATTCTCGCGATCATGTTTGGCTTCGTGGCCGGCTGCGGAGGTGAAGCTGCCCGTGAGGGCCGCAACGGGGGAGTGCCGACTCCCTCGTATGCAAACTATGCGCAACCGAAGTCTGGTGAAGTGATCAGCTCCGACGACTATGGGGGCAGTGCCTCCGCCGCTGCCGCTCCAGAATCAAAAGTATTCTACAAGCGTAGCTCCGGCGCGGTTAAAGCGCCAAGGGCCGCGCCTATCTGTCAGAGCCACCGGGCGCCGCATCGGCTCCCCGATCGACGCTCGCACACGGGCCCCAGCCCAAGACTGCGGGGCCCATGGACCTCAAGACGAGGCAAAAAAAATCTCTCGCAGGGAGGTCGAGCGCGAGAAATTGGAGGAAGCCCGGGAAGAACGCGCGGGGGACGCCGAGATCTACAACCCGATCGTCGACAATCCATTCCACGCGGTGGTGAGCGAACCGCTGTCAACGTTCTCGATCGACGTGGATACGGCCAGCTACTCGAATGTCCGCCGCTTCCTGACTCAGAACATGCTCCCGCCCAAGGATGCCGTCCGCATCGAGGAATTGCTCAATTACTTCCCCTACAACGACCCGCCCCCGCCGGACTCCAGCCCGGACCCCGTTCGCGGTGCACGTCGAGATTGCCGGCTGCCCATGGGACGCCCAGCACCGGCTGGCGCGGATCGGCATCGCCGCCAGGCCGATCGACCAGTCGAAGCGGCCTCCCAGCAACCTGGTCTTCCTGGTCGACGTCTCCGGCTCCATGCAAGCACCGAACAAGCTTCCGCTGGTGCAATGGAGCCTGCAACGGATGGTCGAGCAGCTTGGCGAGAACGACCAGATCGCCATCGTCGTCTACGCGGGTGCCTCGGGCCTGGTCCTCCCCTCGACGTCCTGCATCAACAAGGCGGAGATCCTCTCGGCGATCGAACAGTTGCGCGCCGGCGGCTCGACCAACGGCGGTGCGGGCATCCAGCTCGCCTATGACGTCGCCACCCAGCATTTCATCAAGAACGGGACCAATCGCGTCATCCTGGCCACCGACGGCGATTTCAACGTGGGTGTCACCAAGGAGAACGATCTGATCGGCTTGATCGAGGCCAAGGCCAAGAGCGGCGTATTCCTCAGCGTCCTGGGCTTCGGAATGGGCAACATCAAGGACGGGAACCTGGAACGGCTCGCGGACAAGGGGAACGGCCATTACGCCTACATCGACTCGCCGCGCGAGGCGTACAAGGTCCTGGTCGAGGAGATGGGCTCGACCCTGGTCACGGTCGCCAAGGACGTGAAGATCCAGGTCGAGTTCAACCCGGCCAAGGTCGGCGGATATCGACTGATCGGCTACGAGAATCGCATCATGGCCCACAAGGACTTCAACGACGATACCAAGGATGCCGGCGAGGTCGGCGCGGGCCATCATGTCACCGCACTTTACGAGCTCGTCCCGCCCGGGCAAGGAAGGGAGCATCGGTCCCGGCATCGACCCGCTCAAGTACACCAAGACGACGATATCCGGCTCCGCGAGTCCCGAATCGTTCACGGTCAAGCTGCGCTACAAGCAGCCCGATGGCGATAAAAGCAAGTTGCTGACGATCGGGGTCGAGGACAAGGGTCGATCGTTCGGCGAATCCTCGGAGGACCTGAAATTCGCCACCGCGGTCGCCGGATTCGGGATGCTCCTGCGCGACTCGACCCACAAGGGCAGCCTGACCTATGCGGGCGTGCTCGAGATCGCCGAGCCGGTCTCGGCCCGCGACCCGTCCGGCTACCGTCGCGAGTTCCTCGCGGCCGTGCGACAGGCGAAAACCCTGTCGAGACAATGAGCCGGGAACAGGATTCCGAAGGACGTCTGTCGCGTCAGGTCGATTGACGAACGGCGCGGGGAGCCATGAATGGAGCGGCTCCTCGTGCCGTTTTCTGTTCGCTTGCCTCGACACGATGGCACTCGCAGGGGAATTCTTTGAATCCTCGCCTAAGAAACTGGCGGCTGCTCCGTCATCAAGAGAGAACGGACATCGGTCGCCTTCCGAGCAGGGGTGATGTCGAGAATCCTGGACGTCGAGCACGAGCACTGGGTCAGTGACGCCGTGGTCCGTTTTGAGGGGCCGCTGACCCTCTACGCTTCGCGCCTGTTGCATGACGCGGAGTCGGCTCGCGACGTTGTGCAGGAGACTTTCTTGAAGCTCTGTGCCTCGGAGCGTTCCTCGATCGAGGGGCACCTGGCCGAGTGGCTGTTCACCGTCTGTCGCAACCGGGCGCTGGACGTCTTGCGTAAGGAGCAGCGCATGAGTCAGTTACGCGAGGAGCAAGTCCTTCGTTGCTTGAGTCCCGGCCCGGCCCCGCTCGAGGCGGCCGAACGCCAGGAGCTCGGCGAGCGCGTCCTGGAGCTGCTGGAGACTCTTGCCCGTCAATCAGCGCGAAGTCATCCGGCTCAAGTTCCAGAACGGGTTCTCGTACCAGGAAATCAGCCGCATCAGCGGCCACAGCGTCTCAAACGTCGGCGACTCGATCCACGCCGGGATCAAGACGCTGCGGGGTTACCTGTTCGACGGCCAGGCGGCCAAGGCTCGCTTCTGAGGAGGACTCGCCATGACCTTTGACCCGAACGACCCCCGACTGACCGCCTATGTGCTCGGCGAGCTCGAGCCGGCTGAACGCGCGGAGGTCGAGGCGATGCTCGACGACTCGCCCGAATGTCGCCAGGCCGTCGACGAGATCCGATCGACTGTCGGCTGTCTGACCGATCGACTCCACGAGGAGCAAGCGGCCCACTCCGTCGCTCCCGAGACGAATCACCGGCCGATCGCGGCCATCTTGCCACAACCACAACCCTCCGCAGCAGCCCGGCCCTGGTGGCGGCGGCCTCGATCTCAGTTTGGCGTCGTCGCCGCCCTGCTCCTGCTCGGTGCGACGCTTGCCTTGATCCCGATGAACATGAAGCGGTTGCGGCAGGACGTGCCCCAGATTGAGAATACAGAGATTCATTTTGCTCATGCCACTGCCAAGGAGTCGTTGGAGCCGGCGGCTCCAGGGTTTCAATATGTTGATGGCTCGGTCCACTTCTTGAAGGATCGGGCTGCTTTACCCGCGCCTTCGCCGAGTAGTTCCCCGCCTTACGCAGCATACAAATCCGCAGCACCAACCTCGCCTGCACTCGTTCTCAGCAGATCGCGACTGGCAAATCCTGTGGGCGGCGGAATGAGGGGTGGATGGGTGGCATGGCCGGCATGATGGGTGGTAGGGCAGGCGCACAAAAACGGGCATCCATGGCGTCGCGTGACGCTCGGTCCCGACGCGAGATGGTCGCCGTGGTGCCTCCTGGGGCTGGGAGGGGACGAGCCCTTTCTCAATCAGAAGCACGGACTGCGGGACCCCCTGGTCAGCTCCAAGGCCAGGGTCAGGGACAACAAGGTCAGGGTCAGGGACAAAACCTGAATATCGGGGGCCAAAGCC
>CAWJGW010000066.1:0-24265 GCA_963842405.1 uncultured Isosphaeraceae bacterium | reverse complement strand
TGTTAGGTCGATCTCCTTGACGTAAGTCGACCGGCACACGATTTACGTCAAGGGTGCCGTCGTAAGTCATCGAGCAAACGAGGCCGGGGCGAAGCGGGACATTGCCGTGTCGTAGGACACAGCGCAGGATCGCGTGCTCGGAGGGTGGCACGGCAGGCCGGGGTTGGAACGGTGCCGACGTGCTTTTCAGTCAGAAAAATGCATCCGATCATGCGTACGATTGTTTGAGAAAAAATAAGGGCAAAATGCGGTCGTGATGTGCGGAAAGTAGGGTCCAGTATTTGGGGTCCAATTCATTGCTCAAGGAACTCAAGGCAACCGGGTTCCGCTACGCCGCCGACCGGCCACACCGCTAGCATGCACCCGGGCGGTGTCAACGCGATGATGGCTGATAGCAGTCTCCGGTTCGTCAAGGATTCTGTCGGCATGAGCGTTTGGTGGTTCCTGGGCACGAAAGCGGGTGGTGAGGTGATCTCGGCCGACAGCTACTGACGGATAACCGATTTCCAACATGTGTTCCTGATCGAGATTGACTTCGATGTCGATCGCGGTCAGGAATCGAGCCACCGGGATGGTTCCCGCGAGGAGCGACTGTGAGTTGCTCTGGGGAACTGACTTCAGCGGAGTGGTGAAAACGGCAAGAGCCGGAGTCGGCGATCGCGGCCCGACTCCGGCTCCGATCGAGCTTCTCTTTCTTCGGCCGCCTCGTCCTGTCCAGCTCTCGACGGATCGCGATCCGAACGAGATGCGCGGAGTCAGTGGCCCGGCTCGGCCGGCGTCAGAGGTATCACCGGGCCGGACGGGGTACCCGACGGGTTCGGGCAAAGCCGATGGTTGTCCGGTGGGGACATTCGGCACGGCTGGCGCCGGATTGAGCGCCGTTCGCGGGCGTGGATGCCGGCGACACGTACATGGTTCCCGGTGAGCTGGGGACCGCGCCCGTGTGGACCCCATGACCGCATGGTGGCTCAACTTGGCCTGGAGGGTCTCCAGCCCCGTGTGGAGGTGCCGGATCACGTGGTCGCATCCCTGCGGATTGCCCGAATAGGAGAACGAATGGGCCATCAGGCGACCGAATCGCCGCTCATAGGCAACAATGTGGACGTATTCGATAAAGTCCGTCGAAGGGGCTCCGCAGTGTCCATGGACGCGGCCGAGCTCGCCCGACTGGACGGCGTCAACGATGGGCTTCAGATCCGCCAGACGGACACGGTGGACACCCTCGGAATCGATGACGGTGCCGTCGGCAAAAACCTGGAGGAACATGCCGAACTGACTGCCGTCATTGGAGCGTCCGAGTGCCAGTCGGGTCAGGATCGGATCCGCGGACGTGACAGCGGAGCTGACCGCGTGACCTGGGCGTGATGCGTTGCCCCGGGCCGCTGGGTGACGAAAGAGCGGGCGACTCGGGCAGCCCGCCAAAATTGGAGAGAGGCGCCGGCGCCGTGGCGGACGAACCCGCGGGCGGCAGGAAAGTTCCCGGCCGGCCCGCCATAGGGTGGCGGGGCCGGTTGACCTCCGTCAGGAGGGGCCGTATTCGAAGAGGCCGGGCTACTTCCGAAACGGAAGATCCGGCCCAGTAAGCCTGTGTCGTCCCCCCACGCCGCAGTCCGGCCCAGGACCGCCAGGAGAAGACCCGCACCTAGAAAATACTTTGCAGACTGCCGTAGCCACCCGACTTGCATCGCCGACCTCCTTGCCGGTTCGCATTCTCATCCTGATCGATACATCCGACGCAATCTCACCGTGCCGGCGGCGTCTCCGTACCGCTCAGAACGACACGACGCGATACGCTTCCTCCAGCGTCGTCGTGCCTTCCATGATCTTATCGACCGCGGTATGCTTCAAGGTTCGCATTCCCAGGTCAACTGCGACCCGGCGGAGAACATCTCGGGGGATCTGCTGGAAGACCAGGTCGCGCAGCTCGTCGCCCAGGACCATGATCTCGAAGATCCCGGTCCGGCCCAGGTAACCGGTCTGGAAGCAGGCGGGGCAGCCCAGTCCCCGATGCAGCCGCAGATCGCGGTGCTCGGCCGGATCGAGCTCCAGGGCCATGACCTCTTTCTCGCTGGCCGTGTAGGTCACCCGGCAATAGGGGCAGATCCGGCGGATCAACCGCTGGGAGACGATCGCCAGGAGGCTGCTCGAAAGCTGGTAGCCGGGAATCCCGAAGTTGTAGAGATTGCTGATCGTGCTCGGGGCGTCCGAACCGTGCAGGGTGCTGAAGACCAGCACCCCGGTCAGTGCGGCACGGATGCCGATCCGCGCGGTCTCGTCGTCGCGGATCTCACCGATCATGATGATGTCGGGATCCTGGCGGAGCATCGCGCGTAATCCCTCGCTGAAACCCATCTCCGGAGTGATTTGCGTCTGGTTGACGCCGGCAATGCGGTGCTCGATCGGATCTTCGATCGTCATGACGTTCTTCAGCGGCGAGTTGATCCGTTCCAGGCAGTTATACAGCGTCGAGGTCTTCCCGGCCCCCACCGGGCCGGCGACCAGGACCGCTCCGTAAGGCTGGGCGATCAGCCGGTCCAGTGTCTCGGCCTGCTCGGCGTTCATCCCGAGGTGGGTAAACCCTTTGACGTCGGTGAGGACCTCGTGGATCCGGATGACGATCTTCTCGCCGAACGAGGTCGGATACGTCGCCAGCCGAAGGTCGCGCGGCCGATTGTGGTGCACGATTGTTATGCGTCCATCCTGGGAATGCCGCCGCTCGACGATGTTGAGGTTCGAGATGAGCTTCAGCCGGCTGATGACCGGCGTGGCCATCGCCGGATCGACGAAGAGGATGTCCTGGAGCTGCCCGTCGATGCGGTACCGGACGCGCAGGCCATTCTCCTGCGGATCGAAATGGATGTCGGTCGCCTGGCAGTCGCACGCTCGAACCAGGATGTCGTTGACCAGATCCGATAAGCGTCGCGGTGACGACCTTTTCCTGCAAGTCCTTGCGGATGTCGCGATGATGCTGGGTGCGATTGGGCGAGAGGGGACCGGCGGCAACAGGCACCACGGCAGCCGTTGCCGCGCCGAGTTGACCGTTGTCGCCGGAAAGGGTGCTGAGCCGCTCGAACGCCAACTGGTTGAGCAAGTCCGGTGAGATCAGGTTGAGCTCGAGGATCGACTGCCGCAGGTCGCGATTGTGTTCCTGGCCGTAGACCTGAGCGGCCCGAACCTGCTCGGTGGTGAGCAGGCCTTTTTTCAACAGGACGGTGATCAAGGCTTCCTCAGCCGGGGAGAAACCCTGAAACAGGGCCTCCCCGGCAGCTGGCAGCCCCGGCGGGGTGATCGACAGGGGTGGGGCCTCCCGGCGGGGGAAAAGACGGGGCGGGCGAAGTATCCACGATGCAGACCTCCTCGGGATGCGCTCCGGCAGCGGGTCCCCATCAGGGCGAACCGACATCGGTTATTAAGGCTGTAGGTTGAGAGACTTCATTCCAGAAAGGGCGGTATCCGGCCGAAGCTCCGCGTATTGTTTCGCAATTTCACATCAGTTGCCAAGACATTTTTCGCAGGCTACCCCGTTTTTTCCCCGGGATCAAATACAGAACAGCCGGCGTCGGAGAATCCCGGAAGGATTCCCCACGCCGGCCGGTTCGCGTCGATTCGTGTCGCTTGGCCGTATCACTGGCGATTCGGAAGTGATGACTCCGGCTTGTCGGCACGAGAGTCCTGCGCCGAGACCGATGCTCCGTATCCTCACCTCAGAATCCTTTTCGGATAGACTACCAGGCCCGGAACTCGTCGAGCAAGCGGTCGAGGGCCAGCTCGAGCTTCTCGGGTGTCTCGTACGACCCCGCCGCGATTTGCTGCCGGATCTCTTCGACCCGCTCGTATCGGATCTCGGGCAACTGGCTGATCCCGTCGAGCATCTGCCCCAGCGGGGAGATTTCGACGTGGTCGCGCGGTGCACCGGCGTGCACAGTTTGACCGGCTTCCACGCTCAATGCAGCCAGTCGGGGGTAAATGGGTTGAGGGCCTTGAGTTCCCCCAGCGCCGATAATTTCCATGTGCGCCTCCCAATCGGGTGCTTAGGCCGACGGCTCCGCCCTCGGCAGAACCACGTGATGTTAGACTCGGTACCCACGGAAGCCTGGCGAAGTGAGGATTCCGCCTGTTGTCAGCGGAACCCCCTGCTCCGGTCTCCGTCCACGCCGTGATGCCCGTTTTCGGGCGTCTACACTATGGATATCGGCCGGAATCTGGAGCGAGTTTAATCAAAGACCCGAAGATAAGGCCCCCAGGTCTTCGTCCCCGGCATCATCGACGCAACCTTTCGCGTCCAGGCGGCGGCTTGAGCGTCTCGGCCAGCCGTTGCGAGGACTCGTTCAACTGGTTGGCCAGGAGCGCGGACGCTCTGCTGGAGCTGCTGGATCTCCTGCTGCTGTTGCGGATTCGACGGGCGTGCCGATCATCGTCTCCATGGTCTTGACCGTGTCGCGCAGCTCCTGGGCACCGTGGGTGAAGACCAGGGCCGCATCGTAAACGGCTTGCCACCCTGAGGTCTTCGTGCGACGGCTTGTAGAACGGGCTCAGGACGAACGGGTTGGTGTAGATCTTCTGGACCAGCTTGTCCGCCCAATCGGTCGCGTCGCGGATATTGGTGACCGAACGCTCGATCTCGGCGCGGCTGCGAGCCAGGATGCTTGCAACCTGTCCGGAGATCTGGTCGGCCTGATAGAGCACCCGCTCGGAGCGGGCCCGCATCGTGTCCATCCCGTCGAGCAGCCGTTCGACCTTGACGCGATCCTTGATCACGACGTCGCTGAGCGAGGCGGTCAGGTCGCGCGTCGAGGAGACGCTCTGCCGCACGTTCTCGCGATTATCCGCCACGATGCCCTGCACCTGCTCCATCACGTTCTCGATCCGGACCATGGTCGCCTCGATTTTCGGGGCGTTGAGGGTGATCCGCCGGGTCAGGTCCTCGACCTGGCCGACGGTCGACTCGACGGCCGGCCGGATCCCGTCGCTCATCTCCCGGAAGTTCGTGGACACCTCCTGGAGCGATGCGAGGAACTGCCGCAGCCGCGGCGCGACCGAGTCGACCGTCTGCCGCGCCTCGGCGATCATGTGACGGATATCGTTCCGCTCGACCGGCCCCAGCCCGACCTGCTCGATGATCGGGTCGAAGAACGAGGTCTCCACGCCGGTAATCGGCTGCCTGCCCGGGCACCAGCGGGACGCTCGACCGGCCGGTCGAGACGATGTTGACGTGGCTCATGCCGGTCAGCGCGGGCTGGATGGTGACCTTCACGTCCTGTCGCAGCTTCTTGACCAGGTTCGCCGGCAAGGAAATCCGCACGCGAGCGCGGAGCGTCCCCTCCACTTCCACGAGGTCCAGATCGATCACATTGCCGGTATCCAGTCCGGCGACCCGCACCGGACTGCCGACGCGGATTCCCTGGCCATCGCGAAAGACGACGTCGATCGTCCGTTGCGGGGCGAGGAAGCCGGGGCCGTCGCTCGCCAGGCCGACCAGGCCGATCAAGCCGGCCACGGCCACGATCACGATCAAACCGACCCAGATCTCGCGGACCTTGGAGCGGGCGCTCATCTCGATTCCTCCCGGGGACCATCCCCATCCATGGAAGTGGCCGCCTGTGCCCCTCACAGGCCCGGCGGCTTCAGCAGCGTCGGCCCGTAGAACGGGACCGCGTGATAAACCAGGATGAACCAGCTCGAGTTCACGATCAGGATGGCCACGATTCCGAAGCAGGTGGCTCGCAAGACGGGAGTCGCCAGGGGCACCCCCGCATCCGCGTGGAGCAGGCCGGCGTCGGGAGCGGTCTCCGCCTCCCGCGCGGCCTCGCGAAACGCTTCATAGCAGCAGATGGAGGCCGGCAGCGTGCCGAACAGCAGCCCCTTGACGATCAGGCCCACGACGTCACGGAGCCAGACCATCCGCACCATCATCAGGAAGAACGTCTCGGTGGGCAGGCCCATCATCGACGCGGAGGCCTTCCAGCCCACCACGGTGCCGACGACGATCCCCCATTGCGAGAGGAAGACGCAGGCGATCGCGGCCGCGAGGATCCGCGGAGCCGCCAGGCGGCCCGCAAGGATCGGGGCCTCTGCTCCGTCGCGCCATCGGGATTCGCCGACGCCGACCGACCGCGCCAGGAAACTCAGCTCCGGGATCATCCGCGCGGCCAGGATCCCCGAGAGGATCATGCCGGTCATCAGGCCGCCCAGGTTCCGCAGCAACCCCACGCCGACGACCGCGCCGGTGCCGTCAACAAACGTGCTGCCGTAATAGGCCTGGAGCGACAAGAACGAGCCCATGGCGATATGGACCAGCCCGACCAGCGGAATGCCGAAGGCGAGCATCCAGGAGAGCTGGCGGACCAGCGTCCGGCCGAAAGCGACCGCGATCGGAGTCCCCTCCCGGTCGGACCGCAAGACCGCGCCGAGGCGGCCGAGCCGGTCAGCAGGACGACCCCGCCCACATAGGACATGCCCGCAATGACCGACCGACCGACCCAGGCCACGGGGCCGAGCAAGCCCGGATGTCGCAGGGTATTCGAGGCCGTGCTCATCTCAGGAATCCTCCGTGATCGTGCCTCGAGGGATCGCGGGTGACCCCGAATCGGCGGACGGTGGGCCGAGGGATCCGCGCCGTTCGAGGATCTCGGGATGCCTGCCCCACGTACGGGCTCGGCGGGCACGGCGGCCCGGCCAGCCAGGACCGCCAGCGCCGACCGCGGCGGCGCGATCCTCCGGGCTCGCCCAGGGGACGAAACCGAAGTCGCGGCCCGTCCGGCGCCGCAATTCCTCGTGGGCGGCCAGACGGACGACGGGGTCGGCGTCTTCCAGGCGGCCGATCAGCGCCGGCACTCCCTGCACGTTCAGCCGGCTATCGCCCTGTGCCAATCGCACGGGCGCGGACCACGGGCGCGGGGTTCTGCATCTTCGGGAAGTTGCGCGAGACCATCCCGCAGCCCCAGCACGGAGCCACCGCAACGACGATCAGCGCAATCGGCGAACACCGGCCAATCCTCACGACGCCCCTTCCCTGGCACGTCGGGACATGGGTCCACCATCCTCGCGCTCCGCGCGCGGGTCCCCCACGTCCGGAATCCGGCCGAACTTTAGTCGAAGGCGACAGCAGGGGCAATCCCAATCTGGCAAGGCGGAGAATGCTCGGCATTCCTCGGACGACCAGGCCGACATCCCCCTTGAAGTCTCAGCTCGTTGACATAATTGTGGGCCAGCCGGGTCGTGGTCGGTTGCCGATACTTCGGCGACACGGCCAGGACGGTCGCGATGGCCCCCTCGAGGTCGCAGAGGTGCCCCGGCGAGACGAACAACGGCTTCACCCGCGCCCTCGTCCGCAAGACCGCGCCGATGATCTCATCGCCGTCGGTCATGGGCGACCAGTCGCCGCGCTCCGGACCGGGCTCCTCATACTTGCCGAAGAAGTGGGACTTGGCACAGCCGATCGTGGGGATCTCCAGCCACAATCCCAGATGGCTCGCCAGCCCGAGTCGTCGCGGGTGGGCGATCCCCTGTCCGTCGCAGATCAGCACGTCGGGACGGACCGAGAGCTTTCGGAAGGCCTCGATCACCGCGGGCGCCTCGCGGAAGCTCAGGAGGCCCGGCACGTAGGGAAACCCGGCCTCGGCCACCACGCCCGCCCGCTCGATCACCTCCAGGGTGTCCGCGCGCAGCACGACCACCGCGGCGAAGAGCGTCGGGCTGTATTTGTTGTAGGAAACGTCGGCGCCCCCCACGGTCTGATAGGGACCCAGAGGACGGTTCGTATCCACCCGCGCGGCGAGCTCGAGTTGCAGCGCGCGCCTGTGGTGGTTTGAGGTCCCACGAATGCAGTGCCGGATCACGCGACACGTCCATCGACCTGACCCTCGAGTGGCTTCAAGCGGCTGCGACCGTCGCGGCCCTCGGACGCAACAGCGCGGAGAGCACGTAATAACCGATCGCGATCCACAGCAAGTGGTTGAACCCGACGACCAGCGAGAGGTACTCGCTCAGGCCCCCCAGGATGATCCCGCCGATGTTCGAGCCGAAATCGACGTCGGGCTGCGCGCTGCTCGACGGAACGCCGTCGCGAAGATCACCCCCGCGAAGAACACAGGCAAGAACACCAGCAGGCACGACGCCACGACCTTGCTCGCGCCCGGCAGCGACAGGAAGACGTCCATCGGCACGGCAGCGTTGATCGCCAGGGCGAGGATCAGGAGCGCATAGTACGGCCAGAGTCGTCGCGGGCGCACGGCCAGGACGTACAGATTGCTCAGCAGGATCATGGTCAGGATCGCGAAGAACACGATCGAGTTGACCATCCAGGTCGAGCCGAAGAGCAGGGCCATGTGCACGACGCCCTTGGTTTCCAGCAGCATGAAGCCGGCGCCCAGGAAGAACATCTGGCCGTTGGGCCGGACCCGCCGCACCGGGGCGAAGGCCAGCAGGATGACGCAGCGAGAGCACGCCGACGATCGCGATCCCGCGCAGGCTCGAGCGCGGGGATCGTCGGCTCGCGGAGGTAAAGGAACGGCCAGTCGTCGGTCGGGATCCGGTCGATGACCGGGCAGCTCGACCTCGGCCGGCCCGATCTTGATCGGGCGTCCGGCTGAGCCGGCGGCGACATCCGGGGTCGCCGAGCCGAAGCCGTTCGACCGCGCATGGAACAGCCGGCTGAGAGCTGACCCAGATAGAACCTTCGGCCGCGAACTCGCGACCGGATCGCGTCGACGACCGTCGACGGCGCCGTTGCCGACCAGGATGAACGTGATGAAATCGCGCTGATCGTTGCTCGGGGAGATCGACGTCCTGGTAGGGCAACGAGACGACGATCGGCCGGGAGCCGAAGACCTTCTCGGCCAGCTTCGCCAGCCGGCCGACGACCCAGCCCTGGCGATAGAAGTTGTACATGGCGAACACGCCGCCGGGCTTGAGCTTGGCCTTGATGTCGCGGAACGCCTGCTCGGTGAACAGGAAGCTCTCCAGCCGGAGGCTCGAATAGCCCGAGTGCAACGCCAGCGAATCGACCAGCGCATAGCTGATCAGGTCATATTGCGAGCTGCGTCTTGCGGACGAAGCTGCGGCCGTCGTCGAGGTGGATCGTGACGCGCGGGTCGCTGTACGGCCGGTCGGGATGGATGCAGCCGGCCCAGCTCGTTGATCACCGGGTCGATCTCGACGGCGTCGACGTGCCGGGCGCCCTGGCCAGCGCCGCGGCGACGTCGTTGCCCGAGCCGGCGCCGATGATCAGCACGTCGTCGAACGGCTTGCCGCCCGCGTCGCGGTTGAGCAGGTGGGGCAGGTGGTAGGCCGGGCCGGCCCGGTCGACCCGCAGCATCCCCTGGTGCCCGATGTTGTTGACGTCGATCGACAGATATCTGCGGCTTGAACCGGACCTGGTAATAGGGAGACCAGATGACCTCGGTCTCCACGCCCGGCGCGTCCCGGGGCCAGTCCGCCAAGGCGACGAGACCGAGGACGCCCAGGCCGCCGCACGCATGAAGCCACCGCCGACGCGGGACGAAGCAGACGCCGATCGCCAGCGCGATCAGCGAACCAGACCATCGCCGGCACCCGGAAATAGGACATCAGGCCGAAGGCCACGATGCCGGCCAGGCTGCCGAGGATGTCGGCCGAGTAGGCCGGCGACCCGGTTCTCGATCGCGGCGAACCGCCGGCCCATCTCCTGGCCCGAGCCCGACGAACATCAGCGCGATCAGCACGAAGAAGTAGCGCGGCCAGGAGCCTCGATCGGCACGACCCACTTCGACGGGTCCTTCACCCGCGCATCGGTCCCGAAATAGATGAGCTGCGGCGACTGCTGCGAACCGACGTCGATCATCAGCCTGGCCGAACGCGTTGTAGAACCACAGGAACCCGACGGCCGAGCGCCGCGGCCACGAGCAGCAGCGGGACCAGCAGAGTTGATCCACGACCATCGCCGCCGAGCCGCCAGGCAGCCGACCGAAACGCCCAGGAAGCAGGCCATCAGCACGATGTTGGTGAAGAACGTCAGGAAGATCACCGTGCTGCCGAACCATCGGATGCATGCCAGCTCGAGGAACAGGATCAGGAAGCTGATCAGGAACAGCTCGACGCTCGGCGCGCACGGCCGTCCGGCTGCGAGGTCGGCGACTGCGCTGCACGGGCGTCCCCGGTCAGATCGGCTGCCGTCGATTCCCACGGTCACGCGGCCTCCGATCGGCGATTCAATAGACGAGCGTCATGGCGGAGATCATCGCCGGCTCGATCTGACGGATCACGCCGCGGCGTATTCGGCCTGCTCGCGACGTGACGTCGAGGTGGGTGCAGGCGCGCAGGACCTGGGAGCCGAGCACGCTGACCAGGATGCCGCGCGAGCGCAGATAGGCGGCCACTTCGGCGGCGGTCCCCAGGGAGCGATCCACGGCGACCCAGACCAGGTTGGTCTCGACCGGCCCCGACTCCATCGCGAAGCCGTCGGTGCCCGCGAATGCGTCGGCCAGGAGCCGGGCGTGGGCATGGTCCTCCTCCAGGCGGTCGACGTGATGCTCGAGGGCATAGAGGGCCGCGGCGGCGATGATGCCCGCCTGTCGC
Source organism: uncultured Isosphaeraceae bacterium (assembly GCA_963842405.1). GTDB lineage: Bacteria > Planctomycetota > Planctomycetia > Isosphaerales > Isosphaeraceae > CAVZRC01. Next base: position 13,711 of record CAWJGW010000066.1, on the reverse strand, counting down.
ATCCCGCCGCCGAAGAGCTTCCGCAGCCGACGCGCCTTGCGGATCGCCTCGCCCGAGCCGGCCAGGGCCGAGCCGATCGGTGCCCCCAGACCCTTCGAGAAGCAGATCGAGACCGTGTCGAAATACTGCGCCCACTCCCGCGCCGGCCGGCCCGACGCCACGACCGCGTTCATGAGCCGGGCGCCGTCCAGGTGCATGGCCAGGTTGTGCTCGCGAGCCCATCGGCGGATCTCCGCGATGCTCTCGATCGGGTGGACCCGGCCGCCGCCTCGGTTGTGCGTGTTCTCCAGACAGACCAACCGCGTCCGGACGTAATGGGGGTCGTCGGGCCGGATGGAGTCGCGCAGGTCGTCGAGCGACAGTAGCCCACCATCGCCTTCGAACGTCCGCGCCGTCACGCCCGAGAGCCGGGCGATCCCGCCGGCCTCCCAGACGTAGACGTGCGACGTCGTGCTGCACAGCAGCTCGTCGCCGGGCTGCGTGTTCACGCCGACGCCGATCTGGTTGGCCATCGTGCCGGAGGGGACGAAGACCGCGGCCTCCTTGCCCAGGAGCTGGGCGGTCCGTTCCTCCAGGGCCTTGACCGTCGGGTCCTCGCCATAGACGTCGTCGCCGACCTCCGCCTCGGCCATCGCCCGCCGCATCCCGGGCGTCGGCCTGGTCACCGTGTCGGATCGTAAGTCGATGGGCGGCCGTTGCATCGTTCAATCCTCATCCCTTCCGCCTCGGATCAGAGTTCTCGCGCGACAGGGTTGATTTTCTATCCGCGTCTGCCCCGTCCGATGTCTAGGAGTTCGGCCGAGTGGAACGGTCGCCGGCTTTGTGAACGGTGCCAAGGGTTGTCCTCAGAGCCTCTAAACTAACCACGAAATACACGAAATAATAAGAAAATCAGAATTTCATCGCTATGGACTTTATCTCCTCCATTTTTTGTGTATTTCGTGTATTTCGTGATTAAATCCTTCCCGAGAACGGGCTCAAGAGCCGTGAGACGTCGGGTAGTCTTAGAGCCTCTCAACATAACCGGCGATCCTCGACTCGACCAGCCGCTCTATTCGCTCGTCCTTGCCTTCACGAGGGAAACCGCGACGGAGGCGCCCCCGTCAGGCTCAGGACCGGAATCATCCACGGGACGTATTGGGGCAAATGATCATTGCGGCGGGAACGACGAGCAGGCCGACAACCGAACTGACGCCCAAGATGAACAGCCTGTGCCCAGGCCAGAAGCCCGCACAGGCCAATGCCGACAGCATGCCCACCGCCACCATCAAGCCAGGCACGGTCGCGTCTTCGGCACGGTCGGCCGAGTCGGCTGATGACAGTGGTCGACGGGACCGTTCAGACGTTTTTCCAGGATTTCGCCCGCCAGTCCGTGCCGCTTTCCGAGCTGCGGGGCTGTCGATCCTGACGCCGTTCATAGTCTTCTCGATTTCCACTTGCTCAACGCCGGGAGTCGATGCGCACGTCGTCGATGAGGCCGGCAAATTCGAACCCTCCGATTTCCGGCCGTCTACCCAAGCAAACAGGCTGGCTGGACGCCTTTGTGCAGAGGCCACTGGCCCCCCGAGGAATCCGTCGTCCAGATGTCCGTTCAGATACACATTCACGTCCGCGCCATCGGCATCGTAGACTCCCGCCACGTGATACCAGGTATCGCGGACCAACTCGGTCGCTCCGTAACGGGCCATCGACTTCCCACAGGGATCGGTGAGCTTGAAGCCAATGGTGCGCGGCCCCTTGTCCACCGTCGTGTCCAGTTGGTAGCCCGGATGGAGGGTCGAAACGATCGCTGCGTCATCGATGGGGAACGAACTCGAGTTGATCCAGGCGCTGATGGTCATGCTGCCCATGAGCCGGAGTTCGACGGGATGGCCAAAGTCAATGTAGTCCTTCTCGCCGTTCACCGCCACGGCCATGCCGTGGATTCCGTCGGCCAGCACGGTCCCGCCGATGAGCGTACCCTCCAGCCTGTTACCCGGACGAATCGTGAATAACGCCAGCGTACCATCTCATCGAAGGTCCAGTGAGCTTCAGCGATCCGGGCAAAGTGGCTCCTCGGCAGTTCACGGACATCTTTTCCCAATCCGACCGCGCTTTAGTCCGAGGATCCGCCAGCGCGCGAGTACCGCCATGCCGCCAGCACCGATAGCCAGGCGATCCGCACATTCACCCTGATCGCCGGCATGTGGATCCGCCATCGCCAACCGATCATGAGACCGGTCATTGCTCCGGCGACGTTCATCGCCAGATCGATTGGGGACGGAAACCGATGCAACATGAAAAACTGGCAAGTTTCCGCGAAAAGAGACAGAAATGTCGCAATCATTACGGGCGCGCCAGAACCCCTGTCTTGTCAGGACCACGCCGATGGGAACGTAGAGTATCAGGTTCTCCACCAGGTCCCGGGCGTTGTAACGCGGGGAGAGCGTCGCAAGGTCAAACCGTCGCAGTTCCACGGGGATTGCCGTGGTGCCAAGCACCAGCATGATGACCGGCACCAACAATCTCACGCGGTCGCCATCGTGTTTCCGCTGAGAACGGTCTTGCGGCAAGGTCATAAGGGTCGCACATGGTGCTGTGCGGAGTTGGTGTCAACAATCGGTCGCCCTCAGCCGCGAGCCCGGCCATGGTCCGTCGAGGCGAAACGGTCAGACGTCGGGACACCGTTCCACGGCGATCAACCCGAGTTCTCGCGAACTCGGCGGAATGGCGGTGTAAAACTCTAGTCATTTCTGGACTGGGGGATACACAAGATCGGCACGCCAGCCCGCCTTGCCATCAATCGGGGGGTGTCTCACCATCCTCGACCAGCAAGGAGGGCCGATCCTGTACCAGAGTATTCGTCAGGCGTCGGTGGAATTGAACAAAAGGCGAGGTGGAGAAGGCCCGCGCCTTTCCACAGAGACCGGTCCGGCCTATCCCTCGTCGCCCTCGCCCCGACGAGGAGTCAATGCGTCTTCTCTGGTTACGCCACAGGAGCAGACGCATGGAGTACGACGACGAGGAGGACGTTGACGCGCCACGTCTGGGACCATTACAGCCGCCTGATGACCGACTTTGAGAAGAAGCTGAGCTGGGCGATCTGCTCGAGTCGAAAGTCGCCGCCGGGCGGCCGGAATGGCGGACTGGATCTTGCGGCGTCATGGCATCGCCGGGGACGCCGAGTCCGAGGCGGCGATGGCTGATGGGGTCGAGGCGTTCCGTCGCCGGGTCTGCCGCCGCTTGCTGGCGGAGCATGCGGGTGAGATCATCGTCAATTGCTGCCCGGCTTGTGGCCGGAAGGTTCCACCCCGCAAGCAAGGACTGGCGACGAGACCGCCGTGATGGGCGAACTCTTCTCCCTGGCGGATTGGGCAGGAAGTCCGGATCATCGGAGATTTGGCGGCGAGGACGCCCAAGGATGAAGTCGTATCCGTCCTGTCAAAGAGCTGGTGACGACTGATGCCCATATGCTCGGCGGTCCTGGTGCGATTGCCGCCGCAGGCGATCAAGCGCGGTGGATCGCCCGGCGCTCGACCTCGGTCAGCAGGGCTTCGGGGACAGCGACGGCGCACCCCAGCCGTGTGGACCAGGTAAGGCTACGACTGATCGAGCGACGGGAAGATGTCCTTCTGCATACGGAAGACGCTGTATATACCGCTCCAGATCTGGGCGAGCACCCGCTTGACCAAGGTCACCGGCTGGCGGAGGCCGCAGACCATCGGGTTCATCGTGACTCGCCCCTGAAGCCTGGGGCGAGCATCTCCTCGAATCGTCGGTCCATGTCCACTCGGATAAAATTGCTTTTGTGATCATATTGCATGCGACACGCTCCCCTCATGACCCTGATATCACGCGTGAAGTCTAAATTAGCTTAAATTCCAAAAAATTCTTGCTATTCCCACCTATCACGTCATAATGACGGAATGTTTAGGCGGTAACGACGGAAGCTACCTCCGATTAAAGCTCGACTGATAGTCGTCGAACGACTAAATAGAAAGGCAATGCGGCTAGGGTGGGTGGCCCCCGAGAGTAGGTCGGCCTGGTGCAACACATCGGGGTTTTCCACATCGCCGACGTTTTCGGTGGATGGCCAACTCAACGGGAAAGTCCCGAGGACGAGCCCGCATTGTCGTCCGATGCCCGAGAAGTCGGGCCGAATCTCGGTCAAGATTGCTTTCTCCGGATCTCGGCTCTCCCGCAGAATCTGTGGGCGAACAGCCTGATCGAGAGGCTATCCGGAGAACCGTTTCCTCGGGTGGGTGGAGCTGAACTTCGCTCGGCCCAACCCACCAGTTGAGTGAGCTTTGTGTCGGCGAGTTGCGGCAGGCAGCCCGCCTCCGCCCATCCTAGGCGGGAGAATCCAGCTTTTTGGACAGTCTCATCGAACGGGGAGAGAACATCGACCTTTAGGAATTTCTTCGTTCGCGCTCGAACTGTGCTTGCGACGACCCATCCGGATTTCATCCATGATTCTGGTTTCCGAATCGACCGGAGAAGCGGTGCAACCGCGACGGGATCGGTTCGAGACGTTGCTTGTAGACAAGTGCTCTCGAGTGACGAAGAGATCAAACTTGCCACCCTGATCGCCAACGGAGATCGCGAAGCCCGAAACCGAATGGTCCAAGCCAACCTCAGGCTGGTTGTCACGATCGCTCGCGGGTTCCGAGGCCGTGGTTTGGAGTTCGACGATCTGGTCGGCGAGGGGAACCTCGGATTGATCCGAGCGGCCGAGAAGTTCGATCCCCGTTTTGGGAGGCGGTTCAGCATTTACGCCAGTTACTGGATCAAGGAGGCGATCCGCAACGCCCTGCTCAAAACGGCATCCACCATCCGCCTGCCGTGTCACATGGTGGTGCTGTTGACCAAGTGGCGGCGGGCCGAGCGGGTGCTCTCCGACAACGGGACTGCATGCCGAGGTTCGACGAAGTGTCCTCGTTCCTGGGCCTGAGCGAGGCCCAGAAGGCGATGGTGGTCAAGGCCCACAAAGTGCGAGATCTCAGGTGGAACAGCGACGGCGCCATGGATTGCGATGGCCGGATCTCGAATCAGTCGATGGGCGGGCAAGATCCGCCCGGGCTCGCGATCGAAGCCGACGACCAGTTGCGTACCCTGTCGCGAATGGAACGCCTCGACAGCCGCGATGCACCCGTCGTGGCGTTGCGGTACGGCCTGAACGGCGAGCGGCCTTTGTCGGGCAGAGAGACCGGCATCCGGATGGGCATATCGCGGGAATCGGTGCGAACGATCGAGCAGCGCGCCGTCCGCAAGCTCGGCGTCGATCGCGATGACTAAGTTCGCCTGGGTCCCCCTTTCTCAGGTTCTGGCGGTGGAAGTCAGCATCCACCAGACAAGTTAATTTATCAGTGTTTTTTGGAAATTCTCAGGTCTTGCGAGAATTTCGAGACGTCTCGACAATCACCGCAGGGTTCAGTTCTTCCACCACGGATGACCCGGTGCGGCCGAGCCGCAACTCGATCGTGTTTATTGACCGGGCGTGCGGCCCTCGAGAGTGAGGCGCTTTCAAGGATGAAGATCATACTCGCGGATCTTGTCAAAGAGCTGGCGGCGGCGAATGCCCAGTCGTTCGGCGGTCTTGGTCGATTGCCGCCGCAGGCGATCAAAGGCCGCGGTGGATCGCCCGGGCTTGACCTCGGCCAGCAGGTGCGGCTAACAAGGCACCGTAGCGAAAAGTCGAAAGGGTAGGGTTAACATGTCCACCAATCGCCGGCGCCCTGCTGGCCGAGGTCGATGCCCGGCGATCCACCTCGCCTTGATCGCCTGCGGCGGCATCGACCAATACTGCCGAACGACTCGGCATGGCCGCCGCCAGCTCTTTGACAAGATCCGCGAGTATGATCTTCATCCTTGAAAGCGCCTCACTCTGGAGTGGTGTGCGCCTGGTCAATAAACACGATCGAGTTGCGGCTGGCCTGCCGGGTCATCCGTGGTGGAAGAACTGAACCCTGCGGTGATTGTCGAGACGTCTCGGAATTTCTCGCAAGACCTGAGAATTTCCAAAAAAACTGACAAATTAACTTGTCGGTGGACTGCTGACTTCCACCGCCAGAACCTGAGAAAGGGGGACCCAGGCGAGCTTAGTCATCGCCATCGACGCCGAGCTTGCGGACGGTGGGCTGCTCGATCGTTCGCATCGATTCCCGCGATATGCCCATCCGGATGCTGGTCTCTCTGCCCGACAAAGGCCGCTCGCCGTTCAGGCCGTACCGCAACGCCACGACGGTGTGCGCGCGGCTGTCGAGGTGTTCCATTGGCGCGACAGGGTACGCAACTGGTCGTCGGCTTCGATCGCGAGCCCGGGCGGATCTTGCCCGCCCATCGACTGATTCGAGATCCGGCCATCGCAATCCATGGCGCCGTCGCTGTTCCACCTGAGATCTGCGCTTTGTGGGCCTTGACCACCATCGCCTTCTGGGCCTCGCTCAGGCCCAGGAACGAGGACACTTCGTCGAACCTCGGCATGCAGTCCCGTTTGTGGGAGAGCACCCGCTCGGCCCGCCGCCACTTGGTCAACAGCACCACCATGTGACACGGCAGGCGGATGGTGGATGCCGTTTTGAGCAGGGCGTTGTGGATCGCCTCCTTGATCCAGTAGCTGGCGTAAATGCTGAACCGCCTCCCGAAACGGGGATCGAACTTCTCGGCCGCTCGGATCAATCCGAGGTTCCCTCGCCGACCAGATCGTCGAACTCCAAACCACGGCCTCGGAACCCGCGAGCGATCGGGATACCAGCTTGAGGTTGGCTTGGACCATTCGGTTTCGGGCTTCGCGATCTCCGTTGGCGATCAGGGTGGCAAGTTTGATCTCTTCGTCACTTGAGAGCACTTGTCTACAAGCAACGTCTCGAACCGATCCCGTCGCGGTTGCACCGCTTCTCCGGTCGATCTCGGAAACCTCATAATGGACACGGATGAAATCCGGATGGGTCGTCGCTAGTGCAGTTCGAGGCCGCAACGAAGGAATCCGTCCTCCTTAAAGGTCGATGTTCTCTCCCCGTTCGATGAGACTGTCCGAAAAGCTGGATCCTCCCGCCCTTAGGATGGGCGGAGGCGGGCACTGCTTGCTGCAACTGGCCGACACAAAGCTCACGACTGGTGGGTTGGGCCGAGCGAAGTCGAGCTCCACCCACCCGAGGAAAACGGCTCTCCGGATAGCCCCTCGATCAGGCTGTTCGCCCACAGATTCTGCGGGAGAGCCGAGATCCTGGAGAAAGCAATCTTGACCGAGATTCGGCCCGACTTCTCGGGATCGGATGAGAGGATGGCTCGCCGTCCTCGGGACTTTCCCGTTGAGTTGGCCATCCCCCGAAACGTCGGCGATGTGGAATACCCTGATGTGTTCCACCAGGCCGACCTACTCGTCGAGGGGCCACCCACCCTAGCCGCATTGCCTTTCGATTTAGTCGTTCGACGACTATCAGTCGAGCTTTAATCGGAGGTAGCTTCCGTCGTTCCCGCCTAAACCTTCCGTCATTATGACGTGACCGGTGGGAATAGCAAGAGTTTTTTGGAATTTAAGCTAATTTAGATTTCATGCGTGATATCAGGGTCATGAAGGGGGAGCGTGTCGCATGCAATATGATCACAAAAGCAATTTTATCCAAAGTGGACATGGACCGACGATTCGAGGAGATGCTCGCCCCAGGCTTCAGGGGCGAGGTCACGATGAACCCGATCGTCTTCGCGCTCGCCAGCCGGTGACCTTGGTCAAGCGGTCGCTTGCCCCAGATCTGGAGCGGTATATACAGCGTCTTCCGTATGCAGAAGGACATCTTCCCGTCGCTCGATCAGTCGTAGCCTTACCTGGTCCACACGGCTGGGGTGCGCCGTTGAGCCGTCCCCGAAGCCCTGCTGACCGAGGTCGAGCGCCGGGCGATCCACCTCGCCTTGATCGCCTGCGGCGGCAATCGCACCAGGACCGCCGAGCATATGGGCATCAGTCGTCACCAGCTCTTTGACAGGATCCGCGAGTACGACTTGCATCCTTGGGCGTCTGCTGCCGCCAAATCTCCGATGATCCGGACTTCCTGCCCATCCGCCAGGGAGAAGAGTTCGCCCATCACGGCGGTCTCGTCGCCAGTCCTTGCTTGCGGGGTGCGAACCTTCCGGCCACAAGCCGGAGCAATTGACGACCACCCCACCGGCATGCTCCGCCAGCAAGCGGCGGCAGACCCGGCGACGGAACGCCTCGACCCCATCAGCCATCGCCGCCTCGGACTCGGCGTCCCCGGCGATGCCATGACGCCGCAAGATCCAGTCCGCCAGTTCCGGCCGCCCGGCGGCGACTTTCAACTGAGCCAGATTCGCCCAGCTCAGCTTCTTCTCAAAGTCGGTCATCAGGCGGCTGTAATGGTCCCAGACGTGGCGCGTCAACTCCTCCTCGTCGTCGTACTCCATGCGTCTGCTCCTGTGGCGTAACCAGAGAAGACGCATTGACTCCTCGTTGGGGCGAGGGCGACGAGGGATAGGCCGGACCGGTCTCTGTGGAAGCGCGGGCCTTCTCCACCTCGCCTTTTGTTGATCCAGCGACGCCTGACGAATACTCTGGTACAGGATCGGCCCTCCTTGCTGGTCGAGGATGGTGAGACACCCCCGATTGATGGCAAGGCGGGCTGGCGCGCCGATCTTGTGTATCCCCCAGTCCAGAAATGACTAGAGTTTCTAGCACCGCCATTCCGCCGAGTTCGCGAGAACTCGGGTTGATCGCCGTGGAACGGTGTCCCGAGCGTCTGACCGTTTCGCCTCGACGGACCATGGCCGGGCTCGCGGCTGAGGGCGACCGATTGTTGACACCAACTCCGCACAGCACCATGTGCGACCCTATATGACCTTGCCGCAAGACCGTTCTCAGCAGAAACACGATGGCGACCGCGTGAGATTGTTGGTGCCGGTCATCATGCTGGTGCTTGGCACCACGGCAATCCCGGTGGAACTGCGACGGTTTGACCTTGCAACGCTCTACCCGAGTTACAACGCCCGGGACCTGTTGGAGAACCTGATTCTCTACGTTCCCGTCGGCGTGGTCCTGACAAGACTGGGGTTCTGGTGCGCCGTAATGATTGCGACGCTTCTCTCTCTTTTCGCGGAAACTTGCCAGCTTTTCATGTTGCACCGATTTTCCGTCCCCGTTCGATCTGGCGATGAACGTCGCCGGAGCGATGACCGGTCTGCTGATCGATTGGCGATGGCGGATCCACGTGCCGGCGATCAGGGTGAATGTGTGGACCGCCTGGCTATCGCTGCTCGCGGTGCTGACGGTGCTCGCGCCGTCGCGGCGCGGACGATCCTCGCACTCAAAGAGCGGTCGGATTGGGAAAAGATGTCCGTGAACTGTCGAGGAGCCACTTTGCCCGGATTCCTCGAAGCTCACTGGACCTTCGATGAGATGGTAGCTGGCGTTATTTACGATTCCTCCGGCAACGGGCTGGATGGTACGCTCATCGGCGGGACCGTGCTGGCCGACGGAATCCACGGCATGGCCGTGCGCGTGGACGGCGAGAAGGACTACGTTGACTTTGGCCATCCCGTCGAACTCCGGCTCATGGGCAGCATGACCATCTGCGCCTGGATCAACTCAAGTTCATTCCCCATCGATGACGCAGCGATCGTTTCGACCCTCCAAACCGGGCTACCAACTGGACACGACGGTTGACAAGGGACTGCGCACCATTGGCTTTAAGGTTGCCGATCCCTGTGGGAATACGATGGCCCGTTACGGAGCGACCGAGTTGGTCCGCGATACTTGGTATCACGTGGCGGGAGTCTACGATGCCGATAAGCGGGACGCTGAATGTGTATCTGAACGGACATTTGGACTACGGTTTCCTCCAAGGTCCCAGTGGCCTCTGCACAACAGGCGTCCAGCCAGTCTGTCTGCGTGGGTAGACGGCCGGATCTCGGAGGGTTTGAATTTGCCGGCCTGATTGACGACGCTGCGCATCGACTCCCGGGCGTTGACGCAGGTGGAAATCGAGAAGGCTATGAACGGCGTCAGGATCGGCAGCCCCCCAGCTCGGAAAGCGGCACACGGACTGGCGGGCGAAATCCTGGAGAGACGTCGGACCGGCCCCGCCGACCGCTGTCATCAGCCGACCCGGCCGACCCGTGCCGAAGACTGTCGCCCGTGCCCGGCTTGATGGTGGCGGTGGGCGTGCTGTCGGCATTGGCCTGCGCCGGCTTCTGGCCTGGGCACAGGCTTTCCATCTTGGGCGTCAGCTTGGTTGTCGGCCTGCTCCTCTCTCCTGCCGCAGCGATCACTCTGCCCCAATACGTCCCGTGGATGATTCCGGTCCTGAGCCTGACGGGAAGCGCCTCCGTCGCGGTTTCCCTCGTGAAGGCAAGGACGAGCAAATAGAGCGGCTGGTCGAGTCGCAGTACGCCGGTTATGTTGAGAGGCTCTAAGACTACCCGACGTCTCACGGCTCTTGAGCCCGTTCTCGGGAAGGATTTAATCACGAAATACACGAAATACACGAAAAAATGGAGGAGATAAAGTCCATAGCGATGAAATTCTGATTTTCTTATCATTTCGTGTATTTCGTGGTTAGTTTAGAGGCTCTGAGGACAACCCTTGGCACCGTTCACAAAGCCGGCGACCGTTCCACTCGGGCCGAACTCCTGACATCGGACGGGAACGCGGATAAAATCAACCCTGTCGCTGCGCGAACTCTGATCCGAGGCGGAAGGGATGAGGATTGAACGATGCATGGACCTCCCATCGACTTTCGCTCTGACACGGTGACCAAGCCAACGGCCGAGATGCGGCGGGCGATGGCCGAAGCAGAGGTGGGCGACGACGTCTACGGCGAAGACCCGACAGTCAAGCTTCTCGAAACCGGACGGCCGAGCTGCTCGGCAAGGAAGCCGCGGTGTTCGTGCCGTCGGGAACGATGGCCAACCAGATCGGCGTCGGCGTGAACACCCATCCGGGCGACGAGCTGCTGTGCTCTTCGACGTCCCACGTCTATGTGTGGGAGGCCGGCGGGATCGCCCGGCTCTCGGGTGTGACGGCACGGACCTTTGAAGGCGACGGCGGGATCTTGCCGCTCGAAGATATCTCGCGCCGCCATCCGGCCCATCACGACGCCCACTATGTTCGCACGCGGCTCGTTTGTCTGGAAAACACTCATAATCGCGGCGGCGGCCGGGTTCACTCGCTCGAGAGCATCGCGGAGATCGCGCCCTGGGCGCGCGAGCACGATCTGGCCATGCATCTAGACGGCGCCCGACTCATGAACGCCGTCGTGGCCAGTGGACATGCAGCGAGTGAAATTGGCGCAGCATTTCGACACGGTTTCAATCTGTTTTTCGAAGGGCCTGGGTGCACCGGTCGGCTCGGCACTGGCAGGCTCGGCCGATGCGATCCGCCGCGCCCGGCGGCTGCGCAAGCTCTTTGGCGGGGGGATGCGGCAGGCGGGCATCATGGCCGCCGCGCGCCCTCTACGCCCTCGAACACCACGTCGATCGTTTGAGGAAGACCACGCCAACGCCCGTCTCCTGGCAGACGCATTCGCCGCCAACGAAGGTTTCGAGCTCGAGTCCGGCCCGGTCGAGACCAACCTGGTGTGGGTCAAGGTCGACCCTTCCCTCGGAACGGCCGCCGAAGTGGCCGCATACCTGCGCTCCCGCAATATCCTGGTCACCGTCATCGGAGCCCAGGTCCTCGCGCCTGCACCCACCTCGACGTCACGCGCGAAGAGACCGAATATGCCGCCGGCGTGATCCGTGACATCGAGCCGGCCCTGATCTCGGCGATGACACTGGTGTACTAAAGAGACCAAATGCGTTCGGAACTTCGGGAATGGACTTCGACCGAACCGCGAAGCGGCGCCCGCATCCGCCTCAGCGCCGCCACGCGCGCCGGGCATCCAACTGTTCCTGATCAGCTTCCTGATCCTGTTTCTCGAGCTGGCGTGGATCCGTTGGCTGGGAAGCATCGTCATCTTCCTGACATTCTTCACAAACATCGTGCTGATGGCGTGCTTTCTGGGCGTGTCGGTCGGCTGTCTGGCAGCCGCGCGAAGATTCTCATGGATGAACGCTGTTTATTCCGCTGGCCATCTGCGCGGCGCTTGCCGCTCGGCTTTCCTCTGGATTTACGAGCGCGACCGGCCGGTATGATCGACGTTGGCTCGCAGCAATCGCCGCAGGTGATTTACTTTGGGGCCGAATTGCGGCTGAAGGATTTCTCGAAGTGGGTGATTCCGATCGAGCTCTTGGCCGGCTACTTTTTCGCACTCATTGCTTTGCTCTTCGCCGCACTCGGCCAGGAAATGGGCCGGCGATTCGCAGCCATCGAAAATCGCCTTCTCTCCTACTCGGTCGACATCCTCGGCAGCCTGGCGGGCATCGTGGCCTTTGCCGCGATGTCATATTTCCGCCTTCCTGCATACTTCTGGTTTGCGATCGCGCTGGCCCTCGGCTCATACTTCGTCCCGAGAAGGCGCTGGCTCCATGCCTGCGGAGCGCCGGTGCTCCTCGCCTTTGTCTTCTGGGCAGATTGGCCCAGAGACGCATATGGCGTGGCGACCGACGTCGTGTGGTCGCCATACTACCAGGTTCGATTCAAGCAGCGCTTTCAAGTCGATCGACGTCAACAATATCGGCCACCAGGGCATGGTGCGCGTCGACCAACTCGGGTCGGCTACTTTCTGCCTCACCTCTTGAACCGTGACGCGGGGGCAAGCCGTTTGAAGATGTTCTGATCATCGGCGCCGGGTCGGGAAACGACGTCGCCGCGGCGCTGGCGCGATGGCGCCAGGCACGTTGACGCCGTCGAGATCGACCCGGTGCTCAACGAGATGGGCCGGCGCACCATCCCAACCGGCCGTACAGCGACCGCCAGCGTCACGATCCACCTGGACGACGGCCGCAGCTTCTCCGCATAGACCCGCAAAAAATATGACCTGTCATCTACGCTCTGGTCGACTCGCTGGTGTTGCATACCAGCTATTCCAGCGTCCGGCTGGAGAGCTTTCTGTTCACCGAGGAGGCGTTTCGCGACATCAAGGCCAGGCTCAAGCCTGGCGGCGTCTTCATCATGTACAACTTCTACCGGCAGGGCTGGGTGGTGGGCCGGCTGGTGAGTTTGGCCGAGACGGGTCTTCGGTAGCCCGCCGCTCGTCGTATCGATCCCTACTCGGGATGCGATCGCCGCCGACAACAGTCTTCGCGATTACATGACGTTCTCCTGGTTGGCGACGGCGCGTCAACGTCGTCGGCGCGATCCGGGCCAGTTGCGGCGGACGGGGCTTTTTGGCTCACCTCGGACCGCCATTTACCCTTCGCGGATCGACGGGTCTGAGCCGCTGCGGCTCCGGATGTCGGCACCGGCGCGGAACCCGTACCAGATCGGCCCGGCCGAGGTCGAGCAGCCCGATCGCGCGAGATCCCCACCGACGACTGGCCGTTTCTCTATCTCCGCGCGCCGGCCATCCCCGCACTGAACTTGCGCGGAATGGCGATCATCGCAGTGCTCTCGCTCATCATCCTCTCGTTTTCGCCCCGGCGCGGCGGGTCCGGCCGAACGGCCAGATGTTCTTCCTGGGCGCCGGCTTCATGCTGCTGGAAACCAAGGGCGTGGTGCACATGGCCCTGCTCTTCGGCTCGACCTGGATGGTCAACTCGATCGTGTTCTTCGCGATCCTGTTCATGATCCTGCTGAGCAACCTTTACGTGCTGGCCGTCCGTCCCCGACGACTGGGGTTGTATT
>CAWJGW010000065.1:0-63176 GCA_963842405.1 uncultured Isosphaeraceae bacterium | reverse complement strand
AGATCCTCCTGTGGCTCCAAGCGGAGCCCGAGTTGACCGCCAAGGTGCTGCTGGAACGGTTGCAGCGGGCCTATCCCGGCCAGTTTCCCGAGGGGCAACTGCGGACCTTGGAGCGGCGGATTCGGGAGTGGCGTCGCGTGATGGCCCGGACGCTGGTGGAGGCGTGCCTGGACGGGAGCGAAGCGAATGATCAACCGGTGGTGATAGGAGCGGCGAGGCCAGAGTGAAGCGGAGAAGCGATTCCCAGTGCGAACAATCATAATTTCATAACAAGATCTTTAAAAAAATATTAAATATAAATTATAAACGCCTTTGTCATTTCCGCGGAGGCGGGAATCCAGTCTCACTGCTGGTTCTGGATTCTGTAACATGATTAAATATAATAATTATATTGATTATTAATTAACTTAGACATGTTAATATATTATTTTTCCAGATCTTTCAGATGCCGCTCAGGAGAAGACAACGCAATCTCGTTTAGATGAGACAGGCGCTCATTGCCAAGAAAGAACTGATCGAGGATCGGTTTGATCCTAGATTCAACCAGTCATGCTGACAGGAGAGAGCACGAGCGTTGTGGTCCAAGTGAGATCCAGCAGGAGATCGTGACCCGCCAAGTTCATGCGTGGATGCCCAGCGAAGGGCCGTTTGGGGAGGGCCTGAGTGGGGCCGCGCCGCCCCCAAGGGGGCGGTTCTTGGTAACATTTTGCGATGAGGCAACACGGCAGGGAATTCTAGTTGTCGCTAATCATTGGTGAGCTGTGGGTTCGACTCCCACTCGTGCCATCGTTCGTTTCCACCGGGATGGTGCTCCTCACGGCGGGCTGTAAACCCGCTGCCATCAACTGTGAGGCGGAAGGCGAGCGGTTCAACTCCTTCACCATCCACTCGCTAAAACGGCTCCGTCGTCTACTGGCCAGGACGCCACCCTCTCAAGGTGGAAAAGGGGGTTCGACTCCCCTCGGGGCTACTTCAATTGGACTCAGGCGTGGCAGGTGCCCCGCCGGCCCTCATAAGGCCGGCCCGCCCGGCTCGATACCGGGGCCTGAGACTTTGCGGGCGGGCCGGGCTCAGCCGAGTTTCATAAGCTCGGAAGCCGTGGTTCGACTCCCGGGCCCGCAATCCTTACTAATAATGAACAGTTATCGATATATCAAGAAGCGACGGCACGGTACGCGAACTGGCATAGCGGTCAGGCTGAGAGTCTGATGTCTGTGGGTTCGACTCCCACCCGTGCTATTGATTGCGACAGTCAGCGGTGCCCCAAACAAATTGAACAGACATCACAGGTTATTCAGAGCAAAGGAATTCAGCCGCTCAACCCAGTTCAACATGACTCATCTCAGCCCGTACGGGAACTGTTCGGGCGTGCTGATCGCCGGACGGTGGCGGATCCTATAGGAAACAGAAGCGCCTCGGTGATGGTGTGCGACGAGGCTCTGTCCCCCGATCTCTCGGTTACGGCAACGCCGCCGCGAGTCAGATCCATCCGGCCGGTACAAGCCACATCATGGAGTTCTCCACACTGCACCTGCAAGTTGACTCTCTTTTTCGACCCACCCGAGACACCGCATCCGAAATGTGTGCTCCACTACAGCCTCCGCAAGGCATTTTCTCCGGCTCTGTCGGGATTTCTCACTCGGAATCATCTCACTCTCTTGATTCCAAGACGCGACTCGAAACCCAATTCTCGACCTTGCTCCTCCGCGCATTTCCACTAGATTGTGTATTCTGTACTGACTCGCACGTTATACTCACGGAAGAGCTAACCACACTGCCAGTCAATCGGGAGATGCAATCATGGCGACAGTTGTTCGGCGAAACCAGGGAAAGACCGAGTTCGTCAAGAATGTCCTCACAGAAAACGAGCACGCCAATGCCAAGATCGTCAACCAGGAATGGCAGAAGGCGGGGCGAGAAGGGACAATCAGCGAGACCCTTGTCAACAAGATGAGGTCCGACCTGGGCCTGACGGGGAACCTACGGGGCGGGCGTCCCAAGAAGTCCGCGACCGAAACTGCACCGAAGCCCAAGTACACGGGAAAGAAACGTGGCCGGAAGCCCAAGTCGGCCCTGCCGATCAGCACTGCGGCCCCCAGTAATGGCAAGGCCGTCGAGGAGCCTCGCGCGAAGTCCGGGAGCCGCCATACTCAAATGGCCGCTCTTGAGGCCGACATCGACGTCCTACTCTTCAAAGTGATGAACCTCGGCGGTCTCGAGGAAATCGAGAACAGTCTGAGGCGCACGCGTCGCTTGCTTTACGCTGCCCTCGATAACGCCTGAGCCCTCGGAGACCACTCGGCTGGTACCTGCCCGGGAACCATTGCGACGGACAGGTACTGGTATACCACGTCGGCAACGCCACAAACGCCGAGGATTCTGAATTTCGGATTCCCGATTCCAGATCAGGATCGCCCTTGTCCCATCATTCTTGGAATCCGGAATCCTGAGTCTGGAATCTCGAATCCTGGGTCGGAATCCGTCCTCGCCCAAGATGGGCACATCGCGCACAGATGTACCAGAGCCGGAATCGACCTCGGCCGTCGCCGCCTTCGGGAGTGCAAGGCAGATCGGAGGAACCGTCAGGCCTGTCCGACTCGAGCATTTATTCCCGTTCTAACGATGAGGTGTAGCTGGGTAGAGCACGAGCCCGGCTCGGTCCACGATTCCGCTCGCCCCAGCGCCTCCATCCGACCGGACCCGAAAGGGAAGGAATCGCTCGCAGTGGGCGCGAGGGAACCGTGAATGGATCGCGCGAATGTGCTGGCATTTGTGGGCGGCGCGGGAATAATGGGACGACTCCAGGGCCGATCCATTCCCGGAACCCCGAAAACGAGCTGCCGTTATGCCATCCAGCGTTGTTATGTCACCGAGCGTTGCTGATCTCGACACGGCAATCGAGGAGATGGAGGCGTATCAGGAACTGCTCTCGCGCGCTTTCAAGAGGACTGGCAAGATTCGCCCGGAGGTTCTGGTCCGCCACGTACTCGAGATCGTGCCGCCCGCGGAGTGGCCGGTGCGCGTCGAGGCGATGGACGCCTTGATTCGCCGGATCGAGTCGATCAAGCAAGAGAAGCTCCGGGTCGAATCTCGGCCGACGGACGGGCGGCTACTGGGGATGTACACGACCCGTCGCCCCGGCCTGGGGCGCGGCCATATCGCACGGTGCTCATCGGTGTCGATCCGATCCAGGGCCGTTGCAATTGCCCCGACTTTCTCAAGAACTCGCTGGGCCTCTGCAAACACCTCCTCGTCGTGTTCGAGCACCTCCACGCCCGGCCCCGCATCTTGCAGCAGGCCCAGAAGGAGCAGGAATGGACCGACGGCAAGGAGAAAGACGGCCTGTGGTGGGACCCGATCCGGCCTCTGACCGGGCTCGGGGACTGGATGGAGCGCGTCGCCTGGCGGGGAGAGCCTGACGCGGCGGCGGCACGATCGGTGCGCGCCGCGCAGGCGCTGCGGTGGTTCCGCGCGACCGAGAATGGCGGAGCGGTCCTGAAAAACCCCTTCTGGAGCAATCCGCCTCGGCGGCTCGAGCTGGTCGAAGACCTGCTCAAGGCGATCCCGGTCGGTGCGGCGGGTACCCGCCACGACCCCGCGCTGCGTGCGCTCCTGGTCCACGAGCGCCAGCGGCTCAAACTGATCGTCGAGCAGGCGCTCGCCAACGCCGAGATCCGCGAGGGATTCCGAGGCATGAAGCGCGCGCTCTACCCCTATCAGCGCGAGGGGGTTCAACGGTTCCTGGGCGCGGGCCGCCTCCTCCTGGCCGACGACATGGGATTGGGCAAGACGGCGCAGGCGATCGCGTCCTGCGACCTGCTCTGGCGCAACGGCCGGGTCAAACGCGGCCTGATCATCGCCCCGGCCAGTCTCAAGCCGCAGTGGGCTCGCGAATGGTCCGTGTTCTCCGACCTCCCGATCGAGATCGTAGACGGCTCTCCCGACGACCGCAAGGCCCTCTATGCCGCACGCAAGGAGGGCTTCCTCATCATCAATTATGAGCAACTGCTCCGCGACCTCGAAGTCGTCCGCTCCTGGAACCCGGACATGGTTGTGCTCGACGAAGCCCAGCGCATCAAGAACTGGCAGACCAAGACGGCCCTGTCGGTCAAGGGACTGGCGCCGTCTTACCGGCTGGTGTTGACCGGGACTCCGATGGAGAACCGGATCGACGAGCTGGCTTCGGTTGTCGAGTGGGTTGACGACATGGCGCTGGAGCCCAAGTGGCGGCTGAATCCGGTTCATGCCATCCGGGTCGACGGCCGCAAAGAGATGGTCGGCGTCCGCCACCTTGCGACGATCCGCGATCGACTCCGGCACTGCATGGTCCGCCGGGTGAGGCAGGACGTGCTCGACCAGCTCCCACCCCGGACGGACACCCGTGTGCCGGTCGAGATGACCGCAGTCGCAACAGGGCGAGCATGACGCGCTGGATCAGCCGATCTGCATCCTGATGCAGAAGGCCATGCTGCGGCCGCTGACCCAGGTGGAATTCCTCCGGCTGATGAGCCTGCTCACGCTCCAGAGGATCATCTGCAACGGCCTGGCTCAGCTCCAGTTCGAGGACATCTGGCCGACGATCCGCGACCGCCAGCCCGAGGAGGGCGTGCTGCTGGGACTCTCGATGCCCAAGCTGATCGAGCTGCGGCAGCTCGTGCGGCAGATCGTTCTGGAGCAGGGCCGCAAGGTCGTGGTGTTCAGTCAATGGCGGCGGATGCTCACATTGGCACACTGGGCGACCCGCGACCTGCTCGACGGGAAGGGCTATCGTGCCGGGTTCTTCACGGGCGCCGAGGGTCGGCGGCGGCGGACGCAGAACATCGTCGAGTTCCACGACGACCCGACCTTCCGCGTACTGTTCGCCAGCGATGCCGGCGGCGTCGGACTGAACCTCCAGCACGCCGCCAACTGCGTGATCAACATGGACCTGCCCTGGAACCCCGCCGTGCTGGAACAGCGGATCGGCCGCATCTATCGGCTCGGCCAGAAGAACCCGATCGACGTCTATAATGTCGTCTGCGAGCAGGGGATTGAGTCCCGGATCGCCGTGCTGGTCGACTCCAAGCACGCGTTCTTCAAGGGCCTGTTTGATGGCGACACCGACACGATCCAGTTCGGCGAGGCGTCGGGCTTCCTCTCACGAATTCAGAAGCTGATCGACCCGTCGGCAATCGCCGTCGTCTCGGCGAGGGGCGACCAGGCGGAGGCGGAAGCCGACGCGGGCGACGCCGACATCGACATCGACGACGAGGTGGAAGACCCGATCGACGAGCTGATCGAAGCGGCCGACGAGTCCGAGGACAACACGCGGACGGCAGCCGCAGCCGAGCCGGCAACCAACGGCCGCGCCGACGAACCGCTGGCGACCGCCGCCCTGGCAACGGCCCCGGAATCCACATCGACATCGACATCGACATCGGGAGCCAGAACCGCGGCGACGGCAACTGCGCCGGAGGTCCAGCCGGAGCGGAACGGTACGGGTTCACCCGCTCATCCGGGGGTGGATGACGTGTCGCGGCCGCCAACGGTGGGCGTCCGCGAGCTGTTCGCGCAGCTCCAGGTCCGTCGCGAGCCGGCGACCGGAAAGGTCGTGATCGAGGCCCCGGCCGAGGCCGCCGGGGCGCTGAGCGCCTTGTTCGAAGGGATGGCGGCCCTTCTCCAATCGGTCGCCCGGCCCGGAGAGTAGAGTGTTGTCGGTGAAGTTGCGGGAAGACCGGTCGCAACCCTCGACGACTCCTCATGGTTTATGGATCGATACCCGGTTGCGGTCGAGCGCGCAGTCCGTCATGCTGGATGGGTTCTCGATTTTGTCGGTGCCGCTCTCCGTCATGCCGAAAGGTGTTTAGCCAGCAGACCGCCCCCCGCCGGGACGCTGTCCCGATCGTACATGCCGCCCTCCGTGATGCCGAAATGCGTTGAGCACAGCACCGAAGTGATGGAACATCAGATGACGTGAGCCGGGCCGCGGTGGGTGGTCCGGCGAGGTGCAGCGAACCAACACGTTCCAGGGAGTACAGAACATGGATCGTCGCGATTTCTTGAAGCAGACCGCAGTGGCCGGCACGGGCTCGATCTTGCTCGGAGGTGCGCCAGGCTACGCCGGATCGCTACGCCCGCCGCCGAATGAGAAGGTGCGATTCGCTTGCATCGGCGTCGGCGGCAAGGGGCGGGGCGACACGGATCACGCCGCCAGTCAGGGCGAGATCGTCGGCCTCTGCGATGTCGATGAGGAGACCCTGGGTAAGATGGCAAACCGGCTCAAGGAGAAGCATCCCGGCCTGAAGATTTACTACGACTATCGCAAGATGCTCGAGGAGCTCAGCGGCAAGATCGATGCGGTGACTGTCAGCACGCCCGACCACACCCATGCCCCGGCCAGCGTGATGGCTATGCGGATGGGCAAACACGTCTACTGCCAGAAGCCTCTGACCTGGTCGATCGAGGAGGCGCGGCTGATGCGCCTGCTCGCCGCCGAGAAGAAGCTGTGCACGCAGATGGGCAACCAGGGCACGGCCGATCCCGGCTTCCGCTCGGGCGTCGAGCTGCTCCGGTCGGGACTCCTCGGCCAGATCAAGGAGATCCTGGTCTGGACGAACCGACCGATCTGGCCGCAGGGCATGGGCGTGCCCAAGGACACGCCGGGGATCCCCAACAAGGTCCGCTGGTCCGAGTTCCTCGGCGCGGCCCACGACCGGCCCTACCACCCCAGCTACCAGCCGTTCAGCTGGCGGGGCTGGCTCGACTTCGGCACCGGCGCCCTGGGCGACATGGCCTGCCACACCATCAACATCGCCGCCATGGCGCTCGAGCTCTTCGACCCCGAGACGGTGGAGGTCGTGGACACCTCCGGCATCGTGGACAACGCGAGCTATCCGGTCTGGTCGATCATCCGCACCAGCTTCGGCCCGCGCAATGGCCGCGGACCGCTGACCATGACCTGGTACGACGGCGGCGACAATCTGCCCAAGGACAAGCGGAGTTACTCGGATCGGCTCTACGGCGAGAGAGCTCCTCGTAGCGGGCTGCTCCTCGTCGGAGAGAAGGGCTCGTTCTTCTCCAAGAACGATTACGGCGCCGAGCACACCCTGCTGCCGCGCGATCAGTTCAAGGACGTCGAGAAGCCCAAGCCCTCGTTGCCTCGCCTCGGAAAGGGAGACAATGACGTCAACCACCTGCGCGAGTGGGTCGAGGCGATCAAGGCGGGCGATCCTACCAAGGCGCTGTCGAACTTCGACTACTCCGCCCAGCTCACCGAGACCGTCCTCCTGGGCGTCGTCGCGCTCAAGGCTGGCAAGAAGATCGAGTGGGATGCCGCCGGAATGCGGGCCAAGAACTTCTATGCCGACGAGTTCATCCGCCGCGACTATCGCAAGGGATACTCGATCCACTGAGCCGGGAGCCAGGCTGGTTGTCGCGGACTCTCCTCGTTCCCATGCGGAAGCGTGGGAACGAGAGATCGGAGTACCCCACCCTGCCCGCCGACGATCCGACGTGATCAGTACGAGTCGGCCGAGATCACTTCACAGCCGGCGATCGTCCCCAGCACCGCCAGGTCTGCCGGTTGATCGAGCTCTTGATGAACCGCACGCTGCCTGAACCGCCGCTCAGAGCAGCACGATCAACACGGCGATGATTGCAATCACCACCAGGAGATCGATCCATGCAAAGCCGCGGCGAAACGATTGGTGTCTCACGAGGTTTTCTCGCAAGATGAATTGTAACCGTTCAGTTCCCACCTTGGCCCAGTAATTGCGGAGAGGGCAGGCCGGACCGATGAGCTGTGATCGCGTCAACCAGGTATCCCAACGCCGGGCGGTCCTGCAACCGCAACGTTTGGACCACCGTCAGCATCCGCTCCACGAAGCGGCACCCCGCCGCGCTGTGGCTGCCGAAGGCGTTCTTCCGCCACAGGACGCCTCTGCGGAGGATGCGCTCAGCATGGTTGTTCGTCGGCTCGACTCCCGCGATCGATGCGAACAACCACAACGCCGGGTACAACGCCAACACGTTGACGCAGAAGGTCGCCGCCTTGGCATCCGCGCAGCGGCAACCCTCCTCCAAGGTGGCTTGAAGTTCCCGCGCCATTCGCTGGACCCGGGCTTGCAGGCCCGGCCGGTCCAATTCGCCGCGGCGAAACGACCACCAGTCCGCAAACAGGCAGTCCACGACCTCCAGGCCCACCCGGCCGATCGCTTCAGCGGGTCCTCCGCGATCGATCAGCTTCTGGAAGTCGCGCTTGAGGTGGGCCCAGCAGATCTGTCGCAGTTCCAGCGGCAGCTTGCTATAAACCGACCAGCGATCGCTACAGACGATGCCCGAGATCGCCTCGCCCAAGAGGGTCTGCAGGCCCTCGAAGTTCCGCCGCAGATGGATCACGAACAAGGCCGCTGTCGCGGTCGCCGCCGCCCACAGCCAGCGTTTCTGGCCGGCTTCTTTCCAGCCGGTCTCGTCGGTGTTCTTCACCGCCGCCTGGCGGACTTCCTGCGGAACCTCTTGATAAGCCCCGGCCAAGGCGGCGGTCGTCTCGGCTTCCAACGCGATCACGGTCCCCAAGGAGATCGGCACCTCGAAGACGGTCTCGACGATCTCTTCGACACCCCGACGGCTCACATGGTGCCGGCCGCTGAAGTAAGACATCACCGCGGCCAGCCGCGGCCCAATGACATGGGTCCGGACCTCGGCGGGGATCTCGGCCCGATTGAGCAGGCCACAGCAGGGGCAGGTGCGCGCGTGTCCTTGGTGCTCGGTGACGATGGCCGCCAACGGTGGGATCTCGGCGACTTGATGCCAGGTTGGCTCAGGGTCGTCCGGCCCAGGTTCAGACCTCCTGATCTGTGACCAGCAGGTTGAGGGTCGTAGGAACTATCTGCTTGCAGCGGTGGCGTTTAGGAGATCATCGTCTGAGCGGACAAGAGTGCGTGATGGGAAATGGAAATGGTACCTTCTTTGATTGTCAAGATCACCTGGCACATACCAGGAGGAAGGTACCATTCCCCAAGCATTATTACCGCTTATCGCCGACGGTGCCACGCCGCATTAGCGGCACGATCAGCGTCGTCGGCGAAAACGGCCGATGGATCTACTTCTGCGGGGTTCAGCCCGTCTTTCAACATGCCGAGGACGACCGCCGCTCGTTTCGGATGTTTACGCCCAACTGATCTGCCAGGGCGCGTGCCGCCAGGTGGATATCGTGCGAGCCTTCGGCATCACCAAGAACAGCGTCCTTCGCAGTGTCGCCAAGTATCAAGCCGGAGGCGTGCAGGCGTTCTACACGCCGCGTGCCACTCGCGGCGCTCGGTAATGACGCCGGAGGTCACGGCCCGAGCACAACAGTTCCTCGGAGCCGGCCGGAGCCGGAACGAAGTCGCCGAGCGACTGGGACTCAAGCGCGATACCCTGCGCAAGGCCATCCAGCAGGGACGACTGATCGAGCCCTGCCCGCTCGAGCCGGAGCCGTCTGTGGCGGAAAACGCTCCCGCTCAACCGACGCCCAGTGCCACCGATCCAGGGGGGGCGACGCGGCGTCGGCATCTCAACCGAGCTCAGTGCCACCGACCGGTCCACGCGGGCGGTCCTCGATGCCGCCGCCGAGATGGGCACGGCCTGCACCCGGCCCGACGAACGCGCCCTGGCGTCCTTCGGTCTGCTCGACGGGGCTCCGACCCGTTTTGAGACCGGCCGCGACGTCGCCTGCGGCGGCGTGCTCTGCGCCTGCCGGCCCTGGAGGCCAATGGCCTGTTCCGGCACATCCGGGATGGCTTGGCACGGTTGCGCGGCTACTACAGCACGCTCCACGTGATGATCCTCTTGGCCTACATGGCGCTGTGCCGCATCAAGACCGTCGAGCAGTTGCAATACCAGCCGCCGGGCGAGTTGGGCAAGCTCTTGGGCCTGGATCGCGTCCCCGAGGTCCGTTGTCTGCGGAACAAACTGGCCGCCCTGAGTCGCGACGACGCCCCGAAGAAATGGGCCGGGCTGCTGTCCCAAGACTGGTTCAAGGACGAGCCGGAACGGGCCGGCGCCCTGTATGTGGACGGGCACGTTCGCCTCTACCATGGCAGCCAGACTGACCTGCCCAAACGCTTCGTCTCGCGACAGCGATTGTGCCTGCGGGGGACAACCGACTACTGGGTCAACGACATCCTGGGCCGACCGTTCTTCGCGGTCGAACGACCGATCGACCACGGGTTGCTGGAGGTGTTGCGCAGCGACATCGTGCCGCGACTGCTCAAGGAGGTCCCCGGCCAGCCAACCGAGGCCGAGCTCAAGGCCGACCGCTATCGGTCGCGGTTCGTGATCCTATTCGACCGCGAAGGATACAGCCCGGAGTTCTTCCGGGAGATGTGGCAGGATCACCGCATCGCCTGCATCACCTACCACAAATATCCCAAGGGCGACTGGCCCGTGACCGAGTTCGCCGAGGTCGAAGCGACGCTGCCTAACGGCGAGCCCGTCCAGTTGCGACTGGCCGAGCGGGACCTGGATCGGCTCAAGGAAGAGCGGACTCTGGGTGCGGGAGATCCGCAAGCTGACCACCAGCGGACATCAGGTGAGCCTGATCAGCACGGCATTCGACGAATCGGCGCGGCAGGACTCTGTTCGACTGTTCAGTCGATGGTCCCAGGAAAACTTCTTCCGATACATGATGCAACACTTTGCGATTGACCTGCTTAACGAGTACGGCACGGAGAAGATTCCTGAGACCAAACGGCCGGTGGTCAACCCCAAATGGCGGGAACTGGACCGCCGGAAACGCTCGGTCAAATCCAAGCTGACTCATCGACAAGCGCGGTTCGCCGCCCTGACCTTGCAACCGGAATCCGACGAGTCGGCGCAGGCGAGATGGGAGGAACGCAAAGCCGAATTGGTGGAAGAGATCGAGCAGTTCGACAACGAATTGATCGAGATCGCCAGCCAGTTGAAGACGACCCCCAGCCACCTGGCATGGGACGAGTTGCCGGAGGCCGAGAAATTCGAGCGGCTGGCCCCCAGCCGCAAGCAACTGGTGGACACGGTGAAGATGATCGCCTACCGCGCCGAGACGGCAATGGCATCAATCGTGCGCGAGGAACTGGCCCGGCGCGACGACGCCCGCAGTCTGCTGCGCGATCTGTTTAGTTCCGAGGCCGACCTGGTGCCTGACGTGGAACAGGGGATATTGGGTGTGCATGTCCATCCGATGTCGAACCCGCGGTCCAACCGCGTCATCGCTCATCTGCTGGAGCATCTCAACGACGGGGAATTTACCTATCCAGGCACCGATCTGCGGCTGGTCTACTCGATCGCCGGTGAGGCCGAAACCCCGAACTTGGCCCCACATCAAAATCCCACAGATCAGGAGGTCTGAGCCTTCCTCATCCCAGAACTGCACGGTCCGCCGACCGTGCTGATCCACCCAACG
The DNA here is from genome assembly GCA_963842405.1 of uncultured Isosphaeraceae bacterium. Classification (GTDB taxonomy): domain Bacteria; phylum Planctomycetota; class Planctomycetia; order Isosphaerales; family Isosphaeraceae; genus CAVZRC01. Next base: position 51,775 of record CAWJGW010000065.1, on the reverse strand, counting down.
GCCGGGCGGTTGCTCGGCGAACAACCCAGCGGCGTCCTGCACCAAGAGCCGTTTCTCTCCCTTGGCGGTGACGATCACGTGCTTGTGATGGTCCAGGCAGAAGTTGATAAAGGGGGCATCGAAGTACAAGGCGTCTCCGGAGACGACGTCGAAGAACCGCGGGTCGTTCCGGAACACCCGCCGAGCAACCGCTTGGCGGCGGTCTCTTCCCCTTCGCCGGGCCGGAGCAGCTCCACGTCCAAGACCAAGGCCAGGTCTTGGCCGATCAAGTGGCAGACTGCTCCCTGATGATAGTATTCGGTCACCTTTTCCCCGTCGACGGTGAGGGTCCGCGTCTGGCATTGCGGGCAACACCGCTTCCGCCTGGAGAAGAACTCGTGGCCGTCCACCGCGGCGACGTACCAGCCCTCGTGACTGGTCAACGCCTTGTTGCATTTGAGCTGGTGGGCGAGGTCGCCGACCAACTGCCGCAGGGGTTGGCTGTCCATCAGGGCATAAATGCGGCCGATGGAGTCGGCGCTGGGAACACGAGCTCCCACGAGGCCCCGCAACCGCGCGGGGATCCGCAGGTCCGGCTCCAGTCCGTTGAGGCTGCCGCGGCGGGTGGCGAAGAGCGTCAAGACGCTGGCGAAGGCCGCGGCGGTGGGGATGCGCGGCCGGAGCCGGGAGTCGGTCAGGGTGGGAATCGTTGGCCCAGCCCAAAGACCTTTTCGACATAGGCACAGAACCGTGCCATCACGATGAAGGGCCCTCCGAGTGGGGGCGCCCTTGCGGGCAAAGAGTTCCTGCTTCTGTTCCAAGAAGGCTTGGAGGTTGAGATCCGAGACCTGATCGATCAGGTGATCAATCTGATGGCCGTTCTCAATCGCGGAGCGGACCGTCTCATGAAGGGCCGGGGGAATATAAATGCGAACCCGCCGGTCGCCAAAGCGGGTATGAAGAGAGAGAGCGGGATGCTTTGGTCCGGTCTGGCAACGACAGTAGGACTTGCCGCAGGAGCGGTGTTGGAGCACCAGCGCGCCGCGGAGCAGGGTTTTCTCGGCGAGGAACTGGACGGCACGGGAGCGTGCGTGGCGCTCCTTGGGTGAACGATGGGATCGTGAAGTCATTGGGGTCTCCTGAACCGGCGAGGAATTATACGTCAGCACAGGAGACAAAAGTCAAGGTCCCGGACGAGTGCGAATTGGCTCGGGCACGTCTCGAGAGCGATAACCAGAAGACTGACCGGACGTTAACAACTCCCAAAAACCCTTGTTGCGGAATTGCTGCGATCCGCGCGGCACCGCGCCACGACATCGATGCTTGTCCATCAGGACGACGGCTTCTCGGGCGGTATGGGGCTTGCTCCTGTACCGTTGATTCGGTGCCAGAGTGGGGCATGATGCTGGGTAGCTCCAGTCGATGGCCGCCCCCACCTCCTCAGCATCTGGTGCTTGGCCTGGGTCGTCTGGCCGAGTCCGTGGATCTTGATGAATCCCAGCGCGGCCGAGGAATCGTACTGGTCCCCTTCTTCGTAGGTGGCCAGCTCGTGACGGTAGAGGCTGTGCTCGCTCTTGCGGCCCACGATCATGGCGTGGCCCCTTGAAGAGCTTCACCCGCGCTGTACCCGAGACGTATTGCTGGTTCGAGACGACGAACGCCATCAGGTCCTGGTGAAGCTGACTGAACCAGAGCCCGTTGTAGATCAGGTCGGAATAGGCCTGGCTGACCAGCGTCTTGAACCGAAGCGATTCCTTGGAGAGGGTGAGGAACTCGATCTCGCGATGGGCCTCGTGGAGCAGGATGGCGGCGGGGGCCTCGTAGATCTCGCGCGACTTGATGCCGACGAGCCGATTCTCGATATGGTCGATCCGGCCGACGCCGTGCCTGCCCGCGATCTGGTTCAGTACGTTGATCAGCTCGACGCCGTCGATCTCGCGGCCGTCGAGGGCCGACGGCCGGCCTCGGTCGAAACTGATCTCGCACCTCCTCGGGCCAGGTCGGGAGCCAGTCGGGGATCGGCGGTCCACTGGAACGTCTCAGGCGGCGGCTCGACCCAGGGGTCTTCCAGGATGCCGGCCTCGATCGAACGCCCCCAGAGGTTCTGGTCGGTGCTGAAGATCGATTTCTTGGTCGCCTCGACCTCGATGCCATGCTCTGGCGGCGTATTCGAGTTCCTGGGTGCGGGTCCACTTCCACTCGCGGACCGGCGCGATGATCTTCAGCTCCGGCGCGAGCGTCTGGAAGGTGACGTCGAATCGGACCTGGTCGTTCCCCTTGCCCGTGCAACCGTGCGCCACCGCCACCGCGCCGTGCTCCCTGCGCGACCCGGACCATCAACTGCGCGATCAGCGGGCGGCCCAGTGCCGTCGCCAGCGGATATTTCCCCTCGTAAAGGGCCCCGGCCACCAGCGACGGGAAGGCGAAGTAGTCGACGAACAGGTTGCGTGCGTCCTCGGCAATCGCTTCGATCGCGCCGGTCCGGAGCGCCTTCTGGCGGATCGCCTCGATGTCCTGCCCCTGGCCCAGGTCGCAGGTGTAGGCGATCACGTCCAGGTCGTATGTCTCGTTGATCCACTTGACGGCCACCGAGGTGTCGAGACCGCCGCTGTAGGCCAATACCACCTTGTCTCGTGCCACGATTCGACCTTTCTTCTCGCTGGGTCGCGGATGTTGCAACTACCAGATCCGCAATCAACCGAATCAGTCCAAGATAAACTTCTCTGGCCGTTCAGAGGGCGAAGGCCCGCTTGAGGCATTCGAGGCCCTCCTGGCCGCGGGCGACGTCCGTGGCGACGTTGATCCGAACCTCGCTGGTGTTGATCAGGTTGATGTTGATCCCGCGGTCGGCGAGCGCGGCGAACATGCGGGTGGCGACGCCGGTGTGAGTGCGCATGCCCACGCCGATGACCGAGAGCTTCGCCATGGCCGGCTCGACGGAGACCTCGCCGTGCACGACCGGCGGCCCGCACGGCTTCGACGGCACGGCTCGGCCGCGTCGCGCGGCACGGTGAACGACAGCAGCGGATCCCCGGCGATGCCCGACGTTCTGCACGATCATGTCGACGAACACACCGGCCTCGGCGATCGCGCGGAAGACGCGGCGGCGTAGCCGGGCCGGTCGGGTACGTGGAACAGGGCGATCCGGGCCTGCGACTCGTCCAGCTCGACCCCGGCGATGACGAGGTCTTCCATGCCGAGCGCTCGGGCCTCGCCGGCGCCGGCGTCCGTTGTCGGCCAGTGGGGCGAGTTTCATGATGCGAGAGCCGGAAAGCGACGGGTGCGGAACGGCGATTCGCCGCCATTGAGCTCGATCGAGGAGGAACGCTTTGTGGACGGCACGGAGCGCGGCCACGGCCGATGCGCGATCGACCAGCACGCTGATCTTGATCTCGCTGGTCGTGATCATCTGGATGTTGATCCCGGCGGCGGCGAGGGCGTCGAACATGGCCGTGGCGACGCCGGTGTGGGTGCGCATGCCGATCCCGACGACAGAGATCTTGGCTACCTCGGCGTCGTGGCTGACGGCCGAGGCACCGATCTCCTTCGCCGCCGACTCGGCGGCCCGCAAGGTCTCGGGCAGGTCGCCCTTGGCCACTGTGAAGCTGACCTCGGTCGTCCCGCCCGTCGAAACGTTCTGCACGATCATGTCCACAACGATGTTCGCCGCCGCGATCGTGCGGAAGATCGCATGGACGACGCCGGGACGGTCCGGGACGCCCAGGATCGTGATCCGCGCCTCGTCCTTGGCCAGCGCCGCGCCGGTGACCGCGACACCCAGCCGTCGGCGCGTCGTGCTCGCCGACGATCCAGGTGCCCGGCGGCGTCCGAGAACGAGCTGCGCACGTGGATCGGCACGCCGTACTTCTTGGCGAACTCGATCGAGCGGGAGTGCATCACGCCGGCCCCAAGGCTCGCCAGCTCGAGCATCTCATCGTAGGTGATCCGGTCGATCTTGCGGGCCTCGGGAACGATCCGCGGGTCGGTGGTGTAGACGCCGTCGACGTCGGTGTAGATCTCGCAGCCGCCCGCGCCGAGCACGGCGGCCAGGGCGACGGCCGTCGTGTCCGAGCCGCCCCGGCCCAGCGTCGTGATGTTGTAATGCTCGTCCACGCCCTGGAAGCCGGCCACGATCACGATCTTCCCCTCGCCCAGCGCCTGGACCATCCGCTCGCTCGAGATGTTTCGAATCCGGGCCTTGGTGTGGAAGCTATCCGTGACGATGCCGATCTGCGCACCCGTGAAGCTGATTGCCGGCACGCCCAGGCTCTCGATGGCCATCGCCATCAAAGCGACGCTAACCTGCTCGCCGGTTGAAAGGAGCATGTCCATCTCACGCGGCTGGAGGAGTTTCGGTGATCTCCTTGGCCAGCGCGATCAATTCGTCGGTTGTGTGACCTCGGGCCGAGACCACGACGAGGACCTGCTCACCCGCGCTGTGCGCCTGGATCGCCCGCCGCGCGGCGGCAAGGATCTTGTCGGCATCTGCCACGCTGGTCCCACCGAACTTCTGAACGAGCAACGGCAACGGTGTCACTCCCTGCAACATCACCTCAGATAGAGCCGGCTGGACCGCTGGAATCGCGTCTGTCTTCTGGAAATCTCAGGGGTGTCGAGTCGGGTCGACCCTAAGCACCGTCCGCCCGTCCCAATCGAGGTCCAGGAATCGCGGCATCAGCCTGTAGCCCTGATCGAAGAACGGGCATTCCGGATCGCGGGCCGCGAATTCGTCGTAAGGCCTGCCCGAGCCGCGGCAGACCCGTCCCGGCCATGGCCCAGGTCACGGCGCAGCGCGGTCGTGGGCACGGGTGCGGAGAAGCGTTGAATGATCGGGCGAAATCACGATCCGCCAACGGTCGTGAGACCGCAGTGCTTCTCGGACCGGACCGACGATCTCGCGATCGATCCGCTCGATGGCTTCGACCTTGGCGTCGGGCGCGCCCTTCGTGGCTCGCCTCGTCGGGGGCCTCGACATGGACGCAAACGAGGTCATAATCCCGGATCGCATCGATCGCCGCCCGGCCCTTGGCGGCGTAGTCGGTGTCGAGGTATCCGGTCGCACCCGGCACGTCGAGTCGCGTCCCAGCCGGCCAGCACGCCCACGCCCCGGACCAGGTCCACGGCCGAGATGATGGCCCCTCTGAGCCCGTGAAGCTTCGACGAATTCGGGACGCTGCGGCGCCCTTCCCTGTCCCCAGAGCCAGATCGCATTCGCCGGCCGTTTCCCCGCGGCGATTCTGGCCGCGTTTACAGGGTGGTTCGCGAGCACTGGGGCTGCCTGATCCATCCAGAATTTGAGGAAATCCGCACCCGGGCCCGCGCGGCAGGTGTTCCGCGACCGGCTGGTCGGGATGGTCGTGGGGCGGGTCTGTCACCGTATCGTCGCCGAACGGCGAATACTTCCCCCTTCCCCGGTAGATCATCAGGTTGCGATAACTGACTCCGGGGTGAAACTCGATCAAGGCCCGGACCACCCCGGCCTGGAGGGACTCAAGCAAGGATTGCCCTTCGGGGCTGGTGATATGTCCGGCCGTGAAGTCGGTGAGCCGTCCGTCCTGGATGTAAATCAGATTGCAGCGAATCGCCCAGTCGTCGGGCCCTAGCCCGATGCCCATAGCCGCAGCCTCGAGCGGGGCCCGGCCGGTGTAATAACGCTCGGGGTCGTAACCGAAGAGGCTGAGCGTCGCGACATCGCTCGCCGGCAGGAACCGGTCGGGAACGTTCCGCGACCGGCCCACGATCCCCTCCGCGCGCGACGCGATCCATCTCCGGGATCGATGCCACCTGGAGCGGCGTCTTACCCCCTAGCCCCTCGAAGGGCTCGTCGGCCGCGCCGTCGGGAATCACGATGACATACTTGCAGTTACTCGACATCGGCACCGGCACCTAACTTAATGATCGACTCCGAACGAACCAAAGCCGGCCCTGACCGGCTCCTCATCCCATCCGATTTCGGGACGCCTTGCGCCGGAGGGCCCAGCGCAGAACCTAACAAAGCTTGCCAGGCTCTCTCTCGAAACGCAAGTCTTGGTGAGGGATTCCGCCACCCCGGCGCGATGATCCTCGCGCCACGGATTCGCACGGGGACTGTGCTGCATTCCGATGGTCCTGTGTACCCGATCGATCGCGACCAAAACCCAGGCCGAACGTCTACAGGATAGAGAATCCATCAATTGGACTCCAGAGGAAGTGCGATCCCTGGTGCCTCGCCCTCCCGGAGTCTTACAACTCCGTCGAATGGCCTCCGGAGAATTATTTTTGACTCCATGTCCGACCAGCACGTCTTTTGACTATCTCCCTAACAGACGGGGCCGACGCTCAACGGACCTAACGACACGCGGCTTCTCGATCGGTCCGGAGTCAACATCCAGTCGATCAGCTCCTTCCCCAGAGCCGCCCGCAGCCTCTCGGCCAATCGTGTCGTTCACACCTTACCGCATCGTGCCATGCGGGGATGGAGTTGCCCTTCCCGGGACCGCCCCGCGATGATTTCTTGCTCAACCGGCGTGCCCGACTCGGCCCCAGCAGATGGGGAGGTCACAAGAGTGATCGGTCCCGAGGTTGTTCCACGCACTCGCGTGGCGGGATCGTGACGGCGATCGATCGTGACACAGACAATTTTTACACTAAGAGATGACCACATGACCATTCGAAGTCGATCCAAGCGAAATCGTAGCGTTCGCCCGGTCCTGGACTCGTTGGAAGGGCGCGAGCTGCTCAATGCCGCGATGCCGCATCACGTGCACGACGTGCGGGTCCCCGCACACGTCATCGACGCGAAACAGTCCAAGAGCCACGGACCGAGCATCACGGTCCTCGATCAGGTCCGCAACGAGGGCTATCTCTTCACCAATTTTGACGGTCCGAACGCGGGCACCAACGCGGGTTCCGGCACGAACATCAACGGCATCTCGAACTCGGGCACGGCCGTTGGGTTTGACATCGACAACAACGGGAACTTCGATAACTTCACCACCAATCCCCTGAAGTCCAGGACCGCCAGGTTCTGAACATCAATGGATCGACAACGGCCATGGCCTTTGGGATCAACTCCTCCGGCATCGTGGTGGGCACTGATGGGAACGGCAACGCGTTCTACAGCAGCAAGGGCAAGGTGAAGACATTCATCCCCAAGGGCGGGATGTCCGCGACCGCCTTCGGGATCAACGACCGCGGACACGATCGTCGGTCAGTACGTCACCGCGACCGCGACGCCCGGGTTCATCCGGGTTACTCCCAAGTCTTACATCACGATCAACGCTCCTTCGGGGCCGAACGTCGTCAACGCCCAGGGCATCAACAACAATGGCCAGGTGGTCGGCTTCTATGTCGGCACGGACGGCCAGGACCACGGCTTCATGGCGAGCGAGAAGGCCGCGCAGGAACGGGACGCTCACCGGCACCGCGATCGCGGACCCGACCATCCCTCTCGTCCCGGGGGAACCCGGTGCCACGTTCGTGTTCTCCCAGATCCTCGGGATCAACGACAAGGGCATCGCCGTGGGCTACTACGGCGACTCGACCACCAGCCAGCACGGCTTCATCTACAACACCCATACCGGGGTGTACACCTTCCTGGATGATCCCAGCGAGGCGTTTGACAACGGCGTGGAGGTCACCCAGATCACGGGGATCACCAACTCGGGCGAGATCACCGGGTTCTACTCCGACGCCAACGGGGTCTTTCACGGCTTCGTCGCCCAGGCTCCCCGAGGCTGAGGCGACGCTCACAAATACCGCATCGTAGATTGCATGCCGTCTCGTTCAGTCGCTTGGCATCGCCGCTCGGACACTTGGCCATGGTCTTCGTTACCGACTTCGAAGACCATTTGGAACGGATGATCGGCTTTCATTCCACCTCTGGATGATGGCCATCAGCCGTTCGGCCGAGTGTCTTTCTTATTTGCTGAAATCGGCGATCCGCAGTCCTTTCCTCGAAACAAAGGGGTTCGGGGGCGATTGAGGTCAGGGCACAACGCGGCCGGAACGAGACTCTATCGCAGGGACCACCCAAACCACCTTCAGGCCGACGCATTGGCCGGTGGGGGCTTGGCGACGGATGCCGCAGGCAGGACAATAGTCATAGGCAGCACTCATCCGCGAACGATCAAATCAACCAGGATGCGGTGAGCGGGAGCACTTATTGGCAATTGGAAAAAAGAGTGCTCCTCGAACAAAGGCCGGGTGCCGGGACTTTTTCGAGCGACCCATGGGCGTGAAGCCGTGGGTGCCGGCAGACCCGCGCCTAACCTGTGTCTGACCCCTGAGGACCCAGAAGGAGGCCGTCATGAATCGAACCGGATCGCTCGCGACCCTCGCGCTGATGCTCGCGTCTTCGCCCAGCTTCGCCCAGATGGGAGGCATCGGTGGAGGAATGGGAGGCATCGGTGGAGGAATGGGCGGCATGGGAGGCCAAGGCATGGCGACCGGGATGATGATGCAGCGCGGTGGGTTCTTCGGCGCTGGCGTCACAGATGTCCAAAGATCGGTCCAGGTCGAGATGGAGGGCGGCCAACGCCTCAACGGCAAGATCGACTTCAGGCCCGTACTCGTTGACGGCGACCTCGGGCAGTATTCCATCCCACCGGACAAGATCAAGATGATCCGGTTCTTGAAACCGGTCGAACGAGGTCGAGGGGGTCGAGAAGGTCGGCAACCAGGAAGGCGGTGCTCGCGCGCCGGGAGAGATCGTGCCGCGCCCGGCTTCAGGCTCGAGCTGCGGCGTATGCGAGCCGGTCGGCATGGGTGGAGGAGGTAATTGGGAACGGGTTCGACCCGAGTCAGCATGTCGGTGTTAACGCGGGGGAAGGTGATCACAACGACGGATAAGGAGATCATCGGGACCATCCATATTCCGACGGACTTCAGGCTCGATCTCGAGTTCGGCGCGCTGAACCTGACGCCGGCCAAGCTGCGATCGATCACCTTCATCGGCGAGAATCGGAAGGACAAACCAGCCCGGGCCGACGCGATAGCCCTCCGGCACTGCTGAGGACGCCGGCCGGCTTGCCCCGGGCGAGGCCGCGAGCCCGCCCCGCTATTTCCGGCAAGGCAGCTCCCTCATCGTCATCTCTCCCGTAGGGGACCGGGTTACGCTCTTCGACCTCGAGACGAAGAAGTCCCAGTCGCTCGAGTTGTCCGGGTCGAAAGACGCCCCGCTCGAAGTCACCCCCATTATCGCCGAGAACCTCGTGGCACTGAGGTTGAAGGGATCGAAGATTACCCGGATCGCCGTCGCCGACACCGCCAGCGGCACCTGGCACCCGCAAGAGCTGCGCACACCCATCGAGGGCCAGGCTGTGCCGATCGTCGCGGCCGGAGTCGTCGTTTACAACCTGGGCCAGGACGTCTATGCCTACGGTGTCGAGGCGCAACGCTGGGACGTCGCCGAGTTGCCCGAAGGTGTCCGGGCCATGCCCTTCTTCGGAGCCTGGAACCGTCACGATCGATAGCCACGGCCACATCTATACGTTCGCCGGCAAAACCGGCAAGTGGGAGCACGTCGACGTCCGTGCCGTCCTTGATGGCGTCGGGGCCGAGAAGAAGTAGGCGGTCCTTGAATCCTCGGGCCCTGAGAAGACTGCTTCAGCAGTTGTGCGCCGCCCGCTCCATCGTCGACTGGCTCGACGAAACGGTGACTCCCGTTATCTCTGGACCAAGAAATGGGGAGCAGGCCATTGGAGCAGACTCGTCAACGACGTGCATTCGCGGCTGAACGCGACGAGCGTGATCGAGATCGTCCGGCCGGCCGGAATCGACGACGTGCGGGAGGCGATCCGTGCGCGGGCGGGAGGACGCACGCCTGGCGGGGGGCTGGCGGTTTGCGGCGGACGTCATGCGATGGGCGGTCAGCAGTTCGGCTCGGGCTGTTTGCTCCTGGACATGACGGGGATGAATCGGGCGATCGCGCTCGATGAAGAGCGCGGCCTTCTCACCATGGAGGCGGGCGCGATGTGGCCGGATGTGATCCGGGCGACGCGGGACCTCGCACGCGGCGAGCAGCGGCATGCGATCCGGCAGAAGCAGACCGGGGCCGACACGCTCACGCTCGGCGGCGCGGTGGCGTGCAACGCCCACGGGCGGGGGCTGACGATGGGGCCCATCGGTGAGGACATCGAGAGCCTCACCCTGGTCGACGCGGCCGGCGAGGTCGTCGAGTGCTCGCGGGACCGGAACGGCGAGCTGTTCCGCCTGGTCATCGGCGGATACGGGCTCTTCGGCGTGGTCGTGCGCGTGACGCTGCGGCTCTGCCCGCGGCGGAAGTTGCGGCGCCTGGTGGACATCATCGACATCGACGACGCGGTCAACGCCGTCTAGCGCCGGGTGGCGGACGGCTGCGTCTACGGCGACTTCCAGTACGCGATCGACTCGCGCGACGACTCGTTCCTGCGGCGCGGCGTGATGTCGTGCTATCGCCCGGCGCCGGACGACGCGGCCGTGGACGATGAGACCGAGAACCTCACGAAGGACGACTGGCTCCTGCTGCTGGAACTGGCCCACCGGGATAAAGCGGCGGCGTTCTCGAAGTACGCGCAGTATTACCTCTCGACGCACGGGCGGGTGTACTGGTCGGACACGATGCAACTGAGCACATACATCCCGGACTACTCGGAGTTCCTCGCATCCCGCGGCCTGATGGGCGACGGGGCGGAGGAATCGCTCTTGATCGGCGAGCAGTACGTCCCGCCGGGGCGGATCATCGAGTTCCTGGAGCGGCGCGCGGGCCGTGCTGCGGGAGACCGGCGTCGAGGACATCTACGGCACGATCCGGGCGATCCGCCGCGACGAGACCAGTTTCCTGCCGTGGGCGCGCGAGGACTTCGCGTGCGTGATCTTCAACCTGCGGACGCCGCACACGGCGGCGGGGATCGAGCGGACGCACGAGACGTTCCGCAAGCTGACGGACGCGTCGCTCGATCTCGGCGGCGGGTTCTACCTGACCTATCACCGCGCGGCGACGGCCGAGCAGGTGGACCGGGCGTACCCGCAATTCCGGGAGTTCCTGGCGAAGAAGGAGCGATACGACCCGGCGGGGGTCTTCCAGAGCGATTGGTACCGGCACTATCGCCGGCTGTTCGCAGAGCGCGAGGACCTGCTCATGAAGGCCGGCAAGGCGAGCGCGACGGCACGGCTCATCGCGGCGGCGACGGTGCTGTGTGCGCACGACCCGGCGACCGCGGACCTGGTCGCGCCCGGGGCGGCGGGCTGGTGCGAGGAGTTCCTGTCGACGTCGAGGGCGGACCGCTGGCTGCGGGCGAGCTGCCGGTCGGCGGCGGCGCGGGCGGCGTGGAGGCTCCTGGAGCGGGCGACGCACCCCGGCATCGTCCGGCACTGGATGATGCGCAAGCGGTGGATCGAATCGCGGGTCCGGGCAGCGATCGCGGCTGGGGCGTACGCAGGTCGTGGTGCTGGGGGCGGGCTTCGACACGCTGGGCGTGCGGCTGGCGGTGGAACGCCCGGACCTTCGCGTGGTCGAGATCGATCATCCGGCGACGCTGGCGGTGAAGCGGTCGGTGGTCGAGACGAAGCTCGGATGCGGCGGGCCGATCCTGGCGGAGGCCGATTTCTCACGCGATGACGGGACCGAAAGCGTCCTGCCGGCCGGGGTGATCGACCGCGGACGCCGGACCGTCTTCCTCGCCGAGGGCCTTCTCATGTACCTGCCCGAAGCGCGGTGAGATCACTGCTTCGGTGAGCTGGCGACGGCGACGGAGCGAGCGTCGCGGCTGGTCTTCAGCTTCATGGTCGAGCGCGAGGGCGGAGCGATCGGCTTTGAGCCGCGAAGTGCGATGGTGTCGTGGTGGCTGGCGATGAAGGACGAGCCGTTCCGCTGGTCGTTGAACCCGGCACGGGCGGTGGCGTTTGCGCAGGAACTTGGCTGGTCGGTCACGGGGCACGCCGACTTCGTTGTGCTCAGCGGGCTGGCCGGAAGCGCCGGCGGGGATCCACGCGATCGCGCGTGGTGAAGAGGTTATCGAAGCCACCACGATTGATCGCGGGATGCCTTTTTCCGGGACGGGGGGCGGCTGATCGCGAGGGCCCGACTAGATCTTGACTTATTCGATCGGAAATCAATACTCACTAGTTCTACTGTATCCTCAGGTTCTAAGTTGGTTCTTCAAAGGTGGCAGGATGTTACGCGAACGATATTGATAAAAGCGCGCCTGCTCGTTGCGTCGTAACCAGCGCGTACTGCGGCGGCAGAGCGACGCGGGAACGCTGGTCCCGAGGTACGCGTCAATCACTCCTCCAATCAGTTGGCGGAGTTGGGGCAACGTCAGGGCGGGGGTCAATGTTTTTCCCCGGCGCGTCTCCTGGTTCAGGAACCACACCGCCAGCAGCGCCAACGTGAGGTGATGATGCCAGGCTTTCCAGTTCCTCACCTGGTAGTCCCCCAGACCGGCTTCGCCTTTGGCTCGCTTCAGGCACTCTTCGATGCGATGAGCCGCCTTGGCCACCCGGGCGAATTCGGTCAGCGGCACATCCGCCGACGCATTCGACAAATAATAATCAGATTTGTATGTCTGATCCGCTTGCCGTTCCCGAGTCACAAACAGCATCTCTTCCGGCCCAGAACCACCCCTGTCGGTCCGCGCCTGGACCCGACGCTTCACCGCCTCGATCACCAGCGGTCCTTTCTCCCCATCCCGCACATCGATGGTGGTCCAAGCTCCTTCCGGAAGCATCGAACACCAGTCATCGACTCGCGTGAATGGATTTTTGGGATAACGACCTCGCCCCGAGTACTCCGGTGGTGGTGTGTCGCGGTCACGGATCAGGGTGTTCGAGGGGACTCCCAGCAGATAACGTTCGCCCCGGGCACGCAAATCCCGCCGAAAATTGCTGGGACGGCCCATCTCGTCGTCGCCCGCGATCCAGGTGTGCGGCAAGATTCCACCGCACTCGTCCAACATCTCCAACGCCAATTGCTGGCGCGTCTGAAACCGGATCGTTTTGGGGACTCCCGCGGCCTGGCATCGCGCCCGGTCCTTGGTCCACTCTTCAGGAAGATAAAGACGTGCATTAACGAGGGTATGTTCGGTCCTTGTCACGTAACCCAGAAAGACGCCGACCTGGCAGTTGTCGACTTTCCCCAGCCGGCCGCACCACTGTCGGGCGACGCCCACAGATTGGGTCCCCTTCTTGGGAAACGCCGAGGGATCGAACACGATCACACCATCGACTTGGCCCAACTCCTGGCCGACTTGTCGGGCCAAGGTGGTGAGCATCGGTTGGTGAGCCCACGGCAGGTGTCCGATGAACTTCTGGATGCCTTGGCGTTGCTGATCGTGGAGGTAGGCGATCCCTTCGCCGGTCTTGCGCTCCAGTTTGGAAACCAAACCCATGATGTACTCGGCGGCGTGGCGGATTTGCTCAGGCCCCAAGAGGTTCTTGACGAAGGGTTGGACGAACTGATTGAGCCGGGGCAACAGGTCCCGAAGCAGCTCGGGGGAGACCTCGGCCTGATCCATCATCTCATCCAACCGCGCTGTGAATCGATGGTCCATGACATCCTCCTGCGTGATAAAGCTTCGCGACGGAAGAGAGTGTCACAAAACCGGTTGAGTGAGGTCAACCCCCGGGATACAGTAGAACTAGAGAGGAGGGGCGGTGTCGATGATAGTCCGATGGGGCGAGGGGGGGCCTAGAGCGCTTCACGATTGGATGGAGTACACCTTCGGCAAGGAAGTGGCTGATACGAGCCCGAAAGCGCCAGCGAGTGAGTGGCTGGTCCCCGCCGGAATCCACTCGCTGGCGCTTCGGGCTTGTAGCGCGACCGGTGCACGAAGTGTGCGCAAGCCAACCGTGAAGCGCTCTAGTAGTACAGCGCAAGGAACTATCCCGTGTCCCGCAACCTTTGTTTCCTAGCCGTGGCGTGGCACGCGCTGGCGATGCGGTTTCGCCGCTGCCGCCAATCGGAGATCCGGATCGCCTGCCGCTCGGGCTGCTTGGACGGTCCTGGGGCGAAGATGACTTGCAGCAGTCTCCGGGCATCAGGCAGCGTCAGGCCGTTCTTGGTTTTTTTTTCCCATCCGCCGCGTCTGCAGGACCAAGAACCACATCGCCAACATGACCAAAGTCATGTGGTGGTGAAAGCCGCGCCAGCCCCGGACCTCATAGTCGTCCAGCCCCAGTTCCTGTTTGCCACGCAGAAAACTGTCCTCGATGGGCCAGCGGGTATGCCCGGCTTGCGCAACTCCAAGAGCGGGCAACTCGGGCTGGCGTTGCTCAGGTAGTACTTGATGTACGGGGTTTGATCGCAACTGCGACTCGATCACCAACCACAGCTCCGGCCCCGGCAGATCGTTCCGTTCGACCACCCAGCGGACCGCGGCGAAGTGCGCCACTTGAATCCCTTTGGTCCCTTCGCGAAAACTCAGCCGCTTCCAGGCGCCAGACGGCAACGCCGCCGCGATCTCCTCGGCCGTTTGCGGCTTGGGTTGATCCGGTGCGACGCGCCGTTTGGTCCGGCGTCGGCCGCCCCGCCGCCCCTCGGGCGGCTCTTCCACCTCGGGGCGGTGCAACCAGCCGCGGCAGGTCTTGGGGACTTCGCCGATATAACGTTCGCCCAGTTCCTCCAGACCACTGAGGAATTCGGGATCCTTGCCGTAGCCTTCGTCGAAGGTCACCCAGCCATGGCGGATCTTCGGTCCGGCGTGGCGAATCAACTCGAAGGCCAACTCCGGCTTGGTGCGAAAGACGACGTCTTCGGGCACGCCGGCTTCTTTGCGGCGGGGGACATCCTTGGCCCATTCCTCTTCCGGAAGATACAACCGTTCGTCCAGCAGGGTATGACCCGCCGCACTGGCGTAGGCCAGGTAAACGGCCACCTGGCAGTTATCGATTTTGCCGGTCGCTCCGCAGTACTGCCGGGCCACTCCCACGCTCTTGTCGCCGCACTTGGGGATCGCCGACTCATCCACGATCAGCGTGCCGCCGCCACTGCCGAGTTCCTGGTCCACCCAGCCAACCAGTTCCTCACGGAGCGGTTCGTCCGCCCAGGCCGACTGTCCCAGGAACACTTGGGTCATCCGCACTTGCGACGGATCGCGATGTACGTTCAGGGCGATGGCTTCCGCCGTTTTGGTGCTTTCGGCATCCAGGAGCAAACCGCGGAGATACGCCTTGGCCCGCTCTTTGCGACTCGCCGTTCGCTCGTCTTCCACCAGCAACGGCGTGAACCGCTCCGTGAATTCCTCGAACAGGGGCAACGCCTGCCGCAGGTCTTTCGGGGTCATCGACAGCCTCCCTTGTCGGCGAGTCACCAATTCCATCGGGCTCCGAGGACCGCCCACCCTACCCAAAACACCCCTGCGGGAGAAGGTCAAGTTCCTTGCGCTGTACTACTAGAATGGGTCCTGGAGCAATCGGTTCCTCGAGTGCGACGGGAGGTCGTGATGGGGACGGCGACACTCAATGGGCTGGAAGTTCCAGCAAGAGACGGCTGGTTTGGATCGTGTCAAGAGTGAAGGGGTAACGCCGTCGATCCTGTCGGCGATCGGCCGGACTCCGTTGATTCCGTTGCGACGACTTGCGACCGGAGTGGCTGCGCGGATCCTGTTGAAGCTCGAGTCGCTGAATCCTGGTGGCAGCATCAAGGATCGAGTTGGCGTCGCGATGGTTGAGGAGGCCGAGCGTCGGGGATGGCTCCAGCCCGGCGGAACGATCATCGAGGCCACCGCGGGCAACACGGGGGTTGGCTTGGCCCTGTCGGCCGCGGTCAAGGGGTATCGGTGCATCTTCGTGCTGCCCGACAAGATGAGCGGCGAGAAGATCCAGCTCCTGAGGGCCTATGGGGCCGAGATCGTGGTCACGCCGACGTCGGTCCCGCCCGACTCTCCCGAGAGTTACAACGGCGTCGCCGATCGCCTTGCTCGGGAGATTCCCGGCGCCTGGCGACCGAATCAATTCGCCAACCTGGCCAACCCCGAGGTCCACTATCGGACGACTGGCCCGGAGATCTGGGAGCAGACCGCGGGAACGATCACGGCCTTCGTCGCGGGAGTCGGGACCGGCGGCACGATCTCCGGCGTGGGACGCTACCTGAAGGAGCGCAATCCCGAGATCAAGGTCATTGGTGCCGATCCGGAGGGCTCGGTCCTCTCGGGCGATGCCCCGAAACCCTGGAAGGTCGAGGGGATCGGCGAGGACTTCATGCCCAGGACCCTCAATGGGCAGGTGGTGGACGACTGGGTCCGGGTCGGCGATGAAGAGAGCTTCCGCACCGCTCGCGAGCTGGCCCGCCGCGAGGGCGTGCTCGTCGGGGGCTCGTCGGGTACTGCCGTGGCCGCGGCGCTGCGGTATGCCCGGCGCCTTACCGCCGAGGATGTCGTGGTCGTCCTCTGCCCGGACACCGGCCGCAACTATCTGAGCAAGTTCCACGACCATGCCTGGATGGCCGAAAACCATCTCCTGGGCGCTGATCCGGTCGCCGAGACCGTTGGCGATCTACTGCGGACGCGCGGAGGCCGATCCCTCGTCCCCATCGGCCCGGATGCCTCGATTGCCGAGGCCGTCGAGCGGATGCAGGCGAACGGGATCTCGCAGTTGCCGGTCCTTCGAGACGGCAAAGCGGTCGGGAGCATCCAGGAGGTTACCCTTGCCCGACTCTTGCACGATGGTTCCGACCCCACGCGCGTTCGCGTCGGCGACGTCATGGCCCGACCACTGCCTCAACTCGATGTGGCCGTGCACCTCGATGAGGCTTACCGCCTCCTCCTGGCTGGCAACTCGGGCGTTCTGGCGACGGCCGGGGGCTCGGTCGTCGATATCATTACGCGGATCGATCTCATCACGTACTGGAACCGGGCTCGCGTTTGAGAGCGTTCGGGACGTGATCGAAGGGAGTGAGTCCTCAGATGGCCCAGGATCAAGCGAAGCACGGGTTCTCGACGCGGGCGATCCATGCGGGACAGGATGCCGATCCGGCCACGGGGGCGACTGTGGTCCCGATCTACGCGACGTCAACCTTCACCCAGCAGGCTCCCGGACAGCATCGGGGTTACGAGTATTCGCGCAGCGGCAACCCCACGCGTTCCGCGCTCGGAGACTTGCCTGGCGGCCCTGGAAGGGGGCGAACGTGGGCTCGCGTTCGCCTCGGGGCTGGCCGCGACGACGGCCGTGCTCTCGGCGTTCCGGCCCGGCGACGAGGTGGTCGCCGCGGCCGACCTCTACGGGGGAACCTTTCGCCTGCTGGAGCGGGTATTCAAGCCTTGGGGCCTGGTCCCGCGTTATACCGAGGACGCCAGCCCTGACGGCTTTGCCGCGGTCCTGTCGCCGTCCACCAAGCTCGTCTGGATCGAGACGCCGACCAACCCGCTCTTGCAGATCATCGACATCGCCGCTGTCGCCGACCTGGCCCACCGCCGCGGCGCGGTGTTGGCCGTGGATAACACGTTTGCCTCTCCTTATCTCCAGCGCCCGCTCGAGCTCGGCGCCGACCTGGTCGTGCATAGCACGACGAAATACCTCGGCGGCCATTCCGACGTCATCGGCGGGGCCGTGATCGGCCGTCGCGATCTCCTCGAGGCCATCGCGTTCTACCAGAACGCGGCTGGCGGCGTCCCAGGGCCGTTCGACTCCTGGCTGGTCCTCCGCGGAATCAAGACGTTGGCGGTGCGGATGGATCGGCACTGCGCGAACGCCCGGGCACTGGCCGACTGGCTCGCGAGCCATCCGAAGGTCGAGCGCGTTTATTACCCGGGGCTGAAGGACCACCCCGGCCACGTCATCGCCGCACGGCAAATGCGTGACTTCGGCGGAATGATCAGCGTCCGGTTACGGGGAGGCCGGGAAGCCGCCTTGCGGTTCCTTTCCCGGACGCGATTGTTCAGCCTGGCGGAGAGCCTGGGCGGCGTGGAGTCGTTGATCGGCCATCCCGCGACCATGACACACGCCAGCATTCCCGTCGAGGTCCGGACGGCACGCGGCGTGGACGATGGGCTCGTCCGGCTCAGCGTGGGGATCGAAGACGTCCAGGATCTTCGCGACGATCTCGCCGGAGCGCTGGCGTAGACGCCTCACCATCAATCGGTGAGTGTCTCCGGGATATTATGACCCCTCGTGCTCTCGGGATCGCGATCGGTCGCCTTCGGTTCGGACGCGGCATCGGCTCTCACTTCCAGTGATTTCGGTCTTCTTCACCTTTAAATGAGTTTCCATCCACTCGGCGGCCTTCTCAAACCGCAACTTCTCCTTGGCGCAATGTTCTTCCCAGTCCTTGAGTCGCTTGAGTTGCTTCTGGGCTTTGCGGTATCGCGATTGATCTCCCGTCACGCCGAGGACCCGAGATTCGTTCTCCAGGGCGACCTCATCGAGCTTCGCCTTGTCCGCGGCTTCCTGGAAATTGAACGCCATCTGGCGGTAATAGGCGTCCACGTCCTGGGTCATCGCCGCGCACCCGGCGACGCATGGCCCGAACAAGAGGAGCCCCAAGAGGCGGGATCGCGCCCGCCATCGAGTCCGATCCGTGGTACCTGGCATCACCGCGACCTCCCTGTCGTCGGCTCGGCTTTCCGCGGATCGAGCCGCGGATGGGACGGTGCCAGCTCCATCCGGCAACCTAATCCCGAGTGTGGGCATCTTACGTGGGGCGGCGAAAGAGGACAAGATCAATCTTCGACGCCCAGGCAGATGCTCGGCGCATGGACGACGTCGAGGCGGTCGATCTCCTCCAGGGCGGCATAGAGGTCCGCCTGAATGGCGAGATGGGTCATGATCACGAGTGGTACGGGACTTTGCTCAAGCGAGTCGTCGCCGGAATCGTGCTGGATGACGCTGGCAATGCTAATCCCTGCGCTCCCAGGACCTGGGCCAGCCGCGCTAACACGCCGGGCCGGTCGGCGATCGTGAAGCGGAGATAATAGCGGCTCTTGACCAGTCTGGAAGGGGTCAGGGGGACCAGCGGTGCCGACTCGGACCAGAGGTTGCGCAGACGCGCGGGAAGGCCGGCGCGGCCGGTCACGACGTCGATCAGGTCTCCGACGACGGCGGATGCGGTCGGCAATGCGCCGGCGCCCCGCCCGTAAAACAGTGTATCGCCCACGGCGTCGCCGACGACGCGGATCGCGTTGTAAGGGCCGCTGACGTCGGCAAGCGGGGTCCCTTGACGGACCAGGGTCGGTGCCACACGGAGCTCGAGGCCGGCCGTCGAAAGCTTCGCCAGCGCCAGGAGCTTGATGCGATAGCCGAGTTCTCCGGAATACTTCAGATCGGCCGGCTGCAAGCGGTCGATCCCCTGTCGGGGGATGGCTTCAAGTCGCACGTCGGCCTCGAAAGCGAGCTGCGCCAGGATTGCCAGCTTGTGCGCCGTGTCGGTGCCATCGACGTCGAGGGTCGGGTCGGCCTCGGCATAGCCGAGCTGCTGGGCCTGCCGCAGCGCTTCTTCGTAAGGCAGGCCCTCGCTGGTCATCCGAGTCAGGATGAAGTTGCACGTGCCGTTGACGATGGCGGCCAGACTCTGAATCTGGTTCGCCGCCAGCGCGACGCTCAGGGCCTGTACGATGGGGATGCCGCCGCCGACGCTGCCTTCGAACGCGACGGCCCGACCCGCGGCGCGCGCCTGGGCAAAGACCCGCACACCGTGCTCGGCCAGGAGGGCCTTGTTGGCCGTGACCACGTCCTTGCCCGCGGCCAGTGCCGCCGTCACGAACTGCAAGGCCGGTTCGGTACCTCCCATGGTCTCGATGATGACGTCAACCTCGGGATCGTCGAGGAGGCGATGAACGTCGGTCGTCACGCGGACTCCGTCCAGGCGAACGCCCCGCGCCTTGTTCGGGTCGCGAACGGCGGCCCACTTCCACCGGACCTGACGGCCGGCGCGTCGCGACAGTCGCTCGCCATGCTCGGTCAGCAGCTTCGCCACACCGGTCCCCACCGTGCCCAACCCGATCAAGCCAATCGTGACGTGTTCCATGTCTTTTCCAGGTTCGATGCATCAACTCACCGCGACGGGACCTTCGCGTCCCCCGCGATGATCAAGGGTACAATTTGCGGCACTGGGAGTGCAACCCGCTCTGAATCCGCCACGCCTCGCTCGAAGGTCTGCGGGGCGTGGGCAATCGTCTTGGGACCTCCAGGTTCACTGCGTTGACAAGTGTTCGATCCCGTGGCGTCTTGTTCCTGAGAAAGATTGATCGCCGCGAGCCTCTGGGCTACTCTGGATTTGATCGGCGTGCGATCGTGGAATCGATCGAATCCGGTTGTGTTGAAGGCGGCTTCAAGGAATCCAACTCGAGGGTTGCAAGATGGATCACCCGCAGCTCGAAGTCCACATCTACCAGATCACGGACGACAGCATGATGAAGAAGAACCGCACGGACGGGACGGGGTGGGATTGGTGCTGGGCGGACTGGCAGCGGACCTGGATGAACAACACGCCGCAGCGGTATGCCTACCGTTGCTTGCCGCTGACGATCGTCAATCAGACGGGATGGTGGATCAAGAACCCCGTCGGATTCACGGCGACCTGGCGCGGTGGGACCTACCCCGGTTCGATCGAGTTCCAGTTCGACGCTTCGGGCGAGGTCTGGTCGCAGTGGATCAACAGCCAGTTCGGCGAGGGGATCATCACCTGGAACACGCCGTTCCTCTTCCGCACCAAGCCCGAGGGCTCTCGCCTCCTGGTCTGCGGGCCGGTGAATTACTTCAAGGCCAATGCGCATCCGCTGACTGCGCTCATCGAGAGCGACTGGATCAGCATGTCGTTCACGATGAATTATAAAATTATGACTCCTCATCAGCCGGTCCGATTCGACCTGGGCGAGCCGCTCTTCCAGGCGATCCCCCTGGTGAGCAACGTCTGCGCGGACCTGGAGAAGGCCGCAGTCTCCTTCCAGAAGCTTACGGATGATCCCGAGCTGAATCGCGCCTACCATGAATGGGACGTGGCGCGCCGGCAATTCCACGAGCAGAAGACCAAGGGCGAGGTCAAGCCGGATGACTGGCAGCGCGATTACTTCCAGGGCCGTGATGCGATCGGCCGCGAGGCGGCCACCAGCCACATGATCAAGGTGAAGCCGCCGCAGATTCGGATGGGCCCGCCGAAGCCTCCCTCACAATAGGTCCCTTCGCCAGCCGGTTCGGCGAGGCGTCGTTCCGCTCCTTACGTCCGATCATTCGGGAGCCCGAGCATCATGAGCATTTCGTCGAGTTCCGCCCGTGAGCCGGATCAGCCGAATGCTCCGGGCGAGCCCCAGGTCGGTCGGCTTTCGCTCATTCGACGATGAATGGCGTCGATGGATCGCCGAGAACCTGCTGGTCGGCAACAGTCCCGCAGAGTATTCTCGATGTGCTGAAGTCGAACGGCTTTCGCCACAGGACTCGCGCGCGAAATCCTGCATGGCGGAACAGAGCCCCTATTTCCGGGGCTCCGAACTGTTGATGAGTCGCCTGAGGAAGCGCGAATGGATCCTCTCGGTCTACCGGAAGCTCAACCGGCTGCATCCGGATTCGGGCGAGATCGAGCGGCAAGCACAGGTTGTCTCGCGACGAATTCCTCCGGGAGTATTACACGACCAATCGGCCCGTCATCATCACGGGCATGATGGACGACTGGCCGGCCATGCGGAAGTGGAACCTCGACTACTTCGCAGAGAAGTTCGGAGACCGCGTGGTCGAGGTCCAGATGAATCGAAACGCGGGCGATCAAGGCGCCCAGTACGAGACCAATCACGAGCGATTCACCGGCAAGATCAAGTTCGGCGAGTTCATCGAGAAGGCTCGCACGGCCGGCCAGACCAACGATTTCTACCTGACGGCCAATAACAATTCCGCAAACCGCGAGCATCCTGCCCGAACTCTGGGACGACATCGGCCGGCTGCCCGAGTACCTCCAGAGCGACCAGCCGAGCGGCTTCTTCTGGATGGGCCCGGCCGGGACGGTTACCCCGTTCCACCACGACCTGACGAATAACTTCATGGCCCAGGTGATGGGCCGCAAGCTGCTGAGGATCGCACCGTCCTGGGATATGCCCTTGATGAGGAACTATCATCACGTGTTTTGTCAGGTCGATGGCCGCGTCACGACCGGCCGTCGCCGAGGCCGCCGTTCGAGGAGCCGCAGATCCTCGAATGTGTCTTGCATCCGGGCGAGCTCCTGTTCCTGCCGATCGGCTGCCTGCATTACGTCCAGGGCCTCGATATCACGGTGACCATCTCGTTCACGAACTTCGTCTTCGACAACGACTTCTCCAGCTTCTACACATGCTACTGCCCCGTGTGAGTCGAGTGGATCGACGATCTCCGATCTCGTTGCATCATCGAGGGCCGGGACGCGGCCGGGCGTCCTGTCCTGGTATATGGTCAACTCGCTCGGCTCCTGTCCCCGTTTCTCGAGTCTGGAGCCGACATGCCATGCTGGAAACCGTTTGTGTGCCCGCTCGCGTCGCCCTTCTCGTTGCACCGATCTCGGGGCAGGTCCATCACCAGGATTCAGGTCCGATGAGTAAGACGCGCGCCAAGGCGTCCTCCGAGACGTACGAGACCCGGCAGATCGAGGGATGGACCGTCCTGGTCAACAAGGAATTCCTTCGGGAGCGGTCCGCTCTCGCCGAACAGACGTTGACGCTCTTACGGTACCAGCTCTACCAGATCGTCCGACGACTCCCGCCAGTCGCCGTCGGGAAGCTGCGGAAGGTCCGGATCTGGGTCGAGGAGAACGAGCCGAATACCCCGTGCATGGCGTACCATCCCGGCGCGGCCTGGCTCAAGGAGCATGGAGTGAACCCGGACAAATGGAAGTGCGTCGAGCTGGCGAACGCCCGAAAGTTCCTCGAGTGGACGTTGGAGCAGCCGTGGATGGTCCTCCACGAACTGTCCCACGCCTATCACCACCAGTTCCTCAGCAATGGGTTCGATAACTCGCTCGTGAAGGCCGCGTACGAACGGGCGATGAAGTCAAAGATTTACGCGAAGGTCTTGCGCATCAACGGTCGAGAAGAGAAAGCGTACGCCGCGTCGAACCCGATGGAATACTTCGCCGAGGCGACCGAGGCGTTCTTCGGCACGAATGACTTCTATCCGTTCGTCCGCTCCGAACTTCAGCGACACGACCCGGCGGCTTATGATCTGCTGGCCAAAGAATGGGGTGTCGTTGAGGCCAAAGACACGAAGAAGACCGCCGATCGACCCGCCAAGAGGGCAAAACGTGGTAATGCGACCTGATGCGGGTCTACGAGGCATCTTCAAGACGTCGCGGCCGATGATGATCGCCCTCGCAGCCGTTCGCCGAGCTGGCGGAGCCATTTCTCGGAGGGGATGCCGTACGGGCGGAACTTCTCGAGCCGGTTCTGCTCTTCGCTGTGGAAGAGCGCGCGATGGCCGCCGAGCTTGCTGGCGACCGGCGTGTCGAGCATGTGGCCGGAGTCGGCCGGGCTCATCTGGAAGAGGACGCGCATCTCGAATTCGCGCAGGACCTGGTGCGTGAAGTAGCGGTTGAGGTTGTTCACGGTGTCGCACCAGGCGATCAGGTGTATGCCCAGGCCGGCGCCTTCGCGCAGGATCACGTCAAGCTGATCGGCGGGCCCGGCGTCATCTTCGCGGCGCGAGAAGCTGAATTCGTCCTCGCGTCGGCGTAAGTCGCGGAACCGGGGCAAGTCGTGGATGAACACGAACACCTCGGGGCCGTCGGCGTTCGCCTCCTGACGTCGTTGGACCTCCGCAGCGACCTCGGCGAGAATTCGTCCGGTGTCGCGCCAGCCACCGAGCTCGACCCCGTGCGGCAAGACGCCAGTCACTCGGGCGAATACGTCGGCGCTCGGATGGTCTTCGGGCGTCCCGTCCAGGACGTAGAACCGCGCCCCCGACCGTACTGTCGCCGACCCGGCCGGCGGGAACTGCGCCGCGAGGCTCAGCAGCAGCGAGGTCGCGACCCCCAGCGCGGCCTCGTCGTTCTGTCCGACGATCAGGAGGTGGTTGCCGCCGAGCCGGCGGAACAGGGCCGAAGTCGGGTCCTTGATCGCGATGGCGTCGCCGACCCAAGCCTGGGCGGAGCGGAGCGAGGAGGGCCAATCCGGGGCGTTGATCCGTTCCCGGAGCAGAAGGTTGAGCTCCAGGTTGGCCGGGGCGTCCCCCTCGAACACGATCGGAGTCCGGGCCAGCGCGGGCTTCCGCTCTTGGGCCAACGCGTGGAGCTCTTCCAGATAGGACTCGCGACGCTCGTCGGAGAGCCAGACGACCTGAAAGAAGTGGTTGCCCTCCGGTGCGCCGTTGGCATCGTTATAGATTGCTTCGCCGGGCCGCGTGAGCATCTTAGGTGCGACGTTCGTCTCGCTCAGGATCAGGTGGGCGTCGGTCTCGCTGCATTGGAGCGCGATCCGAACGGCCATCTGGCCCAGGGTGCTTCGTCCCAGACTCATCGCTCCGCTGAGGCTCTGAGAGCCGAGGAGGGCGTGGATGCCGAACGCTCGACCCTGCCGGACGAGGCGGTCGAGACACGAGGCCGCCTCCTGCGCCAGCTTGTCCTCCTCGACGAAGAATTCCTGGAACTCGTCCACGATGAGCAGGATGCGGGGAAGCGGCGGAGTACCAGGTACGTTGCGAAAGCCGTTGATGTCCTGCACGGCGGCCTCGCGGAACCGGTTGGCACGCACGCCCAGCTCGGCATCCAGCCGCTGAAGGACACTCAGGCCGAACTCGCGTTCGCTCTCGATCGCCACCACGCTCGCGTGGGGCAACTCGTGCGTCGCGTAGACCTTGAACTCGACACCCTTCTTGAAGTCGATCAAGTACAGATCGATTTCGTCGGGGCTATAGTTCAAGGCGAGGTTGGTGATGAGCGCGTGCATCAAGGTTGACTTGCCCGAACCGGTGCGACCGGCGAGCAGGACGTGCTGTGACGTGCCCTGCCCGAGCTGGAGGTTTTGCCGCTTGGTTGCGCCTGATTTGCCGAGCGGCACGTTGATCCCGGTCCGGCTGTCTTGAGTCCACAAGGCATTCTCAGGCGGGGCGATGAATTCGAAGGGGACCTCCACGCGCTTGGCGGCCTTCGCCGCGGCGCCGACGCGCTGAATCTGACGAGTGTCGAACTCGCCCGGGGGGACCGGGTCGAGCACCAGGGGAAATCGCCCGAACTCCGGGTCGTGCCAGAGCAGGCGGGCGCCGTCCCACGTAAGGCGGTCGCAATACGGCCGGACGTCATCTAGCGAGAAATCGGGTGGCATGGGCTTGGACGGGTCAGCGGCGATCAGGACGAGGACCCCGCACGGTACACCTCCGGCGGCGATCGCGGCGAGCCGGGCCGCAGACTTCTCGTCAAAGCGTGTCGGGAAGTCGGCGATGACCAGCACCCGGTAAGGCTCGGCGACCTCTTCCGCCACGGCGTTGTACTCCTCCAGCGTCGCGTACTCGTTGCGGAGATACTTTTGCGTCACCATCTCCATATGGGTCGCCAGGTCCGCCAACCGCTCCTCGATCTGGCGAGCGTCGGTCCAGACTTGATTGTTCACGAGGGCCCCGTCGAAATCGGCCAGATGCATGAACGCACCGAAATTGCGGCCGATCCCAATCGGATCGATGATCGTAAATCGGACCTGGCCCGGCGGCAGGCTCGTCAGCAGGCGGAACATCGACGCCTGGAGGACGCCCAGGGATGCCGTGCGGCCTTCCTGGGGGCTCTCGATCAGGAGGTTCGCGGAGGCGGGGAACTGCCTGAGCGCCGGGAGGTCAAACCGGGTCGGCAGGCCCTCCATCAACCGGGCATCCGGAGAGATCCCGCCTGGCAGACTGGCCAGGTCGAGGGGGATTTCGCCGAACCGGAGCACCGGCGGCAGGAGTCGCGGCAGCGACCGAGTTGGCCAGACCGGGTCGTCCCAGGGCGGACAGTAGCCGGCGGTTTCGCGCCGGACGGCTTCAATCTCCGCCGAGGCCGCCCGCATGCCTTCGCGCCAGGTTTCGGACATCGACCGCCAGGATGTCTCGTATCGGGTCGCGATCTGCTCTTTGAGCGCCCGGTATTTCTCGTCGAGCTTCTGAGATTTCGACTGCGATTGCGCCTTTAACTCGGCCATGTGTCGGTCGTGGGTCTCGATGGCGTCACGAAGGTCCCGCTGCTGTATCGTCTGGACGTCAACCATCCGAGCGGCGTAGATCTCGTTGATCTTGCGGAGGCGTTCGTCCCTCTGGGCTTCGGCCGCCTTCAACAATCGCGCGTGATTCGCTTCGTTGCGCTTGAGCTCCTCTTCGCGGCGAGACGAGAGCTGCTGCCGGGCCTCCTTGAGCCGGTCGTCGACGATTCCGCGGGCGTAGGCGGTGAGGTTATCGGAGTCGGCAAGCGCCTGCATGAGCGGCAGATAGAGCCGTTCGAGCTGATTCTTGGAGAGCTTGACGAGCCAGATGCGAAGCAGGACGGCGAGGGCCGCACCCGCGGCGACGCCGCCACCGATACCGGCCGCGCCTCCTCCGGCCATCGCCGCGACCCCGACAATCAACCCGATGACCACGATGTAGATCCAGGCTTCGCGACGGCCCTTCATCGACTTGGGTATGATCAGGGCTTCGAGCAGTTTGAGGGGTGTTTCCATCCGGGCGAGCCGGTTGAACAGCTCGTTCAACAGGATCCTCGAACTTGGAGTAATTCTCCTCGGAGGCGATCGGGGGTTCGGGGTTGAGGCCGAACTTCACGTAATCGGCGGCAACCGCCGCGAGCCGCTCGCGGAGTCCGTCGGCCATGCTGACCAGATCGAGGATCGGCTTGATCGCAACGGAATGCTCCTTGGCGGCCTTGAGGAGGCCGGCGTCGAAGTTCGCAGCGATTTCGCTCTTGGCACGGCTGGCTTCATTCCGGGCCGATTCGCGGGCGCGATCGAATTCGGTGGCGATCCGCCGGCTCGACGTGGCGAACTCGTTCTTGGCCTCGGCCTCGCCCTGGATGGCTCCATCGACGATCGCGCGCCGGCGCTTCTCATCGGCGGTTCGTCCCTCTTGATCGAGAAGCTTGAACTTCCCCAGGAGGTTTAGTTTTGCCCGCTGATACTCCGCGTCCGCCGTGGCGTCTCCGGTGGCCCGAGAGCCTTCCACCTCGGCCTCGGCGGCGGCCCGCTCAGCGACCAGCCGGAGGACATCCCGCAGTGCCGCACGCTCGTGCGCCAGGAGGTCCGGCGGCGGTGCGGGCGATGGCTCCGGACTGGCGTCCGCCACGGGGATCGTTTCCAGGGAAGTCGTGATACTCACGGAAATTCGCTCCGGTCGGAACAGTCGCGGCGGACCTGATCGAGGACCTCGGCGATGACCTGAATCCCATTCACCGCGGAATCGACCGCCGACTCCAGGGGAGCCAGATATCGCTCCTCGAATCGCTGGCGAACCGTGTCGCTCCAGGTCGCCTCAGTAATCAGCCAGTGGTCGCGCAGGATGCGTGCGGACTGGCCCAGGCGGGTGGCTCCGGCAAGGACCTTGGCGTTGGGCATGGTTCTTTACCCCATCATGCTCAGGAAGGAGCGTGCCGCCCTCGGCACGATCGCTCAGAGCTTGAGAAAGAATCCGATGGAAGATTCCAGATTGCGAATTACGAATCCATAATTGCGAATTACGAATTCATAATTACCTTTAAAATCAGGCGTTATATCCATTCGCGATTCGGAATTTGTCATCCGGAATCGATTTCTTCACCTCCTCTCAGTTCAGTCGATCGACCCGGATTCTGGAGGTTCGTCAGCCGCGGCTGGTGCGTCGGCTTCCTGGTCAAGGGCTCGCGAGGGCTCGGCTTCGGCCGCCACCTGGCCGGTGGCGGGGGAAGGCGTCGCGGCCGGGGCCTCGTCGAGCAATTTCGTTGCAATCGACTCCATCTCGGCCGAGGCCCGTGTCGGTGCTGACTCGAGCCCGACCCCTGAGGGCGGCTGGACGCTCAGGTAAGACTCCAGGGCGTCGATGAGCCGGCTGAGGAGGTCGACCGCACTCGGCACGTCCGCGGCGGACAGGTCCTTGAGTCTCTGCACGCTCGCGTGGTATTCGAGGACGGCATGCTGAAGACGCGGCTGCCACTTCCGTACCATCGTGAGCCGTTTCTCGGCGTCTTGCAAGCTGGCCTCGGCCTTGTGGAGGTTCTCCTTCTGCTCGCTCATGGCCGGCGTGTAGTCCGGCCTCTTCTGGAGCTGGCGTTTAAAGACCTCCGCCTTGGCCTGAGAGACCTGCTCGCGACGTCGCTTGATCTGCTCCTGCCAGTAAGCCGGACGCTCCTGCTCGAGCCAGCGGACTGTCCGGCGCACTTCCGCCTCGATTGCACCGAGGGCCGCCAAGGTATCCTCGCCGTACAAGGCGAGCGCAACCCGGAAGTCCTTCAAGGATTCTACGGAATGAACCGATACCTGGGAGCTCATCGGCGTTGTTCCCGAATTCTCACGAGCACCGCCATCCGACCCGTGCAGCCTCGACATGCCTGCATGGGCGAGCCTAACAGAGACTCCAAGGGCTGTAAAGACTTCGGTCCGAACACGGAGGAAAGAGTCCGCCTTGGTTCGGAGATCATCGATGGCAGTGGCTCGCAACGGGTGGAATCACTGCCAGTCCTCCAGGTTCAAGCCTGGAACGCGGCGAAACTCGGCGGTGTTGTGGGTGACCAGCGTCAGCCCATTCGCACGGGCGGTCGCCGCGATCAAGAGGTCGTTGGGTCCGATGAGTGTTCCCTGGGCGGCCAGATGCGCCCGGATCCTACCGTATTCGTCCGCGGCCAGGTCATCGAAAGCGACGGACGTGAACTTCTGTCGTAACTGAGCGATCAGGCCAGCAATTCCCGGCATGGGGTTTTCCCTTTGACAGGTCGCTCCGTTTGGATTCTCATTTCGTAAAGCCCGTTCGCCCATTGCTTCCCTGGATTCTCTATCTTGCCATTTACGCTACGGAGTGGCTTCCATGGCACCGCCCCTTGGCAAAGCTCACAAGGATCTCTCCGCGGACGTCCTCTTCTCACTGCTTCGCTCCGGTTTCGACTCGCTCCTGGATCCACGTCCGCGAGCCGACGAGGTCCAGATCTCTCTGAGCGACGCCCTGATGTCGGCCTTCGCCATGTTCTCCTTAAAAGACCCTTCCTTGCTCGCCTTCGATCATCGCCGTCGTGACCCCCTCGACAATTTCCGCTCCATTTATGGCATCCGCAACGTTCCCTGCGACTCACAGATGCGGGACATCCTCGATCCGCTGGATCCCAACGACCTGCGGCCCGCCTTCACCGATGTGTTCCGCCGCCTCCAGCGCGGCAAGGTCCTCGAACGCTTCACCTACCTCGATGGCCATTATCTCCTCTCGCTCGATGGCACGACTTACTTCTCCTCCGCCAAGATCCATTGTCCCTCGTGCCTGGAGAAGCACCATCGTGGCGGCGGGGTCACCTATTCCCATCAACTCTTGGGCGCCACCCTGGTCCATCCCGACCTCAAGGAAGTCATCCCGTTGGCTCCGGAGCCGATTATCCAGCAGGATGGCCAGACCAAGAACGACTGCGAGCGCAATGCCACCCGGCGCTGGCTCAAACAGTTCCGGCGCGAGCATCCCCATCTGCCGGTCATCGTCGTCGAAGACGCCCTGGCCGCCAATGCCCCTCACTTGAAGGACCTGCGCGAGGCCCGTGCGCATTTCATCATCGGCGTCAAGCCGGGCGACCACGCCTTTCTGTTTGAGCACTTGCAGGCCCGGGACGAGGCGGGTCAGATGACGATCCGGACCTGGGTCGATCCGGCGACAGGTGTCCTGCATCATTTTCGGTTCTGCAATGCGGCGCCGCTCAACGAGTCGCACGCCGACGAGTTGGTCAACGTGCTGGAATACTGGGAGATCCATCCCGACGGCACAGTGCAGCATTTCAGTTGGATCACCGACTTTCTCCTGACTCCGGCGAACGTCTGGGACATCATGCGCGGCGGCCGAGCTCGCTGGAAGATCGAGAATGAGACCTTCAACACCTTGAAAAACCAAGGCTATCACCTGGAACACAATTACGGACACGGGGAGCAGAACCTGTCGGTGGTGCTGGCCCTGTTGATGATGCTGGCGTTCCTGGTGGACCAAGTGCAGCAGTTGTGTTGTCCGTTGTTCCAAGCGGCCTGGCAAAAGCTGAGGACCAAGTGCCATCTCTGGGAAGAGATTCGCCACCATTTTCGCACGCTACGGTTTGATTCGATGGCCGAGTTGCTCAGGGCGTTAGTGTGTGGGATCGTCCCGCAGAAACCGGTATTGCAGAACACGTCGTAGTCCGGCGTCGTGTTCGGGGAACGGTCGCGTGGTTGAGTGAGGCGCTGAGGCCGCGTCGGGATCGGGGTGCGTGGTCAGGGCGGAATTGGGTCCGACAGGGCCCGGCAAGGTGGGTCAAACCACGGTGATCGGGCGCGGGAAAAGACCGCGCTGCGCTCCGCGAACTTCCATCGAGAGGACACAACCTGGAATGGATGTTAAAATAGGAAGAATCGGTCGAGTCGTGCTCGCGACGCCGGGAATTGCTGCGATCAGGCCCAGGTTGTGAGCCAGATAGGAAGCCGGGGCATGATAGGCCCCGTAAAGCAACTCGCCGAGGACGACGGAGGAGAGGCGGAGGTTCGAAGGGCCGGCCAGGAGGAACCGATGGACCAGCGCGACGTCCTTGCCGCGGAGGTAACCGATCCAGGCGTTCGTATCGGGTCGATCGATCAAGGCCATTGGTCCCGGACTTCGAATTCGCCTTGCTCGGGCCGCTCCAGCTCACCCTTCCACGCACCGGCGGTCGCGGCCACGAATTGCCCCCATTCCTCCTGGGTCATCCTTGCGGCGTTCTCGGCGCGATCCTCGGCGGATTCAACGACGACCTTGATCTCCCGGTTGGCTTCGGACATCCCCATCGGGACGCTCAGGGTCAGGATGCCGTCGGGGCCGACTCGCGTTCCCAGCTCGATGGTATTCATGGCTTACCTATTTTAGACTGGAATCCACTCCTGACTCTTCATGATAAGCCGTCGCGACCCGAAACTGTAGCAAGAAAGTCGAGTCGCTCCCAGCGAATCGAACTCAGCAAGTTCCTTCCGCTCACGGGCCGTTCCGTCATCCGGTGCATTCCGGTGCTGGATTCGGGACGAGGGGTCTCAAGCCCAGCCGGTCGAAGAGCCGACGGTCCTCGTCCATCGCGGGGTTAGGGGTCGTGAGGAGCTTCTCCCCGTAGAAAATTGAGTTGGCGCCGGCGAGGAAGCAGAGCGCCTGAAGCTCGCTGCTCATCGATTCGCGACCGGCGGAGAGCCGCACGAAGGAATCCGGCATCAGGATCCGCGCCACCGCGATGGTCCGGACGAAGTCGAAAGGATCGATCGGCCGTTCACTTTCCAGGGGTGTCCCTTCCACGCGAACGAGCATGTTGATCGGCACGCTCTCGGGGTGTTCGGGCAGGTTGGCCAGCGTCCAGAGCAACTCGGCGCGATCCTCCGCGCTCTCGCCCATCCCCAGGATCCCACCGCAGCAGACGTGGATTCCCGCCGCGCGCACGTGGGCGAGGGTGTCAAGTCGATCCTGGTAAGTACGCGTGCTGATGATGCGGTCGTAATACGCCTCGGACGTATCCAGGTTGTGGTTGTAGTAATCGAGCCCCGCGTGCTGGAGGCGTTCGGCCTGCGAGCGCGTCAGCATGCCGAGAGTCGCACAGGTCTCCAGTCCCAGGGACTTCACTTCGGCAACGATCTCGGCCACCTGCTCCAGATCGCGATCCTTGGGAGCACGCCAGGCCGCGCCCATGCAGAACCGCGAGGCACCCGCGGCCTGAGCCCGCCTCGCCTCAGCCAGCACGGCCTTTTTCTCCATTAGCTGATCGGACTGGACGCTCGTTGTGAAATGGTGCTCTTGGGGGCAATAGGCGCAATCCTCTGGACAGCCGCCCGTCTTGATGGAAAGCAGGGTCGAGATCTGAACTGCGTTGGCGTCGAAATGAGTGCGGTGGACCGTTTGAGCCCGGTAGAGGAGATCGTTGAACGGCAGCCGATAGAGGGCCAGCACGTCCTCACGGCTCCAGTCGTGGCGGACGGACGGTCGTTCAGTGCGTCGGAACCCGTTTCGGCGTTGAAAACCATGGGAGTCCTCACCTACATTGGCGTCAGTTTAGGAGCAATAGACGAACTTCTGGGGAGTACACCATTGGCTAGCGGATTCTTATCCGAAACCTTATACGCGCCAACGACTTGCATCGTCAACCTCAGCTTTGGATGGCGACCGAATCCCCGGGCCGGCGGAGCAGCTCGGCCGCGACCTGCGCCGGAAGGGGTCTGGCGCGGGAATTAGGTGTGCTTGGATCGATTCTTTTTTGGAATGCGGGATGTCGAGAATCCATCCGGCAAAGGGCCACTCATCCGAATGGTGAAGTGCTTGCCAGGTCCGTCGAAAGTCACGCGAAAATGATTCAGGAAACCGCATCTTCCCCACAAGGCTGAATCGGTTCGATCGCGATCTATCATCACGATCGCGGGCCATGTGATCAGTTGCTTTGCGAGCTCTATCCGGCGGTAGACAGGCAAGAACTCAACTCGATGCGTTTTCCTCGTATAGTCGTCCACGGTTCCAGAGCCGAAAGGAGTTCCATTTACCATATCGACCACGTCGTAAGGGAGGACACAATCATCGGATTCTATATCGACGAGTCCATTCAGGAGAATCTCTTTGGAGTCGTGGTTTCTGCCTCGCACCGAAACAACCAATTCGGGACGCCAGATCGTATCTGAACTGTCGGTTTCCGAAGGTCCGACAAAGTAAGGATTATAAGGGAATCGCATTGTTAGTGTGTTTCAGAACGCCTGCGCCGAGGGACATGCCCATAGGACACGTCTTTGATGCCCATCGAGTCAACGGTCTTTGCTACCTCGGATAGCGTGTCGCCCGATGTAACAACCTGGTGATCTTGAGACCAGGCCACCCACTTGCCAGCCAGGTTGATGGGAGGAGGGTAAGCCGATGACAAAATCCTGCCCATGTACGTTGGGCGCCTTCTCGGAGTCAATCTGAGTGCCGGCCTTTTGCATCCTGGTTTTTTGATGACCATGGCACCGTTCCTGAGTATGAATCACAACCGTGTCGCAAATGCGACGCACCCTGGCAATCTTACGCGATTTTTGAGACTGTCGCATCAACGGTGCTCCCTTTTTCCGACTCATGGCGGTAAACTACTATCCTGACAATGATTGCGTCAGGAGCACCGACCCTGAGCCCACCCGGTGACTATGTCGCAGATGTTTCCGAGGGGATCACACGCCCTGAATCCCCCCTTGTTTTACGCGGGCCGAACCGCCCGGCGCGATGGACAAGTGGAGCCATCGCAACCGGAGGGTCCGCTTAGCTGCTAAGGTGGCCACCCCGGCAACCGTCCCGCGAATATTTCTCGAGGGGAAGTCAACCCATGCCGTCGCTCCGCGACTTTGCCCGTGAGCAGCTCGCTCAGGTGGAGCAGAGAGCGCTCAGCCGTCACGTCGTTGAGACCGAACGGCTCGGAGGCACGCGCGTGCGTCGAGGTGGGAAGGAGTACGTCTCGTTCAGTTGCAACGACTATCTTGGCCTGACGCATCATCCGAAGGTCATCGCCGCGGCTCGGGAGTGCTCAAGCGGTACGGTACGGGCGCGGCCGCTTCCCGGTTGGTAACCGGGAGCCATCCCGACTACGCGGAGCTGGAGCGATTGCTCGCCGAAATGAAGGGCAGCGAGCGGTCGCTCGTCTTCAGCAGCGGCTACATGGCGAACTTGGGGGTGATCCCGGCGCTCGTCGGCAAGGACGACCTGATCGTCGCCGATCGCCTCTGTCACGCCAGCATGTGGGATGGGGCACGCCTCTCGGGTGCGACGGTGATGCGATTCGAGCACAATGACCTCGATCGCTGCGAAGACATCCTCAAGGGTCACCGCGGCGGATTCGGGCGGTGCCTGATTCTGACGGAGTCGGTCTTCAGCATGGATGGCGACCGCGGGGTGGTCCTCGGCTTGAGCTGTCTGGCCACGGCTTACAAGGCCTGGCTGATGACCGACGATGCTCATGACCTGGCGATGAACCTGCCATTCGGGGCGGACGTGAAGATGGGAACTCTCTCGAAGGCGATCGGGAGTTGTGGGGGATACGTCTGTGGCCCGTCCGAGCTGATCGAGTGGCTGGCGAACCGGGCTCGCAGCCTGATGTATTCGACGGGACTGCCCCCCGCGTCGGTTGCCGCGGCGACTGCCGCGCTGCGGATTATCCGGGACGATGAGAGGCTATGGAAGAAGCCGATAGAAAACGCCCGGCGGTTCACGGACGCTCTCGGCCGGCCAATGGCGGTCAGTGCCATCGTGCCCGTGATTGTCGGTGAGCCTGAACGTGCGATGGCCGCTTCGGCCATGTTGCAGGAACATGGCCTCCTCGCCGTCGCCATCCGCCCGCCGAGCGTCCCGCCCGGCACGGCACGGCTCCGGTTCGCCTTCTCGGCACTTCATGAAGCCGAGCCGATCGAGCGGGCCGCCGAATTACTGAAGAAACATGGATATGTTTGAGCGATTGGTGTAACGGTGATGCGACGATTCTTCATCACGGGGGTGGGGACGGGAGTCGGCAAGACTTACGTCACCAGGTATCTGGTCCATCAACTCACAGCCATGGGCCGGCGGGTCTCCGCTCTCAAGCCAGTGGTCTCGGGTTACTCGGATGATGATCCGGAGAGCGACCCGGCGCTCATCCTCCGGAGCCTGGGCCAGTTGCCCACGCAAGAGGCCATTGCAGCCATTTCGCCGTGGCGGTTCGCGGCTCCGTTGTCCCCCCATCTGGCCGCGCAGCGGGAGGATCGATCGATTGACCTGAGAGAAGTTCTCGCCTTTTGCCGCGAGTCGGGCAATCAAGAATGTGATTACCGGCTCGTGGAGGGAGTGGGGGGCATCATGTCACCGATCGAGCCGACGGCGACCTGTCTCGACTGGATCTTGAAGCTCAAGGATCCCGTGATCCTGGTCACGGGCACCTACCTGGGGGCCATCAGCCATACCCTCACGGCACTTTATGTCTTGAGGGCCAGTGGTGCCTCGATCCGCGGGATTATCGTCTCCGAATCCGCGGAAAGCGCGGGGCTCGCCGAAACGGTCGATAGTCTTTACCAATTCGGGGGACGACAGCTCCCACTACTGGTCTTGGATCGGCTCTCTTGCGACCCCGTGGAACGATGGCGCACCGGACCACCCTTGGCCACCTTTTGCCTCTACGAGCCCGAGCATGTCTGAATCCCCCATGCGAACATCCGACGCGACGGCACGAGACCGTCCGCACTGGTATGACAAGGGCCTCCCTCACGTCTGGCTCCCGTACTGTCAGATGAGGGTGGCCCCTCCGCCAGAGCCCGTGGTCCGCACCGAGGGCTGTCGGATCGTCCTGGCCGACGGCCGCGAGTTGGTCGACGGCGTTGCGTCCTGGTGGAGCGCCTGCCACGGGTACAACCACCCGCATATCCGCGAGGCCGTGCAGCGACAACTCGCCATCATGCCGCACGTGATGTTCGGCGGTCTGGCGCATGAGCCGGCGTTCGTGCTGGCCGAGAGGCTGATCGCAATGGCCCCGCCGGGGTTGACCCGCGTCTTCTTCGCGGATTCGGGATCGATTGCCGTCGAAGTCGCGCTCAAGATCGCCTTGCAGTACTGGCTCAACATGGGCCGGCCCGAGAAATGCCGCTTCCTCTGCTTCGCCGACGGTTATCACGGTGACACCTTCGGCGCGATGGCCGTCTCCGATCCCGAGCGATCGATGCACCAGGCATTTCGCCATGTGCTGGCCAGGCATCACGTCGTCGAGGTTCCGCTAGACGAACCCGCGCTCGCGCGACTCGACGCATTTCTCGGCGACCGGGCATTCGAGACGGCAGCGATGATCATCGAACCGTTGGTGCAGGGGGCCGGCGGGATGCGATTCCACAGCCCCAAGATCCTTGGAGCGTTGCATGAGTTGGCGAGGAAGCACGAGGTCTTATTCATTGCCGACGAAATCGCTACGGGATTCTGGCGGACCGGTCATCGCTTCGCCTGCGATTCGGCCGGGATTCGCCCGGACCTCCTCTGTCTGGGCAAGGCGCTCACCGGCGGCACGATCACGATGGGCGCGACCCTGGCCCGCGAGACGGTCTTCGAGGCATTCCTGAGCGACGACTGGAATGCGGCCCTGATGCACGGACCCACCTACATGGCCAATCCGCTGGCGTGCGCAGCGGCCAATGCGTCGCTCGACCTCTTCGAGCGGGAGCCGAGGGCCTTGCAGGTCAAGCGGATCGAGGCGGGCCTGCTCGCCGGCCTGGAGCCGTGCCGGGCCTTTCCCGGAGTCGTCGATGTGCGCGTCCGCGGGGCGATCGGCGTCGTGCAACTCGCCCCGGGCGCGGATGTCTATGCCTTGCGGCCCCGGTTCGTCGAGCAGGGTGTCTGGGTCCGTCCCTTCAAGGACATCGTCTATTTGATGCCCCCCCTGGTGGTCAGTCCCGAGGAACTGGATACCCTCACCCGGGCCGTCCGCGTGGTCCTGGGCGCCCCGAGGTGAGCCGTTCGCGAAGATCGAGATTCAGGGACACGGCGGGATCGACAACTCGCGGTTTACAGCCTCCAGGCAACTCCCCACCGAGGGTGTTCACGATGCCATTGGAGGGTGTCCTTGTGGTGGTAGTAATAGGTGCCCAGGAGTCGCACGACGACGATGGCGGTCCAGTGGAGGACGACCCAGCATCCGAGGCCAAGTAATAAATAAGGCCAGAAGAAACGTGGTCGTACCAGGAGCGCCAGTCCAACAGTCCCGAGTGCGGCCCCGAGGGCCGCGGCGATGAAGGCGCTGAGTCCAAAGAATGGAACGCCCAACCGAAGGAGCCCTGGCAGCACGCACCAGGGCTTGGTAGCGAACGGATCATCGTGCAGGAAGCTCATCATCAAGGACGCGAGGATGTAGGGGAGGCTGGCAATAGCCAGCACGAGCCCGATCCACAGGAAGTTAGACTCAGACCCGGTCGAGAGGCCATACCAGAGTGCGGGCAGCAGGCCGACGCCGACTCCCAGGACAAGCCAGATGAACCAGGGGCTCAGCCCGTTGAAGAAACCGTTGAAGTTACGATCGGGCATGCGCGGCGGAGTCGTCTCCCCCATCGCGCTCGAGACCAGTACGCGACCCAGGTACTGGAGCCCATAAGAGAGCACGAACGGAGTGAGGATCAGGACCGGCAGGCCGGTGATCCAGCCGACCAACACACCCATGAGCGACGCTCCCATGGACGAGGCGTCCGCCATCCCGGCGAGAATGTACTCGGGTACGAGCACGAAGAAGATCCATGAGATGAAGGACAGTCCCGCGATGACTCCCAGACTGTCGGCGCCCCGGAGCGGATAGAGGAAACTGGCGAACCAACTCCGCTCAGGCCGGTCGAGCGGCGGCAAGGGACCGTCGGCCATCGGACGCCGATCTTTCGGCGGTCCGGGAGCCTCACTCGAGGTTCGTTGCCTCTGGCTACGCGCGCCCGATGAGGGGAATGCCAACGCCGGGCTCTCACGCGCGAGGCCATAGCCAACCGCCATTGAGTCGTCCGTGGGCGGTCGGACCGATCGAGTCGGCTCGGCGGGCGGTACTTCGGGAATCTGGAGCCGGCCCCCGCAGCTCGGGCATCTACCAACCCTTCCAGGCTTCGCGCCCGGTGCCCTTACCCTCATCCCACATTCACAGACCATGACCGGTACGCTCATCGATTCTCCCGGCAATCCCTCATCGCACTCCGCCCTGACGGACTGTCAACCAAGGACAGGATGCGGTCAACGACAATTGTAAATGGTCGAGTCGGAACGGTCAATGAGCTTTCGTCGGTACTTTTGCACGGACGGTCGAACCGGATTCAGCTCGTGGAGGGACCCTGGTCGGTAAGCGTGCCTCGCTCCGCGAGGCGGCGGACATCGCCTTCGCGGCGTGTCAGGCCGATCCGGTCCAGGTACTCGCCGATGGGCACGGCATGCTTGCGAGTGATACCCAGGAGGTCGCGGAGTTCGGCCATGGTCATGGTAGAGCCGTCGCGGAGGCGTTCGCGGACCTTGCGACGGAGGTCGGCCTCGATATCGACGTCGAGGTAGAGGCCGGAGTGGATCTCGGCGATCCGATGCTCGTCGCGGAGCAGGACGAGCAGATCGGGGACGACCGAACTCCGGGAGCCGGCCGATGCCGCGAGCTCGGCTGCGTCGGGTGGACTCATCCCTCCCGCACGGATCGCTTCCGCCAGTTCACCCTTGAGCCGGCGCTCCCCCTGGCTCAGCCGAGGTTCGTGGCCGGGCAGCGCCACCGTGCGGCGCATCGGCGATCACCTTGCCCTGTTGTTTCAGGCGGTCGAGGAGGCCCGCCACCATTGCGTCGTTGGCCAGGTCGGGGACCGCGGCCGCGAGGTGGACGCGAGGGATTGCCGATTGGCGGGGGTGGGCCGCGTGCAGCCGGGCCAACGCTCGCAGGATCCGGTCCTCGAGATCGGCCGCGAACTCGACGAGCACGCGCACACTCGCGGCGCGGCCCCAGGGGGAGCTCGACCAGACTGCCCGCATCCGCCAGCGCCGCCAGGCCGGTTTCGACTTCGTTCGACGGCCAGGCCGGTGAGGGCGGAAATCCGACGCTCGGTCCAGGGCGTCAGACCGAGGAAGGTCAAGGCCGTGCGGAGGCGATCGATCGCGTCGGTCGATTGCAGGAGGGCGAGACGCTCGATCGTCGTGCGGTCGCGGCGTCGATAGCGGCGCGAGCCCGGCTGGAGGACCCGGCCGCCCCCGAGGGTCTCCGGCGGGCTCTCCGCCCGGAGGACGAACGGCTGCCCGTGGATCGCGACGATCGGATCGGCCAAGAGGAGCTGGGCCAGTCGGGGCCTGTCCGGGCTCGTCTCATCCGGGTCCAGGATCGAGAGTACCGACGGGGACCTCCGCCGTGCCGATGTGCAGTTTATAACGCCCCCGGTGGCGCAAGGGACGGATCGAACCGGGCGAACCAACGACCT
This sequence comes from uncultured Isosphaeraceae bacterium, assembly GCA_963842405.1. GTDB lineage: Bacteria > Planctomycetota > Planctomycetia > Isosphaerales > Isosphaeraceae > CAVZRC01. The sequence continues at coordinate 12,875 of CAWJGW010000065.1, read as the reverse complement.
CGACCGAGAGAATCCTGGTCGGTTCCAGGTAGCCCGGGGCGGCGAGCTCCTGGCCGCGAACGATCTCCGTGTGATGGACCCCCACAAGATTGATGGCGGCGCGCGAGCCGCGGCCGACCTGTTCGACCGGCCGGTCGTGTCGATGCAGACCCCGGACCCGGACCGGCCGGCCGGCGGGAAGCCACTCGAGCTCGTCGCCCACGTTGACACTCCCCGAGGCGATCGTCCCCGTCACGACCGTCCCATGACCGGCCACGGTGAAGGAGCGGTCGATCGCCATGCGAAAGACCCCGGTGTCGTGCCCCGGTTCGACCGAGTCGCAAAGGGCCTCGAGTGCACGCTTCAGCTCTTCGAGACCGAGCCCCGTCGTCGCCGAGGTGCGTACGATCGTCGCGTCTTCGAGGAAGGTCCCGCGGACCAGCGATCGGACGTCTTCCTCCACCAGATCGATCCAGCTCGGCTCGACCAGGTCGCACTTGGACAGGACCACCAGTCCGCCGGAGAGTCCCAGGAGCCGGAGGATCTCCATGTGTTCCCGGGTCTGCGGCATCACCGAGTCGTCGGCGGCGACGATCAGCATGGCCAGGTCGAGCCCGGCCGCTCCCGCCAGCATGTTGCGGATGAACCGCTCATGACCGGGGACGTCCACGAGCGCCAGCCGGTACGGGCCCACCTCCAAGGACGCGAAGCCCAGGTCGATGGTGATCCCGCGTTGTTTCTCCGCGGGGAGCCGGTCGGTGTCGACGCCCGTCAGGGCGCGGACCAGCGCCGTCTTGCCGTGGTCGATATGCCCGGCTGTGCCCAGCACGAAGTCGAGGACACGTTCTCTCATCACATGGAGATCCGCGCCGGGCGGGTCGATTCGTAGTGGCCAGTGCCAGCGAAGCAGACCCGCGCCCGGCGCTTGCGCGGGTGCGGTCTTATTGGCGCGCGCGCGAGCGGGCCGAGGCTTTCGCCGAGGCATCCTTTTCCCTGGCCTCCTTCATCGCCTTCTCGCGCTTCTCACGGTATTCTTCCCGCTGCTTGTGGAAGATCTCCATGAGGTCGTCTTTCTCGCCGGGCCGCGTCAGGTCCTGTCCTTTCTTGGTCACGGCGATGAAGCCCACGCACATCTCGTCCGTGGTCGCCTCACCCCACTTGACCAGCTTCGGCGGCTTGTTCGGATTGCGGGGGTTGGAGTCGGAGTTGTTGTAGTGGGCGACGACGTTCAGCACGGAGCCCTTGGGGAGGTCCAGCGGCTTCTCGAAGAAGTAGGAGTACTGCCAGTTGAAGTCCCAGTCGTCGATCTTGATGAGGTCCTGCTCGCGGCCGTCGGGGAACTTGATGGACATGGAGATATCGTGTCCGAGGAGGTGCATGTGCGGGGTGACGGCGTGGGCGACGAGGTCGATCGGGATCGGCCAGGCGGCCTTGATCTCGACGTTGGAGTTTCCGGGCGGGAGTTCCATGCCGAGGTTGGCCGCCGCGGCCCAGTGGAGGGTCTGCCGGATCGGCTTGCGGGCGAAATGGAGCCCGATCCGAGTGCGGTCCGTCTCGGCCTTGCCATTGGGATGGTAGTGGACCTGGACGATGATATCACCACCGCGAGGTAACGACCGTCCGATGCCCTCCGGCAGCGCACTGGGCTGGATGCCCGGCGCCCAGCCGCCGAGATCGCCATGGATCGGCTCGCCCGGTCCGCTGAAGCACGAATAACCCGGTCCCGGATCGGCCTGGTCTCGCTTCCTTGCCTCTCCGGAGACGTCCACATAGGTGAGCAAGTGGTGGACCACCCGACGGTTTCCGGGCCGGTACTCGATCGCGGTGACGTACTGGTCCTTGTCGAGCTTGGTCGGGATGACGAAGCACCGATAGATGTCGTTCGCCCGAGGCGGGGATCGGAAAATCCGTGCCGATATCCACGACGAGGTCGGGCGTGCCGAGCTGCCAATCGTCGGGGAACTTGGGAGGTGTCGGGAGATCGTGCGGATCCCCTTCCGGGTGCCGGCCTCCGACCAGGCGACGATGGTGGCGATGTCCTTCTCGGACAGGACGCGAGCGTCCTTGAACTTGACGCCGAAGTGGGGGGACGCCTTCCAGGGGGGCATGGCCCGATCCTCGGCGACCGCGGCGATGTCCGCCGCGCGTTTCCGGGCTTGCTCGTAGGTCTCGAGGGAGAACGGACCGACCTGGCCGCGACGATGGCATTCCTGGCAATTCTGCTGGAGGATCGAGGCCACGTCCCTGGTGTAAGTGGGGGCGGCAACGGCCGCGGGCGCCTCGGGGATCGGACAGCCGACCGCGGCGACGTGCGCGACGGCGACTTCCTTACCATTCGAGGACCGCCGCGATCGCGTCTCTCAACTCGCTTCCGCTCGGAGAGGCGTTTCGGACGCGGCGGGCGACGAACTGGTCGTCGATCCGCCCGTGATAGCGGACCTGTCCCTTGTCATCGAGGACGAAGGTCTCGGGTGTCACGGTCTGCGCCGATCTTCGCGCGAACAAGCCGAACGCGGTCGCGGGCGATCCGGAAACCCAGCTTGAAGTCGTTCGGAGTGCGACTTGACCTCCGAATCGCTCAGGTCTGGGTCCACACAGATCCCCACCCACTCGACCGGCCGCTGCCGGTACTTGCCCATCAGTTCCTGGAGGGTCGGGCTATAGGCATTGGAGATCGGGCATTCCGAGGAGTAGAAGATCAGGACCGTCGCGCCGCCGGCCGGTGCCGCAAGCTTGATCCGTTCGTTATCCAGCCCGCGGAGTGATACGCCCTTGAACGCAGAGGGTTCCCCGCCCAGCGCAGCCCCCCTGCCCCCGATCAGAGACAGCAAAAAGCCCGCGAGGACAACCCCGCGGGCGATCGAGGCCATAACGGTCTTTACGGTCATGGTGTTGGATCCTTCGTTCGGTCGATCTGCGTCGATGGACATGCTTGCATCATGCAACCGCGTCACGAGCCGGATAAGCCGTTCCTGGCGATTCGGGAGACCTTCGCGGGAACCAACCCGCGGCGACTGCCAGACGATCACCCCGAATCCGCGCCACTCCCCATTTGAGTCAAACCGATTACCGAGGGGAGCGTCAAGCCCAAGCTCGTCTTTGTGGGCCCCTGGAACCTACGAGAGCTATAGGAAACTCGTGGTGCTTCGCGAATTCCGGGCGAAGCGACGGATAGCCCGGCCCGCTCCGTTACACTATTAAATTAGAAGACTTGAGGGAGGCCGGAGCGGTGATGACTGAGGGGCGAGGCGACGTGCTGGGACCATTGCGCACGCTGTTCAGCGTCGGGTCGTTCGCGGGCTGGACGGACGGTGAGTTGCTGGAACGGTACGCCAGGAGTTGCGACGAGGTCGGTGAGCGGGCGTTCGCGGCCCTGGTCGAGCGGCATGGTTCGGGCGTCCTGCGGGTCTGCCGGGGCGTGCTAGGAGATCCCCACGACGCGGACGATGCGTTTCAGGCCACCTTCCTTGTCCTGGCGGAGAGGGCTCGGTCGATCCGGGATCGGGAAGCGGTCGGCCCTTGGTTGCTGGGCGTCGCTTATCGTGTCGCTGGCTGCGCGAGGGCCTCCGCCAGGAGAAGGCGGGCGCATGAGAGGAGGGCGGCGGAGGCTGCCATTCCCTTCGTGGTTGACGAGGAGCCGAGCGACTGGGGGCCCTTGCTCCGCGAGGAGGTTGGGCGCTTGCCGGAAAAGTTCCAGGTGCCCTTGGTGCTCTGCTACCTGGAGGGTTTGACGCAGGAGGAGGTCGCGAGCCGCCTGGGCTGGCCGATCGGGACGGTCCGCAGCCGCCTGGCCAGGGGTCGCAAACGCCTGCGACGCCGGTTGGTCCTCCGTGGCGTGGCCCCGAGCGTCGCCGCAGTGGCCGTGGGATCGTGGCGGGAGGCGGGGGCGGTCAGCGTGTGCGATGTCTTGGTGGAACAGACGGCGCGGGCCGCGATGCATCCGGGGGCGACAATCGGAACGGTTTCGACGACTGTCGCCACCTTGACCGAGGAGGTGCTCCGAACCATGATCTGGACCAAACTCAAAACAAACGCAGCGGCCCTACTGATGGCCGGCCTGCTCGTGACCGGCGCGGGGGTCGTCGCCGGGCAAGCGGGGGCCCTCCCTGGCCAAGTCCCGGCCGGTGGCGTGAAACCGAACGCGACTGTGGCAAAGGCAGGTTCCTCGAAAGCGCGGATCGAAGATCCCGATCTCTTTATTGTCGTTGTCGATCGGTCCAAGGCGGCCGACCTGGGCCAGGCCTCGGAAGACGTGAGGAAGGACGTCGTCGCCGCCTTCAACTCGATCCCGTTCAACAAGCGGAACTTCTGGATCGATCCGGTCGGCGTCAACCAGTTCCTCCTGGGCATGCCGTACCACGAGTGGGACATCAAGACTGTGTTGGAGATTCCCATCACGCCCCGGCGCCGGACGGGCCCACGCAGCCGATCCCGTTGAAGAGCCTGGCCGCGCTCAGCCGAACGACGAGGAGGCAGCTCGAGGACGCGGTCAAGTCGAGGGAGCTGGATCTCCAGAAGACCCATGCCGAGCTGCTTCAAGCCGAGGCGAACGTTCGGCTCTCCCAGGCCGCTCTGTCGGTCGCCAAGGATCGACTCAAAGCCCTACGCGGCAGGTCGGAGTTGCCCGTATCCAAGAAGGGACACTCCGCGGTCTCCGACCCCGATGCCGGCCCAGGGCGGTCGATGAAAAATGAAGCCTTCGGCCGTTCATCGTTCAGCCGGTTTGTCTCCGTCAGGCCGGATCGTGACCGCCTGCCCGTCGGGCATCCCAACGTCCGGATCGGCGATGACGATGTCTCCCTCCTTCAGGCCCTCGAGCACCTCGACGCGCCGGCTATCACCCTTGCCAAGCTTGATCGGAGTTCGGACGGCACGGCCTGCCAGGACGCGGTAGCAGACCGCCGCGCCTTCGGCCCCTTGGTCGACGATGGCGGAATTCGGGACCGTCAGGACGTTCCGCGTGGTCTCGAGGTAGATCGTGACTCGTCCCGAATTGTCCTGGCCGGAGGCGGCCGTCGGCATTGGGTAGATCGATCTCGGCGCGGAGAGTGCGGTCCGCGAGCATCCAGAGCATAGGCCGTGCGGGCGATCCGACCCTTGAACACCCCGCGGACTCCCAGGGCATCGATCCGGACCTGTCGCAGGATCACCTTCGTCCAGGAAGGGAACATCAGAGTCCGGCACGGCGACCACGACTCGCATGATGTCCGTGCGAACGATCGTGACGATGGGATCGACATTCCCCGCGTTGGCCGAGCGGACGAAGGCGCCCAGCATGATAGTTGCGCCGGGTCACGATACCGTCGAAGGGAGCAGTGATCCTTGTGTACCCCTCGATCGATTTCCGCGTTGTGCAGACCGGACTCGGCGATGCGGAGATCGTTCATGGCCTCTTCCACGTCGGCCTTGGCCGCCTCGAGCTTCGCTTGCGTCTCGACCTATGTGGCCTCGGCAACTACCAGTTGAGAGCGAGCCGTATCCGTGCCGGCCCGGGCTCGACGCGTACCGGTCTGCCGCTTCGTCGATCGCTTCTTGTCCGGCTGTGCCGCTCTTGGCCAGGTCCCGTTCCCGGAATCGATCGAGTTGCCTCTTCTGGATCTTGTACCTTGGCCTCGGACTCATCCAGTGCCGCGTTTGACGGCCTGGACCTTGGCCTGCTCCGACGTCGATGGCAGCCCGTGACACTCGCATCGCGGCTTCGGCTTTCTTGCACGCGGGTCCTGGCCGCGTTCGACCTCCGCCCGGGCCTTTTCGACCGCGACCGCGAGCTCGGGATCGAAGATCTCGGCCAGGACGTCGCCCTTTTTCACGCGGGAGCCGATGTCGACCTTGAGTTTGCTCAGGTAACCGGAGACTCCTGGCGTAGACGTCGACCGAATCGGCGGCGATCACGGTCCCGGGCTGGTTCGTCGTTCGTTCCCAGCGCGACCGTTTGACGGTCGTGACGGTCACTTCGGGGCCCTCGCCCTTGGGCCTGGGCCTGTCGGTGGTCGGCGCGGCTCAGGGATCTTCGCGGCGGCCGGATTCTGCTCCGGCAGCGCCGGCCCCGCCAGCGTCGAGATCATCAAGAGGGATGCGAACATCAGGGCCGCCAGCAAGACCGCGGCCATTTTCAACTTGGCGAAGAACATGGCTCTGATCACTCCTTCCACAAGGGCGGCGACCGGGGCCGAGACCCCCGCCGCCCGGCCGACCGCGATCCGGATCGCGGCTTTGAGCGTCTCATCCACCAGAGGAGCGGGTATCGCCGCCTCGGCGCGACTGGTTGCGAGTCCCGCGAGCAGCGGCCGGGGCCAGTCCGCGGCGGATCAGCCGGTCGCGCAGCCGCGATCGGGCCCGCATCAGCCGCACCCGGACCGTGCTGGCCGGCAGGCGAAGCCGGCTCGCCGGCTTCTTCGTGCGTCAGGCCCTCGAGGTAGCACAGGACGATCGGTGCCCGGTATCGCTCCGGCAACCGATCGACCTCCTCCTGGATTTCCGGGATGGGCTCGGGCGGGCGATCCGACGACCCAGCCGTCGCTTCGCGCCATCGCGCCCCCCTGCCCTCTCATGGATCGCCCTGCGCTTCCGCTGAGCCTTCGCCCTCCCCGCGACGCGACGCGCGACGCCGAACAGCCAGCTCGCGACCGAATCCCGCTTGCGGATCGACCCGGCCTTTCGCGCCAGGATCAGGAAAGTGGCCTGGAAGGCATCCTCGGCGGCATGCGTGTCGTGAAGCACTCCCCGGCAGGCGCGGAGCACCATCGGGCCATGTCGCTCGACCAGGGCCCTGAACGCGGCTTCGGCCGCGTCATCGTCGCCGCAGCAGGTACCGCTCCAGGAGCTGACTGTCCGACAGGCCCGTCGATGTCCCGACCTCCAGAAGCGTCCGGACGCTCTTGAGGACCGCTTCGACGGCTCGGTTTCGCATGGGTGCGGCTCTCCCTACTGATTCCCGACTCCACCGTGTAGAGTCAGGGATCGAGGGCGGAGTGTTTCATTTATTCTGGAAATCTCCAGCGACACAGGTCAACGAGTCGAGGGTCGGCAAACAGGCTCCGGAGGAAGGAGGCCCCGTCATCATCCAGTCCGCCCGACGGCATCGATGACAATCCGTTCAAGCCGCCACGACCTGGCGGCCATCCGCGTCAAGGGACGCACGGGCCAGTTCACACCAGTCTCCGAGCTGGGCCGATGGAGGAAGGGCCGCGTTGACCAGACGATCGACCACAAGAATCTGGAGCGAGTGGTCTACGTCACCGCCGAGACACTGGGTCGCACGCACGCACGCCGAGTGCGTCCTGGATGTGACTTTCAACCGCCTCCCCGACGGCACGGCCGCGCCGTCAGACTCAATGGAAGGTCAGTCACCAGGGCGGGGATGGGTCTCCGACGCCAGGCCGCGCCCACTCGCGGAGCGAACGGTCGTCCACAACGGCGGCCGGGTGTCCTGGTCGCTCCCCGAGGGAATCTGTGTTGCATTCCGCCGCGATAGTCGATCTGGGTGAGGGGAGCGATTCAAGGCGTGGCAGACTGGTGAAAGTGGATGGGCGGCGCCCCTCTCGGGATGAGAATCGGGCTCGAGCCCGGCCGTGACGGCCATCAGGGCGAAGCCCGCCAGGAGGGCGATCGACAGTTTGAGCCGATCGTGCGAGTGAAATTGGAGTTCGGGCAAGAGGTCGCTCAGCGCGATACAGAGAAACGTACCCGCCGAGAACGCCAGTGCGCCGGACGTCCAGGCTCCTGGCGAAAGGCGTGGCGCGCGCGAGTCCCAATCCAGAACAGGGCGACGCCGACCGGGATCATCAGAGAAAAACCGAGGTTGATGAGATGCGTGTGTCGTCGCTGCTCGCCAGCTCGGAGCATGAGTGCCGTGATCGTGAGGGCATCGGCCGGCTTGTGGACGAGTGTTGCGATGAACACACCGAAGCCGTGCCCCCATCATCCCATTGCCGATGCGGAAATCCGCCGCCACGGCGCTGGCCAGTGCGATGCCCCCCACCAGGGAATGGACAGCCAGCCCGAATGCCGCCGAGCCCCAGGGCAGGATGCCCGACCGTCGGCGATGGGCTGGTCGCGTGCATCTCTCCATGATCGTGTGCCGGATCATGGCAGGCGTCGACGATCGTCGTGGTCGTCTCGCCCACCTGGTCCTTCGTCCTCGTGATGATGGAACGAGAAGAACCGCTCGAGGAAGAACAAAGACAGCAAGCCGACGGCCGTCCATCGGACCGTCCCAGCCGATCCAACCCGCACGGCCTCCGGGATCATGTGGAAGAACGCCGCGCCCAGCATCGTCCCGGCGGAAAAGCTCAGGTACACTTGAAGCCGGGTATGATTGAGCACGGTCGCCAGGGGCAGGATCCCGCCGAGCACGCTGACGACAACGATGGCCGTGCAGAACGCCATCAGCGTGATCGACATCGGCCTCGCCCCTCGCTTAAGCCCGGCGCTCGTCCCTTGTGGCGAACCATCCGAGACGAAATAATAAAAATTGCTTGAAGTTGGATTCTCAGGCTGACCATCCAGGGAAGATTGGCCGCCGGCCTGGTCCGTGCGCCATCCTGTAAGCTCTGCTCTGTCCGAGGTGGTCCTATGTCCAAGCTCAGCGAAGCGGAGATCGTTGCAAGACTGCCGATGGCCAAGGGATGGGAGCGTCACGGCGATATGCTGGTGCGGACCTGGCAATTCCCCTCGTTCCGCCGCGCCATGGAATTCGTGAACCAGGTCGGGGGCCTGATCGAGAAATCCGATCATTATCCGGACCTGATCGTGAACTACCGCACAGTCCGGATCGAAACGTCCACACACGACGTTGGCGGATTGACCGAGCGCGACTTCTCCCTGATCGCCGAGATCAACGAAGTCCCGACCGACCGCTAGGACAACGAGACGACCCCAAAGGAAGACGGGCACGGAGGCCCGTCCCACTGGTCCACGAACCAACTCGCTCCAGTGGAACAGACCTTCGTGCCCGTGCCCTGTCGGACGACGAACTCGTCGCTGTACCGGTCGGTCTACAGCTCGCCTTCGCGTCGAGATGACAGCGATCCCGAGGCCGCCTTTGAGACGGCACCAGTATTCGCGCAGCGATCAGCCGCTGGCCTGCGGACGCTTCGGGCCGGACTGGCCCGGGGCCAATCGTCGATACTTGGTCTTGGGAAGGTTATAAACGCCGGCTTCCGGCCGCCACCGTTCATCTTCTTGCAACAAGGCCAAGCGTTCGGCCCGGGTCAAGACATTCCGCGCACGGGCCAGGGACCCCGCCTTTTTCAAGCTCTTATCCAGCGACATCATTCCCTCTGGGCACAGCCTCGTTCCAATTGGTAAGCCTGAACGATGTTACTCGCTCTCGAGCGGCGACGCAAGCGATTCGCCGGTCTTCGGATCGCGGTCGAGTGGACCGAGGTGGACTGAGAGCATCCCAGATGCCGAATGCGACGAGACCCAGGAGCGAGCGAGCCGACGGCATAGGCCATGACCGTCCACTTCGACGACACGAAGACGTACAACCATCCCGACAGGCGATGATCGCCGGCAGCGGGTACAGGGGCATGCGGAACGCCGACGGCCGTCCGCCTGGACGTCGCCTCCAATAAAACAGCGTCACGATCTGTCCGGCGAATTGAATGAAAATGCGGGAAGTGACCAGCGCATCGATGACGGTGCCGAGGTCGGCCAGGCATGCGAGCATCGCGATCCCGCTGACCAGCAGCAGTGAACGGTGCGGGAAGAGCCCGCGCGGGTGAATCGCGGCGAAGAACCGGAAGAAATGGCCGGCACGGGACGAGGCATACGGGATCCGGCTATAGCCCAGCACAGCCGGCGAACACGGACGCAAGTCCCGTCCAGACGATCATGATCGTGACCAGCCCGGCGGCGTTCCTACCATGGACTTGCAGCATCAGGTCGCTGGCGATGTGTTTCGTGTCCAGAACCTCCCGCCAGGGGAGCACACCGAGGATCCCCACATTCATCACCAGGTAGATCAGGCTGACGACGACCGCGGAGATGAGTATCGAGAGGGGGATGGTCCGGGACGGGTTGGCGACCTCATCTCCCAGGTAGCAAATCTGGTAGTATCCCAGCAAGTCATACATCGCGATCCCCAGCGCCGCACCGAGACCGAACGCCCATGGGCCATCCACGTGCCAGGCCCGCTCGGGGAAGTCGAACGCCAGGTTCGCGTCGAAGTGGGTCAGACCCGTCACGATCACCCAGGCGACGGTGAGGAGCATGCCCGCCCAAAGGACGACCATCAGCCGGCCCAGCGTGTCGATTCGACGGTAGGCCATGAGGGTAACAATCGCCATGACGCCGATCGCGGCAACCTGCGTCCAGGCGACATTCTGCTCGATCGAGGGTAGGAACCATCCCCAGTTCCAGGCGGGCCTGGCCAGAGCGGGAAAGAAGAATCCGAGATACTGCGCGAGCCCGATGGCACCCGTCGCGATTTCCAGCGGGTCCGCTGAAGAGGAACTGCCATACGAACAGGAACTTGAGCGATCGGCCGACTGCGCGACTCCCCGTAGACGGCGTCATAGAAGTGATATGTGCCACCCGAGCCCGGGAAGTTTGCGGCCAGTTCGCTCCAGACCATGCCGTCGCTGATGGCGACCAATGCACCCGAGGATCCATCCGAGCATGGCCTGGGGACCTACCATCGTCTTCAAGGAGGAGCGGAATCGTGACGAACGGGCCGATTCCCACCATCAAAGACATGTTCAGGCTGACTGCCTGGAGCAGTCCCAGCCGCCGTTGCAGCATCACGGAGTCCTCGAGTCGCTGGTTCACCCGCGAAGTGCGAGGGAAGAAGCGACATCTTAATCTCCGTGGCGCCGCCCGCCAGTGAGTTCCAGCGGGCCTGCCGATGTTGCGGGATTCTGGGGTCGTCCGGAGCCGCATCCGCGAAGGGACCATCGCGGTCGTCCGGCAGACCCTGCACATGACGAGCGAGGCGTTCTGGCCGCCGAAGCCGAAGCTATTGGAGATGGCGGTCTGGACGGGCATCTCGCGCGATGTATTGGGAACGTAGTCGAGGTCGCAATCGGGGTCGGGAGTGGCCAGGTTGATGGTGGGGGGGATGACACCGCGGTGAAGCGAGAGCGCGGTGGCCGCGGCCTCGACGGCGCCGGAGGCTCCGATCAGGTGTCCGATCATCGACTTTTGCGAGCTCATGGGGATCGAGGTGGCCCTGTGGCCGAAGACGCGCTTCGACGGCGACGGTCTCCATCAAGTCGTTCAGCTTCGTGCTGGTGCCGTGAGCGTTGATGTAATCGACATCGCTCGGGTTGGCACGGGCTTCCCGGAGGGCCGCCGTCATCGACAGGGCGGCACCGCGCCCTTCGGGCTCGGGCCGGGTGATCCCGAAGGCGTCGAACGAGGAGCCGTAACCGGTCAACTCGGCGTAGATCGTCGCCCCGCGCTGTCGAGCACGCTCGTATCCTTCGAGCACCATCACGGCGGCCCCTTCTCCCAGGACGAAGCCGTCACGCTCGGCGTCGAAGGGCCGCGAGACCTCGGCCGGGGGCCGCATCGACAGGCTGACGGCCTTCATCGCGGAATAGGCGACCAGGAGTTGCGGGTCCAGCCGACTGTCGCAACCGCCGGCCAGCATGACGTCGGCGTCGCCGCGCGCGATCAGGCGGAAGGCTTCTCCCACGGCCTGCGTCCCTGCCGCGCAGGCCGTCACGATCGTGTTGTTGGGACCCATCGCCTGATGGAGGATCGAGATGTGCGCGGCCGCCATGTTGGGGAGATGCTGGAGCAACCAGAGCGGGAAGATCGACTCGGACCGCGCCTGGACGAACCGCGTGACGTCGAAACTTCCGTCCGAGTCCACGCTTCGGAGAATGGGAGGAACCAGTTCACCCACGTCCACCGGCGTGATCCCCGCTCCCATGCAGACTCCAAACCGCGCCGGATCCAGCCCGCCGGTTTCCAGTTCCGCATCGGAGACCGCCATCGCGGCAGCTCCCACGGCGAATCGTACCGCCCGGCTCATCAATTTCAGGTTCTTCTTGTGATCGCCCAGATAGGGCTGCACGTCGAAGTTCTTGACCTCGCCGGCGATCTTGATGTTCAGGCCCGTGGTGTCGAAGCCATTGATATAGTCCACCCCGGACCGCCCCTGAAAGATGGCCTCGCTGAATTCGCGACGGCCAATCCCGTTGGGCGCGACAATGCCGATTCCGGTTATGACCACGCGCTCCATTGGTTCCCCCACGCTCAATCGTCGCTGTGTCTCAAATGATGTGTGGGCCGTTTCCTGATCGTCGCTCCCATCCTTCCGTGTCTCCGCCTCCCGCGTTAAACTCAATGGCCTCCTGCGCTCGGCGCAGCCCCACCGCCATTGGTCGTTCAATGGTCTGGAACCCCACCCGCTTGAACGATTCACTCGGTCCAAAATCCTCCTGGTCATCATTCCTGAACCTACGATGCCTTAACGTGCGGATCCAACTTTGCCGGCAAGCCCGATACCGCGATCCTCAAAAATTGCCTCGTTAGCATAATTTACCACGCCGCCGCCCTCTCAGCAAATAGGTTTGAGTAGCTTGGGTAGATTGCGGCTTTACGGTAACCTTGGTGATGGTCGGAACGACTGGAGCGAACAAGATAGGAAAGAGGACAGAATGGCTTGACGAAAGACGTCGGCGGTCGATCGGAAGTGGTTCGGTCGTGCGAACGAAAGGGACCCATCGACATCCAAATCAGGTGACTGTCCCGGTAGGGAGGGGTCGGCCGGTCGCAGGTTGGGCCGCCGTTGAGCCGTTGCAGGTCCGGAAAGGGCCGGGTAAGGGGCTGCCTCTCTTGGTGTCGGATGATTTCTAGGGATCGGTTGAGTCACACCTGACATGAGAAAGGGCAGGTCATGCCGCTAGATCTAGCGACACGTTCGAGTTTGATTGCTCCGTCGG